>NZ_CP012382.1:0-1472500 GCF_001267885.1 Streptomyces ambofaciens ATCC 23877 | reverse complement strand
GGCGGGACCACCCGCTAAGCCTAAATATTCCCTGGTGACCGATAGCGGATAGTACCGTGAGGGAATGGTGAAAAGTACCGCGGGAGCGGAGTGAAATAGTACCTGAAACCGTGTGCCTACAAGCCGTGGGAGCGTCGGACATCAAGCTTGCTTGGTGTCTCGTGACTGCGTGCCTTTTGAAGAATGAGCCTGCGAGTTTGCGGTGTGTTGCGAGGTTAACCCGAGTGGGGAAGCCGTAGCGAAAGCGAGTCCGAATAGGGCGTTTCAGTAGCACGCTCAAGACCCGAAGCGGAGTGATCTAGCCATGGGCAGGTTGAAGCGGAGGTAAGACTTCGTGGAGGACCGAACCCACCAGGGTTGAAAACCTGGGGGATGACCTGTGGTTAGGGGTGAAAGGCCAATCAAACTCCGTGATAGCTGGTTCTCCCCGAAATGCATTTAGGTGCAGCGTCGTGTGTTTCTTGCCGGAGGTAGAGCACTGGATAGGCGATGGGCCCTACCGGGTTACTGACCTTAGCCAAACTCCGAATGCCGGTAAGTGAGAGCGCGGCAGTGAGACTGTGGGGGATAAGCTCCATGGTCGAGAGGGAAACAGCCCAGAGCATCGACTAAGGCCCCTAAGCGTACGCTAAGTGGGAAAGGATGTGGAGTCGCACAGACAACCAGGAGGTTGGCTTAGAAGCAGCCACCCTTGAAAGAGTGCGTAATAGCTCACTGGTCTAGTGATTCCGCGCCGACAATGTAGCGGGGCTCAAGCGTACCGCCGAAGTCGTGTCATTCATACAATAGGGCCAACGCCTGTATGGATGGGTAGGGGAGCGTCGTGTGCCGGGTGAAGCAGCCGCGGAAGCGAGTTGTGGACGGTTCACGAGTGAGAATGCAGGCATGAGTAGCGATACAAACGTGAGAAACGTTTGCGCCGATTGACTAAGGGTTCCTGGGTCAAGCTGATCTGCCCAGGGTAAGTCGGGACCTAAGGCGAGGCCGACAGGCGTAGTCGATGGATAACCGGTTGATATTCCGGTACCCGCTGTGAAGCGTCAAACATCGAGCATCGTGATGCTAAGGCCGTGAAGCCGCCCTGATCTCTTCGGAGTTGAGGGGAGTGGTGGAGCCGCCGAACCAAGCGGTTAGTAGGTGAGTGATGGGGTGACGCAGGAAGGTAGTCCATCCCGGGCGGTGGTTGTCCCGGGGTAAGGGTGTAGGACGTCAGGTAGGTAAATCCGCCTGGCAATAGTCTGAGACCTGATGCCGAGCCGATTGTGGTGAAGTGGATGATCCTATGCTGTCGAGAAAAGCCTCTAGCGAGTTTCATGGCGGCCCGTACCCTAAACCGACTCAGGTGGTCAGGTAGAGAATACCGAGGCGTTCGGGTGAACTATGGTTAAGGAACTCGGCAAAATGCCCCCGTAACTTCGGGAGAAGGGGGGCCACACCTGGTGATGATCTTTACGGTCTGAGCTGGGGGTGGCCGCAGAGACCAGCGAGAAGCGACTGTTTACTAAAAACACAGGTCCGTGCGAAGCCGTAAGGCGATGTATACGGACTGACGCCTGCCCGGTGCTGGAACGTTAAGGGGACCGGTTAGCTCCATTTCGGTGGGGCGAAGCTGAGAACTTAAGCGCCAGTAAACGGCGGTGGTAACTATAACCATCCTAAGGTAGCGAAATTCCTTGTCGGGTAAGTTCCGACCTGCACGAATGGCGTAACGACTTCTCGACTGTCTCAACCATAGGCCCGGTGAAATTGCACTACGAGTAAAGATGCTCGTTTCGCGCAGCAGGACGGAAAGACCCCGGGACCTTTACTACAGTTTGATATTGGTGTTCGGTTCGGCTTGTGTAGGATAGCTGGGAGACTTTGAAGCTCGCACGCCAGTGTGGGTGGAGTCGTCGTTGAAATACCAGTCTGGTCGTGCTGGATGTCTAACCTGGGTCCGTGATCCGGATCAGGGACAGTGTCTGATGGGTAGTTTAACTGGGGCGGTTGCCTCCTAAAGAGTAACGGAGGCGCCCAAAGGTTCCCTCAGCCTGGTTGGCAATCAGGTGTTGAGTGTAAGTGCACAAGGGAGCTTGACTGTGAGACCGACGGGTCGAGCAGGGACGAAAGTCGGGACTAGTGATCCGGCGGTGGCTTGTGGAAGCGCCGTCGCTCAACGGATAAAAGGTACCCCGGGGATAACAGGCTGATCTTCCCCAAGAGTCCATATCGACGGGATGGTTTGGCACCTCGATGTCGGCTCGTCGCATCCTGGGGCTGGAGTCGGTCCCAAGGGTTGGGCTGTTCGCCCATTAAAGCGGTACGCGAGCTGGGTTTAGAACGTCGTGAGACAGTTCGGTCCCTATCCGCTGTGCGCGTAGGAGTCTTGAGAAGGGCTGTCCCTAGTACGAGAGGACCGGGACGGACGAACCTCTGGTGTGCCAGTTGTCCTGCCAAGGGCATGGCTGGTTGGCTACGTTCGGGAGGGATAACCGCTGAAAGCATCTAAGCGGGAAGCCTGCTTCGAGATGAGGACTCCCACCCCCTTGAGGGGTTAAGGCTCCCAGTAGACGACTGGGTTGATAGGCCGGATCTGGAAGCACCGCAAGGTGTGGAGGTGACCGGTACTAATAGGCCGAGGGCTTGTCCTCAGTTGCTCGCGTCCACTGTGTTGGTTCTGAAACCACGAACAACCCCATGTGCCACACATGGTGCGGTTGTCAGTTTCATAGTGTTTCGGTGGTCATAGCGTTAGGGAAACGCCCGGTTACATTCCGAACCCGGAAGCTAAGCCTTACAGCGCCGATGGTACTGCAGGGGGGACCCTGTGGGAGAGTAGGACGCCGCCGAACTCCTCTTAGAGCTCTGGCTCTTGGGCATGCAGCCCGAGAGCCAGAGCTTTTTTGCGTTGAGGTAAGGTCAGGGGGCATCATTGGCTCGTTTCACCCCAGGAGGCCCCCGCGTGGAGGTCCAGGAGACCCGCGTGCAGACCGACCGGGTCCTCACCATCCCGAACATCCTGAGCATGGCCCGCCTCGCCGGCGTGCCGCTCTTCCTGTGGCTCATCCTCAGGCCCGAGTTCGGCGGCCCCAAGAGCGACGGCTGGGCGCTGTTGGTGCTGGCGCTCAGCGGGATCAGTGACTACCTGGACGGAAAGCTCGCGCGGCGCTGGAACCAGATCAGCAGCCTCGGCCGGCTCCTGGACCCCGCGGCCGACCGGCTGTACATCCTCTCCACCCTGGTGGGCCTCACCTGGCGGGAGATCCTTCCGCTCTGGCTGACCCTCGTCCTGCTGGCGCGCGAGGCCGTTCTGCTCGTGATGGTGGCGATCCTCCGGCGCCACGGCTATCCGCCGCCCCAGGTGAACTTCCTGGGGAAGGCCGCCACCTTCAACCTCATGTACGCCTTCCCCTTGCTGCTGCTCAGTGACGCAAGTGGATGGATCGCGTCACTCGCTGCTGTTTTCGGATGGGCGTTCGCCGGATGGGGTACAACCCTGTACTGGTGGGCAGGTGTTCTCTATGTGGTGCAGGTCCGCCGCTTGGTTCGTGCGGACACCACGACCGACTGACTCGTTCACTCAATGTGCGGCCCCGACGGCCGGATGGCCCGCTCTGCCAAAGTGCGGGACTCTGGACGGGGGAAGTCGGTCAATCCGTCGTCTTAGAGGAGGACGCTTCCGACATGAAGGCCGTCGTGATGGCTGGAGGCGAAGGCACACGCCTTCGTCCCATGACCTCGAGCATGCCCAAGCCGCTCCTGCCGGTGGCCAACCGGCCGATCATGGAGCATGTTCTGCGGCTGCTGAAAAGGCATGGGCTGAACGAGACCGTCGTCACCGTCCAGTTCCTGGCCTCGCTGGTCAAGAACTACTTCGGTGACGGCGAGGAGCTCGGAATGGAGCTCACCTATGCCAATGAGGAGAAGCCACTCGGTACCGCCGGAAGCGTCAAGAACGCCGAGGAGGCGTTGAAGGACGATGCCTTCCTCGTCATTTCCGGCGACGCCCTGACCGACTTCGACCTCACCGACCTGATCAATTTCCACAAGGAAAAGGGCGCGCTCGTCACCGTGTGTCTGACACGCGTGCCCAACCCCCTCGAATTCGGCATCACCATCGTCGACGAAGAGGGCAAGGTCGAGCGCTTCCTGGAGAAGCCGACCTGGGGCCAGGTCTTCTCCGACACCGTCAACACCGGCATCTACGTCATGGAGCCCGAGGTCTTCGACTACGTCGACCCCGATGTGCCCGTGGACTGGTCCGGTGACGTCTTCCCGCAGCTGATGAAGGAAGGCAAGCCCGTCTACGGCTACATCGCCGAGGGCTACTGGGAGGACGTCGGCACCCACGAGAGCTACGTGAAGGCCCAGGCCGACGTTCTGGAACGCAAGGTCGACGTCGACATCGACGGCTTCGAGATCTCCCCCGGCGTATGGGTCGCCGAAGGTGCCGAGGTCCACCCCGACGCCGTGCTCCGGGGACCCCTGTACATCGGTGACTACGCCAAGGTCGAGGCCGGCGCCGAAATCCGCGAACACACGGTCGTCGGCTCCAACGTCGTCGTCAAGAGCGGCGCCTTCATGCACAAGGCGGTCGTTCACGACAACGTGTACGTCGGTCCCCACAGCAATCTGCGGGGCTGCGTGGTCGGCAAGAACACCGACATCATGCGGGCCGCGCGGATCGAGGACGGCGCGGTCATCGGCGACGAGTGCCTGGTCGGCGAAGAATCGATCATCCAGGGCAACGTGCGGGTCTACCCGTTCAAGACCATCGAGGCCGGCGCCTTCGTCAACACGTCCGTCATCTGGGAGTCCCGGGGCCAGGCGCACCTCTTCGGCGCTCGCGGGGTGTCCGGCATCCTGAACGTGGAGATCACGCCCGAGCTGGCCGTACGGCTGGCCGGCGCCTACGCGACCACGCTGAAGAAGGGCTCCACCGTCACCACGGCCCGTGACCACTCCCGTGGTGCCCGTGCGCTGAAGCGGGCGGTGATCTCCGCCCTGCAGGCCAGCGCCATCGACGTACGGGACCTGGAGAACGTACCGCTGCCGGTGGCGCGGCAGCAGACCGCGCGAGGCAGCGCCGGCGGCATCATGATCCGGACCACCCCAGGGGTGCCGGACTCCGTCGACATCATGTTCTTCGACGGGCAGGGCGCCGACCTGTCGCAGGGAAGCCAGCGCAAGCTCGACCGGGTCTTCGCGCGGCAGGAGTACCGGCGGGCGTTCCCGGGCGAGATCGGGGACCTGCACTTCCCGTCCAGCGTCTTCGACTCGTACACCGGGTCGCTGCTGCGCAACGTCGACATCACGGGGATCGCGGAGTCCGGGCTCAAGGTGGTCGTCGACGCCTCCAACGGCAGCTCGGGGCTGGTCCTGCCGAGCCTGCTCGGGAAGCTGGGCGTCGACTCGCTGACCATCAACCCCGGTCTCGACGAGTCCCGGCCGACCGAGTCGGCCGACATGCGTCGCTCGGGGCTGGTACGCCTCGGGGAGATCGTCGCCTCCTCCCGCGCCGCGTTCGGTGTGCGGTTCGACCCCGTCGGTGAGCGGCTGTCGCTCGTCGACGAGAAGGGCCGGATCATCGAGGACGACCGGGCGCTGCTGGTGATGCTCGACCTGATCGCCGCCGAGCGGCGCAGCGGGCGGGTCGCGCTGCCGGTGACCACCACGAGGATCGCCGAGCAGGTGGCGGCGTACCACGGGACCCAGGTCGAGTGGACGACCACCTCGCCCGACGACCTGACGCGGGTCGGCGGCGAGGAAGGCGCGATCTTCGGTGGTGACGGCAAGGGCGGCTTCATCGTCCCGGAGTTCAGCAGCGTCTACGACGGTACGGCGGCCTTCGTGCGGCTCATCGGGCTGGTGGCCCGCACGCAGCTCACGCTGAGCCAGATCGACGCGCGGATTCCGCGGGCGCACGTCCTCAAGCGCGATCTGGCGACCCCCTGGGCCGTCAAGGGCCTGGTCATGCGGCGCGTCGTCGAAGCGGCCGGAGACCGGTTCGTGGACACCACGGACGGTGTGCGCGTGGTGGAGACCGACGGGCGCTGGGTCATGGTGCTGCCCGACCCGGCCGAGGCGGTCACCCACCTGTGGGCCGAGGGCCCCGACGACGCCTCCGCACAGGCGCTCCTCGACGAGTGGTCCGCGGTGGTGGACAGCGCGGGCCGGTAGTACGGGCCGCACGCGTGCGTGCCGGACAAGTGTCCCCAAGGGGGCCTGTCCGGCACGCCGGTGGGGCCATTCGGAGGTAGTGGCGGTGGCGTGCGACGATGTGCGGCATGCCGCAGCAACCCCCCGTTCGGAGCACACCCACGCGGCCCGCACGCCCGGACGCCTCCATGTCGTTGATCACCAACGTCATGGACCACAGCCTCGACGACGGATACGCCGAAGCCGCCGCGCGGAAGAAGGCCGACGGCAGCGGCGGTATGCCGAGGACCCTCCGGGCCAAGCTCGGACTCGCCGCCGGGCTGGTACTGGCGGCCCTGGTCGTGACGGTCGGTGCCGCTCAGGCACGGGTGGCCGCTCCCGCGGTCGCGAAGGAACGCGAAGAGCTCATCGACCGCATAGAGGGAGAGACCTCGGCGGCCGACAGACTCGAGGAGAGCGTCGACACCCTGCGTGACGACGTGAGCGCACGGCAGCGCGAGGCGCTCGAGAAGAACGGCGACGGCGGCCGCTCCGACCTGATGGGCGTCCTGTCGGGTGCGGTGGAGGTGCACGGCCCCGGGGTGAAACTCGTCGTGGACGACGCCAAGGAGGCGGACACGGGCGGCGACGGGCAGCCGCGCGGTACCTCCGGGTTCTCCGACACCGGCCGGGTGCGGGACCGGGACATGCAGCGCGTCGTCAACGGGCTCTGGGAGTCGGGGGCCGAGGCCGTGTCCATCAACGGGCAGCGCCTGACCGCTCTGTCGGCGATCAGGGCCGCCGGTGACGCGATACTGGTCGACAACCGGCCGCTCGTGCCGCCGTACACGGTGCTCGCAGTGGGGGACGGCGAGCGGCTCAGCACCCGGTTCCAGGACAGCGCCGACGGGCTCTACTTGCATGCCCTGCAGGAGAACTACGGCATCCGGACGGCCATCTCCGCCGCGGACGACCTCAAGCTGCCCGCCGCGCCGAGCCTGATCGTACGTACAGCACAGCCGATAACCGAGAAGGGCACATCGTGATCGCCGTACTGGGCCTCGTCGTGGGAGTCGTGGCCGGCCTGTTGGTCCGGCCGGAGGTGCCGGCTGCCGTCGAGCCCTACCTGCCGATCGCCGTCGTGGCGGCGCTGGACGCCGTGTTCGGCGGGCTGCGGGCCATGCTCGACGGCATCTTCGACGACAAGGTCTTCGTGGTGTCGTTCCTGTCGAACGTGGTGGTGGCCGCGCTGATCGTCTTCCTGGGCGACAAGCTGGGCGTGGGTGCCCAACTGTCGACCGGGGTCGTCGTCGTCCTCGGCATCCGTATCTTCTCCAACGCCGCGGCCATCCGCCGCCACGTCTTCCGGGCGTGAGGCCGATGAGCGACCACGACGAGCGGAATGCGAACAGGTTGCGCAGAGAGCTGCCCGACGAGGTACCGCCGTCGCAGAGGCCCGAGCAGGCCCCGGCGGCCGGTGACGCTTCGGAGGGGCCGCCGGCGGAACGGCAGCACGAGCCGAGGGCGGGGCTGACCGGCAGGCAGCGGCTGGTCAAGGGGCTGTGGCCGCCGCGTCTCACCCGGGCCCAACTCATCGTCGCGCTGCTGTTGTTCGGACTGGGCTTCGGCCTCGCCGTCCAGGTGGCGTCGAACAGCGACGGGGACAGCGCGCTGCGAGGCGCGCGGCAGGAGGATCTGGTCCGCATCCTCGATGAACTCGACGACCGTACTCAGCGTCTTGAAGACGAGAAGCAGGGCCTCGAGAAGCAGCGCGACGAGCTGGAGAACAGCTCCGACCAGGCCGAGGAGGCCCGCAAGCAGACGCTCGAGAAGGAGCGGCAACTCGGTGTCCTCGCGGGCACCGTGGCCGCGCAGGGGCCCGGCATCACGGTGACGATCCAGGACACGAAGGGGATGGTCGAGGCGGACATGCTGCTCGACGCGGTGCAGGAACTGCGTGCGGCGGGCGCCGAGGCGATCCAGGTGAACGGTGTGCGGGTCGTCGCCGGAACGTACCTCACGGACGCCGGCAAGTCCGTGAGCGTCGACGGGAACAAGATCAACGCGCCCTATCGTTTCCAGGTCATCGGCAAGCCGCAGGACCTCGAACCGGCTCTCAACATTCCTGGAGGAGTGGTGCAGACTCTGGAGAAGGAACAGGCCACCGTTACTGTTGAGCGGTCGGGCAAGATCGTCGTGGACGCCTTGCGAGCGGCGGAGCGGCCTGACTACGCTCGGTCGTCCTCCCAGTGAACCGGCGGTGCATGGGGGACGTCCGGCCAGGGCATGAGGTTGCGGGGGGTCGGCGCACCGATTGGGTGGTGCGTGGTGGAAACTGTCCGGTGGAGACGGACGTTGTGAAGGTGTCCGGGTCGGCCAGTAGGTTCAGTCAGGGTTCGTCCTGCCCCACGGGCGGGTCTGTTTCGGTCAAGGGGAATCGCCCGTGAAGTTGTTTGCGAAGTTGTTCGGCAAGAGCGCGCGAGAGGGCAGCGACAACGCGACCGCGCGCCATCGCGCACAGCCCGACGCGGAGGGCCGACGCCCGATGTTCCGGGACCAGGTGGGTCCGGGCGGGGACATTTCGGGTGGTCAGGGCGCGCCGTCTGTTGACCCTGCACAGTCCGGCGGCATAGGTTTCGGACAACCGTCGACCTCAGGTACGGGTGGAGGGTTTCCCCCGGGCCCGTACGCGTCGAACGCCCCGGCGGGGCAGCCGCGGCAGGAGGATCCGTCCATGTCGGCCCTGGTGTGCACGAGGTGCGGTAACCGCAACGCGGAGAACAGCCGCTTCTGCTCCAACTGCGGTGCGCCGCTGCGTGCCGGAGCGGTCCCGGAGCGTGCGTCCGAGACGACCTCCACGATCTCCATCTCCGGCCTGGAGGCGTACGACGCCGAGGTCACCGGCCAGACCGCGGTCCCGGCTCTCTCGCCCGAGGCGCAGGCCGCCGTCGACGCGCTGCCGCTGGGCTCCGCGCTCCTGGTGGTGCGCCGTGGCCCGAACTCGGGCAGCCGCTTCCTGCTGGACGGCGAGCTGACCACCGCCGGGCGCCACCCGCAGAGCGACATCTTCCTGGACGACGTGACGGTCTCCCGCCGCCACGTCGAGTTCCGCCGCAGTCCGGACGGTTCGTTCACGGTGGCCGACGTCGGCAGCCTGAACGGCACGTACGTCAACCGCGAGCGCATCGACCAGGTCGCCCTGTCGAACGGCGACGAGGTGCAGATCGGCAAGTACCGGCTGGTCTTCTACGCGAGCCAGCGGGGTTACTGACCCGCCCCCGGGCCTCCACCCGGGGAACCCCCAGGGAAGGTCCATGCTTCATACACCGAGCGGCGGTGCCGGGCACGGCGCCGCCGCCGCGGACAGTGGGCTGATGAGCATCGGCACGGTGCTGAACGCGCTGCGTGACGAGTTTCCCGACATCACCATCTCCAAGATCCGGTTCCTGGAGTCCGAAGGGCTCGTCGAGCCGCGGCGGACGCCGGCCGGGTACCGCAAGTTCAGCGCGCACGACGTCGAGCGCCTGGGGCAGGTGCTGCGCATGCAGCGCGACCACTACCTGCCGCTGAAGGTGATCCGCGAGCATCTGGACGCCATGGAGCGGGGCGAGGCCGTGCCCCTGCCGTCACTGGGCAGGCAGCGGGACGCAGAGGCCCGACCGGAGCAGGCCGACGGACCCACGGCCGCCAGGATCGGCCGGGACGAGCTGCTCGTCGCGGCCGGAATCGGCGAGCAGGAGCTGAAGGAGTGGGAGTCGTACGGACTCGTCGCTCCCCTGGCCGACGGGGCCTACGACGCCGAGGCGGCCACCGTGGCGTCGCTAGTGGTCGAACTGGGAAGGTTCGGGATCGAGCCGCGCCACCTGCGCGTCATGAAGGCCGCCGCCGACCGCGAGGCGGGCCTCGTCGACCAGGTGGTCGCGCCGCTGAGGCGTCACCGCAACCCCCAGACCAGGGCACACGCGGAAGCCCGCACCAAGGAGCTGGCGGGACTGGCGGTGAAGCTGCACGCGGCGCTGGTGCAGACCGCCCTCGGCGTGCGGCTGCCCTGAAACGGACGTACTCCGAGAGCCGGATCACCCGCCCGATCCCGGCCCGACTACCCAAAGGTCCCGAGCACGGCCTAGGGTTGCTGTGTGAACGAGCTCGATGTCGTAGGTGTCCGGGTCGAGATGCCCTCCAACCAACCGATCGTGCTGCTGCGCGAGGTGGGAGGCGACCGTTTCCTTCCCATCTGGATCGGGCCGGGGGAGGCGACGGCGATCGCCTTCGCCCAGCAGGGGATGTCCCCCGCGCGGCCGCTGACCCACGACCTGTTCAAGGACGTGCTGGAAGCAGTCGGCCAGGAGCTCACGGAAGTGCGCATCACGGACCTGCGGGACGGGGTCTTCTACGCCGAGCTGGTCTTCGCCAGCGGTGTCGAGGTGAGCGCCAGGCCGTCCGACGCCATAGCGCTCGCCCTGCGCACCGGAACGCCGATCTACGGAAGCGACGCGGTGCTCGACGACGCCGGCATCGCCATCCCGGACGAGCAGGAGGACGAGGTCGAGAAGTTCCGCGAGTTCCTCGACCAGATCTCCCCGGAGGACTTCGGGACCAGCAACCAGTGAGCCGGGCGAGGCGGAGGTGGAGCGCGGTGCTGTACGGCCCCTTCCAGGCACATTCGGCTAGCCATTCCCCGTGTTGGGGCACGCGAAACCACTCTTAGGGTGATTATCACTCGGCGTGCCGAGTGTGGCGATCGTTGACGCACCCTTGGTGACTGCCTACCTTCGAGGAGGCAGGTCAAGGACGGAGGTCGGCGTGAGAATCAGCGGCGACGGTACGGCTGGGGGTGGCCCCGGGCACAGCCTCGGGGAGAGTGGACCGTACCCTCCCCCGAGCTCTCGGCTCCGCGCGAGCGGGGGGTATCCCCAGCAGGGTGGCGCGGCCGACCCGGCTCCGCAGCGGCCGGCTGCCGTGCCGAGCAGCGGAGGGGCGACGTCCATGGCGTCCGAGCAGATCGGCTACCGCGGGCCCACGGCCTGCGCGGCCGCCGGAATCACCTACCGGCAGCTCGACTACTGGGCCCGCACGGGTCTCGTCGAGCCCAGCGTGCGGCCCGCGCACGGTTCGGGGACACAGCGTCTGTACAGCTTCCGCGACGTCGTCGTGCTGAAGATCGTCAAGCGCTTCCTCGACACCGGGGTGTCACTGCAGAACATCCGCACCGCGGTCCAGCACCTCAGGGAGCGCGGCTTCCAGGACCTGGAGCGGATGACGCTGATGAGTGACGGCGCCACGGTCCACGAGTGCACGTCGCCCGACGAGGTGCACGCCCTGCTCCAGGGCGGCCAGGGCATCTTCGGCATCGCCGTGGGCGTGGTGTGGCGGGACGTCGAGAGCGCGCTGTCGCAGCTGCACGGGGAGCGCGTCGACACGGGGGAGACCCTGGTCGGGCACAATCCGGCGGACGAGCTGGCGCGGCGTCGCAACCGGGCGGTCTGAACACCGCCCGCGGCGTTGTCAGTGGCGTAGGGCAGCATCGGAGGGGTGAGAACCGCGCCCACGATCCTGCATCTCGACATGGACGCCTTCTTCGCCTCGGTGGAGCAGGCGTCCAAGCCGAGCCTGCGCGGGAAGGCCGTGGTCGTGGGCGGTCTGGGGCCGCGCGGGGTGGTCGCCACCTGCTCGTACGAGGCGCGGGTCTTCGGCGTGCACTCGGCGATGCCCATGGGCCAGGCCCGGCGGCTGGCGCCCCACGCCGCGTACCTCGTGCCGCGCTTCGAGCTCTACCGGTCGATCAGCGAGCAGGTGATGCGGCTGCTGCGGGCGCTGTCGCCCCTCGTGGAGCCGCTGAGCCTGGACGAGGCGTTCGTGGACCTGGAGGCCGGTGGGGCGGCCTGGGACGCGGCGTCGGCGCGGCTGGCCGGTGCGCGGCTGCGCACGGACATCCGCGCCTTCACCGGCCTCACCGGATCGGTGGGACTCGCGGCTTCCAAGATGCTGGCCAAGATCGCCTCGGAGGAGGCCAAGCCGGACGGCCTGGTCCTGATCCGGCCGGGCACGGAGCGGGCCATGCTGGAGCCGATGTCCGTGCGCACGCTGCCCGGGGTGGGGCCGGCGACCGGCGACCACCTGCGGCGCGCCGGGATCACCACGGTCGGCGAGCTGGCGGAGGCGGGTGAGGACGAGCTCGTACGGCTGCTGGGCAAGGCGCACGGGCACGCTCTGTACGCCATGGCCCTGGCCCGCGACGACCGGCCGGTGGTGTCGGAGCGGGAGACGAAGTCGGTGTCGGTCGAGGACACCTACGACGTGGACATCCACGACCGGGTGCGGGTCGGTGTGGAGGTGGGACGGCTGGCGGAGCGGTGTGTGCGGCGGCTTCGCGGGTCGGGGCTCTCCGGGCGGACGATCGTGCTCAAGGTGCGCAGGTTCGACTTCTCCACGCTGACGCGGTCCGAGACCCTGCGCGGGCCCACGGACGATCCGGCGGTGGTGCGCGAGGCGGCGGCCCGGCTGCTGGACTCGGTGGACACCACGGGCGGTGTACGGCTGCTGGGGGTCGGCGTCAGCGGGCTGGCCGACTACACGCAGGAGGACCTGTTCGCGCAGGCGGCCGGGGACCGCTCCGGCGAACTCGCCGAGGAGCCCGAGCCCGCCGAGGAGAGACACGCGCCGGCGCCCACCGAGCGACGGTGGCCGCCGGGGCACGACGTGCGGCACAGGGAGTACGGGCACGGGTGGGTGCAGGGCAGCGGACTGGGGCGGGTCACCGTGCGGTTCGAAACGCCGTACTCGCAGGTCGGACGGGTACGGACCTTCCCGGTGGACGATCCGGATCTGACGCCGGCGGATCCGCTGCCGCTGGTTCCGGCCGTGCCGCGAGGACCCGGGGACGCGGGGGCCGCCCCCGCCGAGTCGGGCCCGGAGACGGAGGCGGGCGCCGGTGCGTCGGGGTACGAGCGTCCGGCTCCCGGTTGGTGACGGGTCCCGGGGGCGGGATCGTCAGCTCTCTTCCTTGCCCTGACCGGCCAGCTTGCCGAAGTCGCGGTCGGGGAGCGGGGCGGGCGCGGCCACGTCGAGTCCGTAGTGGTGGTAGAGCTGCAGTTCCTGCTCCGGCGAGAGGTGGCGGCCGACACCGAAGTCGGGAGCCTCCTTGATCAGCGTCCGTTCGAAGGGCACCCGCAGCGCGCCCTCGACCAGTTCGCTCGGCTCCAGGGGCACGAAGGCGTCCCTGCTGAACAGGCCGGTGCGTATGGCCGCCCACTCCGGGGCGCCGGTCGCGTCGTCGAGGTAGACCTCGTCGACGGTGCCGATCCGGGTGCCGTTGCGGTCGAACGCCTTGCGGCCGATCAGGTTCCGGGGGTCGATGTCAGTACGCACGGGGCCCTCCACTTGGTCGCACTGGGGTCGCACACCAGCCGCCGAATCATCCGTAAGTACTACAAAAGAGCACATACGGCGGGTCGGCCACTCGAAGGTCCGTGCGGCGAGCGCGCTGGTACGCTGGCAAACGGCTGCTGACCCCGTGCGGGAGAGTCCTCCGGACACCTCCGGAGGCGCCGAAGGAGCAAATCCTCCCCGGAATCTCTCAGGCTCACGTACCGCATGGACGAGGTCACTCTGGAAAGCAGAGCGGGTGTCGACGGCGTCCGCTCTCACCGACGGTGAAAGCCGGGTGGAGCCTTCGGGCCGCCCCGGTGAAGCTCTCAGGTCGAGATGACAGAGGGGGAGGCCGTCCGGGTACCCGTGCCGTGGTGCCCCTCGAAGGTCGTCAGACCAGGAGGCCTCCGCAATGACCGCCCCTCGCATTTCGCTCTCCGAGCTCGAACAGGCAGTGCCGTTCGAGCAGCGCCACATCGGCCCCGACGACGAGGCCCGGGCCAAGATGCTCGCGCAGGTCGGCTACGGTTCGCTCGACGAGCTGACGGCCGCCGCGGTGCCGGATGTGATCAAGAACGCCGACGCGCTGGACCTGCCCGGCGCGCGCTCCGAGGCCGAGGTGCTGGCCGAACTGCGTTCGCTCGCCGACCGCAACCAGGTCCTCGACTCCATGATCGGACTCGGCTACTACGGCACCTTCACGCCCCCGGTCATCCTGCGCAACGTCATGGAGAACCCGGCCTGGTACACCGCGTACACCCCGTACCAGCCGGAGATCAGCCAGGGCCGCCTGGAGGCGCTGCTCAACTTCCAGACGATGGTCGCCGAGCTGACCGGCCTGCCCACCTCCGGCGCCTCGCTGCTGGACGAGGGCACCGCCGCCGCCGAGGCGATGGCGCTGTCCCGGCGCATGGGCAAGAACAAGAAGGGCCTGTTCCTCGTCGACGCCGACGCGCTGCCGCAGACCGTCGCCGTGATACGGACCCGCGCCGAACCGACCGGTGTCGAGGTCGTCGTCGCCGACCTGAGCGAGGGCATCCCGGCCGAGGTCGCCGAGCGGGAGATCAACGGCGTCCTCATCCAGTACCCGGGCGCCTCCGGAGCCGTCCGCGACATCAAGCCGGTCATCGACCGGGCGCACGAACTCGGCGCGCTCGTCACCGTCGCCGCCGACCTGCTCGCCCTCACCCTGCTGACGTCGCCCGGTGAGCTGGGCGCGGACATCGCCGTCGGCACCACCCAGCGCTTCGGCGTGCCGATGGGCTTCGGCGGTCCGCACGCCGGTTACATGGCGGTGCGCGAGAAGTTCGCGCGCAGCCTGCCCGGCCGCCTGGTCGGTGTCTCGGTGGACGCCGACGGCAACAGGGCCTACCGCCTCGCCCTGCAGACCCGCGAGCAGCACATCCGCCGCGAGAAGGCCACCAGCAACATCTGCACCGCCCAGGTGCTGCTCGCCGTCATGGCCGGCATGTACGCCGTGTACCACGGGCCCGAGGGACTGCGGGCCATCGCGCGGCGCACCCACCGGTACGCCTCGCTCATCGCGGCGGGGCTCGCGGCCGGCGGCGTCGAGATCGTCCACGGCGCCTACTTCGACACGGTCACCGCGCGGGTGCCCGGCCGGGCCGCCGACATCGTCCACGCCGCCCGCGAGAACGGCATCAACCTGCGCCTCGTCGACGCGGACCACGTCTCCTTCGCCTGCGACGAGACCACCACGCGTGCCCAGGTCGGCGGCGTGTGGAACGCCTTCGGCGTCGAGGGCGACATCGAGGCGCTGGACGCGGAGACCGCGGAGACGCTGCCCGAGGCGCTGCTGCGCACGGACGACTTCCTCACCCACCCCGTCTTCCACCAGCACCGCTCCGAGACGGCGATGCTGCGCTACCTGCGCCGCCTGGCCGACCGGGACTACGCGCTGGACCGCGGCATGATCCCGCTGGGCTCCTGCACCATGAAGCTCAACGCCACCACCGAGATGGAGCCGGTCACCTGGTCGGAGTTCGGCGGGCTGCACCCCTTCGCGCCCGCCGAGCAGGCGCAGGGCTACCTGACCCTCATCCGTGAGCTGGAGGAGCGGCTCGCCGAGGTCACCGGGTACGACAAGGTGTCCCTCCAGCCGAACGCGGGCTCCCAGGGCGAGTTCGCCGGTCTGCTCGCCGTACGCGGTTACCACCGGGCCAACGGTGACGACCAGCGCACCGTCTGCCTGATCCCGTCCTCCGCGCACGGCACCAACGCCGCGAGCGCGGTGATGGCCGGCATGAAGGTCGTCGTCGTGAAGACCGCCGGGGACGGCGAGATCGACGTCGAGGACCTGCGCGCCAAGATCGAGCAGCACCGCGACGAGCTGGCGGTGCTGATGATCACCTACCCCTCCACGCACGGTGTGTTCGAGGAGCACGTCGCCGACATCTGCGCCCGGGTGCACGACGCCGGCGGCCAGGTCTACGTGGACGGCGCCAACCTCAACGCCCTGGTCGGCCTCGCCAAGCCGGGCCACTTCGGCGGCGACGTCTCGCACCTGAACCTGCACAAGACCTTCTGCATCCCGCACGGCGGCGGCGGTCCCGGCGTCGGCCCGGTCGCCGTACGCTCGCACCTGGCGCCCTACCTGCCCAACCACCCGTTGCAGCCGGCGGCCGGCCCGCAGACGGGCGTCGGCCCGATCTCGGCGGCGCCGTGGGGTTCGGCCGGCATCCTGCCGATCTCGTGGTCGTACGTCCGGCTGATGGGCGGCGAAGGGCTCAAGCGCGCCACGCAGGTGGCCGTGCTGTCCGCCAACTACATCGCCAAGCGCCTGGAGCCGCACTTCCCGGTGCTGTACACCGGGCCGGGCGGGCTGGTCGCACACGAGTGCATCATCGACCTGCGTCCGCTGACCAAGGCGACCGGCGTCAGCGTCGACGACGTGGCCAAGCGGCTGATCGACTACGGCTTCCACGCGCCGACGATGTCCTTCCCGGTGGCCGGGACGCTGATGATCGAGCCGACCGAGTCCGAGGACCTCGCCGAGCTGGACCGTTTCTGCGAGGCGATGATCGCCATCCGCGGGGAGATCGAGAAGGTCGGCTCCGGTGCCTGGTCCGCGGACGACAACCCGCTGCGGGGCGCGCCGCACACCGCCGGTGCGCTGGGCGGCGACTGGGACCACGGGTACTCCCGCGAGGAGGCCGTCTTCCCGGCCGGGGTGTCCGCCGCCGACAAGTACTGGCCGCCGGTGCGCCGTATCGACCAGGCCTTCGGTGACCGGAACCTGGTCTGCTCCTGCCCGCCGTTGGACGCCTACGAGGACTGAGCCGTGACGGGGAGGCCCCGTCCGGCCCCGCGAGGGGGGCTGGGCGGGGCCTCCCGTCGTGTCAGGTGGTGGCCAGCGACACCTCGGTCGACTTGACCAGCGCGACGACGGGAGCGCCGACGGACAGCGACAGGTCGTCGGCGGCCTCCCTGGTGATCGCGGCGGTCAGTTCGGCGCCCTCGACGGCGACCCGGACCGAGGCCATCGCCTCGCCGGCGGTGACGGCGGTGACCGTCCCGGGCAGCCGGTTGCGGATGGACAGGCCGTCGACGCGGCCGGTGGCCAGGGCGATCTCCGTGGACTTCACCAGGGCGCGGACGGCGGTGCCGGCGGCGAGGGAGAGCTCGTCGGCGGCGTCGCGGGTGATCGCCGCGGTGAGGTCCTGGCCGCCGGAGAGGCGGACCCTGACCGTCGCCATGGCCTCGCCCGGGGTGACGGCCGTGACGGTGCCGGCGAGTTGGTTGCGGATGCTCAGGCTCATGGGGGCAACGTAGCCCGGAGAGGGCCCTACGCCGGGTATGCGTGTGTCTGCGTCGCCTTGACCGTCGCCCACACCGGTGCGCCCGGGTGGAGGCCCAGCTCGGCCGCGGCGACCGTGGTGAGGTCCGCGGCGAGCGGGAGTTCCCCGGTGAGGTCCACGCGGATCTGGTCGCCGTGCGTCTCCAGGCCGGCGACCTCGCAACGCCACAGATTGCGGGCGCTGGAGCCGGTGGGGCGCTCCCCGTACAGGGTCACGGCGCCGGGCGGGAACGCCACGAAGACCGGGCCGGAGAGGTCCTCGGTGGTGGTGACGGAGGGGCCGGAGTCGAAGCGCACGGTGTGGCCGTCGGCGGTTCCGCGGTAGAGGTTCAGGCCGACGAGCCGGGCGATGTAGTCCGTGCGGGGGCGGCGGGCGATGTCCGCGGGGCCGCCTTCCTGGACGACCCTGCCGTCCTCGACGACGACCAGCCGGTCGGCCAGCACCATGGCGTCCAGCGGGTCGTGCGTGACCAGTACGGCGACGGCTTCGAACTCGGCCAGATGGCGGCGGAGCTGGGCCCGCACCTCCAGCCGGGTCCGGGCGTCCAGCGCCGCGAGAGGCTCGTCCAGCAGCAGCAACCGGGGGTTGGTGGCCAGGGCGCGGGCGAGAGCGACGCGCTGGGCCTGGCCACCGGACAGACGCCGCGGCTTGGTGTCCGCCTGGTCGGCCAGCCCCATGCGCTCCAGCCACACGGTGGCCCGCGCCCGCGCCTGCGCCCTGCTCGCGCCCCCGCAGCGCGGCCCGAAGGCGACGTTGTCGAGGGCGGAGAGGTTCGGGAAGAGCAGGTAGTCCTGGAAGACCACGCCGACCGGGCGGGACTCGGGCGGCGTACGGTCGAGCGGGGTGCCGTCGAGGTGCAGACGGCCGTCCGTGAGCGGTTCCAGGCCGGCGAGGGCGCGCAGGGCGGTGCTCTTCCCGGCGCCGTTGGGGCCGAGCAGGGCGACGACGTCGCCGGGCGCGGCGGTGAGGGCGACGTCCAGGCGGAAGGTGCCGCGGTCCACCACGAGACGGGCGTCGAGGCCGTCGCGGGGCGTCTGCCCGCCGGTGGGTTCCATGGTGGCCCGTTCCCCGGTGTCGGTCATGCCGTCCTCATCCAGCGGTCCCGGAGACCGGCGAGTACGGCGACGGAGACGGCCAGGAGCACCAGACTGAGGGCGATGGCCGCCGCCGGGTCGTTCTGCAGCGCGAGGTAGACCGCCAGCGGCATGGTCTGGGTCCGGCCCGGGAAGTTGCCGGCGAACGTGATCGTCGCTCCGAACTCGCCCAGCGCCCGCGCCCACGCCAGGACGGCGCCCGCCGCGATGCCCGGCGCGATCAGCGGCAGCGTGACCCGGCGGAACGCGGTGAAACGGGAGGCGCCGAGCGTCGCGGCGGCCTCCTCGTAGCGGGGGTCGGCGGCGCGCAGGGTCCCCTCGACGCTGATGACCAGGAACGGCAGGGCCACGAAGGTCTCCGCGAGGACGACGCCCGTCGTCGTGAACGGCAGGGTGATGCCGAACCACACGTCCAGCCACTGCCCGATCACGCCGTTGCGCCCGAAGGCCAGCAGGAGCGCCACGCCGCCCACCACCGGGGGCAGCACGAGGGGCAGCGTCACCAGCGCGCGGACGAGGCCGCGCCCGGGGAACTCGGTGCGGGCCAGCACCCAGGCCAGCGGCACGCCGACGACCAGGCTCAGCGCGGTCGCCGACGTGGCGCACAGCAGGGACAGCCGCAGGGCCTGCCACACCTCGGGGCTGGTCAGCTGGTCGGGCAGGCTGCGCCACGGCGCCCGCACCAGCAGGGCGACCAGGGGCAGCAGCAGGAACGCCAGGCCGACGAGGGCGGGCAGCAGCAGGGGGACCGGTACCGTGCGGGTCCGTCCGTGCCGACGGGGGCGTCCGGGGCCGCCCGCGACGGTGCCGGAGGCCGCGCCGTCGCGCCCGACGGACTCGGCCGGGGCGGGCCGGGTCGTGCGCTTCCTCACGGCGTGCGGAACCCGGCTCCGGTCAACACCCGCTGCCCCTCGGCGGACTTCACCAGCTCGATGAAGGCCTTGCCCGCGACGGAGTTGGGAGCGTCGTCGAGGAGGACGATCGGGTAGTCGTTGACGGCCCGGGCGGCCTCGGGGAAGGGCACGCCGGTCACCTTGCCACCGGCCGCCTTCACATCGGTCTTGTAGACGACGGCGGCGTCGGCCTCCTTCAGCTCGATCTTGGTGAGCGCGGACTTGACGTCCTGCTCGTACGAGACCGGCGTGAGCTCGAGACCGCCCGCCTTCAGCGCCTTCCGCGCCGCGGCGCCGCACGGCACGGCCTCGTCGCAGAGCACGACCTTGAGGCCGGAGGCGGTGAGGTCCTTCAGGGAGGCGATCCGGTCGGGGTTCCCCGGCAGGGTCGCGATCTCCAGCTCGTTGCGCACGAAGGTGGACGGGGTCGAGGCGGCGGCGCCGGCGTCGGTGACGACGGCCATCGTCTTCGGGCTGGCCGAGGCGAACACGTCCGCCGGGGCGCCGCTGGTGATGCTGGCGGCGAGGGTGTCGCTGCCACCGAAGTTGAAGGCGACCTCGGTGCCGGGGTGCTGCTTCTCGAACCTGTCGCCGAGCGCCGTGAAGCTCTCCTTGAGCGAGGCGGCGGCGAAGACGGTGACCTGGCCGGAGACCTTCGCGCCGGACGACGACGCGGAGCCGGCCGAGTCCGAGGCCGGGTCCGAGCCGGAGGACGACGAGCAGGCGCCCAGCGCCAGCAGCACGGCGGCCCCCGCGCCGCTCGCCCGCAGGGTCCGGCGGACACGGCGGTTCCTGGGCACGGAACGGGTCTTCACGGGGCCACTCCCTCTGTCCGCTGAGGCAGGAGTACGACGGGGCGGGGCCGGGTGCCGGGCCGTGTCGGGCTCCTCGTTGCACCGATCATACTTCCGCATCTGCGAGGCGGAAGTCTCCTGTCGTATCGCATGAGCGAGGCGGTGAGGGGAAACCCCTCGCATGTGCGTTGCTACGACCCTGCCGGGCCGGGGCCGGGGCCGGGTGGCGCGTCAGGCCCTGTCGACATGGACGTTCGTCGACTTCACGCGGGCCGTGGCCTCCATGCCCACCTCCAGACCGAGTTCCTCCACCGCCTCCCGGGTCAGCAGGGAGACGAGCCGGTGCGGGCCCGCCTGGATCTCGACCTGGGCGGCCACGTCCCCGAGCTTGATCGCGGTGACGATGCCGGGAAAGGCGTTGCGGACCGAGGTGTACGGGGTCTCGTCGCCGGTGCCGTCCGAGCGGGCGAGGTCCACCGAGAACGCGGCCAGGTCCCGTCCGTCGACGAGGCGCCGGCCGGCTTCGTCGCGGTGGGTGGTGATCCGGCCCGCGTCGGCCCAGCGTCGGGCGGTGTCGGGGCTGACGCCGAGCAGCCGCGCCGCCTGGCCGATCGTGTAGGACTGCATGCCGGTCACGATAGGCCGCCCCGAGGCGACGGTGGACGCAGGGGCGGCCGCCGGGCCGTGCGGGATGCCCGGGTGTCGGGCCGTAAGGGATGCGTCAAGCGCGCGCGGGCCGCGCCGTATGGGTGCGCCGGCTCACCACGAAGGGCTGGGCCGACCGAGACGACACGGGGCACCACGGGGAGTGACCGGCCCCGGACACGCGTGGGGGCCGGTTCGCAGACGGGTCTGCGGGCCGGCCCCTGGGGTGCGCCGGGCGGAGCAGTGCCGCCCGGCCGTTGCTCAGGCGGCGGTCATCAGGCCCGCGCCGACAGGGCGGTGCGGAGCGATGACCTGGCCGTCCGGCAGGAGCTCACCGGTGTCCTCGAACAGGACGACGCCGTTGCACAGCAGGCTCCAACCCTGCTCCGGGTGATGCGCCGCGAGGCGCGCGGATTCCCGGTCGGCGGAGTCGGCTGAGGGGCACGGTGGCTGGTGCTGACACATGAGTGGGGTCTCTCGGTCTGTGATGTCGGGTGAGTGTGCTGTCTTGTCTGTCCCGCGGCGTGAAGCGTCGTTCATGGCCGCCCCCCGTTGTCCAAGTCGGTCCGAACCCAGTGTTGCCCTACGGGCCTCGATCCGCAGGGATTTCGCTGCACCGCTTCTCACAGGTTGATGACGCATCACCCGCGCGGACGGTTCATCCCCACCGCACTGTCACTTCGGGTGGTTCGGCATGGCCGGATGGGGCTAGTCCGCGCGGGTGTGCGAGGGGTGGGTCAGGCGGGGGAGCGCAGCAGCCGGGTCGGCGTCACCCGGTGCGTGAGGACCGGCAGCAGCTCGGCGACCCGGTGCGGGCGATGGGCCGCGATGCCGGGCGGCGCCGGCGCCAGCGGCACCAGCAGGTCGGTGGCCGCGGGGTGTCCGGCGGCGGCGTCCGCGGTGCGGTCGCCGTGCAGCCAGAGCGTGAGCATGTACAGCCCCGGGACCGACAGCAGGCGCGGCTGGTGGGACTGGGGCACCGACTCGGCCTGGCGCAGCGCGAGCTCCGTCGAGGCGACGTAGGGACCCTCGAAGAAGTGCGAGAACGCCCAGCCGTCGGGGGTCAGCATGGTCTCCGCCGCCGCCACCGCACGGTCGCCGCAGCGGATGAGGAACCGCCACCCGGTCAGCCGCGTCACCGCCACGCCCTCCGCCGTGATGTGGTCCAGGACGTGGACGGGCAGCGGCAGTTCGGGAGTGACGGGGCCCTGGGCGCCGAGCAGGGAGGGAGTTCGGGCCTCGCGGACCGCAGTGGGAGAGGAGAGGGCGGTGAGAACGGAGCGCAGGGCGGGCGCGGGGGCCGGGAAGACATGCAGGGGCATGATGGGTCGCCTCTCATTCGAAGGCACGGTGGCACGAGGGCGGAGCGGGGCGGACGACGCTGTCGGCTCACGAGGGCTGGGAGGCAGGGGCCGGCGTCCGGAAAACCGAGAAGTGGGTGAGGGCTGCCGAACGTCAGACTCGACGGCAGGATCCATCGACCGTTGGCGCCGGTCTTCTGCCTCGTCCGCGGAGTTTATACGACATGTGTTCAGACTGTGTTTCGGCTAGCCGATTCCGGCAACACGTACAAGGTTGAATTCGGCCGCCGATATGCGGGAATCCTCCGGATTTTGTACCGGGTGTGCGACGCTGACCTCGGGAAATGCTCACCGAGCGGTCGGCCAATTGTCATCGGCATTTTTCACGAGTTCACGGACCTGGAAACTGCTCCATGTGCCATGCCTCGTGAATGTGCCACCGGTCACATCGGCACAGCCTAGCGGGTACCGGGCCCCTGCGGGGACGTTATCGATCGCTTCGGCGGGGCATCATCCCCCCTGACCGGCCACCGGCGGCCGGATCTTCGCAACACCGCTCCGAGAAGGGACGCTTCCATGGGGGAGAAGGTCGTGGCAGGTCAGTTCGACCTGTCCGATCGCCAGCGCTACCGCGAGAAGCTCCAGCGGTGCCTGACGGGACTGGAGCGGCTCCTGGCGGAGAAGCGGTTCGACCGTCCCAAGAACCTGATGGGGCTGGAGATCGAATTGAATCTCGTCGGCGCCGACGGCATGCCGAAAATGTTGAATGCGCAAGTCCTCGAACGTATCGCGAGCCGTGACTTCCAGACGGAACTCGCCATGTTCAACCTGGAAGTCAACATCGCGCCGCACCGGCTGGGCGGCCGGGTGTTCGACCGCCTCGCGGAGGAGATCCGCACCTCGCTGTCCTATGCGGACCGCAAGGCCGGCGAGGTCGACGCGGCGATCGCGATGATCGGCATCCTGCCGACGCTGGACCGGGACGACCTGGTCTCCTCGAACCTCTCCGCCGTCGACCGCTACGCCCTGCTCAACGAGCAGATCGTCGCCGCCCGCGGCGAGGACTTCACCCTCGACATCGAGGGCGTGGAACGCCTGACGTGCACGTCCAAGTCCATCGCACCGGAGGCCGCGTGCACCTCGGTGCAGCTGCACCTGCAGGTCACCCCGGACCGCTTCGCGGACGTGTGGAACGCGGCCCAGGCGGTCACCGCCGCGCAGATCGCCGTCGGCGCCAACGCGCCCTTCCTGTTCGGGCGCGAGCTGTGGCGTGAGTCGCGGCCGCCGCTGTTCCAGCAGTCCACCGACACCCGCCCGCCCGAGCTCCAGGCCCAGGGCGTCCGGCCCCGCACCTGGTTCGGGGAGCGGTGGGTGACCTCCGCCTACGACCTGTTCGAGGAGAACCGGCGCTACTACCCGGCCCTGCTGCCGATCTGTGACGACGAGGACCCGCTGGAGGTCCTGGACGCGGGTGGCGTGCCCTCGCTCTCCGAGATGGTCCTGCACAACGGCACCGTCTACCGCTGGAACCGCCCCGTCTACGACATCGCCGACGGCGTCCCCCACCTGCGCGTGGAGAACCGGGTCCTGCCCGCCGGCCCCACCGTCACCGACGTCATCGCCAACGCGGCCTTCTACTACGGTGTCGTGCGCGCGCTCGCCGAGGAGCCCCGGCCGATCTGGACCCGGCTCCCCTTCGAGGCCGCCGCCGCCAACTTCGAGGCCGCGTGCCGCCACGGCATCGACGCCCGCTTCGAGTGGCCCCGGCGGGGGAGGCTGGGCGGCACCGCGGAGGTCGACGCCGCGGTCCTCGTACGGGAGGAGCTGCTGCCGCTCGCCGAGGCCGGGCTGGACGCGTGGGGCGTGGAGCCCGCCGACCGGGACCTGTACCTCGGCGTGATCGAGGAGCGGTGCCGGCGCCGGGTCAACGGTGCGTCGTGGCAGGCGGCCACCTTCCACCGGGGGCTGGAGGCGGGGCTGTCCAGGGACGCCGCGCTGGCCGCCACGACCCGCCGCTACTGCGAGCTCATGCGCGAGGGCGACCCCGTCCACCTCTGGCCGGTGGGACTGCCGGAGCCGGCGCGGCTGGGCTGACCGCGCGGGGAAGGGGGCGCGGAGGTCACGGCACCCCGGACCCGTCACGGCACCCCGGACCCGCCCCGCCGCACGCCGCCTCATACTGATCGGGCAAGCTGTGACGTCCCAGCTGGAGGCAGGTGTGCATGGCGGAGGCGGGCCCGGTGGACGATTCGTTCCCTCAGAAACCAGTGCGCGGGGAGCCGGTCGCCGAGGAGCGTCCCTCGCGACGCATCCTCCGCGACGAGACCCTGCTCGTCCTGGCGCTGTCGCTCGGCGCCAGCGGGGTGTCCGCCCTCATCAGCTTCGTCGGCTCGCTCACCCGCCCCGGCGGGCTCAAGGACCAGGCGGCTACGCTCAACGCCTCCGCCGCGCCCGGCCGTCCCTGGCTGGATCTGGCCTGGCAGCTCTTCGGGATCACCACGGCGCTCGTCCCGGTCGCCCTCGTCGCGCACTTCCTGCTGCGTGAGGGACGGAGCCTGCGCACGCTCGGCTTCGACCGCACCCGGCCGTGGCCCGACCTGGCCCGCGGGGCCCCCGTCGCGGCGGTGATCGGCAGCACCGGCATCGCCTTCTACCTGGCCGCCCGGGGGCTCGGCTTCAACCTCACCGTGGTGCCCGAGGCGCTGCCGGACGTGTGGTGGAAGTACCCCGTGCTGATCCTCTCGGCGGTCCAGAACTCCGTACTGGAGGAGGTCATCGTCGTCGGGTACCTGCTGCGCCGGCTCGACCAGCTCGGCTGGAGCCCGGGCGCGTCCCTGGCGGCCAGTTCGGTGCTGCGCGGCTCGTACCACCTCTACCAGGGCATCGGCGGCTTCATCGGCAACATGGTGATGGGCGTCGTGTTCGTGTACCTGTACCGCCGGTGGGGGCGGGTGGGCCCGCTGGTGGTGGCGCACTCCCTGCTCGACATCGGTGCCTTCGTGGGTTACGCGCTGCTGGCCGGGAAGGTGGACTGGCTGCCCACGGCGTGACGGGGAGGGGCGCGCAAGCGCGGAAGGCTCCCCGCGCCCCCGCCTCCCCGGACCGAACAGCCGGCTCCCTCCCCGGACGGAACAGCTAGACCAGCAGTTCGCCCTCGATCACCGTCACCGCGCGTCCGCTCAGCAGCGTGCGTGCGCCGCGCAGTTCCGTGCGGACGCGACCGGAGCGGGGCGAGGCCTGGAGCCCGGTGAGGTCGGTGCGGCCGAGGCGCTCGGACCAGAAGGGCGCGAGGGCCGTGTGCGCGCTGCCGGTGACCGGGTCCTCGTCGATGCCGACGTTCGGGAAGAAGCAGCGGGAGACGTAGTCGTAGCCGCGTGCCGGGTCGTCCGCCCGCGCGGTGGCGATGATGCCGCGTTCGGAGTGGGCGGCCAGCGCCTTGTGGTCCGGGGCCAGGCCGTGCACGGTCTTCTCGTCGGCGACCTCGACCAGCAGGTCGCCGATGTCCGGCCCGGTGTCCAGGACCGTGTGCGGCTCGGCGCCCAGGGCCTCGGCGACGCCCGTGGGCGGCTCGACCGGGGTGAGCGGCGCGGTCGGGAAGTCCAGGGTGATCGATCCGTCCTCGCGGGGCGTCGCGACGAGGACGCCGCCGCGGGTGGCGAACCGCACCGGCCCCTCGTGGGCGCCCGTGGTGTGCAGCACGTGGGCCGCGGCCAGTGTCGCGTGACCGCACAGGGAGACCTCGGTGACCGGGGTGAACCACCGCAGCGCCCAGTCGGCCTCCCCGCCCTCTGGCAGGGGGTGCGCGAACGCGGTCTCGGCGTGATTGACCTCCAGGGCCACCTGCTGGAGCCGCTCGTCGTCCGGGAAGGCGTCGAGGAGCATGACTCCGGCGGGGTTGCCGGCGAAGGGCCGGTCGGTGAAGGCGTCGACGATTCGGATACGCATGCCGCGACGCTAGACGCTCCCCGGCGCCCCCGGCCAAGGCCAATCCGCGAGCTCTGGACCTGATTCCGAACGACCGAGTGCTTGCTGCGCGATAGTTTCCGATATATCGTTGAGGCATCGCGATCGATACGCGATGGACCTAAGACGGATCAAGCGAATGGAGTGATGGCGATGCGTTCCCACGGATACGAGCGTGGACACGGTGGACACGGCCGAGGAGAGGGCGGCCCCGGCGGCCCCTTCGGGCACGGTGGCTTCGACGGCCGGCGCGCGGCCTTCGGCCCCTTCGGGCCGGGCGGTCCCGGTGGCGGCCCCGGCGGTCCCTTCGGACCCGGCTTCGGACACGGCGGCCCCTGGGGCGGTCGTGGTCGTGGTGGACCCGGGGGGAGGGCACGGCGCGGCGACGTACGGGCTTCGATACTGGCCCTCCTGAAGGACCGTCCGATGCACGGCTACGAGATGATCCAGGAGATCGCCGAGCGCAGCGGCGGGGCGTGGAAGCCCAGCCCGGGTTCGGTGTACCCCACCCTCCAGCTGCTGGAGGACGAGGGCCTGATCGCCAGCGAGAGCGAGGGCGGCAAGAAGCTGTTCGCGCTCACCGAGGCGGGCCGCACCGCGGCCGAGGAAGGTCCCGACGCCCCCTGGGAAGAGGCCTCGCGGGGAGTCGACTGGGAGGCTCTGAACGACATCCGGCAAGCCGGCTTCGGACTGATGGAGGCCTTCGGCCAGGTCTGGAAGACCGGCAGCAAGGAGCAGCGGGAGAAGGCGCTCGCCGTCATCGGCGACGCCCGCAAGAAGCTGTACCTGATCCTCGCCGACGAGGACTGACCCGGTACGGCCACCGGACCGGAGGTGCCCCGCGGAGCGATCCGCGGGGCACCTCTCGTGTGCCGGCGCCCTCAGCCGACCCGCCGTATCACCGCCGCGTCGAAGAGGTCCCACGCGCGCGGGAGGGCGCTCTCGTCGTGGCAGTGCCACGCCTCCCAGAACAGGTCGGCGGGCAGCGCGTCCCTCGGGGCGTACACCCGGTACACGTACTGCCTGCCGTCGACCGCCGGCAGGGACACGAGCCAGCACTCGCTCCTCATGTCCCTGTCGGACCCGCGACGGCGCCTTTCGGTTGCCCGGAGGGCACACGGCAAGGCGACGCGCGGCCGCTGGGACGAAACGGCTTGATCTCATCCGCAAGGAGGAGATTCCGTCCGCGCGGGTCCACTCTGCGTGGGACGCCGAAATGCTTCCCCTCGGGGATGACCGGACCGGACCGGACTGATGAGCTGGGGCAGTGCACTCCCGTATCCCCCGGCAGTCGGCCGGCGAGCAAGGCGGCCGAGGCCCGGAAGGCGCCGACGTCGATGCCCGGTTCAGCGCGGAACTGGCATCGGTGGTCTCCGGTGCCCGCCGCAGAGTGGTGCGGGACGGCGACCGGCACATCGACACGGCGCATCTGCTGCACTCCCTCCTGGAGTACGACCCCCAGGCGCGCGCCGTCCTCGGCGAAGGGCCGCAGATCGCCCGGCTGCTCGGCTATCTCGTGCAGCGCAGCATCGGCTACGGCCTGCGCTGGCAGGGCAGCGTGGAGGACTCCGGGGCCGTGCCCCAGGTGACCGGCGCCGCCGGGTTCTCGCCGCTGGCCTCCGCGGTCATGGAGGACGCCTGCGCCCGCGCCGCCCGCCGGGGAGCGGACCGGGCCGTCGGCGTCGACCTGCTCGCCGCCCTCGTGGCGGACCCGCGGACCCGGGCCGTTGAGGTGCTGGGCCGCGCCGCCGTCGAGCCGGATGCGGTGCTCGCCCGTGCGGAGAGCCACTTCGAGCCGACGCCCTGACCCGCCCGGCCCTGGCCCCGGTCCCGGGCCGCGCTCCGGCGGGCCGTGGACGTCCAGTCGGTGAGACAGGTGTCATCAAGGATGACGGTCATGTCGTCCCCTGTCATCATGTGCCGGTGCATACGTCTGACAGCGCTCACGGCAGTCGCGGAGGGGGCGCCGGGCTCGGCCTGGCGCTTGCCTCCGCGGTCGCCTTCGGAGGGTCCGGGGTCGCGGCCAAGCCGCTGATCGAGGCGGGACTCGACCCGCTCCACGTGGTCTGGCTGCGGGTGGCGGGCGCGGCCCTGGTGATGCTGCCGCTCGCCGTGCGCCACCGCGCGCTGCTGCGCCGCCGTCCCGGGCTGCTCGCCGGTTTCGGGCTGCTCGCCGTGGCCGGTGTCCAGGCCTGCTACTTCGCCGCCATCTCCCGTATCCCCGTGGGCGTCGCGCTGCTCGTCGAGTACCTGGCGCCCGCCCTGGTGCTCGGCTGGGTGCGGTTCGTGCAGCGGCGGCCGGTGACGCGGGCCGCGGCCCTGGGCGTGGTCCTGGCGGTCGGCGGCCTCGCCTGCGTGGTGGAGGTCTGGGCAGGGCTGGGCTTCGACGCCCTCGGACTGCTCCTCGCGCTCGGTGCCGCCTGCTGCCAGGTCGGTTACTTCGTCCTGTCCGACCAGGGCAGCGACGCCGGCGAAGAGGCGCCCGACCCGCTCGGTGTCATCGCCTACGGCCTGCTCGTCGGGGCCGCGGTGCTCACCGTGGTCGCCCGTCCCTGGACCATGGACTGGTCCCTGCTCACGGACACCGCGCCCATGAACGGAACCCCCGTCGCCGCCGCCCTGCTGCTGGCCTGGATCGTGTTCATCGCCACGGTCCTCGCCTACGTCACCGGCATCGTCGCCGTCCGCCGCCTCTCGCCCCAGGTCGCCGGCGTGGTGGCGTGCCTCGAAGCGGTCGTCGCGACCGTCCTGGCCTGGGTCCTGCTCGGCGAGCACCTCTCCGCCCCGCAGATCGTCGGGGGCGTCGTGGTCCTGGTGGGCGCCTTCATCGCCCAGTCCCCGGCGCCGACCAAGGGCTCCTCCGAGCCGCTGGCGGGCGGCGGGGCGGAAAGGGAGTTGTCCGGCCGGGGAACCGCGGCCTAGGGTGCCGATCATGCATTCCGACGCACTCGTCCTCCCGCCTCCGGCCGCCTGAGGCGGGCCCCCTGGACCAGCCCGGCGCGCTGTCGCCGGGCCGGACGGTGCTGCCCGCAGACGCAGTCCCCGCGCCCCCGGTCGTTCCGGGGCCGCCTCCAACTCCCGCGCCCCGTGCGCGTCTGCGGAGAGAACTCGTGTCGAATGCCTTCACCGGCCTGCCCGTCGGGCGTGGCCTCCTGTATCTGATCGTCGCCGGTGTCGCCTGGGGCACCGCCGGGGCCGCCGCCTCGCTGGTCTACCGGGCCAGCGACATGGGGCCCGTCGCCCTGTCGTTCTGGCGCTGCGCCGTCGGGCTCGCGCTGCTGCTCGCCGTCCGTCCGCTGACCTCACGCCGGCCCCGTGGCGCGGTCCGCGCACCGTTCGCCCGCACGGCGCGGCGAGCCCTGGTCACCGGTCTCGGCCTCGCGGTCTTCCAGACCGCCTACTTCGCCGCGGTGCGGTCCACCGGCCTGGCCGTGGCCACCGTCGTGACCCTCGGGGCCGGCCCGGTGCTGATCGCGCTCGGCGCGCGCCTCGCCCTGGGGGAGCGTCTGGGGTGGGGCGGAACCACCGCCGTGCTCGGGGCGCTCGCCGGACTCGCGGTGCTCGTACTCGGCGGGGGCACCGCGAGTGTCCGCCTGTCCGGTGTGCTCCTCGCCCTGCTGTCCGCGGCCGGGTACTCGCTGATGACCCTGCTCACCCGCTGGTGGGGACGCGACGGCGGGGCGGACGCCGGGAGCACGTCCGTCGGGGCGTTCGCCGTCACCAGTCTCTGCCTGCTGCCGTTCGCCCTGGTCGAGGGGGTGGTGCCGCACACCGCCGAGCCGGCCCGGCTCCTGTGGCTGCTGGTGTACGTCGCCGCCGTCCCGACCGCTCTCGCCTACGGGCTCTACTTCGCCGGAGCGGCCGTCGTCCGGTCCGCCACCGTCTCCGTGATCATGCTCCTCGAGCCGGTCAGCGCGGCAGGGCTCGCCGTCCTCGTGCTGGGTGAGCATCTCACCGCGGCGACGCTGGCCGGCACGCTGCTGATGCTCGGCTCGGTCGCCGGGCTCGCGGTGGCGGAGGCGAGGGAGGCCAGGGAGGCCCGGGAGGCAGGGACGCGACCGGCGCCGGTGTGACCGGGGCGGCCTCGCGGCGGGAAGCGCCGGGGTGATCGGCCTGCCGCGCGGCGGCACGGCAGGTGCCGCCGCGGCACCGCGGGCGCGGCGGCGGCGCCGCGTCCGGCGGTGGCCGCCGTCACCCCGGCGTCCTACCCCGGCCCGTTCCCGGAGCGGACCGGCGTCACAGGGCCGACAGGTAGCCGGGCAGACCGGTGCCGGGGGCCAGGCCCGGGTCGGCGATCGGGGCCTCGTAGCCCTTGCGGAGCGGGAGGAGACCGGCCCAGTGGGGGAGGGCGAGGTCCTCGGGCTCGTCGTTCACACCGCCGGTGCGCAGCTTGGCGGAGACCTCGTCCAGGTCCAGGCGGATCACGGCGGTGGCGGCCAGCTCCTTCTTGTCGGCCGGCCGGGAGTCGCCGGAGCGGCCGGGGACGACGTGGTCGACCAGCGCGTCCAGGGCCGTGCGCTTCTCCTGCGGGTCTGTCACGTCGTACGCGCTGCCGTGCACGACCACCGACCGGTAGTTGATCGAGTGGTGGAAGGCCGAGCGGGCCAGCACCAGCGCGTCCACGTGCGTCACCGTCAGGCACACGGGCAGGCCCGGGTCGGCGGCGCCCGTCATCCGCAGTGGGCGGGAGCCCGTCGAGCCGTGGACGTAGAGGCGGTCGCCCACCCGCGCGTAGAGCGTCGGGAGGACCACCGGGGCGCCGTCGCGGACGAAGCCGAGATGGCAGACGTAACCCTCGTCGAGTATCGAGTGCACCAGTTCCTTGTCGTAGGAGGCCCGGTCGGGGGAGCGGGTGGGGACGGTGCGGTCGGTGGGCTGGTAGGCGTTGGTGGGCTGCGACGGCGTCCGTGTGGTCCCCTGCATGGTGCTCTCCATTGTACTAGTGCATAATCTGCTTTGTGCTAGGAGAATATAGGTTCACGGGGCGGGGCGCAGCAGAGATTTCGGCGAGCATCGAGCGCGCGGTGGGCGCGGGCGAGCTCGAACCGGGGCAACCGCTGCCGCCGATGCGGGAGTTGGCGGAGCAGCTGGGGGTGAACCCGAACACGGTCGCCGCGGCCTACCGCACCCTGCGCGAGCGCGGGGTCATCGAGACGGCCGGGCGGCGGGGCAGCCGGGTGCGTGCCACTCCTGCCACCACCGGGCGCGAGTTCATCCGGGTGGAGGTGCCGGAGGGGGCGCGCGACGTGTCCGACGGCAACCCGGACCCGGCCCTGCTGCCCGCCCTGGGCCCGGCGTTCGCCGCCGCGGCCGAGCAGGGCGACCGGGAGCCGGTGCTGTACGGGCACGCGGCCGTGGAGCCGGAGCTGCTGCGCGTCGCCCGGGCCGAACTGGACGCGGACGGGGTGCCGGACGGGCCCGTGGCCGTCACGTCCGGCTCGCTGGACGCCATGGAACGGGTGCTCGCGACCCACCTCAGGGCAGGGGACGCCGTCGCCGTCGAGGATCCCGGCTGGGGCAGCCTCCTCGACCTGGTCCCCGCGCTCGGCCTGCGCACGGTGGCCGTCGGGGTCGACGACGAGGGGCCGCTGCCCGACGACGTACGCCGGGTCCTCGCGGCCGGTGCCCGGGCCCTGGTCGTCACGGACCGGGCGCAGAATCCGACGGGCGCCGCGGTGAGCGCCGCACGCGCGCGTGCGCTGCGGGCCGTGCTGGGCGAGTACCCCGGGACGCTGCTGATCGAGGACGATCACGGCCACCGCATCGTCGACCTGCCCCTGCATCCCCTCGCCGGTACGACGCGCCACTGGGCCTTCGTCCGCTCCGCCGCCAAGGCCTACGGCCCCGACCTGCGGCTCGCCGTGCTCACCGGGGACGCCGTCACGCTCGACCGGGTGCGCGGGCGGCAGCGGCTGGGCCCCGGCTGGGTCAGCCGCATCACCCAGCGGGCCGTGGCCCGGCTGTGGGTGGACGGCTCGGTGGACCCGCAGGCGGTGGCGGTGGCCTACGGGCGACGCCGGGACGCGCTGCTCGGCGCTCTCGCGGAACGCGGGATCACCGCGCACGGGCGCAGCGGCATGAACGTGTGGGTCCCGGTGCCGGACGAGACCGGCGCCGTCGCCCGGCTGTTGCACGCCGGCTGGGCGGTGGCACCGGGCGCGCGCTTCCGGCTGACCGCCCCGCCGGGCGTCCGGATCACCGTCTCGACGCTGACCGAGGGCGACATCGGGCCGCTGGCGGACGCGGTCGCGGAGGCGGTGGGGGCGAGGACGGGGCGGCTCAGGAGCCACGTGTGAGGTGCTCGCCGGTGAGCCGGTGAGCCGGTGAGCCGGTGAGCCGGTGAGCCGGTGAGCCGGGGCGAAAGGCCGGCGCGGGGCTCTCGCGGGAGCGTCGTCGGCCGTGCCGGGCCGCCCGAGCCCCTTCGCGCCGACGTCGTGCGGGCGGGACGTCGGCGGGGCCGAGGGCGTCCGTTCCGTGCCCGGGCGAGGGGGAGCCGCCCACCTACGTCGGGGCCTTCTCGCGTTCCGGCCTGCGGAGGGTCCGCCGCGCCGTGCCCTCCGCGGTGGCCCTGGGCCGCGACTGGGTGAGGGCCGCGCCCGCGAGGACGATCACCGCCCCCAGCGGCGTCGACCAGGACAGGGACTCCCCGAGCAGGACGACGCCCGCGGCGGTGGCGATGACCGGGGTGAAGTACGTGACCATCTGGGCCGTCGTCGGGCCGACCTCGGCGACCAGGTCGTACTGGATCAGGAAGGCGAGCCCCGTCCCGAGGACGCCCAGCGCCGCGACCGACAGCAGCGGAAGCAGCGGGAAGCTGCTCGGCATCGAGGTGAACAGCGGGGTCACGAAGGCCAGTTGCAGTGTGGCCAGGGACAACTGCGCGCCGGTCAGGGAGAGGTGGGAGTGGCTGGAGCCGGCCAGCGTGCGGCGGACGTAGATCCAGCCGATCGGATAGCTGAGCGAGGCCAGCAGCGCCAGGGCCGTGCCCGTGACGTCCAGGCCGTGGAAGCCCTGCCAGACACCCAGCACCGTCAGGACACCGAGGAAGCCGATGCCCAGGCCGGCCACCCGCCGCCGGGTGGGGCGGTCCTCGGAGAGGGCGACCAGCGACAGGGCCATGCCCCACAGCGGCGAGGTCGCGTTGCAGATGCCGGCGAGCGAGGACGGGATCGTCAGTTCCGAGAAGGCGAACAGGGAGAACGGCAGCGCGTTGAGCAGGAACCCGGCGACCGCCAGATGCGCCCAGGTCCACGCCCCGCGCGGCAGCCGCTCCCGCTTCACGGCCATCGCCACGACGACCACCGCCGTCCCGAACACCAGCCGCCCCAGCGTGACCTGGAACGGGGCGAAGGCCTCGGTCCCCACCTTGATGAAGAGGAAGCTGAAGCCCCAGACGAGGGAGAGCAGGCCGAAGCGCAGCCGCCAGTCGACGGCGCGGCGGACTGCGGGGGAGTGCGTGACCGGGGTACTCATGCGGACCACGATGACGCACCCCGTCCTCGTAGCACAATCGAGATTTCGCACGCAGTACCTCGTAGTATTGCTTACATGTTGAACCTGGAGCGCCTGCGCACCCTCGATGCCCTGGCCCGGCACGGATCGGTCAGCGGAGCCGCCGCGGGCCTGCACATCACCACCTCGGCCGTCTCCCAGCAGATGGCCAAGCTGGAGCGCGAGGCCGGGCAGCGACTGCTCGCCAAGAACGGCCGCGGTGTGCGGCTCACGGACGCCGGGCGGCTGCTCGCCGAGCACGCGGCCCGCATCCTCTCCCAGGTCGAGCTCGCCCAGGCCGACCTGGAGGCGCAGCGTGGCCAGGTGGCGGGCGAACTGAGGCTGTCGGCGTTCCCCACGGCCGCCCGCGGACTCTTCCCCGCGGCGCTGTCCGCCCTGCGCACCGAGCACCCCGCCCTGCGCATCCGCTCCTGCGAGCTGGAACCGGAACGCGGCATCTCCGGCGTGGTGCGCGGTGACCTCGACCTGGCCGTCGTACTCGACTGGTACAACAAGCCGATGCCGCTGCCCGACGGCCTGGTCAAGGCACAGCTCCTGGACGACCCCGCCGACGTGGCCATGCCGGCCGGGCACCCGCTCGCGGGCCGGGACGAGGTGGACCTCGCCGAGTTCGCGGAGGACGAGTGGATCACCTGGGGAGAGGGCGAGTTCTGCCATGAGTGGCTGATGTTCACGCTGCGCTCGAAGGGCATCGAGCCGATCATCGGCCACCGCGCGGCCGAGACCCACACCCAGCTGGGGCTGGTCGCCGCCGGGCTCGGGGTGTGCATCGCCCCCCTGCTCGGACGCCATCCGGTGCCGGACGGGGTCGTCACCTCGCCGCTGAGGCAACGGGTGCGCAGGCACGTGTACGTCGTCTGGCGCGCGGACGCCGACCGCCGCCCGTCGATCCGGGCGGCGGTGGAGGCGTTGCGGGCGACGGCGGGACGGCTCCGCTGACAGCCCCCGCGTGCGGCTCGCCCGCCGTGCTCAGCTCACGGCGAGGCCAGCTTGCGGAAGTCCCAGGAGACGACCTTCTCGGGGGTCAGCCGCAGCCAGGCGTGGCGGCCGTCGTGCGGCATCTCCTCCAGCCCGAAGTTCTTGCGGGCGAAGAGCGTCTCCGGGAAGTCGAGTTCGGCGCACAGCTCGCCCGTGCGGGGTGCCTCGCCCACGAAGTCCACCCGGCCGGACAGCTCCGCGCCCCGCAGCTCGTCGTACTCCTCCCCGGTGTCGACGACGACGGCCACCCGGGGGTCGCGCCGCAGATCCGTCCAGCGCCGACTGCGCACGACCGAGTAGAGCCACATCGAGGAGCCGTCCCAGGCGAACCAGAGCGTGCTCACGTGCGGGGCGCCGTCGGCCGAGACCGTGGCGACCCGGCAGGTGCGCTGGACGGTGAGGAACGCGTCCAGCTCACCGGGGGTCATCATGATCTTCCGGCCCCGGCGCTGAGCGACGGTCATCCGGCCAGCCGGATCGAGTCACCGCTGACCGTGATCTGCACGGCCGGCAGCGGTTTGCGCGCCGGACCGCTCTGCACGCTGCCGTCGGTGATGGAGAAGTTGCTGTTGTGGCAGGGGCAGTTGATGACACCCTCGGCCACGCTCTTCACCGCGCAGCCCTGGTGGGTGCAGGTGGCCGAGAACGCCTTGAACTCGCCCGCCGCGGGCTGGGTGACCACCACCTTCTGATCGGCGAAGACCTTGCCGCCGCCTTCGGGGATGTCCGCGGTCGCCGCGAGCGCCGCGCCGGCACCGGCGTCGTCGCCGCCCGAGCCGCCGCCGTCCGTCGACTCGGCGGAGGGGGCCGACGGTGCGGCGCCGGTGTCGCCCGACGCGTCGTCGTCGGACCCGCCGCAGGCGGTCAGCGCGACGGCGAGCCCCGCCGCTCCGGCCGCGGCCACGACGGTACGACGAGCCGGTCCGGCTGCGGGGTGGAACGATGCGCTGGTCATGCTGGGTCCCTTCCGGGGTGGATGCGTGATGATCTGCCGAGAGGTACGGGCCCGGTGCACATGCTGTTCAGACCGTGCCGAGATGCTGTCGGGTCGGCGGTCGGACGGGCGTAAACCACGGCTGTCGATCCGCTGTCGGCCGCGTCCCGCCCGAGGTCCGCTCCGTCACGTCCCGCCGGTAACCTGGGGCGATGCTCAAGGAAGTCATCGCGACCCGCTACATCACGCCGTTGCGTGAAGGCGGTTCGCTGCCGGGACTGATCGAGGCCGACGACCTCGGGACCTACGTGCTGAAGTTCACCGGCGCGGGACAGGGCCGCAAGACGCTCGTCGCCGAGGTGGTCTGCGGGGAACTCGCCCGACGGCTGGGCTTGCGGGTACCGCGCCTGGTGACGGTCGGCCTCGACCCGGTGCTGGGGCTCGGCGAACCCGACCAGCAGGTGCAGGAACTGCTCAAGTCGAGCGGTGGCACCAACCTCGGGATGGACTTCCTGTCCGGCGCCCTCGGCTTCGACCCGCTCGCCTTCGAGGTGAGCGCGGAGGAGGCCGGACGGATCGTGTGGTTCGACGCCCTGGTGAACAACGTCGACCGGTCCTGGCGGAACCCCAACCTGCTGCGGTGGCGGGGCGAGGTGTGGCTCGTCGACCACGGCGCCACCATGATCTGGCACCACAACTGGCCCGGCGCCGAGACCTCCGCCGCCCGGCCCTACGACGCCTCGGACCACGCCCTGGCGCGCTTCGCCCCGGACGTCCGCGCGGCCGCCGCCGAGCTCGCCCCGCTGGTCACCGAGGAACTCATCGCCGACGTCACCGCCGAGATCCCGGACGTCTGGCTGCTGGACGAGCCCGGCTTCGCCACGCCCGACGAGCTGCGGCGCGCCTACGCCCGGCCGCTGCTGGCCCGGGCCGCCGGCGTCCACGAACGCATCCAGAGTGGGGGACACCGGTGAGTGACCGTCATGTCTTCGAGTACGCGCTGCTGCGCGTCGTGCCCCGGGTCGAGCGCGGGGAGTGCGTCAACGCCGGAGTCCTCGTGTACTGCCGGGCGCGTTCCTACGTGGGCGCTCGCACCCACCTCGACGAGGGCCGGCTGCTGGCCCTCGACCGGCACGTGGACCTGCCCGGCGTGCGGGCGGCGCTGCGTGCCGTCGAGAGCCTGTGCACCGGCGGGGACGCGGCGGGCCAGGCGGCCCACGACGACCCCGGCCGCCGCTTCCGCTGGCTGATCGCCCCCCGCTCCACCATCGTGCAGCCCGGCCCGGTCCACACCGGCCTCACGGCCGACCCGGCGGCCGAGACGGAACGGCTCCTCGACCTGCTGGTGCGGTAGGCGGCCCCCGTGCCCGGGGGTCACACCCGTCGGCGGCGCCTGAGCACGTAGGCGGCGGCGAGCGCGGCGCTCGCGACGCAGGTCAGGCCGATGCCGAGGTCCCAGTCGCTGGGCCCGGTGCCCGAGGCGCCGCCCAGCCCGCCCTGGGTGCCGAGCGTCGGTGCGACGGCGGGGGAGGTCGCGGGACCCGGTACGGCGGGGCTCTGGGTGGGGGTGGCCACCGGGGCCGGTGTGGTGGGGGCGGGACTCGGCTTGGAGGTCGCGGAGATCGTCGGGAGCGAGTCCCGCCGCGGTGGCGACCCTTCGGCGGAGCCGCCGTCGGCCTGCCAGGCGGCCCCGGCCCCGGCCCCGGCCTGGTCGACCGGTCCCTGACCGCTCGGTCCCTCGTCGGGTCGGCCCCCGTCGGGCCGGCCTCCGCCGTCACCGCCCTGGCCGGTGCCCTGACCGGCTCCCGTCCCGTCGGGCCCGCCCTGGTCCGGGCGGAACTCGTCGGGCCCGCCTTGGTCCGGGCGGAACTCGTCGGGCCCGCCTTGGTCCGGGCGGTACTCGTCGAGCCCGCCCCCGTCGGGCCCGCCCCCGTCCAGCGGGTCTCCGGTGAGGGCGTCCGGCGGCAGTGCGTCCGGGGACAGGCCGTCGGGGGCGAAGGGGTCGGTGGCGAAGGGGTCGGTGGTGAACGGGTCGTCACCAGGGACACTGCCCAGGACGGGCTGGGGCGCCTTGAGGTGGGTGAGGTTCCAGGAGCTCGTCTCCTGGGCGTGTGCGGGATCGGCCAGCGGCACGATCGCGGCGATCGCGACGGCTATGCCTGCGGCACCGGTACGACGGCGCATGGACGCCTCCTTTCCGGCCACGAGTGGCTCGAGCTCCGACGCTAGGGGGCCGGTGGCGCGAGGGCCCGCAGCGGTGGGCCGATCGGGTGGGGCGGGCATGGCGACCCGCCGGGAACCCCGGGTGATGGATCACACCGGCCCGGTGTCCCGTTGACACCGGGTGCCAGGGCTTCTAGCGTCACGTCTGCGGAAGGTACTAAGCGGTCGCTCACCACTGGGCGCCTCGCGGAGCCCCGCATGGGCCGCATCCCCAGGACGAGGAGAAGCAGCAATGTCCACCACTGAGCAGCGGGTCGCCGTCGTCACCGGAGCCGCGCGCGGCATCGGTGCCGCCACCGCCGTACGACTGGCCGCAGAGGGCCGCGCCGTCGCCGTCCTCGACCTCGACGAGGCGGCCTGCAAGGACACCGTGGAGAAGATCACCGCGGCCGGCGGCAAGGCGATCGCGGTCGGCTGCGACGTCTCCGACGAGGCGCAGGTCGAGGCGGCCGTCGCGCGGATCGCCGAGGAACTGGGCGCGCCGACGATCCTGGTCAACAACGCGGGCGTGCTGCGCGACAACCTGCTGTTCAAGATGAGCGTCTCCGACTGGGACACCGTCATGAACGTGCACCTGCGCGGCGCCTTCCTGATGTCCAAGGCCTGCCAGAAGCACATGGTGGACGCCGGCTTCGGCCGCATCGTCAACCTGTCCTCGTCCTCGGCGCTCGGCAACCGCGGCCAGGTCAACTACTCCGCCGCCAAGGCCGGTCTGCAGGGCTTCACCAAGACCCTCGCCAAGGAGCTCGGCAAGTTCGGCGTCACCGCCAACTCCGTCGCCCCCGGCTTCATCGCCACCGAGATGACCAAGGCCACCGCCGACCGCGTCGGCATGGGCTTCGACGACTTCAAGGCCGCGGCGGCCACGCAGATCCCGGTGGCGCGCGTCGGCGAGCCCGAGGACATCGCCAACGCCATCGCCTTCTTCACCGGCGAGGCCGCCGGCTTCGTCTCCGGCCAGGTGCTGTACGTGGCCGGCGGACCGCTCGACTAGGGGCGCGGAGACTAGGGAACCTAGGGAACACTGACATGACTGAACTCCCCGGACTCTCCGGCAAGGTCGCGCTCGTCACCGGCGCCAGCCGCGGCATCGGCTACGGCGTCGCCGAGGCGCTCGTCGCGCGCGGCGACCGCGTCTGCATCACCGGACGCAACGAGGAAGCCCTCAAGGAGGCCGTCGACAAGCTCGGCTCCGACCGGGTCATCGGCGTCGCGGGCAAGGCGCACGACGAGGCCCACCAGGCCGTCGCCGTCGAGCGCACGATGGAGGCCTTCGGCCGCGTCGACTTCCTGGTCAACAACGCCGGCACCAACCCGGTGTTCGGGCCGATCGCCGACCTCGACCTGAACGTCGCGCGCAAGGTCTACGAGACCAACGTCATCTCGGCGCTCGGTTTCGCCCAGCGCACCTGGCACGCCTGGCAGAAGGACAACGGCGGCGCGATCGTCAACATCGCCTCGGTGGCGGGCCTGTCGCCCTCGCCCTTCATCGCCGCCTACGGCGTCAGCAAGGCCGCGCTGATCAACCTCACCGCGCAGCTCGCGCACGAGTTCGCGCCCAAGGTGCGGGTCAACGCGATCGCCCCGGCCGTCGTGAAGACCAAGTTCGCCGCCGCCCTGTACGAGGGCCGCGAGGAGGAGGCCGCCGCGGGCTACCCGCTGGGCCGGCTCGGCGTGCCCTCCGACATCGGCGGCGCCGCCGCGTTCCTCACCTCGGCTCAGTCCGACTGGGTCACCGGGCAGACGCTGGTGGTCGACGGTGGCATCTTCCTGAACGCCGGCGTGGCCTGATACCGATCGTCGCCGTCCCACCGGGACGCACACGCGCACGGGCGCCGTCGACACGACGGCGCCCGTGTCCGCGTTTCGAGATCACCGGGGCCATGACAACGTAGTCATCGCCAAATGATCAAAACCCCTGTTCAGAAGGGGGTTCAGGGGGCGTGGTGCTGCGGTATGGTCTGCCGACCCTTGGTACGGCGGATCGAGGAGCGTGCGCGTGTTCAACCGGAAGCGAGGCCTGCGGCGGGTCGCGGCCATCGTGTCCATATCGTCGCTGGTCACCGGATGCGGCATCCTGTCGTCCGACAGCTCGGACGACGAGGGGCCCATCGTCGTCGGAACGACCAGCGCCCCCAGCACCCTGGATCCGGCCGCCTCGTGGGACGGCTCCTGGGAGCTGTTCCGCAACATCTACCAGACGCTGCTCAGCTACCCGGGCGGTGCGACCGAGCCCCAGCCCGACGCCGCCGAGGAGTGCGCCTTCACCGACGCCTCCAACCAGGTCTACCGCTGCGAGCTCCGCAAGGGCCTGACCTTCTCCAACGGGGACCCGCTGGACGCCCGGGCCGTCAAGCACTCGATCGACCGGGTCAAGAAGATCAACGTCAACGGCGGCCCCGCCGGTCTGCTGGGCACCCTCGAACGGGTCCAGGCGCCGAGCGAGCGCGAGGTGGTCTTCCACCTCGACAAGCCGGACGCGACCTTCCCGTTCGTGCTCGCCACACCCGCCATGTCGATCGTCGAACCCGGTGGCTACCCGGCCGACGCCCTGCGCGAGGACGGCGAGGTCGTCGGCTCAGGACCCTACGAGCTCCAGTCGTACACGGACGGCGAGCGTGCCGAACTCGTCCGCAACGACAAGTACAAGGGCTTCGCCGAACGCCACAACGACGCGGTGACCGTCCGCTACTTCAAGGACTCCGCCGGCATGGTCAAGGCGCTGCGCGACGGGGACATCCAGGTCACCTACCGGGGGCTGGCGGCCGACGACGTGATCACCCTGCAGGGCAAGGCCAGCAAGGACGAGAACCTCCAGCTGGTCGAGGGGAGCGGTACGGAGATCCGCTACCTCGTCTTCAACCCCGAGGACCCCTGGGCCGGCCGGAAGGAAGTGCGCCAGGCCATCGCCCAGGTGATCGACCGCGCGGCCATCGCCCACAAGATCTACCAGGACACCGTCGACCCGCTGTACTCGATGGTCCCCAAGGGCCTCACCGGTCACACCACGGGCTTCTTCGACGACTACGGCGACCCCAGCGTCCCCAAGGCCCGCAAGATCCTCACCGGCGCCGGCATCACCGAGCCCGTCCCGCTCACCCTCTGGTACACCACCGACCGCTACGGCTCGGAGACGGCGCAGGAGTTCGGGGAGATCAAGCGCCAGCTCGAGGCCTCCGGCCTGTTCGAGGTCACCCTGGAGAACCGGCCGTGGAAGACCTACGTCGCCGGCTACCAGAAGGGTGAGTACCCGGTGTTCGGCCGCGGCTGGTCCCCGGACTTCCCGGACGCGGAGAACTTCATCGCGCCCTTCGTCGGCGAGCAGAACGCGCTGGGCACCCCCTACCTCGCGCCGGAGATCACCGGTGAGCTGCTGCCGCGCTCCCGCCGTGAGACCGACCGCGCCAACGTGGAGAAGGACTTCGAGCGGGCGCAGCAGATCCTGGTGAACGACGCCCGGCTGCTGCCGCTGTGGCAGGGCAAGCAGTACGTGGCGGCGAGTGCGGACATCTCGGGGGCGGAGGGGGCCATGGACCCCTCGACGATCATGATGATGTGGCAGCTGTACCGGAAGACCAGCTGGTAGACGCCGGCAGCGGCTTCCGATGTCAGTGGTCGCCGGTAGATTTCTGAGGACCGGAAGCGACCGCACAGCGTAAGGAAGTTGACGTGACCGACATCGCCATGCTGCCCGAGTCCTGGCGCGAGGTGCTGGGGGGCGAGCTGCAGCAGCCCTACTTCAAGGAGCTGGTGGAGTTCGTCGAGGAGGAGCGGGCGAACGGCCCCGTGTACCCCCCGCGCGAGGAGGTCTTCGCCGCTCTTCAGGCCACGCCGTACGACCGGGTGAAGGTGCTGGTCCTCGGCCAGGACCCGTACCACGGCGAGGGGCAGGGCCACGGCCTGTGCTTCTCGGTCCGGCCGGGGGTGAAGGTACCGCCCTCCCTGCGGAACATCTACAAGGAGATGCACGCCGAGCTGGACACCCCGATCCCGGACAACGGCTATCTCATGCCCTGGGCGAAGCAGGGCGTCCTGCTGCTCAACGCGGTGCTCACGGTGCGCGCCGGCGAGGCGAACTCGCACAAGGCCCGCGGCTGGGAGCTGTTCACCGACGCGGTGATCCGCGCGGTGGCCGACCGGACCGACCCGGCGGTGTTCGTGCTGTGGGGCAACTACGCGCAGAAGAAGCTGCCGCTGATCGACGAGACGCGGCACGTGGTCGTCAAGGGCGCGCACCCCTCGCCGCTGTCGGCGAAGAAGTTCTTCGGTTCCCGTCCGTTCACGCAGATCAACGAGGCGGTGGCGAAGCAGGGCCACGAGCCGATCGACTGGACCATCCCGAACCTGGGCTGATCCTCCGCGCGGGCCGCACGGCCACCGGACCGTCCGCGCGCGTCACGGGCCGCCTGACCGGCATTTCCGGCATGTGCGGTTAGCGTCGTCGGGGACAGCCGACGACGGGCACGGAGGACGCGGTGGCCAAGGGACAGGAGCAGACGGCGCCGGACGCCCTGCTGACGCGGATCGGGCAGGTCGTCATGCTGCATCACGCGGGCGACCGCGAGGAGGCCCGGCACCGCTTCCTCGGTCTGTGGGCGGAGATCGGTGAGCACGGCGACCCGTTGCACCGCTGCACCCTGGCCCACTACCTGGCCGACACGCAGGACGACCCGGGGGACGAACTGGCCTGGGACCTGCGGGCGTTGTCGGCCGCCGATGAGCTCACACGGGAGAGGCCCGCCGGCCGGCAGGAGGGCGCGCTCGCCGCGCGTGCCCTCTACCCGTCGCTGCACCTGAACCTGGCCGCCGACTACGACCGGCTCGGCCACCGCGAGGCCGCCCGCCTGCATCTGAGGCGCGCCCGCGGTGCCGCCCAGTCCCTCGCCCCCGACCGCTACGGCGAGGGGGTACGCGCGGCGATCGACCGGCTGGAGTCACGGCTGACCGCCGCCGACCCCGCCACGGACGGACCCGAACGCCCGGACGGATGGTGGGGGCCACCACGGCAGCGGCCCTGACCTGAGCTGAGGTGAGGTGACCTGAGCTGACCTGACCGTGGCGGACTGGCCCACCTGCCCGGTCCGCCACGGTGGACCGCCCACCCGTACCGGTCCTCATGGGTGTGAGATCAGTGTCCGTACGCCCGCTCGCAGATGACCGCCTCCGGGCTGCCGGGGCGCCACCCGCCGTACGTCCTGCCGAGCGAGCACACGTCCGTCCTCCCGCCGGTCACCGGGGCGGGCGGCCGAGGGACGGAGGGGACGCCGGCGCCGGGCCGCTCGGGCGGGCGCGTCCCCTTCGGTGCCGCCGGCCGCCCGGGCCGCGGCTGTTGTCCGGCGCGGGCGGCCGGCGGCCGCTCCCGGGGCGGGTCGGCCGGTGGCGCCGCGCGACGCGGTTCACCGGACGCCCGGTCGGGGGCCTTGGAGGGGCCGATCATCTCCAGCGCCTCCCGGGCCGGGGCCTGCACGACGCGCGGCTCGGCCGGGCCGTCCGGGCGTGGCCCGGACGAGCGGGTGCCGGCCGCCGAAGGGCCGGCCGGCACCGGCCCGTGGACCGTCGTACAGCCGGCCAGGGCCGAGACGGCCATGGTCACCAGGAGCGTTGCGGTGGTCGTCGTTCGATGCACCCGCGCCACTCTGGTGGTTCGGGTCCCGGCCGCGGTGCCGGACGAGCGGAGGTTGCCTCGCACGGGTGATCTCCGGCCCCGTACGGAGGCCCGGGGGCCGCCGAGGGTGACGTCAGTCTCCCGTGGTGCCGTCGAGGCACTCGCGGATCAGGTCGGCGTGCCCGTTGTGACGGGCGTACTCCTCGATCATGTGGGTGTGGATCCAGCGCAGGCTGGGCCGTGCGCCGGTGCGCCGGTGCTTCCCGCGGGACAACTCGTCCAGGTGGAAGCCCGCCGCGTGGCGTCGGGCGGCCTCGATCTCCGCCTGCCAGGTGGCGTGGGCCTCGTGCCAGGTGTCGGCCTCGGTCAGGTGGAACTCGCCGTCGGGGTCCTCGTCGGAGTAGTAGAGGGGGCCCGCGTCCTCGTCCGCGAGCACCCTGCGGTACCAGCTCCGCTCCGTCTCCGCCAGGTGCCGTACCAGTCCCATGAGGGACAAGCCCGAGGGCGCCACGGCGGCCGTCCTCAGCTGGGCGTCGGTGAGACCTTCGCACTTCCAGGCGAGGGTCTGCCGGTGGTACTCCAACCAGCCCTCCAGCATGGCGCGTTCGTCGGCGTCGGGGGCGGGTTCGAGGCGGTTCGTCGTCATGTCCGCATCCTCGTGCACGGGGGTGCCGTTCCACGAGGGGTTTTCAGCCGCCCAGCATGCCGCCCAGGACCTCCCGCAGGTCCGCCCGCACCTCATCGAGGCCCGGCACCTCGGCGTGGAACGAGCCGGCCACGCAGCTGAACAGCAACCCGTCCGCCCAGGCGGTCAGGGACAGCACGTGCCGCGCCGGGTCGGTGGAGCCCATCGCCGTGACGAGGGCGCCGAGCCCATCCCGGAAGCGGGCGCCCGCCGCGTCGAAGTGGGCGCGCAGTTCGGGCCGGCGCGTGGCCTCCAGGGCCAGTTCGTAGCGGGCCAGCGTCAGCTCGCGGTGGTGGGTGAGCGCGCGGTGTGCGGCCAGCGCCAGCGCGTCCACCAGGGAGTCCAGGCCGGCCCGCGGGTCCGGCATCTCCTCCAGCGCCAGTACCCGGGCCTCCCGGTCGGCCAGGCGCCGTACCGCCAGCTCCAGGAGTGCCTGCCGGGTTCGCGCGAGGTTGGACGTGGACCCCTGCGGGAGCCCGGCCGCCTCGTCGACCGCACGGTGGGTGAGCCCGCGCATCCCGCGCTCGGCGAGCAGGGCGAGAGCGGCATCGGCGACGAGGTCGGCCCGGGAGACGCCGGTCGGGGGCGAAGGGGATGCGGTGGATGCGGACATGGGGTCAACCTACCTGTCCCACTACGGCTGTAGTACAGTCGGGACACGACGACACTACATCTGTAGTGTTCGTGTGGCGCGTCCGAGGAGGAGCCATGACCCGAACCGAGCGGGCCGTCGTGATCGGCGGCGGCATAGGCGGCCTGACCGCGGCGGCCGCCCTGCACCGCCGCGGTCTGCACGTCACCGTGCTGGAGCGGGCGCCCTCGCTCCAGCCGGTCGGCGCGGGCATCTCGCTGTCGCCCAACGCCCTGCGCGCCCTCGACGTCATCGGCCTCGGCGACCCGATCCGCGACCTCGCCGCGTGGCAGGGCGACGGGGGAGTGCGCACGCCGGGAGGGCGCTGGCTCTCCCGCTCCAGCGCACGGGCCGCGGCGGAACGGTTCGGCGGCCCGCTGGTGCTGCTGCACCGGGCCACCCTCATCGACCACCTGGCCGCGCAGCTGCCGCCGGACACCGTCCGCACGGCCGCCGACGCCCGGCTCGTCGACCCCGGTGACGAGAACTGGCCGGCCAGGGTGCGTACACCCGACGGGGAGCTGGCGGCCGACCTGGTCGTCGCCGCCGACGGCCTCCGCTCCGCCGTGCGCGGCACGCTCTTCCCCCGCCACCCCGGCCCCGTCTACTCCGGCTTCACCACGTGGCGCCTGCTGATCCCGGTGCCCGGCGTCGATTTCGCCTCGCACGAGACCTGGGGCCGGGGCCGCATCTGGGGCACGCACCCCCTCAAGGACGGCCGGGTCTACGCCTACGCCGCCGCCGTCACTCCGGCGGGCGGGCACGCGACCGACGAGCGGGCGGAGCTGCTGCACCGGTACGGCGACTGGCACGACCCGATCCCCGCCGTCCTCGCCGCCGCCCGCCCCGAGGACGTCCTGCGTCACGACGTGCACCACATCGCCGAGCCGTTGCCCGCCTTCCACCGGGGCAGGGTGGCGCTCCTCGGGGACGCCGCGCACGCCATGCCGCCGACCCTCGGGCAGGGCGGCAACCAGGCCGTCGAGGACGCGATCGTGCTCGCCCACCACCACGACGACCTCGGCGCCTACACCGCCGCGCGCCTGCCCCGCACGACGGCCGTCGCCCGCCAGGCCGTCAGGATCGCCCGGCTCAACCTGATGACCGGCCGGGTCGGGACCGCCGTGCGCGACACCGCGATCGCCGGCCTCTCGAAGGCCCGACCGGCCCTGTTCCTGCGGGGCTTCGACGGCATCGCCGACTGGCGCCCCCCGCAGCCCCCGTATGCTTCCGAGCACACCCAGGTCGGCTAGCGTCAGAGGAGCACACCCCGTGAAGGTCGGCTGCATCGGACTCGGTGACATCGCGCAGAAGGCCTATCTGCCGGTGCTCGGCGCCCTGCCCGGGGCCGAACTGCACGTGCAGACCCGCACGCCCGCGACGCTCGCCCGCGTCGCCGACAGCCTCCGCCTCCCGGCCGGACAGCGCCACGCCGACCTCGGCTCACTGATCGCCGAGGGCCTCGACGCGGCCTTCGTGCACGCGCCGACGGCCGTCCACCCCGAGATCGTGACGCGGCTGCTGGAAGCCGGCGTCCCGACCTACGTCGACAAGCCGCTCGCCTACGAACTGGCCGACTCCGAACGCCTGGTGGCCCTCGCCGAGGAGCGGGACACCAGCCTCGCCGTCGGTTTCAACCGGCGCCACGCCCCCGGCTACGCCCAGTGCGCCGAGCACCCGCGCGAGCTGATCCTCATGCAGAAGAACCGCACGGGACTGCCCGAGGAACCGCGCACGATGATCCTCGACGACTTCATCCACGTCGTCGACACCCTGCGCTTCCTGGTGCCCGGCCCGGTCGACGACGTGACCGTGCGCGCCCGCGTCGAGAACGGGCTGCTCCACCACGTCGTGCTCCAGCTCGCCGGGGACGGTTTCACCGCGCTCGGCGTCATGAACAGGCTCAGCGGATCGGCGGAGGAGATCCTGGAGGTCTCCGGCCAGGACACCAAGCGCCAGGTGGTCAACCTCGCCGAGGTGATCGACCACAAGGGCCAGCCGACCGTGCGGCGGCGCGGCGACTGGGTGCCGGTGGCCCGTCAGCGCGGGATCGAGCAGGCGGTGCTCACCTTCCTCGACGCCGTGCGCGCGGGCAAGGTGCTCAGCGCCCGGGACGCGCTGGAGACCCATGAGCTGTGTGAGCGGGTGGTACGGGCCGTGCGGGAGGGTTCCGCCTGAGCCGTACCGCCCGTACGCCCTCGGCGGCGGCCCAGGCCGCGAGGATCAGCAGCGCCGCGTGCGGCGTCCAGTCGCCGTGGCGGACGTACGGCGTGCTGCCGTGCGTGAGCGGCACCTCGTAGACACGCGAGGCGCTCGCGTCGGTGCCGAGCCACGAGCCGACCCGGGTGCCGTTCGCGTCGTAGACGGCGGAGACCCCGGTCAGTGTCGCGTGCACCATGGGCCGGCCGGTCTCGGCGGCGCGGAGGGCGGCCAGCGAGGCATGCTGCTCGGGCGCCCAGGTGTGCTGGAAGGTGGACGTGGACGACTGGGCGAGGAGCACCTCGGCCCCGTCGGCGGCCAGTCGGCGGCTCATGTCCGGGAACGCGCTCTCGAAGCAGACCATCGGCCCGATCCGCAGCCCGTCCCCGACCCTCATGACGGTCTGCTCGGTGCCCCGCCTGCGGTCCTCGCCCGCCGCCTCGCCCACGGAGGTGGCCCAGCCGAGCAGCGAGCGGGCCGGGACGTACTCCCCGAACGGGACGAGCCGCATCTTGTCGTACCGGTCGCCGGTCGGTCCGTCGGGGCCGACGAGCACCGAGCTCTTGTAGATGCCCGGCTTGTCGGAGCGCCGGGCGTCCACGTTCACCAGGATGTCCGCGCCGGTCTCCCGGGACAGCGCCGCCAGCCGCCGTGCCAGGTCGGGCCGGTCGTCCAGGTCGAAGCCGACGCTGCTCTCGCCCCAGACGACGAGGTCGAGGTCCCGGCCGGAGAGACCGCGGGTCAGCTGCTCCTCGCGGTCGAAGCGCCGGTCGGGGCTGTCCGCCCCGGCGACGACGCCGGGCTGCACCACGGCGATCGCGGCCCGCTCGTCGGTGTCGGGACGCGGTGACCAGACCCAGGCCGCGGAGGTGGCGGCGGCGGTGGCGAGCAGTGCCACCAGGGCGGGCGTCCGGGCCCGGCGGACGGCGACGAGCACGGCGACCGCGACGTTGACGGCCACCACCAGGAAGCTGAGCAGCCACACCCCGCCCACCGAGGCGAGCCGCAGCGCCGGCGCCACCTGCCACTGACTCGCGCCGAGCACGCCCCAGGGTCCGCCGAGCCCCTCCCAGGAACGCACCAGCTCCACCGCCAGCCAGCCCGAGGGCAGCACCAGGAGCGCCGCCGCGGCCCGGCGGAGCGAGGGTGCCCCGCCCAGCAGACGGTGCACCAGCCAGCCCCACGGTGCCCAGAGCGCGCCCAGCAGCGCGGCGATGACGAACGTGAACACGTGCAGGTTGGGCAGCAGCCAGTGATGCATGGCCAGCATGAACCCGAAGCCGCCGCACCACCCGTCGTACGCGGCCCGCCTCCCGCCCGGTGCGGTCCGGGCCAGCAGCAGCCAGGGCACCAGGGCGGCCCAGGCCCACCACCACAGGGCGGGCCCCGGAAAGGCCAGTACGGGCAGGGCGCCGGCGAGCACGGCCGTGCCCGAGCGCCGCCACGGGGAGGCCGTCCAGTGGTCGAGCGTCTTCATAGGCGCCTCCCTACCCCGTGGTCCTTTCAGTGTGCGCTCTCTGCGAGGGCGGATTGCAGTTGATCACATGGGATGACCGCTTCCCGGGAGGCGGGGCCTCACCTAGGATGATCGATGATCGATCAAATGGGTGGTCCGGTCGGGCCCGGGTCAGCCGATCCTCTGCAGGAGGCACTCATGGAGCGTACGGAGCGTCCCGTCACGGTGGTCACCGGCGGCAGCCGGGGGATCGGCGCGGCCACCTGTCTGCGTCTCGCGGCGGACGGGCACGACCTCGTGGTGGGCTACGCGCGGGACTCCGCCGCCGCGGAGACGGTGCTGGCAGGAGTACGCGAGGCCGGCGGACGGGGAGTCGCCGTGCGGGCGGACACATCGGTCGAGGCCGAGGTCGAGCGGCTCTTCGAGGTGGCCGAGGAGCGGCTCGGGCCGGTGACGGGACTGGTCAACAACGCGGCGGTGACCGGTCCGCTCGGGCGGCTGGCGGACAGCGACACCGCGAACCTGCGCCGGGTGCTCGACGTCAATCTGCTGGGCGTGCTGCTGTGCGCCCGGCGGGCCGCCCAGCTGATGTCCGCGCGGGGGAGCGGGGCGATCGTGAACGTGTCCTCGGGCGCCGCGACCATCGGCAGCCCCGGGGAGTACGTCCACTACGCGGCCACCAAGGCGGGCGTCGACGCCCTGACCCTGGGCCTGGCCAAGGAGCTCGGCCCGGACGGTGTCCGCGTCAACGCCGTCGCGCCGGGGGTCGTCGACACCGGGATGCACGCCGCGATGGGCGACCCGGAGCGCGCCGGGCGCATGGGGGCCGCCGTTCCCCTGGGCCGCGCGGGTCGGGCCGAGGAGATCGCCGCGGCGATCTCCTGGCTGATGTCGACGGACGCGTCGTACACGACGGGGACGGTGCTACGGGTCGCCGGCGGGCGCTGACGCCGGGCCGGGTCCGGACGGGGGCCGGGTCCGGACGGGGCTCGGGCCGCCCTGTGCCGCGGCCGGGCCGGCCGCGGCGGGGAGGCCCGGGCCGGTCAGGCCGCCTCGATGACCTCGCCGCGGATCGCGGACGCCCACTCGACCACGAGCAACTCGTACTCCACGCGCTCCTGCGCCGACAGGGATCCGCCCGCACGCCGCCACAGCGCACGGATCTCGTCGTTGAGCTCCGCGGCGGACCGCACGGAACCAGGGATCATGGAATCGGGGGACATGCGGACAAGCCTAGGGGCAAGCGCTGACCCTGCGCTACCGGACGGCTACAGAACCGGGCGCCGTCAGCCGGCGGACTCCGCGGCGTGCGGACTGAGGACGCCCGCCGTGACCAGGACGATGATGACGATGCCGAGGGCGATGCGGTACCAGACGAACGGCATGAAGCTCTTGGTGGAGATGAACTTCATGAACCACGCGATGACCACGTAGCCGGTGGCGAAGGCGATGACCGTCGCGAACAGCGTCGGTCCCCAGGAGACGTGATCGTTCTCCATCGCGTCCTTGAGCTCGAAGAGGCCGGAGGCGAGCACCGCCGGGATGGCGAGCAGGAACGAGTACCGGGCCGCCGCCTCGCGCCGGTAGCCCATGAAGAGCCCGCCGCTGATGGTGGCCCCGGAGCGGGAGACACCGGGGATGAGGGCCGCGGCCTGGCAGAGGCCGTAGATCAGGCCGTCCCGGACGGTCAGGTTCTCCAGTTCCTTGCGCTGCTGGGGCGCGCGGTGCCGGCCGCCCTTCTCGTCCCGGGCGGCCCTCCGGTCCGCGATGCCGATGATCACGCCCACGACGATGAGCATGGTCGCGGTGATCCGCAGGTCCCGGAACGGTCCCTCGATCTGGTCCTTCAGGGTCAGGCCGAGCACACCGATCGGGATCGAGCCGACGATCACGAGCCAGCCCATGCGGGCGTCGGGGTCCCGGCGCATCGACTTGTCGGTGAGCGACCGCGTCCACGCCGAGAGGATCCGCCCGATGTCCTTGCGGAAGTAGATGAGCACGGCGGCCTCGGTGCCGATCTGCGTGATCGCCGTGAAGGCCGCGCCCGGGTCGTGCCAGCCGGAGAACGCCGCGGTCAGCCGCAGGTGCGCGCTGGAGGAGACGGGGAGGAACTCGGTCAGCCCCTGGACGAGTCCGAGGATGAGGGATTCAAACCAAGACATGAGGTTACGGAGTCCAAGTGCCGATCGAGAAACGGTCGATGGACACACCGAACCGCCGTGCGCGGTGATCAGGATCTGGCGTGCCGAGGGGCAGCGTAGCGTCCCAAAGTGAAGATCGGCCCACAGGGGTGGAAGGGCTCCCGCGCACGGCCGGGCCGGTCACGGTACGGCTCACGCGACGGCCGACGCGACCGTACGCGCGATCAGCCGACGCCGACGCCGGCGCCGGGCCCGGGCGACGTACGTGCCCCTGTCAGTGTCCGCGCAGCCGGTGCCGCTTGCGCCAGGCCACCGCGGCACCCGCCAGCCCCGGCAGGGCGATGCAGGCCAGCGCGATGAGGAAGGCCGGCGACGTGGGCGTCGAGGCGCGGGCCCCGGCGACGACGTAGGCGGCGGTGTTGGGGATGGAGCCGAGGGCCGTCGCCAGGAGGAAGGGCAGCAGGCCCATGCGGGAGACGGCCGCGCAGTAGTTGGCGGCCGCGAACGGCACCCCGGGGAACAGCCGTGCCGCCAGCATCGAACGGAAACCGTGCCGGCTGAGCTGTCCGTCCGCGGCCTTCAGCCACTTGCCCCGCAGCAGCGGACGCAGCGCCTCCTGGCCCAGCACCCGGCCGAGGCAGAAGGCGATCCCGGCGCCGAGCACCGTCCCCGCCAGCGCCGACGCGAGACCCAGCTGCGAGCCGAACAGGGCACCGGCGGCCAGGTTGAGCAGGGGACGGGGCACGAAGGCGACGGTGCACAGTCCGTACGCCACCGCGTAGGCGAGCGCCGCCGTGGCTCCGCCGAGCTGCGGTGGCCACCCGTCGGTCAGCAACTCCTGCGGCCGGAACAGCAGGACCGTCGTCGCGGCCGAGGCCAGCAGGGCGAGGAGCAGGGAGAGTCGGGACCACGGGGAGAGCAGGACTCTCGTCACGCGGGCGGCGAGGCCGGTCGGTGCGGCCGGCCCGGCGGCGGTGGCGACGGCGAGCTCCGTTGCGGTGGCCCGGGGAGAGACCGTGGCGGTGCCCCCAGAGCGGGTGGTGGCATCGAGCATCCGGTGACACTAACCGACAAATGTGTGTGATCGCCGTATGGTGCGTCTCATGAGCGTCACAGCCAAGGGAGTTCCGGACGTTCCGCACAGTCCGCTCGCCGACACCGTGCTGGAACGGCTCACCTCCGTGTACGCCGCCGCGGCCGATCCCGGACGGGCCGTGAGCCGGCGGGCGTACATGAGGGACGTGGCTCCTTTCCTGGGCCTGACCTCCCCTGATCGACGCGCGCTGTCCCGCACCGTCCTCGCGGGGATGCCCCGCCCCGACGAGCGGGACCTCGCCGCGATCGCCCTGCGCTGCTGGCGGCTGCCCGAGCGCGAGTACCCCTACTTCGCCGTGGACCTGCTGCGCCGGCATGTGACGAAATGCTCGTCCGGTCTCCTGCCGGTGGTCCGGCATCTGCTCACCACGGTGCCCTGGTGGGACACGGTCGACCCGCTCTCCGCGCACGTGGTCGGAGGCCTGGTCGCGGCCGACCGCGGCCTCACGGCCGAGACGGACGCCTGGATCGAGGACGCGGACCCCTGGCTGGTCCGGGCGGCCCTGCTCCACCAACTGCGCTACGGGCAGGGCACCGACACCGGCCGGCTCTTCGGGTACTGCCTGCGCCGCGGCGGCCACGAGGACTTCTTCGTGCGCAAGGCCGTCGGCTGGTGCCTGCGCGAGTACGCCCGGACGGACCCGGACGCCGTCCGCGCCTTCGTGGCCGAGAACGGGCGGCGCCTGGCACCGCTGTCCGTGCGCGAGGCACTGCGGAACATCGGGCCGTAGCGGACCCGGGCGTCCGCGAACTCCCGTGCCGTGAAAACCGTTCGACGCGGGGCGGGAGCTCGGCGATGATCGGCGTCATGTTCCGGTACGCCTTCCCCCTCGCAGCATCCGCGGTCGCGGATGCCCCGAAGGCTGCCGTCCTCTTCCTCACGGCCGCGGCCGACGGCGCCCGAAGCTGACCCTCCCCGGATCGTCCGGCGGACCCCGCAGGGGGAGGGTCGGACGGTCACCGGGGTCCCACCACCGCCACGAGGCTTCGAGGTAGCGCCATGTCCAAGACGGCGTACGTCCGCACCAAACCGCATCTCAACATCGGCACGATGGGCCATGTCGACCACGGCAAGACCACCCTGACCGCCGCCATCACCAAGGTCCTCGCCGAGCGCGGTGCCGACAGCGGCACCCGGTACGTCTCGTTCGACCGGATCGACCGGGCCCCGGAGGAGGCGGCGCGCGGCATCACCATCAACCTCGCGCACGTCGAGTACGAGACCGACACCCGCCACTACGCGCACGTGGACATGCCGGGCCACGCCGACTACGTGAAGAACATGGTCACCGGCGCCGCCCAGCTGGACGGGGCGATCCTCGTCGTCTCCGCGCTGGACGGGGTCATGCCGCAGACGGCCGAACACGTCCTGCTCGCGCGGCAGGTGGGCGTCGACCACATCGTGGTCGCGCTCAACAAGGCCGACGCCGTCGAGGACGGGGAGGACGCGTTGCTGGCCGACCTGGTCGAGCTGGAGGTACGGGACCTGCTCACCGCGCACGGCTACGGCGGTGACGCCGTGCCCGTCGTCCGGGTCTCGGGGCTGAGGGCGTTGGAGGGCGACCCGCGGTGGACGGCGTCCGTCGAAGCGCTGCTCGACGCCGTGGACACCTACGTGCCCATGCCCGAGCGGTACCTGGACGCGCCGTTCCTGCTGTCGGTGGAGAACGTGCTCACCATCACCGGCCGCGGCACGGTGGTGACCGGCGCGGTCGAGCGCGGCACCGTCCGCGTCGGCGACCGCGTGGAGGTCCTCGGCGCCGGGGTCGAGACGGTCGTCACCGGCGTGGAGACCTTCGGCAAGCCGATGGAGGAGGCGCAGGCCGGGGACAACGTGGCGCTGCTGCTGCGCGGTGTGGCCCGCGACACGGTGCGGCGCGGGCACGTGGTCGCCGCCCCCGGCAGTGTGGTGCCCGGCCGGCGCTTCACGGCGCGGGTGTACGTGCTGTCGGCGCGTGAGGGCGGGCGGTCGACGCCGGTCACCACGGGGTACCGGCCGCAGTTCTACATCCGGACCGCGGACGTGGTCGGGGACGTGGACCTCGGTGAGGTGGCCGTCGCCCGGCCCGGGGACACCGTCACGATGACGGTGGAGCTGGGCCGGGACGTGCCGCTGGAGTCCGGTCTGGGGTTCGCCGTGCGTGAGGGCGGGCGGACCGTGGCGGCGGGGACCGTGACCGCCGTGGCCTGAACGCGGCCGGAGGCGCGGGGGCGTCGCGGCGGTGGCCGGCCCGTGCCCGTTTCGTGGCCGCTTCGTGGTCGGGCGTGCGGGATGTCGCGGGTCGGTGGCCGAGCGTGCGGGAGGTTCGCGGGTCGGTGGCCGCTCCGTGGCCGGGCGCGCGCGGCGTCGCGGTCCTGCCGCCCTGGAGCGGCCGGGCGCGGGGGACGTCGCGGGTCCGTGGCCCGAACGTGGTCCGGGGCGCGGGACGCCGCGGGTCCGGTGTGGCCGTCGGGTCCGCGGCGGAGCCGCTCCTGCCGGGGCGTTCGGCCCCAGGCACAATCGGGGGGTGAACGAAGCCATACCCGTCAGCCGCGTCACCGACCACGGCACCGCCAAGCTCATGCCCGACGTCGACCGGAGGCGGGCCTGGCTGCTCACCGTCGACGGGGCCCCGCAGTCGTACGTCGACCTGGACGAGCCGGAGCACCTGGAGTTCGAGTACACGCGCCGGCTCGGCCACGTCCTGGACACCGTGGCCGAGCCGGGGCGTGCGCTGGAGGTGCTGCACCTGGGCGGGGGTGCGATGACCCTCCCCCGGTACGTGTCACGGACCCGGCCGGGCTCGCGGCAGGACGTCGTGGAGGCCGACCGGGCCCTGCTGGACCTCGTCGCCGAGCACCTGCCGCTCCCGGACGGCGCCGGCGTCACCACGCACGGGGCCGATGCCCGCGCCTGGCTGGAAGCCGCTCCCGCGGACTCGGCCGACGTCCTGGTCGCCGACGTCTTCGGGGGCTCCCGGGTGCCCGCGCGCCTGGCCTCCGTGGGCTACGTCCGCGAGGCGGCACGGGTCCTGCGCGCCGACGGCGTGTACGTGGCCAACCTCGCCGACGCGGCGCCGTTCCCCTTCCTGCGGGCCCAGCTGGCGGGTTTCGCGACGCTCTTCGAGGAGCTGGCGCTGATCGCCGAACCGGGTGTGCTGCGTGGGCGCCGCTTCGGCAACGCGGTCCTCGTCGCCGCGCACCGGCCGCTCGACACCGCGACCCTGGCCCGGCGTACGGCCGCCGACGCCTTCCCGGCCAGGGTCGAGCACGGGTCCGCCCTGCGGGCCTTCGTCGGAGACGCGCGGCCGGTGCGGGACGAGGACGCCGTGCCGTCGCCGGAACCGCCCGCCGGGGCGTTCGGCATCGGCTAGAGGCGCCGCGCGGCGGGCTACGTGTCGGTCGGCGGGGCCTCCGTGAGGCGCACGGTGCTCAGGATCTTCTGCACCGTCGCCTCCGGGATCTCCTCGTCGACACCCTTCGCGCCGTAGAGGTTCCAGGTGACGAAGTCGCCCGCGCCGTTCTTGAACGCGAAGGTGATCGCCTTGCCCTCGGTGTCGCACTTCCCCTTCTTGGGCGCGCCCTCCGAGTGCGCCGTGATGACGCTGCCCTCGATGCCGGACGTCGTGGTGTACGGCTTCGGCTTGCCGTACTTCACGCTCTTCTTGTCCGGCTCGGTGAACCCGCCGTAGATCCACCACGGCACCCGCGTCTCGGCCGCCTGGGCGGCGTCCTTGGCGCCGCTCTCCCCGCGGGTGCCCGCGGTGGCGAGGGAGGTGCTCTCCTTGCGGCCGTCCTTGTTCTCGTCGGTGGTGCACCACTCGGACTTCAGGTAGGCCGGGGCGGTGACCGTCGTGCGCTCGGTCTTGCCGTCCTCCTCCCACTCGAAGCCGACGCTCGTGTCCGTGCTGTCGATCTCCCAGTCCGCGGGCACGTCGAACATGGTGCCGAAGCGCGGGTTGGCGACGACCTTCCAGCCGTCGACGGTCGCCTTCACGTCGTCGCCGCCGCGCGGATTGTCCTCGCCACCGGAAGCGCTCGGGTCGGTGGAAGGGGTCTCGGACTTGCTCGCGGACGCGCTGGCCGAAGGCTTGTCGTCCTTGCCCCCGTCCGCCTGGTCGTCCTTGTCACCGCCCAGCACCAGGAACCCGGTGACGCCGGCGGCCACCACCACGGCGAGCGCCGCGACGATCGCGACCACCTTGGTCCGGTTGCCGCCACCGCCGCCTCCGCCCGCGGACGGCTGCGGAGCCGTCGGGGGCTGCGGAGCGCCCCACTGCTGCTGCCCGTACGGGCCGGGCTGCTGCTGGTATCCCGGCTGCTGATAGGGATTCGGCTGCTGGTACCCCGGCTGCTGGTACGGATTGTTCTGCGGGTTCTGCTCGCCCCCGGGCGGCTGCTGTCCTGGCCACATGAGCAGTCACCCTAATGCCGCCCAGGACACGATTCGGTCACCGGGCCTTGTCAGGGACGTACCGAAGTGGCGGACGAGCCCGCGGCGATCCCCCCGGACGCCTGGCCCTCGATTGCTACTCGTGGGTAACCTGCTGCCATGAGCGCAGATCAGATGTCGATCGGCGAGTTGCTCGCCGCCACGGTGCCGATGGTCAGGACCCTGAACCTCGAGTACCTGGAGACCACTCCGGAGAAGGCCGTGCTGGCCCTGCCGGACCAGAGCGAGTACCGCAACCACGTCGGCGGACCCCACGCCGGAGCCATGTTCACGCTCGGCGAGTCGGCGAGCGGCGCGATCGTGCTGGCAGCCTTCGGCGACCAGCTCTCCCGGGCGGTGCCGTTGCCGGTCACCGCGGAGATCGCCTTCAAGAAGATCGCGCTCGGGCCGGTCACGGCCACCGCGACGCTGGGCCGCCCCGTCGCCGACGTGGTCGCGGAGCTGGACGCGGGCAGCCGCCCGGAGTTCCCGGTGAGCGTCGCCATCCAGCGGGAGGACGGCGCGGTGACCGGCGAGATGACCGTCACCTGGACCCTGCGCCCCAACGGCTGACGCCCGGTGAACCGGTAGGCTTCCCGGGTCTCCTCGATCCAGGAGACCCGGGAAGCGGCGGAAGGCCCACCCGGAACGCAGCAGGGGTGCGAATCGGAGGGTGTGGCCTTGCACGTCCAGGAGTGGCTCGACACGGTGCCCGCGGCGGCCGTGTACGCCGTCGTCGGACTCGTCATCGCTCTGGAGAGTCTGGGCATCCCGTTGCCGGGCGAGATCATCCTGGTCTCGGCGGCCCTGCTGTCCTCCCAGCACGGCGGCGTCGACCCGCTGGTCCTGGGGGTCTGCGCCAGCACGGGTGCGGTGATCGGCGACTCCATCGGGTACGCCATCGGCCGCAAGGGCGGCCGGCCACTGCTGGCCCGGCTGGGCCGCAGGTTCCCCAGGCACTTCAGCGAGGGGCACATCGCCACCGCCGAACGCTCCTTCCAGAAGTGGGGCATGTGGGCCGTCTTCTTCGGCCGCTTCGTCGCCCTGCTGCGCATCTTCGCCGGCCCGCTGGCCGGTGTGCTGCGGATGCCGTACTGGAAGTTCCTGATCGCCAACGTCCTCGGCGGCATCGTCTGGGCGGGCGGCACCACCGCGGTCATCTATTACGTCGGCGTCGTCGCCGAGTCCTGGCTGAAGCGGTTCTCCTGGCTGGGCCTCGTGCTCGCCGTGGCCATCGGTGTGACCTCGATGCTGGTCCTGAAGAGGAAGGCGAAGCGGGCCCAGCCGCTCGCCGCCGCCGCCGAGTAGCGGCGCACGCCTCGGGGCGCGGGCCGCTCCTGTCCTCCCCGCTACCGGCCCTCTCCCACCGCCGCCCGGTGCTCCACGGCAAGGGCCGCGTACATGGTGCCGTTCAGCGTGACCCCCTGACGCTCCTCCTCCGTCAGCTCCCGCTTCACCTTCGCCGGCACCCCGGCGACCAGTGAACCCGGGGGCACCCGCATCCCCTGCGGGACCAGGGCCTGGGCCGCGACCAGCGAACCGGCGCCGATCACCGCGCCGTTGAGGACCGTGGCGCCCATGCCGATCAGGCAGTCGTCCTCGACGGTCGCTCCGTGGACCACGGCGTTGTGCCCGACGGAGACCCGCTCGCCGACGGTGACGGGGAAGCCCGGGTCGGCGTGGAGCGTGCAGTTGTCCTGGATGTTGCTGCTCGCGCCGACGGAGATCCGCTCGACGTCGCCGCGCAGCACCGCCCCGTACCAGACGCTCGCCCCCGCGTGCAGCGTCACGTCCCCCACGATCGAGGACGTCGGCGCCACGAAGGCCTCCGCGTCCACCTTCGGTTCCCTGCCACCGATGCCCGTGATCAGCGCCTTCTGCGTCATCATCGCCTCCTGCTCGGGTGATGTACGGCACCGTACGCCACCCGGTGGGGTGAAGATCACAGCACTCCCGCACCGTGCCCGCACCGCGCGCCGACTACCGTGAGCGGGTGCCGAAGCGCAAGAACACGTTCTCGTCCTGGCGAAGCCGCCTCGCGCAGCGGGCCGTCCACGCGGGCTGGGCCTGGGTGCAGCGCACCGGCTCCGTCACCGCCGCGCACCCCGGCCGCTTCCGCTTCGGCGCCCTGGGCACGGGCACCCGACTGGCCTTCCCGCTCGGCACGGTCTTCGGCGAGCCCTGGATCCACGTGGGCGCCCACTGCATCATCGGCGAGCAGGTCACCCTCACCGCAGGCCTCATGCCGGACCTGGACCTCGGCCCCGAGCCGATCCTGCGCATCGGCGACGGGGTCGTCCTCGGGCGCGGCAGCCACGTCATCGCGGACACCACGGTCAGCATCGGCAGCGACTGCTACTTCGGCCCGTACGTCTACGTCACGTCCACCAACCACTCCTACGACGATCCGCACCAGCCCATCGGCAAGCAGTGGCCCAGGATGGACCCGGTGGAGATCGGCTCCGGCTGCTGGGTCGGCACCGGTGCGGTGATCCTGCCCGGCGCGCGGATCGGGCGGAACGTGGTGGTGGCGGCCGGAGCCGTGGTCCGGGGCGCGGTGCCCGACCACGCCGTGGTGGCGGGCGCGCCCGCCCGCGTCGTACGGCGCTGGACGCCCGAGGAGGGCTGGCAGCCGCCGCTGCGGACCCCGGCTCCGGTGCCGATCCCCGCCGGGGTCACGCCGGGGGAGCTGCGGGCGCTGTCGCAGCTGGACGACGAGGCGGTGGCACGCCTCGCCGAGCTGGACGACCGGGCCGGACCGGCGGGCAGGGTCGCGGAACCGGCCGCCGAGAGCTGAGCGTTCGCCCGGTTCGGCCCGTCGCCGGAAAGGGAACCCGGCACCGCCGCCGAAGTCGGCCGGACCTCACGGAAGGCTGGTGGCCAGGGCGGACGGCGCTGTCATGGTCCGGTCGCCCCGCAGTACAGTGCGGTGAACGTCCGGGTGCAGCCGACCGTATGCCGACGGACTGCACCGCGGCACCCGAAACAGTGGACAAGGATCTGGACGGAACGTGGCGGACCTCGACCTGCTGACCCAGTCCCTGGCGCGCAACGTCAAGCGCTGGCGCGGGGAGCGCGGCTTCACCCTGGAGACGCTCGCCGCCCGGGCCGGCGTCAGTCGCGGCATGCTCATCCAGATCGAGCAGGCCCGCACCAATCCCAGCCTCGGCACGGTGGTGAAGATCGGTGACGCGCTCGGGATCAGCATCACCACGCTGCTCGACCGGGAACAGGGGCCCACGGTGCGCGTCGTGCCCGCGGAGCGGGCGATCCGGCTCTGGCACACCGACGCCGGCAGCTTCAGCCGGCTGCTCGCCGGTGTGGAGGCACCCGGCCCGCTGGAGCTGTGGGAGTGGCGGCTGATGCCGGGCGAGAGCAGCCCGTCCGACCCGCATCCCACCGGGACGGTCGAGCTCGTGCACGTCACGGCCGGGGAACTGACCCTCACCGTCGACGGAGTGCCCCACCGCGTGCCGACGGGCGCCAGCGCCTCCTTCGAGTCGGACACCCCGCACACCTACGGCAACGAGGGCGACGGGCCGATGGAGATGGTCATGGCGGTCTCGGTGCCGCCCGTCCGCTGAGACGGCCGTCCTGCGCACCGCCCGCCGTTGTTAGCGTGCCGCCATGCACCCACCCATCGGGAACTTCGACAGCGCCACGCCCGCCCCGGACCGCCTCGACGAGCTGACCCGCCCGGTCGCCGACGCCGTACGCCACTGGCGCGGCGGCACCCCCGCCGACCAGCTGCTCTACGTCGACACCGACCCGCAGTGGGCCGACACCGCCGTCTTCGTCGAGCACTACGGCCGGGAGCTGCTCGAACAGTCCGCGAACTGCGTGGTGGTCACCGGCAAGCGGGGCGGCGGCAGCACCCTGGCCGCCTGCGTGGTCCTGTCCACCACCCGGGTCGACGTCAACGGTGTCGTTCGCCGCCACCTCGGGGCCCGCAAGGCCTCCTTCGCCCCGATGGACACGGCGACCGGCGAGACCGGCATGGAGTACGGCGGCATCACCCCGGTCGGCCTGCCCGGAGACTGGCCCGTGCTGGTGGACGCGGCCGTCGTCGACCTGCCGTACGTCCTTGTCGGCAGCGGACGCCGGCGCGGCAAGCTGCTGGTGCCGGGCAAGGCCTTCGCCGAACTGCCGGGCGCGGTGGTCCTGGAGGGGCTCGGCGTCGCCTGACCGGGCGGGGGTCCGCGCCGCGTGTGACGGGCGGGCTCAGCCGGTGGTGCGGGCGCCGGCGTACGGCTCGGTGAACGCCGCCACCGCGACGGGCGAGTCGAACAGGCGCCGGAGCCGGGCCGGCGCGGCGCCCGCCCGGTGCCGATCGCCCGACGCCGTGCCGTGGTACAGCCCGGCGAGCAGCCGGGAGAACTCCTGGCGGTCCCACACCACACCCGGGTGGGACACGCGGCCGAGCAGCCGGACAGGCCGTGTCGTCGCCCCTCCCGGGCGTCGCCCCCGCGCGGGCCGCCGGCGCGCCCTGGTCACCTCGGTGACCGCCCGGCGGGGAGGGTCCGCCGGCTCAGCCGAGCCGCGGGATCTCGATGGCCGGGCAGCGGTCCATCACCATGTCCAGGCCCGCCGCCCGGGTCCGCCCGTACGCGGCCTCGTCGACCACCCCGAGCTGGAACCAGACGGCACGCGCTCCCTTCGCCACCGCCTCGTCGGCCACGCCCCCGGCCAGGTCGCTGTTGACGAAGACGTCGACGACGTCCACGTGGAAGGGGATGTCCGCGAGCGAGGCGTAACCCCGCTCGCCGTGCACCGTCTCCGCCTTGGGATGCACGGGCACGACCCGCTTGCCGAAGCGCTGGAGCACCTCGGCGACGCCGTACGCCGCACGCTGCCGGTTGGACGACAGGCCCACCACGGCCCAGGTGTCGCCCAGCTCGGTGAGGATCTTGCGGACGGTTGCCTCGTCGCCGTGCACCGGCGGCCTCCTCGGACTCCTGGACGACCCGCTTGTCGCGCCTTCCGGCGAGGACAACGGACGGCGGCCCGCCGGGATTCCCCACGCGGCGGGGTCACCCGGGCGGCGGCGTTCCTCCACCCCACCGCGGCGACTCCTCGACGCGTTGGGGAACGGCCGCGAGCGCGCCCCCGGTGCGCCCCGTCCCCGCCACGCCTACGCTCACCCCGTGCTGCACATCATCGACGCCCGGACCGCAGAGCCCGCCCCCGCCGCCCCCGTGCGACGGGGCCCGACCCGGGTCGAGGCCCACGTGCCGGGCCGTGACACGACCGGGCTGCGCGTGCTGCTCGTCGCCGATCTGCTGATCCGCGCCCTGGAACTCGACGGCACGCCCGCGTGGGCCGTGCTGTCCGGCCCGGCGGACGACGAGGACGGGGCGCGGCTGCGGGCGGACGCGGCCGCCCTCGGTGTCCGTCCCTTCGAGAGCGGCGGCGCCGGCTCCGGTCCGGGCACCGGCCAGGCCGTGCACGTGGTGCGCGAGGGCCACGCCGCTTCGCGCGGGACGACGCTCGCCGTCGCCCCGGCGGACCCGGCCGCACCCGACCTCGCCGACCCCGACGCCCTGCGCCTCGCCCTGCTGTCGCACCACCACCACACGCGCGTGGAGCTCGGCGCGAGCGCGCTGGACGAGGCCCGGGACACGCTCGCGCGCTGGCGCCGCGCGGTCGCCCGCTGGGCGCGGCAGCCGTCGCGCCCCGTGCCGGGCGAGGTGCGCGACCGGCTGCGAGACGCCTGGGAGGACGACCTGGACGCGCCCGGGGTCCTGCGGGTCCTGCGCCGGGTGGAGGACGACCCGGACCTTCCGGACGGAGTCCGGTTCGAGACCTACGCCTACGCCGACCGCTTCCTGGGGCTCCACCTCGCCCGGGACGTCGGAGCCCCGGAGTGACCGCGCGCCCCGGGTCCGGCCGGGACGACCGTGCCGAGAGGCGGGCGACGGTGAGCGCATAGGCTGGCCGGATGCAGGACGAGTACCGCACGGTCGCCCGCGCGGGTGTGCACGAGACCGAGATCAACCGCTCCCGCTTCCTGTGCGCCCTCGCCCCGGCCGCCACCGAGCAGGAGGCCCAGGCGTTCGTCGCGGGCGTGCGCAAGGAGCACGCGGACGCCTCCCACAACTGCTGGGCCTACGTCATCGGTGCCGACGCGGCCGTCCAGAAGGCCAGCGACGACGGAGAGCCCGGCGGTACCGCCGGCGTACCGATGCTCCAGATGCTGCTGCGCCGCGACATGCGGTACGTCGTGGCCGTCGTCACCCGGTACTACGGCGGGGTCAAGCTCGGCGCGGGCGGCCTCATCCGCGCCTACGGGGGTGCGGTCGGCGAGGCGCTCGACGACCTCGGCACGCTCACCCGCCGCCGGTTCCGCCTGGCCACGGTGACGGTCGACCACCAGCGCGCCGGGAAGCTCCAGAACGACCTGCACGCGGCGGGACGCGCGGTACGCGAGGTGCGGTACGCCGAGGCCGTCACCATCGAGGTCGGTCTGCCGGAGGCCGAGGTGGACGCCTTCCGGTCCTGGCTCGCGGACGCCACCGCGGGCTCGGCCGGGTTCGAACTGGGCGGCGAGGCGTACGGCGACGCGTGACGGCGCGGGTGTGCCGCACGGCGCGTCACGCACGGCGCGTCACGCACGGCGCGTCACGCACGGCGCGTCACGCATGGCGCGTCACGCACGGCGTGGCAGGCGCGGCGCGGACGGGAGGGCGACGTGAGCCAGAACGGTCGGCGAAACGGATAAGAGGGTCATAACGGCCCTTTGTGGGGCGGTGGGAGGGGCGAAACGGGAGTAACCCCCCGGGCTGTCGGACCCTGCCGTTAACCTCGGGGATCATGCGACTGCTGCACACTTCCGACTGGCATCTGGGCCGGGCGTTCCACCGGGTGAACATGCTCGACGCCCAGGCCGGATTCATCGGCCACCTCGTCGCGACCGTGCGCGAGCACGCCGTCGACGCCGTGGTCGTGTCGGGGGACGTGTACGACCGGGCGGTGCCGCCGCTCGCCGCGGTCGAGCTCTTCGACGACGCCCTGCACCGCCTCGCCGACCTCGGGGTGCCGACGGTGATGATCTCCGGCAACCACGACTCGGCCCGCCGCCTCGGCGTCGGCGCCGGACTCATCGACCGTGCCGGCATCCACCTGCGCACCGACCCCGCGGGGTGCGGGACGCCGGTGATGCTGGCGGACGCGCACGGCGAGGTGGCCTTCTACGGACTGCCGTACCTGGAGCCCGCTCTCGTGAAGGCCGGGTTCGGGGTGGAGAAGGCGGGGCACGAGGCGGTGCTCGCCGCCGCCATGGACCGGGTCCGCGCCGACCTCGCCACGCGCGCGCGGGGGACGCGGTCCGTCGTCCTCGCCCACGCCTTCGTCACCGGCGGCGAACAGAGCGACAGCGAGCGGGACATCACCGTCGGCGGAGTGGCCGCCGTGCCCCGCGGAGTCTTCGACGGCGTCGACTACGTGGCACTCGGGCACCTGCACGGCTGCCAGACCCTCACCGAGCGCGTGCGCTACTCCGGCTCCCCGTTGCCCTACTCCTTCTCCGAAGCCGCGCACCGCAAGAGCATGTGGCTCGTCGACCTCGACGCCGAGGGCGCGGTCACCGCCGAGCGCGTCGACTGCCCCGTGCCCCGCGCGCTCGCCCGGCTGCGGGGCACCCTGGAGGACCTGCTCGCCGACCCGGGGCTGACCCGGCACGAGGAGGCGTGGGTCGAGGCGACCCTCACCGACCCGGTCCGTCCCGCCGACCCCATGGCCAGACTCACCGGCCGCTTCCCGCACACGCTGAGCCTCGTCTTCGACCCCGAGCGGGGCCCGGAGGAGCCGGCCGTCTCCTACGCCCGGCGCCTCGCCGGCCGCGGCGACCAGCAGATCGCGGAGGACTTCGTGACGCACGTACGAGGCGCGGGCCCCGACCTCCACGAACGGACCGTGCTGAGGGACGCCTTCGACGCGGTGCGCACCGACGAGACCGTGCGGGAGGTGGCCCGGTGAGGCTGCACCGACTGGACATCACCGCGTTCGGGCCGTTCGGTGCCTCGCAGAGCGTCGACTTCGACGACCTGTCGGCAGCCGGGATCTTCCTGCTGCACGGCCCGACCGGTGCCGGCAAGACCTCCGTCCTCGACGCGGTGTGCTACGCGCTGTACGGCTCGGTGCCCGGCGCCCGCCAGAGCGGTCAGGGCGCGACCCTGCGCAGCGACCACGCCGCCGTCGGCACGCGCACCGAGGTGCGCCTCGAACTCACCGTCGCCGGACGGCGGCTGGAGGTCACCCGGCAGCCGCCCTGGGAGCGTCCGAAGCTGCGCGGCAAGGGCACCACCGTCGACAAGGCCCAGACCTGGCTGCGCGAGTACGACGCGGGCGCCGGGGCCTGGAAGGACCTCAGCCGTTCCCACCAGGAGATCGGGGAGGAGATCACGCAGCTGCTCGGCATGAGCCGTGAGCAGTTCTGTCAGGTCGTGCTGTTGCCCCAGGGCGACTTCGCACGCTTCCTGCGCGCCGACGCGGAAGCGCGCGGCAAGCTGCTCGGCCGGCTCTTCGACACCCGGCGCTTCGCCGAGGTCGAGAAGCACCTCGCCGAGCGGCGCCGCGCGACCGAGGCCCAGGTGCGGGAGGGGGACGCCGCGCTGCTGGCCGACGCCCACCGGATGCAGCAGGCCGCCGGCGACGCCATGGAACTGCCGGAGCTGGCGCCGGGTGAGCCGGGCCTGGCCGAGGCCGTGCTGAGCGCCGCCGCGGTCGCCCGCAGCACGGCCAGGGAACTGCTCGACATCGCCGACGGCCGGCTTGCGGCCACCGAGTCCGCCCAGGCCGCCGCCGAGCGCGACCTGGCCGACGCACGGGAACTGCACCGGTTGCAGCGCAGGTCCGCCGAGGCGCGGGAGCGGGCCGCACGGCTGGCGGAGCGGGCGGACGCCCACCGCGCCGCCCAGGAGCGGATGGAACGGGGACGCAAGGCCGAAGCGGTGGCCCCCGCACTGGAGTTGCGGGACGGCACCGACACCGAGCACCGACGGGCGGCGGCCGCCGAGGCCAGGGCGCGCGCCCTGCTGCCGGAGGCCCTCGCGGACGCGGGCGCCGCCGGCCTGGCCGCGGCAGCACGCCGGGCGGCCGAAGAGCTGGGCGGGCTGGAATCGGCACGCAGGGCCGAGCAGCGCCTCACCGAGCTGGCCGAGGAACGGACCCGGCTGGAGCGCCAGGAACGCGCCGACGAGGAGGTCCTGCACGAGGCGGAGACCTGGCTCGCCGACTGGGCGGCCACCCGCACCGGACTGCAGGACCGCCTCGACCGGGCGCAGGAGGCGGCGACCCGCGCCGAGCAGCTCGCCGTCCAGCGCGACCCGGCCCGGCGCCGGCTGAACGCGGCCCGGCAGCGCGACCAGTTCGCCGGCGACACCGACGAGGCGGGGCGGGTGGCGCTGGTCTCGGCCGAACACGCGGTCGCGGCCCGCGCCCACTGGCTCGACCTCAAGGAACAGCGGCTGAACGGCATAGCGGCCGAGCTCGCCGCTGGCCTCACCGACGGCGCACCGTGCGCGGTGTGCGGTGCCACCGAACACCCCGCCCCCGCCCGCAAGGTCGTCGGACACGTCGACCGCGAGGCCGAGGAGGAGGCCCTCGCCGCCTACCAGGCGGCGGACGAGCGGCGCGCCGAGGCCGAACGACGCCTGGGCACCGTACGGGAGGCGCTGGCCGCGGCCACGGCGGAGGCCGGGGACGCGCCCACCGCCCGGCTGGCCGAGGAGAGCGAGGAGCTGGAGCGGCAGTACGCGCGGGCCCGGGCCACCGCCTCGGGGCTCCATGCCGCCCAGGAGGAGCTGCGCCGGGCGGAGCAGGAGCGGGAGCAGCGGGTCGCCGCTCAGCAGCAGGCCGCCGTCCGCGCCGCCTCGCGGGTCGGCAACCGGGAGCGACTGGAGAGCGAGCGGCTCGCCCTGGAGGAGGAGTTGACCCGGGCCCGCGGCACCGCCGACAGCGTGGCGGCGCGGGTCGCGGAGCTGGAGCGGCGGGCCGAGCGGCTCACGGAGGCCGCCGAGGCCGCCCGCGTCGCCGAGGACACGGCCCAGCGGCTCAAGGAAGCCGACGCCCGTCTCGCCGACGCCGCCTTCCGCGCCGGGTTCGACACCCCCCGGGACGCCGCCGCCGCGCTCCTCGACGACGCCGCCCACCGAGAACTGCAACGGCGGCTCGACGCATGGCAGTCCGAGGACTCCGCCGTCCGCGCCGTCCTCGCCGAGGCCGACACCGCCGACGCGGCCCGGCGGCCGCCCGCCGACCTCCCGGCGGCGGAACGCACCGCCGCCGACGCGGGCCGGCGGCTGCGCGAGGCCTCCTCGGCGCGGGACGCCGCCACCCGGCGCTGCGCCGAGCTGGACCGCCTGTCCGCGCGGGCCGCCACCGCCGTGCGCCGGCTCCTCCCGCTGCGCGAGGAGCACGGCCGCGTGGCCCGTCTCGCCACCCTCGCCGCGGGCACCTCGGCGGACAACGAACGCCGGATGCGTCTGGAGTCCTACGTGCTGGCCGCCCGGCTGGAGCAGGTCGCCGCGGCGGCGACCGCGCGGCTTCGGCGCATGTCCTCGGGCCGCTACACCCTCGTCCACTCCGACGACCGCACCGGGCGCGGCCGCAGCGGCCTCGGCCTGCACGTCGTCGACGCCTGGACCGGACGCGAACGCGACACGGCCACCCTGTCCGGCGGTGAGACGTTCTTCGCCTCGCTCGCCCTCGCGCTCGGCCTCGCCGACGTCGTCACCGACGAGGCGGGCGGTGTGCGCCTCGACACCCTCTTCATCGACGAGGGTTTCGGCAGCCTCGACGACCAGACCCTCGACGAGGTCCTCGACGTCCTCGACTCCCTGCGCGAGCGGGACCGCAGCGTCGGCATCGTCAGCCACGTCGCCGACCTGCGGCGGCGGATCCACGCCCAACTGGAGGTCGTGAAGGGGCGGTCGGGTTCGGTGCTGCGGCAGCGGGGCACCGCCTGAGAGGCCGCCGCGGCGCTCAGCGGCCCAGGGACCGGCGGGGAAGGGGCGAGGAGTAGACGACGCTCGTGGTCACCGAGCCGAGCGCGCTGATCCGGCCCGACACCTGCTCCAGGTGCCGCATCGAACGGGCCGCGACCTTGATCACGAAGCAGTCGTCCCCCGTGACGTGGTGGGCCTCCAGGATCTCGGGGGTCACGGCGACCAGGTCGTGGAACGGCTTGTAGTTGGCGACCGGATAGCGCAGCCGCACGAACGCCAGGATCGGCAGCCCCAGCCGTTCGGGGTCGACCACCGCCGCGTACCCCTGGATCACCCCGGTCTCCTCCAGCCGGCGCACCCGCTCGGTCACCGCGCTCGCGGACATCGAGACGGCACGGGCGAGCTCGGCGAAACTGGCCCGCCCGTTGCGCTGGAGGGCGTCGAGGATGAGCCAGTCGGTGGCGTCCGGAGAATACATGGTCATCCCGGATGGATAGCAGGGAATCCCCGGTGGAGCAATGTGTACGCCGGGGAAACCTCCTTCTGCGGGGGCGGTCACGACCTTAGATTTCTGGCCAGGAGATCCATCGAGGAGAGGCCCGACCATGAGCGTCACCACCGCCAGCCCCGTCCTGCGCGTCGCCCCCGCGCCGCCCGCGGAGGCCGCCGCCTACTTCCGGGCGAGCCTCGCCTTCCACACCGACGTCTCCGACGTCGCCGCCGCCCTCGCGGCCGACGGTGACCCGGGGTTCGTCCTCGTGGACTGCCGCTCCACCCAGTCCTGGGACCAGGGCCACGTCCCCGGCGCCGTCCACCTGCCCACCGCCCTCGTCCCCGAGCAGGCCCGCCGGCTCCTCGACCCCGCGGTGCCGGTCGTGACGTACTGCTGGGGGCCCGGCTGCGACGGCGCGGCACGCGCCGCCCTCGCCCTCGCCGAACTCGGCTACCGCGTCAAGGAGATGCTCGGCGGCTTCGAGTACTGGGCGCGTGAGGGCTTCGCCCACGAGACGTGGCAGGGCACCGGGCGCCGTGCCGTGGACCCCCTGACCGCCCCGGTGGACGCGGCCGACTGCGGCTGCTGACGGACGTGTAGGTTCTGCCGCATGGTGCGATACGCGGAGCCGGGCGCGGTGGAGTGGGTCGAGTCGGGCGGCGGTCCGCTGATAGCGGTCCCGGAGACGGTCCTGCCGTTCTGGACGGGTGCCGACGGCGAGGAGACGGCCTCCGACTACGACCGGGCCTGCGAGGTCGACGGGTACGTCGGGCTCCTCCCGGTCGGCGACGCCACCGCACTGGTACTGGGCGACGAACCCGCCTCGACCGCCTACCTGCCCGACCACGGTGCCTTCGTCCGCTGGTGCGCCGCGGACTCGGAGGCCGAGGTCCTGGCCGGGGTTCCCGCGGCGCTGGACGCGGCCGAGTGGGACGCCGAGGTGTCCTGGCGCGTGTCCGGTCCCGTGCTGCTCTTCGACGCGGCGTGGCCCGGAACCACCTGCGACCGCACCGACCACGTGCGGGTCGCCCTGGAACCGGGCCAGTACGCGGTGCGCGCCGCCGAGGTGCGCCCCGGGCCCGAGACCTGGCTGAACGTCGTCCAACTGCGGCGGCTCGACCGGTAGTCGGCGGGAGGCCGACCGGCGGCCCCTCGGTGACCCACCGGTGAGGGCCTCGCGCCGGCGGAGCGAAATCGGCGTGCGGGTCGGTGGCGGACCGCCCATCATGGTTGCCCATGCCACGAATTCCCCACACCGCACCCGAAGACCTGCGCCGCGACCCCCTGCCCCTGCGCGGCCGGACCGCCCTCGTCACCGGAGCCAGCCGCCGCGGCGGCATCGGCCACGCCGTGGCCCGACGGCTCGCCGCGTACGGAGCGAGCGTCTACGTGCACCACCACGTCCCGCACGACGCCGCCATGCCCTGGGGCGCCGACCAGCCCGAGGAGGTGGCCGCCTCCGTACGCGCCGCACTCGGCGACCCGGACGCCACCGTCGTCGCGGGCCCCGGCGACCTCACCGAAGTCGACGCGCCGGGCGAACTCATCGCCACCGCCGCCGGGGCGCTCGGCGGACGGCTGGACATCCTGGTCGCCAACCACGCGCTCAGCGGCTCCGACGGCACCCTCGACACGATCGACGCCGGCATGCTCGACGCGCACTGGCGGGTCGACACCCGCTCGGTGCTGCTGCTCGTCCAGGCCTTCGCCCGGCTGCGCGCCGCGCTCCCGCCCCGCACGCCCGGCGGACGCGTCGTGATGATGACGTCCGGCCAGGACCTCGGGGGCGGCATGCCCGGCGAGATCGCCTACGCCCTGCAGAAGGGCGCGCTCGCCTCCGTCACCCGATCCCTGTCGACGGCCCTCGCCGAGCACGCCGTCACCGTGAACGCGGTCAACCCCGGCCCCGTGGACACCGGTTACATGACCGGCGAGGACTACGAGGCCATCGCCGCGCTCTTCCCCGCCGGCCGGTGGGGCATGCCCGACGACCCGGCCCGCCTCGTCGCGTGGCTCGCCACGGACGAGGCGGAGTGGGTCACCGGTCAGGTCGTCGACTCGGAGGGCGGCTTCCGGCGGTGAGCCGGGATCAGAGCCGGGACAGCTCGTCCACCAGGTCGTCCAGGCCCAGCGAACCCTGGGAGAGGGCGGCCATGTGCCAGGCCTTCGGGTCGAAGGAGTCACCGTGCCGCCTGCGCGCGTTCTCCCGGCCCAGCAGCCACGCCCGCTCACCGAGCTTGTAGCCGATCGCCTGGCCCGGGATCGTCAGGTACCGGGTCAGCTCGCTCTCCACGAAGTCCGCCGGGCGGCTGCTGTGCGCGCCGAAGAACTCCTGGGCCAGCTCCGGCGTCCAGCGCTCACCCGGGTGGAACGGCGAGTCGGCCGGGATCTCCAGCTCCAGGTGCATGCCGATGTCCACGACGACCCGGGCGGCCCGCATCATCTGCGCGTCCAGGTAGCCGAGGCGCTGCTCGGCGTCCGTGAGGAAGCCCAGCTCGTCCATCAGCCGCTCCGCGTACAGCGCCCAACCCTCGGCGTTGGCGCTGACCATGCCGACCGAGGCCTGGTAGCGCGAGAGGTCCTGGGCGACGTGCGCCCACTGGGCGAGCTGGAGGTGATGGCCGGGGACGCCCTCGTGGTACCAGGTGGAGACCAGGTCGTAGACGGGGAAGCGGGTCAGGCCCATCGTCGGCAGCCAGGTGCGGCCGGGGCGCGAGAAGTCCTCCGACGGAGGCGTGTAGTACGGGGCCGCGGCGCTGCCCGGCGGGGCGATGCGCGACTCCACCTTCCGTACCCGCTCGGCGAGTTCGAAGTGGGTGCCGTCCAGCGACTCGATCGCCCGGTCCATCAGGCCCTGCAGCCAGTCGCGGACCTCGTCGACCCCCTCGATGTGCCTGCCGTGCTCGTCCAGGTGCGCCAGCGCCACCCAGGGCGTCTCGGCGCCCGGCAGGATCTTCTCCGCCTCCCGCTTCATCTCGGCGAGCAGCCGGTGGTACTCGGCCCAGCCGTACGCGTACGCCTCGTCCAGGTCCAGGTCCGTGCCGTTGTAGTAGCGCGACCAGCGGGCGTAGCGCTCGCGGCCGACCGTGTCCGGAGCCCCCTCGATGGCCGGCGTGTACACCTCGCGCATCCAGTCCCGCAGCTGGACCACGGCCGCCGTCGCGCCCCTGGCCGCCTCGTCCAGTTCCGCGCGCAGCGCCTCGGGACCGGCGGACGCGAAGTCCTCGAACCAGCCGCGGCCCTCACTCGTGTCGGCCCACTCGCCGAGCTGGTCGACGAAGGTGGCCGTCGGGCGCGGGGAGGCGTACAGCTTGCGCTCCAGGCCCAGCGTCAGGGACGCGCGGTAGCCCGCGAGGGCGTTCGGCACCGCGCGCAGCCGCTCGGCGATCCGGGCCCAGTCCTCGTCCGTCCGCGTCGGCGTCACCGTGAAGACCTCGCGCACCGAGTGCGCGGCGGTGCCCAGGTTGCCGACCGAGCGCAGGCCCTCCTCCGCCTCGTGCACGGCGAGTTCGGCGGTGAGGCGCTCGCGCAGCAGCCGGGCGCAGCGCCGCTCCACGTCGCTGTCCCCGCCGGGCCGGCGCTCCGCCTCGTCCAGCCGGGCGAGCGTGGCCCGCGCCAGCTCCGCCCGAGCCTCCTGCCCCGCGGGCGAGAGGTCAGGCAGACGGCTGGAACTCTCCTGCACACCGAGGTAGGTACCGGTGACCGGGTCGAGGGCGATGAGGTCGTCGACGTAGGCGTCGGCGACCTCGCGGGGCAGCGGGCTCTTGGTCTCTGACATGCGGACATCCTCGTACGGATACCGGTGCCGCGTCAGCCCGCTGCGGCAGGCCCGGTGATGCGGGCGGCCGGATTTCGCTCAGGGCGTGGCCGGGGGTGCGACAGGGGGCGGGGCGGGCGGCAGCAGGGGGCCGCACTCCCACTGCTGGAAGATCAGCCGCGTCTCGACCCGGGCCACCTCCCGGCGGGACGTGAACTCGTCCAGGACCAGTCGCTGCAGGTCGGCCATGTCCGCGACCGCGACATGGACCAGGTAGTCGTCGGGACCGGTGAGGTGGAAGACGGTGCGCGACTCCGGCAGGGCCCTGATCCGGTCGACGAACGGGCCCACCAGCTCCCGCCGGTGCGGGCGCACCTGCACCGACAGCAGCGCCTGGAGCCCGCGCCCCAGCCTCGCCGGGTCCAGTTCGAGCCGATGACCGAGGATCACCCCGGCACGCCGCAGCCGGGCCACCCGGTCCAGGCACGTCGACGGGGCCACACCGACCTGGGCGGCGAGGTCGCGGTAGGTGGTCCGGGCGTCGTTCTGCAGCAGCCGCAGCAGCTGGAGATCGACCGGATCCAGTACGACGGATTCGGCCATGGGCCGAACGTAACACGGTCGTCGGCCCGGGCCGCCCGTTCGGTGTTCACTCTTCCGCCCATGGACTCTGCGCGCACGCCCACGTCACCACCCCACGACGTACGCACCACCCCGCTCACGGGCAGGGCACTGGCCACCGAGGCGGTGCACGCCGGCCGCGACGACCTCGCGGGCCGGGGACTGCACGCCCCGCCCATCGACCTGTCCACCACCTACCCCTCGTACGACAGCCGCGGTGAGGCGGCCCGCATCGACGCGTTCGCCGCCACCGGCGCCGACCCGCAGGGCCCGCCGGTCTACGGCCGCCTCGGCAATCCCACCGTCGCCCGTTTCGAGACGGCGCTGGCCCGGCTGGAGGGCACGCAGGCCGCCGTCGCCTTCGCCAGCGGGATGGCCGCGCTGACCGCGGTCCTGCTGGTCCGCGCCTCGATGGGGCTGCGGCACGTCGTGGCCGTGCGACCCCTGTACGGCTGCAGCGACCACCTGCTGACCGCCGGCCTGCTGGGGTCCGAGGTCACCTGGACCGACCCGGCGGGCATAGCCGACGCGCTGCGTCCGGACACCGGGCTGGTGCTCGTGGAGTCGCCCGCCAACCCCACCCTGGCCGAGGTGGACCTGCGGGCCGTCGCCCACGCCTGCGGCTCGGTGCCGCTGCTCGTGGACAACACCTTCGCCACGCCCGTCCTGCAGCGCCCCGCCGAGCAGGGTGCCCGGCTGGTGCTGCACAGCGCCACCAAGTACCTCGGCGGGCACGGGGACGTGCTGGCCGGTGTCGTGGCCTGCGACGAGGAGTTCGCGGGACGGCTGCGGCAGGTGCGTTTCGCCACCGGGGGCGTTCTGCATCCGCTGGCCGGTTATCTCCTGCTGCGCGGGCTGTCGACCCTGCCCGTGCGGGTGCGGGCCGCCTCCGCCAACGCCGCGGTCCTCGTCGAGCGGCTCGCCGCCGACCCGCGCGTGAGGCGCGTCCACTACCCGCGGATCGGCGGCGCGATGGTCTCCTTCGAGATCCACGGCGACCCGCACGAGGTCATCGCCCGGGTCCGCCTGATCACCCCGGCGGTGAGCCTCGGCAGCGTCGACACGCTGATCCAGCACCCGGCGTCCATCAGCCACCGCATCGTCGACGCCGACGACCGCCGGGACGCCGGGGTCGGCGACCGGCTGCTGCGGCTGTCGGTCGGCCTGGAGGACGTGGACGACCTGTGGGCCGATCTGGACCGGGCGCTGGGGGAGCGGGTGGCCGAGGCGATCCCGCTGCGGGAGGCGCTGTCGCGGGCCGAGTGACCAGCGGGGCTTCCCCGCCCGCTCACTCCCGGCCGATCCGCTCCCCGTGGGGCAGCCGTGCCGCCGCCCGGGCCGCCGCATCCAGGCGGGCCGTGACCACGAGGGTCCCCTCCTCGATCTGGTAGTCGAGGGGGAGGCCCAGGCCGCGCATCGCGGCGACCATGCCGGTGTTGGACGCCTGCGTCACGGCGTACACGCTCTCGCAGCCGGTCTCCGCGGCCATCGCCACGAGCCTGCCGAGGAGCTCACCGCCGACGCCCCGGCGCTGCCACGCGTCCTCCACGAGCAGCGCGACCTCCGTCTCGTCCCCGTCCCACAGCAGATGCCCCAGCCCGACGATCCGGCCCGACGCGGTCTGTACGGCGAGGGTCCGGCCGTAGCGCGGGCTCAGCAGGTGGTTCAGATACCGGTCGGCGTCGACGACCGGGCCGTGGTACCGCATCCCGAGTGTCGCGGCCGAGCACCGCTCGTGCATCGCCTTCGCCGCCGGCAGGTCGCGCGGGTGGGCGCGCCGGACCGTGATGTCGCTCCCCTCGGGCAGTGTCAGTACGTCCCGGCCGCGCGGGACGCGCGGACCGAGCCGGGCGTCCAGCTCCACCAGCGCCCGCGCCCGGGCGAACTCGGCGGGAGTGAACGGCAGGTACGGCCGCTCCACGCTGATCGTCCCGCCCTCCGGCGCGCGCAGCCGCAGCACGGTGTCCTCCAGTACGCCTTCCGGCGGCACGTCGTCCGACGGACGTCCACCGAACGGTGCGGGCAGCGACCGGATGGTGCAACGGCCCAGCAACTGACGCAGCGCCAGCGGGAGTTCGGCGGTGTCCAGAGCCGTACGGGTGGCCAGCCCCAGTATCCGGGCCGGCGCGTCCACCAGGTCGTGCGCGTCCGCCCGCTCGGTCCAGGTCTCGGTTCCGCCGGCCGTCGACACCAGGCCGGTCAGCTCCGAGCCCGTCAGCTCGCCCGGGGCGCGGAGCAGGAACTCGTCCACCGTTCCGTCGGCCAGCGGGTGCGTCTGCAGGCTGAGGATGTCGATCCGCCGGCCGGCGAGGGCCGCGCACAACCGGGCCAGCGACCCGGGCGCGTCCCGCACCGTCGTCCGCATCCGCCACAGCGCGCTGTCCGCGTCCTGTGCACCGGTGCCGCTGCCGGGAGCGGACGTGGACCCGGTCTCCGGCGGCCCGGCCTGCCGTGCCGTGGACGGCGGCCGGGCGCCGGTATCGTCCGGCGGCGGGGCGTGCCCGTGGCGCCGTGACCACCAGGTCTGGAAGCCCGCCGTGGCGATCAGGGCCGCCAGCGAGGCCACGAGCAGGGCGGGCACCGCGGGGCCGTGTTCCATCAGGGGCGCGGCGGTCGTCGTCGGGTCGGACAGGTATCGACTCATGCAACCACTGTGGAGGGACGGTGTTGCGTGATCGCGAACGCCCCGTGACAGACGGGTAAAGAGTGCCTCTGGGGCGTTTGTTGCACTTTTTACCACGAGGGTGGGGGCACGGACCCGTACCGCGTCGGGCGGCAACTCCGGGCCGCGCACCGGGGGATGACGCCGATGCGCGGCACACCCGACAGGCTACGGGAACTTACTGGCCGACCCGGCCCGGCTGGAGCACCTTCGTGAACAGCACCGTGCCGTCCTGCTCGCGCAGCCGCACCGTCATCTCGGCGGTGTCACCGTCGATGTCGACCTCGCCGAAGAACTGGTAGCCGCCCGCGGGCGAGACGTTCGACGCGGTCGGCGCCTTCACGAACACCCTCTCGGGGCCGAAGGTGCCGTCGAGGGCGCTGGCCGGGAAGGCGCCCGCGTTGAGCGGCCCGGACACGAACTCCCAGAACGGCTCGAAGTCGGTGAACGCGGCCCGCGACGGCTGGTAGTGCTGGGCCGAGGTGTGGTGCACGTCCGCCGTCAGCCACACCGTGCCGGTGATCCGCCGGTGCTTGACGAACCGGAGCAGCTCGGCGATCTGCAGCTCACGGCCGAGCGGCGCGCCCGGGTCGCCCTGCGCCACCGCCTCGACGTTCGCGCCGCCCTCGGAGGTGTCGGGCACGACCAGGCCGATCGGCATGTCGGCGGCGATCACCTTCCACACCGCACGCGAGCGGGACAGCTCCCGCTTGAGCCACTCCAGCTGCTCGCGGCCCAGGATGCCCTGCGGGTCCACGCTCTGGTCGCCGGGGGAGTTGGCGTTGCGGTACGTCCGCATGTCCAGCACGAACACGTCCAGCAGCGGGCCCTGGCGCAGCACCCGGTGCACCCGCCCCTCCCGCGCGCCGGGACGGAGCGTGGAGACCGGGAAGTACTCACCGAACGCGCGCCGGGCCCGGGCGGCCAGGACGTCGACGTTCCTCTCGGTGTAGCGGCTGTCCGTGTCCGCGATCACCTGGCCCGGGTACCAGTTGTTGCGCACCTCGTGGTCGTCCCACTGGACGACCGACGGGACCTGGGCGTTGAAGCGCCGCAGGTTCTCGTCGAGCAGGTTGTAGCGGAAGTTGCCGCGGAACTCCGCGAGGGTCTCGGCGACCTTCGACTTCTCCTCGGTGGTGATGTTCCGCCAGGTACCGCCGTCGGGCAGCGCGGCCGTCCCGGCGATGGGGCCGTCGGCGTAGATCGTGTCGCCGCTGCACAGGAAGAAGTCCGGGTCCAGGGCGCCCATCGCGTCGTAGATGCGGTAGCCGCCGAGGTCGGGGTTGATGCCCCAGCCCTGGCCGGCCAGGTCGCCGGACCACACGAACCGCGTTCCCGCCCGTCGGCGGACCGGTACCGTGCGGAAGGTGCCGGGGACCGGCTCGCCGGTGCGGCGCGGGTCGTCGGGGTCGGCGAGGAGCACGCGGTAGTGGATCTGCTCGCCGGGCGGCAGACCGTGCAGCCTGGTCGTGCCGGTGAAGTCGGTGCCGGCCCCGAGCAGCGGGCCGCGCCATCGGCGCGGGTTGCGGAACGACTCCGTCGCGGACGTCTCGACGACCATCCGGGCCGGCCGGTCGGACCGTACCCACACCAGACCGGAGTGGGAGGTCACGTCCCCCGTCTGCACCCCCCACCCCGCACCCGGCCGGCCGGAACGGGCGAACGCCGGCGCGGTCCCGAGGGCCGTGGGCAGGGTGAGGGCCGCGGACGCGGCGAGAGAGCCGCGCAGTACGCTGCGGCGACCGGGCGACGGACGGTGTGACATGGATACGCCTCCAGGGACGGGATCCGGCCAGAGCTGCGGCCAGTGTGCAGAGCCAGACCTACTGGTGCGGCGCGGCGGCCACGGAAATTCCGGGTGAACAACGGCCCGCCCACGCGGACGCCTCGCGCGGCGTTCGCCCGGGGAACGGACCGTCGGCCCGTCGCCCGGGGACGGACCGTCGGCCCGCCTCACACGGACCTCGCGAGCAGCTCCACCCCCGCCCGGATGCGCCCCGGCGTCAGATGCGCGTATCCCAGCACCAGCCGCACCTCCTTCCCCGCCGCCTCGTCACCGCCCGCCCCGTGTCCGTACTCCGCCAGCGAACGCACGGCGACCCCGGCCTCCCCCGCCCGCGCGAGGAAGCGATCCTCGGGGCCGTACCGCTCGGGGAGCGCGGCGATGGCGTGCAGGCCGGCGGCGATGCCGGAGACCCGGGAGCCGGGGAAGTGCTCGCCCAGCGCCGCGACCAGGGCGTCGCGCCGCTCGCGGTAGGCGCGCTGGCACAGGCGCAGCTGGCGGTCGTAGTCGCCGCGTTCCACGAAGCGCGCGAAGACGGCCTGGTCGAGGGCCGGATGCCCGAGGTCGGTGGTGCGTTTGCGGTGCACGGCGTCCTCCGCGAGCCACTCGGGAACCAGCAGCCAGCCCAGCCGCAGTCCCGGCGCGAGGGACTTGCTGACCGAGCCCGTGTAGGCGACGCGTTCCGGATCGAGCCCCTGGAGGGCGCCCACGGGAGCACGGTCGTAGCGGAAGTCACCGTCGTAGTCGTCCTCCACGACGAGGCCGTCCACGGACCGCGCCCAGTCCAGCAGTTCGGCGCGACGCCTCGCGGAGTAGGCGATCCCCGTCGGGAACTGGTGGGCCGGAGTCGTCACGACGGAGCGCACGCCTGAGGCGCGCAGCGGACCGACGGCGAGCCCCTCGTCGTCCAGGGGCAGCGGCACGGTGCGCACACCCGCCGCCGCGTACAGGGCGTCGTGCTGGGGACTGCCGGGGTCCTCGACGGCGGCGGTGCGCATCCCGCGTGCCCGCAGCACGCTCGCGAGCAGCGCCGTCGCCTGCGCCACCCCGGAGACGACCATGATCCGCTCCGGGTCCGCCACCACGCCGCGGCGCCGCGAGAGCAGTTCGGCCAGCGCGGTCCGCAGCCGCGGCAGCCCGCGCGGGTCGGGATAGCCGAGGCTCTCGTGCGGCAGCTCCGCCAGCACGCCCCGTTGCGCGGCGGCCCAGGCCGCGCGGGGGAAGAGCGACAGATCCGGCGTCCCCGGCACGAAGTCGGCGCTGTCGCCCGGGGAGCGCGGGGCGAGGTCCCGCGCGCCTGGACGGGCGGCCCGTACGGCGTCGCCCACCCAGGTCCCCGCGCCCCGCCCGCTGCGCAGGTAGCCCTCGGCGGTGAGCTGCTCGTACGCCTCGGTCACCAGTCCCCGCGACACTCCGAGGTCGGTCGCGAGGTTCCGGCTCGACGGCAGGCGGGTGCCGGGCGTGAGCCGTCCCGCGCGGACCGCGTCCCGCAGCGCGGCCTGGAGCGCGCGGCCGCGCGCACGCGCCGGTGCGGAGGCGGCCGGCAGCAGCAACTCCCATGCCGCGGTGCCGTTCGCGGTGCCGGGCGTGCTGCCGTTCGCGGTGCCGGGCGTGGTGCCGGGGTCGGGACCCGGGTGGCCGCCCGGGCCGGTCGGCGCTGGCGTCGTCAAAACAGTCCCCCAGAAATTCATCCGCGCCCAATCACCCTCACCTTACGAGGGGTTGGGCACGCCGGTGCGTAAACCGAGTGACAGACCACAGCGAGGGGGCGGGCCGGGGCCGGCCCCGAAATCGTCAGCGCAATCCAGGAGCGCCCGTGGACGCCAAGAACCGTTTCGAGACGAAGGCAACCTTCGCTCTCTCCCGACTCGAATGGCTGGGCTTTCTCACCGTTTCGCTCGTGCTCGTGTTCCAGCACCTCTCGGAAATCCGCTGGGGCGTCTTCCTGCTGCTGTTCGCGGTGATCGACGTCATCGGATACCTGCCCGGCGCGATCGCTTTCCGGCGCAGCCCGGACGGACGCGTTCCGCGCGGCTGCTACGTGGCCTACAACACGATGCACAGCCTGGTCACGGCGGGTGTCCTGGCCGGGGCGTGGGCGCTGTTCGTGCGGCCGGAATGGGCGCTGCTCGCCCTTCCCGTCCACCTCATGGGCGACCGTGCGCTCTTCGGGAACTCCCTCAAACCCTTCGGTGTCGCCTTCGAACCGGAGACCCTCCCGGCGTTCCGGACGTTCGAGCAGCGCTATCGGTCGGCGGCGCTCTCCGGTACGCATGCCGGGGCGCGGACCTCCGTGGAGGACACCGATGCCGTCCGTGCTTGACACCCTCGCCGCGCACAGCGACAACCCGAGCACCTTTCTCGCCCTCAACAGCGGGAACGCCTACTTTCACGACGACCGGTTCGAGGGCGCCTGCGCCTATCGCTCCTCGGGCCGTTACGTCCTCCAGTTCGGCGGCCCCTTCGCCGCCCCCGAACACCGCGCGCGCCTGCTGGAGGCCTTCGCCGCCCACGCCGGACGGCGCCTGGTCGCCGTGCAGTTGCAGCGGGCGGACGCCGAGCTGTACGCGGCGCACGGCTTCACGGTCAACCAGATCGGGTCGTCGTACGCCGTGGACCTGAGCCTCTTCACCCTGCGCGGCTCGCGGTTCGTCCGGCTGCGCAACAAGATCTCGCGCGCCCGGCGGGCCGGCCTGGAGGTTGTCGAGGTGTCGGCGGGCGACGACTGTGCCGAACTGGACCGGCTGGACGCCCGCTGGCTGCGGGAGAAGGGCCGGCACGTCAAGGAGCTGCGGTTCCTCGTCGGCCAGCGGGACGGGGACCTTCAGAAGCACCGCCGCCTGTTCGTCGGCCGGATCGACGGCGAGGCGGCCGGATACATCAACTACTCGCCGGTCTACGGCAGCCGGCCGGGCTGGCTGCACGACCTCAGCCGGCGCCGCCCCGACGCGCCGCCCGGCGTGATGGAGGCGCTCAACGCCACCGTCATGGAGCGGCTGACGGCCGACGGGGCAGGGTGGCTGCACTTCGGTTTCACCCCGTTCGCCGGGCTCGACCCGCGGCACGAACTGGACGGCGCCAGCCGCCCGTTCACCCGGTTCGCGCGGCTGCTGGCCGAACACGGCAGCGCGGTCTACCCCGCGGCCTCCCAGCTCGAGTACAAGCAGAAGTGGGCCCCGCACGCCGTCCTGCCGGAGTACCTCGCCTTCCGCGGCGGGGTCCGCCCGGGCGCCGTCTGGCAACTGCTGCGAGCCACCAACGCCGTATAGCCACCGGCCCCGCCACCACCACCGGCCCCGCTGCCACCACCTGCCCGTCGCCGCTGCCGCCGCCGCCACCACCGTGCCGATGCCGATGCCGATGCCGATGCCGATGGCGTGGCTTCTCACGCACCCGACCCGCCCTGGAGGACCGCACGCCCATGAGATTCCTCGAACGTGAACGCGCCACCCTCGCCAAGCTGCTGCCCGACCTGGACCCGGCGCTGCGCGAGACCCCGCTGATGGAGCTGGAGCGCCCGGGCAGCCCGGGCATCCGGCACTTCCGGAACAGCGGTGGCCCGGGACTGCTCGTCCCCGAGTCGCACCGGGGCCGGGGCGCCACCGCGCTGGACGCCCTGCGCGTCCAGCGGGCCATCGGCAGCCGCTCGCCCTCCCTGGCCGTGGCCACCACGATGCACCACTTCTCCATGGCCACCCTCGTCGGCCTCGGCGGTCTCGGCGACGGCCTGGAATGGACGCTGATCGAAGAGGTGGCCGCGGCCGACCGCATCATCGCCTCCGGGTTCGCCGAGGGCCGCAGCGGCGCCGGAATCCTGGACCCGGCGATGACCGCCGAGGTGACCGGGGACGGCATCCGGATCAACGGCGTCAAGCGGCCGTGCAGCCTGGCCCGCTCCATGGACGTGCTCACCGCCGGCGTCGTCGTCCCGCGCGAGGACGGACAGGGGGACGAACTCGCCGTCGCCCTCGTGCCGGCCGAGAGCGAAGGCCTGAGCGTCAGCGGTTTCTGGTCCAGCGCCTTCCTGGCCGGCGCCGAGAGCGAACAGGTGACGCTCACCGACGTCCTGGTCCCGCCGGAGCTGCTGCTGCGCACCGCGTCGGCCTCCGGCGAACGGCTCGACGGGGTCCAGACGGCCGGTCTGATCTGGTTCCAGGCGCTGATGACGGGCAGCTACCTCGGCGCCGCGAGCGCACTGGTGGAGCGGGTGCTGCTCAACGACCGGATCCCCGAGCACGAGCGCGTGCGCCTGTTCGTCGAGACGGAGGCCGCGATGGCCACCGCCGAGGGCGTCGCCCGCCGGATCGACGCCGGTGACCTGGACGAGTCGGCGCTCGCACAGGCGCTGTACGTGCGCTACGGCGTCCAGGACGCCATCGCCCGCGTCGTGCCGCGCGCGGTCGAACTGCTCGGTGGGCTCAACTTCATGACCTCCGACGAGGTGGGGCAGCTGGCCGCGTGTGCCAACGGTCTGTCCCTGCACCCGCCCTCGCGCTCCCGGATGACCGGCCCCTTCTCTGCGTACCTGGCCGACCGGCCCCTCGCCATCGCCTGAGCCCGCCCCACCGCCCCCTGTGGTCGAGACCCGTTGGGAGAAACACACCCATGCCGTCACACAACCCGCGTCTCGCCGTGCTGCCCGCCCGCACGGGACCGCGCGACCGTCCCACCCTGCTGCTCACCGGCGGTTCCGGAGTGCTCGGACGGGCCCTGATCGACGAGCTGTCACCCGACTTCGACCTGCTGTGCCTGCGCCGCAACACCCCGCTGCGCGATCCGCGGGTGCGTGAGCTCCGCGGAGACCTCGTCGCCCCCCGGCTCGGTCTGAGCCCGCTGGCCTGGCACGAACTGGCCCTGGAGGTGGACGTGGTGCTGCACTCCGCCGCCGAGACCAACTGGCGCACCCCGCCCGAGGACATCACGCGCACCAACCTGCGCGGCGCGGACAGCATGCTCGACCTGGCCGCCCGGGCCGACGCCCCGATGTACCTGGTGAGTACCGCCTTCGTGGCCAACACGCCCACCGAGGAGGACCACCGCCGCTTCCCCGGCGCCGCCGCCTACCTCGACTCCAAGGCCCGGGCGGAACAGCTGCACCGCGAGGCGGGCGTGCCCGGAGCCATCGTGCGCCCCTCGGTGGTGATGGGTGACTCCGGTACCGGTCGGATCGCCGGTGAGCAGGGCCTGACCCGGACGATCGGGTCGATGATGCTGGGGCAGGTGCCGGTGCTGCCCGGGGCCCCCGAGGCCCGGATCGACATGGTGCCCCAGGACTACGTCGCGCGGGCCGTCGGCGACCTGGTCCGGGGCCGCGTGGGCAGCGGCGAGTACTGGCTGACGGCGGGCAAGCAGGCCATCGAGCTGGGCGAGTTCGCCGACGTCTGCGCGGACGTCGCCGTACGCCACGGCCTGCCCCGGCCCGAGCGGCCCCGGCTCATCCCGGTCGAGGCGGTGCACCGGCTGCTGCTGCCCCTGCTGGAGGGCACCTCGCTGCCCTCCGCGGTCCGCAAACGGCTCCAGTACTACGCCGAACTGCTGCTGGTGTTCCAGCGGGAGCTGCCCTTCGACACCTCCCTGGGCGACCCCGACTGCGGCGCCCGCCCGACCCACGCGGACATCCGCACCGCCCTCGCCAACAACGCGGAGAACTGGGCCGTCGCCAACGCCGCCCTGCTCAGCCGGCACCGGGCCACCGCGGCCGCTCCGACGGAGGTCGCGTCATGACGATGTCACCCCCGGCCACCGGGGCCGCCGCGCCGACCGGGCACGACGACGTCGTCGACCTCTACCTCAAGCACATCGGCTCCGGCCGCGCCGTCATGGGCCGCGTCATGGGCGGCATGTCCGAGGTCCGTTCGGAGGGCGTCTGGATCCACGCCGACGACGGCCGCCGCTTCCTCGACTTCGGCGGCTACGGGGTCTTCATCCTGGGCCACCGCCACCCGGCCGTCGTCGAGGCGGTGCACCGGCAGATCGACACCCACCCGCTGGCCAGCCGCGTCTTCCTCGAACCCGTCGCGGCCCTGGCCGCCCGGGCCCTCGCCGCGCACACCCCGCCCGGCCTCGACTACGTCCACTTCGTGAACTCCGGCGCCGAGGCCACCGAAGCCGCCCTCAAACTGGCCCGCGCCCACGGACGCACCTCCGTGATCACCACCCGGCGCGGCTTCCACGGCAAGACCCTGGGCGCTCTGAGCGTCACCGCCAACCCCACGTACCAGACCCCCTTCCAGCCCCTGCTGCCCGACGTCACCCAGGTCGGCTACGACGACCCGGCCGATCTCGAACAGGCGCTGGCCGCCCGCCGCGACCGGGCCTGCGTCATCGTCGAACCCGTACAGGGCGAGGGCGGCGTACGCGTCCCCCGCCCCGGCTACCTCAGCCAGGTGCGGGCACTGTGCCGGGCCTACGGCGCCCTCATGGTCGTCGACGAGATCCAGACCGGCATGGGGCGGCTGGGCACCTGGTGGGGCGTCGACGCCGAGGACGTGCGGCCGGACGTCCTGCTGGCCGGCAAGGGACTCAGCGGCGGCGTCGTCCCCGTCGCCGCGATGACCGCCACCGCGGAGGCCTACGCGCCCTTCGGCCGGGACCCGTACCTGCACACCTCCACCTTCGGCGCCTCGCCGATCGCCTGCGCCGCCGCCCTCGCCACCGTACGGGCGATGGAGGCGGAGGACACCGTCGCCCGGGCCGCCGCCCTCGGCCTGCGCCTCCTGGCCGCCGTACGGGCCGTGTGCGCGCCGTACGAGGGCGGGCTGGTCCGCGAGGTGCGCGGCCGTGGGCTGCTGATCGGCATCGAGTTCGCCGAGGAACGCGCGGTCGGCGAACTCCTGCTGGAGCTGATCGCCCGCGGCGTGCTGGTGAACCACTCCCTCAACTCCACCCGCGTGCTGCGGCTGACCCCGCCGGCCGTCGTCGACGACACGGCCCTCGACCTGTTCCTCACCACCCTCACCGAGGCGCTGCACAGCACGGCCGACCGCATGGCCGGCTGACACCAGCGTCCGCCACCCCTCTGGGAAGGAACCGAACGCCCCATGCGCCACGTGGTCCTGCACGCCCTCGCCCACGGCCTGGCACCCGCCGAGGTCTACGGCCGCATCAGCGACTTCCGCCGCTACCCCGAGTACAGCGACACCTTCCGCGAGGTGTACGTGGAGCCTCCGCTGCCCGACGGCTCGACGGTCTCGGACTGGACCGTCGAGTTCCGGGGCGGGCTGATGCGCTGGAGGGAACGCGACACCTACTCGCCCGAGACGCACTCCCTCGCCTTCGAGCAGCTCAGCGGCGACTTCCAGGTCTTCGAGGGGAGCTGGCGCTGCGAACCGCACGACAGGGGCACCCTCGTCGTCTTCACCGCCGCGTTCGACCTCGGCATCCCCTCCCTGGCCGAGATCCTCGACCCGGTCGCCGAGTCGACCGTGCGGACCAACATCGCCCGCGTGCTGCGGGGCCTGGTGGACGCGGAGGTGATCGATGAGCGCGCGACTGCGGCTCGTGGCTGACCGGACGGCGGCCCCCGGTGGCCCGGTCGCGACCGCCGACCCGCTGCGCGAGGAACCGGGCCCGGGCGCCGCCCGCTGCCTCGGCCTGTACGCCAAGCTGGCCGCCGGGGTGACCGTGGTGACCGCACGGGGAGAGGAGGGCCCGCTCGGGATGACCGTCTCCGCCGTCACCTCGCTCTCCGCCCGCCCGCCGCTGCTCCTGGCCTGCCTGCGCGACGGCTCCCGCACCCTCGCCGCCGTCCGCGCCCGCCGTGCCTTCGCCGTGCACCTGCTGCGCGAGGAACAGCAGGACCTCGCGGGCCGGTTCGCCTCCCCGACGGCGACGGCCGCGGAGCGGTTCTCCGGGACCGACACCCGACAGGTGCTGGGCGTCCCCGTACTGGCCGGCGCGCTCGCCTGGTCGGTGTGCCTGACCGAGGACGTGCGCCGCTACGGCGACCACCACCTCGTCGTCGGCCGGGTCGCCGCCGTGCACGTGGGCGGCGGACGCCCGCTGCTGTGGCACGACCGCCGCTTCGGTGCGCTGACCGAGCGGGTGCCGGACGCCGCCGGATGAGCGGGCCGGCGGCCGGAACGCCGTACTGGGGACCGGCGGAACTGCCGCCGGGCCCCGAACTGCACGGCGTGGTCACCGCGGACGTGGCCGTCGTCGGGGCCGGCCTGGCCGGGTTGTCCTGCGCCTACCACCTCGCCGAACGCGCCCCCGGGCTCGACGTCGTCGTGGTGGACGCCGAGCACCCGGCCGCGGGGGCCAGCGGCCGGGGCACCGGCCTGCTGGGCCCCCGGGCCGGCCCCGCCGTCGACCGCGCGGTGCGCCGCTTCGGCCCGCGGACGGCCCGCCGGATGCACCGGGCCAGCGAGCGGGCGGTACGGGACGTCCTGGAGCTGTGCACCCGGCTCGACGTGCCCTGCGGACTGCGGACCGGCGAACAGCTCGTGGCCACCCGCTCGGCCGCGGGCCTCGCGGCACTCGCCCGCCAGGCCCGCGCCTGCCGCGAGATCGGCCTGGACGTCCCCGTCCTCACCCCGGCCGGCATCCGCGACCGGGTCGGCGTGCCCTACCGGGCCGCACTGGTGCACCGTCCCGCCGCGACCCTCGACCCGGCCGCCCTGACCTGCGCCCTCGCCCGCGCCTGCGCCGGCAAGGGCGTCCGGTTCTACGGCCGCAGCCCGCTGCTGGCGGTCCACCCGGGCGATCTGGTCGGCCCCGAACTGGTCCTCCCGCACGGCCGGCTCTACGCCGGGAAGGCGGTGCTGGCCGTCAACTCGGCCGCAACGGCACTGGCCCTGCCGGTCGGCACCGTCCTGCCGCTGGAGGTGTACGCCGTCGCCACCGAGCCGCTGAGCCCGGCCGCGTACGAGGCCCTGGGCGGGCGGGCCGGGCACTCCGTCGTCGACGCCATGCCGATGGCGCCGTACTTCCGGGTGCTCCCTGACCGGGGCCTGGTCGCGGGCGGCGGCACCGCCACGGTCCCGGCCGGCCTCGGCGCCGCCCGGCTGCGGGCGGCCGGGGAGCGCGCCTGGGGCCGGCTGGAGCGCTGGCTGCGGTCCCTGCATCCCGACCTCGCCGAGGTACGGGTCACCCACCGCTGGTCCGGCCGCATCGGCATGACCGGCGACGACCTGCCGGTGGTCGGGCCGGTGCGGGGCTTCGACGACGTCTGGTACATCGGCGGCTGCTGCGGCCACGGCCTCGCCCTGTCCGTGGCACACGGCGCGCATGTGGCCGCCGCCCTGCTGGGCGATCCGCAGCCCGGCGAACCGCTCCCGTGGCACCGCTCCCAGGCCCCGGCCCTGCCCGTACGCGGACCCGTTCGGCCCCTGCTGCGCGCGTACGTGGACACGTTGGGACGCGTGGCGCGGCATACATGCTGACACCGGCCCCTTCTCACCTCATCCGTCCGCGAGCACCGCGGTCCCCCGAACCGATAACCGACCAGGAGGTTCCTCGATGACACCCCGCCTCGGCACGGACGGCCGACTGCCGCCGTCCCTGTCCATGGGAACCGCCGACGTCGCCTTCCACAGGGCGACGGGCGGCCGGCCGCTGCCCGTCGCGTTCGTGTTCGAGTTCGAGGGCCGCGCGCCCACCCTGGACTCCCTCCGCGCGCGGGTCGCCGCACGCGCCCACCGCATCCCGACCCTGCGCTACCGCATCGCACGGGACCGCGGGAGGTTCCGGCGAGTGGACCGGATCGCGGTGGACCTGCACGTGCACGAGGCGTGGCTGCCCGAGGACACCGACGGCTCGGCGACCAGCCGGCTGATGCTGTCCCGGCCGCTGGGCACGGACGACCGGCCGCCCTGGGACGTGTGGCTGGTCCACGGCCCGGCCGGCCGCCACGCCCTGGTCTACCGCACCGACCACGCCTTCCAGGACGGCATGGGCGCCGTCTACACCGCCCGCGCCCTCCTCGGCGACGAGCCCGGTGGCGGGCCGTCCCCGCGGCCCCCCGCCCGGCCCACCGTGCCCGGCCTCGCGGACGCCCTCGGCGAGGTGGCGGCCGCCTTCCGCGGGCCCACCAGCAAACCGGCCTTCGACGGGGTGTCGACCGGCCGCGTCGACGTGTGCCACACCGACACCCCGCTGGCCCGGCTGCGCGCCGTCGCCCGCGCCCACGGCGGCACGGTGACGGACGTCTACCTGGCCGCCCTGTCCCACGCCGTCCGTACCTGGTACCTGAAGGACACCGGCTCGGCCCATCCGCCGCTGCCCGTGTCGATCCCGATGTCGGTCCGGGCGCCGGGGGAGGAGTACGCCCCGGGCAACCGCATGGTCACCGCCCGGCTCCTGCTGCCCTGCGACGAGGAGTCGCCGCGCCGGGCCCTGGCCAGGGTCGTCGCGTGCACGGGCCGGCTGCGCGAGACCCGGCGGCGCGACGCCATGCGCCTGCTGCTGGCCGCCGCCCCGCGGACGCTGGGCGCCACCGTCGGCACCCGCCTGGTCCACGGTGCCGTCGTCGCCGGACCGGTGAGCAGCGTGGACTTCGGCACGGCCCTGGTCCACCAGGGGGCCGCGGCCCGGCGCGCGGCGGTCTTCACCGGCGTCGCGTCGGGCATCCGGTGCGTGACGACGCTGACGAGCCAGCACGACACCGCGTGTCTGACCGTCGTCCACGACGAGGCCCTGGCGACCGCGGACGAGCTTCCGGACCTGTGGCTCGCCGCTCTGCTGGAGCTGGAGCGGCCGTAGACCCGACGGTGTCGTGCGCGGGGCCCCGGACATGACGCCCGGGGCCCCGCGCACGGCGTCTCAGACCGTGTCGCGCAGCGTCCCCGTCGTCAGGAACACGCACTTCGCGGCGGCCGTTCCCACCATCGGCAGGTACGGGGAGAGGCGCTCGATCACGTACGGCAGCGTGAACGGGTCGGCGACCGCCGCGTCCCAGCCGCGCTCCGCCCACCAGCGTTCCGGTTCGCCGAGTTGCCAGTTCCAGGCCAGCCCGATCGTCGACAGGGCGTCCATGAAGGGCGCCACGAACGGCGAGGACGTCGTGGCGGAGTTCACGCACTCGGCGCCGAACACGCTGTCCGGAGCGGAGAGTTCGGTCATCGTGGCGACAGCGGCCTCCACCTCCGGGGGGCGGCGGAAGTAGAGGGGCGCCTCACAGAGCCAGGAGGTGGGCCGGGCGGGGTCGAAGCCCGCCGCGACGAGTTCCGGGCCCCAGGCGGAGCGGGCGTCGGCCTCGACGAGCGTGCGGCGCCCGCACGAGGGACGGCTGCAGTCCAGTACGTACTCCTTGAAGGCGAGTACGGCCGGATCCTCGATCTCGAAGACCTGGACGCCGGTCGGCCAGTCGAGCCGGAAGGCGCGGGTGTCGAGGCCCGCGCCGAGCAGCACCACCTGGCGGCGGCCCGAACGGGCGGCGGTGAGCAGATGGTCGTCGAAGAAGCGGGTGCGCACCACCTGCCAGTCCGGCAGCAGGCGCTGCATCGGCCCGTCACCGGGCGGGCCGCCTTCGAAGCCGGCCGCGTGCAGGAAGTCGGCGGCCCAGGGGTCGCGGACGTACGGCGCGGGCCGGAGGTACTCCGCCGCGTGCGCGGCGGCCGTCCAGAGCGCCGCGAGCGGGACGCCCGCCGGGGTGTCGGCGGCCGGCGCCTGCGGACGTGCGGATTCCGGCATGGGGCCTCCTTGGAACGGAACGGAACCTGATGGAACGGGATGAGGAAGGGGTGCGAAGGGCCGGGCCAGGGGCGGCGCGGGCGCGACGGGGCGGGGCGGCCCCGCGGGGCCCGGCTCAGCCGGAGCGGCGACGGCCCAGCAGGTAGGCCGCGGCACCCAGCGCGAGCAGGCTGGCGGAGGGGCGGGTGGGTCGCTGGCCGCCCAGCGCGGCCGGCGTGCGCGGCTCGTGGAGGTGCAGGGCGAACTGCCGGTTGGCCACGTCGGAGAGGACGCCCCGCATCTGGTCGGGGCTGGTGACGGCGGCCAGCAGCAGTTCCATGGAGTTCCGGGCGAACTGGTTGCGTCCGAGGAACTCGCGGCCCAGCGAGAGGAGGATCTTCGGCACCTCCGCCTGGAACACCTCGGGCAGGGTGATCTCGGGAGCCAGGCACCGCACCGAGCCGTCCAGGTTGGCGAACGACTTGCCCAGCAGCGACACCGCGGGCGGTGAACCGATGCCCCGCTTGGTCGCCTTGGCGAGCACGGTGGTGAGCGAGACGCCGAAGTTCATGTCCTCCAGGGACAGATGGGAGACCTTCGGCACGAACGCGGCCATGTCGGCGGCGAACGCCGGCATGTTGGCCCACGGCGTCATGCGGCCCATTCCCGCCCAGTGCTGCGCCAGGCCGGCGCCGTCGTTCTGCGCCAGTGTCATGAACAGGGGCAGCAGTTGCAGGCTGGTCCGCCGGTCCAGCCTGCCCACCATGCCCCAGTCGATGAGCGTCGCGGGCCCGCCGGGGGCGGCGAAGACGTTGCCGGCGTGCGGGTCGGCGTGGAAGAAGCGGTGGACGAAGTACCCGTGGTACATGAACCGCAGCAGGTCCTTGCCGATCTCGACGCGCTCGTCGTCGGTGAAGTGGCCGCGGTCGACGTGCCGCACCGACTTCCCGTCGGCCAGCGACTGGACGAGGACCCGCGGGCTCGCGTGCAGGACGCGGGGGACCTCCAGGGTGCGGAACGCCCGGACGTGCTCACGGGCCTCGTCCATGTTGCGGGCCTCGCCGGTGAAGTCCAGCTCCGGCTCCATGGCGTCGAAGACCGAGCCGAGCATCGCCTCGATGTCGATCACCTCGTTGAACCGGGGCGCGACCCGGGCCACGATCCTCGACGCCCGCCGCATCAGGGCCATGTCCGCGAGCACGCCGTCACGGATGCCGGGCCGCTGGATCTTGACCACCGCCGGGCGCCCGCCCGGCAGCGTCACGCGGTAGACCTGCGCGAGGGACGCCGCCCCGAGCGGGGCGACGGTCTCGATGTCGTCGAAGCGCAGCTTCCAGTCCGGCCCGAGGTCCCGCGCCAGCACGGGCTCGAACTCGGAGAAGGGCTGGACGTCGACCTCGTCGTGCAGGTTCTGCAGTTCGTCCCGGATGGACGCGGGGACCATGTCGGGACGCGTGGACAGGATCTGGCCGAGTTTCACGTAGAAGGGGCCGAGGCTCTCCAGCGCGTGCCGGACCGCCTTGGCCCGGCGCCGCTCCGCCCCTTCGGTGGACCCGGCGGAGGCCGCTGTGCCCTCCGCCGGGAACCGTGTGCCCCGCCCCGTCCGTCTCCGCAGCCGGGTGGCCTGCCCCACCTCGTCGGCCGCGAGGCTGCCCAGGACCCTGACCACGAGACGCAGCCGGTCGCCGACGGCAGACGCCATCGTGTGTCCTCCTCCTCATGTGGGGATCCCGGACGGTACGACGCCGGCGCTCTCCGCACGGCCGGCCGGACGGGACGGTGGCACGGTCGGTCAGCTCGGGGTCGAGGACGGTCCGCCCTGCGGTTTGCCACCTCCCTGCTGCTGACCGGTCAGGCCCTGCAACGCCGCCAGGCCCTGCTGTCCGGCCTGGGCCGGCAGGTTGGTCAGGTTCTGCAGCCCCTGGAGGGCCTCGATCAGCTTGGGCAGCACCTGGAGCAGTTGGGTGAGCTGGGTGGGCAGCGACATGAGGTCGCCGACCCCGCCCGCCGCATGGCCGAGGCCGCCGGCCAGCTGACCGAGACCGCCGAGGGCGCCGGCCGCCCCGCCGACCGCGGCGAGCGGGTTGGCCGCGCCGACGACGGCCGCGAGCGGGTTGCCCACGCCCGCGGCGCCGGTGAGCGCGGCCAGGGGGTTCTGCGCCGCGTTGGCGATGTTGCCCAGCTGGTTCGCGGCCCCCGAGGTGAGACCGGCGAGCGGGTTGCCGCCGCCCGCGAGGCCGCCGAGCGCGGCCAGCGGGTTGCCCCCGCCCCCCGCGAGGACCGCCAGCGGATTGGCGGCGCCCGCCAGCGCGGTCGCCGGGTTGACGGCACCGGCCAGGGCGCCGAGCGCGTTCGCCGGCAGCCCGGCCAGGGTGTCGACGGCGTTCCCGGAGCCGCACGACCCGGGCTTGTCCGCCCGGTTGAGCATGTCGTCGAAGGCCTCCTTCCCGCTGTCGGCCATATTGCCGACCAGGTCCTTGAAGATGTCCTGGATGTTTTTGTTGTTGGACATGAGTGGGGTCCCTTTCCGTTTCTCTGCGAGGGGGATATGCAGGTTCCGGGTGTTATCGGGAGCAGCCTTCCAAGGCTTTTGCACACACGGTCTTCAATCGTGCGCGGCCCCTGGTGAAGGCGGCTTCTGCGGCCTTCACGGAAATGTTGTGCAGGCGGGCGAATTCCGCGGTGGAAATGCCCTTGGCGCGGGCGAGTATGACTTCTTGCTCCCGCCCCCGCAGGTGTTGTACCTGGCCCAGCAGCCATCTGCCGAAGTCCTCGTCGCAGACATCCTCCTCGGTCGTGCCGGGGGTGTCGGCGAGCGCCGCGCGCTGGAGGAGTCTGCTGCGTCGTTCCAGGTCACGGTAGAAGTCGATGCAGAGGCGGAGTGCCACGGACGTCAGGAAGGCGCCGAGTCGATTCCTGTCCAGCGCGGCGTGGGCGGCCGCGCGGGCCATGGTCTCCTGGACGCAGTCCTCGGCGTCCTGGAAACTTGGCAGTCTTCGCCGAACCAGCCGCATGAGGCGGTCCTGATGCTGGAAGATTTCTTCCCAGGAGCATTCAGCGGGCGAGGGGCAGGTGGAATGTCGCACCATGATGGATTGCAGCCCGTTGTCTCTCGATCGAGCAGAGGGAACCGAGACCGACTTTCCAATTGTCGGCCGTGTGGTTTTCCTACCCGAGCGCCTTGGGCGGCAAACCGGAATGCATGCCTCCGCCGGATGGCAGGAATGATTTTTCGCGCTCATTTCCGAGGAGCCGGCCGCTCGGCCCAGTCGCGGTTCCAGTTGAGCCACATGTCCCGCACGGTCTGGTGGACCTGGGAGCTGCCGGCCCGCAGTTCGGTGAGGTACGCCTCGACCGCCTCCCGGCCCACCAGCCGTGCCCCGCCGGTGAAGTAGGAACCCCGGACGTGCTGCGGTGAGCGGTACTTGCCCCACAGCAGGATCTTCATCAGGGGCCAGAGCGTGAACACCCCGGACGGGCAGCGGTTCCGAGGGTCCAGGGTCGCCCACACCGACGGAACCAGCCCGCTCTCGTCCAACAGGGCGTAGATGCGCGCGATCGTCTGTTCCTTCGTCGACTCCCCCGCCCGGTAGGCGAGTACGGCGTCCCGCGCCTGGTCGAACATGCGCTCCACCCAGGGGTTGTCCATGCCCTGGAGCCCTCGGTACGGCGGCAGCTCCAGCATGTCGAAGCAGGCCGGGTCCCGTGTCTTCTCGAACGTGACGGCGGCCTGGTTCTGGGCGTTCGTGCCGTACAGCGTGGTGATGGTCCACACCCGGTTCCAGGCGTTCCACAGGTCGAAGTCGTCGAACGCGATGTAACTGCAGGACACCAGGTCGTCGTAGAACCGGAACATGCGCTTGGTCCAGTGGTCCAGATACGCGAACCGGGAGGTGTCGAAGTCGTTCTGGCGCACCGCGTCGATGAGCCGGTGACTCAGCGCGTTCAGCGCCATCACGGTGACGGCGAGACCGCTGGAGAAGAGCGGGTCGATGAAGTCACTGGCGTGCGGCAGCAGGCACCACCGGTCGCCGACCACCTTCTGCGAGGCGAACTGGGTGCGGTCGGTGGAGACGTAGGGACGCACCGCCCGCGCCCGCTCGAACTGCCGCGCCACGCTGGGGAACCGGTGCACGTACCGCCAGAACTCCTCCTCCGGCGAGACGTCGTCCGGGCGGGGGTGCTGGTCGAGGTCGAGGTTGATGCCGACGCTGCACAACTCGCTCGTGCTGGTCGACTGGTTGTCGAACGGGATGACCCAGAACCATCCGCCCGGGAACATGTGGTGGAGCGTTCCCTGGCTGAAGGGGCTCGGCATGCCGTGCTGCTCACGCGAGGGCGCCACGGCGTCGAAGGGGCGTACGCCCACCATGTGCGTGAAGATCGTGCGCGACCGGGTCCGGTACGGCGGGTCCTGCCGCAGGCCCAGCCGCTCGGGGAGGACCGCCCGCATCCCGCCGGCGTCGACCACGTACGAGGCCCGGAAGGTGCCTCGTTCCCGGGTGACGAGCGTGGCACCGTCCTCCTCGAACTTCACGTCCTCGACCACGGTGTGCGTGTGGGCGGTGACACCGTAGGACACGGCGACGTGGAACATGTACGCGTCCACGTCCTGCCGGAAGTAGTGCGAGTCGGGGCCGAGCGGCGGACCCCACGTGGGGTACTGGGTGCACTCCTCGGGCCGGGTGGGCTCGCCCTCCCGGTGGTAGATGAAGCTGAAGTTGCGCTTGACCCCGCAGTTCGACGACACGTGGCGGCGCAGCGCCCCGTTGGTCGCCAGGTGCTCGAGCTCCGGGACGTCGTAGCGGCGGGCCAGCACCCGCAGGCCGAACGTGGTCTCGGGGACGGTGGACTCTCCGATGGCGAACCGGGGGTGGCCGCTGCCCTCCAGCAGCAGCACGCGCACACCGTGGCGGGCGAGGACGGTCCCCAGCATCGTCCCGCCGATGCCGCCTCCGACGATGGCGACATCGAAAACACGCTGGTCTTCTTGCATGTCTGCGGTTCCTTTCGCGACGGGAAGGGCGAGTCGCCGGCCTCTCCCGTCACCGGGCGGTGACGGGAGAATCCGGCAGCACCCGGCGCAGCCCGCAGGCCACCACCCGGGCGGAGAAGGACACGGCGAACCACGGAGTGGGGGCCAGGGCGCGCAACCGCCGTCTCTCGTCGGGCAGTTGACGCTCACCGCGGCCGGTGACGTCCAGCCACGCGCCGAAGTGCAGCAGCCGCGCCTCGGGACCGGCGTCGCGCGCGGGGAACGGCCGCATGTGCTCGCGCACCGCCCGTGTGAGGGTCGTGCGCCGCCCCATGCCCACCTCGTGCCCGGCCAGGAAGCGGTCGAGCAGCGCGGCCGAGCGGCCGGGGAACCCGCCGCGGCCGAGCGGTGCGCGGCCCACCAGCCCGGCGTCGTGGAACACCGCGGCGGCCAGCACGCCGACCCGGTCGTACGCGATCCCGTGGGTCCGCGCCCACGCGTCGGCCAGCAGGAAAACGCGCAGGGAGTGCACGGCGACGTGGGGCGGCAGGAGTCGGCCCAGCTCCGTCAGCGCGGCGCCCGCGAGGGGGTGTCCGAGCAGGTCGGCGAGGGCCGGCCGGCCGAGCAGGGGCTGCCACGCCCCGGGTGCCCCCTGCGGCGGTTCGGGTGCCTTCGGTGTCTCGGGCCCTGTGGCCATGAACCCGCCCCCCTTCGCCGTGCGACCTGGTCGCTGTGTCCGTCTCAACTGTCATTACGCACGGGGCGGTACTGCGCCCTCGGGCAACAACACCCCTTTCATGTCGGCGCGTTGGCGTGCGACCGGCGGCGTGCGCGGCTCGGTGCGCGCGCCCGGCGCGCATCCCGACGCCGCCACGGCGGACCGCGTGGCCTGCTCGAATGAATGAGCCCTACTTACTCCATGGAGTGAATTCTTTCCCCCGGTCGAGGGATCGTTGTCGCATTCCATGGACGCGAGACTGAGACGTCGCACCTGAGCAGCGTGCAGCGGGTCTGTGACATCGGACCGGACTCCGCGTCATTTCCCGGCGAGAGGGAGAACACCGTGAGTTTCCTCAACCCCCGTATTCCCGGAGTAAACTCGGACGACGTCCTCACGGACATCACCGAGGCCCCGCACCGCCTGGGCGCGGTCGCCCAGGCGGGTGGGGCGCAGGTCATCGCCACCGTCGACGTGCAGGCGGGAGAGGACGACTGGAACACCCCACCGAGCGAGGAGCATCCCCGGCCGGTGGTGCTGGTGCACGGCACCTTCGGCAACCGCGGCTACACCTGGAACACGGCGACCCCCCTGCTGCGGCAGCACGGGCACCGCGTCTTCCGGCTCGACTACGGCCAGCACGGCAACCCCGTGATCTTCGGACTCGGCGACATCAAGCACTCCGCCCGGCAGCTCGCCGACTTCGTCGACGAGGTCCTGCGGCGGACCGGCGCCCAGCAGGTCGACCTGGTCGGCTTCTCGCAGGGCGGCATGATGCCGCGCTACTACCTCAACGCCCTCGGGGGAGGCCCCAAGGTGCACAACTTCGTCGGCATCGCGCCCAGCAACCACGGCGTCACGGCCCAGGGCCTGATGAACCTCGCCCGGCAGATTCCCGGAGCGGTGGAAGTGCTCGAACAGGGCGCGGTCGGGGAGGTCGTGCCGGCCTGGCCCCAGCTCCAGCACGACCACTCCTTCCAGCGCGAGCTGGCCGCCCTCGGGGAGACGACGGAGGGCGTCCGCCACACCGTCATCGCCACCCGGTACGACGACGTGGTCACCCCGTACACGTCGTGCGCCCTCGAACAGACCGACGGGCGCTACGTGAACAACATCGTCCTGCAGGACCTCGACCCGGACGACCACACCCCGCACGTGAGCATGCCCTACAACGCGACCGTGCTGAACGAGGTGCTCAAGGCCCTGGCCGACTGAGCGCGGCTGCCGTCCAGGAGGACGCGGGCGACCAGTGCCGGGTCGTCGTTCATCGGGACGTGGCCGCATCCGGGCAGCCGCACCAGCCGGGCCCGCGGCATGATCCGCTTGGCGCGGACGCCCTGCCGAGGCAGGAGCAGGCGGTCCCGGGTGCCCCAGGCCACGGTGACGGGAACGTCCGGGACGTCGTCGGTGACGAGCACGGTGCGCCCCGCCCGGAGCGTCTCGGCGAACCCCTCCGCCCGGGCGAGCGCGAGCGTCTCGGCGACCACGGCCTCTGGGGAGCGGCGCGCGGGGCGGGCGTAGATCGTGCTGGTCAGGGCGGTGCGGCCGGCCGCCGTCCGGGACAGTCGCTCGACGAGGGGGAGCGGCAGGGCGCGCGCGGTCCGGCGCATGCCCGTCAGCAGACCGAAGGCGTAGCGCCGCTCGGCCTGCGTCCAGAAGCCGGCCGGGGAGAGGGTCGTCACCGACCGCACCAGGTTCTCCCGGCCGAGCTCCAGGGCCAGCAGACCCCCCAGGGAGTTGCCCGCCACGTGCGGCCGGTCCACACCCAGCGCCGCGCAGAACGCGGCGAGCACCGCGGTCGTCGTCGGCAGGTCGTGCGGCAGTCCCCGCGGCAGCGCGGAGGACCGCCCGAACCCCGGCAGGTCCACGGCGATCACGTCGCGCTCGGTCGCGAGGATGCCGGCCACCGGGTCCCAGGCCTGCCGGTGGTGGCCTATGCCGTGCAGCAGGAGCAGCGGCTCGCCGGCGCCTGCGCGCGTGTAGGACAGGGTGATGTCCTGGGGGCCGTGCTCGGTGGGGGCCGTGAAGGAGAGCGTCGCGGACATGGGGCTCCTTGTCGGGAACACGCGTCTGCGGGAACGCGTGAGCGATGACGGCGTTGCGTAGACAGACTGTCAGTAGTGGCTACCGACGGGTAGCCCCTGGGTGCCACCCCTTCTCGTGGGCCCCGGCTGTCCCCGGAGGCGGACGGCCGCGCCTGGACACGCCGTGACGTGTCCGCTGGGATGGAGCGGTGACCACCGACACCGCCACCGACGTCTTCGAAGCGCACCGTCCCGTCCTCCTGGGGGTCGCCTACCGCATGCTGGGCCGCCTGGCCGACGCCGAGGACGTGGTCCAGGAGGCCTGGCTGCGCTGGTCCGCTGCCGACCGGTCCGGCGTCCACGAGCCGCGCGGCTACCTGGTGCGGATCACCACCCGGGTCGCCATCGACCGGCTGCGGCAGATCAAGTCGCGGGGTGAGACCTACGTCGGCCCGTGGCTGCCCGAGCCCTACGCCACCGACTTCGGGGACGCCGTCGCGGACACCGCGGAGCGGGCCGTGCTCGCCGACTCCGTGTCCCTCGCCGTCCTCGTCGTCCTGGAGTCGCTCTCACCGCTGGAGCGGGCGGTCTTCGTCCTGAGGGAGGCGTTCGGCTATCCGTACGCCGAGATCGCCGCCATGCTGGAGCGCGGTGAGGCGGCCGTGCGCCAGCTCGCCGGGCGGGCCCGCAAGCACGTGGACGAGCGGCGGCCCCGCTACGAGGTCGACCCCGCGCAGCGCCGGGACCTCACCGAGCGCTTCCTCGCCGCCGCGACCGAAGGGGATCTCGACGGGCTGGTGGCGCTGCTCGCGCCCGACGTACGGCTGGTGGGCGACAGCGGCGGCAAGGCCAGGGTGCCGCTGCGCGTCGTGGACTCCTCCGACAAGGTGGCCCGCTTCCTGCTCGGGGCCGCGCACAAGGGAGTCCCGGACGTCTCCTTCCACTTCCTGGAGCTCAACGGAGGTCCGGCGCTGCTGGTGCTGTCCGGGAGCGAACCCGACTCCGTCTTCCAACTGGACGTGGCCGAGGGCCGCATCCAGGCGGTCTACATCATCCGGAACCCCGACAAACTGCGCTCCCTGGCCGCCCTCGGCTAACCGCCCCCGGCCCCGCCCGAGCCCCCGCCCCGCGGCGGGGGCTCCGCCGTCCTGTTCACCGGATTGGTCTTGACCAAGGATGTGGGCCGTTTTATGGTCGCAGAGAACTGCAACAACCTTTAATAAACAAGGGCGTCAAAACGCCGCCGGACCACGGCGATTGCGGAGGACAGGGTGGGGACCACGCAGCTGGAACCGGTACCGGAGCCGAAGTACTGGCATCTCAGGAACCTGCTCGGCCAGGCCCTCGACACGGAGTTCTCGGTGGGCGAGGTCCTGCCCAACGAGCGCGACCTCGCCGCCCGCTTCGGCGTCGCCCGCGCCACCCTCCGCCAGGCCCTGGAACAGCTCGAACTGGAGGGCAGGCTCCAGCGTCGACGCGGTGTCGGCACGACCGTCGCCCCGCCGCGCGTCGGCGTGGCCGTCGGCACCCGGCGGCACGACTGGCCCGGAACGGCCGACGACGTCTGGCAGCCCGCCGACTGCGTCCTCGCCGCTCCGCCCGCGGCCGTCGCCGACGCCCTGGGCACCGGACGCGACGAGCCCGTGCACACCGTCCGCCGCTCCCGCGGGACCCACGGCCTGCCCGTCGCGGCGGAGCTGCTCTACATCGCGCCGTCCTCGGTGCCCGACCTCACCGCCATCGACGCGCCCTCCGGCGCCGCACGCGCGCGTGCCGTGCTGCGTGAGCTGCAGCGCGGCGAACTGGAGGGGCAGGAGAGCGCCGTGGAACTGGGATCGGCCGGCGCCGAGGACGCGAAGGAGCTGGACCGCCTGCCGGGAGCGCCCGTCCTCGTGGTCACCACCCGGTATCTCGCCGGGGGCCGCACCGCCGCGCTCTCCGTCGCCACCTACCGTGCGGACACCTGCCGGCTGACGTTCGGGGACTCCGGCGACGTCGAGATACACCACGGCCCGCAGACCCGCGCCTCCTGACCCTCCGCCACACCGACGAGCAAGCCACCCGGCCCGCACCGGCCCCGGCCGGGGGCGGCTGACCCGCGATCTTGGCCGGCGGGCTCGGCACGACCTCGGCCGGGGACGGTTGAGCCGCGCCCTCGGCCGGGTGGCGGGTCGGCCCGTCCCGGCTCCGGTCGACGGCGGTTGACCCGCGACGTCAGGGCGTGGCGTACCGGCCCGTGCCGCCCGTCGGGGGCGGTCGCCCGCGCCCCCGGTCAGCGGCGGGCCGTCGCGCCCTCGACGGCGAACAGCTGCTCCTCCACGTGGTCGAGCGCCAGCCGCAGCGAACCCGTGGCCACGGCGGCCTCTCCGAGCAGCGAGAGGGTCACCTTCGGCGGGCGCAGACAGTAACGGGCCAGCTCGTGCCGCAGCGGCTCCAGCACGCCGTCCAGGCCGGCCGCCCAGCCGCCGATGACGACGAGTTCGGGATCGAGGGCCAGCACCAGCGCCGCCACGTCGTGCACCAGCCGCTGGAGGAAGCGCTCGACGGCCGCGCGGGCCCGCGCGTCGCCCTGACGCGCCTCGGCGAACACCTTGGCGACCGCCTGCTCGTCCAGGGGATGCAGGGGCTGGTCCGTGGTGGACAGCAGCGTCTCCGGCGTCACGTCCCGGCCCAGCAGGTGCAGCGCGCCGATCTCGCCGGCCGCCCCGCCGTACCCCCGGTGCAGCCGCCCGCCGATCAGCGCCCCCGCCCCCGGACTCAGCCCGGCCAGCACGAACACCACGTCGTCGGACTCGGTGGCGGCACCCTTCCAGTGCTCGGCGACGGCCGCCGCGTTCGCGTCGTTCTCGACCAGCACCGGACACTTGAAGGAACGGCTCAGGCGCTCGCCCAGGCGCAGCCCCGTCCACTCGGGCAGCGCGGTGCTCAGCCGCACCGTGCCGTCCGCCTCGACGATCCCCGGCGTGGCGGCGCCCACGGCCCGCAGCGAACCACGCGCGACCCCTGCCCGGCGCAACAGCTCGGCTACCGCCGTGCGCAGCCGCTCCAGCCGCTCGTCCGCCGACGCGGTCTCGTCGACGTCCTTGGCCTGGGCGCCGATCACCCGGCCGTCCAGATCGGACAGGAGCGCGGCGACGCGGTGCGGGCCGATCTCCAGACCGAGCAGGTGCCCGGCCTCCGCCCGGAACCGGAAACGCCGGGCGGGCCGGCCCTGCCGCCGGGCCGTACCCTCGTCGGCGGCCGCCTCGACGACGAGACCGGCCTCGATCAGCCCTTCCACGACACCCTCGACGGTCGGGCGGGACAGGCCCGTCACCCGGGTGATCTCGGTCAGCGTCGCGCAGTCCGTGGCACGCAAGGCGTGCAGCACCACAGCGGAGTTGATCCTCCGCAGCAGTGACGGATCCCCGCCGGTCAGCCCTCCCAAGGTCCGTCCTCCCAGCTCGTGCGCGTGTTGGCCGGATCGTACTCGGCCCGGTCCACCCCGGCGAGTGCCGGTCCGTCAGGTCCCGCCCGGCGGCCCGCCTCAGCCGGGCGCGACGAATCCCGACTCGTACGCCGTGATCACCGCCTGGGTGCGGTCCCGCGCGCCCAGCTTGGCCAGTACCGCGCTCACGTGCGACTTCACCGTCTCCGTGCCGACGACCAGCCGGGCGGCGATCTCCGCGTTCGACAGCCCGCGCGCCATCAGCCGCAGCACCTCGCCCTCCCGCTCTGTCAGCCGCGCCCGCGTCGACTCGGCGCGGGCCGCGCGGTCGCCGCCGCCGTCGCCGTACCGGGCGGCGAGCCGCCGCACCGAGGCCGGGAACAGCAGGGACTCGCCCTCGGCGATCAGCCGTACCGCGTGCACGATCTCGGCGGGCCGGGCCCGCTTCAGCAGGAACCCGTCGGCGCCCGCGCGCAGTGCCTCGTACACGTACTCGTCGTTCTCGAAGGTCGTCACCACCAGGATCTTCGGCGGGTCGGTCACCGTCCGCAGCAGCGCGCGGGTGGCCTCGATGCCGTCCAGCAGCGGCATCCGGACGTCCATGGCGACCACGTCCGGCCGCACCTGCCGCACCAGTGGAATGACCGCCGCCCCGTCGGCCGCCTCCCCGACCACCTCGATGTCCGGCTGCGCCTCCAGCACGGCCCGCAGACCTGCGCGTACGAGGGGTTCGTCGTCGACGAGGAGCACTCTGACGGGCATCCGCCCAGCGTAGATCAGCCGGTCGGCAGCTCGACCCGCACCTGCCAGTCACCGGCGCCGTCCGGGCCCGTGTGCGCGCGCCCGCCCAGCAGCGCGGCCCGCTCGCGGATGCCGCGCAGCCCGCTGCCGCGTCCGGGGTCCGCTCTCCCGTCCAGGAGCGCGTTGCACACCTCCAGGGTGAGCGCACCGTCCGCCACCGCGACGCGGACCCGCGCCGGCACCGTCCCCGCGTGCCGCAGCACATTGGTCAGCGCCTCCTGGAGGATGCGGTAGCCCTCCCGGGAGACGGGGCCCGGCAGGGTCTCCACCGGCCCCGTGACCTCGGCGTCCACTGTCGTCCCGGAGGCGCGGGCGGACTCCAGCAGTCGGTCCGCGTCGGCGAGCGTCGGTCTGGCGCTCAGGGGCCGCTCCGTCTCCCGCAGTACGCCGAGCACCCGCTCCAGATCCTCCAGCGCGGCCCGGCCGGTCTCCTCGATCGCGGTCAGGGCCCGGTCGGTGAACTCGGGACTGTTCGCCGTACGGGCGGCCCCCGCCTGTACGACGGCGACGGTCAGGGCGTGGCCGATGGAGTCGTGCAGCTCGCGGGCGATGCGGGTGCGCTCCAGGAGCTGTTCGGTGCGTTCCTCGAGGGCGGTGAGCCGCTCGGCGGCGGAGGGGCCGAGCAGCGCGCGGGCCCCCGCCGTCGCCAGGAGGCCGAGGCCGACCACGGCGCCGTACAGGGCGAGTACGGGGAGCGGCGCGAGGAGCGCGTAGGCCCAGTGCGGCGCGGCGTCCCGCAGCACCGGGATGTCGTCGACCCGGTGCCCCGCGGCGAGCCGGACCAGTTCGACGGTGAGGATCGGCAGCCAGACGCAGGCACCCGCGGTCAACAGACCCAGCAGCAGGCGCCCTTCCAGCCACACCACCGTGCGCAGCCGGTCGCGCCAGGTCGCCGACGGGGCCACCGAGAAGCCCTCGTCGTCCCGTCCGGGGACGAGGAGCCACCGAGCCTGCACGCCTTCGCCGGTCCGCACCGCCGGAATGAGACCGACCGGAAGCAACAGGGCCGCCGGCACCCACATGTGGGTGTCGTCGATGAGCACCCACACGCTCACGATCAGCATCGGCACCCACAGGTACACGAGCCGTGTGTAAGTAGCCCCCCGGAACAGCGGGCGCAGAAGGCGGACCATTGCCTCATCGTGCCAGCCGCCACCGACACCCGGTTCCCCCGCACGGGGGAGACGGTCTCCACCGGCGGGGGAGGACCCGCCCCCGTGCGGACCGGCACGCTGATGCCATGACCAGCATCGACGTCCAGAACCTCACCAAGGAGTACGGCACCCGACGAGCCGTCGACGACCTCACCTTCACCGTGCACCCCGGCCGCGTCACCGGCTTCCTCGGCCCCAACGGCGCGGGGAAGTCCACCACCATGCGCCTGGTCCTCGGCCTCGACCGGCCGACCTCCGGCACCGCGACCGTCGGTGGACGCCCCTACGCCACCCTCGGCGAGCCGCTGCGGCACGTGGGCGCCCTGCTCGACGCGGACGCCGCCCACGGCTCCCGCACCGGTCGGGACCACCTGCGCGTCCTTGCGGCGAGCAACCGCCTTCCCGCGCGCCGGGTCGACGAGGTGCTGGAGCAGACCGGCATCGCGCCGGTGGCGCGCCGCCGGGTGAAGACGTACTCCCTGGGGATGCGCCAGCGGCTCGGTATCGCCGCCGCGCTGGTGGGCGACCCCGAGGTGGTGATGCTGGACGAGCCCTCGAACGGTCTGGACCCGGAAGGCATCATCTGGATCCGCGAGCTGCTGCGTCGTCTCGCGGCCGAGGGGCGCACGGTCCTGGTCTCCAGTCACCTGATGAACGAGACCGCGTCCTTCGCCGACCACCTGGTCGTCCTCGGGCGGGGCCGACTGCTCGCCGACACCCCGATGCGGGAGTTCATCGACGCGCGGGTGCGGCCCGGCGTCCGTGTCCGGACCTCGGACGCCACCGCGCTCGAGGCCGCTCTCGCCCGGCACGGGCACGAGGCGGTGGAAGGCCACGACGGGTACTGGACCGTGCCGCACGCACGCGTGGACGACATCGGCCGCGCCCTGTCCGGTGCCGGCGTCCCGATCCTCGAACTGAGCGCGGCGGAAGGCACCTTGGAACAGGCCTACCTCGACCTGACGGCCACCGAGGCCGAGTTCACCGCACCGTCCCAGGAGGCCTGACCATGCCCTTCGCACCCGTACTCCGCTCCGAGGCGCTCAAGGTACTCACTCTGCGCTCGCTGTACGGCACGCTGATGGCCGTGTTCGCCTGCACCACCGCCTTCTCCGCGCTGGCGGGGGTCTCCGACACCTCGGACCCGGACTTCGACCCGCTGTTCATGGCCCTGTCCGGGGCCGTGCCCGGTCAGATCGCCGCCATCGCCTTCGGCGCCACGGTCGTCTCCTGTGAGTACCAGGGCAACGGGATCCGGCTCTCCCTGGCGGCGGTGCCGCGGCGCGGGCGGTGGTTCGCGGCGAAGCTCGTCGCCGTCGCCGTACCGGCCCTCGTCGTGGGGCTGCTCGCCGCGTTCGCCGCCCTCGTCGCGGCCCGGGCGGGACTCGGCCCGGCGGCGGACGGGCTCACCACGGGCGAGCAGGCGCGCGGAGTGGTGGGCTGCGGCATCTACTTCATGCTGATGGCCCTGCTCGCGGCCGGTCTCACCGCCCTGTTCCGCAGTGGCGTGGCCACCCTGTCCACCCTGATCCCGTTCATCCTCGTCGTCTCCTTCGTGGTCGGGGACGTCGCGGGCGGCGCCACCGACTTCCTGCCGGACAAGGCCGGGCAAGTCGTCCTGTACCAGACGCACGACGGAACTCTGGGCCCCTGGGCGGGACTCGCGGTGACGGCGCTGTGGGCCGCGGCGGCCCTCCTCGCGGGAGCCTGGCGGCTGCGCGGCCGGGACGCCTGACGCCACCCCGCGACTGACGCCCCGCCAATTGTCAGTGGCGGCCGGTTTACTGGACGGCATGGACATCGCCCGGCACATCGCCCTCGTCGACGAGCTGTGCTTCCGCCCCTTCCCGGCGGAGCACGGCCCGTCGGACGGGGGCGCCGAGGGGCCCGGCCACTTCACTGCGGTGCTGGAGAGCAGCCACGGCCTGCGCGGCGGCGACCCGGCGGAGCGGGCGGTGACGGTGGAGCAGTACGAGAAGGACCGGGACGCCCTCTACGAGCGCCTGGCCCTCCGCTGGGGCGAGACGGACCCCTGGAACCTGCAGACGGTCCTGCTGCGGAGCGAACGGGAGGGGATACCCGAGCCGTGGGCCGGCCTGAGCGCCCGCGCGCGCGTGGCGTACCTCTGGGAGGCGGACGGCACCGGTCGCTGGGTCGCGGTCGCCGTCGCCGACCGGGACGCGACGGACGAGGTGCAGTTGCTGGCCGTCGTCACGCAGGAGGCACCCCCGTGACGCCGGACTACTCCTCCGTGTCCGCCGCGACCCGCAGCCGGGCGAACTCCTCCGCCATCGTCTGCGTCGTCCAGTGCGCGTTGAGCCCGCTGGGGTTGGGCAGCACCCACACCCGGGTGTCCCCGAACGTCCTGGCCTGCGGGCCGACCTGCGCCTTGCGGTCGTCGAAGGCCGCGCGGTACGCGGTCACTCCGACGACGGCCAGCCAGCGGGGCCGCAGCCGCGCCACCTTCTGTGCCAGCAGCCGACCGCCCTCCCGGTACTCCTCGGCCGTCAGCTCGTCCGCCCGCGCGCTGGCGCGCGCGACGACGTTCGTGATGCCGAGTCCGTACGACGGCAGCTCGTCCTGCTCCGACGGCTTCAGCAGCCGGGGGGTGAACCCGGACCGGTGCAGCACCGGCCAGAAGCGGTTCCCGGGACGGGCGAAGTGGTGCCCCGTGACCGCCGTCATCAGCCCGGGATTGATCCCGCAGAACAGCACGCGGAGGCCGTCCGCGACGACGTCCGGTACGAGACGGTCGCGGGCGGCCTCCAGCTCGGCCCGGGTGAAACGCGTCAGAGGATCGCTCCGGGGGTGTAGCCCGCGGCGGCCGGGTGCTGCTTGACGATCTCCTCGATCCGGCCGACGACGACACCGACCTGGCCGGCCGCGGCGCCGGTGAAGGAGAGCTTGTCGGCCATCAGCGCGTCCAGTCCGGCGCGGTCCAGCGGGATGCGCTCGTCGGCGGCCAGCTTGTCGAGCAGCTCGTTGCGCTCCGCGCCCTGCTCACGCATGGCCAGGGCGGAGGCCACGGCGTTCTCCTTGATCGCCTCGTGCGCGACCTCGCGGCCGACACCGGCCCGCACCGCGCCCATCAGGACCTTGGTGGTGGCGAGGAAGGGCAGGTAGCGGTCCAGCTCACGGGCGACGACGGCCGGGAAGGCGCCGAACTCGTCGAGCACGGTCAGGAAGGTCTCCAGCAGTCCGTCCAGGGCGAAGAACGCGTCGGGGAGCGCCACCCGGCGCACCACCGAGCAGGACACGTCGCCCTCGTTCCACTGGTCGCCGGCCAGCTCGCCGGTCATCGAGGCGTAGCCGCGCAGGATGACCATCAGGCCGTTGACGCGCTCGCAGGAGCGGGTGTTCATCTTGTGCGGCATCGCCGAGGAGCCGACCTGGCCGGGCTTGAAGCCCTCCGTGACCAGCTCGTGCCCGGCCATCAGCCGGATCGTCTTCGCCAGCGAGGAGGGCGCCGCCGCCAGCTGCACCAGCGCGGTGACGACCTCGTAGTCCAGCGAACGCGGGTAGACCTGGCCGACCGAGGTGAAGGCCTGCGAGAAGCCGAGGTGCCCGGCGATCCGCTGCTCCAGCTCCGCGAGCCGGCCCGCGTCGCCGCCGAGCAGGTCCAGCATGTCCTGGGCGGTGCCGACCGGACCCTTGATGCCGCGCAGCGGGTAGCGGCCGAGCAGCTCCTCCAGACGGCCGTACGCGACGAGCAGCTCGTCGGCGGCGGTGGCGAAGCGCTTGCCCAGCGTCGTGGCCTGCGCGGCGACGTTGTGGGAGCGGCCGGCCATGACCAGCTCGGCGTACTCGCCGGCCAGCTTGCCGAGGCGGGCCAGGACGGCCACCGAGCGGTCGCGGATCAGCTCCAGCGAGAGCCGGATCTGGAGCTGCTCGACGTTCTCCGTCAGGTCGCGGGAGGTCATGCCCTTGTGCACGTGCTCGTGCCCGGCGAGGTCGTTGAACTCCTCGATCCGCGCCTTCACGTCGTGCCGCGTGACCTTCTCGCGCTCGGCGATCGAGGCCAGGTCGACCTGGTCGAGGACGCGCTCGTAGTCGGCGAGCGCGGCGTCGGGCACCTCGATGCCGAGGTCCTTCTGGGCCCGCAGCACGGCGAGCCAGAGCTGCCGCTCGAGCTTCACCTTCTGCTCGGGGGACCAGAGCGTGGCGAGCTCGGCGGAGGCGTAGCGTCCGGCGAGGACGTTCGGGATGCGGGGCTTGGCGGGAGCGGAAGTCACGTGTACGGATTCTACTGGCGATTCGTGCAGGCCAGCGCCGCGGGGTTGTTCGTCGGAAGCTACGAAGGCCTTCTGGGCGGGTGCCCCGTGGGCCGGCGCGGGATCACGCCAGGTCCTCGTACGGCAGCAGCTCCGGTCGCTTGGCCGGCAGGCCGTCGCCGGACGACCGGCCGGTCAGCCTGCGGCCTATCCAGGGCAGCAGGTGCCGGCGGGCGAACCGTACGTCCGCCGTCCGCCGCATGATCCAGCCCGGCGGCGGCGTCGCCGGCACCGGGGCGTGCCAGTCGGGATCCTCGGGCTCGTAGCCGAGGGACTGCCACACCGCCTCCGCGACCCGGCGGTGCCCGTCGGCGGTCAGGTGCAGCCGGTCCACGTCCCACAGCCGCGGGTCGGCCAGCGACCGGGCCCCGTACAGGTCGACGACCACGGCGCCGTGCTCCGCGGCCAGGTCGTCGATGATCGCGAACAGCGCCTCCATGCGCGGCCGGAACCGGTCCAGCACCGGTCCCTGCCGACCCGGGCTGCGCATCAGCACCAGCTCTTTGCAGTGCGGTGCCAGCCCCTCCACGGCCTGCGTCAGCAGATCCCGCACCCGGGCCATGTCGCACTTGGGCCGCAGCGTGTCGTTGAGTCCGCCGACCAGGGTGATCACGTCGGCCCCCATGGCCGCCGCGACCTCGACCTGCTCGTCGACGATCTGTCCGATCAGCTTTCCGCGCACCGCGAGGTTGGCGTACCTGAAGCCGGGGGAGCGGGCGGCCATCCGCGCCGCCAGGATGTCGGCCCAGCCCCGGTAGGAGCCGTCGGGCAGCAGGTCCGACATGCCCTCGGTGAAGGAGTCGCCGACGGCGACGAGGCTGGTGTGGGTGGGATTCGTCTGCATGGCGACAGAAATGGTAGCCCCCGCACATACCCGCCGGTCGGTCGCCCTCCGTGCGGACGCCGTCCGCCCGGTCACTACCCGCCCGGTCGCCGTCCGCCCGGTCGCCGTCCGCCCGGTCGACCTCCGCCCGGACGGCTCAGGTCCGCTGCGCCGCTCGGACGGCCCGGGCTCGCTGCGCCGCTCGGACGGCTCAGGTCCGCTGCCCGAACAGTTCCCGCAGCACGTCCTCCATGGTCACCAGCCCGGCCAGCCGTCCGTCGGACCCGAGCACGGCCGCCAGGTGTGTGCGGCTGCGCCGCATGGCGGTGAGCACGTCGTCCAGCGGGGTGCTCTCCCGCACCCGCGCGATGGGCCGCATGTCCGCCGGCCGGAAGGGCAGGTGCCGCGGCGAGGCGTCCAGGGCGTCCTTCACGTGCAGGTAGCCGACGATCCGCCGCCCGTCGTCCACCACGGGGAAGCGGGAGAAGCCGGACCGGCCCGACAGCCGCTCCAACTGCTCCGGGGTGATGCCCACGCGCGCGTGGACCACCTTCTCCAGCGGCAGCACCACGTCCCGCACCGGCCGCCGGCCCAGTTCCAGGGCGTCGTGCAGCCGCTCCTGGGCCCGGTCGTCGATCAGTCCGGCCTCACTGGCGTCCTTCACGATCTCGGCCAGCTCCGCGTCCGTGAAGGTCGCCGACACCTCGTCCTTGGCCTCCACCCTGAGCAGCTTGAGCAGGGCGTTCGCGAAGGCGTTGACCGTGAAGATCACCGGACGCAGCGCCCGGGACAGCGCCACCAGGGGCGGTCCGAGCAGCAGCGCGCTGCGCACCGGTTCGGCCAGGGCGATGTTCTTGGGCACCATCTCGCCGAGCAGCATGTGCAGGTACGTCGCCAGCGACAGGGCGATCGCGAACGAGACCGCGTGCCCCACGCCGGACGGCAGGCCCACCGCGTGGAACAGCGGCTCCAGCAGGTGCGCGATCGCCGGCTCCGCGACCACACCGAGGACCAGCGTGCACAGGGTGATGCCGAGCTGGGCCGCCGCCATGAGCGCCGACACGTGTTCCAGCCCCCACAGCACGCTCTTCGCCCGCCGGTCGCCCTCCTCGGCGTACGGCTCCACCTGGCTGCGCCGCACCGAGATCAACGCGAACTCGGCGCCCACGAAGAACGCGTTGACGACGAGCGTCGCCAGGCCGATCAGCAGCTGTACGGCGGTCACCGTGCGGCCTCCCCGTCCTCACCGGTGGCACGCGCCGCGTCGAGCGGCGCGTGCAGCAGCACCCGGGCCGCCCTGCGTCCCGTGGCGTCCACGACCTCCAGTCGCCAGCCGGCGACCTCCACGGCGTCGCCCACGGCGGGAATGCGTCCCAGCTCGGCCGCGACCAGCCCGGCGACCGTCTCGTACGGCCCGTCGGGCACCCGGAGCCCCACCCGCGCGAGCCGGTCCACGCGTGCCGCGCCGTCGGCCCGGTACAGGGCGTGGCCCCGCTCGTCGGTGCCGGCCGGGTCCAGCTCGGGCGTCTCGTGCGGATCGTGCTCGTCCCGCACCTCGCCGACGACCTCCTCCACGATGTCCTCCAGCGTGGCCACGCCCGCGGTCCCGCCGTACTCGTCGATCACGACGGCCATCGTGCGCCGGCCCGAGAGCCGGTCCAGCAGGCGGTCGACGGTCAGTGACTCGGGGACCAGCAGCGGCTCGCGCATGAGGTCGGCGACCGGGACGGACGACCGCTGCTCGGCGGGCACGGCGAGGACGTCCTTGACGTGTGCGGTCCCCACCACGGCGTCCAGGGTCTCCCGGTAGACGGGGAACCGGGACAGCCCGGTCGCCCGCGTCGCGTTCGCCACGTCCTCGCAGGTCGCCCGGGAGTCGAGGGCGATGACCTGCACGCGCGGGGTCATCACGTTCTCCGCCGTGAGGTCGGCCAGGTTCAGGGTGCGCACGAACAGCTCGGCGGTGTCCGCCTCCAGCGCCCCCGCCTTGGCCGAGTGCCGGGCGAGCGCCGCCAGCTCCTGCGGGCCGCGCGCGGAGGCCAGTTCCTCGGCGGGCTCCAGGCCGGCACGGCGGACGATGCGGTTGGCGGTGTTGTTGAGGTGGGTGATGAAGGGCCGGAAGGCCGCGCTGAACCACCGTTGCGGACCGCCCACCCGTTTGGCGACGGCCAGCGGTGAGGAGATCGCCCAGTTCTTCGGCACCAGCTCGCCGACGATCATCAGGAAGACCGTCGACAGGCCGGTGCCCAGCACCAGCGCCAGCGACGAGGCCGTCGAGGCCGACACCCCCGCGCTCTCCAGCGGGCCGGAGATCAGGGCGGCGACGGAGGGCTCGGCGAGCATGCCCACCACCAGGTTGGTGACGGTGATGCCGAGCTGGGCCCCGGAGAGCTGGAAGGTCAGGGCCCGTACCGCCTTCAACGCGCTCGCGGCACCCCGCTCCCCACGCTCGGCGGCCCGCTCCAGCTCGCCGCGCTCGACCGTGGTCAGCGAGAACTCCGCCGCGACGAAGGCGCCGCAGGCCAGCGAGAGCAGGATCGCCACCAGCAGGAGGAGCACTTCGGTCATCGGGTCACCTCGCATCCATGATCGGCCAGGACGCGGCGGTTCGCGCGATGTCGTGCGCCGGTCGGGACGCCGGGGGAGGGGCCGGGTGGGACGTCGAGGGAGGGACTGGCTGGGACGCCGGTGGAGGGGCCGGCCGGGACGCCGGGGAACTCGCCGATGGGGACTCGCTCATGCGCCGGTGGTCACAGCCTTTCAGTCGGTGAGGGGCTTCACCCAGCGTCGCCACTGCTCCTCGGGCGCGTACCCGGCCGCTCGCCAGGCATGCTGGGCCCGCTCGTTGCGCCGCAGCACCATCGCGTCCCCGCGGCGCCCGCCGAGCCGTACGAAGCGCTCCTCCGCCGCCGTGAGCAGCGCGGAGCCGATGCCCCGACGCCGGTGGTCCGGGTGCACCGCCAGCCGGTACAGATGGCAGCGCCAGCCGTCGAAGCCCGCGATCACCGTGCCCACCAGCTCGCCGTTCCGCTCGGCGAGGACCAGCGCCTCGGGGTCGCGGGCGACCAGCCGCTCCACGCCCTCCCGGTCGTCGCTGATGCTCGTCCCCTCGGCGGCGACCTTCCAGAAGGCCAGCACGGCGTCCAGGTCCTCGGGCGCGGCGGCCCGTATCCGCAGATCGGTCATGGGCCCGATCCCACCACGCGCGACGGACGGGCGGCGCCGTGATTCCGTCATGTGGACCGCCCGGCGGCGCGCGGCGACCGCATCGGAGGGCCGGGGGTTCCGGTACCCGCGCCGAGTCGAAGGTGCTCCGCCGGGGCCGCTCGGGGAGCCGAGCCGCGGAAGCGGTCGGGTTCACCTCGAACGGTACGGTCTCGCCGACGAGTTGCGCCGGTGGGCGTGTGACTACGCCTCGGCCCCGGGCGGCCGCCAGGCCGTGCCCAGAACGCAGTACGAACTCGGCAGCACCGGCCCGTTCTCCGGCATCATCACCCGCCGGTAGGGCCCCAGCGCGAACCCGGCCTCGCGCAGCGCGGCGACCGGCTCGCGCGACAGGTGGCAGCCACCGCTCAGCGGCGGCCACAGCGTCCGGTCCAGCGCCCGCTGGGTGAAGGCCATCACCCGGCCGCCGCCCCGGCCGTGCTCGAAGAACCGCAGCTCACCACCCGGCCGCAGGACCCGCCGAAGCTCTCCCAGGGCCCGTGGCACATCGCGGACGCTGCACAGCACCAGCGAGACGACGGCCGCGTCGAAGGCCTCGCTCTTGACCGGCAGTGCCTCGGCCGCCCCCGGTGCCACGTCGACCGGCACCTGCGAGCGCAGCGCGGCCTCCACGGCCAGTTGGCGCAGCAGGCGCTCCGGTTCGATGGCGACGACCTCCGAGACGGTGCCCGGGTAGTGGGAGAAGTTCAGCCCGTTGCCCGCGCCGATCTCGATCACCCGCCCGGACAGTCCGGCGAGCAACCGCTCGCGCACACGCCCCATGCCCATCCGGTTCTCGGCGCTCACACTGCACCTGGCATAGCAGCGGGCGAACAGCGGATGGTGCACGCAGTCCCGCGGCACCCCGCGGGAACGGGCGGATCGCAGCGGCATGGGACCTCCCTCACGAGGTGGTGCCTCACCCCCGAGTCTCCCCCTCACGGCCGCCGCGTACCCACCGCGTCGGCGGCTCGTTCCGCCTGGGAGCCGTCCCCCGGGCACCGGGCGGGCTCGCCGGCGCGGTCGCGGAGGCGCGGCGGGCGGGGGTCGCCCGCCTGTCTCCGTGCGGGCCGGCCCCCGCCCGCCGAGGTCAGGGGCGGTCCGCGACGGCGTCGCCCGGGGCGGGCGGGAGCTGCCCGGCCCGGCCGGGCCCTCGGACCGTCCCCTCCGCCGCCGCGGTCAGGGCGCCTCCCGTGCCCGGAACGCGTCCGCGTCCCACGTCCCCTCCAGCCGGGGCGCCAGCCAGCGCGGTGCCGACGAGCGGAACTCGCCCGGCGGGTGGGACGCCGCTCCCGCGGGCACGGCACCGAGGAGGGGTGCGCCGGCCACGTCGGGCAGATCCGCGAGGTTGCAGCGCGAGGCGAGGTCCGGGGCACCGGGCCAGCTGCCGATCACCACGCCGGGCAGTTCCAGCCCGCGGGTCCGCAGCTCACGTGCCGTCAGCTCCGTGGTGTTGAGCGTGCCCAGCCCCGCCGACGCCACCAGCAGCACCGGCGCCCCCAGCAGCCCGGCGACGTCGGCCAGTGTCCCGCCGGCGGCGTCGAAGCGCACGAGCAGCCCGCCCGCACCCTCCACCAGCACCAGGTCGTGCTCGGTGGCCAGCTTGTCCGCGGCCTCTGCCACCTCCGCCGGACGCACCGGTGCCCGGCCGGCCCGACGCGCGGCCGTACCCGGCGCCAAGGGCTCGGGGAAGCGGGCGACTTCGGCCACCGTCACCTCGCCCGCCAGACGCGCCACCTCCTGGGCGTCCCCGGGCTCGTCCGGCCGTACGCCGGTCTGCGCGGCCTTCAGCACGGCCACCGACCGGCCGGCCGCCACCGCAGCCGCGGCCACGGCGGCGGTCACGACCGTCTTGCCGACCTCCGTACCCGTGCCCGTGATCACCAGTACCGGCATCTCATCCCTCCCGCGCCGCCGCGCACACCGCGCGGGCGATCCGTGCCACGTCCGCGTCGCCCGTGACGTACGGCGGCATCGTGTAGACCAGGTCGCGGAACGGGCGCAGCCACACGCCCTCCCGCACGGCGGCCCGCGTCGCCGCCGCCATGTCGACGTCGTGGTCCAGCTGCACCACGCCGATCGCGCCGAGCACCCGCACGTCGCGCACGCCCGGCAGGCCGGCGGCGGGCGCGAGACCCTCCCGCAGGCCCGCCTCGATCCGCTTGACCTCCGCGAGCCAGTCCTGGCCGAGCAGCAGCCCGATCGACGCGCACGCCACGGCCGCCGCGAGCGGGTTGCCCATGAACGTCGGCCCGTGGGCCAGCACCGGCACGTCCCCCCGGGAGATGCCCTCGGCCACCCGCGGCGTGCACAGCGTCGCCGCCATCGTCAGGTAGCCGCCGGTCAGCGCCTTGCCGACACACATCACGTCCGGCGTCACCGCCGCGTGCTCCGCCGCGAACAACGCGCCCGTACGGCCGAACCCGGTCGCGATCTCGTCGAACACCAGCAGCACGCCGTGCGCGTCGCACGCCTCCCGCAGCACGCGCAGATACGCGGGGGAGTGGAACCGCATCCCGCCCGCGCCCTGCACCACCGGCTCCACGATCACCGCGGCCAGCTCGTCGGCGTGCCGCTCGATCACGGACCGCAGGTGATCGGCGTACGTCTCCTCGTACTCCGTCGGCGGCGCGTCCGCGAAGACCTGACGCTGCAGCACCCCCGTCCACAGGTCGTGCATCCCGCCCTCGGGGTCGCACACCGACATGGGCTGCCAGGTGTCGCCGTGGTAGCCGCCGCGCCAGGTCAGCAGGCGCCGCTTGGCGGGGCGGCCCAGCGAGCGCCAGTACTGCAGGCACATCTTGACCGCGACCTCCACCGACACCGACCCGGAGTCGGCCAGGAAGACGTGCTCCAGCCCTTCGGGCGACATGTCGACAAGGAGCTTGGCCAGTCGCACGGCGGGCTCGTGGGTGAGCCCGCCGAACATCACATGGCTCATCCGCCCCAACTGCTCACGCGCGGCCTCGTTCAGCACCGGGTGGTTGTAACCGTGGATCGCCGACCACCAGGACGACATCCCGTCGACGAGCTCGGCCGAGCCGTCGGCCGGCCGCAGCCGCACCCCGCTCGCCGACTCCACGACGAGCGGATCCTGCCGGCCGGGCATGGGGCCGTACGGATGCCAGACGTGCCGACGGTCGAGCGTCAGCAGCTCGTCCACGGTCAGCTCGGGCTCAGGCATTGGGCGCGAGATCCGTTCCGGCGCCACGGCGGCGTACGGCGACCAGGTCGGTACGGACCTCGCCGGCCCCCGCCGGTGCGGCGGGCACGGCGGAGCCGCGGTCCCCCTCGGCCGACACGGAGCCGCAGACACCGCCACCCTCGTGCGACCCGCAGCCGCCACCACTCTCGTGCGACCCGCAGCCGCCACCACTCTCGTGCGACCCGCAGCCGCCACCGCCCTCGTGCGACCCGCAGCCGCCACCCGCCGTGGCCCGGTGCTCGGGCAGGGTGACCTCGCCCGCGCCCTCCACCTCGAACCCGGCGTCCGCGATCATCTCCAGGTCGGTCCTGCCCGCCTGCCCCTCACTGGTGAGGTAGTCGCCGAGGAAGATGGAGTTGGCCAGGTGCAGGGCCAGCGGCTGCATCGTGCGCAGATGGACCTCACGCCCGCCCGCGATGCGCACCTCGACGTCCGGGCAGACGAACCGCGTCATCGCCAGGATGCGCAGGCACCGCTGCGGGGTGAGGTGCCACTCCTTCGCCAGTGGCGTGCCCTCCATCGGGATGAGGAAGTTGACGGGCACGGAGTCCGGGTCCAGCTCGCGCAGTGAGAAGACCACGTCGACCAGGTCCTCGTCGCTCTCGCCCATGCCCGCGATCAGACCCGAGCAGGCGGAGAGTCCCGCAGCGTGCGCCTTGCGCACCGTGTCCACCCGGTCGGCGTAGGTGTGGGTGGTCGTGATGTCCCCGTACGTCGCCTCCGACGTGTTGAGGTTGTGGTTGTAGGCGTCGGCGCCCGCCTCGCGCAGCCGCTCCGCCTGGCCGTCCGAGAGCAGGCCCAGACAGGCGCACACCTCGACGGCCTCGTTCTGCTCCTTGATGGCCTTGATGGTGTCCGAGACGCGGTCCACGTCCCGGTCGGTCGGGCCGCGTCCGCTGGCCACCAGGCACACCCGCTTCGCGCCGCCGGCCAGGCCCGCCGCGGCGGCGCGGGAGGCCTGGTCGGGCTTGAGCCAGGTGTACTTGAGGATCTCGGCCTTGGAGCCGAGCCGCTGCGAGCAGTAGGAGCAGTCCTCGGGGCACAGGCCCGACTTGAGGTTGACGAGGTAGTTGAGTTTCACCCGTCGGCCGAACCAGTGACGGCGCACCTTGCCGGCCGCGGCCACCACATCGAGCAGGTCGTCGTCGGAAGTGGCGAGGACGGCGAGAGCCTCCTCGCGGGTCGGCGTCTCGCGCCGAAGCCCCTTGTCCACCAGCGTGTTCAGCAGATCCATGAGAGCCGATCCTGTCCTAAGGGGCCACCCGGGGCCAAGGAGACTTCGCACAACACTGGCAGATGGACGTGTGGGTATTGCCACACCTCGCGGGGGTGGCGGTACCGCTATCGTCTGTCCACTGCCTACAAATCCTCTGGAGGACCGCTCCATGGCGTTCGGCTGGATCGACGAGCAGGCCCGGGCGCGCCGCGAGGCGGGTCTGGTACGGGTTCTGCGCCCCCGCCCGGCCGACTCGGCGCCGTTGGACCTGGCGAGCAACGACTACCTCGGACTGGCCCGGCACCCGGAGGTCACCGAGGGGGCGGCGCGGGCCGCGCGGAAGTGGGGCGCCGGCGCGACCGGCTCGCGGCTGGTCACCGGCACGACCGAGCTGCACGCCGAGCTCGAACGCGAACTGGCCGCCTTCTGCGGTTTCGAGGCCGCGCTCGTCTTCTCCTCGGGCTACGCGGCCAACCTCGCCGCGGTCACCGCGCTGGCGCCGCACGGCTCCCTCGTCGTCTCCGACGCGGGCAACCACGCCTCGCTGATCGACGGCTGCCGGCTGGCCCGCGGCGCGACCCAGGTGGTGACGCACGCCGACCCGGACGCCGTGCGCAAGGCGCTGGCGACCCACGAGGGCCCCGCTATCGCGGTGTCCGACACCGTGTTCTCGGTGGACGGCGACGCCGCGCCGCTGGCCGGGCTCGCGCAGGCGTGCCGGGAGCACGGCGCCGGGCTGGTCGTCGACGACGCGCACGGCCTCGGCGTCCTCGGCGCGGGTGGCCGGGGTGCCGCGTACGAGGCGGGGCTGGCGGGTGCGGACGACGTCGTCGTGACGGTGACGCTGTCCAAGTCGCTGGGGAGCCAGGGCGGCGCCGTCCTCGGACCGGCCCCGGTGATCGAACACCTGGTCAACGCGGCCCGGACGTTCATCTTCGACACCGGCCTCGCCCCCGCGGCGGCGGGCGGGGCCCTCGCGGCCCTCACCCTGCTGCGCCGCGAGCCCGAGCGGGCGGCGCGCGCACGTGCGGTGGCGGGCGAACTGCACGCACGTCTGACCGCCATGGGCCTGTCCGCGGTGCGCCCGGACGCCGCGGTCGTCTCGGTGCGCGCGCCCTCCCCGGAGGGAGCCGTCCAGTGGGCGGCCGACTGCCGTTCGGCCGGCCTGTCCGTGGGCTGCTTCCGGCCTCCTTCCGTACCCGACGGCATCTCACGGCTCAGGCTGACCGCACGTGCGGACCTCTCCGCGGAACAGGTCGGACGCGCTGTACGGGTGATCGGCGAAACGCGGCCATGAGTCGGCGTGACACGGCCGTGCTTCGCTCGATCCGGCCCGGGATCAGCGGTGGTGGACCGCGTCCGTGAACGACGCCCAGCTCTCGGGGGAGAAGAGCAGCGCGGGTCCGGCCGGGTCCTTGGAGTCGCGCACGGCGAGCAGTCCGGCCCAGGGGCCGGCCGACGGCCGTGCCGTCTCCACGCAGTTGTTCGCTCCGGTGCTGTAGCTGCTGCGCAGCCACCGCAGGCCGGGCAGATCGGTGCCGGCAGGGATGCTCCGGCAGCGGGCGGACGGTGTTCCTGACATGGTGCCTCCTTACGCGCCTGCCGCGGTCGCGGCGATGAAGTCCAACGATTCCTCGGGCGAAAGGGCATGGATCAGAAGGGCGTTGAAGGCCTCGGTGTAGGCCTCTAGGTCTTCTTTCCGTTCGAGATGCAGGCTACTCGTCAAGTGGTCGAGAACGACCACGTCTAGATCAGAAGTGCTCGAAAAAGAGAAGATTACGAAAGGGCCGGTGACACCGATGTGCGCCCCGGCGGCGAACGGCAGGACCTGGAGCCGGACATGAGGGAGGCGCGCGGCCTCGATCAGGCGCGCCAGTTGGCGTGCCATGACTCCGGGGCCGCCCACCTCCCGGCGCAGCACCGCCTCGTCCAGGACCGCGCTCAGCTCCAGCGGCGGCTGCGCCCGCAGCACGTCCTGCCGGGCCAGCCGGACCTCCACCAGCGTGTCCAGCCGTTCCTCCGGCAGTCCGTCCGCCGCGGCGCGCGTCACCGCGCGGGCGTACTCCGGTGTCTGGAGCAGTCCGGGTACCACCGTGGTCTCCAGCGTGCGCATCGCGCTCGCCTGCGACTCCAGGCTGATGAAGTCGCGGTAGGCCGGCGGCAGCACCCCGCGATAGGCGTGCCACCAGTGGTGCCGGCCGCCCGCGTCGTCGGAGCCCGCCAGCATCTCCAGCAACTCCCGCAGCCGGGAGTCGTCCACACCGTAGGCGTCGAGGAGTAACCGCACGTCGGCCGGTTTCGCCCCGCTGGTTCCGGTCTCGATGCGGCTGACCTTCGACTGGTGCCAGCCCACCAACCGGGCCGCCTCGCCGCTGGTGATCCCCGCCGACGTGCGCAGGGTGCGCAGTTCGGCGCCCAGCTTCCGACGACGCACCACGGGACCGTGCTGCATGGGCCACTCCCTTACTCCTTATGGGCCGCCCAAATCCGCTCTGCCGTCGCAGAGTTCACCGCATCGAGCGACAGATATATGCATATCTTGGTGGATCGCCGCCCTTCCCGGCCCTGGTGATGGCAGTCTGGCGGCGAAGCACCAGTCCGGGACCGTACTCGAACCGTCCGCTCCGTGTCGGGTTGCGGTTCCGTGGGAAAGGGACGACGTCGCCATGGCAGACCATCTGGAAGCATCCGTCACTCTGCCGAGCGATTCCGCCTCGGTGGCCGCCGCGCGCACCTACGTGGTCGGCACCCTGACGGAGTGGGGCCTGCCGGCGGGCGCCGATCTCTCCGACACCGTCCGGCTCATCGTCTCCGAACTGGCGACCAACGCGGTCCAGCACACGTTCGGACAGTCGCCCACCTTCACGGTGGACCTGGCGCTCGACCGCGACGAGCGGCTGCGCGTCGGCGTCACCGACAGCCATCCGCGCTTCCCCAAGCGCCTGCCCGCCGCGGTCCAGCAGGACAACGGCCGAGGCATGGTGATCATCCGCTGGCTCACGGCGGAGTGCGGGGGCAGGCTGAGGGTGCGGCCCACGCGCGAGGGCGGCAAGACCGTCTCCATCGAACTGCCCTGGACGCCGCCCGGCCGTCCGGCGGTCGCCGAACCGGCCACGGCCGTGGGAGGGGCGGCGGGAGAGCAGAAGCCTTCGCGGTGAGGTGCCGTCGGCGACCGGCGCGCTGCGGCCGGCGCGCTGCGCCCTGGCCCGGCGCGCGCTGCGGCTGGCGCCCTGCGTCCGGCACGCCGTCGGCTGTGGCGCACCGTCGCCCCCGGTGCGCCGTGGCGCGGTTCCTCCCGCGCCGGGCGGCGGTGCGCGCGACGCCGGGGCCACGCGACCCGAGGGGGTGACGGCGGAACAGGCGCCGTCACCCCCTCGGGCGGGCTACTTGACCCGGCCGTACCAGACGCTGCCGGTCCAGATCTTCTGCAGGCGCACCACGTCCCCGGTCTTCGGAGCGTGCCAGATCTTGTTCTTCCCGGCGTAGATGCCGACGTGGTAGACGCTGCGGCCCGAGTGGAAGAAGACCAGATCCCCGGCCTTGCGGCTCTTGGAGGAGATGTGCCGGGTCTTGTTGTACTGCTGGGCCGCGGTGCGCGGAAGCTTCTTGCCGGCCTTCTTGAACGAGTACAGCGTCAGGCCGGAGCAGTCGAACCTGCCTGGTCCGACGGCGCCATATTTGTAGGGCGCACCTTTCTTGGAGGCCGCGATCTTGAGAGCCTTCGTCGCGTGGCTCGCCGCGGCGGCCTCGGAGGCGACGCCGGGGACCACCACGGAACCGCCCACGGCGGCGAGGGTGAGAGCCGAGGCCGTACCGGCACGGGCCATCAGCGACGGGACACGATTGAGCGCAGACATGCGCAACCCTTCGTCAGCCGCCTGTGAAGGATGACCTGTCGGATTCGGGCTGGCGAAGATGCCCGGCCGCACGGATGCGGCTTCACCCCAAGGGCTGCTCGGTCCGGCGCCTGACTCGCGCAGGCGGTCGTTCCGGCGACCCGTCGTGCTCGGGTCCTCCACTCCTGCCGATCCACTCCTGTCGACCGGTCGTCCGGGCGGCGGCAGGATTCGGCGTCCGCTCGGACCGCCCCGCCGCTGCGGCGGGGGCTTGTCGTCAGTCACGGATCTTGTCTCGCCCCGCGCGGAAATCCCAATGGAACGTGGCTTTTGTGTTGTTACTCACCACTCACCCGTTCGGGTGGACGGCTATGCGTTCGAGTCGTGCCCGGCCGCGGTGGCGACGCCGGGACCAGCGGCGGAGTGGCTCGTTCCGCCGCTTGGGCAGGCGTGTTGCGCAACCGCGGACGGTCGGACATTTCTGGTGTTCCTACGCCGAAAGGGGGTAAGCCGTTTGGTGCGTTTCGAGCCGGGTGGCTCAACTGTCCACAGACGGCGGCAGGCTGACGCGCGCCGTCCGCCGTTCACCGTCCAGGACACGCAGCGCCCGGGCCAGGGTGGCCGCGTGCAGTTCCGTCTCACCCCTGCGGTGCATCAGGGCCAGCGCGTCGCGCAGGGCGGTCGCCTTGCCGACCAGCGCCTGGGCGGCCCGCAGGCCGCGGTAGGTGTCGCCGTCCCGGGCCGGGTTGATGCGCCCGAGGAGATCGACGACCTCGAGGTAACGGTCGATCAGCTCGGCCTCGGCGCGGGTGAGGGCGGGCAGCGGAGGCAGTTCCGGCGGCAGCATGGCGGCTCACCTGGCGCCGGGCGTGGCGGGCGTCGCCCCGCGGCCGGGCACGATGTGATCCACCAGGCCGTGGTCCAGGGCCTGTCGGGCGTCAAGGATCGTCTCCCGCTCGATGTCCGCGGTCACCTGCTCGGGGGTGCGGCCGGTGTGTCGTACGAGAAGTTCCTCGAGGCGGGTGCGGATGCGGGTCGACTCGTCGGCCCGCACGGCGAGGTCGTCGGTGCGCCCCTCCACCGTCTCGATGAGCGAGGGTTGACGGAGCATCACGCGCGCGCCCGGCAACACGGCCCGCCTGCCCGGCGTGCCCGCCGCCAGCAGCACCGCGGCGGCCGTGCCGGCCTGCCCCAGGCACGTCGTCTCCACGTCGCAGGAGACGTGGCGCATCGTGTCGTAGATCGCCGTCATGGCGGTGAAGGAGCCGCCGGGTGAGTTGACGTACAGCGCGATGGCGCGGTCCGGGGCCGTGTGTTCCAGGTACAGCAACCGCGCGGTCACGTCGTTCGCGGAGGCCTCGTCGATCGGTGTGCCGAGGAGGACGATGCGCTCCTCCAGCAGCTTCGCGTACGGATCCACGACCCGGTCGTCGGCGCTCGCGCGCTCGGTGAACTCGGGCGGGGCGTGGCGGGCGGACGGCAGGATCATGACGAACCCCTCCTCGTGGCAGCACCGTTGCCGACGGCACTGTCTCCGTCAGAAATGTACAGGACGTACATCGGTGGGAGGAGGGAGCCGCCAAGGCCGAGGAGGGCTCGGTCGAGTGGGGAGGGGCGCCTCACCGTCCGTTCGGAGGCTCGTGCAGGCCGAACGGGGAGCCCTGGTCGTCCCGGCACAGGGCGAACCGGCCGAACCGTGCGGCCGACCGCGCGTCCTCCGCGCCCCGGTCCCCGACCGATCCGCCCAGCTCACTGACCCGGGCCATCGCCTCGTCCAGGTCCGGGACCCGGAAGAAGAGATACGGGGACGCCTGCGCGTCCCCGCCGTGCAGGCCGCCGGGGACACCGTCGGTGCCGATGGTGAAGCCGCCGCCCGTGGGCCCCGGTTCGAGGGTCCAGCCGAAGAGGGCGCCGTAGAAGGCGCGCCCGCGCTCGGGGTCGGCCACACCGAGTTCGAAGAACGACGGTTCGCCTGCCATGGGGCACCTCCTGCGGGCCGGTGGCCCGTGCTCGTCCCCCGCCTCCATCGTCCTCCCCGCCGGGCGGCACCGCAGCCGGTCGCCGCGAGCCGAACCGTAAGCTGGGGCCATGGCCTACGAGATTCCGGTGACGCAAGCCAGGGCTGAGCTCGCCGACCTGATCAACCGGGTCGTGTACGGCGGTGAACGGGTCGTCGTGACGCGGCACGGCAAGCCTCTCGTCGCCCTGGTCTCCGCCGCCGACCTCGAGCGGCTGGAGGGCCTCAGGGAACCGGCGGGGGACCAGGTGGTCGGCGCGCTCTCCCGTGTCCACGACACCGCCGCCGCCACGCCCCGTGAGCCTCACCGCTTCGGCATCGCGGCGGAACACCGGGGGCCGAACCCGGCGTAGCGACCACCGCGGTGGGCACTCCGGCTGCCCGCGGCGGCGTACTCCGACCCGGGGTGGTCCGCCTGCTTCCGTCGGCCGGTGAGGGCTCGGAGGCGTGTCCGGCCCGACTTCGCGGGGGCCACGGGCGTACGCCGACGTGCTCAGGCTGCCGGTGCGGGTGCCGGGGCCCGGTCGGGGGCCGGCGAGCCGCCGGTCGCGCGCCGGCGCAGCGTGCTGCCGAGCAGGACCGCGCCGAGGCCCAGCACGGCCCACCAGGCGAGGGTGAGCGCGTGGCCGGTGGCCGCGGCTCCGTCGAAGAAGGACACCGAGCGCAGCAGTGAGGCGCCGGCGCCCGGCGGGAGCCACTGGCCGATCGCACCGGCCGGCTGCGGCAGCAGCTCGGGTGCCGAGGAGGCTCCCGAGAAGGGATTGCCCAGCAGCATCATCACGGCCGCGCCCAGACCGATACCCGCGCGCCCCAGCAGGGCCGCGACCCCCGCCACACCCGCGCCCACCGCCAGGACCGACAGCCCGAACACGCCGGCCACGGCCCACCAGTCACCGCCGACCGTCCCGAGCCAGCTGTGCGCGATCGCCGCGGCGACCAGACCCGCCCCCGCGGCGGCGCCGACCAGCGCGCCGACCGTGCGGACCCCGCGCAGACCCAGCAGGGTCGTGACGGCGCCCGCCGCGATGCCGGCCAGCGCCAGCGGCAGCACGCTCGCGCCCAGGACCGCGCCGCGCGGGTCGGTCCCGGGTGCGGGCACGACGTCGACGACCTCGGGCGGGGCCCCCGCCGCGTCCCCCGGTGCGGCCACCGCCTGCTGGAGCAACTGGGCGACGACGGGGCTCGCCGCCGACGCCGTGAGCAGCTTGCCGCCGCGGTCGCCGGTGACCACCGCTCCGTACACGGCCCGGTCCTCGATGGCGGCCCGAGCCGCCGCCTCGTCGGCGTAGCGGTGGATCTCGAAGGCGCCCTCGTGCCGGGAGAGCCGCTGCTCCACCTGAGCGACCGCCTGGGGCGGCCCCGCCACGCCGAGCGGCAGGTCGTGCGGGGCCGTGCGGGCGGCGGGCCAGGCGAAGGCCCACAGGGTCAGCGCGACCAGTGCGGGCATCAGGGCGATCACGGCGATCACGCGGTGACGGCTGTGCATGGGGGTCTCCCTGCAAAAAGAAGGATCGTTCGTTTTAGTGATGTCACCACCGTGCGGCCGACTCGGCGTCTTGTCAAGAATGAACGTTCGTTTTAGTCTGGACACCATGGCCCGCGTATCCCAGGAACACCTCGACGCCCGCCGCCGGCAGATCCTCGACGGCGCCGCCCTCTGCTTCGCCCGCAACGGGTTCCACGCCACGTCGATGCAGGACGTGCTGAAGGAGGTCGACCTGTCCGCGGGGGCCGTCTACCGCTACTTCAGTGGCAAGGAGCAGTTGATCGAGGCCATCGTCACCGACGTCATGGGCGTCATCCGTGACGTCTACGAGCGCGCCGCGCTGGAGAGCCCGCCGCCGATGCCCGACGAGCTGATCGCCCGGACCGTGGCGCACATGGAGCGGGAGCGGCCGGCGCTCACGGACGACGGGGAGTGGCTGTTCCCGCGGCTCATGATCCACGCCTGGACGGAGACGCGGCGCAACGACGAGCTGGCGGCCCTGCTGGCGGAGGGCTTCGCCGCGGTCACCGCCGCCTGGGTGAAGGTGGTGGTCCGCTACCAGGAAAGCGGCATGATGCCCGGCGACGTCGATCCGGAGGCCGTGGCCCGGACGCTGATGGCCACGGTGCAGGGCTTCGGGGTCCAGCACGTGCTCTTCGGCGGCTTCTCCCCCGACTCGCTCCGGGCGGGCGTGCGGGCGCTGACGGGCATGCGAGAGGCCGCCGGCGGCATCGGTAATCAGTCGGTCAAATCCGGGTGACACGGCGGAAACACTGCAAGCCTACTCTGCACCCCGATCCACCTGCGGTTTCCTGTACACCTGCGGGCGCGTTCCAGCGCATTCGTGTGTGTTACATCTAGAGCCGTCGCGGTGGCCGCGGCAGCCGGGCCGCGCGGTCCCGGCGTGATGCCCTGTGAGGTGGTACGTGCAGCTGACCCCGCACGAGCAGGAGAGACTGCTCATTCATGTGGCCGCCGACGTGGCGGAGAAGCGCCGCGCGCGAGGCGTGAAGCTCAACCATCCCGAGGTCGTCGCGCTGATCACCTCGCACATCCTCGAAGGTGCCCGAGACGGTCGCACGGTCAGCGAACTCATGGCTTCCGGCCGCAAGGTGCTCCAGCGCGACGAGGTCATGGAGGGCGTCCCGGAGATGATCCACGACGTGCAGGTCGAGGCCACCTTCCCCGACGGCACCAAGCTGGTCACCGTCCACGATCCGATCATCTGACGGGGCGGCAGCCATGATTCCCGGAGAGATCCTCTTCGCCGACGCGCCGGTCGCCTTCAACGAGGGGTGCGAGATCACCCGCCTGACCGTGCTCAACACCGCCGACCGGCCCGTCCAGGTCGGGTCCCACTACCACTTCGCCGAGGCGAACCCCGGCCTCGACCTCGACCGCGCCGCGGCCCACGGCAAGCGGCTCAACATCTCCGCCGGCACCGCCGTCCGGTTCGAGCCCGGCATCCCCGTCGACGTGGAACTCGTCCCCCTGGCGGGGGCCCGCGTCGTCATGGGGCTGCGCGGGGCGACCGGAGGTGCCCTCGATGCCTGAACTGACCCGCCCCGCCTACGCGGACCTGTTCGGCCCCACCACCGGCGACCGTATCCGCCTCGCCGACACCGACCTCCTCGTCGAGATCGAGGAGGACCGCTCCGGCGGGCCCGGCCGCTCCGGTGACGAGGCCGTCTTCGGCGGCGGCAAGGTGCTGCGCGAGTCCATGGGCCAGTCGCGCACCACCCGCGCCGAAGGCGCCCCCGACACGGTGATCACCGGAGCCGTGGTCATCGACCACTGGGGTGTCGTCAAGGCCGACGTCGGCATCCGCGACGGCCGCATCACCGGCATCGGCAAGTCCGGCAACCCGGACACCATGGACGGCGTCCACCCCGACCTCGTCATCGGCCCCGAGACGGAGGTCATCGCCGGCAACGGCAAGATCCTCACCGCCGGCGGCATCGACACGCACGTCCACTTCATCGCACCGGCCGCCGTCGACGAGGCCCTCGCCTCCGGCGTCACCACCCTCATCGGCGGCGGCACCGGCCCCGCCGAGGGCAGCAAGGCGACCACGGTCACCCCCGGTTCCTGGCACCTCGCGCGGATGTTCGCGGCCCTGGAGTCGAGCCCCGTCAACATCGGCTTCCTCGGCAAGGGCAGCACCATGTCCAAGGAGTCGATGCGCGACCAACTGCGCGCGGGCATCCTCGGCTTCAAGATCCATGAGGACTGGGGTGCCACCCCCGCCGTGATCTCCGCCTGCCTCGACGTCTGCGAGGAGTCCGGCGTCCAGCTCGCCGTCCACACGGACACCCTCAACGAAGCCGGGTTCGTCGGCGACACCTTCGACGCCATCGCGGGACGCACGCTGCACGCCTTCCACGTCGAGGGTGCCGGCGGCGGCCACGCGCCGGACATGATCACGGCCGTGTCGCTGCCGAACATGCTCCCCGCGTCCACCAACCCGACCCGGCCGCACACCGTCAACACCGTCGAGGAGCACCTCGACATGCTGATGGTCTGCCACCACCTGAACCCCGCGGTCCCCGAGGACCTCGCCTTCGCGGAGTCCCGCATCCGGCCCAGCACCATCGCGGCCGAGGACATCCTGCACGACATGGGGGCCATCTCCATCATGGCCTCGGACGCCCAGGCCATGGGCCGCATCGGGGAGGTGATCCTGCGGACCTGGCAGACCGCGCACGTGATGAAGCGGCGCCGCGGCTTCCTGCCCGGCGACACCCGCGCCGACAACCTGCGCGCCCGCCGCTACGTGGCCAAGTACACCATCAACCCCGCCGTGGCCCAGGGCATCGAGCACGTGGTCGGCTCGGTGGAGACGGGCAAGCTCGCCGACCTGGTGCTGTGGGACCCCCGGTTCTTCGGCGTGAAACCGCAGCTCGTCCTCAAGGGAGGGCAGATCGCGTACGCGCAGATGGGTGACGCCAACGCCTCCATCCCCACCCCCCAACCGGTGCTGCCACGACCGATGTTCGGAGCCCACGGGACGGCTCCGGCCGCCAACTCGGTCGGCTTCGTCGCCCGGGCCGCCATCGAGGACGGGTTGCCGGAACGCCTCGGACTCGGCCGGGAACTCGTGCCCATCCGCTCGACCCGTGGCCGCACCAAGGCCGACATGCGGGAGAACGACGCCCTGCCGCGCGTCGAGGTGGCCGCGGACTCCTTCGCGGTGACCATCGACGGCGAGCTCGTCGAACCCGCACCCGCCGTCGAACTGCCGCTCGCGCAGCGGTACTTCCTGTTCTGAGCGCCGACATGAGCCGTGCAGCACTGCTCGTCCTCGCGGACGGCCGCTTCCCCGCCGGAGGGCACGCCCACTCCGGCGGGGCGGAGGCCGCCGTCCGGGCGGGCCGCATCACCGACGCCGCGAGCCTGGAGGACTTCTGCCGGGGGCGGCTGCACACGAGCGGAAGCGTCGCGGCCTCCCTCGCCGCGGCCACGGCCCTCGGCGTGGACCCCGTCGAGCTCGACCGGGCCGCGGACGCCCGTACCCCGTCGCCCGCCCTGCGCGGGGTGGCGCGCCGCCTCGGACGGCAGCTGATGCGGGCCGCGCGGGCGACCTGGCCGCACCCCGAACTCGACGCGCTGGCAGGACGGTTCCCCAAGGGCGCACACCAGCCCGTCGTCCTCGGTCTGACCGCCCGCGCGGCCGGACTCGGGCCCCTGGACGCGGCGTACTGCTCCCTCTACGAGGGGGTGAGCGGACCGGCCACCGCCGTGGTGCGGCTGCTCAGCCTCGATCCGTTCGACGCGACGGGCGTGCTGGCGCGACTCGCTCCCGAGCTGGACCGGGTGGCACAGGACGCCGTGGAGGCGGCGCGCGCCGCGGTGACCGACGGGGTCGACGTGCTGCCCGCGCGGTCCTCGCCGGTGCTGGAGATCGCGGCTGAGACGCATGCCGCTTGGCCGACGCGGTTGTTCGCCTCGTAGCGGGTCGACCGTCCCCCTCCTCTCCCCTCCCGCCTTTCTCCCGTCTTGTCCGTTCCCTTCCCAAGGGGATCCGCCCCCTTCCAGGAGTCGCAGCATGCACCTCGACCACCACCACGAGACGCCCGCCGTCTCTGCCGACGCCAGGCGGCCCGACGGCAGTCGCCGCGCCCTGCGGATCGGGCTCGGCGGGCCGGTCGGCTCGGGGAAGACCGCCACCGTCGCCGCGCTCTGCCGGGCCCTGCGCGAGGAGCTGTCCCTCGCCGTCGTCACCAACGACATCTACACCCGAGAGGACGCCGAGTTCCTGCTCCGCGAGGCGGTGCTGCCGCCGGAACGGATCAGCGCCGTGGAGACCGGCGCCTGCCCGCACACCGCCATCCGGGACGACATCTCGGCCAACCTCGAAGCGGTGGAGGACCTGGAGGACGAGGTCGGTCCGCTGGACCTCGTCCTGGTGGAGTCCGGGGGCGACAACCTCACCGCCACCTTCTCCAGGGGACTGGTCGACGCCCAGATCTTCGTGATCGACGTCGCCGGCGGTGACGACATCCCGCGCAAGGGCGGGCCGGGCGTCACCACCGCCGACCTGCTGATCGTCAACAAGACCGACCTCGCGCCGTACGTCGGCTCGGACCTGGCGCGGATGGCCGCCGACGCGAAGGCCCAGCGCGGTGAACTGCCGGTCGTCCTCCAGTCGCTGCGCGGGGAGGACGGCGTCCGGGAGGTCGCCGACTGGGTGCGGGCCCGGATCACCGCATGGACGGCATGACCGCGCCGGCCGGCGTGCGGGCGAGGGCGCACGTCCTCGCCCGCGGTGACGGGCGCGGCGGCACCGCCCTGCCGGTGCTGGAGGGGGAGGGGCCGCTCACCGTGCGGCGGACCCGGGGGAGCGGGGCCGAGGCGCGGGTCGTGCTGGTCGGTGCCATGAGCGGGCCGCTCGGCGGCGACCACTTCACGGTGACCGCCGAGGCGGCCCCGGGTGCCCGGCTGCGGGTCGGCTCGGCCGCCGCCACCCTGGCACTGCCGGGGCAGGGCAAGGCGGGCGCCCGCTACGACGTCCGGCTCACCGTCGGCGAGGACGCGGAACTGCACTGGCTTCCCGAGCAGTTGATCTCCGCCCACGGCAGTGACCTGCGCGTCACCACATGCGTCGACCTCGCGGCCACGGCCCGGCTCCTGCTGCGTGAGGAGCAGGTCCTCGGGCGGTCCGGCGAGCAACCGGGGCGGCTCACCAGCCGTCTGACCGTACGGATCGACGGCCGGAGCGTCCTCGACCAGGAGCTGGCCTGCGGGCCCGGCGCCCCGGGCGGCTGGGACGGCCCCGCCGGTCTGGCGGGACACCGTGCCGTCGGCCAGCTCGTCGTCGCCCGCCCGGAGTTCGCGACCGCTCCACCGGCGGCCCGCGTCCTCGCCGGGGGCGCGGCCGTCATGCCGCTCGCCGGACCGTGCGCGCTGGTGACGGCGGTGGCCTCGGACGCGCTGCGGCTCAGGCGTCTGCTGGACGAGGCACTGGCCTCGCTGGACTGAGGTTCCGTCGACCGAACGCCTTTATCCGTTTATCGGATTGGCAAAGAAGTAGTATCACCTCTGTCCTCAGGGAACGCACAGCCGCGAGGATCCCCGTACGTGTCGCAATCATGTACGGGGAGGGCCACTTGAGGAACAGCAGACTGGGGCGGAGGACGGCGGCGTTCGGCACGGCCGGAGCGCTCGTCACCGCCACGCTGATAGCCGGCGCCGTCGCGGCGCCCACCGCGAGCGCCGGCCCGGCCGCCGGCCACGCGAAGGGCTGGGACCGCGAGGCCCGCGGGACCGCGATCGCCGCGGCCCGTGCGGCGAAGGCCGGCATCGACTGGCAGGACTGCCCCGCCGACTGGAACCTGCCCAAGCCGATCCAGTGCGGTTACGTCACGGTGCCGCTCGACTACGCCGAGCCGTTCGGCAAGCAGATCAAGATCGCCGTCGACCGCATCGGCAACACCGGCACGAAGTCCGAGCGCCAGGGTGCTCTCCTCTACAACCCCGGCGGACCCGGCGGCTCCGGGCTGCGCTTCCCGGCCCGCGTCACGAGCAAGAGCGCCGTCTGGGCCGACACGGCCGAGGCGTACGACTTCGTGGGCTTCGACCCGCGCGGTGTCGGCAAGTCCGCGCCCATCTCCTGCGTCGACCCGCAGGAGTTCGTGAAGGCGCCCAAGATGGACCCGGTGCCCGGCTCCGAGGCCGACAAGCTCGCGCAGCGCAAGCTGGCCCGCGCGTACGCCGAGGGCTGCCTCGAGCGCAGCGGCGAGATGCTCCCGCACATGACCACGCCGAACACCGCGCGCGACCTGGACGTCGTCCGCGCCGCGCTCGGCGAGCGGAAGCTCAACTTCCTCGGCGTCTCCTACGGCACCTACCTCGGCGCCGTCTACGGCACCCTCTTCCCGGACCACGTCCGGCGGATGGTCGTCGACAGCGTCGTCAACCCGTCCCGCGACAAGATCTGGTACCAGGCCAACCTGGACCAGGACGTGGCGTTCGAGAAGCGCTGGAAGGACTGGCAGGACTGGGTCGCGGAGAACGACGCCGCCTTCCACCTCGGGGACACCCGCGCCGAGGTCCAGCAGCGGTGGCTCGAACTGCGCGCCGCCGCGGCGAAGGAGCCCCTGGGCGGGTTGGTCGGCCCGGCCGAGCTGATCTCCTTCTTCCAGAGCGCCCCGTACTACGACTCCGCGTGGGTGCCGGTCGCGACGGTCTTCAGCAAGTACGCCGCCGGTGACACCCAGGCCCTCGTGGACGCCGCCGCCCCCGACCTCACCGACACCGCGGGCAACGCCTCCGCGGAGAACGGCAACGCCGTCTACACCGCCGTCGAGTGCGCCGACGCCCCGTGGCCCACCGACTGGCAGACCTGGGACCGGGACAACACCCGGCTGCACCGCGACCACCCGTTCATGACCTGGGCCAACGCCTGGATGAACCTGCCGTGCGCGACCTGGCCCGTCAAGCAGCACACCCCGGTGGACGTGAAGACCGGCAAGGGCCTGCCGCCCGTGCTCATCGTGCAGTCCGAGCGGGACGCGGCCACCCCCTACGGCGGCGCCGTCGAACTGCACCAGCGGTTCAAGGGATCGCGCCTGATCACCGAGCGGGACGCCGGATCGCACGGGGTCACCGGCCTGGTCAACCCGTGCGTCAACGACCGGGTCGACACCTACCTGCTCACCGGCAAGGTGGACGCCGGGGACGTGACCTGCGCGCCCCACGCCACGCCCAAGCCGTAGCGACCCGAGGACGCGGGGGAGGGGCGGCCGGACCGACCGGCCGCCCCTCCCTCGTCCTCACGCCCGCCGCGCCGCCGCCCAGGCGTCCTCCGCCGCGTAGTCGAAGAGGTCGCCGTACGCCCGGACCATCTTCGGGTACGCCTCCCGCCAGTCCCGTGCGGCCAGTTGCCCCTCGATCCAGGCCACCGTCTCCGGCAGCGTGTCGGCGTAGCGGACCACCGGCCGGTATCCCAGCTGTCGCTCGGCCGCGCTCATGTCGCACACCACCGGGAAGGGCACCGACCAGGGCGTGCCGCCCACGCCGCCGGCGGCCGGCGGGCCGTCCATCAGTACGTCCTCGGTCTCCACACCCATCACCGCGTCGATCGCCGCCGCGATCTCCGCCACCGTCGGGGCCTCGGAATCGACCGCGTTCAACACGCGTGTGCCCGGCCGTGGAGCGGCCAGCCGGATCAGCTCGGCGATGGTGTGCACGCTCGCGGGGTGGAAGCGGCTCGCACCGCCGTGGGCGAGGACGCGCCGGCGCCGGCCGTCGAGGGCGCGCTTGACGAAGTACAGCTCGCGCGGGGTCCGGCAGTGCGGCCCGTGCACCGCGCCCGCGCGCAGCAGCGTGACCGGCAACCGGTCGCCCGCCGCGAGCAGTTCACGCTCCAGCGCCGCCTTGCGGGTGCTGTACGAGGAGTCGCCCGGCCGGACCGTGCGCTGCTCCTCGGTGATCGGCACCGGGTACTCGGGGAAGCCGTCGGGCTCGCCCTGCGTGTCGAAGTTACGGCCCTTGTCGTCCTCGTAGACCGACACACTGGAGATCACCACGGCGGAGCCGACCCGCCCGGCGAGCGAGACCAACTGCCGTGCGTGACCCTCCCCGAAGGCCACCACGTCCACCAGCACGTCGCAGCCGTCACCGACCGCCGCCGACAGGGCCGCGTCGTCCTCCCGGTCGGCCCGCACCACGCGAACGTCCCCGGGCCAGTCCCCGTCCCGTTCCCCGCCCCGCGAGACGGCCGTCACCTCCCAGCCGTCCCGGGCCAGCGCCTCCACGGCCGGCCGTCCGATCTGCCCCGTCGCCCCGATCACCACAGCTCGTGTCATACGGCGACGGTAGGCGGACTCCGCGCCCTTCGGCCACGCTCTTCTGCCGCCGGCAGAAGGCGGGCGCCTAGCGGTGCGGCAGCCGTGGGATCCTCGGCCCCTTGGCCGCCTTCCGCGCCTCCTCGGCCTTGACGTCGGCCGCGTACCGGTCGACGTACTCCTGTCCGGACAACGTCAGTACGGCGTACATGATCTCGTCGGTGATGGCGCGCAGCACGGCCTTCTCGCCCTCCATCCCGGCGTAGCGGGAGAAGTCCAGGGGCTCGCCGAAACGGATCACCACGGGGTGCAGCTTCGGGATCTTCCGGCCCGGTGGCTGGGCCTCGAAGGTGCCGATCATCGCGCACGGCACGACCGGAGCCCCGGCCCTGAGCGCCATCACCGCGACGCCCACCTTCCCCTTGTACAGCCGGCCGTCGTGCGAGCGGGTGCCCTCCGGGTAGATGCCGAGCAGTTCGTCCTTGCCCAGCACACCGAGTCCCTCGCGGATCGCGGCCCGGCCCGCCTCCTTGCCGGAGCGGTCGACGGGGATCTGCCCGGCGCTGCGGAAGAAGAACGCGGTCAGCCGGCCCTTGATACCGGGGCCGGTGAAGTACTCGGCCTTGGCGAGGAACGTGATGCGGCGCCTGAGCACCGCCGGCATCAGGAAGTGGTCCGCGAAGGAGAGGTGGTTGCCCGCGATGATGGCCGCCCCGGACGCCGGTACGTGGTCCAGGCCCTCGATCCGGGGACGGAAGAGCAGTCTCAGCAGGGGCCCCAGCAGCACGTATTTGAGCACGTAGTAGAACACGACTCGCCCTTCATTCCGCCCGGTCGGTCTCGCGGCAGCGTCTTCCCAGGTCAGCCTACGGATATCCCGGGCGCCGGACGAGCCCCCCGACCGGCGTCCCCCGCGTGGGCCGTCCGGAGGCCGCGCCACTCGCGGGGCGAGTGGCCGTAGAGACCGCGGAACGCGCGGCTGAAGTGGGCGGGGCTGACGAATCCCCACCGCCGGGCGACCGACGCCACGGTGGGCGCCGTCGTGCCGCCGCGTGCCAGTTCCCGGGCGCTCTCCTCCAGTCGGCGCCGCTGGATGAGCCGCCGCACGGTGACGCCCTCCTCCTCGAAGAGCCGGTGCAGGTAGCGCACGGAGATGTGGTGCGCGCGCGCGACCGACTGCGGGGACAGGGCGGGGTCCGGCAGGTGGTGGTCGATGTGCTCGCGGATGCACCGCACCAGCCGCTCGCGCCCGGTGTCCGGCCCCGGCAGGGCGTGTGCGGTCCGGTCGGCCACCAGCGTGGTGGCGAGGTCGACGACCGCGGCGGCCAGGTGGGCCGCGACGGCCGGCGGGCACGCCGGGGCCGAGGAGACCAGGGAGGCCAGGAAGGGCGCGAGCACGGCGGCCACGCCCCGCGACGCCGTGACGGCGCTGCCGGTGACCCGGCGGACCTGTTCGTCCGGCAGGAGCAGCGCACCACGGGGGAGGAGCACGAGACTGCACGCGAACCGCCCCGGATGGTCCACCGCGTACGGTCGGGACGTGTCGTAGAACATCAGGTCCCCCTCGTCCACGCTCGCGTGCCGGCCGTCCTGCATCAGGGTGGCCGTGCCGGACGTCAGCACGCCGATCACCAGGAACGCCTCCGAGGCACCGCGCGCGTGGGCGATGTGGGCCGAGGTGCGCGTCAGGCGCTGCGCGTCGCCCTCGACCGCGCACAGCCGCACGGCTCCCAGGGAGGCCGCGGTGATCCGGCCCCCGGGGGGACGGCCGTCGCGCCCGGTGACGTGTGACGGGACCAGGGCTCTGCTCACGGCCTCCTGCCAGTGGCCGAGCGGGTCGCGCTCAACGATCGACTCGGTCGTCGGCATCAGGACCACGCGCGTTCTCCTCTCCGTTCCCCGTGGTGATCAGCCAAGCGGGGCCGTCGGCTCGACGCCAGGCAGAAAGCAGGCAGAGTGCGCGTCGCCGCCAGCCGCCGACCGCCGGCAGCCCGGAGGGCGCTGGGAGAACAGGGCGGTGCACGCGGCGGCAAGCCGCCCGGCCCGCCGGGCACTACGGTCGAGGAGACGGCGGGGCGGCGGTGCCCGGATCGGCGTCGACACGGGCGAGTCGTTCCCTGGCGAGGGCGACCCGCCGAGGGTCGGCGTCCGGGCCGAGTCCGGCACACCGGTCGAAGGCCGCACGCGCCTCGGCCGGCCGACCGGCGCTCAGCAGGGCGTCGCCGAGCAGGGTGAGCTGACGGCTCTCCAGCGCGGTGTTGCCCCCGGACCGGCAGATGCCGACGGCGGTGCGCAGATGATCGACGGCCTCCTGCCACCGGCCCAGGCGTGCGTAGCAGCAACCGAGGCCCGAGTGCAGGCCGAGGCGGGTCATCGCGGCGGCGTGCGGCTCGACGCGGTCTTCGACCTCGGTCAGGTGGTCCAGGGTGCGCCGGTAGGAGACGAGAGCCTCCTCGGTGCGATTCTGTCCCTCCAGGACCAGGGCGTGGGTGTGCATGCTCTGGAGGCTCCCGAGCAGATCACCGGCGGCCCCGAACAGTTCGGCCGCCCGCCGGTTGTGGACGAGGGCGGCCTCGGACTCGCCGAGCAGACGGTACGCCCAGCCCTGGTACTGGTGGGCCCAGGCCTGCTGGGCCGGGTCCTCGGCGCGTTCGGCGGCGGCCAGGGCCCGGGCGGACAGGGGGAGGCTGTCGCGGGGTCGGCCCTCGCACAGCAGGACGGCCCAGGCGTGGTAGTTGAGCTGGGTCGCCTCCAGCAGCGGGTCGTCCAGCGCGCGGGCCGACCGGGCGGCGGTGGCGAAGACCTCCGGCCAGTGCCCCCAGAAGATCCACTGATCGGAGAACCAGTGCAGGGACTCGGCCACCTCCACCACGGTGGCGTGCTCACCGGCCTGTGCCGCGGCACGCAGGGCGGCGAGCCAGTTGGCGCCCTCGGCCTGCAGCCACTCGCGGGCGAGCGCGGCGCTGGAGAGGTCGACCGTCCCCTGCCAGGACGCGGGGGGAGCTCCGTGACCCGGCTCGTACCAGCGGCCCGCGACGACCGCCGTCTCCAGCAGCCAGCGGTACATCGCGGCGCGGGCGGCCTCGACGTCCTCGGCGCGCTCCTCCTCGGTCAGCCGGGTACGGGCGTACAGGCGCAGCAGGTCGTGCGGGCGGTACCGGTCCCCGTCCGTGCCGAGCAGCCCCGCCTCCACCAGCTCCTCCAGGGTGTCCTCGGCGTCGAAGAGCTCCTGGCCGGTCAGCCGGGCCGCGCAGGGGGCCCGGACGTCCGGGCCCGGGACCAGCGCGAGCCGCCGGAAGAGCCGGGCGGCGGTCGGGGTGAGCTGACGGTAGGACAGGTCGAAGGCGGTCGTCACGCGTACGTCACCGGCGGTCAGGGCGTCCAGGCGCCGTTCCTCGCGGGCGAGGCGGTCGGCGAGGCGGCGCACCGTCCAGCCGGTGCGGGTGGCCAGCCAGTTGCCCGCCACCCGCAGCGCCAGCGGCAGGTGTCCGCAGCGCCGGGTGACGTCGTCGACGGCCACCGGATCGGCGGCGGCCCGGTCCGATCCGACCAGGGCGGTCAGGAACGCGGCGGCCTCCTCGGGGCTCAGCTCCCCGAGGGGCAGCCGGCGGACGTCGTCCAGGCCGGTCAGCATGCGCCGACTGGTCACCAGCACCATCGTGGCGCCGGCACCCGGCAGCAGGGGGCGTACCTGGGCCTCGTCCCGGGCGTTGTCCAGCACCAGGAGGCAGCGCCGTTCGGCCAGCGCCCGCCGGTACAGGGCGGGGCGGTCCTGCGCACCCGCCTTCGCGAGGTCCCGGTCGGGAACTCCGAGGGCCTTCAGCACGCCGAGCGTCAGTTCGGCCGCGTCGGGCGGATCGTCGTCCGTTCCGCGCAGGTCCACCAGCAGCTGCCCGTCCGGGAAGCGCTCGGCGAGCCGGCGGGCGCCGTGCAGGGCGAGGGTCGTCTTCCCCGTGCCGGGCGGGCCGGACACGGCCACGACGACCGCGGTGCCGGCCGTCCCCCCGTCTGCCTCGGCTCCGCGCGCCACGGCCCGGTCCGCGAGCAGCGAGAGCCGGTCGAGTTCCGCCTCCCGGCCGACGAAGTCGTCGATGCCGCGCGGGAAGGCCCGTATCCCCGCCGGGCTGTAGACGGGGGTGCGTCCGGCGCGGGCCACGGCGAGCAGCCGGTCCCGGTCCGCGGGACCCAGCCCCAGGCCGTCGGCGATGGCCGCCACCGTGCGGCGCTGCGGAGCCGCCCGCCGCCCGCGTTCCAGGTCGCCGATGCCCCGTACGCTGACGCCCGACGCCTCGGCCAGGCCCTCGATGGTCAGGGACGCCGCCAGCCGCAGACTCCTCAGCAGCGGTCCGAAAGCCGCCTGCTCGTCGGTCGACCCCGTCCTCCAGGTCGGTGGCTCCGTCTCCTTCGGAGCGTGAGCGGCGGCGTCCGGTGCGGTGCCCGTCGTCACCGGTCGGCCCGTACCGGGTGCCTGCTCATGACCGAGACCCGGTTGAACGCGTTGATGGTGACCGCCACCCAGATCACCGCGGAGATCTGGTCGTCCGTCAGGTGCTCCCGGGCGGCGGCGTGGGCGGCGTCCCGCGCGGCGGTGTCGGCGGGCGCGGTGGTCGCCTCCGCCAGGGCGAGGGCGGCCCGCTCCACCGGGGTGAAGAGTTCGGTGTCCCGCCAGGCGGCCAGCACGGCCAGACGCCGCGGAGTCTCCCCGAGTCGCCGGGCGGCCCGGGTGTGCACGTCCAGGCAGTAGGCGCAGCCGTTGAGCTGGGAGACGCGCAGGTTGACGAGTTCGGCGAGGGTCCGGTCGAGACCCGCCTCGGCGGTGACGGCGCGGACCGCCTCGGCGGTCTGGACGAGGGCGCGGTACGCCGCCGGGCTCCGCTTGTCGATGTAGATCCGCGGGGCGGCGGATTCCTGGGCGGGAGTGGTCACCCGACGCTCCTTCGTGAGGCCGCGGCCGTCTATGATCACGGCATATTGTTGAAGTTGAAACTATCATGACGGGCGCAGGAGGCTGCCGATGAGCAACGTCGAGACGAACCCCGTCGCGGTGCGGTGCGGACCGGCCGCCGACGCGGGCCCGCCGGACACCGCCCCGCGCGTCGAGGTCCTCGCGCCGCGCGACGTTCCCCTGGGCGGCCCGCGCGCCATGACCGTGCGCCGCACCCTGCCCCAGCGCTCCCGGACCCTGATCGGGGCCTGGTGCTTCGCCGACCACTACGGTCCCGACGACGTGGCACGGACCGGCGGCATGGACGTCGCCCCGCATCCGCACACCGGGCTGCAGACGGTGAGCTGGCTGTTCAGCGGGGAGATCGAACACCGCGACAGCCTCGGCAGCCATGCCCACGTCCGGCCCGGCGAGCTGAACCTCATGACCGGCGGCCACGGCATCAGCCACACCGAGGTCTCCACCCCGCGGACCACCGTCCTGCACGGCGTGCAACTGTGGGTGGCGCTGCCGGGGGAGCACCGGAACGCCCCCCGGGACTTCCAGCACCACGTGCCGGAGCCCGTGTCCGTGGACGGCGCGGAGATCAGGGTGTTCCTGGGCTCCCTGGCCGGATCCACCTCGCCCGTGGCGACCTTCTCGCCCCTCCTCGGCGCGGAGATCGCGCTCGCACCGGGGGCCACGGTCACGCTCGACGTCGACCCCGCCTTCGAGCACGGCCTTCTGGTCGACCGGGGCGAGGTGGGCATGGCGGGCACCCCGCTGCGCCCGGCCGACCTCGGCTTCCTCGACGCCGGGAGCGACACCCTGACGCTCGTCAACGCGGCCGACACCCCGGCCCGGGCGGTCCTGATCGGAGGCACCCCCTTCGACGAGGAGATCGTGATGTGGTGGAACTTCATCGGCCGCAGCCACGAGGACATCGTCCGGGCGCGCACCGACTGGCAGAACGCCTCCGACCGCTTCGGCGCCGTCGAGGGATACCCCGGAGACCGGCTGCCCGCTCCCGCCCTGCCCAACGGGGCCCTGACCCCACGCGGCAACCCGCCGCGCCGCTGAGCCGAACCCACGAGAGGAACCCCGTGAACGAGCAGCCCTCCTCCGCACCCGCCGTCGAGCGGATCGACGACCGCCACCGCTACGTGATCCTGGTCGACGGCCGTCAGGCCGGCCTGACGGCCTACCGCGACCGCGGCGAGCAGCGCGTCTTCTTCCACACGGAGATCGACGACGCCTACGCCGGGCAGGGCCTGGCCGGACAGTTGGTCCGGCAGGCGCTCACCGACGTGCGCGCCCTGGGACTGCGCATCGTGCCCGTCTGCCCGTACGTCGCCAAGTACCTCACCAAGCACCACGACTTCGACGACATCACCGACCCCGTGACCCCCGAGGTCCGCACGTGGCTGGACGCCGAACTCGGACGCTGAGGACGCCGGCGACGGGCACCGGTGGTACAGGGACGGTGCACCGGCGGTCAATTCCGGACCGCACGCCCGCACTAGCGTGCCGTCGTGGCACCCGGGCATGGCACCAGTCACCGCCCGGGCCGCCCACCCGCCGGCACGGCCGACGGGGACCGAGAGCGACCAGGAGACTGAACATGCCGGACACCGTCGAGCCCGTCCAGCCGGTGCTGGAGCCCGCGGCCGCGGCCTTCGCCGAGGCGACCGCCCGCCCGCCGTACCTCTTCGAACTGCCGCCCTCCGAGGGCCGCAAGGCGGTCGACGAGGTGCAGTCGGGTGACATCGCGCTGCCCGCCGTCGACGAGGAATGGGTCACCGTCACCGGCGGTCCCACGGGCAGTGTCCGCGCCCGGATCGTCAGGCCGGCCGGTGCCGAGGGCACCCTCCCGGTGGTGCTGTACATCCACGGCGCCGGCTGGGTCTTCGGCAACGCCCACACGCACGACCGCCTGGTCCGCGAACTCGCGGTGGGCGCGCGGGCCGCCGTCGTCTTCCCCGAGTACGACCTCTCGCCCGAGGCGCGTTACCCGGTGGCGATCGAGCAGAACTACGCGGTCGCCCGCTGGATCGTCCAGGAGGGCGCGGCGTCGGCCCTGGACGGCTCGCGGCTGGCCGTGGCCGGTGACTCCGTCGGCGGCAACATGGCCGCCGCGCTGACCCTGATGGCCAAGGAACGCGGCGACGTCCCCCTGGTGCAGCAGGTGCTGTTCTACCCGGTCACCGACGCCGCCTTCGACACTGCCTCCTACCACCAGTTCGCCGAGGGCTACTTCCTGCGCCGCGACGGCATGCAGTGGTTCTGGGACCAGTACACGACCGACCCCGCCGAACGGGCGCGGATCACCGCCTCGCCGCTGCGCGCCACCACCGAGCAGCTGACCGGCCTGCCGCCGGCGCTCGTCGTCACCGCCGAGGCGGACGTGCTGCGCGACGAGGGGGAGGCGTACGCGAACAAGCTGCGCCAGGCAGGGGTCGCGGTGACCGCCGTGCGGTTCCAGGGCGTCATCCACGACTTCGTCATGCTGAACGCCCTGCGCGAGACCCACGGCGCCGGCGCCGCGATCGCCCTGGCCGCCCGCACCCTCCACGCGGCCCTGCACACCGCGCACGCCGACCCGCACACCGCCTGAAACGCCGGGAGACACAGCACCATGAGCGCCCCCATCCCCACCGTCGTCCTCGTCCACGGCGCGTTCGCCGACGCGGCGAGCTGGTCCGGGGTCAGCACCGCACTCCGGAGCGAGGGCATCCCCGTCCTGGCCCCGCCGAACCCGCTGCGCGGCCTGTCCCACGACGCCTCCTACCTCGCTTCCGTCATCGCTCAGATCGACGGTCCCGTGGTCCTGGCCGGGCACTCCTACGGCGGTGCGCTGATCACCGTGGCCGGCACCGCGGACAACGTCGTCGGCCTCGTCTACGTGGCCGCCTACGTACTGGAGGAGGGCGAGAGCCTCGGCGAGCTGCAGGGCCGTTTCCCGCTCTCCCCCCTGGTGAGCAACCTGAAGGAGTGGTCGTACCCCGGCCCCGGTGGAGAACCGGCCGTCGAGGTGACCATCCAGGAGTCCGCGTTCCCCGAAATCTTCGCCGCCGACGTCCCCGAGGACGTCACGCACACCCTCGCGGCGGCGCAGCGTCCGCTGGCCGCGGCGGCCTTCGAGGAGAAGGCGTCCGCCGCGGCCTGGAGGACCAGGCCGGCCTGGGCGGTCGTGGCCGGCGCGGACCGGGCGATCAACCCGCAGGTCGAGCGCTACGGCGCCGAGCGGGCCGGCGCGACCGTCGTCGAGATCGAGGGCGCGTCCCACGCCGTCGCCCTCTCCCGCCCGAAGGAGGTCGCCGAGCTGATCCGCGAGGCGGTACGCGCCACCCGCTGACCGCGGCCGTTTCCGTGACCCGTCCTCAGAACTTCGGCGTCGGCGCCTGGGCCTCGACCAGCTCCGCCGCCTCCTCGTCGGTCTGCACCGAGGGCGGGGAACCCTCCAGGGGCTGCTGTGCGGTCTCCTTCATGCAGGCCACCGCCACGACGCCGACCAGGGCCGCGGCCATCGCGTAGTAGGCGGGCATCATGTCGGAGCCGGTCACGCCGATCAGCGCCGTGATCACCAGCGGCGTCGTGCCGCCGAACAGGGACGCCGACAGGTTGTAGCCGACCGAGAGGGACCCGTAGCGCACGTTCGTCGGGAACATCGCGGGGAGCGCCGCCGACATGGTGCCGAGCAGGCACACCAGGGACAGGCCGAGCATCAGCATGCCGGCCGAGACGGCGAGCAGACTGCCGTCCTGCACCAGCACGAAGGCCGGCGCGGACAGGACGAAGAAGCCGATCATGCCGGTCATGAGCAGCGGCTTGCGGCCGAAGCGGTCGGACAGCCGGCCCACCTGGTTGATGATCAGCATCAGCAGCACCATGGTGGCCACCAGGATCATCAGACCGTGGCTCTCGCTGTAGTGCAGCTCGTCCGACAGGTACGTCGGCATGTACGACAGCAGCATGTAGTCGGTGATGTTGTACGCGCCGACGAGCGCGATGCACAGGACCAGCGCCCGCCAGTGCGTGCGGAAGATCTTCGCGAGGTCGCCCCGCGCGGTGGTCTCCACCGCGTTCGCCGCGTCCGAGACGTGGACGTTGGAGTCCTGCAGCTGCAGGAACGCGGGCGTGTCGTCCAGCTTCAGCCGCAGGTAGATGCCGACGATGCCGAGCGGCGCGGCGACCAGGAACGGGATGCGCCAGCCCCAGGCGTCCATGGTGTCGCTGCCGAGCCAGGCCGTCAGGGCGGTCACGAGGCTCGCGGCGCCGGTGTACCCGGCCAGCGTGCCCAGCTCCAGGAAGCTGCCGAAGAACCCGCGCCGCTTGTCGGGCGCGTACTCGGCGATGAAGGTGGAGGCGCCGCCGTACTCGCCGCCGGTCGAGAAGCCCTGGAGCAGACGGAACAGGATCAGCAGGACGGGAGCCCAGAAGCCGATGGAGGCGTAGCTGGGGATGAGCCCGATGGCGGCGGTGCCGATCGCCATGAGGATCATCGTCAGGGCCAGCACCTTCTTGCGGCCGATCTTGTCACCCATGGGGCCGAAGACCATGCCGCCGAGCGGCCGCACCAGGAACGCCACGGCGAACGTGGCGAACGAGGAGAGCAGCTGCGCCGTGTCACTTCCGGACGGGAAGAACACCCGGCCGATGGTGCCCGCCAGGTAGGCGTAGATGCCGAAGTCGAACCACTCCATGGCGTTGCCCAGCGAGGCGGCCTTCACGGCTCGCTTGACCGCGGCCTCGTCCGTGACGGTGATGTCCGACCGGCGCAGTCGCGGGTTCTGCCGACGTCTGATGGCCCGGAACAGGGCGGGGTGGCGGCGGATCGCCGCGGCGTCGGATTCCTGGCCGTTGTCGTTGGGGGACGTGGCGGCCTCCCTTTCCACGCAGAGACCCATGGCGGGGAAACTGCTCGGTCGTACGATTCTCAGGTCGTACCGTTCCCCCGATCATGCTGCGTATGGCCGTGACCTCGGTCATGTGGTTGGGCCGATGAGGTGAGCGGCCGCGCTGAGTAGGCTTCGCACATGCGGATCTCCGTCTCCTCCGACATGGACGAACCCGTGGCCCGCCTCCTCGTGGAGGAGCTGCGCGGACGCGGTCACGAGGTGCGCGCGCACGGCGCCCTGAGCCCGGGGGCCGACGCCCGGTGGGCGGTGTGCTCCGAGCGTGCGGCGCGCGAGGTCGCCGACGGCACGGCCGACCAGGCGGTGGTGTGCTGCTGGACCGGCACGGGCGCGTCCATCGCGGCGAACAAGGTGCCGGGCGTACGGGCGGCCCTGTGCACGGACGCCTACACGGCGGACGGTGCCCGCCGCTGGAACGACGCCAACGTCCTCGCCCTCAGCCTGCGCCTGACCTCGGGGCCGCTGCTGGGGGAGATCCTCGACGCCTGGTTCGCGGGGACGCCCAGCGAGGACGCCGAGGACCGGGACGGGGTGACGCGGGTGCGGCGGCTCGACGAGGGCCGAGCCGCTCCGTGACCTCCCCGGGCGCGCTTCTCAGGAGGTCAGCACCTTCTCCAGCGTCCCGAGCGCCCCCTCCAGCTCCGCACCGGTGACGGTCAGCGGCGGCGCCAGGCGGATCGTGGAGCCGTGGGTGTCCTTGACGAGGACGCCCTCGCGCATCAGGCGCTCGCTGACCTCACGCCCGGTCCCGAGCGCCGGGTCGACGTCGACGCCCGCCCACAGCCCGCGCGCGCGGAAACCGACGACACCCTTGCCGACCAGGGCGGCGAGCCCCTCGCGCAGCACCACGCCCAGCTCGGTCGCCCGCCGCTGGAACTCGCCCGTCTCCAGCAACTCGACCACCGCCGTGCCGACCGCGGCGGCCAGCGGATTGCCGCCGAACGTCGAGCCGTGCTCGCCCGGACGCAGCACACCGAGCACCTCCCGGCTGCCGACCACCGCCGACACCGGCACGATCCCGCCGCCCAGCGCCTTGCCGAGCAGCACCAGGTCCGGCACGACCGGCTCGTGCTCCACGGCGAGCGTGCGCCCCGTACGGCCGAGACCGGACTGGATCTCGTCCGCGATGAACAGGCACCCGGCTCGGCGGGTCAGCTCCCGTACGCCGGCCAGATAGCCGTCGTCCGGGATGTTCACCCCCGCCTCGCCCTGGATCGGCTCGATCAGCACGGCCGCCGTCGTCTCGTCGACCGCCGCCTCCATCGCCGCCAGGTCGTTGTACGGCACGACCCGGAAGCCGGGGGCGAAGGGGCCGAAGCCGGCGCGGGCCGTCTCGTCCGTGGAGAAGCCCACGATCGTCGTCGTACGGCCGTGGAAGTTGTCCGCCGCGACCACGATCGTCGCCCGGTCCCGCGGCACGCCCTTCACGTCGTAGGCCCACTTGCGGGCCACCTTGATGCCGCTCTCCACCGCCTCGGCGCCGGTGTTCATCGGCAGCACCATGTCCGTGCCGGTGAGCGCGGCCAGCCGCTCGGCGAAGGAGGCGAGCCGGTCGTTGTGGAAGGCCCGCGAGGTGAGGGTGAGCCGGTCCAGCTGGCGGTGGGCCGCCTCGACCAGCGCCGGGTGGCGGTGGCCGAAGTTGAGCGCCGAGTACCCCGCGAGCATGTCCAGGTAGCGGCGCCCCTCCACGTCCTCGACCCAGGCGCCCTCCGCGCGGGCCACGACGACCGGCAGCGGGTGGTAGTTGTGCGCGAGGACGGGCTCCTCGGCGCGGATGAGCTCCTCGGAGCCGCGGGTGCGGGCGGGTGCGGTCATGAGCGGATCTCCCGGATCTCCTGGGTGCAGCACTTGATGCCGCCACCGGCCTTGTGGAACTCGGACAGGTCGACGGGGACGGGGACGTAGCCGAGGACGGCCAGCCGATCGGCGAGTCCCCTGGCCCCGGGCGAGATGAACACGTGTCGTCCGTCGGAGACGGAATTGAGCCCGAAGGCCAGGGCGTCCTCGCGGGTCGCGATCACCGCGTCCGGGTAGAGCCGCTCCAGCACCTCACGGCTGCCGGGCGAGAAGGCCCCGGGGTAGTAGGCGACGTTCCCCGCCGTGCCGGGGGTCCCCCCGCTTCCGTCGTCGAGCACGAACAGCGCCGTGTCCAGGTGGTAGAAGTACGGGTCCACCAGCGTCAGCGAGATCACCGGCACACCGAAGTACTCCTGCGCCTCGCGGTGCGCCTCACGCGTGGTGCGAAACCCGGTGCCGGCCAGGATCCAGCGGCCGGCCGGAACCAGGTCGCCCTCGCCCTCGCAGACCGCCTCGGACGGGTGCACCTCGAAGCCCTCGGTCTTGAACCACGCCGCGTACGGCACGGACTCGGGACGGCGCTCGGGAGCGTGGAAGCGGGAGCCGAACACCCGGCCCTCCACGACGACCGCGGAGTTCGCGGCGAAGACCATGTCGGGCAGCCCCGACACCGGCTGGACGGTGTGTACGGTGTGGCCGTGCGCGCGGTAGGCGTCGACCAGTGACTGCCACTGGTCCAGGGCGCGGATGACGTCGACGGGCCGGCCGGTGCTCATCCACGGGTTGATCGCGTACTGCACGGCGAAGTGTCTGGGTTCGCAGACCAGGAAGCGCCGCCGACGCGGCACACGGGAGTCGGGCACAGAGGGGTACCTCCGTTCCTCACGGTGTGTGACGAGGGGTTGACACCACGGTAGGAAGCGACGAGGCCGCCCGACAAGCGCGGAAAGCTGCGTGTCCCCGCAGCAATGCTGCGTTGTCGCACCGGTCAGCGCATGTCCGCTGCGTCCTCCGTGGCGGGCAGGCCCGCGCCGGCCTCCGGACTGTCCGGGATCAGGTGGGACAGCACCATCACACTGATCGTCTTCCGGATGAACGGCTCGGCGCGGATCCGCTCCAGGACCTCCTCGAAGTGCTCCACGTCCCGCGCCCGCACATGCAGCAGGGCGTCCGCGCCCCCGGTCACCGTCATCGCCGCCGTGATCTCCGGATAGCCGCGCGCCACCTCCGCCAGCCGCCGCGGCGGCGCCGCGCCCTCGCAGTACACCTCCACGTACGCCTCGGTCCGCCAGCCCAGCGCGGAGGGCCGTACCGTCGCGGTGAAGCCGGTGATCACGCCGGTCTCGCGCAGCCGGTCCACCCGGCGCTTGACCGCCGTCGAGGACAGTCCGACCGCGGCGCCGATCTCGGCGAAGGACGTCCTGGCGTTCGCCGTCAGAGCGGTGACGATCTTCCGGTCGAGTTCGTCGAACGGGGTGGGCCTGCTGTTCATGCGGGCACTGTATCCAGCGGATACGTCCCTGTCGGGCCCGTGTTCAGGCGTACGGATCGCCCCTACACTCCAGCCTCATGCTGCGCGCCCTGGCTGTCGACGACGAACGCCCCACGCTCGAGGAACTCGTGTACCTGCTGAACGCCGACCCCCGCATCGGTACGGCGGAGGGCGCGGGCGACGCGACCGAGGCGCTGCGCCGCATCAACCGAGCGCTGGAGTCGGGCCCCGACGGGCCGGACGCCATCGACGTCGTCTTCCTCGACATCCAGATGCCCGGCCTCGACGGGCTGGACCTCGCCCGGCTGCTGACCGGCTTCGCCCGGCCGCCGCTGGTCGTCTTCGTCACCGCGCACGAGGACTTCGCCGTGCAGGCCTTCGACCTCAAGGCCGTCGACTACGTCCTCAAGCCCGTCCGCCGGGAACGGCTCGCCGAGGCGGTCCGCCGCGCCGCCGAACGCCGAGGCACCGCGCCCCCCGCCCCCCGCGTGCCCGTGCACGAGCCCGACCCCGACCACATCACCGTGGAACTGGGGGGCGTCACCCGCTTCGTCCCCGTCGAGGACATCACCCACGTCGAGGCCCAGGGCGACTACGCCCGCCTGCACACCGGCCGGGGCAGCCACCTCGTCCGCATCCCCCTGTCCACCCTGGAGGAGCGCTGGCGCGCCCGCGGCTTCGTCCGCATCCACCGCCGCCACCTCGTCGCCCTGCGCCACATCGGCGAGCTCCGCCTGGACGCGGGGAGCGTCAGCGTCCTGGTCGGCACCGAGGAGCTCCAGGTCAGCCGACGCCACGCCCGCGAACTGCGGGACCTGCTCATGCGGAGGCCGTGACCGTGCCCCAGGACCCGACCGAACGCCGCGTCACCGTCACCGGCCCGCCCAGGCGCAGCAGGCCCGCCTCCGGCTACTACCGGCCGCGCACCGAGATCGACGAGCAGACCACCCTCGGGCACACCTACGTCCGCTCCCTCATGCGCAGCCAGCTGCGCGCCGGTCTCGCCGCCTTCGCGGTCCTCGGGCTCCTCGTCGGCCCGCTGCCCCTGCTGTTCGCGGCGATGCCGGACGCCCACCTCCTGGAATGGGCCGTCCTCGGCTTCGGCCTGTACGCCCCGCTCGTCCTCCTCGCCCGCTGGTACGTCCGCCGCGCCGAGCGCAACGAACGCGACTTCGTGCGCCTCGTCGAGGACCGATGACCCTCTCCCCCGAGGAACCGTGAACAGCACCTACGCCATACCGGCCGTCGCGCTGGTCGTCGTCTCGACCGTCCTCGTCGGCGCCTTCGGCCTGCGCATCTCCCGCACCACCTCGGACTTCTACGTCGCCTCCCGCACCGTCGGCCCCCGCCTCAACGCCGCCGCCATCAGCGGCGAGTACCTCTCGGCCGCGTCCTTCCTCGGCATCGCCGGCCTGGTCCTCGTCCAGGGCCCCGACATGCTCTGGTACCCCGTCGGCTACACCGCCGGCTACCTGGTCCTGCTGCTCTTCGTCGCCGCCCCGCTGCGCCGCTCCGGCGCCTACACGCTGCCCGACTTCGCCGAGGCCCGCCTCGCCTCCCAGGGCGTACGACGCCTCGCGGGCGCCTTCGTCGTCGGCGTCGGCTGGCTGTACCTGCTGCCCCAGCTCCAGGGCGCCGGACTGACCCTGACCGTGCTCAGCGACGCGCCCGACTGGCTCGGCGGGGTGATCGTCGCCGTCGTCGTGACCGCCATCGTCGCCGCCGGCGGCATGCGCAGCATCACCTTCGTCCAGGCCTTCCAGTACTGGCTCAAACTCACCGCCCTGCTCGTCCCCGCCCTCTTCCTCGTCCTGGCCTGGCAGGACGACGGCGCCCCCGGCCGCCCCTTCGAGGAACCGGCCACCTTCCGCGAGCAGCGCTCCGTCCGCGTCGAGGACGGCCTCACGCTCAAACTCGACGAACCGCTGACCGTCACCGTGGACGGCACCGTCGACGGCCGCGCCCACGACGGCACCCGGACCGTCCTGCCCACCGGCACCCACCGCATCGAGGCCGGCACCCGCCTCACCTTCGCCCGGGGCACCTCGGTCCCGGCCGCCGGACGCGGCGCCGACGACGCCCTGTCGCCCTCCCGGGCGGAGAGCCGCACGGAACGCCCGCTGTACGCCACGTACGGCCTGATCCTCGCCACCTTCCTGGGCACCATGGGCCTGCCGCACGTCGTGGTCCGCTTCTACACCAGCCCGCACGGCGTCGCCGCCCGCCGCACCACCGTCGCCGTCCTCGGCCTGATCGGCGCCTTCTACCTGCTGCCGCCCGTCTACGGCGCCCTCGGCCGCCTGTACGCCCCGGAGCTCACCCTCACCGGCGATGCCGACGCCGCCGTCCTGCTGCTGCCCGACCGGATGATCGGGGGAGTGGGCGGCGACCTGCTCGGGGCGCTGGTCGCGGGCGGCGCCTTCGCCGCGTTCCTGTCCACCGCGTCGGGGCTGACCATGGCCGTCGCGGGCGTCCTCACCCAGGACGTGCTGCCGTCCCGCGCCGTCCGGCACTTCCGGCTCGGCACCGTCCTCGCCATGGCCGTGCCGCTGGCGGCGAGCGCCCTGGTCGGCGGGCTTCCGGTGGCCGACGCGGTGGGTCTCGCCTTCGCCGTGTCCGCCTCGTCGTTCTGCCCGCTGCTCGTCCTCGGCATCTGGTGGCGGCGGCTCACCCCGCCCGGCGCGGCGGCCGGAATGCTGGTGGGCGGCGGCTCCGCGCTGCTCGCGGTCGCCGCCACCATGGGCGGCTTCCCCGGCGGCGGCGGAGCGCTGCACGCGCTGCTGGCCTGGCCGGCGCTGTGGTCGGTGCCGCTGGGCTTCCTCACGATGGTGCTGGTGTCCCTGGCCACCCCGGGCCGGGTGCCGGCCGGGACGGCGGCGATCCTGGCCCGTTTCCACCTGCCGGAAGAGCTGCACGCCGACGAACTGCGCAAGGAGGCGACCCCGTGAGCGGCTCCGTGAGCGGTTTCCTGGCGGGCCTGGCCGTCGCCGTGCTCCCCCTGCTGGCCGCGGGCTTCTGGCTGGGCCGGCGCACGGCCCGCCCGCGGCACCTCGGCGGACTCGGCACCCCGGTCGAGCACGCCACCTTCCAGACCCTGCACACCGCCTCCCTGGCCACGCCCCCGCTGCGGGCCGGTCTCACCGAGGAGACAGCCGGCAAGTCGGCCCGCAAACTGCGCTCCCTGCTCGGCACGGACGCGCTGTGCCTGACCGACCTCAAGGACGTGCTGGTCTGGGACGGCGTCGGGGCCCACCACCGGGCCGAGATCATGGAGCGCCTCGCGGGCCCGCTGGAGACCGGCCGCGGGGAGGCCTTCCCGCTCACCTGCGACACCCCCGACTGCTCGGTGCGCTGGGCGGTGGTCGCCCCGCTCACCGTCGACGACCGGGTGCACGGCGCCCTGGTCGCCTGCGCGCCCCGCGAGTCGGCCGTCCTGGTCCGGGCCGCCGGCGAGGTCGCCCGCTGGGTCTCCGTCCAGCTGGAACTGGCCGACCTCGACCAGTCCCGCACCCGGCTCATCGAGGCCGAGATCAAGGCGCTGCGGGCCCAGATCTCCCCGCACTTCATCTTCAACTCGCTCGCGGTGATCGCGTCCTTCGTCCGCACCGACCCCGAGCGCGCCCGCGAGCTGCTGCTGGAGTTCGCCGACTTCACCCGCTACTCGTTCCGCCGGCACGGCGACTTCACCACCCTCGCCGACGAGCTGCACGCCATCGACCACTACCTGGCGCTGGTGCGGGCCCGTTTCGGCGACCGTCTCGCCGTCACCCTCCAGATCGCGCCCGAGGTGCTGCCGGTCGCCCTGCCCTTCCTGTGCCTGCAGCCCCTCGTCGAGAACGCCGTCAAACACGGCCTCGAGGGCAAGTCCGACCGCTGCCGCATCCAGATCACCGCGCAGGACGCGGGCGCGGAGGCCCTGGTCGTCATCGAGGACGACGGCGCCGGAATGGACCCCGGGCTGCTGCGCCGCATCCTCGCGCGCGAGGTCAGCCCGTCGGGCGGCATCGGGCTGTCCAACGTCGACGACCGGCTCCGCCAGGTCTACGGAGACGACCACGGGCTCGTCATCGAGACGGCCGTCGGCGCGGGCATGAGGATCACCGTCCGGCTGCCGAAGTACCAGCCGGGCGTGCACTCGGCGGGCCGGCTCGGCCGCGAGTGAGTCGTCCTGCGCCCCGGGCGGGGCTCAGGCGCTGCGGGTGGCCACCATCCCGAGCGTGATCAGGCCCAGCACCACCCAGCCGAACCACAGCCAGCCGTTGCTCCCGAGCGCCACCGTGTAGGCGGTCACCGCGACCAGGCCGCCGATGGTGAGCGCCCCCATCGTCTTCGTCGAACTGTCCGTGGAACCGGGCATCGCAACACCCTCCTCATGGGTCCGATCCCCTCCATGGTGCCCCGTTTCGCCTCCGCACGGTGCGGACGGCGAGAAGTGAGCCGGATTTCCCCGCGCCCAGGACCGGCGGAGGCACCTTCCGCGCACCCGCCGCGGGCACCTAGAGGGACGTGACGCCAGGGGCCGACCGGGTGAATCCGCGCACCCGCGCTCAGCCGCCGCGTGCGTTCAGTGAGGCCAGGTAGGCGTTGTACGCCTCGAGCTCCTTGTCGCCGTTGCGGTCGGCGGCGCGGTCGGTGCGCCGGGCCTGCCGTTCCTCCGAGGCGTACCACTGGAACAGCAGCGCGAGCAGCACCAGCACGGAGGGCACCTCGCTGAAGGCCCAGGCGATGCCACCGGCCGCGTTCTGGTCCGAGAGCGCGTCGATGCCGAGCGAAGCGGGCGGGTTCCTGAACGTCTCGACCATCGGCGAGGACGCCATCATCAGCGCGATGCCGAAGAACGCGTGGAACGGCATGCCCGCGAACAGCTCCAGCATCCGCATCAGGTAGCCCGGCCGGTGCGGGCCCGGGTCCACGCCCATGATCGGCCAGAAGAACACCACTCCCACGGCGAGGAAGTGCACCATCATCGCGATGTGCCCGGCCTGGGAGCCCATCAGGAAGTCGAAGAGGGGGGTGAAGTACAGCGCGTACAGGCTCGCGATGAACAGGGGGATGGTGAAGGCGGGATGGGTGATGATCCGCATGTAGCGGCTGTGCAGCAGCATCAGCAGCAGCTCGCGCAGGCCCTTGCGGCCACGACCGGCCGTCGGCAGCGCGCGCAGGGCCAGCGTGATCGGAGCACCGAGCAGCAGCAGGATCGGGGACACCATGCTGATGATCATGTGCTGCACCATGTGCACGCTGAACATGACCATGCCGTAGTCGTTGAGCTTGGTGCACATCATCAGCCCGACGCTCAGCACACCGGTCACGAAGGACACGGTGCGCCCCACCGGCCACTTGTCGCCGCGCCGGGTCAGCCGGAGGACGCCCCAGCCGTACAGCGCGAGCCCCAGGAGGCAGGCGACGAGGAAGAAGGGGTCCGCCGACCACGCGAGACCTCGCCCCAGCGTGAACGGCGGCAGATCCATCGTCATGCCGTGCCCGCTGTGATCCATCCGCCGGCTCCTGTTTCGTGGGGGTTGAGCGCGGTTGAGCGCCGTCTGTCCGAAGCAAGAGTAGAACCGCCCCCGGCCACTGATGTGACCGGGGGCGGTGTCGACGTACTACCGCGTTCTCACAGAACGCACTCCGCCTCCGCGTACCGCGCGTCCGGCACCGTCTTCAGCGACTCGACCGCGTCGGCGAGCGGCACCATCCTGATGTCCGTCCCGCGCAGAGCCGTCATCATCCCGAACTCGCCGCGGTGCACGGCCTCCACCGCGTGCCAGCCGAACCGCGTGGCCAGCACCCGGTCGTAGGCCGTCGGCGTCCCGCCGCGCTGGACGTGCCCGAGGATCACCGGCCGGGCCTCCTTGCCGAGCCGCTCCTCCAGCTCGATCGAGAGCTGGCGGGCGATCCCGGCGAAGCGCTCGTGGCCGTAGACGTCCTTGCCGCCCTCGTCGAAGTCCATGCTGCCGGCCTTCGGCTTGGCGCCCTCCGCGGCCACCACGATCGCGAACCGCTTGCCCGCCGAGAAGCGCTCGCCGACCTTGGCGGTCAGCTCCTCGATGTCGAAGGGCCGCTCCGGGACGACGACGGCGTGGGCGCCCGCGGCCATCCCCGAGTGCAGCGCGATCCAGCCGGTGTGACGTCCCATGACCTCGACGATCAGCACCCGCTGGTGGGACTCGGCGGTGGTCTTCAGCCGGTCCAGGGCCTCGGTGGCGACGGTGACGGCCGTGTCGAAGCCGAACGTGACGTCCGTGACCGCTATGTCGTTGTCGATGGTCTTCGGCACGCCCACGATCGGCAGACCGTTGTCGGACAGCAGCCGGGCCGCCTTCAGCGTGCCCTCGCCGCCGATCGGGATGATCGCGTCGAGGCCGAGCTCCTCGACGTGCCCCCGGGCGCGCTCCACGCCGTCCCGCAGATGCTCGGGACGGACCCGGGAGGAGCCGAGGATGGTGCCGCCGCGGGCCAGGATGCCGCCGACCGCGTCCAGGTCGAGCTTGAGGTAGTCGCACTCCAGGAGGCCCTTCCAGCCGTCCCGGAAGCCGATGACCTCGTCGCCGTGGTCGACGACGGCGCGGTGCACGACGGACCGGATGACGGCGTTCAGGCCGGGGCAGTCGCCGCCGGACGTGAGGACACCAATGCGCATAGCCCGAAATACCTTCTCAACGTGGCACGGGTCCGGACCGCGCTGTCCGGCTCGATCCCCGCCACCCTAGCGGCATCGGGGGGCGAGACCGAACCGTGCGTCCGCCTACTGGACGTGCCCGCTCACCTGTGCGGATGACACATCAGACGGGCCGGCCGCACGGGCATCCACGCGGGCTGCTGCGCAGCGGTGCCTCGGGCTGCTGCGCAGCGGTGCCTACGCAGGCTGCTGCGCAGCCGCGATGCGCTCGTTGCGGAGCGCCTCGTACCAGCGGTCGTCGGTCGGCGGCAGCGCGTTCACGTCGAGGGCCAGCTTCAGCAGCAGGTCCGCGATCAGCGGGTTGCGGGCCAGCACCGGGCCGTGCATGTACGTACCGAAGACGGTGTCGTTGTACGCGCCCTCCGTGCCGTCCCCCGTGCCGTTGCCGTTGCCGAAACGGACCTGGGCGAGCGGCCGGGCACCGGGGCCCAGATGGGTGACGCCCTGGTGGTTCTCGAAGCCGGTCAGCGGGGGCAGACCGAGGCGCGGGTCGATGTCGCCGAGGACGTCGCCGACACACCGCGCGCCCTCACCGCGCGTGGAGACCACGTCGAGCAGGCCGAGGCCCGGCTCGCGCTGACCCAGGTCGTTGATGAACTCGTGACCCAGGATCTGGTAGCCGGCGCAGACGGAGAAGACGATCGCGCCGTTCGCCACCGCCCGGTGCAGACCGCCGTCGCGGCGCAGCCGCTCGGCCGCCAGCCGCTGCGGCCGGTCCTCGCCGCCGCCGATCAGGTAGATGTCGCCGGAGGTCGGGATCGGCTGGTCGCTGCGCACGTCGAGCCGGGCCACGTCGAGGCCGCGCTGGCGGGCCCGGCGCTCCACGACGAGGGCGTTGCCCTGGTCGCCGTAGGTGCTGAGGAGGTCCGGGTAGATCCAGACGATCCGCAGTTGGTTGTCGCTCACGAAAGTCCCCTGAAGTCTCGCGGTCAGTTGCCGACGCGGCGGCGCAGGTCCTGGAAGGCGGTGTAGTTGGCGATGACCTCGATCCGGCCGGGCGGGCACAGCTGGATCGCCTGGTCGAGGTTCTCGCACACCTGGAACTGCTGGTTCGCGACCTCCAGACGCACCGCGAGGTCCAGCTTCCGGTCGCCGATCACGCAGATCGGGTGGCCGGACAGCCGGGTGTAGTCCACGTCCCACAGCCAGGAGGTGTCGGTGCCGTCGGCGCCGCGCGCGTTCACCGAGAGGATCACCGGGGTCGGCGGCGGGTCGATCAGGGAGAAGGTCTCCAGCCAGCCCGCCGGGTTCTTGGCGAGCAGCAGACGCAGGTCGCGGCCCTGGAACTGCACGACGTCGTAGCGCCCGGCGACCGCCTGCACCTGGTACATCCGCTCCAGCGCGACCTGCGGCGGCACCCCGAAGACGGCGGCGACGGCGGCCGAGGAGGCGGCGTTGGCCTTGTTGGCGCGGCCCGGCAGCTGGAGGTGGATGGGCCAGGCGGAGCCGTGCGGGTCGAGGACGTGGTCGCCGGACAGGGCCCAGCTCGGCGTGGGACGCCGGAAGCCGCACTCGCCGCAGAACCAGTCGTCGCCCGGACGCTGCATCACACCGCCGCAGGACGGGCAGGACCAGGCGTCGTCCTTCCACATCTGCCCGGCGGCGACCCAGATGACGTTGGGGGAGGAGGACGCGGCCCACACCACCAGCGGGTCGTCGGCGTTGGCGACGATCACGGCCTTCGAACCGGCCAGGCCCTCGCGCCAGTTCTCGGCGAGCATCCGGGTCTCGGCGGCGCGGTCGAGCTGGTCGCGGGAGAGGTTGAGCAGCGCGATGCACTTGGGGTCGGTGTCCCGGGCGACACCCGCGAGGTACTTCTCGTCGACCTCGATGACGCCGAACCGGGCGTCCGAACCGCCCGCGAGCGCCGAGGTGATGCCGGCCGGCATGTTGGCGCCGAGCGCGTTGGACACGACCGGCCCGGCCGCCTTGAGCGCCTCGGCGATGAGCCGGGTGGTGGTGGTCTTGCCGTTGGTGGCCGAGACCAGCGTCACATCCAGGTGCTGGGCGAGCCGGGCCAGGAGGTCGGGATCGAGTCGCAGCGCGACCTTGCCGCCGATCACCGAACCGCTGCCGCGCCCCGCGGCGCGCGAAGCCGCCGCGACCGCTTTGCCCGCGGTCACGGCGATCTTGGCCCGGGGCGTGAGCGGGTCCGAGTTGCCTGCCATCAGTTCTCGATCCTCCTTGCGTACGCGCCGCGCCTGAAGCCTGACGGCCACGTGGTGTGGACCTCAGCCTATCGAGATCCGTTCGCACTCCCGAATCGCGGCACCGGCCACGGGTTCCGACGGTGGGCGCGAGCCGCCGGGGGACACAGGGACCTTACTCTTGCCGCCATGCGACACGGCTCCATCCCGGGCGTCCACGGGCGCGTCCGGCCCCTCAGAATCCTCGGCGACCCCGTCCTGCACGCCCCCTGCGAGGAGGTGACGGACTTCGGTCCGGAACTCGCGGCGCTCGTGGAGGACTTGTTCGCGACCATGTACGCCGCCCACGGAGTGGGTCTGGCCGCGAACCAGATCGGCGAGCCGGTCCGCGTCTTCGTGTACGACTGCCCGGACGACGAGGACGAGCGCCACCTCGGCCACGTGGTGAACCCCCGGCTCGTCGAGACCGGCGGGGTGGTGGTGCGCGGGGCGGAGGGCTGTCTGTCGCTGCCGGGGCTGGAGGCCGGTACGGAACGCCACGACGAGGCGGTCGTGACGGGCTTCACGGTGACCGGGGAGCCGGTCACCGTGCGCGGGACGGGGTTCTTCGCCCGGTGCCTCCAGCACGAGTGCGACCACCTGGAGGGCGGCATCTACGTCGACCGCCTCACGGGGTGGCGCAGACGCAAGGTGCTCCGTCGGGCCGCCCGGGCGTCCTGGAGCGGCCGGACCGTCCCGGCGGGCGCCCCCGGGCCCCCGGAGGCCGGGCCCGCCCGCCCTCACCCCGGCCGCTGACCGTCCCGGCGGCCGTCCGCGGGACCTCAGAAGCCGGGCCCGCCCACCTTGTCCCCGGCCGCGGCCAGCCGGCCCCACAGCAGGTCGGCGAGGCTGCGCACCAACTCGGCCCGGGAACAGGGCCGTTCGCCCAGCCACCAGTCGCCGGCCGCGTGCATCATGCCGACGATGCCGTGCCCCCACACGCGGGACAGCTGCCGGCTGTCCGGTCCCATGTCGAGGCGCTCCTCGATGACCGTGCCCAGTTCCTCGCCCATGCGGCGCAGCAGCGGCGCCGAGTGCTTGCCGACGTCGAAACCCTGCTCGGCCTGGTCGCCCGGCGCGGTGGCTCCCTCCGCCGGATGCATCAGGAAGCGGTACACCTGCGGGCGTGCCTCGATGGCCGCCAGATAGGTGTCCAGCGTGGCCTCGACGCGGTCACGGCGGTCCGCCGGGGCGTCCAGGGCGGCCCGCAGCGAGGCGAGGAGGGCGTCCGTGTGCCGCTGCGCGAGGGCGGCGTAGAGTCCGCCCTTGTCGCCGAAGTGGCGGTAGAGGATCGGCTTGGTGATTCCGGCCTCGGCGGCGATGGCGTTCATCGAGGCCTGCGGGCCGTCGCGCAGCACCACCCGGTCGGCGGCCTCCAGCAGCTCGCGCCGTCTGCGGTCGGCGGACCGCTGCTGATCGGTCCGCTGCGTGGTGTTCATGTGCTCTCCCCACCCGTGCTGGTTCGGTGACGCCTGCGCAAACTAACACCCACGGGACGCCGGACATCGAACGGGAGGGCGACGGGTTCCGGGGAGTTGACTTTTCCTACCCGCCGGTAACAGACTCGTGTTACCGCAAGTAACATGCACGTGCGTCACTGGAGGGGACATGGCCGAGTTCACCATGGAGCTGAGCGACGAACAGAAGGAGGTCCGGGACTGGCTGCACGGCTTCGCCGCCGACGTCATCCGCCCCGCGGCCGCCGAATGGGACGAGCGCGAGGAGACTCCCTGGCCGGTCATCCAGGAGGCCGCCAAGGTCGGCATCTACTCGCTCGACTTCTACGCCCAGCAGTACTTCGACTCCACCGGCCTCGGCATCCCCATGGCGATGGAGGAGCTGTTCTGGGGTGACGCGGGCATCGCCCTGTCCATCGTCGGCACCGGCCTCGCCGCCGTCGGCGTCCTCGCCAACGGCACCGAGGAGCAGATCGGCACCTGGATCCCCCAGATGTACGGCGATGCCAACGACGTGAAGGTCGCCGCCTTCTGCTCCTCCGAGCCCGACGCCGGCTCCGACGTCGCCTCCATGCGCACGCGCGCCGTGTACGACGAGGCCAAGGACGAGTGGGTGCTCAACGGCACCAAGACCTGGGCCACCAACGGTGGCATCGCCAACGTCCACGTCGTGGTCGCGGTCGTCGACCCGGAGCTGGGCTCCAAGGGCCACGCCTCCTTCATCGTCCCGCCGGCCACCCCGGGACTGTCCCAGGGCCAGAAGTTCAAGAAGCACGGCATCCGCGCCTCGCACACCGCCGAGGTCGTCCTGGACAACGTGCGGGTCCCCGGCTCCTGCCTGCTCGGCGGCAAGGAGAAGCTGGACGCGCGCCTCGCCCGCGCCCGGGAGAAGGCCAGGAAGGGCGGCGAGCGGGTCAAGAACGCCGCCATGGCCACCTTCGAGGCCTCCCGTCCCGCGGTCGGCGCGATGGCGGTGGGCACCGCCCGGGCCGCGTACGAGGTGGCACTGGAGTACGCGCAGACCCGTGAGCAGTTCGGGCGGCCGATCATCGACAACCAGGGCATCGCCTTCCAGCTCGCGGACATGCGGACGTCCATCGACGCCGCGCGGCTGCTGGTGTGGCGGGCCTCGTGGATGGCGATCAACGGCAAGCCGTTCACGGCGGCCGAGGGGTCGATGTCCAAGCTGTTCGCGAGCGAGACGGCCAAGAAGGTGACCGCCCAGGCGGTCCAGATCCTCGGCGGCAACGGCTACACGCGGGAGTACCCGGTGGAGCGGATGCACCGGGACTCCGCGATCTACACCATCTTCGAGGGCACGAGCGAGATCCAGCGGCTGGTGATCGCGCGAACCCTGGCGGGGATGCCGATCCGCTAGGACCGTTCAGGCCGGTGCCGGTGCCGGTGGCGGCTGTTTCCTCACGTCCTCGGCTCGCGGCGCCCCGAAGGTGTCGTGGACCGGGGCGGGTCCGCCGGGGAGGACATCCCGGCGGGCCCGCCCGTCGGGTTCGCGAAGGCGCGCGCGACCGCCGGGTTCGCGAAGGCGTGCGCGGCCGCGAGATCACTCACCAGGTCACCGGCAGTGCCTCGGGGCCGCGGATCAGCGTGCCCTTCCGGAAGGGCACGTCCTGCGGCGCCACCGCGAGCCGCAGGCCCGGCACGCGGTCCAGGACGGTGCCGACCAGGAGTTCCGACTCCAGCCGGACCAGCGCGCCGCCGGGGCAGAAGTGCGGGCCGAAGCCGAAGGACGCGTGCGGGCGGGGGCCGCGGGCGAAGTCGATCGTGTCCGGGTCGGGGAAGACCGCCGGGTCGCGGTTGGCGGCCAGGTACGACACGTACACCGCGTCGCCCGCCCTGATCCGCACCCCCTTGATCTCCACGTCCTCCAGGGCGATCCGGGACAGCCCGACCGCGTTGCGATGGGGAATCCAGCGCAGCAGCTCGTCGACGGCCCGGGGCCGGATCTCCGGTTCGGCGCGCAGGCGTTCGGCGAGCTCGGGGCGGGTCAGCAGCAGGTAGAACATCTGCCCGCTGTTGTTGGTGACCGCTTCACCGCCGAGCTGCACCAGCAGGGCCAGCCCCACCGCCTCGTCCCTCGTGATCTCGTTCCGGCCCACGGCGGCACCGAGGAGCGAGGCGACGTCCTCGCCGGTGGCGTCGGACCGGGCTCCGATCAGGTCGGCGAAGTACGCGCCCATCTCGTGCTTGGCCCGCTGGCTGACCTCCGCGCCGTGCGACGAGGAGAGGACCAGCCGGGTCCAGGTGTGCACGCTGTGCCGGTCGGAGTCCGGGACGCCCATCAGCTCGCAGATCACCGCGACGGGGAAAGGGGCCAGCACCGCCTCGGTGAGGTCGGCCGGCGGGCCCGCCTCCAGCATGGCGTCGACCAGTTCGTCGAGCAGGCCGCGCGACCGACCGCGCACGCGCTCCACACCCCGGTCCGTGAACGCGGCGGCCACCGAGCGGCGCAGCCGGGTGTGGTCCGGCGGATCGAGGAAACCGACCGCGCCGCGCGCCGGGACGAAGTGCGGGGCGAGCCGGGTGACCTGCCGGTCCACGACGGCCTCGCGGCCGAACCGTGGATCGGTGGCGACCAGGCGGACGTCGTCGTGGCGGGTCACCAGCCAGGCCCAGCCCTCACCGTCGGGCAGCGAGACGCGGGTGACGGGCCCCTCCCGCATCAGCGCGCGCAGGACGGGGTCGAAGTCGGTGCCGGGCAGGTCGTTGGCCGGCCAGTCGCGGACCGGCGGCGCGCTCTCGGCCCGGTCGAGGGTGTCTTCGCTCACGCTTGCCTCACACCGTTCTCCATCGGCCGGGGGACCGGGGGCCGTCGCGGGTGGCCGGCGGGGCGCCCGCGTGCGGCCCCGGCGTCTCTCCGCTCGTGACGACGTCCTCGGAGACGGCGGCCGGGGGTCTGCGCGACGTCGCCATGAACCGTGCCTGCTCTCGCCTCGCGGAAGGTCTCGACCCCGGCCGGGCAGCGGGGTGCGCCTTCCCGGGGATGTTCACCCACGATCACTCACGGGAGCGGCGTTCTCCCGCCGGGCTGCTCCGTCCCGGGGAACCCGACCCGTGCGGGCCGGGGCGCGCGGCGTCAGGAGGACTGGCCGCTGCTGTGGGCGATGCAGGCCACGTCGATCCGGTCGGCGAGTTTGGCCAGCTCGATGGTGAGGGCCGCGACCGTGTCCTCGTCCAGACTCTCCTCGCCGGCCTCCACCAGCCGCAGCCATCTCCCGCCCACCGTGCGCAGCAGCTTGCTCACGTCGGACGCGGCGACCTGCAAGGTACCGCGGTCGTCGACGATCAGAGGCAGGGTCACTTCGCGGTTCACAAAGGGGATCGTAGTCGCGGAAGGCTCACGCTCCGTGCCATACGGTGGTGATGTTGCAGAACTCCCGGATTCCGTGCCCGGACAGCTCACGGCCGTAGCCCGAGCGCTTGACCCCGCCGAAGGGGAACGCCGGATGGGACGCCGTCATCCCGTTGACGTACACGCCGCCCGCCTCCAGGTCCCGGACGAAACGGTCCACATCGGCGTCGTCGCGCGTCCACACGTTGGAACTGAGCCCGAAGTCCGAATCGTTGGCGATCAGCACGGCCTCGTCCAGGTCGGCGGCGCGGTACAGCGTGGCGACCGGGCCGAAGGCCTCCTCGCGGTGGATGCGCATCTCCCTGGTGACACCGGCGAGGACCGTCGGCGGGTAGTACCAGCCGGGACCGTCCGGGCGTTCGCCTCCGCACAGGACGGCCGCGCCGCCGCGCACCGCGTCGTCGACCAGCTCCACCAGGTCCTCGACGCCCTGCTCGCTGGAGAGCGGGCCGACGTCGGTCCCCTCGTCCATGGGGTCGCCGACCGTCAGCGCCCGCATGCCCTCGGTGAAGCGTTCGGCGAAGGCGTCGTACACGTCCGTGTGGACGATGAACCGCTTGGCGGCGATGCAGGACTGCCCGGCGTTCTGGGTGCGCGCGGTCACCGCGACCTCGGCGGCCCTCTCGACGTCCGCGGACGGCATCACGACGAAGGGGTCGCTGCCGCCCAGCTCCAGCACCGTCTTCTTGATCATCTCCCCGGCCGTGGAGGCCACCGCGCGGCCGGCCGGCTCGCTGCCGGTGAGGGTGGCGGCCCGCACCCGCTCGTCGCGCAGGATGTCGTCGACCGCCGCCGAGCCGATGAGCAGGGTCTGGAAGCAGCCCTCGGGGTAGCCCGCCCGGTGGAACAGGTCCTCCAGGTACAGGGCCGTCTGGGGCACGTTGGAGGCGTGCTTGAGCAGCCCCACGTTGCCGGCCATCAGGGCGGGCGCCGCGAACCGGATCACCTGCCAGAGCGGGAAGTTCCACGGCATCACCGCGAGCACCGGGCCGAGCGGCCGGTAGCGGACCAGGGCCCGGGAGGCGCCGGAGTCCTTCACGTCCGACTCGGCGGGCTCCTCGTCGGCGAGCAGCTCCGCCGCGTGGTCGGCGTACCAGCGCATCGCCTTGGCGCACTTGGCGGCCTCCGCGCGGGCCTGCTTGACGGGCTTGCCCATCTCGGTGGTGATGACCTTGCCGATCTCGTTCTGATCGGCCTCCAGGAGGTCGGCGGCCCGGCGCATCAGTCCGGCCCGCTCGTAGAACCCCGTGGTCCGGTACGTGCGGAAGGTGGCCTCCGCGAGCTGGAGCCGGCGCTCGATCTCCTCCTCGCCCATGGCCTCGTACGTCCTGAGCGTCTCGCCGTTCGCCGGGTTCACCGTCGCGATGGGCATGGCCGACCTCCCTGGTGCTGACTCGTGCTTCGACCTTGGCGCGCGGCGTGGGGTGCCGCAACGCGGACGGGGCCCCGTCGGCACCGTCCCGAGCTTCTCGTCGCTCCTCGTCACTTCCGTCCGTGCGAGTGCTCATCCAGCCGGTCGAGAAACGCGGCCTGCGCCTTCACGATCACCTCGCGCGCCCGGTCCACCGGGAACCAGGCCACCCGGTCCAGCTCGGGGAACTCCTCGATCCGGCCCGACCTCGGCGGCCACTCCATGCGGAAGGTGCCGGGGACGACCGTCGCCGGATCCAGGTCGGCCTCGACGGCCCACACCGTGACGACCTTCCCGCCCGCCTGCCGGACCTCGCCGAGCGGAACGGCCCCGCCCTCGGGCGGTGGCAGTCCCAGCTCCTCCTCGAACTCGCGCCGGGCCGCGTCCCAGGCCGGTTCGGCGGGGTCGTACTCGCCCTTGGGGACGGTCCACGCGCCGGCGTCCCGGCGGGCGTAGAAGGGGCCGCCCATGTGACCGAGCAGCACCTCGCGGCCCCGGTCGGTGGGGCGGTGCAGGAGGAGGCCCGCGCTGCGTCTCACGGGGCCGCCCCGGGGTGCGCGGCGAGCAGCGTCTCCACCGTGTCCGCCTCCTCGGGGCGCTTGTCCTCGCGGTAGCGGACGACGCGGGCGAAGCGGAGGGTGACGCCGGCCGGGTAGCGCGTGGAGCGCTGGAGACCGTCGTAGGCGATCTCGACGACCAGTTCGGGGCGTACGGTCACTCCCCAGTCGTGCTGCTCGACGGCCAGTTCTCCCAGACGTTCGGTCTGCCAGGCCAGCAGGGCGTCGGTCATGCCCTTGAAGGTCTTGCCGAGCATCGCGAAGGAGCCGTCCGCGGTGCGGGCGCCCAGGTGGAGGTTGGAGAGCCTGCCGGTGCGGCGGCCGTGTCCCCACTCGGCGGCCAGGACGACCAGGTCGAGGGTGTGCACGGGTTTGACCTTGAGCCAGGACGCGCCGCGCCGGCCCGCGCTGTAACCGGCGTCGAGGCCCTTCACCACGACGCCCTCGTGGCCGCGCTCCAGCGCCTGGGCGAGGAACTCCTGCGCCGCCGGTGTCTCCTCGGGGCCGGGCACCAGCGTGCGCCGTACCCGCGTCGGCTCGGGAACCAGCCGGGCCAGCTCCGCGTGGCGCTCGGTGAGCGGCAGGTCGAGCAGGTCACGGCCGTCGACGGACAGCGCGTCGAAGAACACGACGGAGACGGGCACCGCCCGTGCGGCCGTGGCGACGTCCGTGCGGGAGCCGACGCGTCCGGCGGTCTCCTGGAAGGAGCGGGGGTGTCCGTCCTCGTCGAGGGAGATCACCTCCCCGTCCAGGACGAACCGCTCCCCGGGCAGGGCGAGGGCCGTCGCGGTGACCTCGGGGAGCCGGTCGGTGATGTCGTCCAGGGTGCGGGTGTAGACGCGTACGGTGGCGCCGTCGCGGTGCACCTGGACGCGGATGCCGTCCAGCTTCTCCTCGACGGCCGCGGCACCGAGCTTGCCGATCGCCTCGGCGACCGAGGAGGCGCTGTGGGCGAGCATCGGCAGGACCGGCCGTCCGACGGTGAGCCGGAAGCCGTCCAGGGCGCCGGGGCCGTCGGCGAGCAGGGCCTCGGCCACCGTCTGAAGGGAGCCCGCGAGCATCACCGCGCGCCGCACGTCCGCCGCGGGCGCGCCGGTCGCCGCCGCCAGGCCCTCCACGGCTGCCGCGTCCAGGGCGCCCTGCCGGACCTCGCCGGTGAGCAGCCCGATCAGGAAGCGCTGCTCGTCCTCGGTGGCCGTGCCCATCAGCTCGTCCACCTGACGTGCCCGCTCGGCCTGCGAACCGGCGCCGGACACCGCCGCGAGGCGGGTCAGCCGGTCGTCCACCTCGCGCACGGTCAGGGTCGGCCCGGCGGCCGGCGTGACCGGGCGGCTCAGCACCTTCCAGCCGACGCCGATCCGGCCCTGGGGGAGCCGTCCCGCCAGATACGGGATGACCACCGGCACGTCCGCCGCCTCCGCCTCCCGGAACAGCTCCGCGAGCAGGGCGGTCTTCCGGGACCGCGCCGAGGTGGCGGCGACCTCCCGGGACACCTGGGCCAACCGGGCGAGCAGCATGCAGTCATGGTGCACCGGGAAGCACGGGGTCACACCCCGATGGCTCCGGTTTCCGTCCGGCGGCCCCCCCGGCCGCGCCGTCGGCGACGCCCGCGTACCCGGCGACGCCCGCGTACCCGGCGACGCCGTGCGGCCCTGCCGGACGGGGCGGCCTTCGGCGGTCCCGCCGCCGGGCGGGGGTTCGGCTCCTCCGCTGGTGGTCCTGTCACCGGGCGGGGGTTCGGCTCCTCCGCTGGTCGTCCTGTCACCGGCCGGCGGTTCGGCTCCTCCGTCGTGGTCCCGCCGCCGGGCTGCGGCTGGTCGCCCCGCGGTGGTCCCGCCGTCCGGCGGGGGTCCGGCCAGCTCGCGGTGGTTCGATCACCTCGCGGCGGTCTGGCCACCCGGAGCCGGTCGGGCGACCTAGCGGTGTTCCCGCCACCCGCCAGTCGGGCACTTCACGGCGGACCGGGCACTTCACGGCGGTCCGGTCACTTCACGGCGGTCCGGGCACTGCGCGGCGGTCCGGGCACTGCGCGGCGGACCGGTCACTGCGCGGCGGACCGGTCACCTGGCCGCGGCCCCGTCACCTGGCGGCGGTCCGGTCATCCGGCGGCGGTCCGGCCACCGCGCGGTGACCCCGCCACCCGGCCTAACCCGCGACCGCCGCGTCCAGGCGGGACATGATCAGGTCGCCGACGACGGCCGACGCCGCCCGGTAGCCGCCGCTCGCCGCGTGGACGACCTGCTCGGCGAAGCCCATCGCGTTGCCCGCGGTCCACACGCCGGGCACGGTGGTCAGGCCGGTCGGATCGACCACGGGGTAGGCGCCGAACGGGGTCTCCCGCAGCTCCGCGCCCAGCCGTTCCATCAGACCGGTCTGCGGCACGGCCCGGGGGGCGACGAACACCACCGAGCGGTCGTGCACCGTGCCGTCCGCCAGCCGGACCCCGGTGAGCCGGTCGTCCTCGACCCGCAGACCGGCCACCGCACCGGGCACCACCTTCACCCGGGCCGCCGCGAGCCGGCGCAGATCCTCGTCGGAGAGTTCGTCCTCGGCGACCGTGTCGAGGAAGAGGGTCACGTCGTCCGACCAGTGGGACACCATCAGCGCCTGGTGCACGCTGAGCGCGCTGGTGGCGAGGACTCCGAAGCGCTCGTCGCGCACCTCCCAGCCGTGGCAGAACGGGCAGTGCAGCACGTCCCGGCCGTACCGCTCGGCGACGCCGGGCACCGCGGGAAGCTCGTCCCTGAGCCCCGTGGTGACGATCAGCCGACGGGCGTGCACGGTCCGGCCACCGGCCAGCGCCACGGCGAAGTCCTCGCCCGTGGCCACGCCCGCTCCCCGGGCCGCGTCGTCGCCCCGGGTCCCGTCGTCGCTTCGGGGCGTGTCCACGCCCCGCGTCGCGTCCACGGCCCGGTCGCGGACCAGCTCCACGCCGTACCGCGCGATCTCCTTGCGGCCGAGCGCGAGGAACTCGGCGGGCGGCATGCCGTCGCGGGTCAGGTAGCCCTGCATGTGGTCCGAGGGCGCGTTGCGCGGCTCACCGGCGTCGACGACCAGGGTGCGCAGCCGCGAGCGGCCCAGGACGAGCGCGGCGGAGAGCCCGGCCGCGCCGCCGCCGACGACGACCACGTCGTACGTCCCCGACGGCTGCTTCTCGAACGGGTCCTTGTAGCGGGTCATGGTGACCACCTCCACGGAAAAGGTCGCTCGAACGCGCCGGGATTGACAAATACATTTGCCGGTTCTGCAATAAGGGCATGACCACTGCAGACGACGTTCTCGCCGGCGTAGGGCCGAGGCTCCGCCAGGTGCGCAAGGAACGGGAGGTGACCCTGGCGGCGCTCTCCGAGACCACCGGCATCTCGGTCAGCACCCTGTCGAGGCTGGAGTCGGGACTGCGCCGACCGAGCCTCGAACTGCTGCTGCCCATCGCCCAGGCCCATCAGGTGCCGCTGGACGAGCTGGTCGGCGCCCCGCCGGTCGGCGACCCCCGGGTGCGGGCCAAGCCGATCGAGCGCCACGGCCGCACCCACTGGCCCCTCACCCGCCAGCCGGGGGGACTCCAGGCGTTCAAGGTGCTGGAGCCCCGGCGCAAGGAGGAACCGGACCCGCGGACCCACGAGGGATACGAGTGGCTGTACGTCCTCTCGGGCCGGCTGCGGCTCGTGCTCGGCGATCACGACGTGGTGCTGTCGGCGGGCGAGGCCGCGGAGTTCGACACCCGGGTGCCGCACTGGTTCGGGTCGACGGGGGAGGGGCCGGTCGAGTTCCTCAGCCTGTTCGGCCCGCAGGGGGAGCGGATGCACGTCCGGGCGCGACCGACCCGGTCCTGACCTGCGGCCCGGGCGGCGACCGCGCCCACCTGTTCCCTGATCGGCAAGCGACCGCTTAGTATGCGGTGGACCCGGACGGACGACGCAGTCGGTGGAGGCCCCGCATGCAGGCATGGCAGGTGCACGAGAACGGCGAGCCGCGCGAGGTGATGCGCCTCGCGGACGTGGCGCCGCCGACCCCCGGCGAGGGCCAGGTCCTGCTGAGGGTCCGCGCCGCGAACATCAACTTCCCGGACGCCCTGATGTGCCGGGGCCAGTACCAGGTCAGGCCGCCGCTGCCGTTCACGCCGGGCGTGGAGATCTGCGGCGAGACCGAGGACGGGCGCCGCGTCCTCGCCAACCCGGCGCTGCCGCACGGCGGCTTCGCCGAGTACGCGGTCGCCGACGCCCGCGCCCTGCTGCCCGCACCCGAGGCGCTGGACGACGCCGAGGCCGCCGCCCTGCACATCGGCTACCAGACCGGCTGGTTCGGCCTGCACCGCCGGGCCCGGCTGGAGGCCGGCGAGACGCTGCTCGTCCACGCTGCCGCCGGAGGGGTCGGCAGCGCGGCCGTGCAGCTCGGCAAGGCCGCCGGCGCCACCGTCATCGGTGTCGTCGGCGGCCCCGAGAAGGCGGCCGTCGCCCGCGAACTGGGCTGCGACGTGGTCGTCGACCGGCACGGCGAGGACGTCGTCGGCGCCGTGAAGGAGGCCACCGGCGGCCGGGGCGCCGACGTGGTCTACGACCCGGTCGGCGGTCAGGCCTACGCCCAGTCCGCCAAGGTCGTCGCCTTCGAGGGCCGGATCGTCGTCGTCGGCTTCGCGAGCGGCACGATCCCCAGCCCCGCGCTGAACCACGCCCTGGTGAAGAACTACGCCGTCCTCGGCCTGCACTGGGGCCTGTACAACACCAAGAACCCCAAGCTGGTCCAGCACTGCCACGAGCAGCTGACCGAGCTGGCCGCCCGGGGCGCGATCAAGCCCCTGGTGAGCGAGCGGGTACCGCTCGACGGGGCCGCGGACGCCGTGCAGCGCGTCGCCGACGGCACGACGACCGGCCGGGTGGCCGTCGTCCCTCAGAAGGGAGCCGCAGCATGACCGACGCAGCGGAACTGCGCCGCCTCACCAAGGAGTTGCTGGCCGCGCACCCGCCGGCGACCACGGACCGCCTGGACTTCCTGCGGGCCCGGTTCGACGCCGGACTCGCCTGGGTGCACTTCCCCCAGGGCCTGGGCGGACTCGCCGCCCCCCGCTCCCTCCAGCCCGTCGTGGACGCCGAACTGAAGGCCGCGGGCGCCCCCGACAACGACCCCCGGCGCATCGGCATCGGCCTCGGCATGGCCGCCCCGACCATCCTCCAGTACGGCACGGAGGAGCAGAAGCGGCGGCTCCTGCGCCCGCTGTGGACGGGCGAGGAGGTCTGGTGCCAGCTCTTCAGCGAGCCGGGCGCCGGGTCCGACCTGGCCGCGCTCGGCACGAGGGCCGTGCGCGAGGGTGACGGCTGGGTCGTCAACGGGCAGAAGGTGTGGACGTCCAGCGCGCACGTCGCCCGTTGGGCCATCCTCATCGCCCGCACCGACCCGGCCGTGCCCAAGCACCGGGGCATCACGTACTTCGTGTGCGACATGACCGACCCCGGCGTCGAGGTCCGTCCGCTGCGCCAGGTCACCGGCGAGGCCGAGTTCAACGAGGTCTTCCTCACCGACGTCCGCATCCCCGACTCCCGCCGCCTCGGCGAGATCGGCGACGGCTGGCGGGTCGCGCAGACCACGCTGAACAACGAACGCGTGGCCATCGGCGGCACCCCGATCCCCCGCGAGGGCGGCATGATCGGCAAGATCGCCGCCACCTGGCGGGAACGCCCCGACCTGCGCACCCACGACCTCCACCAGCGGCTGCTCGGTCTGTGGGTCGAGGCCGAGGTCGCACGGCTCACCGGCGTGCGGCTGCGCCAGCAACTGGTGGCCGGCCAGCCGGGCCCCGAGGGCGCCGGTATGAAGCTGAACTTCGCCCGCCTGAACCAGGAGATCAGCGGTCTGGAGGTCGAACTCCTCGGCGAGGAAGGCCTGCTGTACGACGACTGGACCATGCGCCGCCCCGAACTGGTGGACTTCACCGGCCGCGACGCCGGGTACCGCTACCTCCGTTCCAAGGGCAACAGCATCGAGGGCGGGACCAGCGAGGTCCTGCTGAACATCGTCGCCGAGCGCGTCCTGGGCCTGCCCGCCGAACCGCGCACCGACAAGGACGTCGCATGGAAGGACCTCGCCCGATGAGCGCACAGTCGGAACCCGGTCTTCTCTACTCGGAGGAGGAAGAGGCGCTGCGCGCCGCCGTCCGGGACCTGCTCACCGACCACTGCGACCCGGCGGGCGTCATCGCCCGGACCGAGTCGGCCGCGCCGCACGACGTGTCGCTGTGGAAGGCGCTGTGCGGGCAGATGGGCCTCGCGGGCCTCCTGATCCCCGAGGAACTGGGCGGTCAGGGCGCCGGCCACCGGGAAGTCGCCGTGGTGCTGGAGGAGCTGGGGCGCGCGGTCGCTCCGGTGCCGTACCTGACGAGCGCCGTGGTCGCGACCGAGGCCCTGCTCGGCTGCGGAGCCGACGACCTGCTCCGCGACCTGGCGTCCGCGACGACGATCGCGGTACTCGCCGTCGGACTGCACACCGCGCCCGGCCGCGACATCGACCGGGTGCGCTTCGAAGAGGGCGCCCTGCGGGGCGAGTTGACCGGCATCGCCGACGCGGCCGTCGCCGACGTGCTGCTGGTGCCGGCGGACGACGGAGGTCTGTACGCGGTCCGCGCCGCCGAGGTCACCGTCACCCCGCAGGTGTCCCTGGACCTGACCAGGCCACTCGCCCGCGTGACCCTCGACGGCGTCACCGGGCGCCGGCTGGGCGACACCGAGGCCGCGGTACGACGGGCCCTGCGGGCGGGCGCCGGGCTGCTCGCCTCCGAGCAACTGGGCCTCGCCGACTGGCTGCTGACCGAGACCGTCCGCTACCTCAAGGAGCGCAGGCAGTTCAACCGGCAGGTCGGCGGCTTCCAGGCGCTCAAGCACCGGCTCGCCCGGCTGTGGCTGGAGGTCGCGGGCCTGCGCGCCGCGGCCCGCAACGCCGCCGACGCGCTGGCGACCGGCGAGGACACGGACGTGGCCGTCGCCGTGGCCCAGGCGTACGCGGGCCAGGTCGCCGTGCACGCCGCCGAGGAGGCGCTGCAACTGCACGCCGGTATCGGTATGACGTGGGAGCACCCGGTCCACCTGTACCTGAAGCGGGCCAAGGCCGACTCGATCGCGTACGGGACGGCGGGGACCCACCGGGAGGCGCTGGCCGCTCTGGTCGACCTGCAAGCCCCCTGACGGCTGCGATCCGGCACGCGAGATGCCCGTCCCGCCAGGGGCGGGCATCTCCGTCCCACCGGGGCGGACGGTCCGTGCGCCCCGCTGCGCCGAAGTGAACGAGCGGCGGCAGTCCGGCCAACTCCGCGCAGGACCCTGCTTCCCGAGGGTGTCGGGACCCCATACTCACATGCGTCCCGTACGGCACTTCCAGGGAGGCAGAGCATGGCCCTCACCACCCGACGCAGAGCCCTCACCACCCTCGGCACCGCCCTCGCGGGCGCGGTCGCCCTGCCCGCCGGCACCGCGCTGGCCGGCGAAGGCAGGCCCGGACCGCGCCCGTTGTGGCGGGCCCACGCCCACAACGACTACGAGCACGCCCGCCCCCTCCTGGACGCCCTCGACCACCGCTTCGGCAGCGTCGAGGCCGACATCCACCTGGTCGGCGGCCAACTCCTCGTCGCACACGACGCGGAGGACCTCGATCCCGGCCGGACCCTGGAGTCCCTCTACCTGGAGCCCCTCGCCGCCCGCGTCCGCGCGCACCACGGCCGGGTGTACCGACGGGACCGCCGCGCCCTGCAACTCCTGATCGACATCAAGACCGAGGGGGCGTCGACGTACCTGGAACTCGACCGCCGTCTGCGCCGCTACCGGCATCTGTTCACCACGTACGCCCACGGACGGGTGTTCCCCGGCGCGGTCACCGCGGTGGTCTCGGGCGACCGGGCGGCCCGTGCGCCCATGGAGGCGCAGAGCACCCGCCACGCCTTCTACGACGGTCGCCTCAAGGACCTCGGTACCTCCGCGCCGGCCTCCTTCGTCCCGCTGATCAGCGACAACTGGACGCTCAACTTCACCTGGCAGGGCGTGGGCGCCTTCCCGGCGGCCGAGCGGCGCAGGTTGCGGGACCTCGTCGGCGCGGCACACGCCCGCGGGCAGCGGGTGCGGTTCTGGGCCACGCCCGACCTGGCGGGGCCCGCCCGGGACGCCGTGTGGACCGAGCTGCTCGCCGCCGGTGTCGACCACCTCAACACCGACGACCTCGCCGGCCTGGAGGCGTTCCTCGACGCCCACCGGGGCGCGTAGGACACCGGGACGCCCAGGCCGGGCCCGGGGCGCCGGCCGACACCGCGGGACACCACTCGTTCGGCGGACAGGTCAGCCGCCCGGACGAACCCTCCGCTACGCCACACTTGCGGCCGAACGCCGCGAAGTGGACGTGGCGGAGGAGGTTGACGATGGCCGTTTCCATCTCTGTGGTGCTGTTGCTGTCCGTCCTGGCGGTGATCTTCCTGCGGAACGGCGGGCTGAAGGTCTCGCACGCCCTGGTGTGTCTGCTGCTCGGCTTCTATCTGTCCGGCACGAGCATCGCGCCGACCATCAACAGCGGCCTGACCGCGACGGCGGACATCGTCAGCAGCCTCAGACCGTGACGGGCGGGCCGGGCGCCGAGGCCTCCCGGGTGGCTAGGCGCCGACGAGGCGGGAGCGGATGAGGAAACGCACCCCCTCGGGCGCCTCCAGCGAGAAGCCGCCGCCCCGGCCCGCGACGACGTCCACGATCAACCGGGTGTGGCTCCACGCCTCGTACTGGCTGCGCGACATCCAGAACCCCACCGGCTCCTCGACGCCGTCGATCACCAGCTCCGCCAGCAGCACGTCGGCCGCGCCGGTGCGGAACTCGCCGGCCGGGTAGCACATGGGGGAGCTGCCGTCGCAGCAGCCGCCGGACAGGTGGAACATCAGCGGACCGTGCGCCTCGCGCAGCCGCCGCAGCAGTGCGGCCGCGTCGGGCGTGACCGCCACGCGGGGCGTCTCCTCGTATGTGTCGGGCATGCCCCCCACACCAGCACGGTGAAGGTTGCGGGAGGGTTGCACCGCGTCACCACGTCGGGAACCGCCTCCCCAAGATTACCTCTTTTGACATACCTATTTTCACATAGCTAATATCGTCGGGTGACCGACTCCAGCACCCCTCGCCGGGACATCGACCGTGTGGCCTCCGGGCTCGCGGCATGCCTTCCCGCGCTGCACCGGGCGCTGGACCGTCGGGTCTCCGCCCAGTACCCGCACCCCAAGCCCCCGGAGGGCCAGCTCGCCCTGCTGCGGTTCGTCGCCCAGCACGAGGGCGCCACGGTGCGTGAGGCGGCCGAGGCCCTGCTGATGAAGCCCAACAACGTCAGCGCCCTGGTCTCCCAGCTCACCGACACGGGCGACCTGGAGCGCAGGCAGGACGACGCCGACAAGCGCGTCGCGCACCTCCACCTCACGGCCACGGCCCGGGAGCGAGTGTCCGAGGTACGGGACCTGGAGACCGCGTTCATCCGCAACGCCCTGGCCTCCCTCACCGAGGGCCAGCAGGGCGCGCTCGGCTCCGCCCTGGACGCCCTCGACGCGTTGACGCGGCACCTCCACCCCGCCGCCCGCTGACCGGGCGGGGCCCGGGCATTCCCGCCGGCCGCGGGCACGCCGACGTGCCCGCGGCCGGCCCGCCGTGCTCCCGGGGGCCGCCCCGCCCCCACGCACCACCCCTGAACCTGGAAGAGAAGGCACACCCATGCCGCCCACGTCCCTGGACCACCCCGCCGCACCCGCGGCCCCGACCGCCCCGCCTGCGGTCGGCCGCCTGCGGTCCAACCCCTGGCTGACCCTCCTCGCGGTCGCGTTCGGACTGTTCATGGTCCAGCTCGACGGTTCCGTCGTCGCCATCGCCAACCCCGAGATCGGCAGCGACCTGCAGGCCTCGACCGCCCAGCTGCAGTGGGTGACCAACTCCTACCTGCTCGCCCTCGCCGCCACGCTCATCCTGGGCGGCAAGCTCGGCGACCGGTTCGGCCGGCGCACCTACTACCTCGTGGGCGTCGCCGGCTTCACCCTCGCCTCGATAGCCATCGGCCTGGCCGGGTCGATCGAGGGCGTCGTCGCCTTCCGCGCCCTCCAGGGTGCCTTCGGCGGACTGCTGATGCCCAACACCCTCGGCCTGCTCCGGTCCGTCTTCCCGCCGAGGAAGTTCGGCATGGCCGTGGGCATCTGGGCCATGGTCTCCGCCGTCGCGACGGCACTCGGGCCCATTGTCGGCGGCCTCCTCGTGGAGCACGTCAACTGGGAGTCCGTCTTCTACATCAACGCCCCCATCGGCATCGCCGCCATCGTCTTCGGCGCCCTGGTCCTCCCCGAGAGCCGCAACGCCGCCGGCCGGGAACGCTTCGACATCCCTGGCCTCGTCCTGCTGGCCCTCGGCCTGCTGGCCGTGGTCTTCGGCGTCGTCAAGGGCGAGACCTGGGGATGGACGTCCGCCGGCACCCTGGGCGCCGTAGCCGCCGGACTCGTGCTCCTGCTCGTGTTCGGCTGGTACGAGACCCGGGTCGAGCACCCGCTGCTGCCGATGCGCCTGTTCCGCAACCGTGCGCTGACGATCGGCGCGATCATCACCGCACTGAACTTCTTCGTCATGCTCGGCGTGATCTTCTTCGTCATGCTCTACCTGCAGAACGTACGCGGTTTCACGCCGGTCGAGGCGGGGGTGCGGACACTCCCGCTCAGCCTCGCCTCGCTGGTCGCCTCGCCCCTGGGCGCGGCCCTGACCCAGCGCTTCGGACCCCGGCTGACCATGCCGCTGGGCATGCTGCTCCAGGCGGCGTCCTGCTTCGGCATGCTCACCTGGCAGACCGACTCCTCCTACGCCACGATGTGGCCGCCGTTCATCGCGCTCGGCCTCGGCGTCGGCATGGTGATGTCCGCGTCCTCCGACGCCATCGTCGGCAACGCCCCCGTACGCGACGGCGGTGTGGCCGGCGGTCTGCAGGCCACGACCCTGCAGATCGGCGGTGCGCTCGGTACGTCCGTGCTCGTCTCCCTGATCAGCGGCAAGGTCGGCTCCACCCTCACCGGCGAACTGACCGGCGCGGGCGTGCCCCCGGCCATGGCCCACGGTCTGCGGGAGGCGAAGGACGCCGTGGCGATGGGCGTGGCGCCCGTCTCCGGCGACATGCCGGCCGGCCTGCGGGCGGCCGTGGTGGAGGGCAGCGGGCAGGCCTTCATGAACGGCGTGCACGCGGCGGTGGTCGTCACCGGCGCGCTCTGTGTGCTCGGCGCCGTGCTCGCCGCGGCCGGCATCCGGCGCACCGCGGACCGGCCGGCGGAGCACTGAGGAACGGAACGGCGGCGCCCCTCCGAGTCGGGGGGCTCCGCCGTCGGATGCCTCAGAAGTCCCCGGCCGCGGTCCGGGGGAGCACCGTGACCCGGCGGAAGTTGCAGCCCGAGGGCAGGTCGGAGGGGGGCCTGGTCTGGTGGGCCTTCAGCGCGATGCTCACCAGGCTCAGCAGCAGGTCGACGTCGGCGTCGCAGTCCAGGTGCACGGTCACCCACCGCGAGCCGGGGACCATGCGGATGGCGCTGGAGCCGCCCAGGTCGTACTGGAAACGCTGGATGGCCCGGTGGGTCAGGTGGAGGTCCACGTCCCGGTCCGAGTGGAAGTGGACTATCTCGTCGCGGACGGAGCGCAGCGCCCGTCCGGTTCCGCAACTGGCCTGACCCGTCGTGAGGTCGGGCCAGGCTTGCAGCCGCTCAAGGGCGCGCTGGGCCAGAGTCATGACCCCATCGTCGCCCGATCACCGCCCCGCAACCAGAGGTTGAGCGATTCGTAACCGGCACGTGAGGTCGGCGGGCACGCGGAGGATGCCGGGGGAGGCGCCGCAGGACCGGCCACGGCGCCTCCCCGTCAGGTGTTACGGCGCCACGCAGCCGATCGTCCCCACCGGGAAGTCGTTGCCCGTGGACGTCGCGGTGAACCCGAAGGTCACGCTGCCGTCCGGTGGGACGACGCGGTTGTGGTCCACGTTCCGGACCTTGACCGTGCCGTCGGTGCCGCGGGTCGGCGAGCCGTTCCACACGCCGCCGAGCGTGGTCCCGTTGCCCGGCTTCCACTGCACCGCCCAGCCGTTCAGGGGCTCCGTGCCGTGGTTCATGACCTCCACGGAGCCCTGGAAGCCACCGCTCCAGGAGTTCTCCACGTTGTAGACGGCCATGCACGAACCGGAGTGGGTGGGCGGGGGAGTGGTCGGAGGCGTGGTCGGTGTCGGCGTCGGCGTCGGCGTGCCGCCCGAACCGCGGATGCCGGTCACCTCGCCGTTGCCGCCGTCGAAGACGACGTCGGAGCAGGAGAAGAAGTTCTCCTGGCTGTCCGAGCGCACCCACTGCATGAAGATCAGGGCGTCACCCGACCGTCCCGAGGGCAGCGCCAGGTCCCAGTAGTAGTGCCCCCCGTCGGCACCCGCCGAGCCCCGCTGCGGCGGGTCGGTCACCGTCTCGATCAGCTCCAGGTCGTCCCAGCCCAGTTCGGACGTGGGCGACCAGCCGGGCTTGGTCAGGTAGACCCGGAAGTCACCCGGGTGGGCCGCCCAGTTGCTGTAGTTCACCTGGATCGTCGAACCGGACGTCAGGTGCGTCCGGGGCCAGTCGGAGCGGGCCGCGTTGTAGCCCCTGAAGTCGTACGGGGACCGGTTGCCGGCACTGCACAGGGTGCCGTCCGGCACGTAACCGGCGCCGCGTCCGCCCGCGTTGGAGTCGAGGACGGCGAACCAGTTGTACAGCGCCGTCGCACCGCTCGTGTCGAGGGCGCTCCGGCACGCGGGGTTCGTCGGGTCCAGGGCGCCGGTGCCGGTCTTGGCGTCCAGCTGGCAGAGATAGGTACGGGAGCCGGGCATCATCGCCACGCCGTGTGCCTCGGCCCGCCCCTGTCCGAGCAGGAAGGTCACGCCGAGCGCACTGAGCAAGGTGGCCATTACCGCCGCCAGGGAGATGTATCTGCTGCGTCGAGCCATGGGATCTCCTGTTTCCGGTACGGAGTCTTCCGGTCGGTGATGATCAAGGCATGACCATCAGAGGGGACGATCGAGCCCGCTGTCGGAGGGGGTGCGCGATGGGCGCACGGTGGAACCCCTCGCCCGTCCGGGAACGCGCTTCGTCCGGACGGGCGAGGGGGACGGTGGCCCCGCGCGGTGCTACGACGCGGCGCAGGCGGTGCCGTTCAGCCGGAAACCGTCCGGCTCGGCGAACGCCCCGCTGTGGGTGCCCTGGAAGCCGAACGACAGGCTGCCGCCGGGTGCGATCCGGGCGTTGTGCCCCAAGCCGGTGGCGGTGAGGGAGCCCGTCGACGGGGTGACGGAGGCGTTCCAGGCGTTGGTGATCCGCTGGCCGGAGGGCAGGGTGAAGGCGAGTCGCCAACCGTCGACCGGGGCCTGTCCGGTGTTGGTGACGGTGACGTCCGCGGTGAAGCCGTTCTGCCAGACGTTGGTCCCGTACGTCACCGTGCACGCCACCGGTTCGCCGGGGTTGCCGGGATCGGGATCGCCCGGGTCGCCGCCGGTCACGACGGAGGAGGAGAAGGAGTTCACGGACAGGCCGGCGCCGTTCTGCCACGGCTCGAAGCCCGCCTGCACACTCGTCAGGTACCAGTCGTTCTCGGCGAGCCCGCGTGCGACGGTCGCCCGGACGAAGTCCATGACGTCGAAGTTCCAGCCGGTGATGGCCGACGGGGCCACGAAGGACAGCACGTCGTTGGCGCCGTTGCTCCCCGTCCACACCTCCCAGGTCCGTCCGCCGACGGTGGCCGTGCCGACCGGTGAGCCGATGGGCTGGATCGGGCCCACCCGGTTGAACCAGATCATGATCTCGGTCCGGTTGACCCCGTCCGTCCGGGGGGTCGGGTCCAGCCAGATGTCGTACGAGGCGTTGTAGACGGCGTTGCCGACATAGCCGTACGAGATGCCGGAGGGTGCCTCGGAGATGGTGTCGAGCCGGGCGGGAAGGTTGGTGCCCGGCGAACAGGTGGTGTAGTGACAGCCGTTGAAGACCGACGGGTACGACTTCGGTGCCCCGTTGGTCGGCACCGAGCCGTCGGCCTGGCCGACCCGGAAACCGGTGTCGGTGGCGGTGACGCACTGGGTGGCACTGGTACCCCAGCGGTTGTTCTGGACGACGTAGCGTCCCTGGATCGTCGTCGTCCCGAACGGTTCGCAGATCGTGGTGTCGGCCTGGGCCGGCGCCGCCGCGGTCACCAGGGACGCGACGACGGCGAGAGTCGCGATGAGTACGCCTAGAAGGCCGCGCGCGGTGCGTACTTGGGGCCGTAACGGTCGCATGGGGGCCTCTCCGGAGGGTGCGGGGGGAAGGGGCCGGTGCGGGAGCGCTCCCAACTCCCCACTGATGGGAGCGCTCCCACTTACCGGTTGATTGGGGACTGTAGAAGCGGTTCATGTTCCTGACAAGACTGTGCGCGCGGGAGTTGTCGAAGAAATCTCGAAGCCCCAGGTGGGAGGCCGACCCCGGTATCGGTCGTCGGGAGCGCTCCCGACGCCCTGCGCTTCAGGCGGAGTCGCGCAGCACCAGTTCCGTACGGAGGATGACGTGCCGCCAGGCGACGGAGGACTCCTCGATCTGCTCCATCTCCTCCAGCAGGAGCCGCACCATCGTGCGGCCGATCTCCTCCAGCGGCTGGCGGACCGTCGTCAGCGGCGGATCGGTGGGCCGGGCCGGGTGGAAGTCGTCGAAGCCGATCACGGCGACGTCCTGAGGGACCCGTCGGCCCGCCGCGCGCAGTGCGTTCAGCGCTCCGGCGGCCATCGTGTCGGAGGCCGCGAAGACCGCGTCCAGCTCGGGGTGCCGGGCGATCAGGTCGGCCGTCGCCCGGCGGCCGCTCTCCTCCGTGAAGTCGTCCCCCTCGACGACCAGCGAGGGCCTGGCCGCCACGCCCGCCAGCTCCAGCGCCTCCCGGTACCCGCGCAGGCGGCACTGGGCGACGTACATGTCGAGCGGTCCGCTGATGGCGCCGATCGTCGTCCGGCCGCCGTTCAGCAGGTGGGTGACCGCGCCGCGCGCACCGCCGGTGTTGTCCGCGTCCACGTAGGTGACGCTCTCGTCGCCGGAACGCCGCCCCAGCATGACAGTGGGCAGCCCCGCCTTGGCGAGCATGTCGGGCAGCGGGTCCTCGGCGTGCACGGACATCAGCAGCACGCCGTCCACCCGGCCGCCGCGGGCGTACTCCACGAAGCGCTGCCGCTCGGTGTCCGTACGGACCAGGGTGAGCAGCAACTGCACCGGGGTGTCCGTGAGGGCGTCGCCCACGGCATGGACGACCTCGGTGAAGAACGGCTCGCCGAACAGCCGCCAGTCCGGCTCCGTCATCACCAGCGCGACGGCGTCCGCACGGTGCCCGGCCAGGGAACGGGCCGCGAGGTTCGGGACGTACCCCAGTTCGGCGATGGCCTGCTGCACGGCACGGCGCGTCGAATCCCGCACGCCGGCCGCGTTGTTGATGACCCTGGAGACGGTGCCCCGTCCGACGCCGGCGAGCGCGGCCACCTCTTCCAGCGTCGGCGTACCGGGTCGCTGTCTGCCCATGTCCGCCTCCCCCTCACGAGATCGTTCGATACTACGGCGACCCGCTCGGCTGGGCGGGCCGATCGCGAGGGTGGACCCGGAGATCGTGGGTTCGGAGGGGCGGACCCGGAGGTCGTGGGTTCGGCGGGGTGGGGCCGGGGTTCGTGGGACCGACCGTCCGGGCGCCGGAGCCGGCTACGCGCTGCGAGGCAGCAGAACGGCGTCGATGACCTCCGCGACCAGGGTGGCGCCGCGGCTGTTCTGGTGGATGTGGTCGGTCGTGAGCACGAGACCTCGCCGCCGCGAGATCGTGTCGAGGCTGCGGCGCAGCACTGCGTGCTGGACGAGGACGCCGACGACCGCTGCGGGCGTCGCCTCCCGGTAGGGAATCGGCGGCGGGTCCGCTCGGCGCAGTTCCTCGATCTGGCGTTCGTGGAGCGGAAGGTAGGCCACCGCGTTGGTGGCGGCGACCTCGGCGATCACCCGGCTGTACGCCTGCGACGCCTGTGCCGCTGCTCCGTCGAGTCGTTGGCCGAGTACCGGTAGCGACAGCAGACCGATCGTCGCGTCGGTCTCCGCTCGCAGCCGTGCGACGACGGCTCCCAGGCACTGCTGGAACCAGCCTTCCGACGGGCGAGCAGGGAGCCGTTTACGCTTCATGGCCTGCTCGACGGGGTAGCCGGCAAGGCTCGCTCGGGCGTCGTTGGTCCCGATCAACACGGTGATCACGTCGGGTGGGTTCCTGACGACGGCATCGAGGCGCTGCAAGAGGTTGTGGGCGAAGTCGCCGTTGACGCCGAAACGGGCGAGCCGCACGTCACCGGGAGGGTGGCGTCGTCCGAGAAGATCCAGGTAGTCGACGCTGAACTGCGCGCGGGTGAGGCTGTCGCCGAGGCACGCGACGCGTGTCGTCACGGCGCTTCCTCCGGGCCGGGCGTGCCGACGCGTTCGGTCGGGCGGGTGTCGGTCCGAGGACGGTGGTCGGTGCCGAGGGTCGCGGTGATGGCCAGGATGGACGTCGGCCCCTCCATGTCGACCACGTGCCATACCCCGGCCGGGTTGATGGTGGCCTCGCCCGGCCCGAGCAGAACGCGGTCGGGCACCCCGTCCACGTCGCGGGTGACCGTCACGGATCCGCTGAGGCAGACGACCAGTTCGTCACCTGCGGGGTGGCTCTCCCAGTGGTCGCCGAGCCCGTCGCCGTCGAAGATCATCACCATCCGGCCCTCGGCGCCGTCCGCCGCGACCGCGGCGCTGTAGGCCTGGAGCACCTCCGGGTCCCAGGCGAAGCCCTCGACGGGATTCGCTCTCGATTCCAGTCCGAGGTGCACGGGGGTGGTCCGCAGGTCCACGGCATTGCGTTCGTGGTTGACGAGTCTCATGCCGACGATCGTCCACGTCCGCGCTCGGGCGGTCTTGAAGAAAAGGGAAGAGAAGCCGGCGCGAGGGGCGGACGGTCGGCGGCTACCCGGCTTGGAGGAGGACTTCGCCGCGACGCCAGGCCGTCGGCGACCGGCCGGTGAACTCGCGCCAGTCCCGGACGAGATGGGCCTGGTCGGCGTAGCCGGAGACGGTTGCCACATCACCCCACGGGAGCGGGTCCGGCGCCGCCGCCAGTTCGTGCGCGTGCTCGAAGCGCAGGACGCGGGCGAAGGTCTTCGGCGACAGACCCACCTCCCCGCGAAACCGCTCGGTGAGGTACCGACGGCTCCAGCCGAGTTCCGCGGCGACCGCACCCACCTGGACGCAACCCCGCGCGGTGACGAGGCGACGCCATGCCTCGGCTATCTCGGGGCGCGCCCAGCGCACATGGCCGCCGCAGGCGCCACGGCCGACAGCTCGCAGGAGCACTTCGTCCAGCACGGTGAACCGCGCGGCCCACGTCGTCGCCGATCGGAGCCGGTCGACCAGTTCGACGGCCAGCGCTCCGAGAAGTTCGTCAAGTGGGACCAGTTGGTGGGCGAGCTCGGCGGCGGGCATGCCGTAGAGGGCCCGGCCCCCGAGCGGTGTCAGCGATATCTGCACACCTTGCTGGCGTCCGTCGTGGTGAATCGCGACGGACCGGCGCATCAGACCGCCGGCCAGACTGTCGAATCGGGTGACCGGCGACCCGTCGTCAACGCCCGCCGCCACCTCCAAGGGCTCCGACAGGCTGATCACCGCGGTGAGCGCGCGGCTCGGCGGGCCGCAGTGCACCCCCGTCGGGAGCCCGCGGAGGTCGAAGCCGACATACGAGTCGACGTACTCCCGCAGGACGGGCGCTGGACGTGCACCGATCTCGGTGGCCGTCTGGTCCTCCATTTCGGCAGTGTACGAGCCGCCCGGCCCAGGAGAATCACCATCCAAGGAAAGGACTGGCGAAGCACCCCCGCATCGACGGAGAGGACCCAAGGGCCAGATGCTCGGCGCACCGCCGTGGTCCTTCCGCCGACGCGGAGTGTTCCGGAGGGGTGTGGGTCGGCATCCGGGCCGGCAGGGTCCGGGGCCGGGGCGGGCGTCAGGGTGCGAACCAGCACCGGGGGTCGGCCGGGCCGGGACCGGGACGGCCCCGGGCCGGAGGGCCGCCGGCCGGGGTCGGGGGTGCCGGCCGGGTCGGGGGCGCCGCGGTCCCGGCGGAGTCGCCCGGGCCGGCGGCTGCCTGTCGGCATCGACGGGGGGCGCGACACGTGCCCGGCCGTCAGCCGTCCAGGCGGACCGGCATCAGCAGCGAGAACGTCGACGCGTCGTCGGGCCGACGGATCGCGAGCGGCGCCGTGGGAGCGCCGAACTCCAGGACCAGGCGCTCCCGGCCGCCCGCCTCCAGCGCCTCGAGCAGGTACCCGCGGTCCACGGCGAAGTCGTCGGGGTGGTCGTCACCGTCCTCGCGGACCGTCACCGTGCCGTCGTCGGCCACCCGGAGCACACTGAGGTCGTGCGACGTGCCGTCCTGCTCGCTCACCTCGCCGGTGCGGACCGGTCCGGACTCCAGTGCCTTGCGGAAGACCGGCACATCGACGAGCGTCCGCCGCCCGGACGGCAGGTGGACGAGCCGACGGTAGTCGGGGAAGTCGTGGTCGAGGCACTGCCCGGCCGTCCGGCCGCCCCCGGTCTCCAGCGTCACGCTGTCACCGCCCACGGTGAGACCGACCGGCTCGTCGTGGCTCAGCAGGGCGCGCATCGCGCCGGCGAGCGGGACGGGCACGAGAGCCTGGACGCGCGGTCCGTCGTGCGCACCGGCGTCCACGCGTGCCACGGCCATCCGGTAACGGTCCGTGGCGACGAGGTGGAGCGAGTCGCCCTCCAGGTCGAACAGGATCCCGGCGAGCATGGGCAGGCCGGGGTCGGTGCCGGCGGCGAACCGGACGGCGTCCAGCGCGGCGGCCAGCGCCGGCGCGGGGAACGACAGCCGCACGGAGGCGGTGGGCGGTGACGTGGGCATGGGATTCTCCCTCTGGTCGAGTATTGCTCGGAGCGCGGAGATCTCGCTGCGGGCGTCGGCCAGTCCCCGTTCCAGACGGCGCAGGTGCGTCTCCAGAAGACCCCGCACCAGGTCCGTGTCCGTCCCGGACCAACCGGCCAGCACCAGCCGGAGGTCCGCCAACGGCATACCGGCCCTCCGCAGTCTGGCCAGCAGCCGGGCCTCGTCGGTCTGCTCCGGGGCGTACCAGCGGTAGCCGCTCACCGGATCGACCCAGGCGGGGACCAGCACACCGGCACGGTCGTAGAACCGCAGGGCGCTCACGCCCAGTCCGCTGTCGCGGGCCGTTTCCCCGATGCTGCGCATCTCGTTCTCCACATCCGTGACCCTGAGCCCTTGACCAGGTCGAGGGTCAACCCCGACGCGATCCACGACCTCCGCCCCTCGCCCCGGAGGTTCCCCTCACGGTCGCCCACCGGCGTCCCCCACCGGCGTCCCCCGCCGGGGTCCCCCACCGGGGTCACCCCCAGCATCGCCCGCCCCACGACTGCCTGCGCGCCGCACCGGGGCGTACGAGGCGCATGCGTGCCCGTCGGCCGGAAACCCGCAGCTGCGCACCGGCGTCGGGGTGACCGGTTCCGGGCCGTGACGTCCCACCGGAGCCGGTCCGCCCATCGCCGATCAGGCCGTGGAACGCGCCGGTAGGGTGTCCGCATGATCAGACGCCCCCCGACGCTCGAAGATGTCGCGAGGCAGGCGGGTGTCTCCCGCGCGACCGTGTCCCGCGTGGTCAACGGCGTCCGCAACGTGGACCCCGCCATCCAGGAAGTGGTCCGGGACGCGATCGAGCGGACCGGCTACGCGCCGAACAGCGCCGCGCGCGCTCTGGTGACCCGGCGCGCCCAGACCATCGCCCTGGTCATCTCCGGCGCGGCGGACGACCCCGGTGACGAGGGTGCGTTCGCCTCGCGTGCGCTCACCGACCCGTTCTTCGGCCGGGTGGTCGGCGGAGTCGTCGGATTCCTGCGTCCGCGGTCGATGTACCCGGTCCTGATGTTCGCCGAGACCGCGGCGGCCCGCCGGGAGGTGGCGGCGTACCTGCGGCAGGGGAGCGCGGACGGCGCGCTGATCTTCTCCACCCACGCGGAGGACCCCCTGCCCGCGCTGCTGGCGGCGGAGCGGCTGCCCTGCGTACTCTTCGCGCGCCCCAGCGCACCGGTCCCCGTCACGTACGTGGACCTGGCCCACCGGGAAGGCGCGCGCCTGGCCGCCGAGCATCTGCTGACGCGTGGCTGCCGGCGCGTCGCCACGATCACGGGGCCGCTGGACCTGCCCGCGGCGCAGGACCGGCTGACCGGGTTCCGGGAGACGATGGAACGGCACGGCCAGCCCTGCGTCCCGGTCGCGGAGGGCGGGTTCACCGCCGCCAGCGGTGCGGCGGCGATGACCCGTCTGCTCACCGAACACCCCGGTGTCGACGGCGTGTTCGCGGCCAACGACATGATGGCCCGGGGCGCCTGTGACGCCCTGCGCGAGCAGGGCCGCAGAATCCCGGACGACGTGGCGGTGGTCGGTTTCGACGACTCCAGCGCGGCGGTCACCTCCCAGCCACGACTGACCACGGTCCGCCAGCCGATGGAGGAGATGGCGGCCACGATGGCCCGGCTCCTCCAGGAGGAGATCGAGGGAACGCCCCGCACCGAGCCCACCGCCGTGATCTTCGACCCCGAGCTCGTGGTGCGCGAGTCCGCGTGACCGGGGCGCGGGCCGTCGCGGGCGGGTGGCCGCCCGGCGACCCGACTCGGGGCTCTAGAAGAACCCGAGTTTCCGAGGGCTGTAGGAACAGAGGATGTTCTTCGTCTGCTGGTAGTGCTCCAGCATCATCTTGTGGTTCTCCCGGCCGATCCCGGACTGCTTGTAGCCGCCGAAGGCGGCATGCGCCGGGTAGGCGTGATAGCAGTTCGTCCACACGCGGCCCGCCTGGATCGCGCGGCCCGCGCGGTACGCGGTGTTCATGTCGCGGGTCCACACGCCGGCGCCCAGGCCGTACAGGGTGTCGTTGGCGATGGTGACGGCGTCGTCGAAGTCGTCGAAGGACGTGACCGACACGACCGGCCCGAAGATCTCCTCCTGGAAGATCCGCATGCGGTTGTGGCCCTCGAAGATCGTCGGCTGAACGTAGTAGCCACCCTTCAACTCGCCGCCGTAATCGATGCGTTCCCCGCCCGTGAGCACCTTGGCGCCCTCCTGGCGGCCGATGTCCAGGTAGGAGAGGATCTTCTCCAGCTGGTCGTTGGACGCCTGCGCGCCGATCATCGTGTCGGTGTCCAGGGGGTGTCCCGGCTTGATCAGCTCGGTACGCGCGACGGCGGCCTCGAGGAACTCGGCGTAGTTGCCGCGCTGGACCAGCGCCCGGGACGGGCAGGTGCACACCTCGCCCTGGTTGAGCGCGAACATCGTGAAGCCCTCGAGTGCCTTGTCACGGAAGTCGTCGTCCCGCGCCCAGACGTCGTCGAAGAAGATGTTCGGTGACTTGCCTCCCAGCTCCAGCGTGACCGGCTTGATGTTCTCCGACGCGTACTGCATGATCAGCCGCCCGGTGGTGGTCTCCCCGGTGAACGCCACCTTCGCCACCCGCGGGCTGGACGCGAGCGGCTTGCCCGCCTCCACGCCGAAGCCGTTGACGACGTTGAGGACTCCGGGCGGCAGGAGGTCGGAGACCAGGCTCAGCCAGTAGTGGATGGAGGCCGGGGTCTGTTCGGCGGGCTTCAGGACCACCGCGTTGCCGGCCGCGAGGGCGGGGGCGAGCTTCCAGACCGCCATCAGGATCGGGAAGTTCCACGGGATGATCTGCGCGACGACCCCCAGCGGCTCGTGGAAGTGGTACGCCACCGTGTCGTCGTCGATCTCGCCGATCGAGCCCTCCTGGGCGCGCACCGCGCCCGCGAAGTAGCGGAAGTGGTCGATGGCGAGCGGGATGTCGGCCGCCAGTGTCTCGCGCACCGGCTTTCCGTTCTCCCAGCTCTCCGCGACCGCCAGGCTCTCCAGGTTCGCCTCCATACGAGCGGCGATCCTCAGCAGGATGTCGGAACGCTCGGTCACCGATGTGCGGCCCCAGCCGGGCGCGGCCTCGTGCGCGGCGTCGAGCGCGCGCTCCACGTCCTCCGCCGTACCGCGCGCGACCTCCGTGAACGGCCGGCCGTCCACCGGCGACGGGTTCTCGAAGTACTGCCCCCGCGCCGGCGGCACGTACTCGCCGCCGATGAAATGGTCGTAGCGCGACTGGTAGGAGACGATCGCGCCCTCGGTGCCGGGCGCCGCGTAACGGGTCATCCTGTCTGCCTCCCTCGTCGAGCGCTGCCCGCCGTTGGACAGCTCCGCCCGCGAGGCTAGGAAGCGGGACGTTGCAGGGACGTTGCGTGGCGGTGGCCGTCTCCGGCGGGCCGTCGCGGCCGGCAGGTGGTCACCACGCCCCCGGCGCCGCCAGCTCCGACTCCAGTGCGGCCAGCCGGGCCCTGGCCGCAGCCGTGGGCCGGACCGCGACCAGTGCCCGCCAGACGTCCAGGTCGTCCTCGCCCCAGGGCGCGTGCGCCCAGTCGGCCAGCAGGTCGGGATCGCGGCGGGCGACCAGTGCCGCGCGCAGGCCGTCGGCGAGGCGGCGCCGGAGCCGGGCCACCGCCGGGGCCCGGGAACCGGGCAGGAGCGGTCCGGCGTACGCCGTCGCGGCCGCCGTCACCGCACCGGCCCGCAGGCGCCGCTCGACCACGGCGGCGTCGGAGTCGACGGGCATCGTGAGCCGGTACGGCCGTGAAGCCAGCCGCCCCGGCCCCAGCAGCCCGCGCAGCCGCGCCAGTTCGGCGCGCAGCGTCACCGGCGGCACCGCCTCGTCCTCATAGAGCGCGCACAGCAACTCGTCGCCGGTGAGGCCCTCCGGATGATGGGCCAGCAGCACGACCAACTCGCTGTGCCGCCGGCTCAGCCTGACGCTGCGACCCTCCGCGCTCAGCAGGGCCTCGTCACGGCCCAGCGCGGTCAGCTGAGCCGTCCGGGCCGCCGCTGGCTCCGGGGTCAGCAGCGCCAGCTGCGACTCCGCGGCACGCGCGACCGCCTGGACGAAGCCCAGACTGTGCGGGTGCGCCAGACCGTCCCCGCCGGTGATGTCCACCGCACCGAGCACCCGCCCGGTGCGGGGGTCGTGCACCGGAGCCGCCGCACACGTCCACGGCTGGGCCCGTCGGACGAAGTGCTCGGCCGCGAAGACCTGGACCGGACGGCCGACCGCCATCGCCGTGCCCGGCGCGTTCGTCCCGACCGCGGACTCCGCCCAGCGGGCACCGGGCACGAAGTTCATCCGCCCCGCACTGCGCCGTGTGGCCGGATGGCCCTCGACCCACAGCAGTCTGCCGTGCGCGTCGCACACGGCGAGCAGATGCTCGCCGTCGGCGGCGAACGCGCCCAGGAGTTCCCGGATCAGCGGCATCACCCGCGCCAGCGGATGCTCGGCCCGGTAGGCGCCCAGGTCACCGTCCATGAGTTCCACGTTCGCGGTGCTGTCCGGGCCGACACCCGCCCTGACCGAGCGCCGCCACGACTCCGCCACCACGGGGCGTACGGGGCGCGGCACCGTCCCGGCCTCGGTGAAGGTCTCGTGCGCTCGCCGCAGCGTCCGCGCGCGCTCGACGGGGTCGGTCCCCGGCTCCAGAGCCAGCCACGAATCGGTCAACTCGGCCTCCCCGGAGAGTGGTGCGGTGGGGGACATCGTCACTCCGCGGGCAGGCGCGGACAACCGTTTCGACCGGCAGGATCACCCGGACGGGAACATCGGCCGAAGAACAGGCCATTGGTCAGGCGAAGTTGACCAGTCTGATGTAGCGGGTCCAGTCCCACAGGGGCCCCGGGTCCGTGTGATCGCTGCCCGGTACCTCATGGTGGGCGATGATGTGGGCGCGGTCCCTGGGGATGCCGTACCTGGTGCAGATCGCCGCGGTGAGCCGGGCCGACTCCTCGTACAGGGCGTTGGTGAAGTACTCGGGCCGGTCCACCCACCCCTCGTGCTCGATCCCGATGCTGCGGGTGTTGTAGTCCCAGTTTCCCGCGTGCCAGGCGACGTCCGCCTCCCGGACGCACTGGGCCACGTGCCCGTCGGAGGACCGGACGACGTAGTGCGCGGAGACCTGCTTCTCCGGGTTGCGGAAGATGGCGAGGGTGTCGGCGTACGTCTCCTGCGTGACGTGGACGACCACGTGGTCGACGGGGTAGGTGGTAGGGCGGCTCGACGGGGTGTAGTTGAAGGCGCTCGACGGCTGCCACTCGGCCAAGGGGTAGTCCACGGCGGCGGGCCGGGCGGCGGCCCGGGTACCGGAGAGCAGGGTGTACGGGACGGCGGCGAGCGCGGCGCCCTTCAGGAGCCGCCGCCTGGTCGGAACAGGTGTTGTCCTTTCCCTTTCCATGGGGTCTGCCCTTTCGTGGGATGGGTGGGGCCCGAGGCCCGGTGGGGGTGGGTGAGGGAGACGGCCGTCGCCTTGCGTGAGATGTGCCGGTGCGAATCACCGTACGGGCAGCGGGGATTGCGCAGTAGGGCGCCGCGCCGTTCCGTGGACGGGCGCCTTCTTGTGGACATCGCGCTCACTCGATCGAGTGAAGAGAGTGCGGCAAGGGATGGGGGCGGAGGGGAGTGGGGGGCGTGCGGACGAGGACGACGCGGGCCCGCCGACTCCCGTACTCGTTGAGCCGCAGCCGCAGCCGCAGCCGCAGCCGCAGCCGCAGCCGCAGCCGCAGCCGCAGCCGCAGCCGCAGCCGCAGCCGCAGCCGCAGCCGTGGAACGTCGGCGGCGGGGGCGATCGGGGTTCGGGCCGGCCGGCGAGGAGCCAACGCCTGGGGCGGGCTCAGGCCCGCTCCGCCACCACCGCCGGGTCGTCCAGGACGGCTCGCACCACCGAGTGCGCGGCGCCGAGCAGCGGACCCTGCGGGCCCAACTCCGACACGCTGACCGGACAGGCCGGGCCGGCCGTGCGCCGGGCGAGTTCGTCGCGCAGTGACGGCAGCAGCCAGGGGGCGAGCCCGGCCAGTGCCCCGCCCAGCACCACGCTCTCGGGGTCCAGCAGGTTCACCGCGCCGGTCAGCGCGATGCCGAGCGCCCTGCCCGCGTCGCTCAGGGCCCGCCGCACGGCCTCGTCGCCCTCCGTCGCACGCCCCGCGAGCAGTCCGACGCGGTCCTCGCCCGGTTCCACCCCGGCCGCGCGCAGTACCGCCTTCTCGCCGGCGTACTGCTCCAGGCACCCGCGCCCGCCGCAGGCGCACTCCGGCCCGTCGGGTCGCACCGGTACGTGGCCCAGCTCGCCGGCGAAACCTCGGGTTCCGCGCAGCAGCCGTCCGTCGACGACCACCGCGGCACCGATGCCGATCTCGGCCGACACGTGCAGGAAGTCCCGCGGGGTACCGTCACCGAGCCAGAGCTCGGCGAGTGCACCGAAGTTGGCCTCGTTGTCCACGGTCAGCGGCAGGTCCGCGGGCAGCAGGGCACCCAGGTCGGCGTCGTGCCAGTCCAGGTTCGGAGCGCGTACGACGGTCCGGGCGTCCCGTGCCACGAGACCCGGTACGGCCACCGCGAGACCAGCGGGCCACAGCCCCTCCGACTCGGCCTCCGACACGACCTGACGTACCAGACCGTCGAGCTGCTCGACCACCGGCTCCGGCGAACGGCCCCGGTTGCTGCCGTACCGCACGACCCGCGACCGCACCCGGCCGCGCAGGTCGACGGCGCAGACCGCGAGGTGGTCGACGCCGACTTCGGCACCGATGCCCGCAGGCCCCTGTGCGCTGACGCCGAGCGCCGACCCGGGCCGCCCCACCCGGCCGGGCCGCTCGGGCCCCAGCTCCTCCAGGAGTCCGGAGCGGATGAGCTCGTCCACCAGGGTCGACACGGCGGCTCGCGTGAGCCCGATGCGTGAGGCGACGGCGGCTCGGGACAGCGGGCCCTCGGCGCTGACGGTGTGCATCACCCGGGCCAGGTTGCGGCGACGCATGCCCTGCTGGGTGTCCGGCAGCGGGCGCCCGGCGCGTGCCGGACGGTCTTCGTGCGGGGGTGCGGTCATGCCTCCGTCAGTCCTTGCTCGGTCTCGGTCGGTCCTCGGTCGGTCCCCGCCACAGGCCCGCCGACGCGGGCCGGCGGTCGTCGTCGTACGCCCGCCGTCGCGGGCCGGCGACCGCCCGCGCGATCCCCGGTGCTGTCCGTCGGCCATCGCACCGTCGCCCGCGGAGCGGACTCCGTCGGCGACCGACCGCGGGCACGGCCTCCGGTAGGGCGCCCAGGTCGCGGTCCACCCCGGCGCACACCCGACGCCCCGAGTGGGCCGCGTCGCCCGGGAACGGCCCGGTGACGGGGTTCCCCGTGGGCGGCGCGCCCGCGGGAACGCGTCCTCAGCGGGTTCCCGCAGTCCGCTCCAGCAGGGGTGCCGCGTCGGAGAGTACCCCGGAGATCCTCGTCAGCGCCGCCTCGTCCCGCTCCACGGCGTCGAGCACAGGCCCGGCGGCCGTGTTCCAACGCCGGGCGACCGCCGCCGCGTCCTCACCGGTCAGCAGGCCGGCCGCCTGTGCGGCGGCGCCGAGTGCGACCAGCTCCTTCGCCTCGGGGATCTGCACGGGCCGGCCCGACAGCCGCCGTACGGTCTGCTGCCACGCGGTCCCGCGGGCGCCGCCGCCGATCAGCAGCAGGGGCTCCGAGGTGTCCGCGTCGGAGTCCAGGACGAGGTCGAGTGCCCCGAGCAACGAGTGCACCGCGCCGTCGTACGCGGCCTGGAGCAGCTGGCCGGCGGTGGTGTCGTGGCGCAGTCCGTGCAGGAGGCCGGAGGAGTGGGGCAGGTTCGGCGTGCGTTCGCCGTCCAGGTAGGGCAGCAGGGTGACGTCGGTGCCCGGTTCGACGGCTTCCCTGTCCAGGCCCAGCAGGGCCGCGACGCGGTCGACGGCGAGCGTGCAGTTGAGGGTGCACGCCAGCGGCAGCCAGTCGCCGCGTGCGTCGGCGAAGCCCGCCACGGTGCCGGTCGGGTCGGCGGGCCGGCGCCGCGACACGGCGTACACGGTGCCGGACGTGCCGAGACTCATCACGGGTGCGCCGGGACGGAGCCCGAGGCCCAGTGCCGCGGCCGCGTTGTCACCGGTGCCGGCGGCGACCAGGGTGCCCTTGGAGAACGGCAGGCCGTGACCGTCGCGCACGGTGCCGGCCACCTCGCCGGGCCGCACCATGCGGGGCAGCAACGCCGGATCGAGCCCCACGCGCGCGAGGATGTCCTCGTCGTACGACTCCGTACCGGACGCCCACCAACCGGTGCCGGACGCGTCGCCGCGGTCGGTGGTCCCCTCACCGGTGAGGCGCTCGGTGAGGTAGTCGTGGGGGAGTCGGACGGCCTTCACCGCGCGGGCCGCCTCCGGCTCGTGCTCGGCCAGCCAGGCCCACTTGGTGACCGTGAACGAGGCACTCGGCACACTGCCCGTGCGCTCCGCCCACGTCTTGGGGCCGCCCAGTTCATCGATCAGACGGCGGGCCTGCGGGGCCGAACGCACGTCGTTCCACAGCAGGGCCGGGCGCACCGGGTCTCCCTGGGCGTCCAGGGTGACGAGTCCGTGCTGCTGTCCGCCGATCGACACCGCGGCCGCTTCCCGAGCGGCGTCGCCGCACTGGGCCAGCGCTTCGCGCAACGCCTCCCACCACTGACGCGGATCACTCTCGCGGCCCGCCCCGGAGGACACGGTGTGGGGTGCCTGGCCGCTCGCGACGACCTGGCCGGTGGCCGCGTCGACGACCAGTGCCTTCGTGGACTGGGTGGACGTGTCCACGCCCACGACGAGCGGACCCTCGGCTGCTGACATCGGGCTTCTCCCTCTTCCGCGGCTCTGCGGGATCTGACTGGACGGCTCGTTCTGCGTCGGGGGACACCTTGTCCCTTCCCAGGAGCGTGTGTGCATACTAATTTGTAAAGCGCCATGACGAAATAGTCGGCAGCAAGTGATCGGCAGCGAGTGAGGAGCCGCGGAATGAACTACCAGCCCACTCCCGAGGACAGGTTCACGTTCGGTTTGTGGACGGTCGGCTGGCAGGGCCGGGACCCCTTCGGCGACGCCACCCGGCGGGCGCTGGACCCGGCGGAGTCGGTACGGCGCCTGGCCGAGCTGGGCGCGTACGGGGTCACGTTCCACGACGACGACCTGATCCCGTTCGGGTCGAGCGACACCGAGCGCGAGGAGCACGTCAAGCGGTTCCGGCAGGCGTTGGACGCGACGGGCATGAAGGTGCCGATGGCGACGACGAACCTGTTCACGCACCCGGTGTTCAAGGACGGTGCCTTCACCGCGAACGACCGCGACGTGCGCCGGTACGCGCTGCGCAAGACCATCCGCAACATCGATCTCGCGGTGGAGCTGGGCGCGAGCGTGTACGTCGCCTGGGGCGGCCGGGAGGGTGCGGAATCCGGCGCGGCCAAGGACGTGCGGGACGCGCTGGACCGGATGAAGGAGGCCTTCGACCTGCTGGGCGAGTACGTCACCGAGCAGGGCTACGACCTGAAGTTCGCGATCGAGCCCAAGCCGAACGAGCCCCGCGGCGACATCCTGCTGCCGACGGTGGGACACGCGCTGGCGTTCATCGAGCGGCTGGAGCGGCCGGAGCTCTACGGCGTGAACCCGGAGGTCGGACACGAGCAGATGGCGGGGCTGAACTTCCCGCACGGCATCGCACAGGCGCTGTGGGCGGGCAAGCTGTTCCACATCGACCTCAACGGCCAGTCCGGTATCAAGTACGACCAGGACCTCCGGTTCGGCGCGGGTGACCTGAGGGCCGCTTTCTGGCTGGTCGACCTGCTGGAGCGGGCCGGGTACGCGGGGCCGCGGCACTTCGACTTCAAGCCGCCGCGGACCGAGGACCTCGACGGCGTGTGGGCGTCGGCGGCCGGCTGCATGCGCAACTACCTCATCCTCAAGGACCGGGCGGCCGCCTTCCGTGCCGACCCGCAGGTGCAGGAGGCGCTCGCCGCGGCGCGACTGGACGAGCTGGCCCGACCGACCGCCGAGGACGGTCTCGCGGCCCTGCTGGCCGACCCGACCGCGTACGACACCTTCGACGTGGACGAGGCCGCCGCCCGCGGCATGGCCTTCGAGCACCTCGACCAGCTCGCCATGGACCACCTTCTCGGCGCTCGCTGAGCGGTCGCTCCACCCAGCGGTCGCTCCACCCGGTGATCGGTCCACCCAGTGATCGGTCCACCCAGTGGTCCGTCCACCCAGTGGTCCGTCCGCCAAACCGTCGCCCAGTGGTCAGTCCGCTGAGAGACGGCTCCGGCCCCCCTGTTCACGGGCGGGGCCGGAGCCGCTCGGTCACCCGCCCCTCCCGATGTCCGGGGCGGACGTCAGGCCGTCTCCTCGTCCGCCGCAAGTGCCGCCGCGGCCAGAGCCGTCGCCGGGTCCTGGGCCGGGCTGCCCACCGGGAGCCAACGACCCCGCTCCCTCCGGTACGGCCACCAGCGGCCGTCGCGGTCCAACCGGAGCTGATACGGCGCGCCCACGGCGGTCCACCGGTTGGCCCGTGCCCGCAGGGAGGGCCGTTCCTCCTCGCCCCAGGCGGCCCCGAGAGCGGCACGCGCGCGTGCGAACGTTTCGTCCTCCGGCGTCCACTCCTCCTCGAGTACCGACAGGGCGGCCGCGCCCCCGAGCCGCCACGCGCGGACGGCGACGGCCAGTTCCGCCGCGTCGCGTCCCGAGCCCTCCCCGAGACGGTGCAACACCTCCGGTCCGGGGTCGCCGGCGGCCAGCCGTACCGCGTCCTGCGAGGCGGTCGGCTCCGCGTACGCGGCCTGGAGGGCCTGCCCGTCGCCCAGTGCCTCGCCGCGCAAGGCCTCGGCGAGCAGCCGGTGCGCCTCCACCGCGGCCTGTGAGGCCACATGGGCCAGCGCGACCGGGTCGACACCGGCCGGTGGCACCGCCTCGGTCTCCAGGGACGGCGGTACGCCCGGCCCCTCCCGGAGAACGGGCAGCGCGGGCAGCGGAGGCAGCACGTGACCCGCCGCGTAGGCCTCGGCGGCATCCACACCCGCCGGACGTGCGGCGCTCTCCTGCGCGGGTGCCCCGCCGTGCGTCTGAAGGGCGTCGAGCACGGTGCTCTCCGCGCGGCCCCGCATCAGCAACAGCACGAAGGGGTCCTGGTCCAGCAGCCGGGCGACCTGATAGCAGAGCGCGGCGGTGTGTCCGCAGTGGTCCCAGGCGCCGCAGTCGCACTCCGGCTCCAGGTCGCCCAGGCCCGGCAGCAGGTCGATCCCCGCGGTCGCGGCGTCCTCGACGAGGTGCGGCGGCATGTCGCGGTCCAGCAGCGCCGCGACATGTCCGGATCGCTCGATCGCCAAGTCGACGAAGCGGTCCCACTGGGCGTCGGACAGCTTCTCGAGCAGGACGTCGGCCCGGTGCGCCGTACGGTCCCGGTCCGTGACGACGGCGGTGATGCGGCCCGGCCGCACGGACACCGCCCCGACGGCTCCCGCGCGCGCGAGCCGACGGCCCGTCTTCACCTGGGCCGTGTCCAACGCCGCGTCCTCCAGTGCCTTCAGCCAGGACCGGCCCCACCAGGTCTGGGCGAAGGCCCGTCCCTGTGCGGGCGGCAGCGCGGCGAACGTCCGTTCCGCGTCGTCGTCGTACCGTGTCATCGCGTACCCCCTCGCAGCTCGACCAGGTCGGCGAGTTCCGTGTCCGTCAGCTCCGTGAGCGCCGCCTCGCCCGCTCCCAGCACGGCGTCGGCCAGTTTCCGCTTGCGGTGCAGCAGGGCGGCGATGCGGTCCTCGACGGTCCCCTCGGCGACGAGCCGGTGCACCTGCACGGGGCGGGTCTGGCCGATGCGGTAGGCACGGTCGGTGGCCTGCGCCTCGACGGCCGGATTCCACCAGCGGTCGAAGTGCACGACGTGCTCCGCGCGGGTGAGGTTCAGTCCGGTGCCCGCCGCCTTCAGCGACAGCAGGAACACGGGGACCTCACCGTCCTGGAAACGCCGCACGAGCGACTCCCGTGCCGTGACGGACGTTCCGCCGTGCAGGAACAGCGACGACACGCCGCGGGCGGTTAGGTGTCGTTCGAGGAGGCGTGCCATCTGCACGTACTGCGTGAAGACCAGCACACTCGACTCCTCGGCGAGGATCGTGTCGAGCAACTCGTCCAGCAGCTCCAGTTTTCCCGAGCGGCCGGTGATCCGCGGCCGGTCCTCCTTGAGGAACTGGGCCGGGTGATTGCAGATCTGCTTGAGGCTCGTCAGCAGTTTCACGATCATGCCGCGTCGCGCCATGCTGTCGGCCCCGGCGATCTCCGCGAGTGCCTCGCGCACCACCGCCTCGTACAGACCCGTCTGCTCCGCGGTCAGCGACACCGGGTGGTCGGTCTCCGTCTTGGGCGGCAGCTCCGGTGCGATCCCCGGGTCCGACTTGCGTCGGCGCAGGAGGAACGGCCGGACCAGGCGCGCCAGCCGCTCCGCAGCCGCCGGGTCCCGGCCCCCCTCGACGGCTTGTGCGTACTGCTTGCGGAACGTACCGAGCCGCCCCAGCAGACCCGGGGTGGCCCAGTCGAGGATCGCCCACAGTTCCGAGAGGTTGTTCTCCACCGGGGTGCCGGTGAGCGCCACACGTGCGCGTGCGCCGAGGGAACGCAGCTGCCGCGCGGTCTCCGAGTACGGGTTCTTCACGTGTTGTGCCTCGTCCGCCACGACCATGCCCCACCCCACGGCGGCCAGCCGTTCGGCGTCCAGACGCATGGTGCCGTAGGTGGTGAGCACGAACGCGCCGTCCGGGAGGCCCGCCAGGTCACGTCGTGCACCGTGGAACCGGCGCACGGGCGTGCCGGGCGCGAACCGCTCGATCTCCCGCTGCCAGTTGCCCATGAGGGAGGTCGGGCAGACCACTAGGGTGGGTCCGGCGGCGGCCGGGTCGGTCTGTCGGTGCAGGTGCAGCGCGATCAGCGTGATGGTCTTGCCGAGACCCATGTCGTCGGCGAGACAGCAGCCCAGACCCAACGACGTCATGCGGACCAGCCAGTTCAGGCCCCGTCGCTGGTAGTCGCGCAGCGTGGCGTCGAGCGCCGCGGGCTGGGCCACGGCGTCCTGCCCCTCGGGATCGGCGAGCCGCTCCCGCAGGTCGGCCAGCCATCCCGTGGGGCGCACCTCGACGCGGCGTCCGTCGAACTCCGTCGAGCCCGTGAGGGCCGCGGCGAGCGCGTCGACGGGCGTGACCTTGTGCTCCTGGCGGCTACGGGCGCGGAGCGCCTCCTCCGGGGCGACGAGGACCCACTGGTCGCGCAGGCGCACCAGAGGGCGGTTGGCCTCCGCGAGCAGCTCCAGCTCCTCGCGGGTGAGCCGTTGGCCGCCCAGGGCGAACGACCAGTCGAAGGCGAGCAGCGCGTCGGCGGACAGGAACGACGGGCCGGCGTCGGACGAGGCCGTGCGCGGTGCCGACGCGTCCTCGGGCGGCCCGATCTCCGCCTGGGTGGTCAGGTCACGAGCCAGGTCCCTCGGCCAGTGCACGTCGACCCCCGCGCCGGCGAGCGCCCGGGTCCCGGTCCCGAGGAGCTCCGTGACCTCCTCGTCGGCGAGTTCGACCGCGTCCGGCACGGCGGCCGACAGCAGCGGCGTGAGCGCGGGCCAGGCCCGGGCGGCACGGCGCAGCGCGAGCAGGGCGTCCAGCCGCGCGCGGGTGCCGAACGCGGCGCCCACGGTCCCGGCCCACACCTCGGCGGTGTCCGCGACGAGCGCCGGATCGCTCACGCTGTGCACCTGGGGCACGGCCCGGAACGTCGGCCGAGCCCCCTGGGGCGCCGAGGCCGACAGCCCCCGCACCTCGACACGCAGTGACAGGCGTACGCCCGCGTCGTGTCCCGCGGCGACGTCGGCGGCCCACTCGCGCAGTTCGGGCATCCGCCGGGGCTCCCGCGAGGCGTAGGCGGGGCCGGCCGTCACCAGCTCGGCGGCGGGGGAGCGGGGCACGGTGTCGGCGACGGCGTCCAGGAAGGCGCGCACCAGCGTCTCCGGGTCCAGAAGCCGCAGGGGTTCGACGCCGTCGATCGGTACCGCGTGCGCCTCGGGCGGCATGGCGGCCGCCAGATGCCGGATCCGCTCGGCGTCGTCGCCGCGCAGCGGGCCCGTGCGCCAGGCCTCGTGATCGGTCGCGGACAGACCGGGCAGCAGGAGCCCGCGCGCCACGAGGTGGAGTGCCTCCACGGCGACCGCGCCCCAGAACTCCGTCGCCCGATGGCCGTCCGCGCGGACACGCGCGCGCGTGAGGACCGGCAGGGCCGACCGCACCGGCAGCAGGACCGCCGACACGCTCACCGGACGCACACCGTCACCGTCGGGCAGCACGACCGTCAGCCGTTCCGTGGGCAGATCCGGAGCGACGGCCGGGGGATCCTCGGTGTCGGGAAGCCAGAAGGCGACGCTGCCGGTGCGGGCGGGGTCACCGGGCAGGAAGACGGCACAGCAGTGGGCGAGTGCGGAGAACGCGGAGGGTGCAACCGGGGGAGCGGTCCGTGCAGCGATGATGTATTCCTCAAATTTGACTAGTCGGAGGCGCGATCGCAGAGCATACATGCTTTCCATGGCTGTGGGATGCGCCTCGGGTGTGGCCTGGGACACTTTCGAGGAGGAGAGTGGCTGCTCCGGACGACATCTCGGACGACGTGCCCGGGTGAGGGCCCCGAGGCCACCCCGTCACCGTCGCCCCGTCGTCGCCGACCGGACGGTGACGCGGTGGTGGCGGGCACACCGACGGGTTCTCAGGGTCGCGTAGGGGTCCGGTCTCAGGGACGTCTCAGGGGCGCCGTACGGAACTGCCGGGAGCCCGGGCCCGTTTTCAGGACAGAGAGCGGCAGTGGCCGCGAAGGAGGCGACATCATGTCGAAGAACGCCAAGGTTGCGGCAGGCGGTGTGGCGGTCGGGCTCATCCTGCTGATCTGGCTGCCCTGGTGGGCCGCCCTGCTGATCGTTCTGGGAGTTCCGGCCGCCGCGTACCTCACCCTGGACCCCTCGCAGCGGCGCAGGCTGCGCCGTGCGACGCGCAAGGAGATAGGCCGATGAGGCGCTAGCGCCGCCGCCCCGCGGCCGGCTCCTCCAGAGGGCAGGAGTCGACCACGTCGCCGTCCGCGGGCATGCCGACCGTGTGGTCCGCGGGCGGCGGGGTGCCCCGCTCCACCCACGCCGTCAGCGCGTCGAACGCCGACCGGAAGCAGGGCAGGATCGGTCGCAGCTTGTCGGGGTGGGTGTCGTACAGCCCGTCGACGTGGGTGCCGCCCTGGATCGTGTAGTAGCGGTGCAAGGTCCCACGCCCGCTCGCGTCGATCATGCGGGCGTACACGTCGGAGTCGGTGGCCTTGGGCAGTAGCGCGTCGAGATCGCCGTGCAGGGTGATCAGGGGCTTCGTGACGCGTCCGGTCAGGGCGACCCGAGCCACCGCGCGGTGGACGGAGGCGGGACGTGCCGTGTAGTCGTACGCCGAGTCGGAAGGGCACGGCGCCAGGATCTCCTCCGGCGCGGACCCGGCGGTCGGCCCCGGGCAGCGCGGGTCGTAGCCCGGGTCGAACTCGGCGCGGTAGATCTTCTGGGTCAGTCCCCAGTAGGCCTTCTCGTGGTACGGCCACAGGAACGCGGAGCCGCGTGCGAAGCCCGCCGTGTACAGGTCCTCCTCCCGCGCTTCGCCGAACATCCGGGCCACCGTCACCGGCAGGGACGTGAGCAGGCTGGGGCCGTCCGCGGTCCACAGCGCCCCCTCCCAGTCCACGCCGCCGTCGTACAGCTCCGGGTGGTTCTCCAGTTGCCAGCGGGTGAGGTAGCCGCCGTTGGAGATGCCGGTGACGTACGTGCGACGCGGTGCGTGTCCGTAGCGTTGGGCGACCACCCGCCGGGCGGCACGGGTGAGCTGCGTGGTGCGCGTGTTCCACTCGGCGACCGCGTCTCCGGGCCGTGTGCCGTCCCGGTAGAAGTCCGCACCGCTGTTGCCCTTGTCGGTCGCGGCGTACGCGTATCCCTGCGCGAGGACGCGGTCGGAGATCGCCTTGTCCGTGGCGTACTGCTTGCGCGTGCCCGGCGCGCCCGTGACGACGAGGCCGCCGTTCCAGTGGTCCGGCAGCCGGATCACGAACTGCGCGTCGTGCCGCCAGCCGTGTGTGGCGTTGAAGCGGGAGGAGTCCGGGAAGTAGCCGTCGACCTGGACGCCGGGAACACCGGACGGAGCCCGGGTGCCGAGGGCCGTCAGCCCGGCCTGGTCGGCCATGTCGGTGTAGGGGGTGCCCGCGAGCCCGGTGGTGGTGAGATCGTCCAGACAGGCGCTGCGCTGGAGGGCCGCGCCCGGCACCCGCACACGGTCCTGGCGGGAGCAGTGTCCCCCTTCGGCGGCCGTCGCGGCCGCGGGGGCCGGCCCGATGAGCGTGACCGCCGTGAGGACGGCGGCGAGGAACGGGACACCACGGGGCAGACGCATCAGGGACTCCAGGCGCGACGGGAGGGGCTCAGGGGTGCCCCATCGTGCGGGCCCGCCGCGGCCGTATCCATGTGCTGGAACCACATGAGGGAAGGGCCGGGCATGGAGGCCGAAGACGGCCCGGCGCAGCCCTTCGGCTTTGCCGGGCTCTCCGGTACCCGGTCAGCTCGGCCGTACCGCCATTTCGTCGAGGGCTTCCAGGAGCCCGGGCAGCGACGGCCCCCGTCCCACCGGCAGAACCTCGCCGGGTTCCTCGTCGAGCAGGATGAAGGCGATGTCGTCGGTTCGGGCGACGAGCGACCAGCCGGGACCGTCCGCCCGCAGCGTCCGCGCGTCCCCCGTCGCGAACGACGAACGGACCCGGCCCAGGGGCGGGGGCGTGTCGATGTAGGCGCGGGCCTCCGCGAGCACGCGCCGGACACCGCTGTGCCCGGGGAGCCCGGCATCGTCCCGACCCGCGGCATCGCCCTGGTCCGAGGTGCCGGCTCGATCCGTGGTGCCGGCCTGGCCCGCGTCGCCGGCTCGGTCGGTGCCGCCGGCTCCGTCCGCGGCGTCGGCCTGGTCCGCGGCGCCGGCCGGCGGCCCTTCGCCGGCGACGGAGGCCCGGCCCCTGTCGGCGCCGTTCTCCGGGGCGCCGTTGCCCGCGCCGGGCCCGCCGTCCGGCGCGGGAAAGTCCGCGTCGTCGATCTGCTCCCGCCACCGGGCCCACTGCGAAGCGATCTCGTCGGCCCCCAGACGTCGCTGCGCGGGCCCCCACACGGCCGTGTCCGGCGGTGTCAGCGCGGGCTGGTCGGCGGACTCGGGGCCGGGATCGTGCGGCGCGGGCACGCCGGGGGCCGCCACGGCGACCGCGAGGGGCCAGCCGGGCAGCGCGGTGACGACCGTACGCTCGTCCGGCGACAGGTCGTACTCCATCCCGCAGTCCCAGGACGCTACGGCCACGGCGACCAGCGACGCATCGTCGATGACCACGGTCCACCGGGCACCGTCACCGTCCTGGCCGAGCACCAGGCCGTAGCCGTCGGCCAGTGGGGGGAGACCGAGCGCCGCACACGCCTCCACGTAGTCGTCGCCCAGCACACTCGGAAACTTCGCCGGCGTCAGCAGCACCGCCGTGAGCACGTAGAGCGCATCCTCCGCGGCGGCGACGGTGTCCTCGTCCGTCCCGGCCATCCCAGCCTCCCCATCGGTTGGTCCAATGGCGCGCACCCTAGTGCGACCGGGAAGCCCTTGTCACGACTCCCAGACGCACCCGAGCTGCAGCTTTCCGGCTGGACGGGGGCGAATCGACCACCTGTCCCGGACGGTCGGGTCAGGTCGCGGGCAGCCCCAGAAGGGCCCGGGCCACGTCCCTCGGCGACTCGCCGCGCTCCCGCGCGAGCGCGATCACGGCCCGGCAGGCCAGCTCGTTCACCCCGAACGACAGGGCCTCCGGCGACACCCAGCCCGCCGCCTCGTCGATGCCCTCCTGGTCGTCCTCCGCGGATGCCGAGACGTAGGCGGCGGCAGCCTCGAAGAGATTGTGTGCACGCGGCTCCCCTCCGTCCTTCCTCTCAGCGCGCCGGGCGGCGCGAGATCTGCCCCAGGTCCCGCGGATCCTGCCGAACAAGCGGACCACCTCCCCTGCCGAGTGCCGTGACCGGTGACCGTCCATCTCCTCCCCATCGACGTAGAGTTGAACCTCCTACGGCAGGAGGGGACGAGGACTGTGAAGCGCTTCGAGCGGCTGCGGCAGATCCGGCGGATGGACCCTTACGAGGAGGCCTCGGAGATCTATCGGCTGGCCTCGGCCTACGAGTTCCCGTGGGACTTCGCCCGTGCTCTCGAGCTGGCGCTGTACCGCACCTACGCCGTTCCGAGCATCGGCCGACTGCTGGCGCGGACCACGGAGTTCACGGACCGGGCGCAGAAGCGGTACGACGACACGGCGCTGCTGCTCGACGCCGTCGTCGAGCACGGCTTCGGCAGCGAGCAGGGCCGCACGGCCATCCGGCGCATCAACCAGATGCACCGCGCCTACGACATCACCAACGACGACATGCGGTACGTCCTGTGCACCTTCGTGGTGGTGCCCAAACGCTGGATCGACGCCTACGGCTGGCGCAGGCTGTCGCGCCACGAGACCGTCGCCTCCGTCGTCCACTACCGCACGCTGGGGCGGCACATGGGCATCAAGGACCTTCCCACCTCGTACGAGGAGTTCGAGGCCTGCCTCGACGCCTACGAGGAGGCCCACTTCGCCTGGGACGAGGAGGCGCGCCGGGTCGCCGACGGCACACTCGACCTCATGGCCTCCTGGTACCCCGGTCCCCTCGCGCCGCTCCTGCGCACCGGCACCCTCGCCCTGCTCGACGAGCCCCTCCTGCGTGCCTTCCGGTACACGCCGCCGAGCGCCGCCAGCCGCGCGATCGTGCGCCGCGCGGTGCGTCTGCGCGGGCGCGCGGTCCGCCTGATGCCCCCGAGGCGTACCCCGCACCACGCCCGGCAGAACCGGGAGATCAAGGGCTACCCGGACGGCTACCGGCTGGCGGAGCTGGGCACTCGCCCCACCCCCGGGGTCCGGGGCTGCCCGGTCCGGCAGATCGGCGCGTCACCCGTCGAGTGAGTCGATGGTCTCGCGCAGCCAGCCGAGTTCGGCCCGGGACGTGGCTCGGGCGATGGTCAGAACACCACGCCGGAAGGGGTCGTCGAGTTCCTCGGCGCGCATCGGCCGGTCGCCGTCGTAGAAGAAGCTCGCGGGCTCTTCCAGGAAGGCCAGCCGGCGGCGCAGCACGGCGGCCTGGGCGCCGGCGTCGTCCAGGTGCCGGAGGAAGGCGAGCACCGTGAACCAGCGGTTCTCGTCGGTGATGTCACGCTTCGTGGGCTCCGCGAGCCGACGGCGCAGCTCCTGCCGTCCCTCCTCGGTGAGGGTCAGGACGTGACGTGGTGCCGCCACGGCGCCGGGCTGCGTGGCGCGCGCGAGGAGGCCCGCCGCTTCCAGGCGTTTGATGGCGGGGTAGAGCGTGCTCTCGGCGACGGGCCGGACGTGCCCGGTCAGGGCGGTGATGCGTTTGCGCAGCTCGTAGCCGTGCAGGGGGGCGTCGTACAGGAATCCGAGGATGGAGAGCTCCAGCATGCTCGCATTCTCGCGTACGGCCGCTGTACATCGGGCATCCGATACTCCGTCCGTCTTATACATCGGTTCCGATGTATTCTCCTCGGGAGCGCGGCGACAGTTGCGGCCCATCGAGGGAGGACGGAATGAGAGAGGCACGGTTCGACGGCGAGGGAAGCCGCATCCGCTGGACGGAGACGCCGGGGGAGGAACCCGCGCGGGTGTACGTGCACGGTCTCGGTTCGATCTCGTCCGTGTACCACGCGCACATCGCGGCGCGCCCGGAACTGGCGGGACGGCGCAGCCTCTTCGTGGATCTGCCCGGTCACGGCATCAGCGACCGGCCCGAGCGCTTCGGCTACACCCTCGACGACCACGCCGACGCGCTGGCCGCCGCGCTGGACGAGGCGGGACTGTCCGGAGCCGAGCTGATCGCCCACAGCATGGGGGGCGCCGTCGCCGTCGTCCTCGCCCACCGGCGGCCCGAGCTGGTCTCCCGCCTGGTCCTCACGGAGGCCAATCTCGACGCCTGCCCGCCACCGACCGCGGGCAGCAGCGGCATCGCCGCCTACGAGGAGGACGACTTCGTCGACCGCGGCTTCGCGCGCGTACTGGAGCACGTCGGACCGCCGTGGGCGGCGACGATGCGGCTGGCCGACCCCCGGGCCCTGCACCGCTCCGCCGTCGGGCTGCGCCGGGGATCGCAACCCGTGATGCGCGCCCTTCTCGAAGGGCTGCCGGTCGACCGGGTGTACCTCCAGGGCGAACTCAGCGGAGAAGTGGCGGGCCGCCAGGCGCTGGAGGACGCGGGCGTGCGCGTGGTGACCGTGCCGGGGGCCGGACACAACGTGATGCTCGACCGGCCCGACGTCTTCGCGGCCGAGGTCGCGGGCCGGAGCTGAGCGGTCAGTCCTCGCGCACGGCCAGCGCCAGGAAGCGGTCGTCCTCGTCGACGTACGACGTCATGCGCCACCCGGAATCCGCCAGCAAGGGGCGGAGACGGGGCTCGGCGCGCAGGTCGTCCGGTGTGATCTGCCGCCCCTGCCGTGCAGCGAGCGCCGCCCTCCCGATCGGGTGGAACAGCGCCAGCACACCGCCGGGACGCACGACGCGCGCCAACTCCCGCAGACTGCGCGCGGGATCGGGCAGGTGTGCGACGAGACCCGCCGCGAACACGGCATCGAGGGAACCGGACCGCAGCGGCAGCGCGGCGACGTCGGTCAGCAGCAACCGCCCGTCACGGTCCCGCCCGGCCCGTACGGCGGCCTGGAGCATCGCCGGTGTCAGGTCGGCCCCGACCACGAGGCCCGACGGCCCCACGGCCGCACGCAAGGACGGCAGGGCGCGGCCGGTACCGCACCCCGCGTCGAGCACGCGGTCCCCCTCCCGCAGACCCAGCCGGGCGGCCGCGGCCGCGTAGGCGGGCCCGTCGTCGGGGAACCGGCTGTCCCAGTCGGCGGCGCGGGCGCCGAAGAACTCCTGGACGTGCGTGTGGTCGTCGCTCATGCCCCGCATGATCCCTCAAGCGCGGGGATGACGCTCCAGCGCGCACGTTCGAGCGTGACGCGATCGTTCCAGCGCTTCTCTGTGTCAGTTAGCAACACCTTTCGAAATGCGCCCCCGTTGTGCGCCCTTTCCAGGACTAGCGTCCCGGGGCCATGGGACACCTGGACCACGCCGCCCTCGGCTGGCTGACCCCCGCGCTGTCGTACGCGATGGCCTGTACCGGCGCGGCCCTCGGGCTGCGCTGCACCGTACGCGCCCTCGCCGCCACCGGGCGGGCGCGCCGCAACTGGCTCCTCACCGCGGCCTCGGCGATTGGCACGGGCATCTGGACGATGCACTTCGTCGCCATGCTCGGCTTCCGGGTGCACGGCACCGACATCCGCTACGACGTGCCGCTCACCCTCACGAGCCTTCTCGTCGCCATGATCGTCGTCTGCGCCGGCGTCTTCGCGGTGGGCTACGGCCGCGACCGCGGGCGGGCACTCCTGCTCGGTGGGCTCACCACGGGTCTCGGCGTGGCCAGCATGCACTACCTGGGCATGGCGGCCGTGCGCCTGCACGGCGACGTGAGCTACGACCCGTCGCGCGTCGGGCTCTCCGTCCTCATCGCCGTCGCCGCGGCCACGGCGGCCCTGTGGGCGGCGCTCCACATCAGCTCGCCCCTCGCCGTCACCTTCGCCTCGCTGATCATGGGAGCGGCGGTGAGCAGCATGCACTACACCGGCATGTTCGCGGTGAGCGTGCGGGTCACGCCCTCCGGCGAGGCACTGCCTGGGGCCACGGCGATGCAGTTCGTCTTCCCCCTCGCCGTCGGCCTCGGGTCCTACCTCTTCCTGACCGCGGCCTTCGTCGCACTGTCGCCGACGGCGGGGGAGCGTGCGGCCTCCGCCTCGGCCCAGCGACCCGTGGGGAGCACCGCCGGGTGACGGCGCCCCGGGCCACCACGGTCCGGCGCCCCGAGGCACCGACCCACCTCCTAGCGAGCGAGAAGGCCATGCGCACACCCCGTACGACCGCCGCGGCCGGCGCCGGGACGCCGCCGCTCAAGCCAGCCGTGCGCGGCCGTCGCGCGCACGCCGGACCGCCGGCCGACGAGGACCGGACGGACGCCATGAGCGAGACACCCGGCCCGGCGCCCATCAGCGCCCGGAGCAGGGGACTGCGCCCGCGCACCGTGCGCGCCAGAATCGTCTGCCTGCTGATGGTGCCCGTCGTCTCCCTCCTCGGCCTGTGGGCGTACGCCACCGTCACCACCGCCCAGGACATCGCCCGGCTGCGGCAGGTGCAGCGTGTGGACGGCCAGGTCCGGTCCCCCGTGAGCGCCGCCGTCGCCGCGTTGCAGGCCGAACGGCTCGCCGCCGTACGCCACACCACCGATCCGTCGGCGGTGCGGAGCGCCGACTACCGGGAACTCTTCGCGCGCACCGACCGCGCGGTGGGGAAACTGCGGCTCGGGGACCGCCACACCGTCGCCGACAGCGAGGGCCTGCCCACCGGGGTGGCCCGACGCCTCGACGCCTTCCTCGTCGGCGCCGAACGGCTCGGGCCACTGCGCACCGCGGTCCTCGACCGCCGCACGGACTGGGAGGAGGCCTACCGCCGGTACACGACGACCATCGCGGCCGCCTTCCCCGTGGGCGGCGCGCTGAGCGGTGTCCAGGACGCCGATGCGGGATCGGACGCGCGCGTGCTGGTCGAGTTCGCCCGCGCGGGCGAGGCGCTGGCCCAGGAGGACGCCCTTCTGGCCGGCGCCCGCCTCGCCGACGGCCTCGACGGCGAGCGGTTGCGGCTGTTCACCGGAGCCGTCGACCGCCGCCGGACGCTGACCGGCTCGTCCGTCGCCGACCTGCGGGGCTCCGAACGCGCCGCCTGGCGGGAACTCGCCGGTAGCGGCGCCTACGCGGCCGTGGGGGCGACCGAGGACAAGCTGCTCGCGGGCGGTGCGCGGGCCCGGGGGATCGAGGAGACCGCGCTCCGGGCCACCTGGGACAGCGCTCACGCGCGCGTGCGCGACGGGATGCGGACGATCGAACGGGACGCCGGGCGGGAAGTCGCCGACCGGGCCGACCCGTTCACGCGTGGCCTGCTGACACCGGCCGGGGCCGCGGTCCTCCTCGGCCTGCTCTCCGTGGCCGCGTCGCTCGTCATTTCCGTCCGCATCGGCCGCGGCCTCGTGGTCGAACTGGTCAGCCTGCGCAACAGCGCCCTGGAGATCGCCAGGCGCAAACTGCCCGAGGCCATGCGCAGACTGCGCGCGGGAGAGGAGATCGACATCCGTTCCGAGGCGCCACCCGGACCACCCGCCGAGGACGAGGCCGGTCAGGTCGCCGAAGCCCTGGACACCGTGCACCGTGCCGCCCTGCGGGCTGCGGTGGAACGCGCCGAACTGGCCAGTGGCATCTCCGGAGTCTTCGTCAACCTCGCCCGCCGCAGCCAGATCCTCGTCCACCGCCAGTTGAGCCTCCTGGACGCCATGGAGCGCCGGTCCGACGATCCCGACGAACTGAGCGACCTCTTCCGCCTCGACCACCTCACCACCCGCATGCGGCGCCACGCCGAGAGCCTGATCATCCTCTCCGGCGCGGCACCCGGCCGGGCCTGGCGCATGCCGGTCTCCCTCACCGACGTGGTCCGCGCGGCCGTCTCGGAAGTCGAGGACTACGCGCGCGTGGAGGTACGACAGCTGCCCGAGGCGTCCGTCGTCGGTGCCGCCGTCGCCGACCTCACCCACCTCGTGGCCGAGATCATCGAGAACGCCGCCCAGTTCTCGCCACCCCACACACGCGTGCGGGTCACCGGCGAGCCCGTCGGCAACGGCTACGCGATCGAGGTCGAGGACCGCGGGCTCGGCATGGGCAAGGACAGCCTGGCCGAAGCCAACCACCGCATCGCCCGGTCCGAGGCACTCGACCTGTTCGACAGCGACCGGCTCGGCCTGTTCGTGGTCAGCCGGCTGGCCGCCCGGCACGCCATCAAGGTCCACCTCAAGACCTCGCCCTACGGCGGCACCACCGCCGTCGTCCTGCTGCCCACCGCGCTCCTGCACAGCGGACCGGCGGCCCCTTCGCCCAGGGCCGCGCACGAGGCGTCCCGGCCCGAGGGGCACCTCCACGCGCGCGTGCCGGCCCCCGCCGAGCATCAGGAGACCGTCTCGGCACCGGACGACCGGCCCGCCCTGACGGCCTCCGCACCGGCCAGAACGGAAACGACCGCACCGACTCGGCACCCAGGAGCCCCCGCCTTGCGACTGCACCGTTCCCCCGGCGACCCCGCGAGCACCGACGAACCAGGCCCGCGGTCCGTGACGGAGGAACCCGAGCACCTCCCCCGGCGCACCCGGCAGGCCAGTCTCGCGCCCCAACTGCGCGACAGGCGCACCGCGGACCCCGCGCAGCCGCCGCCCCGCGACGACGAACGCACCCCCGAAGCCGTCCGGGACCGCATGACGGCCTACCGGGACGGCTGGTCGCGCGGCGAGGGCCGGACATCCGGCCGCGGAGCACCGGGGGATGCCACGGCCGGCGGCCACAGCGATGAAGGAGACCCCGCATGATCCACGATTCCGGCACGGGAACCGCCCGGCGGACCCGCGAACTCGACTGGCTGCTGGACGACCTCGTCGTACGGGTGGGCGAGGTACGACACGCCGTGGTGCTGTCGAACGACGGCCTCGCCGTCGGCGCGTCGACCGGTCTCGGACGCGAGGACGCCGAACACCTGGCGGCGGTCGCCTCCGGCTTCCACAGCCTGGCCAAGGGCGCCGGCCGCCACTTCGGTGCCGGGGGCGTGCGCCAGACCATGGTGGAGATGGACGACGGCTTCCTCTTCGTCGCCGCCGCGGGCGAGGGCTCCTGTCTCGCCGTCCTCACCGCCGCGACCGCGGACATCGGCCTGGTGGCCTATGAGATGGCCCGTCTGGTGAGACGTGTCGGCGAGCACCTCCGCACCGCTCCGCGCGCCGCCGCACGGCCGCCCGCCGGCGGATGAGACGGGAGGGCGCGCGGATGACCGAGGACGCCACGGGCGACGGACGGGACCGGCCGGGCAGCCAGTGGTACGACAACGAGGCCGGGCCGCTGGTGCGTCCCTACGCGATGACCGGCGGACGCACCCGCCCGGGCCCCACGGGCGTGGGGTTCGACCTGATCGCCCTCGTGACGCGTGCCCCTGGCGCACCGGGCGCCGACGACCCCGTGCTGGGGCCGGAACACCGGACCCTGATCGAGCTGTGCCGCACGGAGACCCAGTCGGTCGCCGAACTCGCCGCCGACGCCGACCTGCCCGTGGGCGTCGTCAGAGTGCTCCTCGGCGACCTGGTGGACCTCGGCTCGGTCACCGTCAGCCGTCCCGTGCCGCCGGCGCAGTTGCCCGACGAACGGATCCTGCGCGAAGTGATCGACGGGCTACGAGCCCTCTAGAGGAGGCCGAGAACCATGACCGGCAACACCGTGCACGACCATCAGGACGGGAAGAAGTGAGCAATGGTCTTCGAGCACTCCGACGCCGAGGACGGCGACACGGGCCCGCTGGCGTTGAAGATCCTGGTCGCCGGAGGCTTCGGCGTGGGCAAGACCACCCTGGTGGGCGCGGTCAGCGAGATCCGGCCGCTGCGCACGGAGGAACAGCTCAGCGAGGTCGGCCTGCTGGTGGACGACACGGACTGTGTCGACCGCAAGGTCACCACGACCGTCGCCATGGACTTCGGCCGCATCACCATCCGCTCCGGTCTTTCCCTGTACCTCTTCGGCACACCGGGTCAGGACCGTTTCTGGTTCCTGTGGGACGAACTGGCCCAGGGAGCGCTCGGTGCCGTCGTCCTCGCGGACACCCGGCGCCTGGCCGACTGCTTTCCGGCGGTGGACTACTTCGAGCACCGGCGCATCCCGTTCGTGGTGGCGGTCAACCGCTTCACGGGAGCACGCCGCTACGACGCCGAGGACGTCCTGCGCGCCCTCGACCTCGACCGGGGGACGCCCGTGGTGTTGTGCGACGCCCGGGACCGCGCCTCGGGGAAAGAGGTGCTCATCAGGCTCGTCGAGTACGCCGGGCGGATGCACACCGCCCGGCTGCTCGACTCCGTACGCTGACCGCACCGCGCGTCGGACCGGAGGGGCCTCAGTCCGCCACGGCCTTCTGCGCCAGGACCTTCTCCACGGTGACGCGGACGAGCAGCTCGCCCGGGACGCCGTTGCGAGCCCCGAACTCCGCGGCGCGCTCCTCGCCCATGTACCGGGCACCGATGCGCTCGGCCCAGTGCCGAAGGTCGGCGGGATCCTCCGAGGTCCGTGCGCGCCCCTGCAGCACGACGAAGTCGAAGGGCGGCCGGGCGTCGTCCACGCACAGGGCGACGCGGCCGTCACGGACCAGGTTGCGGCCCTTGACCGTGTCCTTGCCGGTGTTGAACACCACCTCGTCCCCGTCGAGCAGGAACCAGATCGGTGCCACGTGCGGGCTGCCGTCCGCCCGGACGGTCGACAGCTTCGCGGTGCGGGTGCCGTCCGAGACGAACGCCCGCCATTCCTCATCGGTCATCTTCTCTGCCATGCCCCCATCCTCCTTGCCCGGAGCACGGGCGTGGTGAAGGCTGGCGGGCAGATCCTCCGGCCAGGGGGAGACCATGCAAACGGGGACAACACGGGGAGTTCGGACCATGGTGCAGAACCAGGGACTCGGCTGGCTGCTGGACGACCTGACCGGCCGTGTGGAACACGTCCGGCACGCGTTGGTGCTGTCCAACGACGGGCTGGTGACCGGAGCGAGTACGGGCCTGCGGCGGGAGGACGCCGAGCACCTCGCCGCCGTCTCGTCCGGACTGCACAGCCTGGCCAAGGGCTCGGGCCGCCACTTCGGCGCCGGGCAGGTACAGCAGACGATGGTCGAGTTCGACGACGCCGTTCTGTTCGTCACCGCCGCCGGGGCGGGCAGTTGCCTGTGCGTGCTCAGCGGCGCCGAAGCCGACATCGGGCAGATCGCCTACGAGATGACGCTGCTCGTGAACCGGGTCGGCGAGCATCTCGACGTGGACGCGCGACAGCCGGGGCGTATATCGCCGACAGAGCTCTGACCTGGACCTTCCATGCTCGGGGGCGGTCGGCCGGAGAGTTTTCCACAGGCCCGTCGCGGAGGTCGCGGCAGCGGCTACGGTTTTGTGTCAGGCGGGCGCGGACAGCGCAGGCCGCACACTCCACGGGGGAGACGAGCATGTCCGGCAACACCCTCACACACGAGACGACGACCTCCGCAGACCCGGTCGGCACCACCCGCGGCACGTCTGTGGCGCCGAGCCGGGCGGCACGCGAACTCGGTCTCAAGCGCAGCGAGTTCACTCTCGCGGTGCACCTCGGCCGCATCCGCACGCTGCCCGACGACGGGGGAGGGGGCGGCCGGCGCGTGGCCCGGGACGAGATCGAGCGGATCCGGGCGCAACAGGGCTTCCCCGAGGTGCTGCGGGAGAGCGTCCGCTCCGTCGGGACCGCGGAGGGCGCGGCTCTCATGGAAGTGACCAGGGCCCGGTTCACCCGTCTCGCCCGGCTGGGCCTCTTGGTGCCCGTGTCGTTCTACATCAACCGGTACCGCGCCGTCGTCTGGCTCTATCTGGCCGACGAGCTGCGGCAGTTCGCGTCCGACGAGAGGAACGCCGCGCTCCTGAAGGGCCGCACCCCGGAGGGGCTGCGGGACCAGCTGACGGAGGGCCTGGACCTGCGCCCCCGCAACTGGCGGGGCCGGCACCTGGGATTCCTGCTCCGCCGGGCCGACGACGACCCGTGGTCCCGGGCGGCGGCCGTGGCGTCGCTGCTCGACCCGGTCGAGGTCTCGGAAGTCGTCAGGGACCCCTGTGAACGGTCCCACCTGCTGCGGTTCCGCCCGACCCAGCCGTCCCACGGAGTCCCCGGCTCCCCGTCCGCGCAGCTCGCCGAGGAGATCATGACGGCGGCCGACCCGGACGAGATCGACTGGCTCCGCGCGGACCTGGCGGGCGCGGTGGACGCCGCTCGCAGGCAGCGTCCGGCCCCACGCCCGGTCCCGAGGGGGGCCGAGCACCACCCGGCACCGAAGGAGCACCACCCGGCACCGAAGGAGCGGCACCCGCAGCGTCGAGTGCCGCACCCGGACCTTCACCCGGCGCGGTCGGCGTCGACCCCGCCCGGCCTCGCGCCGCGCCCGCCGAAGACCGAGGCGCGCGGACGGATTCGCGGTCTGTTCGGCAGGCTGTGGCGCAGAGACCCGTGACCTACAGCGCCCGGAAGAGCCCTTCCTGGACGACGGACACCAGCATGCGCCCCTGCGTGTCGTAGATCCGGCCCCGGGCCAGACCCCGCCCGCCGGTCGCGATGGGTGACTCCTGGTCGTACAGGAACCACTCGTCCGCACGGAACGGCCGGTGGAACCACATGGCGTGGTCCAGCGACGCCATGTCGAAGCCCCGCGGCCCCCACAGAGGCTCCACCGGGAGGCGTACGGCGTCCAGAAGCGTCATGTCGCTGGCGTAGGTCAGGGCGCAGGTGTGCACGAGCGGGTCGTCACCGAGCGGCCCGACCGCGCGCATCCACACGGCGCTGCGCGGCTCGGCCTCCTCGACCTCCTCGGCGCTCCAGCGCAACCGGTCCACGTAGCGGATGTCGAAGGGCTGGCGGCGGGCCATCCGCTCGAACTGCTCGGGCAGCGCCCCCAGGTGCTCCCGCACCTCGTCCGTGACCGTCGGCAGGGACTCGGGATCCGGAACCTTGCGGGCCGGCGGCAGCTGGTGCTCGAAACTCCCCTGTTCAGGCTTGTGGAAGGAGGCGGTGAGCGTGAAGATCGTGCGGCCCTGCTGCACGGCGGTGACCCGGCGCGTCGTGAAGGACCGGCCGTCCCGGTCCCGTTCGACCTGGTACACGATCGGCACGCCCGGGCGCCCGGGGCGCAGGAAGTACGCGTGGAGCGAGTGCACCGGGCGCTCCCCGTCCGTGGTGCGTCCCGCGGCGACCAGTGCCTGGCCGGCGACCTGGCCGCCGAAGACCCGCTGCAGCGACTCTTCCGGGCTGCGGCCGCGGAAGATGTTGACCTCGATCTGCTCCAGGTCGAGCAGGGACACGAGGCTCTCGGCCGGATTCGTCATGGGTGGGATTCTCCTGTGCTCACAGCTGGCCGACATCGGTGACGCGGACGACCGCCCGGCCCTCCGCGTCGGAGGCCGTGAGGTCGACCTGCGCGCTGATGCCCCAGTCGTGGTCGTCGTTCGGGTCGTCGAAAATCTGCCGGACTCGCCACAGGCCGTTCTGCGGCTCCTCCTCGATCACCAGCAGCTTGGGACCGCGGGCGTCGGGACCGGTGCCGAGGTCCTCGTACTCGTCCCAGTACTTGTCCATGGCCTCGCCCCACGCGTCGGCGTCCCAGCCGGCGTCGCCGTCCATCTCGCCCAACTGCTCGACCTGGTCGAGGGCGGCGAGCTCGACACGGCGGAACATCGCGTTGCGGACCAGGACACGGAAGGCGCGGGCGTTGGCGGTGACCGGCCGCACCTGGTCGGCCTTCTCCTGCGCCTCCTCGGCGGTCATCTCCTCCGGGTTGGCGAGCTGCTCCCACTCGTCCAGCAGACTGGAGTCGACCTGGCGCACCATCTCGCCGAGCCACTCGATCAGATCCTGCAGGTCGTCGGACTTCAGGTCGTCCGGGACGGTGTGGTCCAGTGCCTTGTACGCGCTCGCGAGGTAGCGCAGCACGATGCCCTCGGTACGGGCCAGCTCGTAGTGGGAGACCAGCTCCGTGAAGGTCAGCGCCCGCTCGTACATGTCGCGGATGACGGACTTGGGCGACAGCGGATGGTCACCGACCCACGGGTGGCTCCTGCGGTACGTGTCGTACGCGTGGAAGAGCAGCTCCTCCAGAGGCTTCGGGTACGTGATGTCCTGGAGGCGCTCCATGCGCTCCTCGTACTCGACACCGTCCGCCTTCATCGCGGCCACGGCCTCACCGCGCGCCTTGTTCTGCTGGGCGGCGAGGATCTGCCGCGGATCGTCCAGAGTGGACTCCACGACGGACACCATGTCCAGCGCGTACGACGGCGACTCCGGGTCCAGCAGCTCGAACGCGGCCAGGGCGAACGTGGACAGCGGCTGGTTCAGCGCGAAGTCGTGCTGCAGGTCCACCGTGAGACGGACGACGCGCCCGTCGGCGTCCGGCCGGTCGAGCTTCTCGACGATGCCGCCGTCCAGCAGCGAGCGGTAGATGGCGATCGCCCGCCGGATGTGCCGCAGTTGCTGCTTGCGCGGCTCGTGGTTGTCCTCCAGCAGGTGCCGCATCGCCGCGAACGCGTCACCGGGCCGGGCGATCACCGACAACAGCATGGTGTGGGTGACCCGGAAGCGGGACGTCAGCGGCTCCGGCTCCGAGACGATGAGCTTGTCGAACGTGCTCTCCGACCAGGCCACGAAGCCCTCGGGAGCCTTCTTCCGAACGACCTTCCGCCGCTTCTTCGGGTCGTCACCCGCCTTGGCGAGCGCCTTCTCGTTCTCGACGACGTGCTCGGGCGCCTGGGCGACGACGAAGCCCTCCGTGTCGAAGCCGGCGCGCCCGGCCCGGCCGGCGATCTGGTGGAACTCGCGGGCCCGCAGCGTGCGCACCCGGCTGCCGTCGTACTTGGTCAGAGCGGTGAACAGCACCGTACGGATGGGGACGTTGACGCCGACCCCGAGCGTGTCCGTCCCGCAGATCACCTTCAGCAGGCCGGCCTGCGCCAGCTTCTCCACCAGCCGCCGGTACTTGGGCAGCATGCCCGCGTGATGGACGCCGATGCCGTGCCGGACGTAGCGGGAGAGGTTGCGGCCGAACTTCGTGGTGAAGCGGAAGTTGCCGATCAGCTCGGCGATCCGGTCCTTCTCCTCACGCGTGCACATGTTGATGCTCATCAGTGCCTGCGCCCGCTCCACGGCCTGCGCCTGCGTGAAGTGCACGATGTAGACGGGGGCCTGCCGTGCGGTCAGCAGATCGGTGAGCGTCTCGGTGAGGGGCGTGTAGCGGTACTCGTAGGAGAGCGGCACCGGCCGGGTGGCCGAGCGGACCACCGCCGTGGGACGGCCGGTGCGGCGTGCGAGGTCCTTCTCGAAGAAGGAGACGTCACCGAGCGTGGCCGACATCAGGACGAACTGGGCCTGCGGCAGTTCCAGCAGGGGAATCTGCCAGGCCCAGCCGCGATCCGGCTCCGCGTAGAAGTGGAACTCGTCCATGACGACCTGGCCGATGTCCGCGTGCTTGCCGTCACGCAGCGCGATCGACGCCAGCACCTCGGCGGTGCAGCAGATGACCGGGGCGTCCGCGTTCACGGAGGCGTCACCGGTCAGCATGCCGACGTTCTCGGTGCCGAAGATCTTGCACAGCTCGAAGAACTTCTCCGACACCAGTGCCTTGATCGGAGCCGTGTAGAAGGTGACCTCGTCCCGGGCCAGCGCGGCGAAGTGGGCGCCCGCCGCGATCATGCTCTTGCCGGACCCGGTGGGCGTCGACACGATCACGTTCGCGCCGGAGACCGCCTCGATCAGCGCCTCCTCCTGATGGGGGTAGAGCGTGAGACCGCGCTCCTGCGCCCACGCCTCGAAGGCTTCGTACAGGGCATCGGGGTCGGCGGTCCGCGGCAGCTGATCGATGAGGGTCACGCCCCCATCTTGCCTGGCCTCGGTCGCGATGGGGGAATCGGCTGTCCGCGTGAAGATCACGAACGCTACGCTGGGTCGCCGACGAGGCAGCAGCGGACCTGGACAACTGCACAGCGGCACACGAGGAATGGGGCGGGCAACGGCGATGATGGGACCAGCACACTCACTCTCGGGCGCCGCGGCGTGGCTCGGCGTCGGGGCGGCGACCGCCGCCGCGGGGCATCCGATGCCCTGGCCGGTGCTGCTCGCCGGAGCCCTGATCTGCGCCGGAGCGGCGCTCGCCCCGGATCTCGACCACAAGGCGGCCACCATCTCCCGGGCCTTCGGACCCGTCTCGCGGGGGTTGTGCGAGATCGTCGACAAGCTGTCGTACGCCGTCTACAAGGCAACGAAGAAACAGGGCGACCCACGGCGCTCCGGCGGACACCGGACGCTGACCCACACCTGGCTGTGGGCGGTCCTGATCGGGGCGGGAGCCTCGGCGCTGGCCGTCACGGGTGGGCGCTGGGCGGTGCTGGCGCTCCTCTTCGTGCACATGGTGCTCGCCATCGAGGGCCTGCTCTGGCGGGCGACCCGCGGATCCAGCAGCGACGTGCTGGTCTGGCTGCTCGCCGGGACCAGCGCCTGGATCCTCGCCGGGATACTGGACAAGTCGGACGGCGGCGCGGACTGGCTCTTCACCGCGCCGGGTCAGGAGTACCTGTGGCTCGGGCTGCCGATCGTGCTCGGTGCCCTGGTCCACGACATCGGGGACGCGCTGACCGTCTCGGGCTGCCCGATACTCTGGCCGATACCCGTGGGCCGCAAGCGCTGGTACCCCATCGGTCCGCCGAAGGCCATGCGGTTCCGGGCGGGCAGCTGGGTGGAGCTGAAGGTGCTGATGCCGGCGTTCATGCTGCTCGGGGGAGTGGGCGGCGCGGCGGCGCTCAACTTCATCTGAGGGGCGTGGTCCCTCCCCGCTCAGTCCGGCGTGTCCGGGTTCTGCCCCTCGCCTGCGCCGTAGCGCCGCTCGAAGCGGGCCACGCGGCCCTCCGAGTCCACCGTCCGGGCCTTGCCCGTGTAGAAGGGGTGGCTCTCCGAGGAGATCTCCACGTCGACCACCGGGTAGGTCTCGCCGTCGTCCCACGCGATGGTCTGGTCGCTGGTGGCGGTGGACCGGGTGAGGAAGGCGTATCCGGCGCTGCGGTCACGGAAGACCACAGCCTGGTACTCGGGATGCTTGTCCTGCTGCATGAGTGCTCCTCGTACGGCGCGGATCGTCGGGACGGCGGCGGATCACCGCCGGGGGTGGCGTCAGCCGGGCAGCGAGTCCTCGTCGACGACGTGCATCGCGGCCTCCTCGGCGGAGGCCGCCGCGCCGTCGATACCGACGTCCAAGGCGACCAGCGCGGGTTCCTCGTCCTCGTGCGCCCCCTCGTCGGGAGCCACGAGCCGGCCGGAGCGCTCCGCGCCGACCTCGTTGTCCAGCAGTTCCCCGTCGGTGCCGTCGGCGTCGCCCAGTCCGTCACCGTCGGGTGCGAGCAGGTCCGGCCGCTCCTCGGCGAGCCGTTCCTCCAGCGTCTCGCCGGAGAGCCGTTCGGCCGCCGTCACGCCGGTGTGCTCCACCGCCCAGGGGCGCTCCGGCGGGGACCAGCCGCGGTCGAGCGGATCGTCGACACCGTCGTTCTCGAGGGTGTCCTCCCCGTCGAGCAGCCCGGTGTCCTCCCGCTGCTCGGATCCGTCGGGCTGGTAGACGTCATCTCCCCATCCGTCGGCGCTGTTCACGGGTACCTCCAGGGGGTGGGGACGGGCCCCTTCTCACCGTGGACCGCGGCGGGCCGCCGCTGCACGGGGCACAGGCGTCACCCGTCACGAACCGCACGGTTCCCGGGCCTACCCCGAGCCGGTGCCTGCTCCCAGCCTTCCACCCCCGTTCGGGACCGCGCAACGCCACAGCCGTCGACCGGGTGCCCGACGCTTCGGCCCCGCGGCGCCGGCCAGCGGCCGGCCCCGGCCGCCCGGCCCGGCGCCGAGCGTCTTTCACCTGCACCGTCCCACCGGACCCGGACCCGACCGCACCGAGAGGTGCCGTTACCGTCCCTGCCCCGGCCCGGCACCGAGCGGCTCCGACCTGCACCGTCCGAGCCGAGCCCGGTCCCGACCGCACCGAGGTGCACCGTTACCGGCCCCGCCCAGCCACACCCAGCCCGGCCCCTCCGTCCCCGCCCGCCGGTCCCCGCCCGGCCCGTCCCAGTGCGACCCGGGCCCGGTGCCGGCCGGATCCGAACGGCGCAGCGTCCTGCCCGGTCCGGAGGGTGCTGTCGGGGCATGGTCAGCCGTGCCACGAGCGCCAGAGCGCCGCGTAGGCCCCGTCCGCAGCGACCAGCTCGTCGTGGCTGCCCAGCTCGCTGATCCGCCCCTTCTCGACGACGGCGATGACGTCCGCGTCGTGAGCGGTGTGCAGACGATGCGCGATCGCGACGACCGTCCGTCCGTCGAGGACACGGGCCAGGGACCGTTCGAGGTGGCGGGCCGCCCGGGGATCGAGCAGGGACGTCGCCTCGTCCAGGACCAGGGTGTGCGGGTCGGCCAGCACCAGGCGGGCCAGCGCGATCTGCTGGGCCTGGGCCGGGCTGAGCGCGAAGCCGCCCGAACCGACCTCGGTGTCCAGGCCCTCGTCGAGCCCGCGGGACCAGTCGTCCGCGTCGACCGCGCCCAGCGCCGCCCACAGTTCGGCGTCGGTGGCACCGGTCCGGGCGAGGCGGAGGTTGTCGCGCAGGGAGCCCACGAAGACGTGGTGCTCCTGGTTGACGAGGGCGACGTGCGAGCGGACGGTCTCGGCGGACATCCGGGACAGCTCGGCGCCGCCCAGGGTGACCCGCCCTTCGCGGGGGCCGTAGATGCCGGCCAGCAGCCTGCCCAGCGTGGACTTGCCGGCGCCCGAGGGACCGACCAGCGCGAGCCTCGTGCCGGGGGCGACCTCCAGCGTCACCTTGCGCAGGACGTCCACGCCCTCGACGTAGCCGAAGTGCACGCGGTCGGCGTGCACGTGCCGCCCGTCGGGGGCCAGCGAGGAGTCACCGGCCTCCGGCTCGATGTCCCGCACGCCCACCAGCCGGGCCAGGGACACCTGGGCGACCTGGAGCTCGTCGTACCAGCGCAGGATGAGGCCGACGGGGTCGACGAGCATCTGGGCGATCAGCGCCGCCGTGGTCAGTTGACCGACCCCGATCCAGCCCTGCAACACGAACACACCGCCGATCAGCAGGACGGAGGAGAGCACGGTCACATGGGTGACGTTGATGACCGGGAAGAGCACCGACCGCAGCCAGAGCGTGTAGCGCTCCCAGGCCGTCCACTCCGTGATCCGCCGCTCCGACAGCGCGATGCGACGGGCGTCGAGGCGGTGGGACTCGACGGTGCGGCCGGCGTCCACGGTCTCGGCGAGCGCGGCGGCGACGGCGGCGTACCCGGCGGCCTCCGAGCGGTAGGCGGCGGGCGCCCGCCGGAAGTACCAGCGGCAGCCGACGACCAGCAGCGGCACCGCGATCAGGACCGCGGGCGCCAGCGGCGGCGCCGTGATCACGAGCCCGCCGAGCAGCAGCACCACCCACACGGCACCGATGGCCAACTGCGGCACAGCTTCGCGCATGGCATTGGCGAGCCGGTCGATGTCCGTGGTGATGCGGGAGAGCAGATCACCCGTTCCGGCCCGTTCCAGCACGCCGGGCGGCAGCCCGACCGACCGCACGAGGAAGTCCTCGCGCAGATCGGCCAGCATCCGCTCGCCCAGCACGGCTCCGCGCAGCCGCACCTCCCGCACGAACACGGCCTGGACGACGAGCGCGAGCACGAACAGCGAGGCGGTGAGCCCGAGGTTCAGCTCGCGGGTCCCGTCCGACACCCGTTCCACCAGTCCGCCCAGCAGATAGGGGCCCGCCATGGAGGCGATCACCGCGACGGTGTTGACGGAGACGAGGAGGAGGAACGCCCGGCGGTGCCGGCGCAGCAGTTCTCCCGCGTACGCGCGTACGGTCGCGGGGGCCCCGACGGGCAGGGTGCTCGCCGTGGTCGGGGCCGCCGGGTCGTACGACGGTGGCGCGACGCCGATCATGCCGTCTCCTCGATCTCTTCCAGTCGGTGCAGTACGTCGTCGTCGACGAGGACGGCGTCGTCCGGGGTCTTCTCGCGCTTTCGTGTCCGCTCGCCGTCGGGCGCCGACCGGCCGTGCGGGGGCTGCTCCGGACCGCCCGCGGCCGGCGGGACCCTCTCCTCGTGCGCCGCGGTCTCCTCGTCGGTCTCGCGGGTCACCACCGCCCGGTACCGGGGCTCGGTGTGCAACAGCTCCCGGTGGGTGCCGACCGCGGCGACCTCGCCGTCGTGCAGGAACACGACCCCGTCCGCGCGGTCCAGCAACAGCGGCGACGACGTGAACACCACGGTGGTCCGTCCGGCGCGCAGCGTCCGCACGCCGTCCGCGATCCGTGCCTCGGTGTGCGAGTCCACGGCCGAGGTCGGCTCGTCCAGGACGAGTGCCTCCGGGTCCGTGATCAGGGACCGGGCCAGCGCCAGCCGCTGGCGCTGGCCGCCGGACAGCGAGCGTCCCCGTTCGGTGATGCGGGCGTCCATCGGGTCGTCGGCGCCGACCGATCCCTGGGTCAGCGCCGCCAGCACGTCGCCGCACTGGGCCGCGGCCAGCGCGTCCTGCGCGGCGACCGCGCCGGAGGCGGGCACGTCGAGCAGTTCCCGCAGCGTGCCGGAGAGCAGTACCGGGTCCTTGTCCTGGACCAGCACGGCGGTGCGTGCGGACTGCAGCGGCAGTTCGTCGAGCGGCACGCCGCCGAGCAGCGCCGACTCGCCCTGCTCCGAGGGATGCCCGCCGAGCCGTTCCGCCAGGCGCCCGGCCGCGTCCGGATCGCCGCACACCACGGCGGTGAACCGGCCCGTCGGCGCCAGGAGACCGGTGGCCGGGTCGTACAGGTCCCCGGCCGGCACCTCGGCGGCGCGTGACCCCGCGGTGTCGGTGGCCCGTTCCAGGGCGAGCACCCGCGCGGCCCGCGTGGCCGACGGCCGGGAGAAGGAGTACGCCATGGCGATCTCCTCGAAGTGCCGGAGCGGATAGGTGAGGATCATGACGGAGCTGTACACGGTGACGAGTTCGCCGACACCGATGCGGCCCTCGCGGGCGACATGGACGCCGTGCCAGACCACGGCGACCAGCAGCAGCCCCGGCAGCAGGACCTGGATCGCGGAGATCAGGGACCACATCCGGGCGCTGCGCACGGCGGCGTGGCGCACTTCCTGGGAGGCGCCGCGGTAGCGGTCGAGGAAGAGCTCCTCGCCGCCGATGCCACGCAGCACCCGCAGCCCGGCGACGGTGTCCGAGGCGAGTTCGGTGGCGCGGCCGGCCTTCTCGCGTTGCACGTCGGCCCGTCGGGTGGCCCGGGGCAGCAGGGGGAGGACGGCGAGGGCCAGCACCGGCAGGCCGAGGATCACGACGACGCCGAGCGCCGGCTCGTAGACGACCAGGGCCAAGCAGACCAGTACGATCGTCAGCGCCGCCGCCGTGAAGCGGGAGACGGCCTCCACGAACCAGCCGATCTTCTCGACGTCGCCGGTGGAGACGGCCACGACCTCTCCCGCCGCGACCCGACGGGTCAGCGCCGAGCCCAGGACCGCGGTCTTGCGGGCCAGCAGTTGCTGGACGCGGGCCGCAGCGGTGATCCAGTTGGTGACGGCGGTGCGGTGCAGGAAGGTGTCGCCGAGCGCGTTGCCGGCGCAGCACACGGCCAGGAGACCGCCCGCCAGGGCGAGTCGGGCGCCGGAACGGTCGACGACGGCCTGGATGGCGAGACCGACGCAGAACGGCAGGGCGGAGACGGAGGCGAAGTGCAGCATGCCCCAGGCCAGCGACTTGAGTTGTCCTCCCAGCTGGTTGCGGAACAGCCACCACAGGAATCGGTGGCCCGAGCGCGCGTCCGGCACGCCCGGGTCGGGATACGGAAGGTCTTGGATCTGCATGACGTCCCAGTGGCTCGTGTCAGGGGGTGCCGTTGCGGTACGGCGGCAAGAGGCTGCAAACCGTGCAAGGTTCGCGTCGCGCCATGCCCAAAATCAAGCGGTTTTCCGCGGTGGGACACGAATCCGGCTGCCGTCCGTCGCACCCCTGCCCCGTCCGCCCACCGCCAGTGCGACCATGGACCGATGCGTACTGGTGGTGCACGGCGTACGGCGGTCGCTCTGGCGGTCCTCGGATCCCTGCTGGCGACGCTGTCCGCCTGCGGCGGCCCGTCGGGGCACGGCGCGGGCGACGGGACGGACGCCCGGGCGAGCGGAGCCGCCGGCGGTGCGGGACGGGGCGGAGCCACGGCCGACCCGACACGGATTCCCGGCGTCGGCGACCGTCTCCAGCGGCTGGTTCCCACCGACTCCCGTCAGGTCGTCGCGGTGTACGGCGAGGACGAGGACTCCGCCGATTCCACGGTCGTGCTGTACACGAAGCGGGGCTCCGGCTGGCAGCGCGTGCGCAGTTGGGCGGCGCACAACGGAACGAAGGGGTGGACGACGGACCACCACGAGAACGACAGACGCAGCCCCGTCGGCGTCTTCACGCTCAGCGACGCCGGCGGCGTCCTCCCGGACCCCGAGCCGGCTCCCGGCACCGGCCTGCCCTACACCCGGTCCGCCGCCTTCGCGGCACCGAGGTGGTGGGACAAGGCGTACTGGCACGACTTTGACCACGTCATCGCCATCGACTACAACCGGGTCAAGGGCACTGCCCCGAACGACCCCACCCGCCCGCTGGGCGCGTCCAAGGGGGGCGGGATCTGGCTGCACCTGGACCACGGCAGTGGCACGTCCGCCTGCGTGAGCCTGCCCAAGCCGGCCATGGAGCACCTGCTGCGCACGCTCGACCCCGACCTGCACCCGGTGGTGGTCATGGGGGACAGGGAGCACCTGAAGCTCTGAGGGCGCGTGCCCCGGTCACCCGGCAGGGCCGCCCCGCGCGACGCCGGGCCCGTCGACCAGCGTGTCCAGCAGCCCACCGAGCACCGTGCGCTGCTCGCCCGTCAGCGGCGCCAGGATCTCCTCCGCGGCGGAGCGGCGCGCGCCGTGCAGCTCCCGCAGGGCCCTGTGTCCGTCGTCGGTGAGCTCGATCCGGATCACCCTGCGGTTCGCCGGGTCCGGGACGCGGCGCACCTTGCCCGCGGCCTCCAGACCGTCGACCAGCGTCGTCACCGCCCGGGGCACCACCTCCAGACGCTCGGCCAGGTCGGCCATGCGGGGCGGCGAGCCGTAGTGTGCCAGCGTGCGCAGCAGCCGGGACTGGGCCGGTGTGATGCCGAGGTCGCGGTGTTCGAGATGGCGCTTCTGGATGCGGTGCACCCGGCGGGTGAGCCGCAGCAACTGCTCGGCGAGCAGGCCGTCGGGATCGGGGGCGGTCATGCGGGAACAATATCAGGATGATGTTCATTGTGAGTATAGGTAACAATGAGCTATGATCCGCAAGGTTGCCGGAAGTCCGCCCGGATCATTGTCGGAAGTCCGCCCGGAACCCGTGATCCGCAGGCTCCCCGGCACCTCCCTCACTCCCTCACCTGTCGCCCCCCCGTAGGAGCCCATGCATCCCGATCACGAGTCCGCCTGGACCGCACCCGCCGAGGCGAAGGAGCAGCCGCGGCAGGTGCGCCGCATTCTGAGACTCTTCCGCCCCTACCGCGGCCGGCTCGCGATCGTCGGCCTGCTCGTCGGCGCCGCGTCGCTGGTGTCGGTCGCCACACCCTTCCTGCTGAAGGAGATCCTCGACGTCGCCCTCCCCGAGGGGCGCACGGGCCTGCTGAGCCTGCTCGCCCTCGGCATGATCCTCGGCGCCGTCCTCACCAGCGTCTTCGGTGTCCTGCAGACGCTGATCTCGACCACCGTCGGCCAGCGCGTCATGCACGACCTGCGCACCGCCGTCTACGGCCGGCTGCAGCAGATGTCCCTCGCCTTCTTCACCCGCACCCGCACGGGCGAGGTCCAGTCCCGCATCGCCAACGACATCGGCGGCATGCAGGCCACCGTCACGTCCACGGCGACCTCCCTGGTCTCCAACCTCACCAGCGTGGTCGCCACGATCGCCGCCATGGTCGTCCTGGACTGGCGCCTCACCGTCGTCTCGCTGCTCCTCCTGCCGGTGTTCGTGTGGATCAGCCGCCGCGTCGGGCGGGAACGCCGGAAGATCACCACCCGGCGCCAGAAGCAGATGGCCGCGATGGCCGCCACGGTCACCGAGTCGCTCTCCGTCAGCGGCATCCTGCTGGGCCGCACCATGGGTCGTTCCGACTCGCTCACCCGCGCCTTCGCCGACGAGTCCGAGAGCCTGGTCGACCTGGAGATCAGGTCGAACATGGCGGGCCGCTGGCGGATGGCGGTCATCACGATCGTCATGGCCGCCATGCCGGCCGTCATCTACTGGACCGCCGGCATCGCCCTCCAGCTCGGCGGCCCCGATGTCTCGCTCGGCACGATCGTCGCCTTCGTCTCGCTCCAGCAGGGCCTCTTCCGCCCGACCGTGAGCCTGCTGTCGACCGGCGTCCAGATCCAGGCCTCGCTCGCGCTCTTCCAGCGGATCTTCGAGTACCTCGACCTGCCGATCGACATCACCGAGCGGGACGACCCCCGCCACCTCGACCACATCAAGGGCGAGGTCCGGTTCGAGAACGTCGAGTTCCGCTACGACGGCAAGGGCACCCCGGTACTCGACGGCATCGACGTCACCGTCCCCGCGGGCAGCAGCCTCGCCGTCGTCGGCCCCACCGGCGCCGGCAAGTCCACCCTCGGCCACCTGGTGCCGCGGCTGTACGACGTGACGGGTGGCCGGGTCACCCTCGACGGGGTGGATGTGCGCGACCTCGACTTCGACACCCTCGCCCGCGCGGTCGGCGTCGTCTCGCAGGAGACGTACCTCTTCCACGCCTCGGTCGCCGAGAACCTGCGCTTCGCCAAGCCGGACGCCACCGACGCGGAGCTGGAGGCGGCGGCGAGGGCGGCCCAGATCCACGACCACATCGCCGCCCTGCCCGACGGGTACGACACGGTCGTGGGCGAGCGCGGCCACCGCTTCTCCGGCGGTGAGAAACAGCGCCTGGCCATCGCCCGCACCATCCTCCGCGACCCGCCCGTCCTCGTCCTCGACGAGGCCACCAGCGCCCTGGACACGCGTACCGAGGCCGCCGTGCAGGACGCGATCGACGCACTGTCCGCCAACCGCACCACCATCACCATCGCGCACCGCCTGTCCACCGTCCGGGACGCCGACCGCATCGTGGTCCTCGACTCGGGGCGCCTGGCGGAACAGGGCACGCACGAGGAGCTGCTGGCCCAGGAGGGCAGGTACGCGGCACTGGTGCGCCGGGACGCCCGACTGGCGCCGACAAAATGACGATATGCCGGGTTTGCTTGCATATGAGGGTTACCGTGCCCGCATGCAGACGAACATTCCGCCGCGCAGTGCGAGAGGCACCAGGAGAACGATCCGACTGACGCGCCGGGGCCGTATCGCCCTGATCGTGACCGGCGCCGTCGTCGCCGGCACCGCCGTGGCGGTGCCGCTGCTGACGACGGACGACGAGGGCGAGTCGGGCCCCACGTCCCTCGTGATCCCGGAGGGCTGGCGCGCGACCCAGGTCTACGCGGCCGTCGACAAGGCCCTCGCCCTGCCCGCCGGCACCACCAGGAAGTCATTGGCCAAGGCCGACCTCAAGCTGCCGAACGACGCCGAGGGCAACCCCGAGGGCTACCTCTTCCCGGCGACGTACCCGCTCGGCGAGGCCCCGACCCCGGAGAAGCTGCTGGCGGCCATGGTCGACAAGGCGAACGAGAAGTTCACCGGCGCGCCGGTCGCCGCGGGCGCCCAGCGCAACGCCCTGAACGTCTACCAGGCCGTCACCATCGCCAGCATCGTGCAGGCGGAGGCCGCCGGCCAGCGGGACATGGCCAAGGCCGCCCGGGTGATCTTCAACCGGCTGGAACGCGGTATGCCGCTGCAGATGGACTCCACCATCAACTACGCCCTGGGCCGGTCCACTCTGAACACCACCGCGAAGGACACCCGGATCGACAGCCCGTACAACTCGTACCAGCGCATGGGTCTGCCGCCCACCCCCATCGCCAACCCGGGCGACGAGGCGATGCGCGCCGCGATCAACCCCACCCCCGGCGACTGGCTGTACTTCGTCACGGTCAAGCCCGGCGACACCCGGTTCACCGCCGACTACGCCGAGCACCAGCGCAACGTCGCCGAGTTCAACCGCGTCCGGCAGGACGCCGCCAAGGAGGACCTGGCCACGTGACCGGGCGGGACGTCACGCGGCGACCCGCTCCCGTTCGGCCAGCAGCCGCCTGATGTCCCGTACGGCCGCGCGCCCGGCCCGGTTGGCGCCGATGGTGCTGGCGGACGGCCCGTAACCGACGAGATGCACGCGCGGGTCGGCGACCGCGCGCGTCCCCTCGACCCGGATGCCGCCGCCCGCCTCCCGCAGCCGCAGCGGTCTCAGATGGTCGATGGCGGCCCGGAACCCGGTCGCCCACAGGATGACGTCGGCTTCCACGCGCCGCCCGTCGCTCCACTCGACCCCCTCGGGCGTGATCCGGTCGAACATGGGCCGCCGGTCCAGCACCCCCGACGCCAGCCCGGCCCGGATCGCGTCGTTCAGCGGCAGCCCGGTCACCGACACCACGCTCTTGGGCGGCAGGCCCTGCCGTACCCGTTCCTCCACGAGCGCCACCGCAGCCCGGCCCGCGTTCTCGTCGAAGGGGCCCTCGCGGAAGACGGGAGGCCGCCTGGTCACCCACGTGGTGGCCGCGGCGTACGGAGCGATCTCCAGCAGGTGCTGCGTCCCCGAGGCGCCGCCGCCCACCACGACCACCCGCTGCCCGGCGAACTCCTCGGGACCGGTGTACCGCGCGGTGTGCAGTTGCCGTCCCCGGAAGGTCTCCTGCCCCGGGTAGCGCGGCCAGAAGGGCCGGTCCCAGGTGCCCGTCGCGTTGATCAGCGCCCGCGTCGACCAGGCTCCCGCCGAGGTCTCGACGAGCAGTCGCCCGCCCGTGCCCTCGCGCACCGCACGCACGTCGACGGGCCGCCGCACGCGCAGGTCGAAGGCCCGCTCGTACGCCGCGAAGTACTCGCCGACCACCTCCGCGGACGGCCGGCCCGGATCGGCGTCGGTCAGCTCCATGCCCGGCAGGGAGTGCATCCCGTGCACCTTGCCGTACGTCAGCGACGGCCAGCGGAACTGCCAGGCGCCTCCGGGGCCGGGGGCGTGGTCGAGCACGACGAAGTCACGGTCCGGCTCCCACCCGGTGCGCCGCAGATGGTGGGCCGCGGCGAGCCCCGCCTGACCGGCACCGATGACGACGACCTCGACCTCGCGAGTGTTGTTCACGTTTCTACCAACGGAGCGGAGGGCCCCGATCTTCCCCCGGCCCGCCCTTCTCCCGTCGGCCGTTCCCTGGCCCGTCCTTCTCCCGTCCGTCCTGCCTCGGCCCCGACGCTCCCGCGTCCGGACCGCCGCGTACGCCAGGATGGAGGGCATGCCAGACGCCTTCACCACCCGAGTCCTGAACCTCGCCACCGGCTCGGCGGAACGGGTCGCCGACATCACCGGTGACTGCGAGTCCTTCCTGCGCGAGGTCGCCGGCGGCCGCGACGGCCTCCTCAACGTCTTCGTGCCGCACGCCACCGCCGGGATCGCGATCATCGAGACCGGCGCGGGCAGCGACGACGACCTGCTCGCCGCGCTGCACACCCTGCTCCCCGCCGACGACCGCTGGCAGCACCGCCACGGCAGCCCCGGCCACGGCCGCGACCACGTCCTCCCCGCCTTCGTACCGCCCCACGCGACCCTGCCGGTGATCGGCGGACGGCTGGAACTCGGAACCTGGCAGTCGGTGTGCCTGGTGGACACCAACAGGGACAACCCGGACCGCCGGGTGCGGCTGTCGTTCCTCGGGTGACGGAGAGGCGAACCTGCCGGATCAAAACTCGCGTACGCGTTCGAAGATCGCTCTATAGTCGAGCCGCCCGAGACCGATGGTGAGCGTGTCAGCCACTGGTCCTCGGGTGCTCGCGTGCGCCGGGGGAGGCGATCGGTCGCACGAAGGACGCATCATCGAACCAGGGGGACCGAACCGTATGAGAGCACGTTCCCGTCGGCGCAGCGTCACCGCCGCCACGGTACTGGCGGCGGCGCTGGTCGCCACCACCCCGGGCCTCGCCGCGGCGGCGGATGAGAACCTTCCGCCCCTGCGGCCAAGTACCGCGACCCTCACCACCGACTCCGCCAAGGCATGTTCCGACGACCCCGTGTACGTGCCCCGCGCGCCCGACCTGAGGGCTGTCGTGGAGGACCCGACCGAGGACAACGAGCCGTGGGAGACCAACGCGGCCGGGGCCGAGTTCGCCCTCAGCTGGACCGATGCCGACGGGGGCGAGCAGCACCGCACATACACCTCGCCCGCGCTGAAGTCCCCCGCCACCCAGTTGTGGCGGACATCGGATCTTCCCGCCGACACCGTCGTCTCCTGGCACGTCCGCGCTGTCGACGACGAGGGGGCGGTCTCCGCCTGGAGCGACGAAGGACCGGGCACCACCTGCCGGTTCATCATCGACACGGTGAACCCGGAGTCCCCGACGGTGGTGTCCGAGCAGTATCCCGACGACATGGCCTGGCACGACGGGGTCGGTGTCTACGGCAGCTTCACGTTCGACTCCCCGTCCGAGGACGTCGTCGAGTACGACTACTCCGTCCTCGGCTCCCGGCACGGGCGGGTCCGGCCCGAAGAACCCGGTGGGCCGGTCACCGTCCGGTGGATGCCGGAGCACAGCGGGCCCTATTACATGCAGGTCGCCGCCATCGACCGGACGGGCCGCACCAGCGCCCGGACGACCCACTGGCTGCGCGTCGCCGAGGGCCGGGCTCCCGTGGCCCACTGGACGCTCGCGGATCCGGCGGGGTCCGGCACCGCCGCAGCGGAGACGGGTCCCGCGGCCCGCGCCGAGGACGGGGTCGTCTTCGGCGCCCCCGCTCCCTCCCGTACCGACCTCACCGCCACCGTCGCCCTCGACGGCCGGGGCAACAGCTATCTCACGCCGGACGTCTCCGTGGCCGACACCGACGGGACGTTCGCCCTCTCCGCCTGGGCCCGCCCCGCCGCCACCGACACCGCGATGACCGTCGCCAGCCAGGACGCCGGCGACGGCACTTCGGCCGTCACCCTCGGCCTGAGCCCTGCCGCGGACGGCAAGGCCGAGTGGGCCTTCGGCTACGGCGGCGCGCGCGTCACCGGCGGCAGCGCCACGGAGGGCGGCTGGGCCCACCTGACCGGCCTGTACGACGCCGAGGACGGCACGCTCAGCCTGCACGTCAACGGCACAGAGGTTGCCTCCCAGACAGGCGTGGCGGCGACGGCCGCCCCCGGCGCCTTCCAGATCGGACGTGCCCGCGGCGACGGCGGTGCGCGCTGGCGGGGCGAGATCGGCGACGTGCGCGTCTGGGACCGGGTGGTCTCCGGCGAGGAGATCGAGAGGATGGGGGCACGCCCCGCCGACCTGGTCGCGGCGTGGGACATAGAGCGCACGGAAGACGGGAGCGTCCCCGACCGGGACGGCGACACGCCGCTCAGGCTGCACGGCGGGACGGGGTTCTACACCCCGGACTTCGACGCCTGCCTGGAGGACCCCGAGTGCGTCGAGTTTCCCGCGGGGGCCATCGACGGCAACGATCACCTGGCCCTGGACGGGGCGGACGACTACGCCGCCACCGACGGTCCCCCGGTCGACACCGCGGACAGCTACAGCGTCGGTCTGCGGGTCCGCTCCACCGACACCTCCCCGGACCGGCCCATGACCGTCCTGTCGCAGGGCGACGCCGACCGCGACGCCTTCCGGGTCCGCTACGACCCGGCCGCGGCCGAGTGGCAGCTGGTCGTGACCCACGGCGACGAACCGGGCGCCCCCGAGACCGTCGTCGCGGCGCCCGGTGTTCCCACGTCCCATGACGAAGAGCTGGTCGTCGTGTACGACGACTCCGAGGGCCACATCACGTTGTACGTCCGCGGTGAGGCCGTGGCGACCGCACGGTTCAACGCCTCCTGGGCGGCTCCCGGCCCGCTGAACGTCGGCCGCGGCCACACCGCGGACGGCGGTTGGGGCGAGTACTTCCACGGCGGGGTGGACACCGTACGCGTCTTCAGGGGCGCTCTCACGCCGACCGAGGTGAAGTCCTTCGCCTACGCCTCCTGAAGGGCGGAGAGGTACGCAGGTCAGGGGTTGTCCTTGCCGGTGCCCCGTGGGCACCGGCAAGGACAACCCCTTGTCCCGCCGGGCCGAAGTCGGTCCGCACCCCGGTTCTCGCCGGCCGGGCGGTCAGACGCCGGCCCGGGGGCGCTTGTGGATCACCGCCCGCTTCAGCAGCGGCCACGCCAGGAGCAGCACGATCACCGCGTACACCGTCACCGCGAACGGGGTGTCGACCAGGCCCGTCACGCTGCCGTCGCTGATCTGCAGCGCGCGGCGCAGCTGCTGCTCGGCGTTGGGGCCGAGGATGACGCCGATCACGGCGGGCAGGATCGGCAGGCCGTAGCGCCGCATGCCGAAGCCGACCAGGCCGATGATGAGCAGGGTCACCAGGTCGACGACCTCGCCGCCGACCGCGTAGGCGCCGACGGCCGCGAAGAACATGATCCCGGCGTACAGGTACGGCCGCGGGATGCGCAGCAGCTTGGCCCAGACCGGCGCCAGGGGCAGGTTGAGCGCGAGCAGCAGCACCATGCCGACGAAGAGGGACGCGATCAGGCCCCAGACCAGCTCCGGTTCGCGTTCGAAGAGCAGCGGGCCCGGCTGGATGCCGTACTGCTGGAACGCGGCCAGCATGACCGCCGCGACCGCCGTCGTCGGCAGACCCAGGGTCAGCATGGACACCAGCGTGCCCGCCGCCGAGGCCGACGCGGCCGACTCGGGACCCGCCACGCCCTCGATCGCGCCCTTGCCCCACTCGTCCTTGTGCGGGGACAGCCTCTTCTCCGTGACGTACGACAGGAACGTGGGGATCTCCGCGCCGCCCGCCGGGATGGCGCCGAACGGGAACCCGATGAACGGGCCGCGCAGCCAGGACTTCCACGTCCGCTTCACGTCGGCGCGACCGAGCCAGGGGCGTCCCACCGGGATCGGTTCGGCCGCCCCGCGCCGCAGGTGCGCCGCCACCCACAGGGCCTCGCCGATCGCGAACAGGCCGACCGCGACGATCACCACGTCGATGCCGTCGGCGAGTTGGAGGGAGCCGAACGTCAGCCGCTGCTGGCCGGTCATCTGGTCCAGGCCCACCAGTCCGATCGTCAGGCCGATCAGCAGGGAGGCCAGGCCTCTGACGCGCGACGAACCCAGCACCGACGTCACGGCGATGAACGCCAGCACCATGATGGCGAAGTAGTCCGGCGCACCGATGTCCACCGCCAGGTCGGCGACCACGGGTGCCAGGGCCACCAGCAGGACCGTGCCGATCATGCCGCCCGCGAAGTGGCCTATGGCGGCGGCCGCCAGCGCCTGGGCGCCGCGCCCCGCCTTGGCCATGGGGTTGCCCTCCATGGCCGCGACCACCGCGGCGCTCTCACCGGGGGTGTTGAGCAGGATGGAGGTGGTCGAACCGCCGAACATCGCGCCGTAGTAGATGCCGGCGAACATGATGAACGCGGCGACCGGATCCAGCCCGTACGTCACCGGCAGCAGCAGGGCCACCGCCATCGCGGGGCCGATGCCGGGCAGGACGCCGATGGCCGTGCCCAGCAGCACACCGACGGCGGCCCACAGGAGGTTGAGCGGGGTGAGGGCCGTCCCGAAGCCGTCCATGAGGGAGTTCAGGGCGTTCATGTCAGAGCACTCCCATCAGTGGACCGCCGGGCAGCGGCACTCCGAGCAGCTTGTCGAAGACGACGTAGGTGAGCAGGGACAGCACCGCGGCGATGAGCGGATCGCGGTCCGAGCGGCGGCTGCCGAGGGCGAAGGCGGCGCCCCAGAACAGGAGCGCTCCGGCGACGGGGAAGCCGGCCGGCTCGATGAGCACGGCCGAGCCGAGAAAGATCCCGGCGAGCAGCAGCACCGTGCGCCAGTCGGCCGGTTCGGACAGGTCGACGTCCTCGCCGCCCTCGGCCTCGCCCCGGCCGCCGCGCAGGACGTCCACGGCGAGCAGCGCGGCGATCAGCAGCAGGCCGGCGCCGACCACGACCGGGACGGTCTTGGGGCCGACCGGCCCGCGCTGGGTGATGTCGACGTCCATGGTGAGCGCGTCGGTCAGGACCAGGGCGCCGAGCGCCAGCAGGAGGACGCACACGCCCAGTTCGGAGTGGTCCCGCAGCCAGGAGCGCCGCTCGGGCGCCTGCGCCGGGTCCGGGCCCGGGGAGGATTCGGTCCGCGTCGTCACAGTCCCAGCTCCTTCAGTACCGACACCACGCGCTTGTCCTGGGCGTCCAGGAACGCGCCGAACCTCTCACCGGTGAGGAAGGCGTCGTCCCAGCCGTTCTGCTCCATGGACTTCTTCCATTCCGGGGAGGCGTGCAGCTCCTCGGCCAGCCGGATCAGCTTCTTGCGCTCCGCGTCGGAGAGCCCGGGCGGGGCGACTATGCCGCGCCAGTTGGTGAAGTCCACGTCGTAGCCGGACTCCTTGAGCGTCGGCGCCTCCCGGAGGTCGTCGACCCGCTCCGGGCCGGTCACCGCGAGCACCCTCAGCTCGCCCGCCTTGATCTGGTCCAGGTACTCGCCGACGCCGGAGACCCCGAAGCCGACCTTGTTGCCGAGGATCGAGGCGAGCAGCTCGCCGCCGCCGTCGAAGGGGATGTAGTTGACCGACCTGGGGGAGATCCCGGCTGCCTGCGCCATCAGCATCGGCGCGAGATGGTCCGGCCCGCCCGGCGAGGAGCCGCCCCCCACGGGGATCTTGCCCGGGTCCTTCTTCCAGGCACCGATCAGCTCGTCGATCGTCCTGTACGGCGAGTCCTTGGCGACCACGACGACGTCCTGCTCCTCGGTGAGGCGAGCGATCGGCGTGGTGTCGGCGAGGGTCTTGGGCGCGTGGTTGGAGCGGGCGGCGCCGACGACGCCGAGCCCCATGGACATGGCGAGCTTGCCGTTGCCGTGCTCACTCACCAGCCGGCTCAGCCCCACGGTGCCGCCGGCGCCGGGCAGGTTGAACACCTCGATGTTGTGCGTCAGCCCGGCGTCCTCGGCGTTCTTCGCGGCCGTGCGGGCGGTGATGTCGTAGCCCCCGCCGGGCGTGTTGGGGACCATGAAGCGCAGGCCGGGGATCTGTGTGCCGGTCCCGGCGTCGCTGCCCGTGGAGAGCAACGGCGGTCCCGCGAGCACGAGCACGGCGGCCCCGAGCAGGGCAAGGGGGGTGCGCAGACGCACGTATGACACCACCTGTCGGTTGGGTAGATCGGTACGGGGGAGCCCTGTGGGGGAGGGTGACGTGGGCCACATGGTGCCCCTGCCCCCGCTCGCTGTCTTCCTTGCGGAACCAAGGGAGGTTGTGGTCTTTGCGGTCGCGCCGGAGCGGGGCCGGCGCCCTCGTGGTGCGTCTCCGGAGGGTCGCCGGTTCATTGCGAAGACAACACATCCCTTTCCTTCGCCGCAGGTGGGCGCCATGATGGCGACCCGGCGCACCCGCCGGGCGCCCCGCCCTCCCGCCCCAGCCCGCCAGTCGAGATCGAGTCCGCCGTGGCCCCCACCTTCCGCCGTCAGACCCTCGCGGGCGAGATGCTGGTCCTCCAGCTCGCCATCGTCGTGGTGGTCCTGCTCGCGGTCGCCGCCGTCTCGCTCGCCCAGTCCGAGGCCACCTTCAACCGCGTCGAGGGCCGCCGGGTCACCGCCCTGGCCGAACAGCTGGCCGCCACTCCGCTGGTCCGCAGCCAGCTTCTGCGTCCCGTGCCGCAGGAGGCCCTGGCCCCGCTGGTGAACGCCACTCAGACCCAGTCCGGGGTCACCTCGGTCACGGTGGCCGACGCCGACGGCCGTGTCGTCAGCTCCACCGACCCCACGACGATCGGTGGCCGGCTGCCGCGCGGCGAGGGCGCCGCCGAGGGGCGCGGCTGGTCCGGGCCGCTGGCGGTGCGGGGCGGCCGGGAGCTGGTCGCCCAGGTTCCGGTGCTCGGTGCCACCCGGCAGACCCTCGGCCGGCACCTGGGCACGGTGATGGTCGGTGAGGCCGACCCCACGGTGTGGCAGCGGCTGAGCGGCGCCTCCTCCTACCTGCTGGCCTACCTCGGCGTCGCGAGCGGCCTCGGAGTGGCCGGTTCCTGGCTGCTCGCCCGGCGCGTCAAACGGCAGACCCTCGGCCTCGAACCGCGCGAGATCGCCGGACTGGCCGAGCACCGGGAGGCCATGCTCTACGGCATCGCCGAGGGCGTGGTCGCCCTCGATCCGCAGCACCGGCTCACCCTGGTCAACGAGATGGGCCGGCGCCTGCTCGACCTGCCCGTGGACTGCGTGGGCCAGAACCTGGACGGCCTCGGCATCGACGGACGGCTGCGCGACGTCCTGGCCGGCGCCACCGCCGACGCGGCGGAACCACGTGACGAGGTCGTCGTCCGCCACGGCCGGGTCCTGGTGATGAACCGCATGACCGTCACCAAGGACGGCCGCCCGCTCGGCTCGGTCACCACCCTGCGCGACCGCACCGAACTGGCCCGCCTGGAGAGGGAGATCGGTTCCTTCCGCAGCACCTCCGAGCTGCTGCGCGCCCAGGCCCACGAGTTCGCCAACCAGTTGCACACCATCTCCGGGCTCATCGAGATCGGCGAGCAGGACGAGGTCGTGCGCTACATCCGCGCGCTCAGCCGGCGCCGCCAGTCCCTGGACGTCACCCTCAGCCGTCGGGTCCGCGACACCGCCGTCGCCGCGCTGCTGACGGCGAAGTCCTCCCTCGCGGCCGAGCGCAGGGTCGCCCTGCGTGTCTCGGACCGCACGGCGCTCGACCGGCTGGCCCCGGAGGACGCCGCCGACGTGGCCACCGTGGTCGGCAACCTCGTCGACAACGCCGTGGACGCCGCCGCGGTGCCCGGTGACGGCCACGAGGCCTGGGTGGAGGTCGAGCTGCGGCAGGACGCCTCCAGCGTCGAGATCGTGGTCCGTGACTCCGGGCCCGGGGTGGCCCCCGAACTGGCCCGCGAGGTGTTCTCCCACGGCTTCACCACCAAGGCCGCCCGGCAGGGTGAGCGCGGCATCGGCCTGGCGCTGACCCGGCTGGTCTGCGAACGTCACGGCGGTGAGATCACGGTGGCCAACACCCCCGAGGGCGCCATGTTCACCGCACGCATGACCGTCAGCCACCTCACCGGAGCGGTGGCGGAAGGAGCAGCACCATGACGGGTACGAGCGGCCCGGCCGCCGCCACGGCCGGCGCGACGGGAGCGGCGCCCCGTGCCGCCGGAGCCGCGATCGGCGTGCTCGTGGTCGACGACGACTTCATGGTGGCCCGCGTCCACCGCGCCTTCGTCGAACGCGTCGACCTCTTCCGGGTCGTCGGCGTGGCCGGCACCGGCGAGGAGGCCCTCGCCGCCGTCGGGGAGCTGCGCCCCGACCTCGTCCTGCTCGACCTGTACCTGCCGGACGTCTTCGGCCTCGACGTCATTCCCCGGCTGCGCGCCGCCGGCCACGACTGCGACGTCATGGTCGTCAGCGCGGCCCGGGAGGCGGACGCGGTGCGCGGCGCCGTCCGGCACGGCGTGGTCGACTACCTGCTCAAACCCTTCGAGTTCGAGGACCTGCGGGTCCGGCTGGAGCGCTACGCCGCCCAGCGGGGCCGGCTCCTCGGCGCGGTGGTCCGCAGTCAGGCCGACGTCGACCGCGTACTGGCCGGATCGGCACCGGCCGCCGCGGTGCCGGCGTTGCCCAAGGGCATGAGCGTGGAGACCGCCGAGCTGGTCGAACGGACCCTGCGCGGGGCCGACGGCACCCTGTCCGCCAGCGAGTGCGCGGCACTGACCGGGGTGTCCCGGGTCAGTGCCCGCCGCTACCTGGAGTACTTCCACACCGTCGGCACCGCGGAGGTCTCCCTGCGGTACGGCGTGGCGGGACGGCCGGAACGCCGCTACCGCTTCCGGGGGCGCCCGACGGGGCTCGGCACGGCCGGCGGCGCGACCCGTCCTCACCCGCGGGAGGGATGACCGGACAGCGGGAACGCCGGCCGAACGGCACGGAGGAACGGCACGGTTGAACAGGACGGCGGAACGGCACGGCGGAACAGGACGGCGGAACAGCACGGTTGAACGGCACGGCCGACCGCGGGCGGAGTGGTCACCGGCGGACGCGGTCACCGGTCGGAGCGGTCACCGGCCGGGCGCCCCCGCGCGCAGTCCGTCCATCACCAGGTCCAGGAGCCGGGTGACCCTCGGCTGCCAGTCCTCGCGCGGATCGACCTGCCAGAGACCGCCGATGGCGAGGAGGAAGTCGTCCGCCGTGACGCCGGGGCGGATGGCCCCGGCGTCCTCGCCCGCGCGCAGCAGGAGCTCGGCGGCCTCCATCACGGGCGTGGGGCCCGGCTTCGCCGGTCCGCCGGGCGCGCTGGTGACCAGCCGGATCGCGTCCGCCAGCCCGGCCTTGGTCATGGCGAACCGGGCCAGGCGGTCCATCCACTCACGTAGGGCGTGTTCGGGGCCCCGGGTGGCCAGCAGCTGTCGCGCGGCGTCGGCCACCTGCTGCATCTCGTAGCGGTAGATCTCCAGGACGAGCGCCTCGCGGTGCGGGAAGTTGCGGTAGAAGGTGCCCTGTCCCACGCCCGCCTTCCTGGCGATGGCGCTCAACGGCGCGTTCGCGCAGCGCGTCAGTTCCTCCCTGGCCACTTCCAGGATGCGCTCGCGGTTGCGCTGGGCGTCCGAGCGCAGGGGAGCGTCCTTCTTGTCCCGGTCCGGGTGAGGCACTCCTCCTCCTTCCACGGTCATGGCCGAATACCGTCCTTGCTAAGCGGACAACTGTCCGTTACGTTCTCGTGAGCGGACAGCTGTCCGGTTGCCTGCCACGATAGCGGCGGAACGGGCCGGCGTAACCCGCAGGTGCGCTCACATACGGGCGAATCCGCCGCCTGCACCCCCATCCTCTGCCACCCGACACAGCCGACACAGCCGACAGCCCACAGTCACCGGACCCAGTCACCAGACGCAGTCAACAGACACGAAGAAGGCTGATCATGGCCCCAGCGCCCTCGTCGACGTCCAGCGCCGTCGTCCTGAACATCAACGGCGAGAAGCACCAGCTGACCGTCGACCACCGCACCACCCTGCTCGACGCCCTGCGCGAGCGCCTCGACCTCACCGGCACCAAGAAGGGCTGCGACCAGGGACAGTGCGGCGCCTGCACCGTCCTGGTCGACGGGCGCCGCGCCGTCTCCTGCCTGAATCTCGCCGTCGCCGCCGAGGGGCGGGAGATCACCACCATCGAGGGCATGGCCGAGGGCGACCGGCTGCACCCGGTGCAGCAGGCCTTCCTCGACCTCGACGGCTACCAGTGCGGCTACTGCACACCCGGCCAGATATGTTCGGCCGTCGCCGTCATCGAGGAGCACGCGGCCGGCTGGCCCAGCGCCGCCACCGAGGACGTCCGCCCCGAGGCCGGACCACCACCCCTGACACCGGACGAGATCCGCGAGCGCATGAGTGGGAACCTGTGCCGCTGCGGTGCCTACGTCTCCATCGTCGAGGCGGTCGCCCGCGCGGCCGAGGCCCACGACGCGACGGCCCATGACGGCGACGGCGCCCGCGACGGCTCCGCCAAGGGGGCGGCGGCATGAGGGAGTTCGGCTACCAGCGCGCCGACGACGTGTCCGGCGCGGTGGCACTGCTCGCCGCCGACCCGGACGCCCGTTTCCTCGGCGGCGGCACCAATCTCGTCGACCTGATGAAGACCGGCGTCGAGCGCCCCGCCCGGCTCGTCGACGTCCGCGACCTCCCCCTGGACGGCATCGGTCCGACCGCCGACGGCGGCCTGCGCATCGGCGCGACCGTCACCAACAGCGACCTCGCCGCCCACCTCGAAGTGCGCCGCCGATACCCGGCGTTGACCCAGGCGGTGCTGGCCGGAGCCTCCGGTCAGCTGCGCAACATGGCCACCGTCGGCGGCAACCTGCTCCAGCGCACCCGCTGCGGCTACTTCACCGACGTGAGCAAGCCGTGCAACAAGCGCGTGCCGGGCAGCGGTTGCCCCGCCGTCACCGGCGAGCACCACAACCACGCCATTCTCGGCGCCTCCGACCACTGCGTGGCCGTGCACCCCTCGGACATGGGCGTGGCCCTCGCCGCCTTCGACGCGGTCGTCTCCTACGAGACCCCCGACGGGCCGGGCGAGTCGCCGCTCGCCGACTTCTACCTCCCCGTCGGTGACACCCCGCACCGCGAGACCGCCCTGCCGCCCGGGGCGCTGATCACCGGCGTGACCCTGCCGGCCGCCCCGGTCGCCGCCCGCTCCCGCTACCGCAAGGTGCGCGAGCGCGCCTCGTACGCCTTCGCGATCGGCTCGGTGGCCGCCGCGCTCGACGTCGAGGACGGCGTCGTACGCGACGCACGGCTGGCCCTCGGAGCGGTCGCCTCCCGGCCCTGGCGGGCCCGCGCCGCCGAGGACGTGCTGATCGGCGCGCCGGCCGACGGCGCGACCTTCGCCGCCGCCGCGGACGCCGAACTCGCGGCCGCCAGGCCGCTGCCCGACAACGGATACAAGGTGACCCTGATGCGCAACCTCGTGGTGGCCGTGCTGACCGAACTCACCGAGGAGGCCGCCCGATGACCACCGTCACCACCGGCCGTACGACGGTCAAGGGCGCCGTCGGCACCTCGCACACGCGCGTGGAGGGCCGCGACAAGGTCACCGGAGCGGCCCGCTACGCCGGCGAGATCCCCTTCGCCGACCTCGCGCACGGCTGGCTGGTGCTGTCCACCGTCGCCCGCGGCCGCATCCGCTCCATCGACACCGACGCCGTCCTCGGCATGCCGGGCGTCCTCACCGTCCTGCACCACGGCAACGCCCCGCGCGTCGACACCGACTACATCGGCATGCTGGGCATCCCGCCGGACCCGACCGCCGCCGTCTTCCAGGACGAGCGGGTACCGCACGCGGGCTGGCCCGTCGCCCTGGTCGTCGCCGAGACGCCCGAGGAGGCGCGGGAGGCCGCCGAGGCCCTCGCCGTCACGTACGACACGGAGCCGCACGACACCGCGCTCACCGCGGACCACCCCGACGCCTACCCGGCAGAGGGGCACATGCCGGCGGAGACCGAGAAGGGCGACCTGGCGGCCGGGCTCGCCGCCTCCACCGTCGTGGTCGACGAGGAGTACACGACTCCCGAAGAGCACCACAGCATGATGGAGCCGCACGCGGCCACGGCCCTGTGGGACGGCGGCCGGCTGGAGGTGGTCGACTCCAACCAGGGCACCACCTGGGTCCAGGGCGAGCTGGCGAAGATGTTCTCCCTCGACGAGTCCGCGGTGCGGGTGCGCTCCGAGCACATCGGCGGCGGCTTCGGCAGCAAGGGCCTGCGCGCCCACCAGGTGTCCGCGGTCATGGCGGCGACCCTCCTGGAGCGACCGGTGCGGGTGGTGATGACGAGGCGTCAGATGTTCTCGCTGGCCGGCTACCGCAGCCCCACCACCCAGCGCGTACGGCTCGGTGCCGACGCCGACGGCCGGCTGCGCGCCCTGGAGCACCGTTCCCTGAACCAGACGTCGACCGTCTACGAGTTCGTCGAGCCCGGCGCCGGTGTCGCCAGGGTGATGTACGACGCCGAGGCCCACCGTACGGCCAACCACGTCGTACGGCTCGACGTGCCGTCCCCGACCTTCATGCGGGCGCCGGGCGAGGCGCCGGGCTCCTTCGCGATCGAGGTGGCGCTCGACGAACTCGCCGAACGCTGCGGCGTCGACCCCATCGAGCTGCGCCTGCGCAACGAGCCGGACGTCGGCCCGGTCTCCGGCCTGCCCTTCAGCAGCCGCAACCTCGCGGCCTGCTTCCACGAGGGCGCCCGGCGCTTCGGCTGGGCGGACCGCGACCCGCGCCCCGGCGTGCGCCGCGAGGGCCGCTGGCTGCTGGGCACCGGCACGGCCGCCGCCTCCTTCGGCGCGGGCGCCGGTCCCTCCACGGCCCTGCTGACCGCGGAGGCCGACGGCACCTTCACCGTGCGGATCGCCGCCGCCGACATCGGCACCGGCGCCCGTACCGCCCTGACCCTGGTCGCCGCCGACGCGCTGGAGGTCGCGCCCGAGCGGGTCCGGGTGCGGATCGGGGACAGCGACTTCGGGCCGGCGATGATCGCGGGCGGCTCGATGGGGACCCGGTCCTGGGCGTGGGCGATCACCGCGGCGGCCGGTGAACTGCGCGAGCGGCTCGCCCTCGGCACGAGCGTCCCGCCCGAGGGCATCACCGTCCGCTCCGACACCACCGAGGCCCTCGGGGCCCTCGCGCAGAAGGAACGGCACTCCTTCGGGGCGCAGTTCGCCGAGGTCGCCGTGGACACCGCCACCGGTGAGGTGCGGGTGCGCCGGATGCTCGGCATCTTCGCGGCGGGCCGCATCGTCAACCCGCTCACCGCCCGCAACCAGCTCGTCGGCGGGATGATCTGGGGCATCTCCATGGCCCTGCACGAGGAGGCGGTCCGGGACCGGGCGAGCGGCGGCCTCTACGGCCCCGACCTCGCCGGCTACCACGTCGCCACGCACGCCGACGTCCCGGACGTCGAGGCGGACTGGGTGGACGACCCCGATCCGGACGACCCGGTCGGTATCAAGGGCGTCGGCGAGATCGGCATCGTCGGTGCGGCGGCGGCCGTCGCCAACGCGGTCTGGCACGCGACCGGCGTACGCCACCGGAACCTTCCCATCCGGCCCGACCGTGTGCTCTCGGCCGCGGCGCCCGAGGGCGGGGGAGCGGCCGATGCTTGACATCGCCGACGAGCTGGACGGCTGGCTCGCCGAGGGCCGGGAGTTCGCCGTCGCCACGGTCGTCTCCGTCGGCGGCAGCGCGCCGCGTGGTCCCGGCGCCGCCCTCGCCGTCGACAGCGGGGGCACGGCGATCGGATCGGTCTCCGGCGGTTGTGTCGAGGGCGCGGTGTACGAGCTGTGCGCCGAGGCCCTGCGGAACGGCGAGCCCGTGCGGGAACGGTTCGGCTACAGCGACGAGGACGCCTTCGCGGTCGGACTGACCTGTGGTGGCGTCATCGACGTGCTGGTCACGCCGGTCGGCGCGGACGCGCCCGAGCGGGAGGTCCTGCGAGCGGCCCTGTCGGCCGTCGCCGGGGGCGCGACCGCGGCCCTCGCCCGGGTCGTCGAGGGCCCGTCCGGGATTCTGGGCCGGGCCCTGCTCGTCCGCCCCGACGGCTCGTACGACGGAGGGCTCGGCGGCCATCCGGACCTGGACCGCACGGCGGTGGCCGAGGCCCGGGCCCTGCTGGAGGCCGGCCGCACCGGCACGGTCGGCATCTCGGAGGACGGCTCGCACTGCCCCGGCGGACTCACGCTGCTCGTCGAGTCCAGGGTGCCGCCGCCCCGCATGATCGTCTTCGGGGCGGTCGACTTCGCCGCGGCGCTGGTGCGGGCCGGCAAGTTCCTCGGCCACCACGTGACCGTGTGCGACGCCAGGCCCGTCTTCGCCACCGCGGCCCGTTTCCCCGAGGCCGACGAGGTCGTCGTGGACTGGCCGCACCGCTACCTGCGGAGCACGCCGACCGACGAACGCACGGTGCTGTGCGTCCTCACCCACGACGCCAAGTTCGACGTACCGCTGCTGACGGAGGCCCTGCGGACGCCGGTCGCGTACGTCGGTGCCATGGGTTCGCGCCGCACCCACGAGGACCGCGACCGGCGGCTGCGCGCAGCGGGCCTGACCGAGCGCGAGCTGTCCCGGCTCCGCTCACCGATCGGCCTGGACCTCGGCGCCCGGACGCCCGAGGAGACCGCGCTCTCCATCGCGGCGGAGATCGTCGCGATGCGGCGCGGCGGAACGGGCGTACCCCTGACGGGCGGGGCGGCCCCGATCCACCGCGACCTGACGAGTGCCGCCGCCTGACCACTCCCCTCCGGCGGCCCCGCCCGGTGGCGTCCGACCGGCGGGGCCGCCGTCGCCGGCGGTCGGCGGGCTGCCGTGTGGGCCGTCTCCGACGTCGGCTGCATGGCCGGGCTGCTGTCGCCGGCGGCGGTTGCGTGCCGTGTGGGCCGTCATCGGGCCGGTGTCGGACCGTGGCCTTCCGTTGTCCCGTCCGGCGGGTCCGGTCGGTGGGCGCTGCCCGGCGGGACCGCCGTCGCCGGTGGCGGGCACCGTGCCGGGTCCGCCGTGTCCGCCGTGTCTGCTGTCTCCGGCGCGACCGCGGCGTCCGCCGTCCCCGCCGTCACCGGACCGATGCCGGCGCGCGTCGCCCGTCCGGTCGGCCCACTTCGTGTTCCCCCAGCGGTCCCACCGTCAGCCCCGCCTCCCGGCAGTCACGGACGATGCCGGGGAGGGCACCGAGGGCGGAACGCCAGCTGCCGGGGGCGGAGGCGTGGTCGGTGTCGTGGAGGAGGATCGTGCCGCCCCCGCGCAGGTCCGCCGTGACGGTGGCCCGCACCGAAGCGGGCGTGGCGTCCGGCCGCCAGTCCTTCCCCCACGCGGTCCACAGCACCGGCCGCAGTCCCGCCCGGTGTGCCGCGGCCCAGCGTCCGGAGGTCAGGATGCCGTAGGGCGGGCGGTACCAGAGCGGGGCGCGTCCGGCGGCCTCTCCCACCGCGTGGACGGCGCGCAGCAGCTCGCGCGCGTCCCGTGCCGGTGACGGCAGCCAGGGGCGGTCGTGCGCCCAGCCGTGCACGGCGAGTTCGTGTCCCCGCCGGGCCGGCTCGCGGGCCGTCGCCGGGTGACGTACGACGTTCTCGCCGAGCAGGAAGAACGTCGCCCGCACGCCGAGCTCGTCCAGCACGTCGAGGAAACGCGGTGTGGACGCCGGATCGGGGCCGTCGTCGAAGGTGAGCGCGACGTGACCGGGTCGGCCCTGTCCGGTCAGGCCCGGGAACGCGCGCCGGCGAAAACCCGGCAGCCAGGTCGCGGCCGGGCCGATGTGGGCCAGCGCGAAGGCGACTGGTGCGGCGACGTACACCGCCGGTGTGAGGGCCGGCCTCTGACGCATCTGTGCCTCCTGTAGCGGGTGCCGCGCGGTGTCGGTCACGCCCCCCGCCGGCCCCGACCGCGGTACCGCTCCTGCCCCTGACCCTGCTCCTGTTTCCGTCCGTCCGCCCGAGGGCCGTCCCGCGCCGCGGGCGGCGTGTCCCACGCCCCGTGGACCGACGGCGCCCGGGCCAGCCCGATGCTGCCGAGGCCGATCAGCGCCACGCCGACCAGCTCGGGCACCACCCGCACCCCGAGGGCGATCTCCTCGCCGAACAGCGCCCAGCCCAGGGCGACACTGGTCAACGCGTCGCCGAGGGTCAGCGCCGGCTGCGACGCCGCGAGCGTCCCCGCCCGCAGCGCGCTCTGCAGCAGCAGGAAGCTGACGACCCCGACCACCGCCGTGGCGTACGGCGGCCACTGGGTCAGCATCGCGCCCACCCCTTGGGGGAGGCGACCGGTGACCTCCTTCAGCAGCGCCGCCGTACCGCCGAACGCCACCGCGGACGCCGACCCGAACAGCGCGGCGCGCGGCGCGCCCCGCACCAGGCTGCCGACCGAGGCGAGGGCCGTCACCACGACGAACAGCGCCAGGCCCGCCCAGCCCCACCGCCCCGGGGTGGCGGTGTCCTGACCGGCGGACGGGCTGGCGGCACCGAGGAACAGCGCGAGCCCCACGGCCAGGGCCACGAAGGCGAGCCAGGTCCGCAGGTCGGGACGCCGGTGGAAGACGACGCTGCCGACCATCAGAGTGAACAGCAGCTCGGTGGCCATCAGCGGCTGGACGACGGACAGGCTGCCCACCGCCAGCGCGGCCCCCTGAAGGACCGTCGTCAGCGCGAGCAGCGCGGCGCCGCCCACCCAGTACGGGTCGTGCACCAGTCGCAGCAGTGAGCGCACCACCGTGTGAACGGCGCCCGCGCGGTCCTCGTCCTGCGCCGCGGCCCGGCGTTGCAGGACCGACGCCGCGGCGTTGGACAGCGCCGCGAACAGGGCGAGGACGACGGTGAGGACACTCACCGCCGCGCGCTCCCGCTCATCCGGAACTCACCCGAACCGCGTGGCCAGTCGCCGGTACAGACCCGGAGCCGCACCCCGCACCCGGCACGGCAGCCGCAGCCACCCGGGGACGTACACCTCGTCCCGGCCCCGCACCACCGCGGTGCGCACCGCCTCGGCCACCCGCTCGGCGGACACCGGACGCGGCCGTGACCGCCGGTAGGGCGCCCCGCGGCGCTCGAAGAACGGCGTGTCGACGACCCCGGGCACCACGTGCGTGACCCCTACCCCGGTGCCCCGCAGCTCGTAGCGCAGGGCGTCGGCGAAGGCGCCGATCGCCGCCTTGGCGGCGGAGTACACGGCCTCGTCGCGCACCGCCACGCTGCCCGCCAGCGATCCGATGAGCACCACCCGCCCCGACCCGGCCTCCACCATGCCCGGCAGTACCAGCCGTACCAGCCGGAGGGTGGCCGGGACGTTGATCTCCAGCACCTCGTCGATGGTGTGCGGGGGCATGTCCAGGAACTCCCCGGCCCAGCCGACCCCGGCACCGGCCACGAGCAGGTCCACCGGCCCCACCGTGGCCAGCGTGAAGTCGGCGAGCTGCCGATCGGCGCCGGGAAGGGTGAGGTCCGCGGCGAAGGCGGTGGCCGACGCGTCCTCGGCGACCGCGCGCAGCCGGGACGGGTCGCGTCCGCTGAGCACCAGCCGCCAGTCGCCCTCGTCGCTCAGCCGGCGGGCCACGGCCGCGCCGATACCGGAGGACGCCCCGGTCACGAGCGCGGTGCGCGTCCGCGTGCCCCGGCCGCCGACGGGCTCCCGCCGCGGCCTGGCATGATCCGCGTCGGGCGCGACCACCCGAGGTCCGGGGGCCGACCGGGGGCGGGAGAACGCATGGGCCATGGGGACCACCTTGGCTCGGGGCGGACACCGACGAGCGGCCGACCGGGCGGTCGGGCTCCGGCGTCCGGCCGGACGGGCGATCACGGAGTATCCCCGGCAGGGCGCCCGAAACGCCCGCTTCTGTAGCGGTTTGGAATGTGCCGCACCGGCAACTTGGACCGCCGTGCATCCTCGCAGCTCATCGATGTCCCGCCGTTCGGCGGACCCGCCCGGTCCGCCGGCCGGCCGGTGTCTGCTGGTGGTCAGCGCGAGCATGGGCGCCGGACACGACACGGTCGCCGCCGAACTCGTCCGCCGGGCCGAGGAACGCGGTGAGGCGGCGGTGACCGTCGACGTCCTCACCCTGCTGCCGTACGGCCTCGGCGGGGCGTTGCGGCGCTTCTACCGCGGGTCGGTGCGCCACTTCCCCTGGGCGTACGCCGTCCTGTACCGACTGTTCCTGCGTCCCGGCACCGGTCACCGCCCCGGCGGCACGCCCCTGGCCCGGCTCGCGGGCGGCCGGCTGCGGGAGCTGGCCGAGAGCACGGGAGCCGACGTGGTCGTCCCCGTCTTCCACCTCGGCGCCCAGCTGACCGGCCACCTGCGTGCGCGGGGTCTGCTGCCCGTGCCCAGCGTCGTCCTCGTGATCGACTTCGCGGTCCACCGGCAGTGGCTGCACGCCGGCAACGACCACTGTCTGTGTCTCACTCCGGACGTGGCCCAGGAGGTGCGGGAGAGCACCGGCACGCACGCGTCGGCGTGCGGTCCGGTCGTGGCCCCCGAGTTCTTCGCCGACCCTCCTGGGGCGGCCGGCTGGCGGGAGCTCTTCGACCGGCTCGGTCCCGGGCGGCCCGCCGTGGTGCTGTCCGCCGGTGCCTGGGGGGTCGGCTCGCGTCTTCGCACCACCGTCCGGTTCCTGGCGGACCACGGGTTTCTGCCGGTCGTGCTCTGCGGGGACAACGAGCGGCTGCGCCGCGCGCTGTCCGGGACCCCGGGGGCGGTGGCACTGGGCTGGGTGACGGACATGCCCGGCCTGCTGCACGGCGCGCGCGCCCTGGTCGACAATGCCGCCGGCCAGACCGCCGTACAGGCGCTCGCCGCCGGGCTGCCGGTCGTGGGCTACCGCCCGATACCGGGCCACGGTGCGGACGGCGTCCGGCGGATGGTCGCACTGGGGGTCTCGGAGCTCGCCGAGGACGACGATGCGCTGCTCCGCGCGCTGCGGCGGCTCACCGCCCCCGGCCCCGCCCGGCGGAAGCGGGTCGCCGCGGGACGGGCGCTGTTCACCGACGACGCCGTCACCCGGGTGCTGGCCCTCTCCGAGGCCCTGCGGACGAGCCGATGAGGCGGCCGGCCACGCGTACGGGACGGCACCGCCGTCACCGCCTACGCCCCCCTGCGGCCGCGCTTGCGCGCAGCCACCCCCCGCGCCGGAACCGAGCGGTTCCGTTTCGCCCTCCGGACCCAGGGCACCCGGGCCCGAGGTGAACCGGCGGAAGGAGGCGACGCCGTGCGGCTCGACGAATTCCTGACCCTGGTCCGTGACCGCGGCGAGTACCACAGCGAGGACGAGGCCGAGCAGGTCAGCAGGGCCGTCCTGTGGGTGGTGGCGTCCCGCGTGGGCCCGGAGGAGGCCACCGCGCTGGCTTCCGACCTGCCGGCACCGCTGGCCGAGGCGCTGCGACTGGAACGCGGACGTCCGGAGTCCTTCGGCCGCGACGAGTTCCTCCAGCGCGTGGCCCAGCAGACCGGGGCCCGGCCGCGCACCGCGGAATGGGACGCGGGCGCCGTGCTCTCCACCCTCACCGAAGCGGTCCCCGGCGAACGCGTCGACCGCCTGCTGACCCACCTGCCGACGGACTGCGCCGACCTCTTCGGCCGGACCGCGGGGCGCTGAGAACCACCCGGCTCACGCGGATGGACGACCCGAACCGAGCACCGGCCTCCGACCCGGGGACCCGGGGCGGGACGGTGCCCGGCGGTCACCCGGCACGAGCGTGACCTCGAGCGGGCCGGCGGCCCGCTGGGCACCCGCGGGGGCCCCGCGAGCACCTCCGTCGTCGGCGGTCAGTCGCGCTCGGTCCGCTCCGCGCGCTCGGCGTGCAGCTTCTTCACGCGGGCCGTCTCCTTGCGCACATCGGCCTGGACGGCCTGCTCCCGCTCCAGCCATTCCGGGCGCTCCTGCTTCAGCGCCTCGATCTGGTCGGTGGTGAGCGGTTCCGAGACGCCGCCCCGGTGCAGGCCCGCGATGGAGACGCCCAGCTTGGCCGCCACCACCGGCCGCGGGTGCGGACCGTCGCGCCGCAGGTCCCGCAGCCACGCCGGCGGATCCGTCTGGAGCGCGTTCAGCTCGGCGCGCGTGACGACGCCCTCCCGGAACTCGGCGGGTGTGGCCTCGAGGTACACACCCAGCTTCTTCGCCGCGGTCGCGGGCTTCATGGTCTGGGTGTTCTGGTGCGACGTCATGGTGACAAGGGTATCGATCGTCCGAGCGACCGCCGACCACGCCGGGTGACCGCGGAGCCCGGCCCTCCCCGGCCGGTGATCCCGGCCCTCCCCGGCCGGTGATCCCGGCCCTCCCCGGCCGGTGACCGTGGTCCTCGACCGCGGCCCTCGACCACGGCCGGTAACCTGGCCGGGTGACAGGCTCGGTAGACCCCCCCTCGTTCCGGCTCGCCTACGTCCCGGGGGTGACGCCCGACAAATGGGTGCGCATCTGGAACGAGCGACTGCCCGACGTCCCGCTGTCCCTGACCCAGACCACCCCCGCCGAGGCGGGCGGCGTGCTGCTGGCCGGTGACGCCGACGCCGGGCTGGTCCGGCTGCCCGTCGACCGGACCGTGCTCAGCGCGATCCCGCTCTACACCGAGACCACGGTCGTGGTGGTCCCCAAGGACCACCTCGTCACCGCCGCCGACGAGGTGACCGTCGAGGACCTGGCCGACGAGATCGTGCTGCACCCCCTGGACGACGTCCTCGGCTGGGAGCGGCCGCCCGGCCGGCCCGCCCTCGAGCGTCCGGCCACCACGGCGGACGCCGTCGAGCTGGTCGCGGCCGGTATCGGTGTGCTGCTCGTGCCGCTGTCCCTGGCCCGGCTGCACCATCGCAAGGACCTCACGTACCGGACGGTCACGGACGCTCCCGAGTCGAGCGTGGCGCTGTGCTGGCCGGAGGACGCGCACACGGACCGCGTGGAGGACTTCATCGGCATCGTCCGGGGCCGCACCGTCAACAGCACCCGCGGCCGGCAGCCCGCCACGGCACGACCGCAGGACGAGCGAACCGAAGCGGCCTCGACCCGGCGCAAGCCCACGGCCGGGGGCCGGACCGGCGGCGCGAAGAGTGGCGCCAAGGGCGGCACGAAGGGCGGCACGAAGGGCGGTGCCAAGGGCGGCACCAGGGGCGGAGCCAGGAGCGGCGGCAAGGGCGGCGGCGGAAGCGGCGCAGGCAAGGGCGGAAGGCGCGGCAGGCCCCGCCAGCGGTGACGCGGCGGGGCGGCAGCGTCAGCGGACCGTCGGACTGGGCGTCGGCGCGGAGGTGTTGACGTCCAGCCCGGGCGGCTGCGTGAGGGAGAGCACCGGCTCACCCGGCTGCGGTGCCGGCGGCGTGAGCTGGACCTTCGGCAGGCCCGGCGGGGCCGACTGCTGGAAGTTGACCTGGTCGAAGTTGACCAGACCGGTCTTCTCCAGCACGGTGATGTGGTCGAGAACCGTGTCGTTGGCCTGGTCGGCAAGCTGCCGGACCAGGGAGTTCTTGGTGTTGGCGCGGATCTTGGCGATGGCCGGGAAGATCTGGCCGTGCGTGATGCGCATGATGTTGACCGCCGTCGTGTCGAACTGCTTGCCGGTGGTCCCGTCCACGGTCGACACGAACTGCTGCTGTTGCGGGGACGCCAGGTTGGGCAGCGTGATGCCGAGCTCGGGCGCGATCTTGCGGCAGGTCGCGTCGAGCCGGGAGTGTCCCACGACGAGGTGCTCGCCGGCCTCCTTCATCTCCGGTGTCGTCCCCCGCTCCATGGCCATCAGCCCGAGCGGGTGCTCCCACAGCCCCGCGGCCCTGACCTTCACCACGAAGTCCCGGTCGGCCTCGGTGAGCGGCCCGTACAGCGTGTTGGTGATGACGCGGTCCTGGGTACTGGCCGTGTTCTGCACCCCGAGCATGGTCGGATAGGCGAGCGCGGTGAGGGTGAGGACCAGGGCACCGGCCACGAAGGCGGTCCCTGCCGTGGTGCGCGTGATGCGCATCGTGCCTCCTGGGGCGAGGACAGGCTCGGACGCCAGGAGGTACGGATGCGGACGGCGATCCGATCACCTCCCCGGGTAAAGGCTCGGGCAAGAGACCGGCGTCCGTCGGTAGGGCTCGGGCAAGAGACCGGCGTCCGTCGGGAGGGGCTCGGGCGAGAGACCGGCGTCCGTCAGTCCGCGTAGGACGCCTGCCGGGCGATCCGCACCACGCGCTCACCCTCGTCGGGCCCCAGCAGTCCGGCGCCCACCCACGCGTCCACCGTCGACCGCACGTGCGCCACCAGCGCGCCCTTGCCGCGGAACGGGGCCGCGGCCCAGATCTCGTCGAGCAGCGAGGTGCCGTCGTCCCTCGCGGGGTTGGCGACGCCCGAGTCGGTCCCGCCGAGGACCACCCGTGGCTCCGAGCGCCGGAAGTAGGCGTGCGTCGGATCCTCGCTCCCCTCGGCGAACGGCGCCCACTCGGTCCCGTCCAGCGTGTAGTGGAGCGGCTTGCCGGACACGGGGGTGAGCGTGGGCAGCAGGTCGCCGGAGAGCCCCGCGCCGCGGTACAGCCCGCACTCCAGGAGGGCGGTGGACGGGTCGCGGGCGACCAGGTGGACCGGACCCAGGAAGAGGGCCTGCAAGGACGGGTCGTCGAGGGCCTTCTCCACCCGCAGCCGGAAGGGCACACGGACGCGCACGGTGTCGCCCCGGCGCCAGGTCCGGGAGACGGTGAAGTAGCTGCCCGGCGTCGCCGTCCCCGGTACGGCATGCCCGTTGACGGTGACCCGGAACCCGGCCGTGGCCCACGCGGGCACCCGCAACCGCAGCGCGAAGGAGGCGCTGCCACCGCCGAGGGTGAGGGTGCTGCCCTGCTCCCGCGGATAGTCCGTGTCCTGGGTGACGGTCACCCCCCGCTCGGCCCAGGTCAGCGTGGAGCGGCTGTACAGGTTGACGTACAGGGCGTTGCCGTCGGCCGCGGCGAAGTACACCGAGTCCTGGTACTTGGTGGCGCTCTCCATCCCGGTGCCCTCGCAGCAGGTCGTGCCCTGCTTGGGCGTGTAGTCCCGGACATGACCGGGCGTCAGTCCGACGAAGTAGGTCACGAGCGGCTTCTCCGCGTCCGCCGCGTCCTGCTTGGAGCCGAGCACCTGGTTGTACAGCGCGCGTTCGTAGTAGTCCATGTAGGCCGGGTCCTGTTCGTGGAAGAACAGCGTCCGGCTCAGTTTGAGCATGTTGTACGCGCAGCAGCTCTCGGCGGTGGTGGCGCCGAGCGTGCCCGCGATCACGTCCCGCGCCTGCCAGAACTCGCCGGTGCTGGTGCCGCCGATGGCGTACATGCGGTGCGGTACGACCATGCCCCAGAAGTTCTTCGCGGCGGTGAGGTAGCGCTCCTCTCCCGTCGCGTCGTGGAGCCGCACCAGACCGGTGAAGATCGGTATGTGCTGGTTGGCGTGCAGACCGTCGAGGACGTCGTCGTCCGCGGCGCAGGCGTCGATCAGCCGGTCGAGGTCGAACAGCCGGGCCAGCGCCAGGTGGTGCGCCTCGCCGGTGACGGCGTGCAGATCGCAGATCGCCTCCACGATGCCGCCGAACTCCCCGCTGGAGAAGAGGCCCCACATCCGCTGCAGTGTGGCCGCGGGCAGCTTCGACAGCCGGGAGTACATCCAGTCGCACAGTCCGGACGCGAGGTCCAGCGCCCGCCCGTCCCCGGTGGCGAGGTGGGCGTCCAGCAAGCCCCGAAGGATCTTGTGGGCCGTGTAGTACGGCGCCCAGACCCTGGTGTAGTCACTGCCGGTCATCGACTCCAGCTCGACGAACTGCGTCTCCGGGTACGCCGCGAGGAACCCGGGATGGCTGGGTCCGCCCCAGGTGCGTCGCAGCGTCGCGGTCAGGCCCCGCCCGGAGGCGTCCGCGAACGTACCGCCGGCCGTCTCGTCGAAGGCGTACGACGCCAGGTCGCCCCGGCCCGCCGGGGTGTCGGCGGCGCGACGGTCCCGCAGCGCGCCGATCTCGGCGGCGCTCAGGGCGCGTGACCACACGTCGAACCCCCCGAACGCCCCCGCGAAGACGGGGTCGGCGGGGTAGTGCGAGCGGCCGAGCCAGTGGTGGGCGAGGGGGCCGAGGCCGGCCGGGGTCAGGGACATGGCGGTGTTGCGCGCCACGGCGGCGCCGTCGACGTAGAGGGTTCCGGTGCCGTCCGCGAGGGTCACCGCCAGGTGGCTCCACTCGTCCAGGGGCAGCGCGGCCGCGCCGTCGAGGCCCTGCTCGCCCCCGGCGCCGCTGCCGGTGAGGGCGAAGCGCGGTACGCCGTCACCGTTGCGGGCCGCGAGGTAGAGGTAGCGGGTGGTGTCGTCACCGAAGTCGAGGACGCGGGCCCAGTCCCCGGCGTGGGTGGGTTTCACCCAGGCCGCCAGCGTGATCGCGGAGGCGCCGCCGAGGACGCCGGCGGGGAGGTCGACGTACTGGTGGGAGCCGCGCACGTTCTGAGCGGCGGCGCCGAAGCGGCCCGGCGTGCTCAGCACGGCGGGGTCGTGGCGCAGGGACTCGCGCACCTCCGTCAGGGCGGTGACCATGCTGGTGATCCGCTCGGCGAAGACCTCCTCCCCGGTGCCGCGGTGGGCCTGGGCGAGCATGGTCAGGAAGTGGCCGGTGTAGTGACCGCGCAGGTTGCCGTTGGCCTCGCCGTCCAGCCCCTCCCAGCCGCCGGGGGCGACGGCGCCGAGGGTGGACAGACCGGCGTTCGCACGGAAGACCTGGAGCAGCCGGTCGACGTCGTAGCCGCGCGCGTGGTCGAGCATCAGGCGACGTTTGTCGGCGAAGACGCCCCGGCCGAGGGTCACGTCCTCCAGCCCGAACGGCCGCACGGACCAGGCCGCAGGGGTCGGGGTGTCCGGGAGCGTGGCCGGGACCCGTGGTGCGGCGCCGGGCCCGCCGCCCGCCGCGTACGCGACCGCGGGCGTTCCCGCGACGACGGCCGTGGCCAGCAGGAGGGCCCGCCGGGAGAGGGGCGCTGCCATGTGCTCCTCGTTTCTTCGGTTCGAAATATCGAATGCCGTTCGAAAGCCCGCCCAGAAGATAGGCAAGGGGCACAGGGGCGTCAACGGTACCGACGGGTACGGTCAGACGGGCCGGGCCGCCCGCACGAGCCACTCGTACGCCGCCCGCGCCGTGAACTCCGCCTGCCCTCCGCGCAGCAGGAGGTCGGCGGTGGCGAACTCCGGGGCATCGGCCTGGGCCGCGACGTACGGGACCGCGATGCAGCGCATGCCGGCCGCGTGCGCGGCGGCGGCCCCCGGAGCGGCGTCCTCCAGGACCACGCAGTCGGCCGGGTCCGACCCGAGCCGGCGGGCCGCCTCCAGGAAGACGTCGGGGGCGGGCTTGCCCTCGGCGACCTCGTCCGCCGAGACGACCGTGCGCAGCCGCGCGTCCAGTCCGGTGCGGGCCAGGATCGCCCTGATGGCCTCGGGCGACGAACCCGACGCCACCGCCAGCGGTACCCCCTCGTCCGCCAGCAGCTCGACGAACTCGCGCATCCGCGGGTACGCCTGGGCCGAGGTGCGCGCCAGCTCCAGGTAGTGGCGGTTCTTGACGGCCAGCAGTTCCTCCACCGGAGCTCGCAGGCCGTAGCGCCGCTTCCAGTCGGCGACGGTCTCCCGGGTGCTGATGCCCACGTACCCCTCGTGGTCCGCCCAGGTGAAGTCCGGCACGCCGTACTCGGCCAGCGTCCGCCGGCCCGCCTGGTAGTAGGTGGGCTCGCTGTCCACGAGCGTTCCGTCGAGATCGAAGATGACCGAGATGCCGCCGAGAGTGCTCATGGGCCCCAGGATGCCAAGGAGCCGGCGGTCACTTCCGCGCCTGGCGCCCGATCGACTCCACCAGGGGCAGCAGCCGGTGCGGGACGCGCTCGCGCAGCGCCACCTCGCTGCGGGTCCGCACGACGCCGGGCAGGCTGATCAGCTTCTGGACCACGTCCTCCAGGTGTGCGTTGTCACGCGCCACGACGCGGGTCAGCAGGTCGCCGCCGCCCGTGATGGAGAAGGCCTCGACGATCTCCGGGACGGCGGCCAGTGCCTCGCCCACCTCGTCCAGGTGGCCCTGGGTCACCTCGATGTGCACGAACGCGAGGACCGGGTGGCCCAGTGCGGCGGGGGAGAGGGACGGTGCGGTGCCGGTGATCACCCCGTCGCGCTCCAGGCGGTCCAGCCGGGCCTGGAGCGTGCCCCGGGCGACCCCGAGGAGGCGGGCGTACTCGCGCACGCTGGTGCGCGGCTGCTCCAGCAGCAGCCGAAGGATGCGGGTGTCGAGTTCGTCGACCGCCATGGCGCCGGGTCCCTTCGTCGGCCATTGGCTCTTGGGTGGCCGTGAAAGTGCCGCTGGAACTGTACCAATGGACCTGTCCTGAGCGAGCCTGTTGAGCCACTGGTGGAAGAGATGCTCCTATGGGTGGGTCGATGGCGCTGCGGATTCCGCGGCGCCTTTTTCGTGCCGGTGGATTCCGGGCCAGTAGGAGGGGGCGGTTGTCAGTGCTGAAGAGGGTGTTCGTGAGCCCGGACCCGGGGCGGACGCGACTGCGGTTCGCCGCCCGGGCCGTCCTCGGTATCGGTCTGGCCGTCGCCGTCTGCGGCCTGGCGGGCACCTCCCTGGTGGGGGCCGTCACCGGTGGGCTCGCCGCGCTGCTCGCGCTGTTCACCGTCACCGACGCCACGGTGCGCGGGCAGGCGGTCACCACCGCGCTGCTGCCGGTCACCGGACTGCCCGTGCTCGCCGCCGCGGCCGCGCTGCACGACCTCCCCGTGGCACGGGACCTCGCCTTCCTCGCCGTCGTCGGCGCGGGCGTGTACGCCCGGCGCTGGGGTCCGCGCGGGCACAGCCTCGGCGTGTTCGCCTTCATGACCTTCTTCGTCGCGCAGTTCCTGCACGCGACCACCGACCGCCTGCCCGAGATGTTCGCCGCCGTCCTGCTGTCCGTGGCCACCGCCGCGGCGGTGCGGTTCGGCCTGTGGTGCTACGAACGCCGCCAGGCCCCGCCCGCCGTCCCCGCACCGGCCTGGCGGTACCTTCCGGGCCGTCCGGGCAAGGGAGCCGCCCGTCCGGCCCGCATCACCACCCGCCAGGCCGTCCAGGCCACGGCGGGCGCCGGTTTCGCCCTGGTCGTGGGCCAGCTGGTGTCCGACGAGCGCTGGTACTGGGCCGTCGGCGCCACCTGGTGGGTGTTCGTCAACACCACCTCGCGCGGCGAGACACTGGTCCGCGGCTTCCGCCGGGTCCTCGGCACGGTCGTCGGCATCGGTCTCGGCTTCCTCGTCGCCGTCCCGGTCGCCGGGTCCGCGGTGCCCACGGCCGTGCTCGCCGCCGCCTGCGTCTTCGGCATCTTCTACACCGCCGCCGTCTCCTACACCTGGATGATGCTCTGCGTGACGCTGCTCGCCGAACTGCTCTACGGCCTGCTGGGCGTCCTCACTCCCGGGCTGCTCGCCCTGCGGCTCGTGGAGACCGGGGTGGGCGCCCTGGGAGCCGCGCTCGCGGTGCTCCTCGTCCTGCCCGTCACCACGCACGCCGTCAACGACGCCTGGATCCAGCGCGCCCTGCGCTGCGTGCACGCCTGCACCGCCGAGGCGGCCGCGCGCCTCGCCGGAACCGAGGGCGCCGACCCGGCGCCGCGGGTGGCCGAACTGGAGCAGCTGCTCGGCCGGGTGCGGCTGTCGCTCGCCCCGCTCGTACACCCCCTGAACCCGATGCGCGGCCGCAAGCACCGCGCCCGCCGCGTACTCGTACTGCTCGACGAGTGCGCCCGGGAGATCCGCGGTCTGGTCGCCGTCGCCGCCGACCCGGAGGCCTCGCACGACGCACGGCTGGCCGCCGCCTGCTGGCGGGTCGAGAACGCCGTCGAGGCACTCACCGCGGGAGGAGCGGTCCCCGTCCGGACCGACGGACCCGGCGCCACCGAACCCGCGCTGGTCCATCTCCACGGCGTGGAACGCGCCCTGACCGAACTCGCCGCGCCCCTGCGCGCCCCCTCCGGCTCCCCGCTCGTCGGCGCCTGACCCCGTCCGGTCCCGCGCCACCCGTTTGGTCTAGACCGCAGCTGATCGACTGCTACCGTCGCCCCGGGGCAGACGATCAGTCGGCACTCGACGAGGGGCCGCACGAGGCGGCACGAAGCGGTAGAGGCGTACGAGGCGGCATGAGCCGACACGAGAGGGGCCAGCGGTGGCAGACGGCGGCAGGCGGCAGCGACGGGCGTTCATCGGGTCGTTCACGGCGGCCGGCGGGCCCGGCATCGTCACGGCGGCCGTCGCACCCGACAGCGGCGCGCTGACGGTCCTGAACGGCACGGACCGCCTGCCCGACCCCTCCTACCTCGCCCTCGCGCCCGACGGGGACACGCTCTACGCGGTCAGCGAGACGGCCGAGGGCGCGGTGGCCGCCTACCGGGTGAGCGGGGACAAGCCCGAGCCCGCCGGGCGGCCGGTGTCCGTCGGGGGCGACGGGCCGACCCACCTCAGCCTCCACGCGGGACACGTCCTGACCGCCAACTACGGTTCCGGCAGCGTCACCGCCGTGCCCGTGCGTTCCGACGGAACCCTCGCCCGGGCCCTGTCCGGCGTTCTCCGGCACACCGGCTCAGGCCCGCACGCCCAGCGCCAGCAGGGCCCGCACGCCCACCAGGTGCGGCCCGACCCGAGCGGGCGGTGGGTCGTCAGCGTGGATCTCGGCACCGACTCGGTGCGGGTCTGCACCCTGGCGGACGGCGCCCTCGCCGTGCACCGGGAGATCGCGCTGCGCCCCGGCTCGGGCCCCCGGCACCTGGCGTTCCACCCGGACGGCTCCCGCGCCTACGTGGTCAACGAACTGGCGCCGACGGTCACCGTCTGCCGCTGGGACGCGGCCGACGGCGTACTGCAGCCCGTGAGCGAGGTGCCGGTGCTGCCCGGGGCCCCGTCCGGTGACGCCTATCCCTCCGGCATCGTCGTCTCGCCCGACGGCCGCTTCGTGTGGACGGCGACCCGCGGTGAGGACGTCCTGTCCGTGTTCGTCGTGGAGCCGGACGGGCTGCGGCTCTCCGCGACCGTGCCGTGCGGCGGTCACTGGCCGCGGGAGATCACCGAGTCGGGCGGTTTCCTGTACGCGGCCAACGAGCGCTCCGGGGACGTGACCTGGTTCGCGCCGGACCCGGAGACCGGTGTCCCCCGGCGCGCCGGCTCGCTCGCCGTGCCCGCGGCATCCTGCGTGGTCTTCGGCTGACCGGCGCGGCCGGCGGCCCGCCGCGGGACACGCGGTGGGCTCCAGGAGCCGCACGGCACGACCGAAGGGGCCCGCTCCTGCACCGGAGCGGGCCCCTTCCGTCCTGCGTGTCGCGCTCGCGCCTGCCGTGCGGTCAGCGGACCGGCGTGCCCTGCGGCTGCTGCGGCGAGATACCGAGCGCCGTCGTGTACTTGGCCAGCGTCAGCTTGCCGATCGCCGGGTAGGGGCCGAGGGGCTCGGCGGTGGAGCAGCCCGCCTCCTTGGCCGCCTCCGCCAGCAGGCTCGCCTCGATCTCCGGGCCGATCAGGTACGGCGCGAGCGCCAGCTGCTGGGAACCCGAGGAACGCAGCTGCTCGGCCACCGACGCGATCGAGCCCTCGTCGTCCAGGGCCGCCGCCATCACCGGCACGGCGAGGCGCGCGGCGAGCAGCATGCCGGTGATCCCGGCGGCCTGCACCGCCTCGTCACCGCCCACGGAGGCCAGGATGATGCCGTCCGCGGCGGTCGCCACGGTGAACAGACGAGCACGGTCGGCGCGGGCCAGTCCGGCCTCGGAGAGCCGCACGTGCAGCGCCTCGGCGAGCAGCGGGTGCGGGCCGAGCACGTCGGTCAGCTCGGCCGCGATCCGGCTGTCCATGACGGCCTGCCGGATCCGGCGCAGCAGCGCGTTGTCCGGACCGGCGAGCAGGGGCACGACGACGGCGACGGGGCCCTCGGGCTCCTTCACCTCCAGGCCGGCGGCGACCGCCTGCTCGTAGCGCGCGGCGCGTTCCTCGGCGGCGCGTACGAGCACGGTCGACAGGGAGAGGAACTCCTCGTCGTCCCCGTCGAGGTGGCCGATTCGCGCGTCGAGGCCGGGCAGCTCCGAGCGGGCGATGCTGATGACCTCGTCGGCGAGGCCTCGGGTGGCGCTGCTGGGCGTCCCCGGCACGGCGAGGACGAGCGCCGGCGCGCCCTCGGGAGCCACCAGCGGTTCGGGACGGCGGTGCCGTCCGGGCTGGCGGGGGCGCGGCATTCGTACTGGCAGGCCGGCGGGCCCAGTGGGGGAGCTCATGGCGCCGCATGTTACTGGTTTCCCGGGTTTCCCTGTTCGGGGAGGGTGCAGGTGAGCGGTATCCGTCCGGTTTTGTCGGAAGAGTGATGTACGGATCGGCTGACATCGGCACGATTCACCTCACCGGAGGGTCGATTACCGGCCGCCCGGCAGGGCCGTCACCCACAGCATCCGGTCGTCGCCCGGAAGGGTGAGCGAGCCGGTCGCCAGGTCCGTCGCGATGCGCACCGAACCCCGCAGGGGATCACCCTCCGCGGCCGTCCGCCGCGCGTGCGGCAGCCGCTTCGCCAGCGCCTCCTCCAGCGGGACGGCCAGGGGGTCGCCCATCTTCAGCAGGCCGCCGGTGACCGCGACACGCGGCTCCCCGCCCGGCGGGCACACCGCGGCGGCGGAGTCGGCCATGTGCCGCGCGGCGGTCCGCAGGATGCCCGCGGCGACGGGGTCGTCGGCCGCGCAGGCGGCCACGTCGGGCGCGAAGGACGCGAGGACGGCGGGGCGGTCCGTACGCGGATACAGCAGGCCGGGCAGCCCGGCCATCGGCCCGAACCGCTCCTCGGCCCGGGCCAGCAGCGGCGTGGAGCCGCCCTGGCGCCCGTCGTGGGCGCGCAGCGCCGCCTCCAGGCCGGCCCGGCCGATCCAGGCGCCGCCGCCGCAGTCGCCCAGCAGATGGCCCCAGCCGTCCGCCCGGCGCCAGCGGGTCAGGTCGGTGCCGGTGGCGATCAGTCCGGTGCCCGCGGCGACCACCGCACCGGCCCGGGGACCGAGCGCGCCGACGTACGCGGTGACGGCGTCCGCGACGAGTGCGACCGTCCGCACGCCCAGCTCCCGGGCGAGCGCGCCCGGCAGTTCGGCCCGCAGGGCGTCGCCCAGGGTGGCCAGTCCCGCGGCCCCGACGACCACGGTGGTGAGCCGCTCCACGCCGGTCTCCGCGACCAACGCCCTGGCCATGGGCAGCAGTTGCGCCATCAGGTGCCCGGGATCGATACCCCGTTCCCCGGTGCGGACGGGCTCCCGCGAATCACGCCGCCCGAGCCCTTCGCCACCGCCGGTCCTGCCGACGACGACCCGCAGACCCGAACCGCCGGAGTCCACGGCGAGGAAGCCGCCGCTCACGGCAGGCGCCAGTCGACCGGCTGACCTCCCAGCCGGACCAGCAGATCGTTGGCCCGGCTGAAGGGACGGGAGCCGAAGAAGCCCCGGTCGGCCGACATCGGGGACGGGTGCGCGGACTCCACGGAGGGCAGGTCGCCGAGCAGCGGACGCAGATTGCGGGCGTCGCGGCCCCACAGGATGGACACCATCGGCTTGCCCCGCGCCACCAGGGCCCGGATCGCCTGCTCGGTGACCTCCTCCCAGCCCTTGCCGCGGTGCGCGGCGGGCTTGCGCGGGGCGGTGGTGAGCGCCCTGTTGAGCAGGAGCACGCCCTGCCGGGTCCACGGGGTCAGGTCCCCGGAGGAGGGCTGGGGGAGATGCAGGTCGGTGTTCAGCTCCCGGAAGATGTTGACGAGGCTGCCGGGCAGCGGACGCACCTCGGGCGCGACCGAGAACGACAGCCCCACGGCATGCCCCGGAGTGGGATACGGGTCCTGTCCGACGATCAGGACCCGGACGTCGTCGAAGGGCTGCTGGAAGGCCCGCAGGACGTTCGCTCCCGCGGGCAGATAGGTGCGTCCGGCGGCGATCTCCGCGCGCAGGAACTCACCCATCGCGGTGATCCGCCCGGCGACGGGTTCCAGGGCCTGCGCCCAGCCCGCTTCGACGATCTCGTTCAAGGGTCGTGGTGCCACGGGCGTCACCCTACTGCCGTACGGGTGACGTCGATCAACCGGTGGCCGCGGCCGGTCCCCCCGGTCCGGATCACCCGACGACCGCCGCGCGCACGCACAGCACGTCCGGCAGGTGGGAGGCCAACTGCTCCCAGCTGTCCCCGTCGTCGGGGGACGCGAACACCTCGCCGTTGCGGTTGCCGAAGTACACGCCCGCCCGGTCCGCGTCGTCGGTGCACAGCGCGTCGCGCAGCACCGTGCCGTAGTGGTCCTCCTGCGGCAGCCCCGCGGAGAGCGGCTCCCAGCTCTTGCCCGCGTCCGCCGTGCGGTAGACCCGGCAGCGGCGGTCCGCGGGGACCCGGTCCGCGTCGGCGTTGATCGGGAAGACGTACGCCGTGTCACCGCGGTGCGGATGGGCGGCCACCGCGAAGCCGAAGGTGGACGGCAGTCCCTCGCCGATGTCGGTCCACCGCGCGCCCGCGTCGTCGCTGCGGTAGACCCCCCAGTGGTTCTGCAGATACAGCCGGTCCGGCGTCGCCGCGTCCCGCGCGACCTTGTGCACGCACTGGCCGAACTCCGGGTCGGGGTCGGGCAGGAAGACCGCGGAGACACCGGAGTTGGACGGTGTCCAGCTCTCGCCGCCGTCCACCGTGCGGAACACGCCCGCGGTGGAGACGGCGACCGTCACCGACTTCGGGTCCCGCCGGTCGGTGAGCACGGTGTGCAGCCCTTCGCCACCGCCGCCCGGCACCCACTGGGAGCGCGTGGGGTGCTCCCACAGGGGCCGGACCAGCTCGAAGCTCTCGCCGCGGTCCTCGGAGCGGTAGAGCGCGGCCGGTTCCGTGCCCGCGTAGACCACGTCCGGCTCCGCGGCGGCCGGGTGCAACTGCCACACGCGCTCCAGCGAGGCGCCGGTCTCCTTCGGGAACCTGACGGCGGGTTGGGCCGGCTCGGTCCAGGTGCGGCCCAGGTCGTCGGAGTGGAACACGGACGGACCCCAGTGCGCGCTGTCACCGCCGGCCAGCAGCCGCGGGGTGTCGCCGCGGGTGTCGAGGGCGACCGAGTAGACGGCCTGCGCGTTGAAGTAGGGACTCTCGTCGAACTCCCAGGTGCCACCGCGCCGGCGCCCGATGAACAGGCCCTTGCGCGTGCCCACGGCGAGCAGTACCTCGGTCATGCCGATCACCTCCGCGGCGTCCTCGGCGACGCCTTTGTCTCGGACACGGGCCAGTCTGCACCCCGGCACTGACAGTCACCTCTGCACAGTGCGTCGCCGCAGGTCGGGGCGGTGGCGTCGAGCCCGGCGCGAGGTCCGGCGCGAGCGCTCAGCCCTCGCCGGGCAGCGCCCGCGCCAGGATGCCGTCGAGGTCCGCCCCGGCCGGCAGCGTGCCGAAGGAGTGCCCCCAGTCGCCGCCGAGCCGGCTCGCGCAGAAGGCGTCGGCGACGGCGGGCGGGGCGTGCCGGACCAGGAGGGAGGCCTGGAGGGTGAGCGCCATCTGCTCCACCAGACGGCGGGCACCGGTCTCGGACGCCTCGGCCAGCCCCGACTCCAGCCGGGACACGGCGGTGTCCAGCCGGGCGTCCGCCCCGCGGGCGAGGGCGAGTTCGGCGAAGAGGGCGTGCGCGGCGGCGGGGGAGCGGCCGAGCGCCCGCAGTACGTCGAGAGCATTCACGTTCCCCGAGCCCTCCCAGATCGACAGCAGGGGCGCCTCGCGGTAGTGGCGGGGCATGCCCGACTCCTCCACGTAGCCGTTGCCGCCCAGGCACTCCAGGGCCTCCGCGGTGAACGCCGGGCCCCGCTTGGTCACCCAGTACTTGCCGACGGCGGTGGCGATCCGCCGGAACGCCGCCTCCCCGGCGTCGCCGCGCACCGCCCGGTCCGCCGCGCCCGCCAGCCGCAGGGTGAGGGTCGTCGCGGCCTCCGACTCCAGCGCCAGGTCGGCCAGGACGTTGCGCATCAGCGGCTGGTCGACCAGCCGGGCCCCGAAGGCGCTGCGGTGCCGTACGTGGTGACCGGCCTCGACGAGCGTCTTGCGCATCAGCGTCGCCGAGGACATCACGCAGTCCAGCCGGGTGCAGTTGACCATCTCGATGATCGTCTTGACGCCCTGCCCCTCGGGCCCGACCAGCCAGGCGACCGTTCCGTCGAACTCGGGTTCGGACGAGGCGTTGGAGCGGTTGCCGAGCTTGTCCTTCAGCCGCTGGATGCGGAACGTGTTGCGACCGCCGTCGGGCAGCACACGCGGCACCAGGAAGCAGGACAGGCCCCCGGGCGCCTGGGCCAGCACCAGGAACACGTCGCACATCGGCGCCGACGTGAACCACTTGTGCCCGCGCAGGGTGTACACGCCGGGCTCGCCCGTGGGGGTGGCCGCCGTGGTGTTGGTGCGGACGTCGGAGCCGCCCTGCTTCTCGGTCATCCCCATGCCGGCCAGCAGGCCCCGCTTCTCCGTGGGAGTGCGCAGCCCGGGCTCGTACTCCCGGCTGGTCAGCAGGGGCTCGTACACCTTCGCGAGATCGGGCTGGGCGCGCAGCGCCGGGACGGCCGCGTAGGTCATGGACGTCGGACAGCCGTGTCCGGCCTCCGTGTGCCCCCAGACCAGCCCGCCCGCCGTCCGCGCGACATGGGCGCCCGGCCGGTCGTCGGCCCAGGGTGCACCCGCCAGCCCCTCGCCGACCGCGACGCGCATCAGGCGGTGCCAGCTCGGGTGGTACTCGACCTCGTCGACCCGGTTGCCGTACCGGTCGTGGGTGCGCAGCACGGGTTCATGGCGGTTGGCCAGGTCACCCCACTCCTGCGCGGCCACGCTCCCGGCCCGCCGGCCGAGCCGCCGCAGCTCCTCCTCGGCCCACCCGGCGCCCTCCCGTCGCAGGCCCTCCCGCAGGGCCGTGTCGTCGAAGGCGTCGTAGGGGGCCAGGGGAGGCGGCTGATTGGTGACGTCGTGCGTGGCGTACCCCTCCGGACGGTCCGCGGATGCTCCCGAACGGTCCGCGGACTCCTCGTACGACTCCTGCGCGCGTGTCGTCATGCACCCGAGTGTTGCACTCGCTCCACGGCCGCAGCAACAGTGCAACACGTTCGGCGCACGTACAGTACGTGCTCATGTGGACGGACGACTCGAGGCCGCGCGGATGAACGATCCGGCGCCCCAGGGCGATCTCACGCCGCGCCCGCTGTCCGCGCGGTCGGTCGTCCTCAGCCTGCTGCTCGGCACCCACCCTCCCGAACTGCCGGTCCGGGAGCTGGTGCGCCTGGTGGACGGCTTCGGGATCGGCGGGCCCACCGTGCGCGCGGCGCTCAGCCGGATGGCCGCCGCCGGGGACCTGCGCCGTACGGACACCGGCTACCGCCTCAGCGAACGGCTGCTGGAGCGCCAGCGGCGCCAGGACGAGGCGGTGCACCCGCGCACGCGCGCGTGGAAGGGCGACTGGGAGACCGTCGTGGTCACCGCCACCGGGCGCGAGCCCGCCGAACGGGCGGACCTGCGCGCCCGGCTGACCGCGCTGCGCCTCGCCGAACTGCGCGAGGGTGTCTGGCTGCGCCCCGCCAATCTGTGCCGCCCGCTGCCCGCCGGGCTCGACCGGGTGGCAGAGCGCCTCGACTCGCGCCCCGGCCGCCCGGGCCGCGAACTGGCCTCCAGGCTCTGGCCGCTGGACGACTGGTCCGCGACGGCGTGGGCGCTGCTCGCCCGGGTGGACCGGGCCGGCCGCCCGGCCGACCGCCTGGCCGCCTTCGCGGCCGTCGTGCGCCATCTGCTCGCCGACCCGGTCCTGCCCCCGGAACTCCTCCCGGCCCGCTGGCCGGGCGGGGCTCTGCGGGACGCCTACACGGACTACCAGCGGGAGCAGGCGCTTCAGGTCCGGGCGCGGAGCACCCGGACCTGACGGGGCGGGGTCACCCGCCCGTCACGCGCGCCTCACTTGTAGGTGATGTCGGACGTCGCGTACTTGCAGTGGGTGCCGTCGGGGCCCGAGCCGTTCGAGTCCGGCTCGTCCCCGTCGTCGTTGCCGATGTACTTCTGGCACGGGACGATCTTCTTGCCGCTGTCGCCGACGATCGTGATGTTGCGCAGGGTCGCGCTGTCGCCGTAGTTGGTGTTGATGCCGGCGATCCGGCTGCCCTTCCAGCTCACCTCGATGCTGTTGAGGTTGATCGTCCGCTTGTACTGCGTCGAGCAGTTGCCGCAGGAGCGGATGAAGGTGCCGAAGTTCTTCACGGCGAAGTCGGACACGTTCAGCGTCCCGGCGCCGTTGAACTGGAAGACCTTGTCGCTGGCTTCCTTCGCGCCGCCGCCGGAGACCGTGTAGACGTTCGACGACGACGAGCCGCGGAAGGTCGCGGCGTCCTCGCCGACGTCCTCCCACCAGACGTTCTGCAGGGTGCAGCTGCCCTTGCAGTGGACGCCGTCGGCGGCGGGGGCGCCGATGATCACGTTCTTGAGGACGGCGCCGGGCGCCAGTTCCAGGATCGGCCCCTGATCCTCGCCCTGGCCGCCGGAGCCGAGGTCGCCGGTGCCGTAGAGGCGCTTCATCCCGTAGTCCTTGGTGCCGGAGACCGCGATGGTGGCGGAGACTCCTTGGCTGCCGTTGGGGGTCGGCCAGGTGGCGGCGTGCGCCCCGGTGGTCCCGAATGACATGAGCATGCCAATCGAGAGCCCGAGGGCGGCCAGCGCGCCGGTCGCCGCGCGCCCGTGCGTGCGGGAGCGTGTCGCAGCAGTCATGTTCTGGTCCCTTCCATAGGGAGTGGGGGTGGAACGGAACATGTACGTGAACGCAGTGCGTGATTCTGTCCGGCGCCGCGAACGCCGTGCGACCTACGCTGCCCGCGAGGGTCGACGGCGTCCGCGGCGGTCATGCTGATGAACGGACCGTAAAGGGCAAGCGCTTTCTAGTCAACGCTTCCCGCGAGGTTGCCCCTCGACCTGTCCCAGCGGTTCCCCTTCACATGCCCCAGCCGTACTGGTCCGGCATCCGGACCTCCTCGCCCAGCTCCCGGGCCGCGTGCTGGGCCCAGGAGGGGTCGCGCAGCAGTTCGCGTCCCAGCAGCACCGCGTCGGCCTCGCCGTTGGCCAGGATCTTCTCGGCCTGTCCGGCGTCGGTGATCAGTCCGACGGCGGCGACCGGCAGCGTGGTCCCGGACTTCACCCGCGCGGCGAACGGGACCTGGTAGCCGGGACCCGTCGGGATGCGGACGCGCGGGGCGTTGCCGCCCGTGGAGACGTCGAGGAGGTCCACGCCGTGCGCCTGGAGGTCCCCGGCGAAGCGCACGGTGTCCTCGGGCGTCCAGCCGCCCTCCTCCAGCCAGTCGGTCGCCGAGACGCGGAAGAACAGCGGCTTGTCGTCGGGCCACACCTCCCGCACGGCGTCGACGACCTGGAGGGCGAACCGTGTGCGGTTCTCGTACGACCCGCCGTACCCGTCGCCGCGGTGGTTCGAGTACGGGGACAGGAACTCGTGGATCAGGTAGCCGTGGGCGCCGTGGATCTCGGCGACCTCGAAGCCGGCGGCGAGGGCCCGGCGGGCCGCGTCCGCGAACCGGCCGACCACCTCCTGGATCTGTGCGACCGTCAGCTCGGTCGGCACGGGGTGCCGCTCGTCGAACGCGAGCGCGCTCGGCGCCACCGGCTGCCAGCCGTGCGCGTCCGGGCCCACGGGAGCCCCGCCCTTCCACGGCTGCGCGGTCGACGCCTTGCGGCCGGCATGGGCCAGCTGGATCGCCGGCACCGTACCCCGGTCCCGGAGGAAGCCGGTGATCCGGCGGAAGGCCTCGACCTGGGTGTCGTTCCACAGGCCGAGATCCTGCGGGGAGATGCGGCCCTCCGGTGTGACGGCGGTGGCCTCGACGACGATCAGGCCGGTGCCACCGACCGCGCGTGCGCCGTAGTGCGCGAAGTGCCAGTCGCCGGGAACCCCCGCCGACGGGCCCTCGGGCGCGGCGGAGTACTGGCACATCGGCGGCATCCAGACCCGGTTCGGGATCGTGGTGCCGCGCAGCTGGAGAGGCTGGAAAAGGGCGCTCATGGAGGGCTGCTCCCAGGGTCGGGGCGGGACGGGACGGCTCGTACGATAACCCTCGTACTACGGCGAGTGTCAAACTACGGTGTCCCTCGTACAATGGGGGATCTCGACGGAGGCCCCACCCGGACGGCGGGTCCTCCCGGACGACTGGAGCCGCCGTGACCCCCGCCGCCACCGCCGCCGGCACCCGCGACCTGCCGCACCCGGCGCGGGACGAGATCAGGCTGGAGGACGTGCTGCACGCGCTCTCCGACCCGGTGCGGATGCGGATCGTGCGCGCCCTCGCCGCCGACAGCACGGAGCTGTTCTCCTGCTCGTACTTCGACCTGCCGGTGACCAAGTCCACCACCACGCATCACTTCCGGGTGCTGCGGGAGAGCGGGGTGATCCGGCAGGTGTACCGGGGGACGGCCAAGATGAACGGCCTGCGCGGGGACGACCTGGACGCGCTGTTCCCGGGACTGCTCGACGCCCTCCTCGCCGCCGCCGCCCGTCAAGCCGCCCGGCTGGGCGCCGGCTGACGGCGGGCGGGGGCGGGCGTACTCAGGTCGCGGCCCGGCGCGCCGCCGCCCGCAGCGCATCCCAGTCGGACAGCTTCGCCACGTGCCGCCCCAGGGAGGCTCCGAGTTCCGCCTCGGCCCGCTCGATGGCCCGCCATCCGGCCCACTCGACCGGGTCGACGCCCTCGGCGCGCAGCCCTTCGAGGGGGTCGGCGGGTACGTCCCGCTCCGCGAGCGCGGTGGCGTCCGCCAGCAGGGACGTGACCGTCTCCTTGGCGCAGGGGCGGTTGCTCCCGATGACGCCGGTGGGGCCCCGCTTGATCCAGCCGGCCACGTACTCGCCCGGGGTCGCGGCGCCCGCCCGCAGGACGCGTCCCGCCCGGTGCGGCACCGTGCCGCTCGCCGCGTCGAACGGCAGCCCTTCGAGCGCCACCCCGCGGTAGCCCACCGACCGCAGGACCAGCTGGGCCTCGATCTCCTCGTACCGTCCGGTACCCGTCACGCCGCCGTGGCCGTCCGGCGCCGTGCGCTCGAAACGCACGGCGGACACGTGGCCCGCGCCGTCCGCCGTCAGCTCCACCGGGCGCAGGAAGAAGCGCGGGTGGATCCGGCGGGGCGCGTCGTGCGGGGGGCGCCCGGCCCAGGCGCGCAGCACGTCGACGTTGCGGCGGAGCGGACCGGGCAGTCCCGAAGGGTCCCGGAAGGCCGGATCCAGCGCCGCCTCCGCCGGGTCGACGAGGACGGCCGTGTCCGGCAGCGCGCCCAGCTCACGCACCTCCTTGGTGGTGAAACGGGCCTGCGAGGGGCCCCGGCGGCCCACCAGGTGCACATCGGCCACCCGCCCGGCGGCGAGCGTCTCGAGCGCTGCCTGCGGCATGTCGGTGCCGCTCAGCTCGGCCACGCCGCGGACCAGCATGCGCGCCACGTCGAGGGCGACGTTCCCCATCCCGATCACCACCGCGGCCCGGGCCCCGCGCAGAAAGCCGCCGTCCACGGCGTCCGGGTGCGCGCTGTACCAGGACACGAACTCGGTCGCCGACCAGCTGCCCGGCAGATCCTCGCCGGGAATGCCCAGCCGCCGGTCGGCGGCGGCGCCCACGCAGTACACGACCGCGTGGTAGAGCTCCCGCAGCCGAGCGGCCGCGACGCCGCCCGGGCCGACCGTGACCCCGCCGAGGAACCGCACCCGCTCGTGCTCCAGGACCGTGCACAGGGCGCCCTGCAGAGACTTGATCTTCTCGTGGTCGGGCGCCACGCCGTACCGCACCAGCCCGTACGGGCAGGGCAGGCGGTCCAGCACGTCGACGTGCACCTCGTGGTCGAGCTGCACGAGGCTCTGGGCGGTGTAGCACCCGCTGGGTCCCGAGCCGACGACGGCGACACGCAGCACGGCGGACTCCTTGCCCCGGACGGACGGAGGTCGCTGGGGCTTCCAGCATCCCACCGCCGCCGCTCCGCTGACAGGGTGCTGCGCCCGGTGAACGGCACGTGTTCCGTGCGTGTTCTGTTCGTATTGAATGTGATCATGCGGTTACGTTGCGTATGTGCTCGAAGCATCCTTCGTTGATCGTTCTCTTCAGCTTTCCGACCGCTGTCCGGACGACGGGGCGATGTCCGTGCGGCAGACCTGGGTGGTGCGCGAGGACGGCGAAGCGACGTCCTGGTTCGACGTCCGGCTGACGTTCACCGACGGCGCCCGGGTGGAGGCGCTCGCCGTGCTGTCCGGTCAGGGCGTGATGGTCGAGGACGTGCGGGCCGAACCGCCCCTGTCCCTCGACGACCTGGCCGCGCTCGCCGAGTGGCTGGAGAGCCCGCTCTTCGAGGCGTGCCTGCCGGCCTCCGCCGGTGCCGCCCGGGCCGCCTCCCGGCGGGCCCGTCCCGCGTGGCCGCGGGGCAGGGAGGGGCGCCGACTGGTCGCACAGGAGTACCGGGCCGCCCGTGCGGAGGGCGCCGATCCCGTGCTCGCGGTGATGTGCGCGACGGGGCACAGTCGGCGGAGGTCGCTCAGACTGATCGGGCAGGCGCGCGACGAGGGCTTCCTGGCCCCGCGCCGCGCCCGTCGCTGAGGCGCCGCCGGGAGCGTCAGAGCATCCCGCGCATCCGCGAGATCTCGCTCGTCTGCTGGGCGACCACGTCGTCGGCCATCTCCTCGACCTGGACGTTGTTGCCCTGCGCCTTCACCTCCGTGGCCATGCTGATCGCTCCCTCGTGGTGAGTGATCATCAGCTCGAGGAAGAGCCGGTCGAATGCCTTCCCCTTCGCCGCGCGCAGCTTCTCCAACTGGGCCTCGGTCGCCATCCCCGGCATCGCGGCGTGGTCGTGCCCGCCGCCCGTCTCCTTCTCGCCGTGGGTCTTCAGCCAGCCCTGCATCGCCGTGATCTCCGGTCGCTGCGCGGCGGAGATCCGTTCGGCGAGCTTCCTGACCTGCCCGGATCCGGCGTGCGCCGGCACCAGTTCGGTCATCTCCAGGGCCTGGGCATGGTGCTGGATCATCATGCGGGCGTAGGAGACGTCCGCCGAGTTGGGGGAGTCGTCGTCGGCGCGCTGCCGTTCGGCGTCCTGCGCGGAGAGCGTCCGGTTGCCCTCGCCCGGCTTGCCGGGGGCGATCACCGAGGGCCCGGCCGAGGCCGCGGACCCGGTGTCCGAACCGGAGTCGCAGGCCCCGAGCCCGAGCACGGCCAGTGCGGTCAGCGTGGCCGTGACGAGCGACGCGCGGGTCGACGCGGGACGGAAGGGCACAACGACCTCCTGTGGCTGGAACCCCCGTTGGGGGAGGGGTGCGGGACACCTCGTGAGTGCGATGACCGTCTTAGCACGCTTCCGTGCGTCACTGATCAAAAAACTTCATTGCGAGTTTGTTGCCCCCTGTTGATATGTGCATGGTGAAGACGATACTGCGGGGTGCGTGAACCGTTCCGAAGGGAACGGACGTAGGGAGGAAACAGTGACCCTGTTCAATGACCCGCGAACGCGGCGCAGACGTCTGGGAGTCGCGGCGGCCGCCGCCGGTCTCCTGTCCGCGCTGCTGACGGCCGGCCCGGCGATGGCGACCCCCGACCCGGGTGACGGGCCGGCCGCCTCCAAGGAGGTGTCCAAGAGTGCGCGCGCCGAGGTGCGCGAGGCGATCGAGAGCGGCGCGATACCCGGTCAGGACGAGGTCGTCCACTCGGACAACATCGAGCACCTGACCAACATCCCCAAGGACGCGCTGCCCGGCACCAACTCGGACCTGGCCTTCCAGGGCCGGTACGCCTTCGCCGGCAACTACGACGGCTTCCGCATCTTCGACATCAAGAACCCGAAGAAGCCGCGGACCGTCGCCCAGGTGCTGTGTCCCGGCTCGCAGAACGACATCTCCGTCTCCGGCGACCTGCTGTTCCTGTCGACCGACTCCTCTCGCAGCGACAGCAGTTGCAACAGCACCACCCAGCCCGCGACCGAGAAGTCCTCCTGGGAGGGCATGAAGGTCTTCGACATCAGCGACAAACGGAACCCGAAGTACGTCGCCGCCGTCGAGACCGCCTGCGGTTCGCACACCCACACCCTGGTGCCCGAGCGCAGGAACGTCTACGTCTACGTCTCCTCGTACTCCCCGAGCGCCGCCTACCCCGACTGCCGGCCGCCGCACGACGGCATCTCCGTCATCAAGGTGCCGCGCAACGCCCCCGAGCGGGCGGCCGTGGTGGACTTCCCGGTGCTGTTCCCCGGTGAGGGCCCCGACGGCGGCGGCAACCCGGGCGGGCCCACCAACCCGGGTGTCTCCAAGACCACCGGCTGCCACGACATCACCGTCCTGCCCTCCGAGGACCTGGCGGCGGGCGCGTGCATGGGCGACGGCATCCTGTTCTCCATCAAGGACCCCGAGCGTCCGAAGGTCATCGACCGGGTGCAGGACAACGTCAACTTCGCGTTCTGGCACTCGGCGACCTTCAACCAGAAGGCGAACAAGGTCGTCTTCACCGACGAGCTGGGCGGCGGCGGCGCCGCCACCTGCAACGCGGAGATCGGCCCGAACCGCGGCGCCGACGGCATCTACGACATCGTCGGCAGGGGCGACCACCGCGAACTGGTCTTCCGCAGCTACTTCAAGATCCCCCGTCACCAGGCGGACACCGAGAACTGCGTCGCCCACAACGGCTCGCTGATCCCGGTCAAGGGCCGCGACATCATGGTCCAGGCCTGGTACCAGGGCGGCGTCTCGGTCTGGGACTTCACCGACTCCGAGCGCCCGAAGGAGATCGCCTTCTTCGAGCGCGGTCCGCTCACCACGGACGGCGTGACCACGGGTGGCTCCTGGTCGGCGTACTACTACAACGGCTACATCTACTCGAACGACATCGCCAAGGGCTTCGACGTCCTCAAGCTCAGTGACCGGCGCACCGACCCGGCCAAGCGGGTGCACCTGAGCGAGCTCAACACGCAGACGCAGCCGGACTACTTCGACTGAGCGGTCTGTCCGGACCCGCCGGTCGCGAAGAAGCGTGACAGGTCCGTGTCGCACACCGTCCCGTCGGGCGCCTCGGCGTCCGGCGGGACGCCCAGTTCCCAGGCCAGCCGGTAGCGCCCGAACAACTCGGCGCGCAGCACCGGCACGGGCATCGGCGCCCCCGGCACCAGAGCGGCGAAGACGGCGCCCATCAGCAGCGCGCGCAGCCTCGGGTAGTCGCGGTCGACGTCCCGGGAGCCGTGCCGGGCCACCGTGTCCCGCAGCAGCTCCGCCAGCCGCCGCTGCTCCGGGCACGGCACGAAGCCCACCTCGGCCTGGAGCAGGCCCGCCATGTGCTGGCGCATGAGCACCGGCCGGTCCCGGGCGAGGCCCAGGATCGCGTCGATGGCCCGGGCCATCCGCTCCGGTCCCTCGGCCGTGCGCGGCTCGCGCTCCAGCGCCTCCTCCAGTGTGCGGTGCATCAGCCGGTGCACGGCGGACTGCACCAGCTGGCGCTTGCCGGGGAAGTAGTACGAGACCAGACCGCGCGCCGAACCGGCCCGGTCGGCGATGGCGCCCAGCGTGGTCGCGTCGTACCCGTGCTGGCCCACCAGCTCCACCGCGGCCTGCAGGAGCCGCTCCTGGGAACGCCGCCGCAACTCTTCATTGACCGAGGCGCTGCGCGGGGACATGCTGTACTCCTGCGTTGACTGGCTGCCAGCCAACTATACTCAGCGCAGGCGGACGGGCCCCGGTGGGCCCGGCCCGGCTACGTCTGCCTCGGGCGACACGGGGGATCGTCCGAGGCGGACGCTCCGCCCGGCTGGTTGCCTCGGGCTACGTGCCCGGGGGAGGGGCCGATTCCGTCGGGGATGCCCGGCCGTGAAGCTGCTCCGGCCCCGTATCCGCGCCCTCTATCCGCGCCCCGGTCCCGCGCCCTCTATGCGCGTCCCGGCCCCGCGCCCTCTATCCGCGCCCCGCGGCCCCACGCCGTCGAGGCCCGGTCGGCCGCTCGGCGGGGGACGGTTCACGTCGTGGGCCTCCCCGTGCGGTCCGGCGTGCGGTCCCCCGCAGGCCTTCCTCCGTGCGGCTCGCGCGCGGGCCCCTGGGCCCGACGGCCGCCGCGGCCGGGGCGGGGCCGCGGGCAACGGCCGAGGGAGCCGTGCGCCGGCAGGGTCATGGGTGCCGGCGCCGGTGGATGAGTACCGCGAGGGCCACGACCAGGGCGCCCAGGAGCCAGCCGCCGATGACATCCGTGGCCCAGTGGACACCCAGCCACACCCGGGTCACGCCGACACCGATCACCGAGACCGCCGCCACGGCCAGGGCGGCCAGGCGTGCGCCCCGGGGGGCGCCGTGCTGATGGACCAGCCAGGCCAGCAGGCCGCACACGAAGGTGGCGGTCATGGCGTGGCCGGAGGGGAAGGCCGCGTAGTGCGCGGAGTCGACGGGGTCGGGCCAGACCGGGCGCGGGCGGTCCACCGCCGCCTTCAGGGCCTGCTGCAGCAGGCTGCCCAGCAGACACGTCATCCCCAGCCACACGGCCGTCCACCGGTCGTCGCGCCGCAGCCACAGCCACAGCACGACCACCGCGCACAGCAGCCTCATCGTCCACGTGTCCCACACCCAGTCGGTGAGGACCCGCATGGCCTGTGTGACGCCCGGTTCGTCGACCGCCCAGCGGTGCGTGGTACCGGCGATGTCGTCGTCCATGGCGATCAACGGGTGCCACTCGACCGCGACCAGGGTGAGCAACAGCGCGGAGCACAGGGTGAGTACCCACGTCACGTGGCGGACGGTGCGGGTCCGCGGGGGGCCGGGCGGGGATTCGACGGGCGGCGTCTGCATGCTGCGATACTCGCGGACTCCAGGGTTCCGGGGCCAATTCCCGGAACGGTGAACGGTGCGGGACTATCCCAGTGCCCGCAGTCCCGGGACGAATGCCACCAGCACCGGAACGACCGGCACCAGCGCGGCCGCCGCGGTCAGCCGCAGCCGCCGGGCCGCCGTCAGCCGGTTGGGCGGGGTGAGCAGCCGGTTCACCCGCTGCGGGACGTCGGCCCGCGCGGTCGGGCAGGGGCCGAACACGCCGCGGTCCTCGTTGAGTTCGACCAGGGCGAGGGCGGTGGTCAGCCGGCCGAAGCGCCGGGAGGCCACGTCGTCGGCGGCGAGTTCGACCAGGCGGTGCATCTCGTCGCGGAACGCCGCGAACACCGGAACCTGCGGGAATCCGTCCGCGAGCGCGGCCGAGCAGTGCAGGAGCCAGTCGTGCCGTGCCTGCGCGTGCCCCTTCTCGTGGGCGAGGACCGCGTCCAGCTGGCGGCCCTTGAGGCGGCGCAACGCGGCGGTGGTGACGACCAGCTGCGGGGGAGTGCCGGGCAGCCACCAGGCGTCGGGCCGCTCGCCCTCCAGGACGACCAGCGGGTCCGAGCGGGGCGCCTCGCCGGGCAACAGCGGAGCGCGCAGCAGCAGTTCGGCCCGGCGGCGGCGGCGCCGGGCCCTGGCCCGCACGATCTCCCGGGCCAGCATCGCGACGCTCCACAGCCCGCCGCAGGCCAGCGTGACGGCGGTGGTGTCCGCCCACGGGCCGGACGTGCCGAGCGCGTAGGCCTCGACCACCGGCCCCGGCGCCGTGGCGAAGACGTGCCCGCCCACCGCGTGCCAGGCCGCCGCCGCACTGAGCGTCATCGACAGCGCGCAGCACAGGAGCACGGCCGCCACGACGCACTGCCACGCCCACAGGGCGACCACCGGTTCGCGGTCCGGCCAGTCGGCCCGCGCGAGCAGCCTGGGGGCGAGGACGGCGGCCAGGGCGCCGAGCAGCAACAGTGCCGCGGGGAGAATCATGGGGGCAGCCTATGAGCGCCGGAGGGCCGGGTGTACGGCCCGCGGCGCAAAGTGACGCAGGCAACGGCCGTTCGCCGGGCGGGAGTGGGGCCTGGCGTGCCGCGCGCGGCCACCGGAGGTCACATGGTCAGCAGCATGGCGAGCATCGCGATTCCCATCGAGAGCCGGCAGGCCCGCGCCAGCTCCGGCCGGTCGCCCCACCCGGCCGCCGGAACGCCCCCGGCCGGAACGCCCCCGGCCGGAACACCCGCGGCCGGAACACCCGCGGCCGGAACACCCCCGGCCACGGCGGCGACCGGTATCAGGCGCACGCCGGTCAGCAGTACGTACCCGGTGAAGTAGAGCAGCAGCAGCCCGGTCAGCGCGGGCACACCGGAAGAGCCGTGCCCGTGGGCGTGGGCGGGTGAACCGGCCATCGCCACCGCCATGTGCACCATGGCCGCGGCCCCGACGAGATGGTGCAGGTGGTGCCGCCCCGCCCGGGCCGTCCACAGGGCGCGCAGCCCGGCCGCCCCGAACACCACGGCGTAGACGGGCCAGGCCCACTGCGGCGGAGTGAACACCGCCGCCGGGACGGCCATGGCGGCCATCCCGAATCCCATGAGGGCCTCGCCGCCCGCCGCGCGGCGCTGCTCCTCGACGCTGCTGCGCATGCGCAGCAGGCAGTAGGCGCCGGTCGCCGCGCACAGCGCGACCAGCAGCCATCCGGACGACGCCGGTCCGTGCACACGTGCCTCCCCGTTCGACGCTCGCCGGTCGGTCAAGGACTGCCCGGGCCGTGCGGCGCACACGCGAGCGCAAGGAAGTACACGGGGAGTATTCGGGGGAGCGTGCCGGATCGCCGCAGGTGGCCGAGGTCCGCGTCACGCGCCCAGCAGTCATTTACAGGTAAAACACCTGTTAAACTTTCCGTCATGAGCAGTGCGACCCCCACCTCCGGCACCTCACTCGGCCGACGTCTGTCCCTGGCAGGCGTGCTGCGCCTGCGCCGCCCCTCCGAGATCTGGTTCAAGCCCGCGCTGAGTTCGGTCGCCGCCGTCGCCCCGCCCAATCTGATCCTGCTGGCGCTCGGCCGGCTCGACCTCGCGATGTACACCATGGCCGGGTCCCTGTGCGCCCTCTACGCGCACAACCGCCCCTACGCGGCCCGGGCCCGCACCCTGGCCCGGGTGGTGCTCGGCATGCTCGGCGGCGTGGCCGTCGCCCTGGTCACCGCCTCGCTCACGCACGACGCGGTCGTACTGGTCACCGTCGGCGCCCTGCTGGCCGCCGTGCAGAAGGCCCTGTGCGACGCCACCCGCCTCGGTCCGCCGGGCAACGTGGTGCTGACCTTCATCAGCTCCGCCGCGCTCTTCGTCCCGCAGACCCTCGGCCAGGTCCCCGGCCATCTGGCCCTGGGCGCCGCCGCGGGCGCCTGGGCCTGGATCGTCTGCATGGCTCCCGCGCTCGTCCGTCCGCACGGTCCGGAACGCCGGGCCACCGCCCAGGCGCTGCGCGCCGCCGCCGCGTACGCCGACACCCGCGGCAGCGGCGACGGCCACGATCCCGCCCGCGCCGCCGGTTACGCCGCGGTGCAGGCCGCCTGGCAGACGCTGCTCTCCCTCCCCGCGACCGGCAGGGGCGCCGCCACCCGGCGCGCTCTGGAACACCTCGTGGTCCGCGCCGAGGTCGCCCTCGCCGCGCCCGCCGACACCGACCCGGAGCCGCTGCGGACCTGGGCCCGCGCCCTGCGCGGCACCGGCCGCGTCCCCCGCACCGGCGACGCCCCGGGGGCCTTGGACGAACTCCTCGGCGTGGAGGCCGAACTCGCCGCCCGCCCCACGCCCCTGTGGCAGCGGCTCGGCCCGCTGACCCCGATCGCCCTGCGCACCGCCCTGGGCTGCGCCCTGGCCGGCTACGCCTCCCTCGCGCTCGGTATCGGCCGCCCCTACTGGGCCCTGGTCACCGCCGCCGCGCTCTACCAGGCCAACATGACCCTGACGTGGAGCCGTGCGGTCCAGCGCGTGGTCGGCAACGTCGCGGGCGTGCTGGTGTTCGCCGCCATCGCCCCGCTGGCCCACCTCGGGCAGGCGCTCCTGGTCCTGTTCTGCCTCGCCCTCAACTTCGGTGCCGAAGCGCTCATCACCCGCAACTACTGGCTCGGCAGCGTCTGCGTCACCCCGATGGCGCTGCTCATCACCGAGTTCACCGGGTACCAGGCGCCCGGCGAACTGATCACGGAGCGCGTGGTGGACACCCTCGTCGGCGCCCTCGTCGGCTTCCTGGCCGCCGTCGTCGTCACCAACCGGCGCGCCGGGAGCCGTGTCGCACTGGCGGTGACCGCGGCCGACCGCGCCCGCGAACGCGCCGCCCGCCTCCTGGCGGAGCCCGACCCCGCGCCCGGCGCCCTGGAGGCCGCCCGCCGGGGCCTGGCCGCCGCGCTGACCGACCTGCGGACCACCGTCGACGCGGCGGCCGGCGAATGGTGGGGGCGCGCCCTGCCCCAGGAGAGGGTCGTGCTCGCCGAGCAGTCCGGACACCGTACGCTCGCGGCAACGGTCCGACGCCAGGCAGCGCGTGCGGACCGGGAGACGGGCACGAGAACGGAGGACGTACGGCCATGACCGCAACCGACGGGGGCTCGGCGGCCGGGGGCGACGCGAGGGGCGGGCCGGGCGGGGACACCGTCGCCGCGGTCGTGCGGCAGTGGCGGGCCGTCCACCCCGACCTCGACACCGGACCGATGGAGATCATCGGCCGCATCAACCGCTGCGCGGCCCTCCTCCAACAGGCCGAGGACGCCCCGCTTCGCCGGGCCGGCCTCAGTCGCGCCGAGTTCGACCTGCTCGGGGCGCTGCGCCGCACCGGACACGAGCTGACCCCCGGTGACGTGGCCCGGGAGACCTTCTCCTCGGGCGCAGCCGTCACCAAGCGCCTCAAGCAGCTCACCGAACGCGGTCTCGTGGAGCGGCGCGGCGACACCCGCGACCGCAGGGTGGCCCACGTCCGCCTCACCGACGCCGGACGCGACCTCGTCGACGGCATCCTGCCCGAGCAGCTCGCCTACGAGTCCGCGGTGCTCTCCGGCATCGACGGGGTCGAGCAGCACGAGCTCGCGGTGCTTCTCGGCGGACTGCTGGGACGACTCGAGGGCCGCCTGGACGCACTGCGGCGCTGAGACGACCCGGCCCGCCGGACGAGGACCACGCGCGCCCTCGACCCGGGCCGACACCGCACCGGGGGGCCGTCACCGCACGGGACAGCCTGGGCCACCGACGTTTTCGTACAGGGCGCGGGACGGGTCACCGGTTCCGCCGGCCCGGCGCCCGCCGCGTGGCCGTCGGTCTCGCCGAACCGGTGCCGTACCGGTGAGCTCGCTCCGGGGCCCGTCCACGGACCGTCAGCGCTCGTGGCCCGCCCGGTAGACGCCGAACATCGCGCCCTGCGGATCGCGCAGCACCGCGATGCGCGGGCCGTCGGGCACGGAGGTGGGCAGCATGAGCACGGTGCCGCCGGCGCCCGTCGCGCCGGCCGCGGCCGCATCCACGTCCGCCACCGCGAAGTACGGCAGCCAGTGCGCCGGCACCTCGTGCGGGAACTTGTCGTCCATCGTCACCATCCCGCCGAAGTCCGCGCCGTCGATCCCCCACTGCGGGTAGCGGTCGGAGGCGGTCACGCTCCAGCCGAACACCGTGGTGTAGAAGTCGGCGGCCCGGTCGGGCTCCCGGGTCAGCAGCTCCACCCAGCCCAGCGAGCCGGGCGCGTTGAACAGCCCCGCGCCCGGGAAGGACCGCCCCTGCCACAGCTGGAACAACGCCCCGGTGGGATCGACGGCCACCACGGACCGACCCGCGTCGAGGACCTCGGTGGGGCTCTGCGCGACCGTCCCGCCGGCCGCCGTCACCTGCCGCACGGCGGCGTCCGCGTCGCCCACCGCGAACGCGACGTTCCACGCGACCGGCTGCCCCCGCCGGTGCAGCGGCGCCAGGGCGGCGACCGCCGCGTCGTCGAGGCGGGCGACCGTGTAGCCGTCCGCCTGCCGGCGCGCATCCGTCTCGGGGCGCCAGCCGAACAGTTCGCCGTAGAACCGCTCGGCCGCTTCCAGGTCGCTGGTCCCCAGCTCGACCCAGCAGGGCCCGCCGGTCACCGGTTCGTGGAGCTTCATCGCGTGGGGCGTCCTTCCGCTCGGCCGCAGACCGTCCGTCCCCCTCCAGCACGCTACGACCGGGCCCGGCCCCGGGCCATCCGGCGCGTACCGTCCCGACGGCTCAGATGCCGGGCCGGTAGCGCAGCGGGTGGTCCGCGGGCACCTCGACCAGGACGATCCGGGTCCCGTCCGGGTCCTCGATCCACATCTCGACCAGCCCCCACGGCTCCTGGACCGGCGGCCGGACGATCCCGACGCCCTGGGCGCGCAGCTCGTCGTGGGCCGCCGCCGCGTCCTCCACCTGGAGCCACAGCCTGAGCGAGGGCGAGAGCGGGGCGTCGGCGCGGCCGGAGAGCTCCAGGAAACCGCCGCCCAGGAAGTAGACCGTGCCCCGCTCGGGACCCGTACCGAACTCGCGGTGGACGGCGAGGCCGAGCTGTTCGCCGTAGAAGGCGCGGGAGCGCTCGGGATCGGTGGGGCGGAGCAGGATGCGGCTGCTGAGTACGTGCACCATGCGTCCCGAGCCTAGTGGCGGCGTTAGTCTCGTCGATGTCCGCGCCGCGCCGCGCCCGAGAACGAACCGGAGAAGCCCCCTATGGACACCGCCGCCAGCCCACTGACCTACCGCGACGCGACGGACGCGGACGTGGACGCGATCGTCGCCCTCGTGGAGTCCGCGTACCGGGGCGAGTCCAGCCGGGCCGGGTGGACCACGGAGGCGGACATCCTCCAGGGACAGCGCACGGACGCGCAGGGTGTGCTCGAGGTCGTCAAGTCGCCGGACAGCCGCCTGCTGACCGTCGAGCGCGACGGCGTGCTCGTGGCCTGCTGCCAGCTGGAGCACCGCGGTGCGCACGCCTACTTCGGCATGTTCGCCGTCAGCCCGGCCCTCCAGGGCGGGGGACTCGGCAGGACGATCATCGCGGAGGCGGAGCGCCGGGCCCGCGAGGACTGGGGCGTGACGGAGATGCACATGACCGTGATCTCCGTGCGCGAGGACCTCATCGCCTGGTACGAGCGCCGCGGCTACCGCCGTACGGGAGAGACGACCCCGTTCCCGTACGGCGACGAGCGCTTCGGCATACCGCAGCGGGACGATCTGCGGTTCGAGCTCCTGGTCAAGCCGCTGGCCCGACCCGCGTGAGGTGCGCGGGGCTCATGCCGTGAAGCGGCCGGTGCGCTTGATCTCCGGGTAGTCGGTCGTCGCGCCGTCGAGACCGAGGGCGCGCACCAGCCGCAACTGGTCCTGCGTGTTCACCGTCCAGCAGAAGACGCGGAGGCCGGCCTTGCGGGCCCGCTCCACGATCTCCAGCGTGATGCGGTTGATGTCCAGACACAGGGTCCCGGCACCGGCCTCCACGGCACGGTCCACGACCTCGGGGCCGTAGTACTGCGCGACCAGGGCGGTCCGCACCCCCGGCACCAGCCGGGCGATCTCGACGATGGCCTCGTCGTGGAACGAGATCACCTCCACCCGGTCCACGAGGTCCCGCCGGTGCATCACCTCGGCGAGCGTCCGCGCCGCCGCCGCGTCCTTGATCTCGGCCTGCAACGGCACCGAGACGGCGTCCAGCACCTCCTCGAAGACCGGGACCCGCTCCCCGCGGCCCGCGTCGAGCGCCCGCAGCTCCTCCAGGGTCTTGTCGGCGATCGCGCCCGTGCCGTCCGTGGTGCGGTCCACGTCCGCGTCGTGCATGACCACGAGCGCGCCGTCCTTGCTCAGGTGCAGGTCCAGTTCGACGACGTCGAGGCCGGCCTGCTCGGCGGCGACGAAGGAACGCAGGGTGTTCTCGGGTTCGACACCCATCGCTCCGCGGTGACCGATGGTGAGGAAGTTCAAGGCTCGACTCGCTTCCGTCGACGGCGGCGATGGCAGGGCGCAGCCTAACGGCCCTGCGGGACCGTTTCCCCTCTGCCGCGCCTGGTATACGACTCACGTGCCCCACAGGAAATAATGCGGTCAAGGGCCGGGTCGGGCAGGATAATTTACGGAGGCTCCCCTTGCTGGAAGAAACCTCGTATGCATACGGTGTCCTGACGCTAGCTTCTCCCGTGGAGGATGGGACATGACGGAAATTCTTGTGCAGGTGGGTGCGGAGGAGAAGGTTCCTCCGGTGAGCAGGGTGGTCGAGCACCCGGCGTGGCCCGTGCTCAAGGATGCCGTGGAGCAGATCCGGCCATGGCAGTCCAAGGACGGGTCGATCGCCTTCGACGCCGAGGGCGCCCCGGACCGGGCCGCCGCCGAGGACGCCGTACGCCGTGTCGCCGAGGCCGTCCGGGAGCTGTCCCCGTTGCTCCCGCACGACCGCGCCTACCACGAGGCCCTCGTGAAGGACCTCGGCCGATGGGCCGAGGGCGGATTCCAGGTGCCCGACTTCCTCGACTCGCTGCTGGCCTTCCAGCCCGCCGCGAGCCGCGCGGACGGCCTCCAGCACCTGGTGGTCTTCCCCATGTACACGCAGAACGGCAACCCGGACCGCAACCTCGAAGCGGTCGTGCTGCGCATGGTCTGGCCCGACTGGCTGGCCGAACTGGAGCGCACCCGCTACGACAACCCGCTGTTCTGCGGCATCACCTTCGAGGACTTCACCTCGGGGTACGACACCAACTCGGCCGTCCTCTTCCCGGAGACCATCGCCGTGCGCGAGGCCCCCGAGCGCTTCTCCTGGGGCGGCATCTTCTGCGACCGCGAGGCCGCCCGCTTCCGTCGCGTCACCGAGGCCGCCGTCGGCATACTCGGCCTGGAGCTGCCCGAGGACATCGCCGCGATGGTGGACGACCAGAAGCGCTGCGAGGAGGCCTTCGTCCTGTGGGACATGGTCCACGACCGCACCCACAGCCACGGCGACCTGCCCTTCGACCCGTTCATGATCAAGCAGCGCCAGCCGTTCTGGATGTACGGCCTGGAGGAGCTGCGCTGCGACCTCACCGCCTTCAGGGAAGCCGTGAAGCTGGAGGCCGACGGCGTCCCGCAGGCCCGTGACGTGCAGTACGCGGTCCTCTTCGACCGGATGTTCCGCTTCCCGGTCACCGGCGAGCGCGTGCGCAACTACGACGGTCTGGGCGGCCAGCTCCTCTTCGCCTATCTGCACCAGCACGACGTCGTCCGCTGGACCGACAACAAGCTCTTCATCGACTGGCAGCGCGCCCCCCAGGTCACCAACCAGCTGTGCGCCGAGATCGAGACGCTCTACCGCGACGGCATCGACCGGCCCAAGCTGGTCCACTGGTTCGCCGGCTACGAGCTGGTCTCCACCTACCTCGCCCCCCACCCGGGCTCGAAGTGGGCCAAGGGCCCCGACGCCCTGGACCTGACGCTGCCGCCGCGCAAGCTCGTCGACGACGTGCTTCCGGACGAGTTTCCGCTGAGCATGTTCTACGAGGCCCTGTCCAAGAAGCTCAAGGGCGTGATCGCCTCGACCCGGGGCATCACCAGGGACGGCGCCGAGCGGGTCGCCGCGTGAGCGACAGCACCGACAGGCAGGCACAGGCACAGGCTCGGGAGGCGAGGACCATGGGGAACGGGGCGCTCGACGGCGCGGTGATCGCGGTGGCGGGAGCGGGCGGGCCCGCTGGGCGGGCCGCGCTGCTGCGGCTGGCCGAGGCGGGCGCGACGGTCGTCGGCTCGGACAACGACCCGCAGCGACTGGCGGAGGCGGTCGACGCGGCGCGTTACGCGCACGGCGGCGCCACCGTCACCGGCGAGACCGTCGACCTGCTCGACCTGGACTCCGTCCGCGGATGGGCCGACGGCATCGAGAAGGACTTCGGGCGGGTCGACGGCCTCGTCCACCTCGTCGGCGGCTGGCGCGGCAGCCAGACCTTCACCAAGACCGACCTCGGGGACTGGGACCTGCTGGAGAAGCTGCTGATCCGCACCGTTCAGCACACCTCCCTCGCCTTCCACGAGGCGCTCCAGCGCAGCGACCGCGGACGCTACGTCCTGATCAGCGCCGCGGGCGCGAGCAACCCCACCGCGGGCAACGCCGCCTACTCGGCCGCCAAGGCCGCCGCCGAGGCGTGGACGCTGGCCATGGCGGACTACTTCCGCAAGGCGGGGGGCGAGCAGGGACCGACGTCGGCGGCTGCGATCCTGGTGGTCAAGGCGTTGGTGCACGACGCGATGCGCGCCGAGCGCCCCAACGCGAAGTTCGCGGGCTTCACGGACGTGCGCGACCTCGCCGAGGCCGTCGCCGGAGTCTGGGAGAAGCCCGCCGCGGAAGTGAACGGAAACCGTCTGTGGCTGACCGAGAAGCCGTGAATCCTCCGAAGACCGACGCGCGTCGCCATCACGACCCCGAGGTCCGCGGTTTCGCCAGTGACAACTACGCCGGCGTGCACCCCGAGGTGCTCGCCGCGCTGGCCCTGGCCAACGGCGGTCACCAGGTCGCCTACGGCGAGGACGAGTACACCGAGAACCTCCAGCGGGTCATCCGCAGCCACTTCGGCTCCGGCGCCGAGGCGTTCCCGGTCTTCAACGGCACCGGCGCCAACGTCGTCGCGCTCCAGGCGGTCACCGACCGCTGGGGCGCGGTGATCTGCGCCGAGAGCGCGCACATCAACGTCGACGAGGGCGGCGCCCCCGAGCGCATGGGCGGCCTGAAGCTGCTCACCGTCCCCACCCCCGACGGCAAGCTCACGCCCGACCTGATCGACCGGCAGGCCTACGGCTGGGACGACGAGCACCGGGCGATGCCGCAGGTCGTCTCGATCACCCAGAGCACCGAGCTGGGCACCCTCTACACGCCGGACGAGATCCGTGCCATCTGCGAGCACGCCCACGCCCACGGCATGAGGGTGCACCTGGACGGCTCCCGGATAGCCAACGCCGCCGCCTCCCTGGACGTGCCCATGCGCACGTTCACCAACGCGGTCGGCGTCGACCTCCTCTCGCTCGGCGGCACCAAGAACGGCGCGATGTTCGGCGAGGCGGTCGTGGTCCTGAACCAGGACGCCGTGCGCCACATGAAGCATCTGCGCAAGCTGTCGATGCAGCTCGCCTCCAAGATGCGCTTCGTGTCGGTACAGCTGGAGGCCCTGCTCGCCAAGGACCTGTGGCTGCGCAACGCCCGGCACGGCAACGAGATGGCCCAGCGCCTGGCCGAGGGCGTACGGGCCGTGCACGGCGTGGAGATCCTCTACCCGGTGCAGGCCAACGCGGTCTTCGCCCGCCTGCCGCACGAGGTGAGCGAGCGCCTGCAGAAGCGGTTCCGCTTCTACTTCTGGGACGAGGCCTCGGGCGATGTCCGCTGGATGTGCGCCTTCGACACCACCGAGGACGACGTGGACGCCTTCGTCGCCGCCCTCAAGGAGGAGATGGCGCGCTAGCGCGAACCCAGACGATGCATAGGTATGCGTCCACCTGGAAAGTCATTGACTGAAGGGTGGTCGCGTTCCTATGCTCTGCGGGCATGGAGCTGATCCAGAAGTCCCCTGACCTGTCCGCGTATCTGGCCGCCGACGAAGCCATCGACCACCACCATCCGCAGGTGCGGGAGGTGGCCGGGCAGCTGGCCAAGGAGGCCGAGGACTCGTATGCCTATGCAAGGCTGGCCTTCGAGTTCGTGCGCGACACCATCCCGCACTCACAGGACTCCGGTGATCCGCGCGTCACCTGGCGGGCCTCCGACGTCCTGGAGCAGCGCACCGGCATCTGCTATGCCAAGGCCCACGCGCTGGCCGCGCTGCTGCGGGCCGAGGACATCCCGACCGCCCTGTGCTACCAGCGGTTCGACGTGGTGCACGGGCTGGTCGCCGTACGGCTCGACGGCGCCTGGCACCGCCAGGACCCGCGAGGCAACAAGCCCGGCGTGGACGCCCGGTTCTCGCTCGGGCGGGAGCGGCTGGCCTTCACGCCGGACACCGCGGCCGGTGAGGCGGACTACCCGCATCTGTACGCCGCGCCGCACCCGGTGGTGCTGGACGTCCTGCGGGCGGCCACCGACCGCTCCCACCTGTGGGCGACGCTGCCGCCCGGGCTGCCGTCGTAGCCGAGGCGGCCCGGGGCGGGCTCAGTGCGCCTCGGCCGTCCGCACCTGCTCCGGGGTGGGGGCGGTGCCGCCGAGGTGGGCCGGCATCCACCACGTGTCGTCCGCCCCCTTGGGGCGCACCGGGTAGGCGCGCTGCGCCGCCTCCAGCAGCTCCTGGACCCGCTCGCGCAGCCGACGGGTGATGGCACCCGCGTACTGCTCGCGGGGGGCCTCCATCGGCTCGCCGACCCGGATCGTGATCGGGGTGTGGCTGCGCTTGAAGTTGCGCGGGTGGCCCTTGGTCCACAGGCGCTGCGTGCCCCACACCGCCATCGGGACCAGCGGGACGCCGGCCTCCTGTGCCAGGCGCGCGGCGCCCGACTTGAAGCTCTTGAGGGTGAACGACTCGGAGATCGTCGCCTCCGGGAACACCCCCACGATCTCGCCGGACCGCAGCGAGTCCAGGGCGTGCGCGTAGGCGGCCTCGCCCTGCTTGCGGTCCACGGGGATGTGCTTCATGCCGCGCATCAGCGGGCCGGAGACCCGGTGCCGGAAGACCGACTCCTTCGCCATGAAGCGCACCAGCCGCTTCTGGGGCAGCGCGGCCAGGCCGTCGAAGATGAAGTCCAGGTAGCTGATGTGGTTGCTCACCAGCACGGCGCCGCCCGAGCGCGGGATGTTCTCCGAACCCTGGCAGTCGATCTTGAGGTCCCACACCTTGAACAGGGTGCGGGCGAGACCGACCACCGGGCGGTAGACGAGTTCTGCCATGGGCGGGTCGAACCCTTCCTTGTCAGCCTGGGAAGGGGCTCCCAGTCAAAGTTACGCAGCCGTAGGTTTACGGCTTGTCGCAGATCGTGCCCCAAGAACGGCCGGTGTACCAGCCTTGGTGCCCGCCCGCGGCGAGATCCTCATCACGTCACGACCCTTCGATGGCCGAAACACGCCGGTGGTCCGGGAATCTCACCCGTCTCCCGAGCGCTGCACCTGTGGACGACTGGACTGGTGGCACGCGTGCGTGGCGTGCCCATGAGTGCCGCGAGGCGGCGGAACGGGGTGCGCGGGTGGGCGGGCAGGGCGACGGCAGGCGGCTCGATCCATCCGGCCCCCGCCTGGACGCGACCGACCTGGACGGGGAACTGGGCGCCCGCGCGACGCTCGTTCAGTTCTCCAGCGCCTTCTGCGCACCCTGCAGGGCCACCCGGCGGATTCTCGGAGAGGTGGCCGGCATGGTCCCCGGCGTCAGACACGTCGAGATCGACGCCGAGGCCCGCCTGGAGCTGGTCCGTGCCCTCGGCGTGCTCAAGACCCCGACCGTGCTCGTCCTCGACGCCGACGGACGTGTCGTACGGCGCGCGGTGGGGCAGCCGCGCAAGGCGGACGTGATCGCCGCGCTGGGTGAGGCGGTGTGACGACCGACACCCCGCCGGTGAGGCGTTCTCCACTGCTTCCATCTTCCGGGACGTATTTGACTGTGTGTGCCAACCGTCGACAGCCTGCCCCCAGGTCTTCGATCCCCTCGCCCCGGACCGAGGCGCAACGCGGAAGGACACCCCGAATGACGGTCACACCCGACCTGGCCGCGCCGCTGCTCGCCGGCGCCGACCTGCTCCGGTCCGCCTTCCGGCGGCACGCGGCGGGGGTCGCGGTGATCACCGCGCGCGGTGACGCCGGCCCCGTCGGGTTCACGGCGACCTCCCTCGCCTCGGTCTCCGCCGAGCCGCCGCTGCTCTCCTTCGGCATCGGTACCGGCTCCTCGAGCTGGCCCGCGGTGTCCGAGGCGGAGTACGTCGGCGTCCACCTGCTCGGCGAGCACCAGCGGGAACTGGCGGCCACGTTCGCCCGCAGCGGCGCCGACCGCTTCGCGGCGCCCACCGCCTGGGGCGAGGGGCCCGAGGGGGTGCCCGTGCTGGACGGCGTGCTCGCCTGGCTCGTGTGCCGCGTCGTCGGCCGCGTACCCGCGGGCGACCACCGCGTCGTGCTCGCGGAGGTCCTGCTCGGCGATCCCGCCGGAAGCGGCAGCCCGCTCCTCTACCACCAGGGGCGATACAACGGACTGCGTGAGTGACCGCACTCCGGGGCGCTTCTGCGGAGCCGTCGGGTTCCGGTTACGCTGCGTTGCGAAGGTCACAGTTCAAAGCGCTTGCTTAGCGGGAAAGAACTGGATGTACTGACGAGTAATATTCCGGGCGGAGCGCGGGTCGCCCCGACCGGGATCGGCCGCTTGGGGCGCCTATGCTGCCTGCAAGAGGCAGCACTGAAATGTCGACGCAGTAGGAGAGCCGGCGTGAGCTTGAGGATCGTTGTCACTGTGAAGTACGTGCCCGACGCCACCGGCGACCGGCACTTCGCCGATGACCTGACCGTCGACCGCGACGACGTCGACGGTCTGCTCTCCGAACTGGACGAGTACGCGGTCGAGCAGGCACTGCAGATCTCGGAGAACTCCGACGACGACGTGGAGATCACCGTCCTGACGGTGGGCCCGGAGGACGCGAAGGACGCGCTGCGCAAGGCGCTGTCCATGGGCGCGGACAAGGCGATCCACGTCGAGGACGACGACCTGCACGGCACCGACGCCATCGGCACCTCCCTGGTGCTGGCCAAGGCCGTCGAGAAGGCCGGGTACGACCTGGTCATCTCCGGCATGGCCTCCACCGACGGCACCATGGGCGTCGTCCCGGCCCTGCTCGCGGAGCGCCTGGGCGTGCCGCAGGTGACGCTGCTGTCCGAGGTCTCGGTCGAGGGCGGCACCGTGAAGGGCCGCCGCGACGGCGACGCCGCCACGGAGCAGCTGGAGGCCTCCCTGCCGGCCGTCGTCTCGGTCACCGACCAGTCGGGCGAGGCGCGTTACCCGTCGTTCAAGGGCATCATGGCGGCGAAGAAGAAGCCGGTTCAGTCCTGGGACCTCTCCGACCTCGACATCGACGAGGACGAGGTCGGTCTGGAGAACGCGTACACGGTCGTGGAGTCGGCGGCCGAGCGCCCGGCGCGCACCGCGGGCACGATCGTCAAGGACGAGGGCGAGGGCGGCAAGCAGCTCGCCGAGTTCCTCGCGGGCCAGAAGTTCATCTGAGCCCCGCTGGTTCCGCTGACCGCCCCTCACATCTCGCAAGCAGGAGAGAAGAAGTCCCATGGCTGAAGTTCTCGTCTACGTCGACCACGTGGACGGTGCCGTCCGCAAGCCCACCCTGGAGCTGCTGACCCTCGCCCGCCGCGTCGGCGAGCCCGTCGCCGTGGCCCTGGGCAACGGCGCCGGCGACACCGCCGCCGCCCTCGCCGAGCACGGCGCGGTGAAGGTCCTCACCAGTGACGCCGCCGAGTACGCCGACTACCTGGTCGTCCCGAAGGTGGACGCCCTCCAGGCCGCCGTCGAGCAGGTGTCCCCGGCCGCCGTGCTGGTCCCCTCCTCCGCCGAGGGCAAGGAGATCGCCGCCCGCCTGGCCCTGCGCCTGGGCTCCGGCATCATCACCGACGCCGTCGACCTGGAGGCCGGTGACGAGGGTCCGGTGGCCACCCAGTCGGTGTTCGCCGCCGCCTTCACCACCAAGTCCCGCGTCTCCAAGGGCACCCCGGTCATCACGGTCAAGCCGAACAGCGCGGCCGTCGAGGCCGCCCCGGCCGCCGGCGCGGTCGAGGCGCTGTCGGTGTCCTTCTCCGCCGCCGCGACCGGCACCAAGGTCACCGCGCGCACCCCGCGCGAGTCGACCGGTCGCCCGGAGCTGACCGAGGCCGCCATCGTCGTCTCCGGCGGCCGCGGCGTGAACGGCGCGGAGAACTTCGCGATCATCGAGGCCCTCGCCGACTCCCTCGGCGCGGCCGTGGGCGCCTCGCGCGCCGCGGTGGACGCGGGCTGGTACCCGCACACCAACCAGGTCGGCCAGACCGGCAAGTCGGTCTCCCCGCAGCTGTACATCGCCTCCGGCATCTCCGGCGCGATCCAGCACCGCGCGGGCATGCAGACCTCGAAGACGATCGTGGCGATCAACAAGGACGCCGAGGCCCCGATCTTCGAGCTCGTCGACTACGGCGTCGTCGGCGACCTCTTCGACGTCGTCCCGCAGCTGACCGAGGAAGTGAAGACCCGCAAGGGCTGATCGACCCTCCGGACACCGGCCGAGGCCCCCGCGACCGTCCTGGTCGCGGGGGCCTCGGTGTCTGCGCAGGATGGGTGTTGACCGGCGCGTGACCGGCAGATAACTTCGCTCTACGGATTATTGATTCCGTTCAGCGGAAAACAGGAGGGTGTGGGATGGGTCAGCAGGAGAAGGTGGCAACGAGCCTCGCGGGCGCCGTCAGCGAGGAGATCAGTGCCTCCCTCGCACCGGTCGACGCGGAACTGGAGCGCTGCTACCCCGGGGACCCGGGCACCCGTCAGCCCGTCCACACCGTCTACGTCCCGGGCGACGTCTTCGCCGCCGACACGATCCGCACCTGGGGCGACCAGGCGCTCGCGGCCCTCGACGAGCACGCGCCGGACGCCGCCTCCTTCGCCGCCGTCCTCGGCCTCGCCGACGGCCTCGCCGAGCCGGTGTACAGCCGCGTGCGCGCCAAGCTGGAGCGCGAACCGATCGAGGACCTCCGCGTCGACTTCGAGGACGGTTACGGCAACCGCTCCGACGCCGAGGAGGACGAGGCCGCGGCCCGCGCGGCGCGGCTGATCGCCGAGGCGTACGACCAGGGCACGGCGGCCCCGTACATGGGCATCCGCATGAAGTGCATGGAGGCTCCGGTGCGCGCCCGGGGCATCCGCACCCTCGACGTCTTCCTCAGCGGTCTGATGGAGGCCGGCGGCCTGCCCGACGGGCTGGTGCTCACGCTGCCCAAGGTGACGTACCCCGAGCAGGTCACCGCCATGGTGCGGCTCCTGGAGGCGTTCGAGAAGGCGCGCGGCCTGGAGCCCGGCCGGATCGGCTTCGAGATCCAGATCGAGACCAGCCAGTCCATCCTGGCCGCCGACGGCACCGCCGCCGTCGCCCGCATGATCCAGGCCGCCGAGGGCCGCGCCACCGGCCTCCACTACGGCACCTTCGACTACAGCGCCTGCCTCGGCGTCTCCGCCGCCCACCAGGCCAGCGACCACCCGGCCGCCGACCACGCCAAGGCGATCATGCAGGTCGCCGCCGCCGGCACCGGCGTACGCGTCTCGGACGGCTCCACCAACGTCCTGCCGGTCGGACCCACCGAGAAGGTGCACGACGCCTGGCGCCTGCACTTCGGCCTGACCCGCCGCGCCCTCGCCCGCGCCTACTACCAGGGCTGGGACATGCACCCCGGCCACATCCCCACCCGGTACGCGGCCGTCTTCGCCTTCTACCGCGAGGGCTTCGAGCAGGCGGCCGCCCGCCTCGCCCGCTACGCCAACCGCACCGGCGGCGACGTCATGGACGAGCCCGCCACCGCCAAGGCCCTCAGCGGCTACCTGCTGCGCGGCCTGGACTGCGGCGCCCTCGACATCGGCGAGGTGGCCCGGCTGACCGGTCTCACCCGCGCCGACCTGGAGGGCTTCTCCTCGCCGCGGCGCGGCGACCTCACGGCATCGGCGCAGTAGGCGGCGGCTGGGTGCGGGGGAGCGGCGCGGCACCGCCGGTCCGGTCGCCGGAGCGCACGTGACGCTCCAGGCCGGACGCGGTCACCCGGTCCTCCTCGGCGAACAGCCGGGACCCCCGCTCGCACAGCCGCCGGTCGGCCCGGGCCCGCGCACAGAAATCCTCGGGCGTCGTCCCGAACAGCCTCCGCAGACGGGCCGACCCCCGCAGCAGCTCCCCGATCAGCACCCGTTGGTCGCCCGGGTGCCTGCGCGGTGCTCCGTCGCCGCCGCGCAGGACACCATGACGGTTGACGTAGGCGTAGGCACCGCGCAGCACCGTGCCCTCCGCGGGCTCCACACGTACGTCGGGTGCGGGGAGCCAGGCCCGGTCGAAGTTGCCCCCGGCCATCGGCACGCCCTCGCTCGCGTCGATCACCGCGAGCTGCTCGGCGTCGAGCCAGAGGACGAAGAGCTCCCGTACGGTGCCGGGGGCGCTCACCGGTGAGGCGGACAGGTAGCCCATGCGGCTCACATGGGCGGAGACGCCGATGTCGACGCCGGTGACCCGGGAGCGGACCATGGGGAGCGGGGCGTCGACCCCGAACTCCGCCATCTTGTGCCGGAGCTGGCCCGGTGAGGCGTTGGAGCCGATGGCCAGCACCGGGACGCGGTCCTCGTACGTCAGCCGGTCCAGGGGCAGCAGCCGGTCCCCGTCGAGCAGCCCCGACTCCCGCGGCCACGCGCCGGGGTACAGCAGCGGCTCCTCACGCGGCACTCCGTCCAGCCCGAGGCTCCGCAGCGTCCGGTCCGTGCCGTCCGGTGCGGTACGCGCCGGGTCCCGCGGACGCGTGCCCGCCGTCCGCCCGTCCGTGGGGTCGTCCGTCACGGGGCCGCTCAGTCCGCCGGCGGCAGCTCGCCCGAACCCCGGGTGACCAGCCTGGTCGGCAGTTCGATGCGGTCGGGCGTGAGCAGGGTGCCGTCCAGCTGCTGGAAGAGCCGCTCGGCGGCGGTCCGGCCGAGGGCCGCCGCGTCCTGGGCCACCACGGTGACGCCCGGCTGGAGGAGGTCGGCCAGCTCGATGTCGTCGAAGCCGACGAGGGCGACGGCGCGGGCGTGCTCGGCGAGGACGCGGATCACGGTGACCGTCACCCGGTTGTTGCCGGTGAAGATCGCGGTGACCGGGTGCGGATCGGCCAGCATCTCCTCGGCCGCCCTGCGCACCCGCTCGGGGTCCGTGACGCCCAGGGACATCCAGGAGTCCTTCACCGGTATGCCCGCGTCCTCCATGGCGGCCCGGTAACCGCGCAGCCGCTCGGCGGCGGTGTGGATGCGGGGCATGTCACCGATGAAACCGATCCTGCGGTGCCCGTGCGCGATGAGGTGGGTGACGCCGTCCCGGGCGCCGCCGAAGTTGTCGGAGACCACCACGTCCGCGTCGATCCGCCCTGCCGGACGGTCGACGAACACCGTGGCGACGCCCGCCTTGAGTTCGGGCTCCAGGTACCGGTGGTCGTCCCCGGCGGGGATCACCACCAGTCCGTCCACGCGCCGGGCGCACAGCGCCAGCACCAGTTCCTGCTCGCGGTCCGGGTCCTCCGCGCTGGACCCGTTGATCAACAGGGCTCCGTGGGCCCGGGCCACCTCCTCCACGGCGCGGCTGAGCGGCCCGTAGAAGGGGTCGGCCAGATCCTCCAGGACCAGACCGATGCTGGCCGTACGGCCCTTGCGCAGCACCCGCGCGCTGTCGTTGCGGCGGAAGCCGAGCGCGTCGATGGCCTCTTGGACGCGGCGCTCGGTCTCCGGGGTGACTCCCGGCTCCCCGTTGACCACCCGGGAGACGGTCTTGAGACCGACCCCCGCCCGGGCGGCGACGTCCTTCATGGTCGGGCGATTGCCGTAACGGTTCCCGGGGAGGCGGTCTGCGCGGCGGGGCGTGTGGGGCACGATGCGGTGTCCTGTCCTGTCGTCCACGGGAATGCGTCGGCTCCTGTCGTCCACGGTGTCGTCCGAGGGGATGTGTCGGCCGTGCGTTTGTATGAGGATGTGGCGTCGAGCATAGAGCCTGGACAACGTTGTCAGATGCGGGAGACACTGTTCATCGCACTCTCCGGTCCTCGTCCCCCACCCGGGGGCCGGTCTGCTGCGTGCTCGTGGTTCGTCCTTTTTCTTTTTCGGTCCGACGGGGAGATCCGACTCTGATGCACACCGATCTCGTGGCAGCGCTGGACATCGGCGGCACCAAGATCGCCGGGGCGCTGGTGGACGGCCACGGCCGCATCCAGGCCCGCGCGCAGCGTGCGACGCCCGCCCGGGAGGACGGCGACACCGTGATGCGGGCCGTCGAGGCCGTCATCGGGGAGCTGGCGGCGTCATCGCTGTGGGGGCGGGCCACGGCCGTGGGCATCGGCAGCGCCGGCCCGGTGGACGCCTCCGCCGGCACCGTGAGCCCGGTGAACGTGCCCGGCTGGCGCGACTACCCGCTGGTCCGGCGGGTCCGCGCCGCCGCCGGTGGCCTGCCCGTCGAGCTGATCGGCGACGGGGTGGCCATCACGGCGGCCGAACACTGGCAGGGCGCCGCCCGCGGGCACGACAACGCGTTGTGCATGGTGGTCTCGACGGGCGTCGGCGGCGGCCTGGTCCTGGACGGACGGCTCCATCCGGGCCCGACGGGCAACGCCGGGCACATCGGCCACATCAGCGTGGACCTGGACGGTGACCCCTGCCCGTGCGGGGCGCGCGGCTGCGTGGAACGCATAGCGAGCGGCCCCAACATCGCGCGGCGCGCCCGGGACGCCGGCTGGCGTCCCGGCCCGGACGGCGACACCTCCGCCGCCGCGGTCGCCGCCTCGGCCCGGCGGGGCGACCCTGTCGCCGTGGCGTCCTTCGAACGGGCCGCGCAGGCTCTGGCCGCCGGTATCGCGGCCACCGCGACCCTCGTCGAGATCGACATCGCGGTGGTCGGCGGGGGTGTGGGCAAGGCGGGGGACGTCCTCTTCGCCCCCCTGCGCAAGGCCCTGACCGACTACGCGACGCTGTCCTTCGTCCAGCGCCTGGCGGTGGTGCCGGCCCAGATGGGGACGGACGCGGGGCTGGTGGGCGCCGCGGCCGCGGCGCTCCAGAGGACGGCCGGGGTGACCCCGGCGGGGGTCTGAGCCGAGCGCGAGGCGTGCGGGCCGAACACAGGGGGGCGGGAGTTCCATCGCGCCGGAGCCCGTCGCCCAGCGGCCGACCGCGCCCGGAGCCTGCCGGGACGGCGGCGGCGTCTTCCGGCGCCCGGTACGGCGGGCGGATGATCGATTCACCGGCTCCGGCGCATCGGCCCGTGACCTGGGCGCCGCGGCGCAGTTGAAGCAGGCATGAAGAAGCGCAGCATGCTCGCCATCGCCTCCCTGGCCACCGGTTTCGTCGTCGCGGCCGTCAGCCCGTCCCACTCCGCCCCGGGCGGGCTCCCGCTCGGCCTCGACGTCGAGGACACCGTCAGCACCGTCCAGGACACCGTCGCCGTCGAGAGCCTGAGCGTGGACGAGGACACCCTCGAGCAGCTGGGCTGACGCGGCGGGCCACGTCGTACCGCACGGCGCCGGTGCCTCCCCAGGGGGCGCCGGCGCCGCTGTCGTACGCCCTCAACTGGGCCTGGTTTCCGTGGCAGGGTGGAGCGGGCAAGCCACAGGGGGCCAACAGAAGAGGGGGACCTGTGACCGTCGTCTGGATCAACGGCGCGTTCGGTGCGGGGAAGACCACCACCGCACGGGAACTGATCGAACTGATCCCGAACAGCACACTCTTCGACCCCGAGGTGATCGGCGGCGCACTCGCGCATCTGCTGCCGCCCAAACGCCTCGCGGAAACCGGAGACTTCCAGGATCTGCCGATCTGGCGCCGCCTGGTGATCGACACGGCGGCCGCGATGCTCGCCGAGCTCGGCGGGACGCTCGTGGTGCCCATGACCCTGCTGCGCCAGGAGTACCGGGACGAGATCTTCGGCGGCCTCGCCGCCCGCCGGATCGCGGTCCGGCACATCCTGCTGGCTCCGGCGGAAACGATCCTGCGGGAGCGGACAGCGGGCCGCGAGACACCCGAGGGCGCACTCGACGGCGAGATACGCGTACGGCGGTGCTCGTACGATCACATAGAGCCGTACCGGACCGCCCTCGCCTCCTGGCTGACCACCGACGCCCACCCGATCGACACCGGCGCCCTCACACCGTACGAGGCCGCCGCCCGGATCGCCGAGGCCGTCGGCACCGGCTCCGTGCCGGCCTGCGACATCGTGCAGACACCCGAGCCCACCGCCGAGACCACCGCCGCCGGTGTGCTCCTCTTCGACGAGCGGGACCGGGTGCTGCTCGTCGACCCGACGTACAAACCCGGCTGGGAGTTCCCCGGCGGCGTCGTCGAACCCGGAGAGGCGCCCGCCCGCGCCGGGATGCGCGAGGTCGCCGAGGAGACCGGGATACGCCTCGACGACGTACCCGCCCTGCTGGTCGTCGACTGGGAGGCGCCCGTACCCCCCGGCTACGGCGGTCTGCGCCTGCTCTTCGACGGCGGCCGGCTCGACCCCGCCGACGCGGCGCGGGTGCTGCTGCCCGGCCCCGAACTGCGCGCCTGGCGCTTCGTCACCGAGGACGAGGCGGCCGGTCTCCTCCCCCCGGTCCGCTACCAGCGGCTGCGCTGGGCCCTGCGGGCCCGGGAACGCGGAGCGGCGCTGTACCTGGAGGCGGGCACCCCGGTCGGCTGACGTCAGCCGACCGCCCCGTACGTCCGGCCCGAGGCCCGCAGCGCGTCGCCGGCCCCGGCGGTCACGGCGTCGCCGTGACCGAAACAGGCCACCTCCGCTTCGAGGCCCGCCAACCGCCCGAAGGAGGCGACGACGCGGTCCCGGTCGACGTGGAACACGCCGAGCATCACCCTGCCGTCGACCGGTGACGCGGCGATCGCGTCCCCCGTGAACAGCACGCCGTCCCGACCGCGACCGGGGCGGGCTCAGCTCGCCGCGTAGTTGCGCAGGAACAGGGCTTCCGCCACCGACAACCGCTCCAGTTCCTCGGGGGACACGCTCTCGTTCACCGCGTGGATCTGCGCCTCCGGCTCGCTCAGCCCGATCAGCAGGATCTCCGCCTGCGGGTACAGCGCGGCCAGGGTGTTGCACAGCGGGATGGAGCCGCCCTGACCGGCGTACTGCATCTCCTGTCCCGGGTACGCCACCGCCATCGCGTCCGCCATGGCCTGGTAGGCGGGGCTGGTGGTGTCGGCGCGGAACGGCTGGCCCTGACCGACCTGTTCGACACCGACCCGGGCGCCCCACGGCGTACGCGCCTCCAGGTGGGCCTGGAGCAGCTTGGTGGCCTCGGCGGCGTCCACGCCCGGCGGCACCCTCAGACTCACCAGCGCGCGGGCGCTCGCGTGCACCGAGGGGGTGGCGCCGACGACCGGCGGGCAGTCGATGCCGAGCACCGTGACGGCAGGGCGCGCCCAGAGCCGGTCGGCGACGGGGCCGGAGCCGATCAGTTCCACGCCGTCGAGCACCCGGGCGTCGCGACGGAACTGCTCCTCGTCGTACTCCAGGCCCTCCCAGCGGCTGTCCGCCGCCAGACCGTCGACGGTGGTCGAACCGTCCTCGGCGCGCAGCGAGTCCAGGACGCGGATCAGGGCGGCCAGCGCGTCGGGGGCCGCGCCACCGAACTGGCCCGAGTGCAGGTTGCCTTCGAGCGTGTCGACCTTCACGCAGACCAGGGTCATGCCGCGCAGCGTCGAGGTGACCGTCGGCAGCCCGACCCGGAAGTTGCCCGCGTCGCCGATGACGATGGTGTCCGCGGCGAGCAACTCGGGGTGCTGCTCGGCGTACCGCTCCAGGCCGCCCGTGCCCTGCTCCTCCGAACCCTCGGCGATCACCTTGACGTGTACCGGCACACCGCCGTCGGCCTTCAGAGCGCGCAGCGCGAGCAGATGCATCAGCACGCCGCCCTTGCAGTCGGCCGCACCGCGCCCGTACCAGCGGCCGTCGCGCTCCGTCAGCTCGAACGGCGGGGAGTCCCAGCCGGCCTCGTCCAGGGGCGGCTGCACGTCGTAGTGCGCGTAGAGCAGCACCGTCCTCGCGCCCTCGGGTCCGGGCAGGTATCCGTAGACCGACTGCGTGCCGTCCGGCGTGTCGAGCAGGTCCACGTCCTGGAAGCCCTCGGCGCGCAGCGCGGTGGCTATCCACTCGGCGGCGCCCACGCTCTCGCTGCGCGGGAACTGGTCGAAGTCCGCCACCGATGCGAAGGCCACCAGCGCGGCGAGCTCCTCCTTCGCCCTCGGCATCAGGGAGGAGACGGTCTCGGCGACCGTGTTCGACGACATGGGCACGCTCCTTGTGGGTGCGACGTTGTACCAAGGAGTACTTGGAATGACGGGCCCGATCCTCCCACAGTGGCCTGCGGCGATGCCCGCCGTAGGATGCGGGGGTCAGGTGCGGCATGCGGTTTGATCGGAGCAGTAGACCATCGTGAGCAGCGAGAACTCTTCGGCGGACGACGCGCGTCAGGTCTGGGACGTCGTCGTGGTGGGCGCGGGACCCGCGGGGGCCTCGGCCGCCTACGCGGCGGCGGTCGCGGGGCGGCGCGTGCTGTTGCTGGAGAAGGCGGAGCTGCCCCGCTACAAGACGTGCGGCGGCGGCATCATCGGTCCCTCGCGCGACACCCTGCCGCCCGGCTTCGAACTGCCCTTCCGGGACCGCGTGCACGCGGTGACCTTCTCGAACAACGGGCGGTTCACCCGGACCCGGCGCTCCCGGCAGATGCTGTTCGGGCTGATCAACCGGCCCGAGTTCGACCAGCAGCTCGTCGAGCACGCCCAGAAGGCGGGCGCCGAGCTGCGCACCGGGGCGACGGTGACCCGGGTGGAGCAGCACGGGTCGGCGGTGCCGGACCGGCGCACGGTCGCCGTCGTCCTGCAGGGCGGCGAGACGGTGCTCGCGAGGGCGGTCGTCGGCGCCGACGGCAGCGCCAGCCGGATAGGGGCGCACGTCGGGGTGAAGCTCGACCAGGTCGACCTCGGCCTGGAGGCGGAGATCCCGGTGCCGGAGACCGTCGCCGAGGACTGGAAGGGGCGGGTGCTCATCGACTGGGGTCCGATGCCCGGCAGTTACGGCTGGGTCTTCCCCAAGGGCGACACGCTGACGGTCGGTGTCATCTCGGCGCGCGGTGAGGGCGCGGCGACCAAGCGGTACCTGGAGGACTTCGTCGGCCGGCTCGGCCTCGCCGGCTTCGAACCGAGCATCTCCTCCGGCCATCTGACGCGCTGCCGTGCCGACGACTCGCCGCTGTCCCGCGGCCGGGTCCTGGTCTGCGGGGACGCGGCGGGGCTGCTGGAGCCGTGGACGCGGGAGGGCATCTCCTTCGCGTTGCGCTCGGGGCGGCTCGCGGGGGAGTGGGCGGTGCGCATCTCCGAGGCGCACGACGCCGTGGACGCCCGCAAGCAGGCCTTGAACTACGCCTTCGCGATCAAGGCCGGACTCGGCGTCGAGATGAGCGTCGGCAAGCGGATGCTGACGGTGTTCGAACGCAGGCCCGGGCTCTTCCACGCCGCCCTGACCGGGTTCCGTCCGGCCTGGAAGGCCTTCAGGGACATCACGCAGGGCTCGACCTCGCTGGGTGAGCTGGTCCGCGGCCACCCGCTGGCGCAGCGGGCGCTGGCGGCGATAGACCGGCGTTCCGCGGGTACGGAGGAGTCCGGTGGTGGCGCTGGTGCCGCCGGCTCCGCGGGCGGCGCGGGTGCTCCGAGCCGTGGTCCGGACGCCGCGGGCACCGCGGGCGACGAGGTCAGTCCCTGACCTCGATCCGGAAGACCGGGTGGTCCTCGGCGGCCGCGACGATCTCCTCGTCGGAGGACGTGGCGGTGACGCCCTGGAAGTACTGGTTCACTTCCCAGCCCCACTTCTCCAGGTAGGTCCGCAGGATCGGGAGCTTCTCCTCGTCGGGAAGCTCCACCGCGGTGAAGGAGCGGATCCGGCGCCCGACGCGCAGTTCCCCGCCCCCGGCGACGCGCATGTTGCGCACCCACTGGGAGTGGCCGCGGGCCGAGACGAGGTACTGCCCGTCGCCGTGGGTGTGCGGGTTCACCGGGATGCGCTGCATCTGTCCGCTCTTGCGGCCGCGGACGGACATCTCCGCGGCGCCGGCGAGGCTGAGACCGTGCCGGGCCAGCCAGCCGATGACGCTGTTGAGCCGGACGTTGGCCTTGCTGCCTTTGCGGTAGTACGTCGCTGACGACATCGGTGACCCCCAGGTCGGTGAGGCGCCATGGTCGCCATGACGCCGAGATCGGCGCTCTCTTGCGTGAGCGGCGATCTCTTTTGTGAGCACTGCTCTCGCTCGTGTCTCCAGTGTGCATGTGGTCGGCAGGGAAAAGCAAGAGCACTGCTCTCTCTGGCGTGCGCTGCTCTCCAACGCGCGCGGCGCTCTCCAAGGCGTGCAGCGCTCTCTAAAGCGCGCGGCGCTCTCGTTTGTGTGCACTGCTCCGGAGGCGTGGAACACTGGACCGCATGAGCAGCACCGCACACGGCGCCCGCGCCCGCGCCCGGATCGAGGTCACCGCCGCCATCAAGGACGAGGCGCGCGCACAGCTCGCGGCCGAGGGCGCCGCCAAGCTCTCGCTGCGGGCAGTGGCCCGCGAACTGGGCATGGCATCGTCCGCCCTCTACCGCTACTTCCCCAGTCGCGACGACCTCCTGACCGCCCTCATCATCGACGCCTACAACTCGCTGGGCGAGGCCGCCGAGACCGCGCACGAGGCGGCGGCCGGCACCGGGCCCATCCGCCGCTGGACCGCGGTGTGCGAGGCGGTGCGCACCTGGGCGCTGGCGCACCCCCACGAGTACGCGCTGATCTACGGATCGCCGGTGCCCGGCTACAGCGCACCGGCGGACACCATCCCCGCCGCCGCCCGGGTGGCCTACGTGTTCCTGGGCATCGTGCGCGACGCCCATCGGGGACCGGGTCTGGCCAAGCCCCCGCTGCCCGCCGAACTGCGTCCCGAGGCCCACCGGATGGCCGCGGATCTCGCCCCCGATCTGCCGCCGGAGACGGTGACGGCGTTCGTGGCGGCCTGGGCCGAGCTGTTCGGACTGGTCGGCTTCGAGGTGTTCGGACAGTTCAACCGGGTCGTGGAGGACCGGGAGGCGTTCTTCCGCCATGCGGCGGAGCGGCTCGCCCACGCGGTGGGCCTGGTCTTCCCTTCGGGCTGAGGCAGGCTCCGTGTGCCGACACCGGCGGCGCACCGCATGGACGGGGAAGACGGACACGCGGGGGCGAGGCGTACTTCGCCGGGAGTACGCGTGACCACCACGGGCGGGTGACGCCGACCCCGGCGCGCGGCGTCTAGCGTGGCGGACATGGACGTACGGCGTGGGCGCGGGGCGGGGTCGCCGCGGTGGTGGCGGTACGGGCCTCCGTGGTGGGACCGCCGGGGTGCTGCGGAGCCCCGCCCGCGGTGGCCCTGGCGTTCCACCGTGCTGCTCACGGCGTTCATGCTGGTCGGGTCCACTTTCGCCGCCCATGGCCAAGAGGGGGAGCGGGTCGCGCTGGACCCCCCGGCGCGCGTGCTGCTGCTCCTGACGGGAGCGGCTCTGCTGTGGCGGCAGCGGTACCCGGTGCCCGTCGTGTTCGGCACGGTGGGCGCCACCCTGGTCTACCTGTGCGCCGGTTACCCGTACGGGCCGGTGTTCGTGGCCGTCGCGGTGGCCTGCTTCAGCGCGGTCGTCGCCGGGCGGCGCCGGGAGGCATGGGCGGCGATGGCGGCCATGTGGGCGGCGTCGGCCCTGCTGTCGCACTGGCTCTACCGATGGCTGCCGCCGCCCGGGGACGCGGCCGCGTCCTGGGGGCAGGAGATCGTGATCGCCACCTGGGTGGTGGCGATCGTGGCACTGTCGGAGCTGGCCCGGGCCCGGCGCGAGCAATGGGCGCGGGAGCGGGCGGAGCGGGCCAGGGCCGCCGAGCGGCGCGCGGACGAGGAGCGGCTGCGGATCGCCCGGGAACTGCACGACGTCCTCGCCCACAGCATCTCCGTGATCAACGTGCAGGCGGGCGTCGGGCTGGCCCTGCTCGACGCCGACCCCGAACAGGCGCGCACCGCGCTCACCACCATCAAGGCCCAGAGCAAGGAGGCGCTCGGCGAGGTGCGTCAGGTCCTGGACACCCTCCGCGCCCCCGGAGACGCGCCGCGCGCGCCGGCCCCGGGCCTCGACCGGCTGTCGGAGCTGGTCGAGCAGGCGGCGGGTGCCGGCCTCACCGTCGAGGTCGAGGGGAAGCCGCCGCGGTTGTCGCCGGGCACCGATCTGGCCGCGTTCCGCATCGTCCAGGAGGCCCTCACCAACGTCGTACGGCACTCGGGTTCACGTCGGGCGCGGGTGTGTCTCGGGCGGGACGGCGGCACGCTGCGGCTGCGCGTCGACGACGACGGGCCCGCCACCGGCGCGGAGGCGGGCGGCAGCGGCAACGGGCTGGCCGGGATGCGGGAGCGGGCGGCGGCGCTGGGCGGCACCATCGAGGCGGGCCCGCGCCCCGACGGCGGCTTCCGGGTACGCGCGACCCTGCCGATCGACGTGAGGCCCGCCGGTGACGCGACCCTCGCTCACGAGAGGAAGCCTGCCGAGGAGGTGAGGCCCGCCGACGAGACGAGGCCCGCCCATGAAACGCCCCCCGCCGAAGACGTCACGCCCCCTCACGACGCGGTCCGCGCTCACGACGCCCTCCCCGCCCATGAGCCGGCCCGCGCCCACGACACACCCCCCGTCCACGACGCGCCCCACCCCCCTCACGTGAAGCGCGTCGAGGACGCCCCCGAAGAAGACGCCCCCGAAGAGGACGCCCCCGAAGAGGACACCCCCGTCGAGAACGCCAAGGAGGAGGACCGGTGATCCGTGTACTGCTCGCCGACGACCAGTCACTGGTACGGGCCGGGTTCCGGGCGTTGCTGGACGCGCAGCCGGACATCGAGGTGGTCGGAGAGGCGTCCGACGGTGAGGCGGCGGTGCGCGCGATCCGGCAACTGCGTCCCGATGTCGTCCTGATGGACATCCGCATGCCCCTGCTCGACGGCCTGGCGGCGACCCGACGGATCACCGGGGACGCCGGGCTGCGGGACGTGAAGGTCGTCATGCTCACCACCTTCGAACTGGACGAGTACGTCTTCGAGGCGATCCGCTCCGGCGCCTCCGGCTTCCTGGTCAAGGACACCGAGCCGGAGGAACTGCTGCGTGCCGTACGGGCGGTGGTCGCCGGAGACGCGCTGCTCTCGCCGAGTGTGACGCGCCGCCTGATCGCCGAGTTCGCGGCCCGTTCCAAGGAACCCGCGGCAGCCGGCGAGCTGGCCCGGCTGACCGAGCGGGAGCGGGAGGTGATGGCCCTGGTCGGCATCGGCCTGTCGAACGAGGAGATCGCCCGGCGCCTGGTCGTCAGCCCGCTCACCGCCAAGACCCACGTCAGCCGCACGATGGTCAAACTGGGCGCCCGGGACCGGGCCCAACTGGTCGTCCTGGCCTACGAGTCGGGGTTGGTGCGGCCGGGCTGGCTGGGCTGATCCCCTCGGTCGAACCGCACCAGCACGCTCACCACGCGGGCGAGGAACACCACGACGGCCAGCACGGTGCCCGAGCCGATGAGCAGGCTCCGGACACCCGGGGGCGGACCGAAGAGGTACGCCGGTCCCGCCACGGCCCCGAACAGCACGGCCGCCGCGAAGACCGCGCTGCACAGCGCGTATCCGATCTCGATCGTGATCGCGTCCCGTTCGCCCTGCGTACGTCGTCCCCCGGGGATGTCCATACGGACAGTCTCCCCGGTGCGCGCGTCTTCACCGGCCGGGCTCAATTCCAGGTGACACACGACTTCTCGCGCCACAACGCGGCGAGGGAGGCGTCGCCGGTCACCTCCGGGAACGGGGAGCGGTTCCAGAGGGCGGGGTAGAGCCGTGCGGCGGGCCCGGCCAGTTCGCAGTCGGCGTCCCCGGCGTCCCCGGCGTCCCCGGCGTCCCCGCGCTCCGTCACCGGTGCCTGCGTCGACAGCCGGACGGTCCACACGGCGCCGGGCGAGTCCGTCGCCCGCACCCGCAGCGTGCGGGGTGTCTCGGTGCGCACGGCGCTCTTCGGACGGGCGTGGAAGGCGCACAGCAACTCGTCGATGCCGTCCACCGCCAGGTCGACGCCGACGGGGGTGGGTTCGCCGCCCCTGGCCGATTCGGCGTCGATGCGGTGCACGGTCGTCTCGTGCGCCTGGCGCCGGGCCCAGAACGCCAGCGGTGACGGTGCGGGCAGGAAGTGCCAGCAGCGCACGTCGGGCGCCGCGCCGGCGAGGGTGTCGACGAGCCGCCCGTGCCCCTCCCGGAACCAGGCGACAAGGGCGCTGCCGTCGAGGTCGGGCAGGCCGCCGTCCGGCCGGGGACCGGTGTGGCCCTCGGCGACGAACGCCGCCGCCCAGCGGTGCACCATGCCCGTGTGCCGGAGCAGGTCCCGCACCTGCCAGCCGGGGCAGGTCGGCACCTTGGCGTCGGTGCCGGCGAGCTCGGCGGCCGTGGCCAGCAAGTCGCCCTCACGGTGCAGGGCTTCGACGAACGCGGTGGTCTCCATGGCAGCGAGTGTGCCGGATGGAGCGCCCTCGAAGGGAGACGGACGGAGCGGGTGGGCGGGAACGCCCGGGCACGGACTCCCCGGCTCAGTCCGGGACCGCCGCGTGCCGGGTGGCGACGGCCACGAGCACCGCCACCGCCGCGAGCGCCGCCACGCTGGTGAGCGCGGCCGGCAGGGAGAACCAGTCGGCCATGAAACCGATGGCGGGCGGCCCGAGCAGCATGCCGCCGTAACCCAGGGTGGACGCGGTCGCGACGCCGCTGGGTCCGCCCAGCGCGCCCGCCCGTTCCACCGCGACGGGGAAGATGTTGGCGAGACCGAGGCCGGTGACCGCGAAGCCGAACAGCGCGGCCCACACGGAGGGGGCGAGCGAGCCGAGCAGCATCCCGGCCACGGCGGTCGTACCGCCCGCCACGACCGTGGTGGTGCGGCCGAGTCGCTCCAGCAGCGTCGTACCGGTCAGCCGGCCCACGGTCATGGCGAGCGCGAAGCAGGAGTAGCCGGCCGCCGCCATGCCCGGCGACGCGTCGAGGTCCTGCTCCAGGTGCAGGGCCCCCCAGTCGGCCATGGCGCCCTCGCCGTACGCCGTGCACAGGGCGATCAGCCCGAACGTGATGACGAGGCGGCGGGTACGGCCGTCCAGCCGGCGCGGGGCGCCGTCGTCCTCGGCCCCGCGGTCCGGTGGCGCGGCGGGCTCGCAGCGCAGTAGGGCGCGGCCCGCGAACAGGGTGACGACCAGGCCGATCAGGGTGAGGCCGAGCAGGTGCCGCAGCGGCGACAGCGACCCGGCGACGAGCCCGCCGAGCCCCGCGCCGACCATGCCGCCGAGGCTGAAGGCAGCGTGGAAGCTCGGCATGATCGGGCGCCGCAGCACCGTCACCAGGTCGACGGCGGCGCTGTTGAAGGCGACGTTGATACCGCCGTAGGCGCTGCCGAACACCAGCAGTACGGCGCCGAGGGCGAGGGCGGAGTGGGTGAGCGGGGGCAGGGCGACGCTGAGGCAGAGCAGGACCGCGCAGACGACGGTGACGGGATGGCTGCCGTAGCGGCGGCACAGCCGCCCGGTGAGGGTCATGGTGACGACGGCACCCGCGGAGACGCCGAGCAGCGCCAGCCCCAGGGCGCTGGCCGAGGCTCCGGTCTGCTCCTTGATGGTGGGAATCCGTACGACCCAGCCGGCGAAGACGAAGCCGTCGAGGGCGAAGAAGGCGGTCAGGGCGATGCGGAGGCGGGTGAGGTCGTTGCGGGAGCCCGGCACGGCGTTGTGCGATCGGGGTTTGTTTATTTGCGGCACAAAGTGAGGCTAGGGGCGGGGACGGGGAGACGGCAAGGGGTTTCATCGGTGAGACGGCAAGGGGTTTCATCGGCCCTACGGGCAGGGGCGCGGCCCCGCACCGGGCGTCGCATACGCTCGACACCACCATGAAGAACAACCTCACCCCCCTGGGCCCGAAGGCCGACAAGGCCTCGGTCAGACGGCACAACCTCAGCCTGGTCCTGAGAGCCGTGCACGACGCGGGGGAGGCGACCCGGGCCGGGGTCGCCACGCATGTCGGACTCACCCGTGCGGCGGTGTCCTCCCTGGTCGAGCAGTTGCTGGAGTTCGGTTTCGTCTCCGAGTGGGGCAAGACCAGCAGCGGTCAGGCGGGCCGGCCCGGCACCGTCCTGAAGGTGTCCCGGTCGGGTCCCGCGGGTCTCGGTGTCGAGGTCAACATCGACTACATCGCCGTCTGCGTCGTGGACCTGGCCGGCACCGACCGGGTGCGGCTCGTGGAGCACTTCGACAACCGCGGGGCGCAGCCGGCCGACGTACTGGCCCGCGCGGCCCGGCTGGCGGCGCGCGCCATCGGCTCGGCGGCCGAGCAGGACCTGGTGCCGGCCGGCGCCCACGTCGCGCTGCCCGGCCTGGTCACGGGCGGCACCGTGCGCCAGGCCCCCAACCTCGGCTGGCAGCGGGTCGCCGTGGAGGGCCTCTTCGCCCACGCCCTGCTCGCGCTGCGCCCCGCCCACCGGCCCCTGCCGGTCAGCTCCGACAACGAGGCCAACGCCGCCGCCCTCGCCGAACTGTGGTTCGGCGCCGGCACCGAGGGCGTCCGCAGTTTCCTGTACCTGACCGGCGAGATCGGCGTCGGCGGCGCGCTGGTGCTCCGGGGCGAGCTGCTGCGCGGTGCGCACGGCTTCGCCGGAGAGATCGGGCACATGGTCGTCGACCCGGACGGGCCGCTGTGCCGGTGCGGGGCGCGCGGCTGTCTGGAGCAGTACGCCGGACAGGGCGCGCTGCTGAGGGCCGCGGGCCTCGACGCCGACGCGGGCGTGCAGGGCGTCGCCGAACTCGAACGCCGCGCCCGGCGGGGCGACGCGGCCGCGCTGTCGGCGATCGAGGAGGCCGGGCGGCGACTGGGCGTCGTGGTGTCGGGCGCGGTGAACCTCTTCGACCCCGACGCGGTGATGCTCGGAGGCGTCTACCGAGAGCTGATGGACTGGCTCGCGCCCGCCGTCGACCGTGAACTCGCCCTGCGCGTCGTGTCCGGGCTGTGGAGCGAGGACGGGAAGCGGCTGCGCGCCTCCTCGTCCCTGGGCGACGCGGCCCGGGGCGCGGCCGGCGTGATCGTGCGTGAGGTGCTGGCCGACCCGGCGGCGTACGCGGAGCGTGAGGCGGGCTGACGCGGCGGCGTACGCGGGCGCGCGGCGAACCGTCGCGGGGGCCGCCCGGCGGCCCCCGCGCGGTACGTCACCCGCGGTTCGCGGCGATCATCTCCCGGTACCAGCGGTAGCTGTCCTTGGGCGTGCGCTCCTGGGTGTCGTAGTCGACCCGGACGATGCCGAAACGCTTGTCGTAGCCGTACGCCCACTCGAAGTTGTCCAGCAGCGACCACACGTAGTAGCCGCGTACGTCCACGCCCGCGTCCATCGCCGCCCGCAGCGCGCGGAGGTGGTCGCGCAGGTAGGCGACGCGGTCGGCGTCGTGCACCGCGCCGTCGGCCGCGGGCGCGTCGTCCTCCGCCGAGCCGTTCTCCGTGATGTGGATCGGCGGCAGCGCGTCACCGTACTGCTTCTTCAGCCGTACCAGCAGCTCGGTGAAGCTGTCGGGGACGACCGGCCAGCCCATCGCCGTCTCCCGGACGCCGGGCAGCCGTACCTCCTCGTAGCGGTTGTCGGTCGCCACCCGCCGCGCCGGGTCGCTCTCGCGGTGCGGGGCGCCGGCGACCACGATCGGCCGGTAGTAGTTGACGCCGAGGAAGTCCAGCGGCCGGGAGATCAGCTCCAGGTCGCCGTCGAGCCGGAAGTCCGCGCCGGTGATCAGCTCGCCCCAGGTCTCCTCCTCGGTGGCCGGGTAGCGGCCCGCGAGGATCGGCTCGGTCCACACCAGGTTGTGCTGCGTGTCGGCGCGGACCACGGCCGCCAGGTCGGCGGGGGAGTCGGTGGCCGGCAGGTTGCGGTCCAGGTTGAGCGTGATGCCGACCTCGCGCACCCCGGCCGCGCGCAGCGCCCCCACGGCCAGCCCGTGTCCGACCAGCAGGTGGTGCGCGGCGGCCAAGGCCCCCCGGCCCTCCTTGGCGCCGGGGGCGTGCCGGCCGATGGAGTAGCCGAGGAAGGAGCTGCACCACGGCTCGTTGAGGGTGATCCAGCGCGGCACCCGGTCGCCCAGGTGCTCCGCGACCACGGCCGTGTACTCGGCGAACCGCTCCGCCGTCTCCCGCACCCGCCAGCCGCCCCGGTCCTCCAGGGCCTGCGGCAGGTCCCAGTGGTACAGGGTGGCGGCCGGCTCGATGCCCGCCGCGAGCAGCTCGTCGACCAGGCGGGAGTAGAAGTCCAGGCCCTTCGGGTTCACCGCGCCGGAGCCCTCCGGCACGATGCGCGGCCAGGCGATCGAGAAGCGGTAGGAGTCCACGCCCAGGTCGCGCAGCAGCGCCACGTCCTCCCGGTAGCGGTGGTAGTGGTCGCAGGCCACGTCGCCGGTGTCGCCGTTCGCCACCAGACCGGGGGTGTGGCTGTAGGTGTCCCAGATCGACGGACCGCGGCCGTCCTCCCGCGCCGCGCCCTCGATCTGGTACGAGGCGGTCGCGGCGCCGAGCACGAAGCCGGGCGGGAAGCTGGGGTACTCACTCATGCTGTGGGGCTCATCTCCATGTGAACGGGGTGTACGAGGGTCACTTGACGGAACCGCCGGTGATCCCGGCGGCGATGTACTTCTGGGCGAGGACGAGCAGGACCGCCGCGGGCACCGCGGAGAGCACGGACGCGGCCATCACCGAACCCCAGTCCCCGACGTGCGCGCCGATGTACTGGTAGATGCCCAGCGTGATGGGCTTCACCTCGTCGGTCGTGTTCAGGGTGAGCGCGAACATGAAGTCGCTCCACGAGAACAGGAAGGCGAACAACCCGGACGTGATCAGCGAGTTGCGGCTCATCGGCAGCACGACCCGGGTGAACGTCCGCACCGGCCCGGCGCCGTCGATCTGCGCGGCCTCGATCACCTCGCCCGGGATCGACACCATGAAGGACCGCATCAGCACGATGGAGAACGGGATGCCCAGCGAGGCGTCCGCCAGCATCAGACCGAAGTAGGAGTTGACCAGGCCCAGGTCGACGTAGGAGTTGTAGAGCGCGTTGGCGATGACGATGCCCGGCACCATCTGGGTGATCAGCGTGCCGAACACGATCGTGCGCGAGCCGCGCAGCCCGAACCGCGCCAGCCCGTACGCCGCCGGCGCCGAGATCGCCAGGCAGATGGCGACCGCGCCGAGCGAGACGGCCAGGGAGGTCAGCAGGTGCCCTCCCTGGTCGCTGATGGCCTTGGAGAAACCGGACAGGTCCAGGCTGCCCGGCACCGGGTCGACCTGGAGCAGCCCCGACTCGGGCTGGAGCGCGGTGTTGAGCATCCAGTACAGCGGGAACAGCATCACGCCGAGGACGAGAACGCCGGCGACGGTGGAACCCCAGCGGCGCCGGGAGGCGGTGGGCGGGTGGGCGGCCATGGACGTCACTTCCCCTCGGTGCGGTTGGCCCGCAGGTAGAACACCGCGAACACGGCGGAGATCAGGATGAGTACGTTGCCGACCACGGCGCCCGCGCCGAAGTCGAGCTGCACGAACGAGTTCTGGTACGTGAGCGTGCCCAGCGTCTGGGTGGCGTCGGCCGGACCGCCGTCGGTGAGGGCGAGGATCAGGTCGAGGATCTTCACCGTCGACATGAAGCCGAGCACGAGCACGACCGTGATGACGGGCTTGAGCACCGGCAGCGTGACCGAGCGGAAGGTCCGCCACGCCGAGGCGCCGTCCAGCGCGGCCGCCTCGTGCAGTTCCTTCGGTATCTCCTGCAGGCCGCCGTACAGGATGACCATGTTGAACGGGATGCCGATCCAGATGTTGACCAGGATCACCGACAGCAGCGCCATCTCGGGGCTGGTCAGCCAGGGCGTGCCGCCGCCGACGCCGAGGGTGTCCAGGAAGGAGTTGAGCACGCCCGTGTCCTGGTCGAGGATGCGCCGCCAGACGATGCCGGACACCACCATGGGCACCAGCCAGGGCAGCAGGATCAGCGAGCGCAGCACGCCGTTCAGCGGGAACCGGCGGCTGAAGAACACCGCGAGCGCCATCCCGATGCAGAACTGCCCGACCAGCGAGCCCGCGGTGAACACGAGGGTGTGCCACAGCGCCTTGCCGAACAGGGCGTCCTGGAACACGTTGGACCAGTTGTCGGTGCCGTTGAAGGGCGCCTCACCGGTGAAGAAGGTCTTCGGCGTGTAGTGCTGGAAGCTCATCACGACGTTGCGGACGAGCGGGTAGCCGAAGAACAGCAGCATGAAGACGACGGCGGGGGCGACGAACCCCCACTGGGTGAGCCGGCGCCGGCGCGCGGCCCGGGCGGGGTCCGGCGCGGCGGCCGGCGCGGACGCCTTCGCGGGCGTCTGTGCGGTGACGGTGGACGTGGTCATGGGCGCGTACCTCAGTTCCCGCTCGTGGCCCGCTGCTGGGCGCGCTTCAGGGCGGTCTCACTGGACTGGCCGGTCAGGGCGGACTGGAAGGCGCTCTGCAGGGCGAGCGACACGCTCGACCAGCCGGCGCCGAGCTGCGCCGTCCGGGAGCGGGCGACGGCCACCTGGTCGGCGAGGGAGCCCAGTTCCGGCACCCGCTCGCGCCAGACCTCCGCGGCCTCGGCGTTGGCCGGGACCATCCAGCTGTTGAGCGCGTAGGTCAGCTGCTCCTTCTCGCTGGACAGACAGGCGACGATCTTCCCGGCGGTCTTCTCCCGCGCCTCGTCACCGGTGTTCGGCACGGTGAGCACGGCGCCGCCCAGCGGGCCCACCGAGTCCTCGCCGGCCTCGGGCACGGGGATGGGGGCGATGCCCCAGTGCAGCGACTCCTCGGCGTTGAGGGTCTCCACCTGCCACGGTCCGTTGATCATCATCGCGGCGTTGCCGGCCATGAACTGGTCGTTGACGTCCGCCTGCGTCCAGTTGACCGTCGACTTCGACAGGGAACGGTCCTTCAGCAGGCCCTTCCAGTAGTCCAGGGCCTCGACGACCTGCGGGCTGTCGAGGTCGGTCTCGTCGCCGCCGTTGGACCACATGAACGGCGTGAACTGGAAGACCCCGTCCTCCGCGCCGCCCGCGCTCAGCGCCAGGCCGTACTGCTTGCCCCGGGTGAGCTCCTTCGCGGTCTCCCGCAGCTCGGCCCACGTGGTGGGGACCTCGACGCCCGCCTCGTCGAGGACGTCCTTGTTGTAGAACAGCGCCAGGGTGTTCACCGACCGGGCCGCGCCGTAGTAGGTGCCCTCGTACGAGCCGAAGTCGACGATGCCCTCGGGGATGTCGTCGGTGCTCAGGCCGAGGGACCTGAGGTCGACCAGGCCGCCCGCGTCGGCGAACGTCGGCATCTCGGACGCGTCGAACTGCACGACGTCGGGGAGCGACTTGGACGACGCCATCCGCAGTGCCTTGGTCATCACCTGGGCGGCCGGCACGCTCTGCTGCTCGATGGTGACGCCCAGCCGCTCACCGCACCGGGCCATCGCCTCCGCGTCCCAGCGGTGGTAGGACTCGTCGGTCGAGGAGTTCAGCACGGTGTACACATCGGCGTCGCGCTGTTGGCCGCAGCCGGTGAGCGCCACCCCGGCGACCAGCACGGTGACGGCGGCGAACGGGGCGACGACGCGGCGTGAGGGTCCTCGCTCGCGGTGCCTGGCGGCAGGAGGGTGTGCTGTCAAGGCGAGCGAAGTGAAGCGCTTCGACATGGTGCGGCCCTTGCTGTCGTACCGTCCGGCTTCCCTGCCGGACCGTTTTGTTTGATGGGATGACTAATACGTCAAGGACGTGCTGTCGCGCTAGAGGAAAGTGGCCCCCCTCTCTTCGCTCCGGGGGGTGAGGGGCCTGTTCTTGTCGGTGATACTCCCTGTTCAAAGCGGTGAGGTCGGTGCGAAGGGCTCGGCCTGCGGTTTTGTTTTGTGTACGATCAAAATGCTGTGAGACGGCCCCCGTGCTCCCCATCCGACAGCTCCCGCCGCACCCGAGGAAGATCATGAAGTTCACCGACGGCTTCTGGCTCATCCGTGAGGGCGTGCATCTCTCGTACGCGACCGAGGTACGCGATGTGCGCCCCGAATCGAAGCGCTTCACCGCGCATGCCGCCGTGAAGAAGGTGACGCGGAGGGGGGACACGCTCAACGCGCCGCTCCTCACGGTCGAGTGTTTCTCTCCCGCCGAGGGCGTCATCGGCGTCCGCGTCACCCACCACGCCGGAAAGCGCCGGCCCGGCCCCGACTTCGCCCTGGCCGGCGCGGCGGACGGTACCGGGACGGTGCGCGAGGACGACACGGTCACCGAGCTGACCAGCGGCCCGCTGACCCTCCGCCTGGACCGCGAGGGGCCCTTCGGCCTCGCCTTCCTCGACGCGGACGGGCGCGAGCTGACCCGCGCGAACGCCAAGGGCACCGCGTTCGCCACCACCGGCGACGGCGCCCACCACATGCTGAGCCGGCTCTCGCTCGGCGTCGGCGAGCAGATCTACGGCCTGGGCGAGCGCTTCACCCCGTTCGTGAAGAACGGCCAGGTCGTCGACATGTGGCAGGCCGACGGCGGTACCAGCAGCGAGCAGGCCTACAAGAACATCCCGTTCTACCTCTCCTCTCGGGGCTACGGCGTCTTCGTCAACCACCCCGGCGCCGTCTCCTTCGAGATCGGCTCCGAGTCCGTCGGCCAGGTGCAGTTCAGCGTCGAGGACCAGACGCTGGAGTACTACGTCGTCGCCGGCCCCACCCCGAAGGACGTCCTCGCCCGCTACACCGCCCTCACCGGACGCCCCGCCCTGCCGCCCGCCTGGTCCTTCGGCCTCTGGCTCACCACGTCCTTCACCACCTCCTACGACGAGGAGACGGTGACCCGGTTCGTCGACGGCATGGCCGAGCGGGGCATCCCGCTGACCGTCTTCCACTTCGACTGTTTCTGGATGCGCGAGTACCAGTGGTGCGACTTCCGGTGGGACCCGGACGTCTTCCCCGACCCGGACGGCATGCTCGCCCGGCTCAAGGCCAAGGGCCTGAAGGTCAGCGTCTGGATCAACCCGTACATCGCCCAGAAGTCCCCCCTCTTCGACGAGGCCGCCGCCCTCGGACACCTGGTGCGCCGGCCGGACGGCGACGTCTGGCAGTGGGACCTGTGGCAGGCCGGGATGGGGCTGGTCGACTTCACCAGCCCCGCGGCCCGGGACTGGTTCGCCGGGAAGCTCAAGCCGCTGCTCGACCAGGGTGTGGACTGCTTCAAGACCGACTTCGGCGAGCGCATCCCCACCGACGTCGTCTGGCACGACGGCTCCGACCCCGAGCGGATGCACAACTACTACACCCACCTCTTCAACCGCACCGTCTTCGAACTCCTGGAGAAGGAACGCGGACAGGGCGAGGCCGTGCTCTTCGCCCGCTCCGCGACCGCGGGCGGCCAGCAGTACCCGGTCCACTGGGGCGGCGACTGCTGGTCCTCCTTCGAGGCGATGTCCGAGTCGCTCAGGGGCGGCCTGTCCCTGTCGCTGAGCGGCTTCGGCTTCTGGAGCCATGACATCGGCGGCTTCGAGGGCACGCCCGACCCGGCGGTCTTCAAGCGCTGGCTCGCCTTCGGCCTGCTCTCCTCACACAGCCGGCTGCACGGTTCCTCGTCCTACCGGGTGCCGTGGGAGTTCGGCGAGGAGGCGGTCGACGTCGCCCGCCGCTTCACCCTCCTCAAGCACCGCCTGATGCCCTACCTGTACGGCGTCGCCGCCGAGGCCCACCGCACCGGCGTGCCGATGATGCGGCCGATGGTCCTGGAGTACCCGCACGACCCGGGCTGCCGGACGCTGGACCGCCAGTACATGCTCGGCCCCGACCTCCTGGTCGCCCCGGTCTTCACCGAGGACGGGGAGGTCGAGGTCTACCTCCCCGAGGGGACCTGGACGCACCTGCTGTCCGGCGAGCGCGTCACCGGGCCGGCCTGGCGCACCGAACGCCACGGCTACGACAGTCTGCCGCTGTACGTCCGCGAGGGCGCCGCCCTGCCGCTGGCCTCCGACGACCGGCGCCCCGACGGCGACTGGCTGGACGCCCCGACCCTGCTGGTCCACCCGCCCGCCTCGTCCGGCTACACGGCCGAGGTCACCGTGCCCGACCTGCTGGGCACACCGGCCGCGACCTTCCGGGTGCGGCGTGACGGCGACACCCTGCGGGTCACCGCGAACGGCACCGACCGGCCGTTCACCGTGCGCGTCGCGGGCGGTGCGAGCGCGCAGGGCAGCGGGGAGGTCGCCGTACCGCTGGCGTGAGACCGGGTGGCGCGGCGGCACGCGGACGGCGTGCCGCCGCGCCCCGCGCCCACGTCAGCGTTCCAGGGCGCCCAGCGCCGTCAGGAGCCGGTCCACGTCGTCTTCGCTGCTGTACGGCGCGAGCCCGACCCGTACGCCGCCCTCGTCACCGAGTCCCAGGTGGCGTGCGGCCTCCACCGCGTAGAAGGAGCCGGCGGGCGCGTCGACCCCCGCCTCGGCCAGTCGCCGGTACACCTCGGCCGGGCGCAGCCCCGCCACGGTGAACAGCAGGGTCGGCGTGCGCCGGGCGGCCCGCGAGAACACGGTGATCCGGCCGAGGTCCGCCAGCCCGCGTTCGATCCGCTCGCGCAGGGCGTCCTCGTGGGCCTGAAGTGCCGCGAAGGAGGCGACCAGGCGGTCCCGGCGGGAGCCACGGGCCTGCGGGTCGAGCTCCGCGAGGAAGTCCACCGCCGCCCGCGCCCCGGCCAGCGACTCGTAGGGCAGCGTGCCCAGCTCGAACCGTTCGGGCACGGTGTCGGCGGACGGCAGCAGCTTGTCCGGGCGCAGCGACTCCAGCAGCTCCGCCCGGCCGGTGAGCACACCCAGATGCGGCCCGAGGAACTTGTACGGCGAGCAGACCAGGGTGTCCGCGCCGATCGCCGCCAGGTCCACCACGGCGTGCGAGGCGTAGTGCACCGCGTCGACGTGGAAGAGCGCCCCGGCCGCGTGCGCGAGGGAGGCGAGGGCCGGCAGGCCGGGCATGGTCCCGATCAGGTTGGACGCGGCGGTCACCGCGACCAGCCTGGTCCGCGCGCCGAGCACCGCCTCGACGTGCTCGGGCAGCAGCTCGCCCGTGGCCGGGTCGAAGTCCGCCCACCGCACGGTCGCCCCCACCGACTCCGCCGCCTGCACCCAGGGCCGGATGTTGGAGTCGTGGTCGAGCCGGGTGACCACCACCTCGTCGCCCGGCCCCCAGTCCTTGGCCAGCGTCCGGGACAGGTCGTAGACGAGCTGGGTGGCGCTGCGCCCGAAGACCACCGTCCCCGGCGTGGTGCCGAGGAGGTCGGCCAGGGCGGAGCGGGCCTCGGTGACGATCCGGTCCGCGTTGCGTTCGCCCTCGGTGTTGCGTCCCCGGTTGGCGAGCGGGACGGTCAGCGCCGCGGCGATCGCGTCGATCACCGGCTGCGGCGTCTGCGTGCCGCCGGGCGCGTCGAACCGTGCGGTACCGGAATTCAGGGCGGGCACGCGCGCGCGGATCGCGGCGACGTCAAGGGCCATGGCTCAACTCCAGGGACATGGGGGCCGGACGGACGGAGGAGGAGGGGCGGGCGACGCGGTTCTCCGGCCGGGACGGCGGGTACGCCGTACGGCCGGGCCGGACCCCGAGCCGCGCCCGCGACTCCGGCCACATGATCGCAGCCACGTCGGGCCGACGACAGGGTCGGACGGGCCCTCGGTGGCCGGCACGGTCCGCGCCCGCCCGCCCGCCCGGACCTGACGTGACGCCGGCCGGACCGCGCCGCGCATCGGCAGCACGACCGCGCCGCAGCGCCGGCACGTCCGCCCCCCGCCCCCGGCCCGCTCTCTCCGGACGGCGTGCCGTGCCCCTGGACCCTCTCCGGGGGCCCTCAGGCCGCGGCGGCCTCCGACGCCGGCTCCGGCGGTTCCTTGTCCCGGCCGCCGGGATGACGGTGCCGCCAGGTCCAGAAGACCGCGCAGGACAGCAACGCCCATCCGCCCAGCACCAGGAAGGGGAAGGCGTGCTGGTGGCCCTGGAAGTACACCGCCGTGTGCTGGGCGTTGACCGAGGCCCCGGGCGGAAGCCACTGGCCGATCGCCCCCAGCGGGGACGGCAGCAGCGGCCAGGACACCGCGCCGCCGGACGAGGGGTTGCCGAGCAGCACCATCAGCCCCCACGTCGGCAGCATCGCCCAGCGCCCGAAGAGGGTGTTGAACATGGTGAAGACCATGCCGGACGCGAACAGGGTGAGCGCCAGGATCAGCCACGACTCGACGAACGGCAGGTCGAGCGCGTCCAGCAGCCAGTCCACCGTCGCGGCGATGGCGAACCCGCCGAGCAGCGCGTAGGCCACCGTGAACAGGATGCGTTCGAACGGGGTCAGCGAGCGCGCGTGCACGCTGAGCTGGATCGCCCCGACGAAGCCGATGATCACGGCGGCCAGGGAGATGTAGAAGATAGCCAGCCCGCGCGGGTCGCCCTCCTGCAGCGGGTTGACCTCCCGGACGGTGACCCGCACGCCCGTCTCGCGCCCCACCGCCGGTGCCGTCTGGGCGAGCACCTCGGCGACCGAGGCACCCGACGCGCTGGACAGGTCCAGCACGGCGGTGCGGCCGTCGCCGCGGAACTCGAAGAGCCCGAAGACCTCCTGGTCCTGGATCGCCTCCCGGGCCTCGGCCGTGCTGTCGTAGGCGCGCACCTTGACCGAGGCGTTGAGCGCCTTCTCCAGGCCGTCCAGGAAGGCCCGTCCCCGGGCCTCCTCGTAGGAGCCGACCACGGCCGTGGGGATCGAACGCGGCGTCGGATCCGCCATCGAGTACGTGTACGAACCCGCGAAGAGCCCCGCCGCGGCGGCGAGGATGAGCACCAGCACGGTGGCCGGCCAGAACGGCGACTGCCGGAACGTGGACCACCGCTGCCCGCGCGTCGGAGGCTGGGCATGGGCGCCGTGGGACATGTGGGGCATGCCCCGGACGTTTCCACAGCCTCGGTGAAAGGGCATCAAGAGCGCCCGCGCCCGGGGGAGCACGGAGCGTGACGGCTTCCCCCGGCGGGCCCGCCGGGGGGCGTGGGGGACCGCGTCAGGCGCGCACCAGCGGGGTGTCCACCAGGTGCTCCGCCACGAACCACGCCTGGAGCTCGTTGGTGCGCACGACGTCGGAGACGAGGACGTCGTTGGTGCCGTCGTCGCCGTACTCCTGGGTGCGCGCCGCGGCGTCGTGGCAGTCGGTCAGGATCAGCTCGTGCGCCTCGAGCAGCCGCGAGAGCATCGCCGGTACCTCCTCCACCCCGTCCGGCGGACGCGGCACGGCGGTGATCTCGGCGACGTGCCGGGGGTCGCCGATCGCGACACCGCCGAGCGTCTGGACGCGTTCGGCGATCGTGTCGATCAGCTCCAGCTGCTCGCCCGCGTGCTTGTCCAGCAGCAGGTGCAGTGGGTAGAACGTCGCCCCGCGCATGAGCCAGTGGTACTTCTTGTACAGGTCGTGCAGGATCCGGGAGTCCGCCAGGACCCTGTTGAGCCGCTGGCAGGAGTAGAGGCGGGTCTCCATGCTCAGCGCCACCGGGAACTGCTTGACGGTGCCGAACTCCTGGATGACCCGGCCCTTCTGGTGCAGCCAGGGCTGGCTGCCGTCGGACCGGTGATCCACGGACGACGACTCGGGGTTGCTCACGCCTGAGCTCCTTCGCGGGCGGAAGAGTGCGCCGGCGCGGTACGGCCGGTGCCGGTCCCCCCGCGCCAGTCGACCAGCCGCGCGCCGGGCCCGCAAACGCTGGGGGGTTGTCCGTCCGTTCGCCCTCCGCCTAGGGTCTGTCGTGGAGAAAGCGCTTTCTAGCCGGGTGCGTGACTGTCGTGCGCCGGCGTCCGAGGAGGACCGCATGGCCCCACGCCCCGCCCGCCGCCGAGTCGCCGTGGTCGGCACCGGTGCCATCGTCACCGGCGGCCACCTGCCCGCCCTGCGCGTCCACGCCGACCGCACGGAACTGGTGGCCGCCGTGGACGTGGACCGGGCCCGGCTCGACGCCTTCCGGGACCGGGCGGGCGGGGACGTCGCCGGGCACACCTCGATGGGCGCCATGCTGGACGCCGTACGCCCCGACCTCGTCCTCGTCGGCACGCCGCCGTCCCTGCACCGGGAGCAGACGGTGGCGGCTCTCAAGGCGGGCGCCTGGGTGCTGTGCGAGAAGCCGCTGTGCCTCTCGCTCGCCGAGTACGACGACATCGCGGCGGCCGAGGAGGCGTCCGGCGCGTACGCCTCCGTCGTCTTCCAGCACCGGTACGGCTCCGGCGCCGCGCACGCCCGTGACCTGATCGCGCGCGGCGAGCTGGGCGCCCCGCTGGTCGCGCACTGCCAGACGACCTGGCACCGCGACGCCGCCTACTACGCCGCACCGTGGCGCGGACGCTGGGCCACCGAGGGCGGCGGTCCGACGATGGGCCACGGCATCCACCAGTACGACCTGTTGCTGCACCTCCTCGGCCCCTGGGCGGAGGTGCGGGCCATGGCCTCGCGCCTGGTCCACGACACCGAGAGCGAGGACGTGTCCACGGCGCTGGTGCGCTTCGCGAACGGCGCCCTGGCGACCGTCGTCAACAGCGTGCTCTCGCCCGACGAGGTGAGCCGGGTCCGTATCGACTGCGCCGACGCGACGGTCGAGTTGACCCACCTGTACGGCCACCGCAACGACGACTGGAGGTACACCCCCGCCCGGCACGTCGACCCCGGACGCGCCGCCGCCTGGCGCACGCCGCCGGCGGACGTGCCCAGCTCGCACACCGAGCAGCTCGGTGCCGTGCTCGACGCCCGGGACGCGGGAGCGAGACCGCCCGGCAGCGGCCGCGACGCCCGCGCCACGCTGGAGTTCGCCGCGGCCCTCTACAAGGCGGCGTTCACCGGGAAACCGGTCCTCGCGGGGGAGATCGTCCCCGGCGACCCCTTCCACGCCGCCATGCACGGCGGCCACCCCGACTGGGCACCCCGGGAGAGCGCGTGAGCACCCTGAGCGTCACCCACACCCACGGCGACCACGTCGCGGTCACCGCGGCGAACGGCACCGAGATCCTCCGCTACGTCTACCGCCCCGACCCGGAGGCCTTCGAGTCCCGCAAGCCCTACGCGCACCCGGTGCGCACCCTCGCCGGACGCACGGTCACCGGGTACCGCCCCAGCGACCACCGCTGGCACAAGGGGCTTCAGATGACGGCCAGTCACCTCTCCGGCCAGAACTTCTGGGGCGGCAACTCCTACGTGCACGGCGAGGGTTACCTGCCGCTGCCCGAGCGGATCGGCTCGATGCGACACGACGGCTTCCCCGGTCTCACCGTGGAGGACGACCGGTTCGCCCTGACCGAGCACCTCACCTGGATCGAGAACGGCGGCGCCGAATGGGCCCGCGAGGAGCGCGGCCTGACCCTCCACTCGGTCGACGAGACGGCCGGCGCCTGGGTCCTGGACTGGTCGATCCGGCTCACCAACACCCGTGCCGAGCCGCTGGTGTTCGGCTCTCCGACCACGGCGGGCCGCGAGATGGCCGGTTACACCGGACTCCAGTGGCGCGGTCCCCGCGACTTCACCGGCGGCACCGCCTTCGCCCCCGGCACCGAAGCGGGCGCCGCCGAGCTGATGGGGACCCGGAGCCCCTGGCTGGCCTTCACCGCCGAGCACGACGACGTCGACGCGCACTCCACCGTCGTCTTCGCGCACGCGCCCGAGAATCTCGACGAGAAGCGGGCCGCCCACCCCTCGCACTGGTTCGTGCGCGCCGAGCCGATCCCGTCCGTGGCGTTCTCCTGGGCCTTCTTCGAGGAGTTCGAGCTGCCGGCGGGCGAGTCCTTCGCCTACCGGTACCGCATCGTGGTCGCCGACGGCGCCTGGGGCCGGGACCGGGTCGGGGCGTATCTGGAAGGGCTGCCGTGGTGAGCGGCCGGCCCCCACTTCCCCACCCCCTGCCCGGCGCGGTCGGCCTGTCCCACCTGAGCGCCTACGACTGGGAGTCGGCCGACGGCGTGTGCGGCGGCAGCCCGCACCTGCACCTGGTGTGCACGGAGGCGTACGTCGTCACCGCGGGGCGCGGCGCGGTGCAGACGCTGAGCCCCGGCGGCTACCGGGAGATCCCGCTGCGGCCCGGCTCCCTCGTCTGGTTCACACCGGGCACCGTGCACCGGATGGTGCAGGGCGGCGATCTGCGCGTCACGGTGCTGATGCAGAACGGCGGGCTGCCCGAGGCGGGGGACTCCGTCTTCACCTTCCCGCCCGAGGTGCTGGCCGAGCCGGAGGCGTACGCCGCTGCCGCCGCGCTGCCGCCGGGCACCGGGCAGGCGACGGAGGCCGCGGCCCGGCGCCGCAGGGACCTCGCCGTCGAGGGCTACCTGCCGCTGCGCGAGGCCCTCGTCGCCGGGAACGACGGCCCGTACCGGGAGTTCCAGCGGACCGCCGCCCGCCTGGTGCGCGAGAAGGTGCCCGCCTGGCGGGAGCGGTGGCGGGCCGGTGCGCTGGCCGCCGCCGAGCGCACCGGCGAACAGCTCGACGCACTCGCCGACGCCGACCCGGCCCACCTCGCCGACGCCACCGCGTACGAGGCCGCGCCCACCCTGCGCGGCGGCTACGGCATGTGCGGACGCCGGGACGAGTACGCGGTACCGGGGGCCACCTCGCCGTACCGGGAGGAGTAGCGGACGGGAGGCGGGGCGGCGAACGTTCACGTCCGGATTCCGTGCCGGGCCTCAGAGTTAACGGATCATTAGGGCGGCGGAGGTGTGAAGGGGTGGGTGAAGTGCGCATCATCTTGACATGAACCTGCGACCCGAGGGGCGGGTCGCAGCCTCATGGAGGTGTGGGATGCACCGCAGACTCGCCACCGGACTCGCCGCCTCGGCCATGGCCGTGACCACCGTCTTCGCCACCGCCGCGACCGCCGAAGCCGCTCCCGCCGACAAACCGCAGGTCCTCGCGAGCTGGACGCAGACCAGCGCGTCGAGCTACAACACCTGGACCACCGCGCGGGCGAACCAGTCCGCCTGGGCCGCCTACGGGTTCGACTGGACCACCGACTACTGCTCGTCCTCTCCGGACAACCCGTTCGGCTTCCCCTTCAGCACCTCCTGCGCGCGGCACGACTTCGGATACCGCAACTACAAGGCCGCGGGCACCTTCAGCGCCAACAAGTCCCGACTCGACAGCGCCTTCTACGAGGATCTCAAGCGCGTCTGCGCCGGATACGGCGGTGCCACCAAGACCGCCTGCAACAGCACGGCATGGACGTACTACCAGGCCGTGAGGGCCTTTGGCTGACGAACCGTCACGTCAGTTCCCGAGGGAGGACCGGGCTCCGGGAGAGGACCGGGTCGGCGCCGCCGGGCGGAGGGGCCGCGGGTCCGGCACCCCGGCGGCCGCCGCCACCGCGAGCGCGGCGGCCGCACCGGCGATGCCCACGACGGCGCCCGCGGCCACATCTCCGGGATAGTGCACACCGGTGTGGACCCGGGAGTAGCCGACGGCACCCGCCAGCACTCCGAGGGGGACGGCGGCCTCGGGCAGGACCACGCCGACCGCCGTGGCGAACGCGACCGCCGACGCCGTGTGCCCCGACGGGAACGACGCCGACGCGGGCATGGGCACATACCGGTCCACCGTCACCCGCGCCGCCTCCCGGTCCGGTCGTGCCCTGCGCACCAGTCGCTTGCCCAGCAGGTTCGCGCAGGCCGACGCCACGGTGACGGCCCCCACCCCGACGAGGGCAGCCCGGCGCTGCCGCGCCCCGCCCAGGGCGAGCGCGCCCGCGATCCCGAGCGACACCTTGGAATGGTCCGCGGCGTGGGACAGCCGGCGCAGCCAACGGTCGAGCGCGGGCGTCGACGTGGCGGCCACCGCCGCGTACAGCGCGCCGTCCACGGCCCGCAGCTCGCCGAGCACGGCGGCGAGGGTCCGCCGAAGGGAACGACGCGGTCCGGGGGCCGGCGCGAGCGAGCCGCTCGTGCCGGCGTCATCGTCGGTGTCGGAGTCGGTCGGGTCGCTCATGGGCTCCTGCTCCGCGGGTCGAGGGGCCTGCGTCACGCCCGAGCGGGCCGTGGGCCCGTCGGCGCACCAGCCTGGCCCGTCCGGGGGCGCACGGCGCGTCGACGGGGGCCGTCCGGGGGACGGTCGCCACGCGCCGGGAGGGCCGTCGTACCGGCCCTCGACGCGGGCGGACATCGTCGGCCGCCCGCGCCCCACGGTGCGTGCCGAGGGGCCCGTGCGCCGCTGTCGACCGGCGTGAGCCGCCCCGACCGGAGTGCGCCACCGGCCGACCCGGTGAGGGCCGGCCGGTGGCCGGGTGGCTCCGACCGCCCGGCCCGCTCGGGTGGCCGGGGGAGGGGCGGTCAGTGCGCGGCCTTGAAGCTCCGCAGACGCAGGCTGTTGCCCACGACGAAGACCGAGGAGAACGCCATCGCGGCTCCGGCGATCATCGGGTTGAGCAGTCCGGCCGCGGCGAGCGGCAGGGCGGCGATGTTGTAGGCGAAGGCCCAGAACAGGTTGGATTTGATGGTGCCGAGGGTCCTGCGGGCCAGCCGGATGGCGTCGACGGCGGCCCGCAGGTCGCCCCGGACGAGGGTGAGGTCACCGGCCTCGATGGCGGCGTCGGTGCCGGTGCCCATGGCCAGCCCCAGGTCGGCCCGGGCGAGCGCGGCGGCGTCGTTGACCCCGTCGCCGACCATCGCCACCGAACGGCCCTCGCCCTGAAGTCGCTCGACGACGTCGACCTTGTCCTGCGGCATGACCTCGGCGATCACGTGCTCGGCGTCGATGCCGACCTCGCGGGCGACGGAGAGGGCCACGGCGCGGTTGTCACCGGTCAGCAGCACCGGGGTCAGACCGAGGGCACGCAGCCCGGCGATCGCCTCGGGACTGGTCTCCTTCACCGCGTCGGCGACCTCCAGCACCGCTCGTGCCTCGCCGTCCCAGGCGACCGCGATCGCGGTCCGGCCGGCGCTCTCGGCCTCGGCCCTGGCCCGGGCCAGGGCCGCCGGAAGCTCCATGGCCCACTTTGCGAGCAGCCGTTCGCGCCCCACGAGGACGGCGTGGCCGTCGACGACGCCCTGCACGCCGAGCCCCGGCACGTTGGCGAAGTCCTCGGGGGCGGGCAGCGTACCCACCCGCTCCCGTGCTCCGTCGGCGACGGCCCGGGCGATCGGGTGCTCGGAGGCGTGCTCCAGCGCGCCGGCCAGTCGCAGTACTTCGTCCTCGCGCGCGCCGCCCGCGGTGTGCACGGCGAGCAGGGTCATGCGGCCGGTGGTGACGGTGCCGGTCTTGTCGAGGACGACGGTGTCGATCCGGCGGGTGGACTCCAGCACTTCGGGACCCTTGATGAGGATGCCGAGCTGGGCACCGCGTCCGGTCCCGGCCATCAGCGCGGTCGGCGTGGCGAGGCCCAGGGCGCAGGGGCAGGCGATGATCAGGACGGCGACGGCGGCCGTGAACGCCGCGGTCGGCCCGGAGCCGTTGCCGAGCCAGAAGCCGAGCGTGGCCAGCGCCAGGGTGATCACGACGGGGACGAAGAACCCGGAGACGCGGTCGGCGAGCCGCTGCGCCCGCGCCTTGCCGTTCTGCGCGTCCTCGACCAGTTTCGCCATCCGCGCCAGCCGGGTGTCCGCGCCGACGCGGGTCGCCTCGACCACCAGACGGCCACCCGCGTTCACGGTCGCCCCGGTGACCGCGTCCCCGGCGCCCACCTCGACCGGGACGGACTCCCCGGTGAGCATCGACGCGTCGACGGCCGAGGTGCCCTCGACGACGGTGCCGTCGGCGGCGATCTTCTCGCCGGGCCGGACCACGAAGCGTTCACCTGCCTTCAGCTCACCGACCGGGATCTGCTCCTCCCGGTCACCTCGCAGCACGGTGACGTCCTTCGCGCCCAGCTCCAGCAGCGCCTTCAGTGCGGCACCGGCCTTGCGCTTGGAACGGGCCTCGAAGTAGCGGCCGGCCAGGAGGAAGGCGGTCACTCCGGCGGCGGCCTCCAGGTAGATGTTCCCGGCGCCGTCGGTGCGGGCGATGGTCAGCTCGAAGGGATGGGTCATGCCGGGAGTGCCGGCGGTGCCGAGGAACAGGGCCCACAACGACCACAGGAACGCCGCCGCCGTACCGACCGAGATCAGGGTGTCCATGGTCGCCGCCCCGTGTCGGGCGTTGGTGACGGCGGCCTTGTGGAAGGGCCACGCGGCATACGTCACCACGGGCGCCGCCAAGGTCAGCGACAGCCACTGCCAGTACTCGAACTGCAGCGCCGGCACCATCGCCATGGCGATCACCGGCACGGCCAGCAGCACGGCCGTGACCAGCCGGTCCCTGAGCGGCCGCAGGGGGTCGGCGGCAGCCGGCTGCTCCGCGCCGCCGGACCCGGGCCCGGTGGACGCCGGTTCGGGCTCCCGGGCCGTGTAGCCGGTCGCCTCGACCGTCGCGATCAACTCCCGTACGGACACGTCACCGCCGTAGCTGACCTTGGCCTTCTCGGTCGCGTAGTTGACGGTGGCGGTGACCCCGTCCATCCGGTTGAGCTTCTTCTCGATCCGGGCCGCGCACGAGGCGCAGGTCATGCCGCCGATGGCGAGTTCCACCTCGGCCGGTGCGCTGGTCGTACTGGTGGTCATGGCTGCTCCTGATGCGGGGGCGTCGGCCGGGACCCGGTGGGCGGTTCCCGGCGGTGCGGCGGGGGAGGGCGGGCCGGTCAGACGCGGCCGGTCAGTTCGTAGCCGGCGGCGTCGACGACCTCGGCGATCGCGGCGTCGTCCGGCTCGGCCGTGCCGGTGACGGTGACGTGGCCGGTGGCGAGCCGGACGTCGACACCGGTGACGCCGTCCAGCGCGCCGATCACCCGGGTGAGCGTGGCCTCGCAGTGACCGCAGCTCATACCGGCGACGGCGTAGGTGGCGCTGACGGGCGGGGTGACCGGGGTGGTGACGGTCGAGGTCATGACTTCCTCCGTGAGGCGGTGCGGGTACGGCCGGGGGGTATCCCCGGCCGCCTTCATGTATACCCCTAGGGGGTACCTAGGGCAAGTCTTCCGAGTCGCTTGACTCATTACCCCCCAGGGGTATGGTGAAGTGCATGAAGAGGCCTCGTGCGAGCGCCAGGCCCGGCATCAGAGGGAGACGACCGCCATGCACACCGGACTGAGGATCACCGCGTTCGCCGCCGCGCTGGCCGCCACCTTCGGCACCGCCTACGGCGTCGGCAAGGGGGTGGACCCGCTCGTCGCCGACAACGCGTCCGCACCCCACGAGACGCACGGCCGGCCCTCGGCGGAACAGCCCGGACGGGAGGAGGGCGGCGGCCACGACGGGCACGAGAGCACCCCGCCCGGCGGACTGCAGATCTCGGAGAACGGCTACACCCTCGACCTCGCGACTGCGCGCGTCACCGCCGGTCAGCGCACCGAGCTGCGCTTCACCGTCCGGGACGGCAGCGGCAAGGCGGTCACCGCCTACCAGCGCGAGCACGACAAGGAGCTGCACCTCATCCTCGCCTCGCGCGACCTGGTCACCTACCGCCACCTGCACCCCACCCGCGCCGCCGACGGCACCTGGAGCACCCCCGTCGACCTGCCCCGGGCGGGCGGCTACCGTGTCTTCGCCGACTTCACCCCGGCGGGGAAGGGTGCCGAAGGCCTCACCCTCGGCGCCGACCTCGCCGCCTCCGGCCGGTACGACCCCGCGCGCGTGCCGGCCCCGAACCGCACGGTCCGGACCGGCGACTACCAGGTCCGGCTCGACGGATCACTGCGCCCCGGCAGGGCGAGCGAGCTGAAGCTGAAGGTGTCCCGCGACGGTGAGCCCGTCACCGACCTGCAGCCCTACCTCGGTGCCTACGGCCACCTGGTCGCCCTGCGTTCCGGCGACCTCGCGTACCTCCACGTCCACCCGAACGGCGAGCCCGGCGACGGCACCACGAAGCCCGGCCCGGAGATCTCCTTCACGGCCACCGCGCCCAGTCCCGGCACCTACCGCCTCTTCCTGGACTTCCAGCACCAGGGCAGGGTCCACACCGCGGCCTTCACCGTGCGGGCCGGCACGGCACCGGGCGCGCAGGATCCCGCCCCGTCCGCTCCGACGGAGCACTCCGAGGAGCACGGGCACTGACGCCGGCGGACGTCGGCACCGTCCGGCCCCCGGGACGGCCCGGCGCTCCCTGGAGCCGCCCGGAGGGTGACGGCCCGTCACGACCGCGCGGCGGTGACGGACCAGGGGTGCACGCCGCGGCCGTGACGGACCGGGGGTACGCGCCGCGCGGCCGTGAGGGACCAGGGGCACACGCCCCTAGGCCAGGACGACCCGGACCCCCGCCTCCTCGAAGTCCCGCACCAGGTCCCGGTCGGCCGCATCGTCCGTGACCAGCGTGTCCACCGACTCGGCCGCGCAGATCCTGGCGAAGGCCCGCCGGCCCAGCTTGCTGGAGTCGGCGGCCACGACCACGCGCTCGGCGCGCTCGCACAGCAGCCGGTTGATCGCCGCCTCCGCCTCGTCGTGGGCCGCGGCGCCGTGGGCCACGTCGAAGGCGACGACGCCGAGGATCGCCACGTCGACGGTGATCTGCCCCAGCACCCCGTCCGCCAGCGGCCCGATCAGCTCGTACGACTGCGCCCGGGCCACCCCGCCGGTCACCACGATCTTGAACTGGGGCCGGACGGCGAGCTCGTTGGCGATGTTGAGCGCGTTGGTGACCACGGTCAACGCGGGCGTACCGGAGGCCAGGTCGGCGCGCACGGCCAGGGCGCGCGCCACCTCGGTGGTGGTCGTGCCCCCGGTGAGCCCGACCGCTTCGCCGGGTGCCACCAGGGCGGCGACCGCCTGCGCGACGCGCTGCTTCTCCGAGACCCGGCGGGCGGTCTTGTAGCGCAGCGGCAGTTCGTACGACACCCCGTGCACGACCGCGCCCCCGCGCGTGCGCACCAGCATCTGCTGCTCGGCCAGCCGGTCGAAGTCGCGGCGGATGGTCGCGGCCGAGACCTCCAGCTCGGTCGCCGCCTCCTCGACGTCCAGCCGGCCGCGCTCGACGAGCAGCTCCAGCAGCGCCTTCCAGCGGGCGTCGCGCGACATCCGCGCCTCCGTTCCTCGATCTCCCGCGACCCTAGCGCACCGCACTCTTCCCCCAGAATGCTTGATTGTGCTTGAAAAACCGCTATATCTTGCAGGAACAATCAGCCTGCCCGATGGGGAGTGTGCGGCATGACGTTTGTCGAGGACGAGCTCAACAGCCAGCCCGAGTGCTGGACACGCGCCGCCGAACAGGCGGCACGGCACACGGCGGTGCTCCCCGCGGCGGGGGAGCGGGTGGCGGTCGTCGGCTGCGGCACCTCGTACTTCATGGCGCAGTCGGTCGCCGCGCTGCGCGAGGCCGCGGGGGCGGGCGAGACGGACGCCTTCGCCGCCTCCGAGTTCCCGCGGGGCCGCGCGTACGACCGTGTCGTGGCCCTGACCCGCTCCGGCACCACCACCGAAGTGCTGGAGCTGCTCTCCGCGCTCCGGGGCCGCACCCGCACCGTCGCGCTCACCGCGGACCCGGACACCCCCGTCATGACAGCCGCCGACGACGTGGTGGTCCTCGACTTCGCGGACGAACGCTCGGTCGTGCAGACCCGGTTCGCGACCACCGCCCTCACCCTGCTCCGGGCCCACCTGGGGCTGCACACCGACGCGGTCGTCACCGACGCCCGCACCGCCCTCGCTGCCGAGCTGCCCGAAGGGCTCGTCGAGTGCACCCAGTTCACCTTCCTCGGCCGGGGCTGGACCGTCGGACTGGCCAACGAGGCCGGCCTGAAGATGCGGGAGGCCTCTCTGTCCTGGACCGAGGCATACCCGGCGATGGAGTACCGACACGGCCCCATCAGCATCAGTACCGCCGGCACGGCGACCTGGATGCTCGGCGAGGCGCCGGAGGGGCTGGCCGGCCAGGTCCGGGACACCGGCGCGCTGTGGGTGCCCGGCGACCTCGACCCGCTCGCCGAACTGGTCCGCGCCCAGCGGCTCGCCGTGGCCGTCGCCGCCGCCCGGGGTCTCGACCCGGACCGGCCCCGGCACCTCACCCGCTCGGTGATCCTCGCCCCCTGACGCCCGCCCCGACACCCGCGCCCCGACGCCCGGGAAGGGAGAGACCGTGCCCCTCGCCACCACCGGCGACCTGGTCGGCCGCGCCGCCACCGCGCGCTCCGCCGTCACCGCCTTCAACGTCATCACCCTGGAGCACATCGAGGCAGTCGTGGCCGGCGCCGAGTCCGTGCACAGCCCCGTCGTGCTCCAGGTCAGCGAGAACGCCGTGAAGTACCGCTACGGCCGCCTGCTGCCGCTGGCCCGCGCGGCCGTCGCCGCCGCCGAGGGCGCCGCCGTGCCCGTCGCCCTGCACCTCGACCACGTCCAGAGCGACGGGCTGCTGCGCCAGGCCCCGGACGCCGGGTTCAGTTCCGTGATGTACGACGCCTCCGGGCTGCCGTACGCCGAGAACCTCGCGGCGACCCGCGCCGCCGCCGACTGGGCACACGCCCAGGGACTGTGGATCGAGGCCGAGTTGGGGGAGGTCGGCGGCAAGAACGGTGCACCGCCGCTCGACGCCCACGCGCCGGGGGCCCGCACCCGGCCCGCCGACGCGCGGGCCTTCGTCGCCGACTCCTCCGTGGACGCCCTGGCCGTCGCCATCGGCAGCTCCCACGCCATGACGACCCGCACCGCCGCCCTCGACCACGACCTGCTCAAGGAACTCTCCGGCACGCTGGAGGTGCCGCTCGTCCTGCACGGCTCCTCCGGGGTCCCGGACGACGAGCTCACGGCGGCGGTCGAGGGCGGCATCGCCAAGGTCAACGTCGGCACCGCCCTCAACCTCGCCATGACCGGCGCGATCAGGGAGTACCTGGCCGCCCGCCCCGACGCGGCCGACTCGCGCGGCTATCTCACGGCGGGCCGGGAGGCCATGGTGCGGACGGTGGCCTCGATCATCCGGGTGGTCGCCCCGGCTACTTCCTGACGGCCTTCAGCACCACGAACTTCGGGTCGCTCGCCACCAGGTGGCTGTTGCCGAACAGCCGCCGCAACGTGACGTGGTAGCCCAGGTGACGGTTGCCGACCACCCACAGCTCACCGCCGGGGCGCAGCGCCCGCCGCGCCCCGGCGAACATCCGCCGGGCGGTGGCGTCGGTCGTCGCCTGGTGGGAGTGGAAGGGCGGGTTGTTGAGCACCAGGTCGACACTGCCGTCCGGCACCCCCTCCAGCCCGTCGCCGACCCGGAACTCGGCCTTCCCCGCGGCCCCGCTCGCCCGGTACGTCGCCCGCGCCGAGGCCACGGCCTGGAAGGACTCGTCGGTGAACAGCACCTCGGCCCCGGGGTCGGCCAGCGCCACCGCCGTACCCACCACACCGTTGCCACAGCCCAGGTCCACCACGTGCCGGGCGCCGGCGTCCGGCAGGTGCCCGAGGAAGAAGCGGGTGCCGATGTCGAGGCGGTCGGCGCAGAAGACACCCGCGTGGTTGACGACCTCCAGGCCGGAGAGCGGACCGACGTCGTCGGGGAGCCGGTGGGTGAGCGGCCAGGGGTTGGCGGGCCGCTTCAGCGAGAGGTCGGGCGTGCAGAAGACGAGCCGGGCCTTCTTCTCGGCCAGCGAGGTCCGGGTCGGCCCGACGATCCGCTCGAAGAGCCTGAGCGTCGAGGTGTGGATCTCCTTGACCATCCCGGTGCCGACGACGACCGTGCCCTCGTGCAGGGCGGGCGCCAGCCGCAGCAACTGGTCCTCCAGCAGCGCCAGACTCTTCGGCACCCGCACCAGCAGCACGTCGACGCGGTCCGGCGGCGGGTCCTGCGTGGTCAGCAGGCGCACGGCACCCGGCTCGACGCCGGCCCGCTCCAGGTTGGCGCGGGTGGCCTCCCGCGTGAGGTGGGAGTCGGTGACCTGCACCGGCCGGTGTGCCGCCAGCGCCGTCACCAGCGCGCCCCAGCGGTCGCCGACCACCACGACGGTGCCGGACAGCGGGACCTCCCGCTCCGCGAGGTGCCGGAGCAGGTACGCGTCGGAGGCGTCCCAGGCGCGGAGCCGGTCACGCGGGTCCTCGGGGAAACGAGCGAGCGCGAACTCGCCCCACGGTGTCGTCATACGGTCGCTGCGGTCGTTCATCGTGCGTCCAGGCTAGCCGAGCCGCAGCTCAGGCCGGGTCGGGCGGAGCGGGGCCGGGCCGGGCAGGATGGGAGGCATGGACGCCGAGCTGTTCCCCAGGGCCCGTACCGAGATCGCGCCCGGCGCCGTCCACCTGCCCGACTGGCTGGACCCCGGGCGGCAGCGCGACCTGCTGCGCGCCTGCCGCGAGTGGGCCCGCCCACCGGCCGGACTGCGCACGGTCCGCACTCCCGGCGGCGGCACCATGACCGCCCGGCAGGTGTGCCTCGGCTGGCACTGGTACCCGTACGCCTACGCGCGCACCGTCGTCGACGGCGACGGCGCGCCCGTGAAGCCCTTCCCCGACCGGCTGGGCGAGCTGGGCCGCCGGGCGGTGACGGACGCACTGGGCGCCGACGCGGTGGCGGAGGCGCCCTACGACATCGCGCTGATCAACTTCTACGACGCCGACGCCCGCATGGGCATGCACCGCGACGCCGACGAGAGGTCCGACGCGCCGGTGGTCTCCCTGAGCCTCGGCGACACCTGCGTGTTCCGCTTCGGCAACCCCGAGACCCGGACCCGCCCCTACACCGACGTCGAACTGCGCAGCGGCGACCTGTTCGTCTTCGGCGGGCCGTCCCGGCAGGCGTACCACGGGGTGCCGCGGGTGCACGCGGGCACCGCACCGCCCGCGTTGGGACTCACCGGGCGTCTGAACCTCACGCTGCGGGTCAGCGGCTTCCAAAGCCTAGACTCGCCCCCATGACCGGCAAGGCGGACCCCCGGGCGGGGGAAGGGACCACCTCCAGGACGCGGTTGGACCGGGGGCGCGGCGCGCTCGGTCCCGCGCTGGAGCTCGTGCACACCGGACGCGCCCCCACCCGGGCCGTCCTCACCGCGGAACTCGGCGTCACCCGCGCCACCGCCGGCGCGGTCGCCGCCGAACTGGAGGCACTGGGCCTGATCCGGGTCGACGCCAGGCCCGGCGCGGCGGCCGGTTCGCAGGGCCGCCCCTCGCACCGTCTCACGGTCGCCGAGGACGGCCCCGTCGCCCTCGCCGCCCAGGTCCACTCCGACGGGTTCCGCGCCGCCCTGGTCGGCCTCGGGGGCCGTATCGTCGCCACCGCGCCCGGCTGCGAGGTCGTCGACGCCGATCCGGCGAAGGTGCTCGGTTCCGTCGTCGAGACGGGTGCGGAACTCCTCCGGGAGACCGGACGGCGCTGCGTCGGTGCCGGACTCGCCGTACCGTCCGCCGTCGCGGAGCCGGAGGGCCTGGCCCTGAACCCGCTCCACCTGGCCTGGCCGGCCGGCGCACCCGTGCGGCGGATCTTCGCCGAGCAGGTGCGCGCCGCCGGCATCGAGGGACCGGCGTTCGCCGCGAACGACGTCAATCTCGCGGCACTCGCCGAGCACCGGCACGGTGCCGGTCGCGGCGCGCGCGACCTGCTGTGCGTGGCCACCGGCCACCGGGGCGTCGGCGGTGCGCTCGTCCTCGACGGCCGTCTGCACAGCGGCAGTTCCGGTCTCGCCCTGGAGGTCGGACACCTCACCGTCAACCCCGAGGGCGGCCCCTGCCACTGCGGCAGCCGGGGCTGTCTGGACGTGGAGACCGACCCCCTGGCCTTCCTGACCGCGGCCGGCCGGGAGCCGGGACCCGAGGTGTCCCTCCTCCAGCAGTCCAACGACCTGATCCGCGACCACTACACCGACCCGGCCGTCCGCACCGCCACCGAGACCCTCATCGACCGCCTCGGTCTGGGCCTCGCCGGTCTGGTGAACATCCTCAACCCGGACCGCATCATCCTCGGCGGGCTCCACCGCTCACTGCTCGACGCCGACGCCGAGCGCCTGCGGGCCGTCGTCGCCGACCGCAGCCTGTGGGGGCAGAGCGGCGGAGTGCCCATCCTGCCCTGCGGCCTGGACCACAACAGCCTGGTCGGCGCGGCCGAACTGGCCTGGCAGCCGGTCCTGGACGACCCGCTGGGCGCGTCGGCCTAGCGGGTGGCGTCCGGGACCGGGAGCGGGACGGACCGTCCGGTCAGGGCGTCGGCCGGCTGCCGCCGCTGGGGGCGCGGCTCAGGTCGACGACGCAGAAGATGTTGTCGTCCGGATCGGCGAGGACGACGAAGTCGGGGTCGGGCGGGTACAGGTCCCAGTCGACGGTCCGGGCACCGAGACCGATCAGCCGCCGCACCTCCGCCCGCTGTTCCTCCTCCGTGTCCGTGAAAAGGTCCAGATGGAGGCGGGGACGCGGCTCGGCCGGCGAGGCGCTGCGCATCAGACCGAGAGCGCGTCCCGAGCCGTCGGCGTGATCGAGCGTCCGCCAGGTCTCGCTCGTCCACTCCTCCGAGACGACCAGGTCCAGCGCAGCGGTCCAGAACTCCACGGCGCGGGGCACGTCCGTGACACCGATGACAGGGATACCGAGTCTCAACATGCGCCCGAGCCTACGGCGTTGCCCCGCAGGACCCGCTCAGGGCCGGCGAGGCGCGGGAAGCAGGAGAACCGGGGGTGGAGTACTCCCCGCGAGGTACGCGCACTGACGCCGGCCGTACGACGACCGGGACCCCCGGCGGAGGGACGCTCGGAAGCGACACGTAGGACATCGCCACCGAGGAGTTGGACGACATGCAGACCCTGGCACACTTCGCCGACGGCGGGCCCGGCCCGTGGATCCTGCTCTTCCCGGTGATCTGGGCGCTGGTCGTCGTCGGCGGCGTCGCCCTGCTGCGACGCACCGTGTGGCGCGGGCGCCGCGGGCCCGGGCGGCCGTCCACCGTCGAGGACAACTCGCCCGTCACCGTACTCGGTCACCGCTTCGCCTCCGGCGAGATCGACGAGGACGAGTACTGGCGCCGCCTGTCCGTGCTGGACGAGCAGTTCGGTCGGGCGGGGAAGGGCGGCGCCGCCTGACCCGGCGACCCCGGCCGTCCACGTCGACGCGACCGCCCGGGCCGTCGGCGCGCCGCCCGACCCCTTGCCGGCACCCGGCACCTGGCACCCGGCACCGCACGCGGCGCACAGATGCTCAGCGCACAGCCGCACAGCCGCACAGCCGCTCAGCCGCACAGCCGCTCAGCCGCTCAGCCGCACAGCCGCTCAGCGCACGGCGCCGGACCTGGACCGCTTGCGGTCGGCACGCCATCCGCCGGAAACCCACCGCACGGCCCGCGGCAGCGGGGGGTCACCGCCCGGTCAGCCTGCAACGGCCGACCGGGCGGGAGCGGGTTGGGACCCGCGGAGGTCGACCGAGTGCTCGACCTCCGCAGCGAAGGCGGCGGCCGGCACCTCCTCGACCAGGCGCCGCGGCGGGCGGGCGGAGACGGGTGGCGCGGTGACCGGCGCGCCGGTGGCCGTCGGGAGCGTGAACCAGACGACCTTGCCGGACTCGCCGTCCGGCCGGGCACCCCAGCTCTCGCTCAGCGAGGCCACCATGGACAACCCGCGCCCGCACGTCGCGAGCGGCGCGGCGTCGTCCACCACGGGCAGGCGTGGATCGTGGTCGCGCACGGAGACGGTGAGCCGGTCCAACAGCAGCTCTATCTCCACGGTGCACGTCTTGTCGGGCTGGGCGTGCAGATGGACGTTGGTCAACAACTCCGTCACGCCGAGCGCGGCCCGGTCGATCAGGGAATCCATATGCCAGTAGCGCAATTGCGCAGATACGATTCTGCGGACCTGGCCGATCCGCGACGGCAGGGCTTGGAGCTCCACCGTGCAGTGTCTGCTTGGGTGACTGATCACGGCTGCGACTCCCCGACATAGAGGTCCGGAAGAACACGGAGTTCGGATCCAGCAGGGCGCACGCGGCACGCCGCCGCCTGCTGTCGTGGCCGGCGGGCTGGTTCGCAGCGTTATCGCCGGTAAACCCAGAGTGACGTGAGACCAGCGTGACGCAAGGGCTGAGGCACCGCAACTTACGGACATCTCAACCGCGATGCCCGCCCGCCCTGCGCACCGCTTCGATGAAACGGTGAGCCGCGGGCGGACCCGGCTCACCCGGCGCGGGGTCCCGCTCACCGAGGGTCAGCAGGTAGCGCTTGCCGTCGAGGTCGGCGAAGGCCCGGTCCTCCGGGGCGAACCAGGGCCGGGAGGCGCGCACGGCCTGCACCGGAGCGCTGTCGATCTCACTGCCGTAGCTGGTGAGCAACTCCACCCTGCCACCGCTGATCCGGACCGTCCCGGCCCGGGTGAGTGAGCGCAGCCGCTTGCCGATCCGCACCCCCGTGGCCCTGAACTCCGGCTCCGCCATGACGTCGCCCCCTCGCCCCTCGATCGCCGGACCGCGTACCCCGCTGGGCCAGGTACCGGCCGGCTCGTGTCGTGCTCCCTTGTGCGTCCGCGGCGGAACCCGGCCCCGCCCGCTGGCAGTCTGCCCGCACCACGCGCCGAGCACCAGTACGCACCAGCCCTTTCCGAAGGCGGCCGGAGCATTCGCGCGAATGCGCCCCCACCGGGCCGGGCCTGACGCCCCAGGCGTGCCTTTGGGGCCGTCAAAGGTGTGTTTATGCAGGTGAGAAGCGTGCGGAAGGTGCCTATGATCGAGGGGTCGGCCGCGCGAGGCGCCGTCGGCGCGCAGCGTAAGGAGCCTCGACGTGAGCACCCCCCAGCACACCCGCACCGGCGCCACCCTCGACGTCGACCGCAGCGACACCGCCTACCGTGCCTGGCTGAAGGAAGCCGTGCGCAAGGTCCAGGCCGATGCCAACCGCTCGGCCGACACCCACCTGCTTCTCTTCCCGCTGCCCGAGCGGTGGGGCATCGACCTGTACCTGAAGGACGAGTCGACCCACCCCACCGGCAGTCTCAAGCACCGGCTCGCCCGCTCGCTCTTCCTCTACGGCCTGTGCAACGGCTGGATCCGGCCCGACCGCCCGGTGATCGAGGCGTCCAGCGGTTCGACGGCCGTCTCCGAGGCGTACTTCGCGAACCTGATCGGCGTGCCCTTCATCGCCGTCATGCCGCGCACGACCAGCGCCGAGAAGATCCGCCTGATCGAGTTCCACGGCGGGCGGTGCCACTTCGTGGACGACTCCCGGCGGATGTACGAGGAGTCCGCCCGCCTCGCGGCCGAGACCGGCGGCCACTACATGGACCAGTTCACCTACGCCGAACGCGCCACGGACTGGCGCGGCAACAACAACATCGCCGAGTCGATCTTCCGGCAGCTGCGGCTCGAACGGTTCCCCGAGCCCGCGTGGATCGTCGCCACGGCCGGCACCGGCGGCACCTCGGCGACCCTCGCGCGCTACGTGCACTACATGCAGTACGACACCCGCATCTGCGTCGCCGATCCCGAGAACTCCTGCTTCTTCGAGGGCTGGACGACCGGCGATCCGGACGTCACCTGCGACTGCGGTTCCCGCATCGAGGGCATCGGCCGACCCCGGATGGAGCCGAGCTTCGTGCCCGGCGCCGTCGACCGCATGATGAAGGTGCCGGACGCGGCGAGCGTGGCCGCCGTCCGGGCCCTGGAACAGGCCATCGGCCGCAAGGCGGGCGGTTCCACGGGCACCGGACTGTGGAGCGCGCTGAAGATCGTCGCCGAGATGGTGGCCGAGGGGCGCCGGGGCAGCGTGGTGACGCTGCTCTGCGACCCGGGGGACCGGTACCTCGACAAGTACTACTCGGACGCCTGGCTCGCCGGCCAGGGCCTCGAGATCGGGCCGTACACGGCGGCGATCGAGTCCCTGCTGCGCACCGGCGACTGGCCGCTCTGACCCCGCCGCAGGGGCCCGGACAGCGCGCTACGGGTGGGAGAGCCGCCGGTCCAGGGAGGTGACCGCGTCCCGGAAAGCCCGTCCCAGTCCCGGTCGCGCGCGGTCGAGGACGAAACGGAACGGAGCCGTACCGTCCGCGGCGAACGTCCACCGCACCCGCGTGCCGGTCCCGGCCGGCGTCAGCCGCCACTCCTCGGCCATGGCCCGGGCGCCGGGCGTGTTGGTGACGTCGACGCGGTAGGCGTACACCTCGGGCCGCCGGGCCGCCAGGACGGTCTCCACGAAGCGCGCCCCGCCCCTGAGCCGGACCTCGCGCCCCGCGCCGTCGCCGATGGGCCGGGCCAGCGTCACCGCCGAGAACCAGGCGGGCCAGCCCGGCACGTCCTCGGCGAGCGCCCGGAAGACCGCGTCCGGAGCGGCGGAGACGTCCCTGGCGAAGACCAGGCGTACCGGAGCCGTCCCGACGAAGTCGAGACCCACCGGACGCAGACGGCGAGCCATGGGCGCAACCCCCTTGAGCAGAGCCGCGGACGCGGCGACCGGACGGGTGGCGTCACGATAGCCGTGGACACGCCCGGTGTCAGCGGGGCCGGTCCGGACCGGGCCGGCTTCAGCCGGCCGTCTCCGGTGCGCCGGCCGCGTCCTCCCCGGCCACGACCAGGCCCAGGTGCTCCGAGATCTCCGCGCGGGCGTCCGACGGCAGCCCGGCGTCGGTCACCAGCGTGTCCATCTGGTCCAGGCCCGCGAAGGAACTCAGGCCCACGACACCCCACTTGGTGTGGTCGGCGACCACCACGACACGCCGCGCGGACTGCACCAGCCGCCGGTTGGTCTCGGCCTCCGCCAGGTTCGGCGTCGACAGACCGGCCTCGGCCGATATCCCGTGCACACCGAGGAACAGCACGTCGAAGTGGAGCGTCGCGATCGCCTGGTCCGCGACCGGCCCCACCAGGGAGTCGGAGGGAGTGCGTACACCGCCCGTGAGCACCACCGTGGCCGCACCCTGCCTCGCCCCCGAGGTGCGCTGCGCCACGTGGAACACGTCGGCCACCCGCACGGAGTTGGTGACCACCGTCAGATCCGGCACGTCCACCAGCCGGTGCGCCAGCGCGTACGTCGTCGTACCGCCCGACAGGGCGATGGCCGCGCCCGGCGCGACCAGCTCCGCCGCGGCCCGCGCGATGTCCTCCTTGGCGGTCGGCTCCAGACCCGACTTCGCCTCGAACCCCGGCTCGTGCGTGCTGGCCTCGACCACCGGGACCGCACCGCCGTGCACCTTCTCCAGCACGCCCTGCCGGGCCAGTGAGTCGAGGTCGCGGCGGACCGTCATGTCCGACACGCCGAGCTTGCGGGTCAGCTCGTTGACACGGACCCCGCCCCGGCGGCGCACCTCGTCGAGGATCAGGGCGCGCCGCTGCTCCGCGAGGAGGTTCGGATTCTCACTCACGTACGCCTCGGTCCTTTCGCCGCAAACCGTCCGACACGCCCGGCGCACGGGCTCCGACGAGGAGTTCTCCCCGCTCCGGTGCGCGGACGTCCCATCCTCGCACGCCGTGCCACGGGCCGCGCCACCGCCCGCCTGCCGCGCACATGTCATTTCTGTCCCGTTCCGGTGTCACCTGTCACACGGTTCGGGGAGATTCCGTGCCGAGGGGTGCGGGGCGTCCCCGCAGCGGAGATCCTTGTGCCCGCACGGACAGAGCCGACGGCGCGTCACGGGGGAGTGCGGACAGTGGAACAGGCGCAGGAACGGGACGGGACGGGTACGCCGGACGCTCCCGGGCCGCGTGCCGGGGGAGACGGGAGAAGCGGCACCGCCCTGGAACTCCTGGTCCACGGAGTGGGCGGCACGACCCCGGCGGACATGCTGGACGACCCGCGGACCGTACGCGTCACGGGCGACGACATCGCGGCCGTCTTCCGGCGCAGCGAGGACGCCGACGCCGAGTCCCGGCCGGAGGACTACCGGGGCAGGCCGGTGCCCGAGGCCTACGTCTGGTGCAACCTCACCTCCGGGAACGGCACCCGCGCCCTGTGGCTGCTGCTCCTTCCCTTCATGGTGGTCAACCTCGCCCACTGGATGCGGCCCACCGCCGAGGGCAGGACGAGGACGGTCCGCCTGTACGGGCTGCTGGTGCGGCTCACGGGACTGACCCTGACGGTGCTGCTGGTCGCCGCGGCCTGCGAGGTCGCGCTCGACCTCGTCGCCTGGCAGTGCGCGGGCACGCACGCCTGCGCCGAGCGGCACTCCTGGCTGGGTTTCCTGTCGCCGGTGATGTCGGACGGCGGCTGGTGGAGCGCGCCCGGCCGCAGACTCGCCCTCGCCGCCGCGGTGCCCGCCGCGCTCACCGGCCTGCTGTGGTACCTGTCGCTGCGCACCTGGCGGGCGTACGAGTCCCAGCAGCCGATCGACCGCGCGGACGGTCCCGAGGAGGACCCCGCCCGCAACGCCCTGAGCAGGCCCGGGTTCTGGTACGGGCGCCGCCTGGTGGCCCGGCTGCGTGCCGCGCACACCGCCGCCGCCCTGCTCACGGTCGCCGCGGCGGTCGGCGCACCGGCGGCCCGGTTCGACCGCCGGGCCGGCGGATCCGTGCCGCTCGACACGCTGGGCCGGATCCTGACGGCCGCGCTGGCCGCCGGGGCGGTCGCCGTGGTCGCGGTGGTCTGCCGCCGGGGCCGCAGCGAGGGGCGCCTCGACCGGGCACTCGACGAGCGCCTCGTACGGCGCCTGCCGCTCGCGGCCCTTCTCCTGTTCGTCGGCGCCCTGCTGTACGGCGGCTGGGCCCGCCCGGGGTGGACGTCGGCGGGGCGGCTGCCGGGCGACATGACCTTCGGCGGGCTCGCCCTGGCGCAGGGCCTGCTGGTCATCGCGCTCGCCGTGGTCGCGCACCTGCTGCACCGCAGCCTCCCCGACGCCCGCGCCGCGATCCGCGGCCTCGGCGGCCCCGCCGTCGCCATGCTGGCCTGCGCGCTGGGCGGCGTGATGTCCGGCGGGGTCTCCCAGCGCGTGTCGGACTGGCTGGACGGCACCGGCACCTCCCTCGACGGTCCGCCCGTCCTGCTGACCTGGCAGGCGTCCGTCATCCCGCCGCTGCTCGTCGTCGTGCTGCTGATGTGCGCCGTCCTCGCCCGCCACACCTGGCGACGCGTCCGCACGGAGCGGGCCGCCGTGGAGGACGACCACGCCGGCGAGCCCGGAGACCCGGGACGCACCCGGCGCATCGCGTTCGCCCGCGCCACGGCCGGCCTCACCGACCGGGCGCCCCTCCTCGTCGCCATCACCTCCGCCGCCACCCTGCTGCTGGGCGCCGGGGCCCTGGTCGGCGCGATGACGACCGACCGTGCGCCCGCCGACGCCGCGCGGGGGACGCACGCCGCCGTGCACGGCGCCGCCCAGACCGCGCAGGCCCTGGGCTCCTGGCTCATCGGCCTCGGCTTCATACTCTTCGTCACCTGGGGCAGGCGCGCCTACAAGGACGCCTCCGCGCGGCGCACGATCGGCATCCTGTGGGACGTCGGCACCTTCTGGCCGCGCGCCGCCCACCCCTTCGCTCCGCCCTGCTACGCCGAGCGCGCGGTGCCCGACCTGACCTGGCGGATGGCGACCTGGACCCGGGCGACCGGCGGACGACTGGTCATCTCGGGGCACTCCCAGGGCAGCGTCCTCGCCGCCTCGGCGGCCTGGCAGCTGGAGCCGTCCGCCCGCAGACGGGTCGCCCTGCTCACGTACGGTTCCCCGCTGGAGCGGCTGTACGGCCGCTGGTTCCCCGCCCACTTCGGACCGGCCGCGCTCGGCTCCCTGCACGAGGAGGTCGACTGCTGGCGCAACCTCTACCGGCGCACCGACCCGATCGGCGGCCCGATGCGGCTGCCCGGCGACTCGGGCCCCGCGGTGGACCGCGCCCCCCTCCAGGACCCGCTCACCTACGGCCGTACCGAACTGCACCCGCTGCCGGCACCGATCCTCGGCCACTCCGACTACCAGGCCGATCCGGCCTTCGCCGAGGAACGACGGCGCCTGCTGGCCCGGCTGCGCCCGGAGGTGCCCGCTCCGCGCCACACCGGCCGGCCGGAATCCGTCCCGGCGGCGGACGACGGGCCCGGATCCTGCTGAGGCGCCCGGCGTCGCGGTGACCGCCGGCGCTCTAGGGCAGCTCGGGCAAGTCCTCGGCGTAGAGCAGCGTCAGGTCGTCCGTGCTGGGGTCGGTCAGCTGGGCGACCCGGCTCGCGTGCCGTTCCACCATCGCCTCGAAGGTCTGGCGTGCGGTGCGGCCGTTGCCGAAGGCGGGGCCCTTCGGGATCGCCGTGAAGTACTTCGTCAGCGCCTCGGCCGTACCCGGAGCCAGCCGGTACTCGTGCTCGTCGGCCTGCTGCTGCACGATCCGCAGCAGCTCCTCGGGCCCGTAGTCGCCGAAGGTGATGGTCCGTGAGAAACGGGACGCCACACCCGGGTTGACGGACAGGAACCGCTCCATCTCCGCCGTGTACCCCGCGACGATCACGACGACCGCGTCCCGTTGGTCCTCCATCAGCTTCACCAGCGTGTCGATGGCCTCCTTGCCGAAGTCGCGGCCCGCGTCCTCGGGGGAGAGCGCGTACGCCTCGTCGATGAACAGCACGCCTCCGTGCGCCCGCTGGAACGCCTCCTGGGTGCGGATCGCCGTGGAGCCGATGTGCTCGCCGACCAGGTCCACCCGCGACACCTCGACGAGGTGCCCCTTGTCCAGGACGCCGAGGGAGGCGAGGATCTCGCCGTACAGCCGGGCGACGGTGGTCTTGCCGGTGCCCGGGGAACCGGTGAAGACCAGGTGGCGCTTGACCGACGCGGCCTTCAGGCCTGCCTGCTGCCGGCGCCGGCCCACCTCGATCATGTCGGTCAGGGCCCGCACCTCGCGCTTGACGCTGTCCAGTCCCACCAGCGCGTCCAGCTCACCCAGGACGGCCTTCGACGTGCGCGCCGGCTCCTGCGGCCCGGCGTCCGCGATCAGGGACTCCTGCTCGGTGCTGCGCTGCCCCGGGATCGAGCCGAGGAGCCCGGTGGACGGGCCCGTGGTCTGCACGGCCGGCTCCGGTGCCGGGGGAGCCGCCGGACCGCCGCTCTCGTCGCTGGTGCAGTCCTCGACCAGCGGACCCGAGTCGGACGCCGCGTCCGGTCCGGCGTCCGCGAACTCGTACCCGCCGCGCGTGCACCGCTCCGTGCGGCACTTGCGCAGCGTCGTACGGCAGCCGTCGATCACGTGGAAGCCGTAGCCGGCGCTGCCGGTGACGCGGCAGCCGAGGAAGCTGCCGCGGCCCCCGGCCGACACGTAGACACCCGCCTCGGAAGGGGAGTCGACCGTGCAGCGCTCGATGGTCGGGTCGGCGCCCTTGGTGACGATCACGCCGGTGCGGTTGCCGTCCAGGGTGCAGTTGCTGAGGGTGCCGCCGCTGCCGTGGTCGCGGAACCAGGCGCCGGTCGCCGCGTCCCGGATGCGGCAGTCGTCGAGCTGCGCGATGGCGCCGTCGCTCACCGACACGGCGGTGTTGCGGACCTGGGACAGGTCGCTGTCGACGACGTCCACGCGGGAACCGCGGTCCAGGACGAACAGCGCGTCCGGCACGTCGTGCACCCGGCAGGAGTCGAGCACCGCGGTGGCGCCGTCGCTCACCCAGACCGCCGGATAGTCGCCGGTGCTGTCGAAGATCTCGCACTGGTTGGCGTCCACCCGCGTGCCCGGGTCCCACACCGACAGGCCGTTGCGGCCGAACTGGCGGACGGTGGTGCGGGTCAGGGTGAGGACGGAGCGGGAACGCAGGTCGACCGCGTTCTCCGGGATGTCGTGGATACGGCAGTCGGCGAGGGTGAGCACCGCGTCCGTGTCGAGCGTGACGCCGTCGCCGGTGGTGCGGTGCACGTCGCAGTCGGTCAGGTGCGCGGTGGCCCGGCCGGTGACCTGAACGCCGCTGCCCCGTACTTCGTAGATCTCGCAGCCCACGGCCTCCAGCGCGGAACCCTCGCCCGTCGCCGTGAGGCCCGAGCCCGCCGCGTGATGGATCCGGCAGCGCTCCAGCCGGGGGTGTGCGCCGGAGCGCACCGCGACGCCCGCCTGACCGGCCGAGACGACCTCGCACTCCTCGAAGACGCCGCCCCCGCCGTCGAGGACGGCGATGCCGACGCCGGCCGGGTTGTCGACGGTGCAGCGGCGCACCGTGGGACGCGCGCCTCCGCGCACCTCTATCCCGGAGGCCGACCGCGCGACCACCCTCAGGCCCAGCAGCTCCGGCGTACCGTCCTCGACGAGGACCGCGGGCGCCGCCGCGTCCTGGCCCTCCACGTGCAGGTCCTGGATCACCGCCGCGGCCCGCACGGTCAGCGGGACACCGTCGACGGGCGCGATCCGCACCGAGCCCTGTCCGCCCTCGGGCCCGCGCAGGGTCACCGCCCGCTGGACGACGAGGTTCTCCCGGTAGGTCCCGGGGGCGACGGTGAGGACGTCCCCGTCGGCCGCGGCCTCCAGGGCGGCGGCGAGCGATGCGTACTCACCTGTGCGGCGCCGCCACCGCGAGGTGCCGGTGTGCGTCACCTGGACCGTGCCCTGTGCCATGGCGTTGCTGTGCCCCCACCTCGTCGTACGCGGGTCGTCGCCGATTCGGTTCGGCCGGTCCACCGTAGCGTGCGCGCAGGTGGTGAGTTGACCGGAGGCAGGAGCCCGTCAGCTGCCCGTGCCGGTCCTGCCCCAGTCCGGGCCCGCCCGTTCCCACTCCTGGTCCCAGCGCGCGTACCGGCGGCGGACCATGCGCCAGACGACGAACCGCCGACCGGCCTCGACCAGGGCCGCGGTCCCCACGGCGGCGCCGAGCCCGGCGAGCGCGGCGTGCGTCGCCGCGGTCGCGGAGTCGAGCGGCCGGGCCACCGTTCTGCCCTGCCCGTCCGTCCACAGCGCGAAGCGGTCGCCGGTGCCGGGGTCGTCCAGGCCGGCCGTGACGGAGCCCTCGTGCCGCGAGCCGTCCGGCGCGGTCCAGCGGGCGAGGACACGGCTGCGCAGGTCCCCGCCGGCGGCGCCTTCCGGGTCGAGGGTCAGCGGCGGACGCTCGAGGGTGCGTATCACGGTGGCCGTCACCCGGTGCCGGGACGCGTGCTGTTCACGCACCGAACGCAGCAGGGCGTCCTGTGCCGCGCCGCCCACGACCACGCCGACCAGGGGCGCCACGAGAAGGACCGACAGCAGTCCGGCCAGGGCCACCCAGGCCTCGGCCAGGTCGGTCCCGCGGCACAGCGGATTGTGTCGCCAGCGCCAGAGCCCTCCGATCGCCCGCACGATCAGCTCCCCCTTCCCGCTCGCCTCCGGTCGAGCCGCGCACACGCGGGCCGTCAGGGTGGGCGCCGTCCTCCTCGGACGGTCCCCCCACCGCGCTTCTCATGAATCTCTCACGAACCCCAACGCCCGGAGCCGTGGAGCGGGTTCCCGCGCTTCGGCCCGTGACCGGAATCCGCCCGTGGGGAAGCGGCGGGTCATTCGACGATCCGCACCGGGTCGCCGACCCGGACCGTGCCGCGGCCGACCGGGACCAGGTTCTGCCCGAAAACCAGCTTGCCGTCGACGCGGCGGTGCCGGCCGAGGCTGTGCAGGGGCTCCCTGCCGCGCCCGGCGGTGCCCTGGTCGGTGGTGGTGACGACGCACCGCCCGCACGGCTTGGCGACCCGGAAGGCGACCTCTCCGACGGTGACGAGGGACCACTCGTCCTCGGCCCAGGCGGCGGTGCCGGAGACGACCACGTTCGGCCGGAAGCGCTCCATGGGCAGCGGACCCTCGTCCGCGTGCTCCCCCGCGGCGATCAGGGAGTTGAGGGCGTCCAGGGAGGCCGTCGTCGTCAGGAGCAGCGGATACCCGTCGGCGAAGGTGACGGTCTCCCCCGGGAGACCGAACTGCGGGTCCACGGGCCGGCGCGCGGCGGGATCGTCCAGGTACACCAGGCGCACGTCGGTGCGGAGGAAGGCGCTGTACCAGGCGTGCGCGGACTCGTCCTCGGCGGGAACCGCCTCGACCTTGTCGCGGAAGACCTGGGTGACGACGGTGGTGGTGGCACGCGGGACCGGCACCGTCAGTGGTTCCCGGCCGGGTGCGGACAGCCGGACGCCGCCGCCGGGCAGAAGCTCGGCGGCGGCCAGGGCGAGGCGCGGCTGCTGGCGTTGCGTGACGACCTTTCCCCCGTCGTCGATCAGCATCCAGCGGCGGTCTCCGGCCAGCCCCCAGGGCTCCACGGCGGCCTCCCGGAGCGACAGGCTCCGGGACGACTTGACCGGATGGACGTGGATCGAGTGCAGTCGCGCGTTCCCCATGACGCCATCGTGCCAGGTGGCACCGACAACCCCGGGGACGGCTCAGTAGCCCCGGTACTGCTGCTGGTTGTACGGGTCCTGGTACGGCGCCGGCGCGGGCCGGGGTGCCGCGGGACGCATCGCCTCGTACCCCGCCGGGCCGGGCGCGGCCGGCCGGGGCTGCTGCTGGTACTGGGGGCCGGGGTACCCGCGGGGCGCGGTCGCCTGCTGCGGGATGTAGGCGGCGGGGGCCTGCTGCAGCGGGGCGGGCTGCGGGGCCTGCTGGGGGTAGCCGTAGGAGGGTTGCGACGGGGCCGCCGGGAGGGCGGGCAGGGCCGACGGGAGGGCCGGCAGGTGGCTGCCCGGCGCGTCGTACGCGGCGGGCACCCGGATCGGGGCGATCTGCGGGGTGCCCCGCTCGGCGACGAGGGAGTCGTAGATCGGGGTGTCCGGGAAGGAGGCGGAGTAATAGCCGCCGCCATAAGTGGAGCGGGGGGAGGTCATGGCACATAAGTTAAGCCCACGATGTGCTGGTTGGGGAGACCGATAAGAGGGTTGTTTTCCGTGTCCGCGGTGCCCCGGTACCCCCAATGCGAGCGAACTCGCCGAAAAGGGGCGTCACGCCACGCGTTCCAGGGGTAAAGGCCGAGTTCCGGGCGGGTTACCGGCGGTTGTCCCCACGTCTTCGCACACTCCTCGCGAGGGGTGGGTGGCGGGGGAGCGGGTTGACGCGGAAAACTGGCGGACCCGCCGGGATACGGCCCGGCTCGGTGGAACGTGATGGGGGCGGACATGTCCATGCCGAAGGGATCGAACACCCCGGTGCCGACGACGGCGCTGCGGGTGGAGCTGGGCTGGCGATCCGGCCCCGGAGTACCCGACGCGGACGCCTCGGCCCTGCTCCTGGTGGGCGGGAAGGTCCGCTCCGACGCGGACTTCGTCTTCTACAACCAGCCGTCGCACTCCTCCGGCGCGGTCCGTCACGAGGGCAAGCGGGAGGCCGGCGGCAAGGTGACCGACAGCCTGCTCGTCGACCTCGCGCGCGTGGAGCCCGCGATCGAGACCGTCATCCTCGCGGCCTCCTCCGACGGCGGATCGTTCGGGCGGGTCCCCGAGCTGTACATCGAGGTCCGCGACGCCACGCGGAACACCGTGGCGGCCCGCTTCGACAACCCGGGCGCGACCGTGGAGACCGCCTTCGTGCTCGGCGAGTTCTACCGGCGCCAGGGCGCCTGGAAGTTCCGGGCCGTCGGCCAGGGGTACGACAGCGGGCTGGAGGGCCTGGCCACGGACTACGGCATCTCGGTGGACGAACCGCAGCAGGCACCGCCGGCCGCCCCGCCGGCCCCGGCGGTCACCGCGCCGCCCCCGGCACCCCCGGCCCCTCCCGTGGCGCGGCCGGCCGCCGCCCCGCCGTCCCCGCCGGCCGCACCCCCCGCCGAGCCGGTCCGGCTGACCAAGGTCACACTCACCAAGGCGGCACCCTCCGTCTCCCTGACCAAGCAGGGCGGCACCTCCGGCGCCCTGCGGGTCAACCTCAACTGGCAGGTGCGCAAGCAGTTCTCCGGCTGGGCCCGCAAACTGGGCCGCCCGGTCGCCCTCCACGACGACCTCGACCTCGACCTGTGCTGCCTGTACGAACTCACCGACGGCAGCAAGGGCGTCGTGCAGGCCCTCGGCAACGCCTTCGGCGCCCTGCACCAGCCGCCGTTCATCCACCTCGACGGCGACGACCGCACCGGCGCCGTGGCGAGCGGCGAGAACCTCACGGTCAACCTCGACCACAAGCAGTACTTCCGGCGCGTCCTCGTCTTCGTGACCATCTACGAGGGGGCCCGCTCCTTCGCGGACCTGCATGCCACGGTCACCCTCCAGCCGCAGTACGGCGCCCCGATCGACTTCTCGCTCGACGAGTGCACGGTCCCCTCGACCGTCTGCGCCCTCGCCCTGATCACCAGCACCGGCAGCGACCTGGTCGTCCAGCGCGAGGCCCGCTACCTGGTGCCCGAACGCGGCGTGAGCCCGCAACGCACGGTCGACCACGCCTACGGGTGGGGCATGAACTGGACCCCCGGCCGGAAGTGAGCCGCGGCCCGCGGCGTGTCAGCCCTCGTCCGGCACGGCCTCAGGACGTGCGTAGGTGCGGCCCTTCCAGGCCGCGCCGCGCCCCCTGTAGTGCTGCACCGCCGAGTCGACCGTCATCAGCAGGTACAGGAGCGCCGTGAACGGCAGCAGGGGAGCGAGCCACCCGGGCTGCCGGTAGTAGCGCAGCATCGGTACGTAGGTGCCCGCCATCACCAGCCACGCCGCGGCGCCGAGGAGGACCCCCGCCGCGGCCCCCGTCACCGCGCCCACCACCACGGACACGGGCGGCACCAGGTACACGAGCGCCAGGCCGGCCACCGTCCCGGCCAGGAGCGGCGGGCTGTGCCGCAGTTGCGCGTACGCGCTGCGCGAGACCATCCGCCACAGGTCGTGCAGGCGCGGATAGGGGCGCACGCTGTCCACCCGGTCCGCCAGCCCCAGCCAGACGCGGCCGCCGCAGCCCTTGACGGCCCGGGCGAGGGCCACGTCGTCGATCACGGCGTGCCGGATGGCGTCCGGGATCCGCGCCCGCTCGGCCGCCTCGGCGCGCAGCAGCACGCAGCCGCCCGCCGCGGCGGCCGTCCCCGTTCCCCGCCTCCCGCCGCTCTTCTCCCCGCCCGCCCTCCCGCCCCGCTGCGCGCGCTCCCTGGAGATCCACCGGAACGGGTACAGCTGCGCGAAGAAGTACACGAAGGCCGGCACCACGAGCCGCTCCCACCCGCTGTCCACGCGCAGCCGGGCCATCTGCGAGACGACGTCGAAGCCGCCCGTGCGGGCCGCCGCCACCAGCCGACGCAGACTGTCCGGGGCGTGCGCGATGTCGGCGTCCGTCAACAGCAGGTACTCGGGCTCGCGCCCACGGGCCAGGCCGATGCCGTGCCGCACCGCCCACAGCTTGCCCGTCCAGCCGGCCGGCGGTTCCCCCGGCGAGGCCACCGTGAGCGGCAGCCCTCCGTGCCCGCGGGCCAGCTCGCACGCCAGCCCGCCCGTCCCGTCCGTGCTGCCGTCGTCGATCAGGAAGACCTCCGCCCGCCCGGGGTAGTCCTGGCCGAGCAGCGACGGCAGGCCCGCACCCAGTACGGCCGCCTCGTCGCGCGCCGGGACGACGACGCACACCGCGGGCCAGTCGGCGGGCTCGCGCAGCTCAGGCAGTCTGACGTCCGTACGCCAGAAGAAGCCCCGGGCGAACAGCAGCCACAGCCAGACGGCGAGGGAGAGGGCGGGAACGACGGTCACGGCGGAGGTCCACACATCGGCGCTCACGTGCGCAGTCTGCCCCACGACAGGGGCCCGGAGCGGACCATCGTCTATGGTGGCCGGGTGAAGATCGCGCTCATGGACTCCGGAATCGGTCTGCTGGCGGCCACCGCCGCGGTACGGCGCCTGCGACCGGACGCCGATCTCATCCTCTCCCTCGACCCCGACGGCATGCCCTGGGGCCCGCGTACCCCCGAGGACCTGACCGGTCGCGCCCTCGCCGTCGCCGAGGCCGCCGCCGCGCACCGTCCGGACGCCCTGATCGTCGGCTGCAACACCGCCACCGTGCACGCGCTGCCCGCGCTGCGCGCCCGATTCGAACCCGCACTGCCGGTCATCGGCACCGTGCCGGCGATCAAACCCGCCGCGGCGGGCGGCGGGCCCGTGGCGATCTGGGCGACGCCCGCCACCACCGGCAGCCCGTACCAGCGCGATCTCATCGAGAGGTTCGGCGGCGAAGCGACGGTCACCGAAGTGCCGTGTCCGGGGCTCGCCGACGCCGTCGAGCACGCGGACGAGGCCGCGATCACCGCGGCCGTCGCCGCGGCGGCCGCCCTCACCCCCGGCGACGTGACGACCGTCGTCCTGGGCTGCACCCACTACGAACTGGTCGCCGAACGCATCCGCGCCGCCGTGCAGCGCCCCGGGGCCCCGCGCCTCGTCCTGCACGGCTCCGCCGGTGCGGTCGCGGCACAGGCCCTGCGCCGGATCGGTGTCCGTCCCGATCCCGGAGCCCCGGCCGAGGGCACCCTCACCGTGCTGCTGAGCGGACGCGAGGGCGCGCTGCCCGCGGCCGCGCTGACGTACGACGAGGGCCGGCTCCTGCGTACGGTGACCCCCGCGCGCTGACCGGCGGGCACGCCCGGTCGGCCCAGTCACCCTGCGCGACCGAGTACCCGCGCAGCGAAACCTGAGTAACCTCATAGCCATGAGGCATCGCCACGGCGAGACCATCCCCCCACCGGACGTCTGGACCGGACGCGCCACCAACCGGATCCAGTGGTTCCTGGCACTCATCGGCGCCGCCAGTGTGGCGTTCGGCATCGCGCTGGCCGTCGAGTCGGCCTGGGAGTCCGGCGTCGCCCCGCTGGCCATGGCCGTCGTCGGCTGCATCGCGGCGGGGCTGCTGGTGCTCTTCGGGACGCTGGCCTTCGTCCACGTCGCGCTGAGGGTCGACGAGGAGTGCCTGGAGGTGCGCTGCGGCCACATCGGTGTGCCTCGTCGCCGCATCCCCCTCTCCCACGTGGTGGGAGCGGAGTTCGCCCCGCACGTCACCCCGCGTCACTGGGGCGGCTGGGGATACCGCTGGCGGCCCGAGAAGGGCACCGCGGTCGTCGTGCGGCGCGGGGAGGGCGTGGTCCTGCGCCTGGGGGACGGCCACACCTTCACGATCACCGTGGACGACGCGGAGGCGGCCGTCCAGGTCATCAAGAACCGGCTGCGTCCGAAGGCCCCCGGCCCGCCCGCCGAGCGCGCACCGTAGGGCACCGCGCCGGACAGCGCGTCCGGCCCGGTCACGGGGCCACCGCGCTGTCGGCGGCGCGCTCACCCGCCGTACACTCCGGGGGGTGACAGCCACCGCAACATCCGTCGGCGAGCCGGACCGGACGCAGCCGCGGACCACGCCCGTCTCGCGCGTCGCCGCCCGGCTCCCGCGTCTCCTCCCGGCCGCCGCCGCCGCACTCGCCGGAGTGCTGCTCTACGTCAGCTTCCCGCCGCGCGACCTGTGGTGGCTGGCCCTGCCGGCCTTCGCCGTCTTCGGCCGAGTCCTGCGCGGGCGGGGCTGGAAGGCCGGCCTGGGACTCGGTTACCTCTTCGGTCTGGGCTTCCTGCTGCCGCTGCTGGTGTGGACCGGTGTGGAGGTGGGCCCCGGCCCCTGGCTCGCCCTGGCCGTGATCGAGGCGGTCTTCCTCGCGCTGGTCGGAGCGGGCGTCGCCGCGGTGTCCAAGCTCCCCGGGTGGCCGGTGTGGGCCGCCGCGCTGTGGACCGCCGGAGAGGCCGCACGCGCGCGGGTGCCCTTCGAGGGCTTCCCCTGGGGCAAGGTCGCCTTCGGGCAGGCGGACGGCGTGTTCCTGCCGCTCGCCGCGGTCGGCGGCACCCCGGTACTCGGGTTCGCGGTCGTGCTGTGCGGCTTCGGTCTCGCGGAGGCGGCGCGGCTGGCGGTGCGGGCGCGCCGCACCCGCGAGGTACGGCGCGGCGCGGCCGCGGTGGCCCTGCTCGGCGTGGCCGTGCCCGTCGTGGGCGCCGTGGCGGCCCATCCCCTGGTCGGCGACGAGGCGGAGGACGGCACCGCGACCGTCGCCGTGATCCAGGGCAACGTGCCGCGAGCCGGCCTCGACTTCAACGCCCAGCGGCGGGCCGTCCTGGACCACCACGCGCGCGAGACGGAGCGTCTGGCCGCCGAGGTCAGGGCGGGGAAGGTCGACCGGCCCGATCTGGTGCTCTGGCCGGAGAACTCCTCGGACATCGACCCGTTCGCCAACGCCGACGCCCGCGCGGTCATCGACCGGGCCGTCAAGGCGATCGGCGCGCCCGTCTCGGTCGGGGGCGTCGTGGAACGCGACGGCGAACTGCTCAACGAGCAGATCCTGTGGGACCCGGACAAGGGTCCCGTCGACACCTACGACAAGCGGCAGATCCAGCCGTTCGGCGAGTACCTGCCGCTGCGCTCGCTCATCGGAGCGATCAACGACGACTGGACCTCGATGGTCAGCCAGGACTTCAGCCGGGGCACCGAGCCGGGGGTGTTCACCATGGCCGGCACCAAGGTGGGGCTCGTCACCTGCTACGAGGCCGCCTTCGACTGGGCCGTGCGCTCCGAGGTCCTCGACGGCGCCCGGATGATCTCCGTACCCAGCAACAACGCGACGTTCGACCGTAGCGAGATGACCTACCAGCAGCTCGCCATGTCCCGTGTCCGCGCGGTCGAGCACAGCCGGACCGTCACCGTGCCGGTGACCAGCGGCGTCAGCGCGATCATCATGCCGGACGGGAGGATCACGCAGCGGACCGGCATGTTCGTGGCGGACTCCCTGGTCCAGGAGGTGCCCCTGCGCTCCTCCCAGACACCCGCGACCCGGCTCGGCGTGGCGCCCGAGATCGCCCTGGTGCTGGTCGCGGCCGGCGGACTCGGCTGGGCCGTCGGCGCCGGTGTGCGCGGGCGGCGCGCCCGTGGCGTGTAGCCGTACGCCGACCGCACGCCCCGCGACGGCACCGGGTGTGTCGCTCGAGCCCCGTTAGGGTCGGGGGCATGGCTACTCCCGACTTCCTCCTCGCACTGCGCGCCACCGCCGGGCATCAGCTGCTGTGGCTCCCCGGCGTCACCGCCGTCGTCTTCGACGACGAGGGCCGGGTCCTGCTCGGCCGACGGTCCGACAACGGGCGGTGGTCGCTCATCGGCGGCATCCCCGACCCGGGGGAGCAGCCCGCCGCCTGCGCCGTGCGCGAGGTGGAGGAGGAGACCGCCGTCCGGTGTGCCGTGGAGCGACTGGTCCTCGTCCAGGCACTGAACCCGGTCACGTACGACAACGGGGACGTCTGCCAGTTCATGGACATCACGTTCCGCTGCCGGGCCGTGGGCGGTGAAGCCCGTGTCAACGACGACGAGTCGCTGGAGGTGGGCTGGTTCGCGGTGGACGCCCTGCCTGACCTGGGGACGTTCGGGCAGCTCCGCGTCAAGCAGGCGCTGTCCGACGCCCCCACATGGTTCGAGACCACTGACTGCCTCTGAACTATGGGGCGTGCCCACATGGGGCGCGAGGGGGACGCTCCCTAGGGTCAGGACATGACCTCGCCCAGTGTCCTCCCGGCCCCCCACGCCTCCTCGCTCGACCTCGGTGGGCGTACCGCCCTCGTCACCGGCGCCGCCGGCGGCATCGGCCGTGCCTGCGCGCTGCGGCTGGCCGCGGCCGGGGCCGAGGTCAGAGCGGTCGACCGGGACGCCGGTGGTCTGGAGGCGCTCGCCGAGAGCTGTGCGGACCTCCCGGGCAGTGTGCGGACCCAGGTTCTGGACCTGACCGACCTGGACGCCGCCGAACGCGCCGCCGCCGGCACGGACGTCCTCGTCAACAACGCCGGGCTGCAGCTGGTCCGGCCCATCGAGGAGTTCCCGCCCGACGTCTTCCACACCGTGCTCACCGTGATGCTGGAGGCCCCCTTCCGCCTCATCCGCGGCGCCCTGCCCCACATGTACGCGCAGGGCTGGGGGCGCATCGTCAACATCTCCTCCGTCCACGGACTGCGCGCCTCGGCCTACAAGGCGGCCTACGTGTCCGCCAAGCACGGACTGGAGGGCCTGTCCAAGACCGCCGCCCTCGAAGGCGCCGCCCACGGGGTCACCTCGAACTGCGTGAACCCCTCCTACGTGCGCACCCCGCTGGTGGAGAAGCAGATCACCGACCAGGCCCGGGCGCACGACATCCCCGAGGAGCGGGTGCTGACCGACGTGATGCTGCGGGACAGCGCGTTGCGCCGCCTCATCGAACCGGAGGAGGTCGCCGAGGCCGTGGCCTACCTGTGCGGTCCGCAGGCGTCCTTCGTCACCGGCACCTCGCTCGTCCTGGACGGCGGCTGGACCGCGCACTGAGCAGCGTGGCGCTCCGCGCCCCCGGCACCCCTGTGGACAACCCGGCCCACCCGTGCCGGGTTGTCCACAGGGCTGCCGGGACGACCGGGCGATGGGGAATCCTGTGAGCATGTCCCGCGATCACGTGCAGTCCGCCGAGCGCTCCGCCCACGATGCCGGAGCGCCGGCCGGCGACGCCGTGGACCTGAGGCCCGCCACCGTCGAGACCCCCTTCCTGGACTTGCTGGCCCGGGGCGCCTCCGCGGACGCCTACGAGCAGCCGGTGCTGCTCGCCCGCGCCGAGGGGGGACCGGCGGAGCGACTCGCCGCGCTCGAACAGGCCAAGCGCCTCGCGCTGCGCGTGCGCTCGGAGCTGGAGGGCCGCCGGCGCCGCGAGGCCGAGCTGTCCGCGCTGTTCGAGACCGCCCACGACCTGGCCGGACTGCGCGACCTGGACGCCGTACTGCGCGCGATCGTGCAGCGGGCCCGCTCGCTGCTCGGCACCGACGTCGCCTACCTCAGCCTCAACGACCCGGCCCGCGGGGACACCTACATGCGGGTCACCGAGGGCTCGGTGGCGGCCCGCTTCCAGCAGCTGCGGCTCGGCATGGGCGAGGGGCTCGGCGGCCTCGTCGCCCAGACCGCCCGCCCCTACGTCACCGACGACTACTTCAAGGACGCCCGTTTCCAGCACACCCGCACCATCGACGCGGGGGTCAGCGACGAGGGCCTGGTCGCGATCCTGGGCGTGCCCCTCATGCTCGGCCGCCACGTCATCGGTGTGCTGTTCGCCGCGGACCGGCGGGCCCGGGTCTTCGAGCGCGAGCAGATCGCCCTGCTGGGCTCCTTCGCCGCCCTCGCGGCGGCCGCCATCGACACCGCGAACCTGCTCGCCGAGACCCGCTCGGCCCTCGCGGACCTGGAGCGGGCCAACGAGATCATCCAGGACCGCAGCGGCGTCATCGAGCGCGCCTCCGACGTCCACGACCGGCTCGCCGAACTGGTCCTGCGCGGCGGCGGTGTCCACGACGTGGCCGCCGCCGTCTCCCAGGTGCTGGACGGCACGGTCGAGTTCGCCGAGGCCGCCGCGGCACCGGCGCACGCCCTGGAGGCGTCCCGCGCCGAGGGACACGCGGTGCCCCACGAGGCGGACTGGATCGCCGCCGTCGCCGCCGGCGACGAACTGCTCGGCGCTCTCGTCCTGCGCGGTCACCCGGGGCTCGACCCCGTCGACCAGCGCACCCTGGAGCGCGCCGCGATGGTCACCTCCCTCCTGCTGCTCGCCCGTCGCTCCGCCGCCGAGGCCGAGCAGCGCGTCCGCGGCGAACTGCTGGACGACCTGCTCGACGCCCGCGACCGCGACCCCCGCCTCCTGGGCGACCGCGCCCGACGGCTGCGGGCGGACCTGGACGCCACACACGTCGTGCTCGCCGCCCGCCTCGACGCCACCGCGCCCGACGCCGACCAGGAGGCGGAGGCGCGCAGACGCCTGTGGGCCGCCGCCTCCCACCTCGCCGCGACCCGCCACGGCCTGGCCGCCGCCCGGGACGGCGGCACCGTGCTGCTGCTGCCCCTCACGTCCGGGGACGGCGCCACCGACCTGGCCCGCCGTACCGCCCGGCATCTCGGCACGGCCGTCCACGAGGCGGTCACGGTCGGCGCCTCGGCCCCCGTGGAGGACCTCGCCGCCCGTCCCGACGCGGTGGCCACCGCGTACACCGAGGCGAGACGCTGCCTCGACGCCCTGCGGCTGCTGGGCCGCTCCGGCGACGGCGCCGCGGCCGAGGACTTCGGGTTCCTGGGGCTGCTGCTGGCCGGCGACCAGGACGTCACGGGTTTCGTCGAGCGCACCGTCGGCCAGGTCGTCGCCTACGACGCGCGCCGCGGCACCGAACTCCTGCGCACCCTGGACGCCTACTTCGCCTGCGGCATGAGCCCCGCCCGCACCAAGGACGAACTGCACGTGCACGTGAACACGGTCGCCCAGCGCCTGGAACGCGTCGGCCGCCTCCTGGGCGAGGACTGGCAGAGCCCCGAGCGCGCACTGGAGATCCAACTGGCCCTCCGGCTGCACCGGTTGTCGGCGCCGGCACGCCACTGACCCCCGCACGCACGGGCGTACGGGGGCCGGCTCCGGGACGGGTCAGAGACTGCGTGCACCCGGTGCGCGCGATGCGGCGGCCTCCGTCTCCTCGCCGATCCCGCCCCCGTCCCCGTCCCTGGGGGAGGGCACGACCTCGGCGAGGTCGCGGTGGCGGGTCTCCTTGGCCACCCCCACGGCGATCAGCGTCAGCACCACCGAGGCGATGACGTAGAGGGAGATCGGGGTGGAGCTGTCGTACTCGCTGAGCAGCGCGGTGGCGATCAGCGGCGCGGGGGCACCGGCGGCCACCGAGGCGAACTGCGCGCCGATGGAGGCACCCGAGTACCGCATCCGGGTCGCGAACATCTCCGAGAAGAAGGCCGCCTGGGGCGCGTACATCGCGCCGTGCAGCACCAGGCCCACGGTGACCGCGAGGAGCAGACTGCCGAAGCCGCCGCTGTCGATCAGCATGAAGAACGGGAACATCCACAGTCCGACCCCGGCCGCGCCCAGCAGGTACACGGGGCGCCGGCCGATCCGGTCCGACAGCGCGCCCCAGGCGGGGATGACCGCGAAGTGCACGGCCGAGGCGATGAGCACCGCGTTGAGCGCGGTCTGCTTGGACACGTCGGCAGCGGTCGTGGCGTAGACGAGGATGAAGGCCGTGATGACGTAGTAGCTGATGTTCTCCGCCATCCGCGCGCCCATCGCGATCAGGACGTCGCGCCAGTGGTGCCGCATCACGGCGACCAGCGGGAGCGGTTCGGTCTCGGCCTCGGCCTTGCGCGTCTCCGCCTGCGCCAACGCCTGCTTGAAGACGGGCGATTCGTCGACGGAGAGTCGAATCCACAGGCCGACCATCACCAGGACGCCGGAGAGCAGGAACGGTATCCGCCAGCCCCAGCTGTTGAACGCGGCGTCGGACAGCACGGCCGTCAGCAGCGACAGCACGCCGGTCGCCAGCAGCTGGCCCGCCGGCGCACCGGTCTGCGGCCAGGAGGCCCAGAACCCGCGCCGCCGCGCGTCCCCGTGCTCCGACACCAGCAGTACCGCCCCGCCCCACTCACCGCCGAGGGCGAAGCCCTGGACCAGCCGCAGCACGGTCAGCAGCACGGGAGCGGCCGTGCCGATGGTGGCGTGCGTGGGCAGCAGCCCGATCGCGAAGGTCGCCCCGCCCATCATCAGCAGGCTGAGCACCAGCAGCTTCTTGCGCCCGAGCCGGTCGCCGTAGTGCCCGAAGACCAGGGCGCCCAGCGGACGCGCCGCGAATCCGACGGCGTAGGTCAGGAACGACAGGAGCGTGCCGACCAGCGGGTCGGAGTCCGGGAAGAACAGCTTGTTGAAGACGAGGGCGGCGGCGGAACCGTAGAGGAAGAAGTCGTACCACTCGATGGTGGTGCCGATGAGGGACGCGGCGACGATGCGCTTGAGGTTGTTCGGAGCTGGTGGGGCGGTTGCGGGCGACGACATCGGCACCACTTCCTGGGGATCTGCGGGGACGGTTGCGTGTCGCCATACCGTAGGAACCCGCAGGTCAGACGCACATGTGGCGGGGCAACATAGTTCGAGAGACGGCTATGCGCGTGGCCACCATGCCGACCCGTGCTGGTGGGGTGCTGACCAGAATCCCGAGTGAGCCCTGATGTTGCCGAGCGCTTCCCACCGGCTTCACGGTCCGCCGGTGGGTGACTCGATCGACGCGATCCTGCGGAGGATGTCCACGGCCTGCTGCCGCTGGTCGCCGGGGAGCGAGTCGAGGAGCTGCTCGTTGATCTCCTCGGCGGGGCCGATCAGTGAGTCGAGGAGGTCGCCTCCCTCGTCGGTGAGGCTGAGCAGGGTGCGTCGGCGGTCCTCCTCGTCGCGCACCTGGCTGACGTAGTGCTGATCGGTCAGGCGGCGGACGATGTGGTTGACCGTGGAGCGGTCCAGCGAGGTGAGGCGCGCGAGCGTGCGCTGGTCGATCCCGGGGTCCCGGCTGAGGGCGTTGAGGACGGCGAACTGCTGGGAGGTGATCTCCTGGGACACGTGCCGGTACCACAGAGCGGTGTGCACCTGTTCCGCGCGCCGGATCAGGTGCCCGACGTAGTTGTGCAGTTCCAGTGCGCGCGCCACAGTGTTCCGTCCGTCTGCCGCCGAAGGTGGTGCCGGCCGGGTGGACGGCCGGTGTGAGGGAGTCTACGAGGGTCCGGCACCACCCGGCCGTGCGGTCAGCGGTCGCGACGGCCGGGGCGCCGCTCGTAGGGGGTGGCACGGGAGCCGTCGACCCCCACCTCCAGGCGGCCGACCTTCTCGATGTCCAGGACGACGCGGTCACCGTGGGCCAGCGGACCGACTCCGGCCGGTGTTCCGGTCGCGATCACGTCGCCCGGGTGCAGCGTCATGACGGAGGAGGTGTAGGCGATCAGCTCCCGGACGCCGAAGATCAGGTCGGCGGTGTTGGTGCGCTGCCGGGTGGTGCCGCCGACGTCGCAGCGCAGGTCGAGGGTGTCGGGGTCCGGGATCTCGTCGGCGGTGACGACCCAGGGGCCCAGGGGCGTGAAGGTGTCGAAGGACTTGCGGGTGGAGCGGTCCTCGCCGGAGCGGACGGTGATGTCCAGGACGCAGGTGTAGCCGAAGACGTGGCCCAGGGCGTCGTCCGCGCTGACGTGCGCAGCGGTACGGCCGATGACGACGCCCAGCTCGCCCTCCTGATCGGTGCGCTTGTCGGAGTAGGGCAGCAGGATGTCCTCGCCGGGTCCGATGACGGAGGAGTTCGCCTTGAGGAAGACGCCGAGGTCCGCGACCGACGTGGTGTACTCCATCTCGGCCTTGTGGTCGAGGTAGTTGACCGGTGCGCCGATGATCTTCCCGGGGAGGGGGAGCGGAGCCTGGAGGGCCGCTTCGGCCAGCGGGGTCCGGGGCCGGCCGGCGAGGTCGAACCGGACCGCCTCCCCGCGGGCGGTGGTCTCGATGTACCGCTGCACCGCGCCGGCCGGGCCGGCGGTGCCGGCTCCGGTGAGCTGGTCGGTCACGTCGACGAGGTCGTCGCCGTCGACGACGCCGAGGCGTCCCTTGTCGAACAGGGCCAGTCGCATGGTGGCTTCCTTGTGGGTGTCGGAGGGGAGCGGTCAGGCGCCGGGGTCGGCGTCTTCCGAGCGGTAGAGGCCGAGGGAACGCATCACCGGCTCGTCGCTGTAGGAGAAGAGAACGGCGTCCGCGGCGGTCGAGGTGTTGACGTGGCGGTAGGAGGCCCAGCCGGGGACCGCGAAGGAGTCGTGCTCGGACCACTCGAGCCGTTCGCCGTCGACGATGGTGGCCCCCTCGCCGCGGACGACGTTGAAGACGGTGGAGGCCGTGTGGCGGCGGCCGGCGCCCTGGAAGCCGGGGCGCAGTCGCTGGACGCGGCAGCCGATGGTGGGCATGACCGGGCCGCCGGTCCAGGGGTTGGTGTACTCCAGGACGACGCCGTCGACGTCGCTGCCGTCGGCCGTGTCGGCGATGGCGTCCAGGGCTCGCTCGGTCTCCTGCCAGGTGTAGCGGGTGACGGGGGAGTGGGGGCCGTCCTGGGAGAGCCAGGCGGGGGTGAGCCGGCCGTGCAGGAACTGGCGGCTGCCGGCGTCGTCGGGCTTGGTCACCGGCTGGAGCCGCTGCGGGTACTGCTGGTAGAAGCCCGCCTCCAGGGCGTTGACCAGGGGGTGGTCCAGTGCGTCGAGCCAGATCATCGGCGCGTCGCCCTCGTGGGTGTGGTCGTGCCAGTGCCAGCCAGGGGTGAGCAGCAGGTCACCGGGGGCCATGAAGACCCGCTCGCCGTCGACGGTGGTCCACGCACCGTCGCCCTCGAGGATGAAGCGGAAGGCGTTGGAGGTGTGCCGGTGGGCCTGCGCGGTCTCCCCGGGCAGGATGATCTGCAGCCCCGCGTAGAGGGTGTTGACCGTGGCCGGGGGATCGGTGAGGCCGGGATTGACGAGCATCAGCACCCGGCGCTCGGCCTCCTCCAGGGACAGGGTCCGGGAGAAGTGCAGAAGATGCGGGCGCAGTGCGCGCCAGCTCCAGCGGTAGGGCACCGCGCGGCTCTTGGGCTGGGCGGGGAACAGGTTGCCGTAGAAGCGCCACAGCGGGGCGGCGCCCAGGCCCTCCAGGGCCTTGTAGGCGAGGTCGTCGGTCGTCACGGTCTTCTCCTTCGCGGGGTCGCGGGCCGGGTCACGGTGCGGGAACAGGGGCGGGGGCCGGGGTCCACACCCAGGAGATGTCGTCGAACGCCTCGGGGCCGCGGGACGCCAGGAGCATGTTGCGCAGGGTGGCTCCCATGCCCTCCAGGTGGCAGATCTCGCCGAAACGGCGGGCGTTGGTCTGGATGCGGGCCGCCCGCGCACGGCGCCGGTCGGCGTACGCGGTGAAGGCGTCCGCGGGGTCCGCGCACCGGCCGAGCGCCTCGCCGAGCGCCACGGCGTCCTCGAGCGCCTGGCAGGCGCCCTGCGCGAGGTACTGGAGCATGGGGTGGGCGGCGTCGCCGAGGAGGGCGATCCGGCCGTGCACCCAGGAGTCGACCGGGGCGCGGTCGAACAGCGGCCAGCGCCGGTCGCGGGAGACGAGGGGCAGGGCATCGCGCACGGCGTCGCAGGAGCCGCCGAAGCGCTCCTCCAGTTCGGCCTCGGTGCCCCAGTCGTCGGAGTCGGGCGTGTAGCGGTCGCTCTCGAACACGGCGACCTGGTTGTACAGTTCACCGCGTCGCACCGGGTACTGCACGAGGTGCATGCGCGGTCCGGCCCAGACCATCACCGCCTCCGAGGCGGCGTGCTGGGACATCCGGCCGGTCATCCTCGCGGTGGGCAGGGCGCCGCGGAAGGCGACGTAGCGGGAGCAGACCGGTTCCCCGTCGCCCACCAGTGCCCGGCGCAGCCGGGAGTGCAGTCCGTCCGCGGCGACGACCGCGTCGGCGGTCAGCCCGGCGTGGGCCTCCGCGAAGTGCAGGTGAACGCCTGAGCCGTCCTGGTCGGCCTCGGTGACGGTGTGTCCGGTGTGCAGGGTGACGGCCGGATGCTCCCGGCAGGCGGCCAGCAACGCGGCGTGCAGGTCGGTGCGGTGGGTGACCAGGTAGGGGTGCGCGAAGCGGTCGGTGTAGGCCGCGCCGCGCAGGTCGAGGGCGGTGATCTCCTCCCCGGTGAGGGCGTCCATCATCACCAGCCGGGGCGGCGCCACGGCGGTGTGCCGGACGGCGGACAGCACGCCGAGTTCGTCGAGGGCGAGGGAGGCGTTCGGGGCGAGTTGCAGTCCGGCCCCGATCTCGGCGAACCGGGCGGCTCGCTCCACGAGCGTCACGCGGTGGCCGGCGCGGGCGGTGGCCAGCGCGGCGGCCAGTCCGCCGATGCCGCCGCCGACCACGGCGATGTGGAGTGGAGAGGTGGTGACGGGCACTTGGCCTCCTTGAGGCGGCACGGGAGGGCACCGGGGGCGGAGGCGGGCGGGGCCGACCCCCAAAATGATCCGTACATCAATCATTGGTGTACGGATCATATTGCGAGGGTGTTCCCTCCGTGTCAATGGTCGGTCGGTGGGTGGGTGGGGCTTCCGGACGTCGCCGGTCAGCAGGAGGCGGAGGCGCTGTCCACCCGCAGGACGGCGCCGGTGCGGGCGGTGATGTCCTCGACGGTGACGCCGGGAGCCGTCTCGACCAGGGCGAGGCCCTCGGGGGTGACGTCGAGGACCCCGAGGTCGGTGATGACGCGATGGACGCACCGCTCGCCGGTGAGGGGGAGAGTGCACTCGTCGAGGACCTTGGGGGTGCCGTCCTTGGCGGTGTGTTCCATCAGGACGATGACGCGGCGGGCGCCGTGGACGAGGTCCATGGCGCCGCCCATGCCCTTGACCATCTTGCCGGGGATCATCCAGTTGGCGAGGTCGCCGCGGGCGGAGACCTGCATGGCACCGAGGACGGCGGTGTCGATGTGGCCGCCGCGGATCATGCCGAAGGAGAGCGCCGAGTCGAAGAAGGAGGCGCCGGGCAGGACGGTGACGGTCTCCTTGCCGGCGTTGATCAGGTCGGGGTCGACCTCGTCCTCGGTGGGGTAGGGACCGGTGCCGAGGATGCCGTTCTCGGAGTGCAGCACGACGTGCACGCCGGGCGGGAGATGGCCGGGGATCAGCGTGGGCAGGCCGATGCCGAGGTTGACGTAGGAGCCGTCGGTGAGTTCGGCGGCGGCGCGGGCGGCCATCTGGTCGCGGGTCCAGGCCATCAGTTGCTTACCGTCCTCTTCTCGATCTGCTTGTCGGCGGCCTGGCCGGCGGTGAGCGCGACGACCCGCTGCACGTAGATGCCGGGCAGGTGGATCTCGTCTGGGTGGAGCGCGCCCGGTTCGACGAGTTCCTCGACCTCGGCGACGGTGACGCGGCCGGCCATGGCGGCGAGGGGGTTGAAGTTGGCGGCGGCCCGGCGGAAGACGAGGTTGCCGTGGTGATCGCCGCGCCAGGCCCGTACGAGGGCGAAGTCGGTGGTGATGCCGTGCTCCAGGACGTGTGCGCGGCCGGCGAAGTCGCGGGTCTCCTTGGGCGGGGAGGTGACGGCCACGGTGCCGTCGGGCGCGTACCGCCAGGGCAGGCCGCCGTTCGCGACCTGGCTGCCGACGCCTGCCGGGGTGTAGAAGGCGGGGATGCCCGCGCCGCCGGCCCGCAGGCGTTCGGCGAGGGTGCCTTGCGGGGTGAGCTCGACCTCCAGTTCCCCGCTGAGGTACTGGCGGGCGAACTCCTTGTTCTCGCCGACGTAGGAGCCGGTGACGCGGGCTATACGGCCGGCGGCGAGCAGGACCCCGAGGCCGCGTCCGTCCACGCCGCAGTTGTTGGAGACGACCTCCAGGCCGGACGTGCCGCGCTCGTACAGCGCGCGGATCAGGACTTCGGGGACGCCGCTGAGGCCGAAGCCGCCGACGGCGAGCGAGGCGCCGTCGGGGATGTCGGCGACCGCTTCGACGGCGCCGGCGCGGACCTTGTTCACGTGTGCATCGCCTTTCGGTTCGGGGCGCCGGGCAGGACGGTCGACCAGCCGCCGTCCACGACGAGGTCGGCGCCGGTGAGGTGGGAGGCCTCGGCGGAGGCCAGGAAGACGGCCGCGTCGAGGAAGTCGTCGAAATGTCCCGGTCGTCCGCGCGGGACGTGGCCGCGGACGTCGCTCCTCGGGTGCTCGCCGGCGAGCGGGCCGCCCTGCGAGCCCTCGGTGTCGGTGCTCCCGGGGCGCACACAGTTCACACGGACGCCGTGCGGTGCTCCTTCGGCGGCGAGTCGGCGGGTGAGGGCGACGACGGCGCCCTTCGCCGCGGACCGGGCCGTCCTGCGGTGGGCGGGCGAGCCGGCCGGTCCCGCGGTCGAGCCGACGGTCACGACGCAGCCGCGGCTGCGCACCAGGTGCGGCCAGGCCGCCCGGACGGTCAGCCGCACCGGGTGCAGCCCGGCGCACGTCGTGTCCGCGAAGTCCGTGTGCGGCCGGCCGCCGGTCGCCCCGCGCCGCGGGGCATCCGCGTCCGCGTACACGACGTCGATGCCGCCGAACGCGTCCACCGCCTCCTCGGCCCAGGCGCGCACGGCCTCCTCGTCGGTGACGTCGAGCGGGCCGGGGGTGAGGGCGGTGCCACCCTCACGGGCGATGAGCCGCCGGGTCTCCACGGCCTCCTCGTGCAGCAGGTCGCCGCCGACCACGAGGGCACCCTCGGCGGCGAACCGCAGCGCGGCGGCCCGGCCCCGGCCGCGCGCGGTCCCCGGGACCAGGACCACCTTGCCTTCCAGCCGCATCACGGCGTCCCCCCGCGCAGGGCGTCAGAGACGGACTTGACGCCGCCGTGGGCGGTCATGCCCCCGTCCACCGGGATCTCCGCGCCGCTGATGAACGACGCGTCGTCGGAGAGCAGGAACACCACCAGGGGCGCCACCTCGCCGACGGTGCCGGTGCGGCCGAGTGGTGTCTCGCGGATGCTTGCCTCGCGGAAGGCGGGCGCGGCGGAGGCGGTCATCTCGGTCTCGATGTGACCGGGGTGGATGGTGTTGACGCGGATGCCGCGGGGGCCCAGCTCCAGGGCGGCGGTCTTCGACAGGCCGCGCAGGGCCCACTTGCTGGTGGTGTAGGCGACCGGGTAGTGCGCGGTGAGGGCCGCCGAGGAACCGACGTTGACGACCGAGGAGCCCGCCGGCATGAGCGGGGCCAGGTGCTGGATGCCGAGGAGCGGACCGGTGACGTTGACCGCGTGGACACGGGCCATGTCGCCGGGGCGCACGTCGGCGAGGCGGGCCCGCCAGGTGACGCCGGCGTTGTTGACCAGGCCGTGCACCTGCCCGTACGACGCGCGCAGCTCGGCGGCGAGTTCGGCCCAGTCCTGCTCGCTGCTGACGTCGAGCCGCCGGCAGCCGGGCGCCTCGGTCACATCGGTGGCGATGACCCGGGCACCCTCCCGGGTCAGCAACTCCGCCTCCGCGGCGCCCTGTCCGCGCGCCGCGCCGGTGACGACGACGACCTTGCCGAGCAGCCGCTTGGGGTGCAGGTCGCTCACGTCCGCTCCCGGGAGCGGCGGCGGCCCGCGGGGAGGGGGACGGGCTCGACGCCGGGGACGACGGTGTTGGTGAGGGTGCCGAGGCCTTCGACGGTGAGGGTGACGGTGTCGCCCGGCCGCAGCGGCGGCGGGGTCCGCTCGCCGCGCCGGCCCCAGAGCTCGGCGAGGCAGCCGCCGTTGCCGCAGGTGCCGGAGCCGAGGACGTCGGCGGGGACGACGCGGGTGCCGCGGGAGGCGTAGGCGGTCATCTCCTCGAACGTCCAGCTCATGTGCGACAGCAGGTCCTCGCCGACGGTCTCGCCGTTCACCGAGGCGGTGAGCGCCAGCCGCAGGAAGCCGTCGGCGTCCCGGTGCGGCTCCAGCTCGTCGGCGGTGACCAGGTACGGACCGAGGGTGGTCGCGGTGTCCTTGCCCTTGCAGGGGCCGAGGCCCACCTTCATCTCCGCGCTCTGGAGGTCCCGCGCGGACCAGTCGTTGAAGACGGTGTAACCGACGATGTGGTCGCGGGCCTGCTCGGGTGTGAGGTCCCGGCCCTCCCGGCCGATCACCGCGCCCACCTCCAGTTCGAAGTCGAGCACGGCCGAACCGGGCGGTACGGGGACGCCCTCCCCGGGGCCGTAGATCGCGTGCGGGTTGGTGAAGTAGAAGGTCGGGGCCGCGTACCACTGCTCGGGGACGCCGCCGGTGCCCTCCACGGAGCGGCGCACCCCTTCGACGTGCTCCTCGAAGGTCACGAAGTCCCGTACCGAGGCGGGCCGCAGCGGGGGCAGCAGCCGGACCTGGGAGACGTGCGGGCCGGGAGGCACGTCGAGGGCCGCCGCGCCGGCGGCGAGCAGTCCGGGGAGCCCGCCGGTCTCCTGGATCAGTGCGGTGAGCGAGGTGACACCCGGCAGGGGGAGGAGGGTGCCGTCCTCTTCGACGACCGCCACCCGGTGGCGCTGTCGGTGTTCGTACGCGGCGAAACGCATGGTGCGGCTCCAGCGGTGGGTGTTCGGGGGAGGGGGATGCGCATGAGGTCGTGGCCCACGGTGCTACGGCCCGGTGTCCGGCCGCCCGGGCGGGGACGCGGGCCGCCGCCTGGCCACCGGCGGTCGGTGAACCGTGTGGGACCGGCCGGCGCCGGATGGCCGGGCGCAGCGTCCGCGCACACGTGGCGGCCGGTGCCCCGTCGACCCCTCCGGCATCGGTGTGTGCCTGGCGCGTGCGCCGACCACGGCTGCGGGCAGACCGTGATCCCGCACCGGCCGGGCAACGAGAGCCGTGCGCCCGCCGACGGCGGGAGACCGTCCGCCGCGCCCGACAGGTGGTGCGCCACCACACGCGAGTGGGGCACGAGGTACCGGGGACGCGGCAGCGCGCGTCAGGGCAGGGCCGTACCGCCGCGTCCCCGGAGTCGGAGCAGTGGCTCAGACCGGCGGGGCGACGAAGACGCCGCGGTCGGGGTCGTTGAAGGACTCCTTGGCGACCAGTTCGTTCATGGGGTTGGCGGTGCCCCACTGGTCGGTGACCTCGGGCTGGGAGAAGTCGTAGACGTGGGGGTGCCAGGTGTCCTCGTCCAGGTTCTCCAGCTCGGTGGTGTACTCGACGGTGTTGCCGTGCGGGTCGAGGAAGTACGTGAAGGTGTTGTCCCCGGCCATGTGCCGGCCCGGACCCCACACCTTCTTGAAGCCCGCCCGGATGACACGGCCCGAGCCGCGCATGTACTCGTCGATGCCGCGCATCTCGAAGGAGACGTGGTGCAGCGAGGTGTGCGGGCCCTTGGCCAGTGCCATGGAGTGGTGCTGGCTGCTGATCCGCATGAAGTGCATGACCTCGCCCATGTGCGGCGAGCTGAGGGTGTCGGAGAGCGCGAAACCGAGGTGGCGCTCGTACCACTCACGCGTGCGGTTCAGGTCGGGGGAGTTGAGGACGACGTGGCTCAGCTTGACCGGGATCGACTCCTTCTCCTCGATCTTGCGGTGCTGCCTGACCTCGACGTCGGCGGAGACCTCGATGGTGCGTCCGTCGACGTCGAAGAAGCGGAAGCCGTATCCGCCACCGGGGGTGTCGACCTTGCCGGGCCGGGAGATCAGCTGTACGCCGCCCGCGAGGAGCCGCTCGGCGAGGGTGTCGACGTCGGCGGCGGACGCGGCACCGTAGGAGACCAGGTCGAGCCGCTTCTCGTCGGCCTTGCGGAGCCGGACGACGTACTGCTCGGGGGAGCCCTCGGCGGCCAGGAAGGAGACGCCGGAGTCCTCGGCGACCTTGGACAGGCCCCAGACGCCCGAGTAGAAGTCGAGCTGCTTGTCGTAGTCGGGCACGGCGAGGTCGACGTGCCTCAGGTGGGTGAGCAGGCGCATGGCGGGATCAGTCCTTCCCGATCAGGGCGGCGGCGTTGCCGCCTCGTACGGCGTGGAAGTCGGAGTCGGTCAGCCGGGCGGCGCGCAGGGCGCCCACGGGGTCCTCGGAGCCCATGTCGAAGGGGAAGTCGGAGCCGAGCAGCACCCGGTCGGCCCCGGCGACGCGCACCAGTTCCCGCAGGACGTGCGGGTCGTGGACGAGGGAGTCGAAGTACAGCCGCTTCAGGTAGCTGCTGGGCGGGTGGGCGCAGCCGGCGCCCGCGTCGGGGCGGGCCGACCAGGCGTGGTCGGAGCGGCCGATGTGGGTGGGCAGGTAGCCACCGCCGTGCGCGGCGATCACCTTCAGGCCGGGGTGCCGGTCGAGTACGCCGGAGAAGATCAGGTGGGAGAGCGCGACGGCGTTCTCGGTGGGCTGGCCGACGGTGTTGGACAGGTACCACTGGTCCAGGCGCTCGTCGAGGGTGCAGCCGAAGGGGTGCAGGAAAAGCAGGGCACCGGTCTCCGCGGCTCGGGACCAGAAGGGTTCGTACGCCGGGTCCGAGAGTTCGCGGCCGGGGGCGTGGCTGGAGATCTCCACGCCGAGCAGCCCCTGCGCGAGGGCGTGGTCGAGCGCCTCGACGGCGAGTCGGGGGTGCTGGAGCGGGACGAGCCCCAGCCCGAGCAGCCGGTCGGGGGCGGCGGCGCAGTGGGCGGCCGTCGCCTCGTGGGCGAGCCGGTACACCTTCTCCGCGGTCGGCTCGTCGGCCCAGTAGTGGTAGTGGGACGGGGAGGGGCTGACCAGTTGGACGTCCACGCCCTGGGCGTCCATCGCCGCGAGGCGCACGGCCGTGTCCGTCAGCCGCGGGAAGCGCTCGCGGACCATCGGCCCGCTGACCGCGAGGGCGGCCGGGCCGTTGCGTCGGGCGTCCAGCGCCCGTGCCTCGGTCAGACCCGGCCGGCCCTCGACCAGGGCCTCGATCTCGGGCAGCAGGACGTGGGCGTGCACGTCCACCGTCGGGGCGCTCGCCCGCGTCCGCGGGGCGCTCGCCCGTGGCACCGGGGACGTCACGGCAGCTCCCGGAGCATGGTCATGGTGCGGGCCATCAGGCCCGGCACGTCGGCGTCCCGCACCCCGTCGAGCTGCCACCGCCCGATCTGCACGGACGCCTCCACCACCGGGCGGACCCGGGCGATCCGCCGCTCGTAGTACGCCTGGAACAGCGCGTCGTCCCAGGTGTCGGACTCGGTGAGCAGCTCGGCGAGCACCCGGGCGTCCTCCAGGGAGAGGGCGGCGCCCTGGGCGAGGGTGGGCGGACAGCAGTGGGCGGCGTCACCGGCCAGGACGACCCGGCCGCGGTGCCAGGAGCCCTCGACCAGCATCCGGTCGAACCAGGTGTAGTTGACCTTCGCCGGGTCGGTGATGTGTGCGGTGATCTCGGGCCAGAACCCGCCGTAGTGCCGGGTGAGGCGGCGCATCTCGTCCGCGTAGGACGCGGGCGGTATGGAGGCGCGGTCGCGGTTGGCCTCGACGGCGTACGCGTAGAGGGTGGTCTCGCTGGTGGGGCAGTAGCCGGCGATGTAGGCGGGCCCGCCGTAGGCGAGGTCGGTACGGGTCACACCGGCCGGACGCGGGGCCTCGACGCGCCAGATGGCCATGCCGGTCGGCTCGGGCTTGTCCGTGATGCCGATCGCGGAGCGGGTGGTGGAGCCCAGTCCGTCGGCGGCGATCACCAGGTCGTAGCGGCGGCGGGAGCCGTCGGAGAGACGGACCAGGACACCGTCGGGGTCCTGGTCGAGGATCTCCGCGGTGGTGCCGAGCAGGACGGTGGCGCCGCTGGCGCGCACGGCGTCGATGAGGATCCGCTGGAGGCGGGGGCGTTGCATGCCGACGGTGGCGGGCAGGTCGTCGCCTCCGGTGCGCAGGTCGTCCTGGGCGTGCAGGACGGTGCCGTCGGGGGCGGTGATGCCGACCGAGCCGAAGCCGTAGCCGGCTGCCTCCACCTGCTCCCAGACGCCGAGTTCGCGCAGGACGCGCAGGGCGTTGCCCTGGAGGGTGATGCCGGAGCCTGCGGTGGCGTTCCAGTCGTCCTTGGCCTCGACCAGGTCCACGGTGAGACCGGCGCGGCGCAGCAGGATCGTCACGGCGTTGCCGGCCGCGCCGCCGCCGACGACGAGGACCGTGCGGGGTTGGGTCATGGGGAACTCCCTTGTTCCTCTGTCTACTTGACGGCGATCGGGTTGACGGGCGAGCCGACCGCACCGGTGATGGGCAGGGGCGCGGCGGTGAGCCAGAACGCGTACGCGCCGTCGGCCGCGCAGTCCTCGGCGAGCGCCTCCAGGTCCCACATCTCGCCGATCAGCAGCCCGATGTGCGGGATGGCGACCTGGTGCAGCGGCTGGAAGGCGTGCTCGAACTCGTTCGGGCGGACCTCGAAGCCCCAGGTGTCGGTGGCGATCGCGGCGATCTCGCTGCCGTGCAGCCAGCCCGCCGCGGTGAACGACAGCCCCGGGGCGGGCCCACCGGCGTAGTCGCCCCAGCCGTCGCGCCGCACCCGGGCGAGCTGGCCCGTCCGTACCAGCACGAGGTCGCCGCGGCCGACCAGGACGTCCTGGGCTTCGGCGGTGGCGGTCAGGTGCTCCTCGGTGATCGCGAACCCGTCCGGCAGCTCACCGTCCTCGCCCACCACCCGGCCGACGTCGAGGAGCACTCCGCGTCCGGCGACGTGCGGGGCCATGTGCTCGATGCCGGTGACCAGGTCGCCGTCGGAAGTGACGACCTGCTCGGCGGCACGGCCGTTCCACGCCTTGCCGTGGTCGAAGATGTGGCCGAGCCCGTCCCACTGCGTGGAGCACTGCAACGGCATCGCGATGACGTCGTCGGCGCCGCCGATGCCGTGCGGCAGCCCCTGGTTGCCGAGCGCGGCGTCGGTGCCGGTGTCCAGCATGGTGTGCACCGGGTTGGTACGGCGCCGCCAGCCCTTCTGCGGGCCGTTGATGTCGAACCGCTGGGAGAGGGAGAAGCTGACGCCCTTGCGGATCAGCGCGGCGCCCTCGCGGCGCTTGGCCTCGTCGAGGAAGTTCACTGTGCCGAGGACGTCGTCGGCGCCCCAGCGGCCCCAGTTCGAGTACGCCTTCGCGGCACGGGCGACCGAGCCCGCGGGGTCCGTGCGGTCGAGCGTCACCGGGCCACCTCCGCCACGCAGCGGGTGCGCTGGGCACCGAGCCCGGTGATGGAGGCGTCCATGACGTCGCCGTCGCGCAGCAGCCGGCCCCAGTGCATGCCGTTGCCGGCGGGGGAGCCGGTGAGTACCAGGTCGCCGGGGAGGAGCCGGGCGGTCTGCGAGGCGTAGGAGACCATCCGTGCGACGTCGAAGATCATGTCCTTGGTGGACTCGTCCTGCATGGTCTCGCCGTTGAGCCGCAGCGTGAGGCGCAGGTCGTCCGGGGCCGCGATCGACGCGGTGGGCACGATCCAGGGGCCGAGCGGGGTGAAACCGGGCGCGTTCTTGCTGCGCAGCCAGTCGGTGCCGATCTGCGGCATGTCCCGCCGGAAGACGGTGGCACGGTCGGTCAGGTCGTTGGCGATCGTGTACCCGGCGACGTGGTCGAGGGCCTCCTCGACGGACACCCGGTGCGCGGGTCGGCCGATCACGGCCGCCAGCTCCAGTTCCCAGTCGGGCTTCTCGGCCCACGCGGGCAGCACCACGTCGTCGTACGGCCCGGTGACGGCGCTCGGCAGGCCGATGAACACGTACGGCAGGTCCTCGGCCGCCCGCCGGTCCATGATCTGAGCGGCCTCCTCGCGCCGCTCCGCCTCGGGCCGTTCGTCGCCCGGGGCGCGGTGCGCGACATGCAGGTCGATGACGTGCTGCCGGTAGTTGGCCCCGGACTGGAACACCTGGCGCGGCTCCACCGGCGCGTGCACGCGGAACTCCGCCAGCGGCCTGCGCCCGGGGACGGTGTCGCCGGCCAGCGCGGCCAGCCGCGGCGCCACCGCGTCCCATGCGTCGAGGAGCCCGCGCATGGTCAGGCCGGCGTCGCCGAGGGCGGGCCGCAGGTCGAGCACCTGGGCGTCGGGGGTGACGAGAGCGGGGAAGGCGTGGCCCTCGGGGGCGGAAAGGGTGGCCAGGGCGAAGGGTCCGGCGAAGAGGGCGGACGCGGCTTCAGGTTTCACGGACATGTCCTCCTGATTGCGATGGCACTAATCTGGACCCGCCCCTCGTGATCACGGAAATCGATTCTGTGGATGACAGTCATCCACTCAACGAATTTCCGCAGGTCACCGCCGGACAGCTAGGGAAAACGCTGTGAATCTCAGTCGCCTGGACCTCAATCTCGTCGTCGCCCTGCGCGCCCTCCTGGAGGAGCGCAACGTCACCCGTGCCGGACGGCGCGTCGGTCTCAGCCAGCCCGCGATGAGTGCGGCCCTGTCCCGGCTGCGCCGCCACTTCGACGACGACCTGCTCGCCCGCGTCGGTGGCCACTACGAGCTGACGGCTCTCGGTCAGGTCCTCCTGGACCGCACCTCCACGGCGTACGACGTCCTGGAGCGCCTCTTCGCCAGCCAGGCGGACTTCGACCCCGCCAGAGAGCACCGGGAGTTCAAGCTGATCGCGTCCGACTACGCCGTCGCGGTCTTCGGTGCCGAACTGGCCCGGGTCATGCACGAGGAGGCGCCGGGCATCCGGCTGCGGTTCGCGCAGACGCCGACCACCGTGGTGGACGCCACGGACTCGCTGCTGAGCACGTCCGACGGTCTGCTGATGCCGCACGGGGTCATCAGCGACTTCCCGGCCACCGACCTGTACGGGGACCGTTGGGTCTTCCTCGTCGCCGACGACCATCCGAGCGTCGACGACCGTCTCACCCGCCAGGACCTGGCCCGACTGCCCTGGGTCACCTACCAGCGCACCTACGACGCCCCGGCCGTGCGCCAGCTCGGCATGCTGGGGATCGAGCCGCAGGTCGAGGTCTCGGTGGACAGCTTCCAGATCATCCCGCTGCTGGTGGCCGGTACCCGGCGCATCGCCCTCATCCAGGCCCGCCTGGCCCGGCTCCTGGCACCGCTGGCCGGCGTACGCGTGGTGGAGCCGCCCTACGAGGCCGTGCCGCTGCGGGAGGCCATGTGGTGGCATCCCGTGCACACCCACGACGCGGCCCACATCTGGCTGCGCGAGACGGCCGCCCGGGTCGGCAGACGGATGGCCGACGAGCCCGAGGGGTGAGCGGTGGCCCGTCGCCCTTGAACGGCGGGGCGTCATCCACGGGACGGATGGAAGCCATCCGCGACGTGCATCACGGCAGGGCTGTCGCAGACCGCCCGACGGGACGCATGCTCGGACGAGGCACGTCGGCGCGCCCCCGCCCGACGCCGTCCGCCGTCGGCCGGATCCCTTCGTCGGCTCCGGGGCCGAACTCCCGTACCGCCAGCCGGAGAACCGTCGTGCCCGCTTCCCCCGCCGTTCCCGTCGCCGGTCCCCCACCCGTTCCCCGCCGCCCCGAGCGGGTCCGGTCAGCGCGCGGGAGCCGCCATCGTCGACCGGCGCACGACCAGTTCGGGCTGGAGCACGACGTGGCTGTGCGTGTGGCCGAGCCCGTGGGCCGTGTCCTCGATCAGCAGTCGGCCGGCCCGGCGTCCCATGGCGGACGCCGGCCGGCGTACCGAGGTGAGCGGTACCACGGCCGACGCGGCGAACTCGATGTCGTCGTATCCGACCACCGCGATGTCGTCCGGCACTCTGAGGCCGGCCTCGTACAGGGCTTGCAGGACACCGAGGGCGAGCAGGTCGTTGGCACAGAAGACGGCGGTGGGCCGCACGGGCAGGCCGAGGATGCGATGTCCGGCGTCCTTGCCGGCCGTCACCGTGAGCGCGTCGCAGGGCAGTTCCCTCAGCGCGGTGGACGGCAGGCCGGACTCGCTGATCGCGGTGAGGGCGCCCCGCCGCCGGTCCCGCACCTGCTGGAGGCGGTCGGGGCCGCTGACGTAGGCGAGGGAGCGGTGGCCCCGCTCGACCAGGTGACGTACGGCGGCCCGGCCGCCCGCCACGTCGTCGATACCTATGGAGCAGGCGGCGGGCTGGGGCGCGTACTGGTCGGCCATGACGAAGGGAACCGCGTTGCGGCGGAAGGCCGCGACGGTGCGTCCGACTCCGTCGCCGGAGGCCAGGACGGCGCCGCGGACCTGGTGCGAGGTGATCAGCGCCAGATGGCGTGCCGCCTCCGTCGGATCGTGGGCCCCCGTGCAGACCATGACGCCGAGGTCCGCCTCACGGGCGGCCTGCTCCACCCCGGAGGCCAGGGCGGTGAAGAACGGGTTCGCCATGTCGAGCACCATGACGGCGATCACCCGGGAGGCCCACCCGCGCAGCTGCCGGGCGCCCTCGGCCCGGATGTAACCGAGGGAGTCGATCACTTCCAGGACCCGCGAGCGCGTCCCCTCGGACACGATCTCGGGCCGGTTGAGGACATTGGAGACGGTGCCGAGCGAGACGCCGGCCTCCCGTGCCACGTCCTTGATGCCGACCCGGGAACGTGCGCGGCCCACAGGTCCGGCCACGGCCGCTCCTCCGGCGGGACCGCGTTCGCGGTGTGCCGTGGGCGCGCCGGCCGGCCGCCGGTCCACGGCCTAGCCCCCGTGCGGCGCGCCGGTGGTGGAGCGCACCACCAGACGGGGGGTCATCGTGGTCTGCATGGGTCTGTCCCTTCGGCGTTCGACGCGCTCGACGAGCATCCGGGCGGCGGCGGACCCCATGGTGTGCCCCGCCTGGTCCACGCTGGTCAGCTGCACGGGCGCCAGGGCGGCGAGCGCGGTGTTGTTGTAGCCGGCGAGCGACAGGTCCCGGGGGATGCGCAGGCCGAGTTCGTGCGCGGCGCGGTAGACGCCCAGTGCCGCGACGTCCGCACCGGTCATCACGGCGGTCGGCGGCCGGTCGGCCGTCAGCAGGGTCATGCCCGCCTTGAAGCCGCCGTCGTCGGAGTAGGCGGTGTGCTGGACCCTCGCGAACCGGGCGAGTCCGTGCCGCTCCATCGCGTGCAGATAGCCCTCGCTCAGCACGGCCTCCGGCGTGCGCCTCCACTTGTTGGCCCGCGTACCCGGCGCCGAGACCAGGGCGATGTCGCGGTGGCCGAGCGAGACCAGGTGGTCCACCACCAGGCCGGCGCCGAGGTCGTCGGCGTCGACGACCGAGTCGTAGGCGTCGGAGGCGTCGTGGTGCCCGATGACCACGGTCGGCGTCGACGCGGCCGTGGCCAGCACCTCCGCGCGGGGCGTTCCCGGGGCGATGAGGATCAGCCCGTCCATCTGCCGGTCGACCAGGGAGCGGATGGTCCTGGCCTGTTCCTCCGGGTCGAAGCCGGCCGCACCGATCAGCACCGTGTAGTCGGTGTGGCGGAGCTCGTCCCGGATGCCGTCGAGGATGTCGGCGAAGAACGCGTTGCGGACGTTGTCCAGCAGCACGCCGATGGTGTACGTCCGGCCGCGCATCCCGCGTGCCGCCGCGTGCGGACGGTAGTCCAGGTCGGCGATGGCCGCCTGGACCTTCTCCCGCATGGCCTCGCTCACGCCGTAGGCGTTGCGCATCACCTTGGAGACGGCGGCCGTGGACACGCCCGCGTGCCGGGCGACGTCGGTGATGGTCACACGCTTGTTCGGCTTGGCTGCGGAAGCCCCGTCCATGGTCCACGTCCCGGGTTCTGTAGTCGTAGGTGTAACGGTCTACACGCTACTCCCCGCTCGCCGTCAAGTCTTCTGCTCATCACCGCGGTGTTACCCGCTTGTGTCTTGACGGTGGCGGGGGAGCGGTGCAGGGTGTTGCCCACTCGGTGCGGAGAACGTTTTACACACTCCGCCGGGTCGCTGCCCGCGTGCTGCCGGGCCCGCTCGTCGCCCATGGCGCTCCTTCACGCACCTCGCCCTCTCGTCATGATCTTTGGGAGTCTCCCGTGCCCCTTCGTACCTCCCGCGCCCGTCGGGCGCGACTGAGCCTGCTCACCGCCGGCACCGCCTCGCTCGCGCTGCTCGCCACCGCGTGCGGCGGAAGCGGGGCCGGTGGTTCCGCCTCCGCCCCCGAGAACTTCGACTACCTGAGCGTCACCGAGAACACCACGGTGAAGACGGCGCTGACCTCCCTGTCCAAGGACGCCTGCAAGGCCGCGAACGACGCGCTGCCGCTGAAGGTGGAGACCGTTCCGCAGGCGAGCCTGGACCAGAAGCTCCAGTTGCTGGCCGGCCAGGACGCCCTGCCGGTGCAGTTCGCCGCCGGCAACGCCCCCGCGCTCACCCAGCAGCTGGCCAGGTCCGGGCAGGTCGCCGACCTGGAGGCGAAGCTGGAGGAACTGGGGGTCCTCGGCCGGCTGGAGCCGGCCGCCGTCTCCACCATCAAGGCGCTCTACGGCGGGAAACTCCAGGTCCTGCCGTACGAGTACAACATCGAGGGCGTCTTCTACAACAAGAAGCTCTTCGCGGACAACGGCCTCAAGGTGCCCGGCACCTGGGAGGAACTGGTCTCGGCAGCGGCGAAGCTGGAGTCGGAGGGCGTCCAGCCGTTCTCCGCCTCCGGTCAGCAGGGCTGGCCGCTCACCCGGTTGATCAGCGGCTACCTCTACCGCAGCCTCGGCCCGGACGCGCTGCAGAAGGTGGCCGACGGCAAGGCGAAACTGACCGACCCGGAGTACGTGAAGGCGGCCGAGGAGGTCGCCGCCCTCGGTGAGAAGGGCTACTTCGGCAAGGGCGTCGGCTCCATCGACTACGACACGGCGATGAACCAGTTCCTCACGGGCAAGGCCGCCATGTTCTACATGGGCAGCTGGGCACTGGCGAACATCTCCGACGACCAGCAGAACAAGATCGGCGCGGAGAACACCGGATTCATGCCCTTCCCGGCCGTGACCGGGGGCAAGGGCTCCGTCGACCAGTACCCGTCCAACGTCGGCCTGGGCATCACCCTTGCCGACAAGTCCTTCGACGAGAAGACGGGGGACTGGGTCTCCTGCATCGCGAAGAACTACGGCTCCACCGCACTGAAGGACCACGGCTCCATCTCGGGCTTCAAGGTGAACACCGAGGTGAAGGACGCCAACGAGGTCACCACCCAGGTGCGCGACACCATCAGCGCCTCGAAGCGGAACGTGCTGTGGTTCGAGGCGCTGTTCAGCACCAAGGCCACCACCGTCAGCCAGCAGAACGCGGCGGGCCTGGTCAGCGGCAGCACCAGCCCCGAGCAGTTCATGCAGACCGTTCAGGACGCGCTGGCCGCCCAGTGACCGGCCGGGGACGGCCCGTACGCCCTTCACCGCCCCGCCGCGCGCGGGCCGCCCCCGTCCCTCCGAAGAAAGTGGACACCACCCATGCACCGCGTACTCGGTGACCGCAGGGCCATCGCGATCCTGCTCGGTCCCGCCCTCCTCGTCTACTCCCTGATCATGCTGGTCCCCATGGTGTGGTCACTCGGGTACTCCTTCACCAAGGGCAACACGATCAACGGCTTCACCGGCAACGGTGCCGCCAACTTCTCCCGCCTCATGGACGACCCGGCCGTCCACGACGCGCTCTGGTTCACCCTCAAGTACGCCGTCGTCGTCACCGCCGGCCAGGTGGTCGCCGGGTATCTGCTGGCGCTGCTCTACGTCTTCTTCCTCAAGCGCGCCTCGGCGCTCGTCCGCACCCTGGTGTTCTTCCCGGTCGTGCTGCCCACCGTCGCCGTCGGCCTGCTCTTCCAGAAGTTCTTCCAGGTCGCCCCGCAGACCGGCCCGGTCAACTCCCTGCTCAACGCCGTCGGCATCGACTCCGTCGACTTCTTCGGCAGCGCCGGCAGCGCCTTCTGGGTGCTGATCGCCATGGACATCTGGCGCTCCATGGGCTTCTACGCCGTCCTGCTCTTCGCCGGCCTGGTCGACATACCCGACGAGGTCCTGGAGTCGGCCCGCCTGGACGGGGCCACGGGCCTGAGGCTCGTCCGCCACATCGTGCTGCCGCTCTCCCTGCCCGTCCTGATGTCCTCGCTGATCTTCAGCATCAACGGCACGCTGAAGGTCTTCGACTCGATCGTCGCCCTGACGGGCGGCGGCCCCGGCACGGGGACCACACCGCTGACCCTGTACATGTTCCAGACGTCGTTCACCTACGGCGACTACGGCTACGGCAGCACCATCGCGCTGCTGCTGACCGTCGTGTGCCTGCTGGTGAGCCTGGTCGTCTACCGCGTCTCGCGGCGCGACCTCACGGAGGGCTGAGAGACATGGCCACCATCGACACACCCGTGAAGAGCCCCGTGAGCGGCTCCGGGCACGCCGCGCGGACCCCCCGGGCCCGGCGCGGCCGCCGGGGAAGCCGCCTCTGGGTCAGGATCGTCGTCGGCCTCCTCCTGGTCGTCGAGATCTACCCGATGATCTGGATGTTCCTCACCTCCCTGAAGTCCAACGACGACTACCTGAACAACTCCACCTGGTCCCTGCCCACCACCTGGGAATGGGGCAACTACACCGAGGCGTGGACCACCGGCCACATCGGCCTCTACGTCCAGAACAGCCTGCTCGCCGTCGTCCCCGCCCTCGCCCTGATGCTGCTGCTGGGCACCGCCGCCGGGTTCGCCCTCCAGGTCATGGTGTGGAAGGGCCGCAGCCTCACGCTGCTCGTGTTCCTCGCGGGCATGATGGTCCCGCCGCAGATGATCCTGCTGCCCCTGTTCACCGTGTACTTCCAGACCGGCCTGTCCGGCACCCTGTGGCCGCTGATCCTCACCTACACCGGCACCGGCCTGCCCCTGACCGTCTTCATGATGGCCACCTACTACCGCGGCGTCCCCCGCGAGCTGTTCGAGGCCGCCACCATCGACGGCGCCGGCATCCTGCGCGCCTTCTGGACCATCAGCCTCCCCCTGGTCCGCAACGCCCTGCTCACCGTCGGCCTGGTGCAGTTCTTCTTCATCTGGAACGACCTGCTCATCGCGCTGACCTTCACCAACGGCCAGGACCTGCGCACCATCCAGGTCGGCCTGCTCAACTTCACCGGCGACTTCGGCGCCACCCAGTACGGCCCCCTCTTCGCGGCCATCTGCATCAACGTCTTCGGCACCCTCCTGATCTACCTCTTCCTCAACCAGAAGGTCATGAAGGGCCTCACCTCGGGAGCGCTCAAGGGCTGACGCCGGCCCTCGCCCGGGCGAGCCGTCCTCCCCGGACCTCGCTTCGGTGAGGACGGCTCACCCCGCACCCCCTCACGCTCCCGCGTGTGACCACATGTGAAAGAAGGGTCACCCCTTGCTCCCCCCTCAGCCCTCCCCGGTCAGCTTCGAACACCTGCCGGACGGCCTCGGCATCGGAGTCGCCTCCCCCCGACTGAGCTGGACCCTGCCGACAGGCACCGGCCGCCAGACCGGGTACGAGCTGGAGGTCGAACGCCGTGGCGGCGTCCGCCGCACCGGGCGCGTCGACAGCGCCGAGCAGGTCCTGGTCCCCTGGCCCGGTGACGCGCTGACGTCCCGGGAACGCGCCACCGTACGAGTCCGCGTCTGGGCCCCCGGCGCCGCCCACCCCTCGGAGTGGAGCGCGCCGAGGGACGTCGAGGCCGGGCTCCTCGATCCCGCCGACTGGCAGGCCGTACCCGTGAGCGCCGACTGGGACGAGGACCCCGCCGGCGAGCGACGCCCGGCCCGTGTGCGCAAGGACTTCCACCTCCACCGCACCGTCGCCCGCGCCCGCCTCCACGTCACCGCTCACGGCCTGTACGAGGTCGAGATCAACGGCCACCGCGTCGGCGACGAGACCCTCGCACCGGGCTGGACCGTCTACCCGCACCGCCTGCGCTACCGCACCCACGACGTCACCGCCCACCTCACCGAGGGCGCGAACACCGTCGGTGCCTGGCTCGGCGACGGCTGGTACCGCGGCAAGTACGGCTTCGACGGCGGCACCCGCAACATCTACGGCACCGACCAGTCCCTCATCGCCCAGTTGGAGGTGGAGTACGACGACGGCACCACCCAGGTCGTCGCCACCGACGGAACCTGGAAAGCGGCGCCCGGCCCGATCCTCACCAGCGGCCTCTACGAGGGGGAGACCTTCGACGCCCGCCTGCACGACCCCGCGTGGGCCACACCCTCGGCGGCCGGCACGGGGGACTGGACACCGGTCCGCACGGGCACACGCGACCCCGCCACCCTCGTCGCCCCGCTCGGGCCGCCCGTACGCTGCACCGAGGAGATCGCCCCGGCCACCGTCACCCGTACCGCCGACGGACGTCACCTGCTCGACTTCGGACAGAACCTCGTCGGCCGACTCCGCGTCACCGTCGACGGACCGGCCGGCACCACCCTCACCCTGCGGCACGCCGAAGTCCTCCAGGACGGTGAACTGGCCACCCGCCCCCTGCGCGAGGCGACGTCCGTCGACACCCTGGTCCTCTCCGGCGGCGGACCGCTCACCTGGGAACCCCGCTTCACCCTGCACGGCTTCCGGTACGCCGAGATCACCGGCTGGCCGGGAGAGCTGACGGCGGGTCAGGTGACCGCCCGCGTGTACCACACGGACATGCGCCGCACCGGTTGGTTCGAGTGCAGCGACCCGCTCGTCAACCGCCTGCACGAGAACGTCGTGTGGAGCATGCGCGGCAACTTCGTCGACCTGCCCACCGACTGCCCCCAGCGCGACGAGCGCCTCGGCTGGACCGGCGACATCCAGGTCTTCGCCCCGACGGCGAGCTTCCTCTACGACTGCGCCGGCCTGCTCGACTCCTGGCTCACCGACGTCGGCCTCGAACAGCTCCCGGACGGCACGATCCCGTGGTACGTCCCGGTCATCCCGGGTGAGCCGATGTGGACGCCGATCCACCCCGGCGCCGCCTGGGGGGACGTCGCCACCCTCACCCCCTGGACGCTCTTCCAGCGCTTCGGTGACCGGGAACTCCTGCGCCGCCACCACCCCATGGCCAAGGCGTGGGTCGACCTGGTCGAACGCCTCGCCGGGCCCACCCGCCTGTGGGACACCGGCGTCCAGTTGGGGGACTGGCTCGACCCGGCCGCCCCGCCGGACGACCCGGCGGCGGGCCGCACCGACCGCTACCTCGTCGCCACCGCGTACTTCGCCCACTCCGCCCGGCATCTGGCACTGGCCGCGCGGGAGTTGGGGATCGACACGGACGCCGCACGCTACGCGGCACTCGCCGACGAGGTCGCCGCCGCCTTCCGGCACCGGTACGTCCTGCCCGCGGCCCGGCTGACCAGCGACAGCGCCACGGCGTACGCGGTCGCCCTCGCTTTCGGCCTGCTCACCCCGGAGCAGCGCCGACCGGCCGCCGACCGCCTCGCCGAGATCGTGCTCGCCGACGGCGCGCGCGTCTCCACCGGCTTCGTCGGCACCCCCCTCATCTGTGACGCTCTCGCCGACAACGGTCATCTCGACGTCGCCTACCGGCTGTTGATGCAGACCGAGTGCCCCTCCTGGCTCTACACCGTGACCATGGGAGCGACCACGATCTGGGAGCGCTGGGACAGTCTGCGTCCCGACGGCACCCTCAACCCCGGCGGGATGACCAGCTTCAACCACTACGCGCTCGGGGCCGTCGCCGACTGGCTGCACCGCGTGGTCGGCGGCATCACCGCCACCGCCCCCGGCTACCGCCGGCTCTCCTTCCGCCCCCGCCCGGGCGGCGGAATCACCTGGGCCCGTGTCCGCCACGACACGCCCTACGGGACGGCCGCACTGTCCTGGGAGCTCACCGCCACCGGTATGACGGCCGACGTCACGGTCCCGCAGGGGTGCTCGGCCACGGCAGAACTGCCCGGCTGCGCACCGCTCGTCCTGGGGCCGGGCGACCACACTCTGAACACCGCCGAACTCGGGGCGGCGGCCTGACCCCGTCGCCCACACGAACAGCGACAGCCCGACGCGTCACACGATGCGTCGGGCTTTCATCTGTCTTGTGAATGCGGACCATCCAGGGCGTCGATGGCAAGGCGTTCCGGCGTTCCGTTCAATTGAAATTTTATGCGGACATTCAATTCTGGATAGGGAAACTAGCTGGTCAGAGGCCATTTAAAACAGGAGGTGCAGGGAGCTTGACCCCCATAGGAATAGGTCATAGTTTCCAGCCTGCTGGGAATAGCCTCGTGGCTTGATACGGCTGCGGTGCCGAGAGCTCATCGGGGATGCGATGAGAATTCCTTCGGCCAGAAGCGAGAACACCCGGCAGCTCAGAGAGCCCGACGAGCCGAGGCCGGCCGTGACCTGACCCCTCGGCCGGCCTCACCTCCCCCCAACCCGCGGCGGCGTGTCGTACAGCCGCCATGTCAGTCCGGAGAGCCGCTGTGAACCGACGAACGTTCCTATCCGCCGCAGTCTTCACGGCCCTTGCCGCGAGCATGGCCCCCGCGGTCACCGACCGAGCGGTCGCCGCGCCGGCTGCCGCCGCGCGGGAGAGGGCCGCCGCACTCCTCGCCCGCATGACGGCCGAGGAGAAGGAAGCCCTCGTACGCTGCGACTTCGCCGCCGTCGCCCACCTGGGCATCCCGGCCCTCGCCATGGTCGACGCCTCCGCGGGGCTGCGCGGCGAGACGGGCGTCACCGCCTTCCCCGTCCCCGTGGCCCAGGCGGCCACCTTCGACGAGGCGCTCGCGGGCAGGATCGGCAGGGCCATCGGCGCCGAGGGCCGCGCCAAGGGCTACAACAACGCCCTCGGCCCCACCATCGACCTGATCCGGACCTGGCACTTCGGCCGTCAGGCCGAGGCCATGGGCGAGGACCCGGTGCTCGCCGGACGCCTGGGAGCCGCCCTCACCGTGGCCCTCCAGTCCCAGCACATGGCGGCCACGCTCAAGCACTTCGCCGCCTACACCCAGGAAGTCGACCGCTTCTTCGTCGACACCAAGGTGTCCGACCGCGCGCTCCACGAGTACTACCAGGCGCCCTTCCGGCGCGTGATCGCAGCCGCCCCCGCCACCTCGGTGATGATGGCGTACCCGAAGATCAACGGCACCTTCGCGACGCGGCACGCCGGCCTGTTCGACGACCTGAAGAAGGGGATGGGCCTCCAGGGATACACCGTGCCCGACTTCTGGGCCGGGGACGACCAGGTGGCCGCGGCCCGGGCGGGCATGGACCTCGCCGGGCTCGGTCCCGGCGCCGTCCAGATCCCGGCGGGTTCCCTCACCGGCGGCGCGATACCGGCCGCCCGCCTCGACGACGCGGCCCGTCGCATCCTCGTCACCATGTTCGCGAACGGCCTCTTCGACCACCCCGTCCCGACCCCGGCGGGCGACGTCAGCACCCAGGCGCACAAGGACCTCGCGCACGAGGCGGCCGTCGCCTCCACGGTGCTCCTCGCCAACCGGTCCTCGGCCCTGCCGCTCACCGGCGCCGTGAGGTCGCTCGCCGTCATCGGCCCGGCGGGGACCGACACCTTCACCGGCGTGTCCGGCTCCACGTACGTCGACCCCGGCACCTGGACCACGCCCCTCGACGCGATCCGTGCCCGCGCCGGAAGCACCGTCAAGGTCACGCACGCCCAGGGAACCAAGGGCGACCTCCCGCTGACCACGGTCCCCTCCACCGTTCTGCGCACCCCCACGGGGACGGCCGGGCTGAGGGGGAGCTACTACGCCGACGCCGACGGCACCGGCACGCCGGTCACGACCCGCACCGACGCCACCGTCGACTTCGCCACCGCTCCGGTCGAGGGCCTGCCGCAGGTGTGGTCGGCCAAGTGGACCGGCACGCTGACCCCGACCACCACCGGCCTCCACCGCTTCTCCCTGCTGCCGTCGGGGACGGCCTCGCTGAAGATCGACGGCAGGACGGTCGTCTCCGGCACCCGGCAGATGGCCCGCTTCTTCCTCGGCCCCTACGACTATCCGCTCCAGGGCACCGTCGAACTGACCGCCGGACGCGCCGTCGGCGTGGAGATCACCTACCACAACGCCACCGCGGAGCCCGGCAGCTGCGGCCTGGCCTTCGGCTGGCAGCCGGAGTCCCTGATCCCCGCCGCCGTGACCGCGGCCCGCGCGGCCGACGCGGCCGTCGTCTTCGTCAACCGGGTCGCCGGCGAGGGCATGGACCACGCGGGATACGCGCTGCCCGGCGACCAGGCCCAGCTCATCGAGGCCGTGGCCGCCGCCAACCCGCGCACGATCGTCGTCCTCAACACCGACGGCCCCGTCGCCACCCCATGGCTGAACGACGTGGAGGCCGTGCTCCAGGCGTGGTACGCGGGCCGCGGGGCGGGCACCGCCCTTGCCGCCGTCCTCTTCGGCGACAGCGATCCGGCCGGCCGCCTCCCGGTGACCTTCCCCCTCGACGCCGGCCAGGGCCCCGGCACCACCGCCGCCACCTACCCGGGCACGAACGGCACCGTCGCCTACGACGAGGGCATCGCCGTCGGCTACCGCTTCTACGACGCGAGGAGGCAGGAGCCCCGCTTCCCCTTCGGCCACGGCCTGTCGTACACCGCCTTCGCCCACGGCTCCCTGGACGCGACGTACGACGCGGCCGCCGGGCAGGTCACCCTCGCGGTCACGGTGACCAACACCGGGCGGCGTCAGGGCACCGAGGTCCTCCAGGTCTACGTCACCCTCCCCGCCTCGGCGGCGGCGGAACCGCGCCGCCTGGTCGCCTTCCAGAAGGTCACCCTCCCCGCGGCGGGCACGCAACGGATCGGCCTGACGATCCCGGTCCAGGACCTCACCGTCTGGAAGTCGGGGGCGATGACGCTCGTCCCCGGCAGCTACACCTTCGCCACGGCGCGTTCGTCCCGCGTCGTCACCGCACAACGGACCCTGACGCTCGGCTGATCTCCGGGCGCCCCGGCCGCCGGCGGTTCGTGCGGATCCTCACCTCTCGAACGGCCGTCCCACGAACCGCCGTCCGGCGACCCCGTCCCGACGCCCCGCCACAGTGCTCCAGCCCTCCTCGCCCCTCCTTCCCGCCCGGAGACCGTCCGTGACACGCACCTCGCACCTGCTCGGCCTCACCCTCGCCCTCGCCCTCTCGGCCACCACGACGGCCGGCTGCGCCCCCTTCGGTGACCCCCAGGACGAGCCGGTCGAGCTGTCCGTCAAGGCGAGCGTCACCGACAAGACCGCGATGGAGGCCGTCGTCGCCGAGTTCCACCGCCTCCACCCGGACACCCGCGTCACCGTCGACTTCGCCGACACCGGCGCCCTTCAGCAGGACCTGCCGGGCGAGCTCCGCGCCGGAAGGGGCCCCGACGTGTTCACCGTCTGGCCCGGCAACGGCAATCCCGCCTCCGTCACCGCGCTGGAACGCGACGACCTGCTGGAGAACCTCAGCCTCCGCCGCTTCAACCTCACGATGCCCATGGGCGTCAAACCGGTCACCGACGTGGACGGCGGCACGTTCGCGGTGCCCGTGACGTTCAGCGGCATCGGCGCGGTCTTCTCGATGGGAGCACTGGACGACATCGGGGGGGACACCGCCCCGGACCTGGACGGAACTCCTGGCGCTCTGCGACAGGGCACGCGACCACGGCAAGGTCCTCTTCGCCGTGGGCAACGCGACCCCCTGGGTCACCCAGCTCATCCCCTACGCCCTGGTCGCCACGACCGTGTACGCCGACGAACCGGACTTCGACCGGACCATGGAACTCGGCAAGGAGACCTTCGCCGGGTCCGGCTGGCGTACGGCGCTGAGCAAGCACCTGGAGATGGAGGAGCGCGGCTGCTTCAACGCCGACCCCTTGGACACGACGTACGAGGAGACGCTCGACCAGGTGGCCACGGGCCGGGCGGTGGGGGTCGTCCAGGTCGCGAGCGTGCTCTCGCAGCTGCGCGCCGCCGCCCCCGGCCTGACCCTGCGCATGACCGCACTGCCCGCCGGCGACGACCCCGACGACACGTGGATGCCGGGTGCCGTCTCGGCCGCCTACGGCCTCGATCCCGGCACTCCCCACCGCAAGGAGGCGCTCGCCTTCATCGACTTCCTGGGATCCGCCCGCGGACAGAACCTGTACAACCGCTCCGGCGCCACCCTGCCCGCGATCCCGAACGACTCCTTCACCGTCGACCCCGCGATCAGGGAGGTCGCGGAGCGGCAGAAGGCCGGCTCCACCATCCCCTTCATGGACCAGCGCTGGCCGAACTCCGCCGTCCAGCAGACGCTCTTCGCCCAGATCGAGGCCCTCCTCGCCGGCACCACGGACGTCGACGCGGCCCTGGCCGCGCTCGACGGGGCCTATCGGGACCGGGCCTGACGAGGGGTGAGGCGCCCTCCCCTAGTCGCAGATGATCTCGTCACGGGGTGAGTAGTGCGTCCGGAACGGTTCGCGTCGCACTTCCCGCCCGTCGTCGTGGAAGACCCGCTCGACGGTGACGTCGAAGCCTTCGAGGGGGGTCTGCGGCACGCACCGCTCGTCGGTGCTCACCTTGGTCTCCGGTTCCCGCACATCGGTGCGCGGACCCTTGACCGAGGTGATCTCGTCGTACTTCTTCGTGCCGATGAAATTCACGGTCAGCGAGGTGTCGGTGGACTCGGCCTGGATGTAGAGGGCCTTGCCGGAGTCGTTGGCGAACTTCAGGTCCAGGCTGCCCCAGGCGACCGTCGCCTCACGGCCCTCGGGGTAGCGCTCGATGTAGAAGGAGTGGGCGCCGTACTCGACGGGCTTGACGCCCGCGAAGAACATCGCGTTGAAGACCGTGGTGGCCACGGCGGAGACGCCGCCGCCGGGCGCCTTGGTGTACTGGTCGTCGTAGATCATGACGCCGTCGACGAAACCGTTGGCCTCGGTGCGCTCGCCGACGGTCCGGTTGAAGCTCCAGGTCTCGTCCGGCATGACGAGGGAGCCGTTGATGAGGTCCACGGCCCGGCCGACGTTCGTCGTGCGGTAGGCGGCCGGTTCGAAACGGACGGTGAAGGAGGACAGCTTCTCGGTCAGCCCCAGGCGCGCCGCGTTCTCACGGGTGATCTCCGGCTGGGTGTGCCGTGCGGTCACCGCGCCGGTGCGGGCGGTGCCCGACCTGGTGAGCAGGGGCAGGACGGCCTTGCCCAGAGCCTTGTCGGTGATCTCCACGCCGGCCCTGGCGTCGGCGGTCACCACGGCCCTGTCGCCCTCCAGACCGAGCCGGGCGTTCCGGGGCGTGGCGGGGAGGTTCTTCAGCGCGTCGGCCACCACCGGCGCGGCGCGCAGCCCCTTGCCGTCGAGTCTCGGCGTGAGTCTGCCGGTGTCGTCCGGCCGCATGCTCAGGTACTCGCCCAGCACGGCCGGTGTGATCGTGAACCGCTCGCCGCCCGCGGTGAGTGTGACGGGTGCCGACATCGCCGGCCGCGCGAACCCGCGCACCGCCCGCCGGACCTCCTCCGCCGTGACCTTCGGCGCGGTCTCACGTGCGGGCAGCACCGTGACCGAGTCCCCCGCGCCGCGCAGGAAGGGGGCGCGAAGCACGCCGATCGCGGCGTCCACGTCCAGCGCGTACCCGGTGCGCGGGGCGACCTGCTCGACCCGGCCGTCGTCGAAGGAGACGGCGCCGTCGCGGACCCGCGTGTCGAGCGTCTTCGCCAGCTTCCCGAGCGTGGCACGGGCTCTGTCCTCGTCGGTCCGCACGACCGGTTCGACGGCACCGCCCGAGCGGAACAGCCCGCCGATCACGCCGACCGGATCGGCGCCGGTGGACGTCGCCCGGTCCAGGGTCTCCCGGATGTCGAAGGCCAGCCCCGCCTGCCGCGGATCGACCGCGCCCCTGCGCTCGCCGACCTGTACGGCCAGCTCCCGCGGGCCGTCCGCCACCAGGTGCCGCTCCAGCTTCCGGGCGGCCTCCTCGCGGCTCAGGCCCCCGATGTCCACCCCGCGCACCGTCGTGCCCGTCTCGATCTCACCGCCGGTGAGCAGCAGCCCGACGAGGTAGAGGCCGCCGATGCCGACGGTCAGCGCACCGCCCGCCAGGGCGACGGGCGGCAAAGAGGCTATCCGGGGGCGCATAGGTCTCCTGAACGATCGATGTGGCGTACACCCGGCATCGCGGCATGGTGAGCGAGCGCCGCGGGCCAAGCTACGCACATCCGCCCGCCAAAGGTATATCCAAGGTCACACCGGACGTTCCGGATCATCGGCCGCCCAGCCTGGCCCCAGTGGTCACTGTGGCCCCATGTGTCACTCCCGCTTCGTCCCTCCGTCATGTCCCGCTCATCTCGCACGGATGAACTTGCCGCGCAGACAGTGCGGTTGTCGAGGGTGGAGAGCGTGAGAGACGGCATGGCCGAACCGACTGACACGGTGGCGTTACCCGCGCCGGTCGACACGCTCCTGGCCGCCGCCGTCGCCCGGCGCTTCTACCTGGAGCAGCGGCCGAAGGTGGAGATCGCCAAGGAGTTCGGCATCAGCCGGTTCAAGGTGGCCCGCCTCCTCGACGCGGCCGTGGCCCACGACATCGTGCGGATCGACATCAGTGTGCCGGCCGAGCTCGACGTCCCCCTCGGACGGGCGCTGACCGAACGGTTCGGCCTGCGGCACGGCATCGTTGTCGACCTGACGCACGGTGGCACGGCGTCCTCCGCCGACCCGCGCCACAGCGCCCGCTGGCTCGGCACGGCGGCCGCCCGGCTGATCGCGGAGATCGCCGAGGACGGCGACGTCCTCGGGCTGGACGGCAGCCACGCCGTGGACGCCATGAGCGAGGCGGTGACCCGGCTGCCGCTCTGCGACGTGGTCCAGCTGACCGGGGTGCACGGGCGGGACCTCGCCCAGGACGCCGCGATCGCCGCGGTGCGGCGTACCGCCGCGGTGGGCGGGGGGAGGGCGTTTCCCCTGCACACCCCGTTCCTCCTGCCCGACGCGGCCACGGCCGCCGTCCTGCGCAGCCAGCCCGCCACCGCCGAGACGCTGGAGCGGATCGGCAGGGTCACCAAGGCCGTCGTCGGCATCGGCGCCTGGGACGCCCCGCACTCCACGGTGTACGGCGCCCTGTCCGAGCGGGAGCGGGAGGCGCTGCGGCGGTCGGCGGCGTGCGCGGAGGTGGCCGGCCATGTGCTGGACGCCGCGGGCCGCTTCGTCCCCACCGAGCTGACCGCCCGCACGATCGCCGTCGGCGCCGCCGACCTCCGGGGCGTCGAGGAGCTGATCGGTGTCACGGGCGGTGGGCACGGCACCGGCGCGGTCCGCGCCGTACTGAGGTCCGGGCTGCTCACCGGCGTCGTCACGGACGCCGCGACCGCGCGACGCCTCCTGTGGAACGACGACCCGGACGGCACGACCCGGACCGCGCCCTCGTCCCGTACCACCGAACGAGGACCGCGATGAGCCGGCGGGACGAGGCACTCGTGCCCGTTCCGGACGACATCCGTGAGGCGGGCCGCCTCGCTCCGGAGCACTGGCTCGGGGTGGTCGACCCGATGTGGGCCGGCGCGGGGCGGCCCCCGGAGTGGGCCATGACCGGCCGGTGGCGGTCCGGCCCCGACGGCGAGATCGTCGAGTGGGAGGACAACCCCGCATACCGGCCGTCCCCGCGCGCGCTCGGCTGGCCCGAACCCGAGGACGAGGTGGACCGCGCCGTCCAGCTCGCGTCGACCGGATACGGCCCCGGCGAGGCGGTGCCGGCCGCGCTGGTGGGGCGTGAGGTGGCCGTGCTGACGGCGCCCGGCGGTGGGCCGCTGAGTGCGGCGGCGCCGGACGGGACGCCGGTGGTGCCGCTGTTCACCTCGTCGGTGTTCCTGCGCGCGGCGGGGAGCTTCTCCTTCGAACTCGTCGGGGCGGACGACCTCGTGTCGCGTGTCCCCGCCGGGCACGTGCTGTACCTGAATCCCACGGCCGCGGTGAGCATGCTGCTGGACCCCGGCGCCGTGCGCGCCGCCGTCCGGGGCGGTGCGCCGGAGAGGCCCTCCGCCGCCATGAACCGCGGCGCGCGGATACTGACCGAGGCCGTGCACCCGGTCCGGGGGACGGACGCGTGAGCCGCTGGTCGTCCGTGCTGCCGGGCCGGGGCCGCAGGTCCGGCTCAGCTACGGGGCGCCGCGGCACGGCGCCGCAGGCCGGCGGCGCGAACGGCGCCGGTGACCGGGGCCCGGGCGGCCCCCCGGTCGAGGACGTCGACGGGGTGCTGCTCGTGCGCTCCGTCGAGGACGACTCGTTCCCCCTCGACGTGGTCGCCGAGGTGGCGGGCGCCGTCGGGCGGGAGCCGGACGTCGTCACGGTGATCGTGGGCTCCGCCGGGGGAGGGAGCCCCGACGCCGACCACTGGGCACGGCTCGGCGCGCTGCTGGACTCCTTGCGCGCCCGGGGCACCGACCGGGTCCGGCTCGTGATGTCCGGTGCGGGCGACGACCGGCCGGGCCGGCCCTGCGTCGCCCGCAGGATCGCCGACGCCTGGGAGATGGAGGTGACGGCTCCGGACGGGGCCGTGCTGATCACGCCGGGCGGCACGCTCTTCGTTCACGACGACTCCCGCCCCGGCTGTGCGTGGTGGCGCTTCGCGCCCGGCGCGGAGCCTCGCAGGGCGGGCGGGCGTGCACCGGCACCCGCCTGGGAGAAGGCGCTGACCGGGGTGCCGACGTGCACGGCCGGTGGCTGCGTGGTGGACCGCGTCCCGGCGGGTGTGGTCGTCCGCCCGGCCGGGGCGCCCCGGCCCGCCCCCGACGACCTGTGCTTCTCCATGCCCGTCGACTTCGAGCGCCTCACGGTACTGGTCGGTGCCCCGCAGGCGGAGGACGTCGCCGCGGACGAGGTCGCCGCCGTGCTCGCGGGGTTGCCGCGGGCGGAGCGCGCCCGTGCCCGGCTGGCGCCCGGCGGCCGGCGTGACCTGCTGCGGCTCGGGCAGTCGGTCGCCGACCTGCTGGGGACCGAGGTGGAGGTGCTCACCGGCCCGCCCCTGCTCGACGACCACGCACCGCCCGGTACGCCTCCCCGTCCCACGCTGGTCGGCCGGGACGGGAAGCCCACCTGGCGGCCGTTCGTGACCTCGGTGGTCTGCGGGCCGGTCGACTCGCGGGGGCGGGCCCCCGTACCCAGGCCGACGGAGGTCCGCCCGCCCGACTGGCTGCTCGGCGGCAGCGACCGAGGGACGGTACGGCTGACGGACCGCTGGCAGGCGACCGTGACCCGGGCCGGTCTCGCCCTGTGGGCATCGGACGGCCCCCGCCCCGGGCCGCTCGGACCGGCCGTCGACCCGGAGGCGTGCGCCATCGAACTGGGCATGCCGGGACAGCCGTTGGACGACTCCCTGCTGCCCGCCCTGTCCCGACTGCTGTACGGCCTCGGGACGGACCTCCGCGCACGCACCACCCTGCTGGTGCGCGGCAGACTCCCGGCGGGCGACGTCGGCCTGCGCCGCCTGGCCGCCGAACACGGCATACCGAGCATCCGCTACGTCACCGCCGGGCGCCCGCGCCCCGGCGGGACGACCGGTCGGCCGGCCGCGGCTGCGGAGCCCGGCCCGGCACCGCCGTCCGGGGGGCCGGCCCACGGGTCCGGCTCGGCCGTCGCCCCGTCGGCCGCCCGGACCGCGCCCGACGCGCGCCCCGGCGGCCCCCGGAGCGGTGAGGACGCCCGAGCGAGCGGCGGCGTCGGCCGTCCCGCGGCCGCCGGGCCCCGCACGGACGGGGACGCCCCGAGCCGGCCGGTCAAGGGTGCCGGGGGCCCCGTGCGGCCGGTGTCCGCTCGGGGTGACGGGCCCGTCCCGACACCCGACTCCCCACGGGTCGGGGCCGGTGACGGGAGTGGGCAGAGGGCTTCCGCGTCCGTCGAACCGCCGGACGGTGCGGAGGCCGTGGGTGCCCTGAGAGCCCGGCCGGCTGCTGCCCCTTCTGCCGGGGCACGCGCCGCTGCCGTCGGCGGTCGGGGTGACGGTGCCGTACGTGGACCGCGCACCGGTGCTGACGGTGGTCGGGGTGACGGTGCCGTCGGTGGTGGGGGTGACCGGTCCGGCGGAGGCCGGGATGACGGTGCTGTCGGTGGTGGGGGAGAGGGAACCGTCGGCGGAGGAGGAGTAGGTGCTGTCGGTCGAGGAGGGGGTGAAACCGTCGGTGCTCGGGTGGACGGTGCGCTCGGCGGCAGCGGAGGTGAAGCCGCCGGTGCAACGGGAGAAGGTGCCGTCGGTGAAGGGGAGGACGGTGCCGCCGGTGGTGGGGGACAGGGAGCCGTCGGTGCTCGCGATGACGGTGCCGTCGGCGGAGGAGGAGGCGGAGTCGGCGGTCGGGCGGGGCGCGTCGCCGTGGACGGGGCCGGGCCGGAGCGGGACGGCCACGGGACCGGGCGGGCCGAGGCGCGGCCGGCGCCGCAGGGGCGGGTCGGTGGAGCGTCGGCCGCGCCCCGTGCCGCCCTGCCGTTCGTGCCCGGTCATGTCAGCGGGGCCACCGAGCGTGCCGCGTTCCGGGAGGCCGCCGGCGGTGCCTGGGAGGGACACGCCGCCGCGGTCTCCCGGGTGCTCACCCGGATGCCCGCCCTGCGCGGCCACGAACTGGAGGCGGCGCGGACCGATCTCGTCGCCGCACACGCCTATCTCACCGCGGAGGAAGGGCCGCTGCACCATGGCGAGGTGATCAGGGACCTGTGCTCGGGCGAGGGGCGCCTGCTGCCCTACGCCGGGTGTCTGGCCTCCGCGCTGCGCCGCCTGCCCTCGTACCGGGGAGTGGCCGTGCGCGGCGGGGGCGCCGACGGTCCCGGACCCGCGGTGGGCGCGCTGCTGCACGACCCCGCCCCGGTCAGCGCCCTCGCCGGATCCTCGGCGCTCCCCGCCGGGGCCCCCGTGCGCTACGCGATCTGGTCCGTCACCGGACGCAAGGTCCGGCAACTGCTCGACCGGCCGGGCGGCTCCACGGATGCGTACGAGGAGATCGTCTTCGTGCCCGGGACCGCTTTCCGGGTGCTGGGGGTGAGGGCCGCGTCCGCCGGCCCCCCGGTCGTCCTGCTGCGTGAGCTCCCCGGGACCGCGACCGCCTACATGGACGGGTCGGAGGAACTGAGCGGGCTCGACCTGAAGGCCCGGGCGCACCTCGAGGAGGCGCTGGCCAAGGGCTTCCGCGTGGGCGACGGACCGTGGTGGCCGGACCGCTGTGCGGGACCCGTCGGCCAGGACGGGTAGCGCACGGGGCCCCGTACGACCATCCATCACCCCACAGTCACACGGAACGGAACGAGGAGAACGATGGCAAGCCAGAAGAAGCCGCCCGCCCCCGACGGGCCCGACGGCACGGGCGGCCCGTCCGTCCGCAGGGCCGTCTCCCTCGGGTCGGCGGCGGCCGACCCGGGCCCGATGCTGGCACCGGCCGCACGGCGTACGGCCGCGCCGGAGCCGGGTGAGGGCGGCGCCGGGGGAGCCGGGGAAGCGGAGACGGCACGACCGGCCCCGGGCACGGCGGAGAGCGAGGCCGCTCCCGAGCAGTCCGCCGGCACGGGGGCCACGACCGGGGAACCGGGGGCCGCGACCGCGGAACCGGGGGCGACGGCCGTCGTGCCCGTCGCACCCGACGCGTCCGCCTCGCGCCTGCGACCGGAGGCGGAGAACGGGACCACCACGGAGCCGGCCGCCACGGAGCCGCTCGCCGCCGCCCGGGCGGCGGCGACCGTCCCGGACGCCAAGGCGGAAGCGGCCGGTGGGGTCGGCGGTGCCGGTGGAACCGCCGCGGCCGGTGGCGCCGGTGCGGACGGACCGCCGTCCGGGAATCCGAAGAAGCCCCTGGTCGCCGCCGCCGGTATCGCGGGCGTCGTCCTCCTCGCGGTGCCGCTGCTGATCTGGGCCACGGACGACTCGCGGCAGAAGAAGGACGACGTGGCGGTGGCCGCCGGGTCCGACACGCTGCTGGAGGAGGAGCCCCTGGAGGTGCCGAAGGGGGACTACGCCCCGGCGGAGCCCACACCGCGGCCCTCCACCGAGCGGCCGTCCGCCGAGCCGAGCCCGGTCGTCGAGGAACCGGCCGCCGCGCCGAGCTCGGCCCCCGCCGCGGTGCCGGCCGAGGCGGTGACGGAGAAGGCGGAGACCCGGACCAAGAAGAAGGCGGAGCCCCGGGTCGAGGAGCACAAGGCTCCCGTGCTCCCGCCGAACACCGCCGCCTACGCCGTGCAGCGGCTGGCCGCGTCGAGCCCCGGCCGGCACATCTGCTACCGGGTCCACGCGAAGGGCGCGGGCTGGACGGCCCCCGTGTGCGACGGGGCCACCGCGGGCCAGGAGGGCAAGGGGCGGCCCGTCACCGCCATCAACATCGCGGTGTCGGACGCGAAGAGGGTCAACGGCAACGAGTTCGTCCAGAAGGACGGATGGACGACCAAGTGGTCCGGCGCGGCCGACGGCACGGACCTGACGTTGGGCAGCGCCGCCTCGAACGCGCCGAACCTCAGCGGCTTCACCGTCGGTGTCGAGTCCGGCAACGTGTGCCAGAACCACAAGCTCGGCAAGCGCGACTGGGGCGGTCTGGCGTGCGAGTCGCCCCAGGGCTGGATCTTCGGTGGGTCGACGGAACCGCGGCTCTGGCTGGAAGCCGTCAGGTTCACGGTGTGAGCGGCGCGCCCACCGGGTGAGTGCGCGGCAGCGCGCGGACGCCCGCCGGTCCACCCCGGCGGGCGTCCGCCTTCACCGCGTCACAGGGCCGCCCCCTGCCGTCGCGCCGACGGAAGATCCTCCGGCAGGAGCGTCGTGAGGTCGGCGAGACTGGGCGAATCCAGTGCGCCCAGCCGACGGGCCTGGCTCGTCATCATCGTCTCCAGCAGCTGCCGGGCGAGCCGGGCGTTGCCGAAGGACCGGTCGCGCGGGACGGCGTCCACATGGGCGCGCAGCGCCTCGACGGTGGCGGCGGCGCACTCGTACCCGGAGGCGGCGGCGTGCCGGGACACGATGGTCACCAGCTCGTCCGTGCTGTAGTCCTCGAACCGCACGAACTTGGAGAACCGGGAGGTCAGGCCGGGGTTGGAGGCCAGGAAGCGTTCCATCTCCTCGGTGTAGCCGGCGACCACGACGACGATCTCGTCGCGGTGGTCCTCCATGAGCTTCAGCAGGGTGTCGACGGCCTCGCGGCCGAAGTCGTTGGATGACCCCTCGGGGGTGAGGGTGTAGGCCTCGTCGACGAACAGCACCCCGCCGAGCGCGCTGGTGAAGACGTCCTTGGTCCGCTGGGCGGTGTGGCCGACGTACTGGCCCACCAGGTCCGCCCGCGCCACCTCCACCAGGGAGTCGCGGGGGAGCACTCCCAGCGAGTGCAGGAGCCGGGCGTACAGCCGGGCGACGGTGGTCTTGCCGGTGCCGGGCGGTCCGCTGAAGACCAGATGGTTGCTGATCCGGGGGGCGGGCAGTCCCGCGGCGATCCGCTGCCGGGCGTTGGTCAGCAGACTGACCAGATCGGCGACCTCCCGCTTCACGGCCCCGAGCCCCACCATGGCGGTGAGTTCGGTCATCGGATCGGCCGCGTCGTCGGCCTCCTGGGCCGTCCCGCCGACGGCCGCCGCCTCCGCGTCACCGACGTCCTGCGGCAGGAGCAGCGTCAGGTCGTCCTCCGCCGGGTCGGACATGGCCGCGAGCCGCAGGGCCTGCCGGTCCACCATGTCCTCGAACACGGCGCGGGCCGCACGGCCGTTGCCGAAGGTCGCGTCGCGCGTCATCTGCTCGAAGCGTACGGCGAGGGCCTCACGGGTCAGCGGGCCGAGTTCGAACTGGTGCCGCCGGCAGAGGCTCTCGGTGATCGTCACCAGCTCCTGCACCGCGTAGTTGCCGAACTCGACGGTGCGGGAGAACCGGGAGGCGAGTCCCGGGTTGGCGGTCAGGAACGACTCCATCTGCTCGGAGTAGCCGGCCGCCACCACGACCACGTCGTCGCGGTGGTCCTCCATGAGCTTCAGCAGGGTGTCGACGGCCTCGCGGCCGAAGTCGTTGGACGACCCCTCGACCGTGAGGGTGTAGGCCTCGTCGATGAACAGCACCCCGCCCAGCGCGCTGGTGAACGCCTCGGTGGTCTTGATGGCCGTGCCACCGATGACCTGCGCGACGAGATCGGCGCGGGCGACCTCGACCAGGTGACCGCTCCTGAGCACGCCCAGGTCCGCGAGGATGCCGCCGTAGAGCCGGGCGACGGTGGTCTTGCCGGTGCCCGGCGGTCCCGCGAAGATCAGGTGCCGGCTCATCGACGGGACCGGCATGCCGAGCCGCCGCCGGCGCTCCGCGAGCTGGTTCAGGTTGACCAGCGTGTTCACCTGGTGCTTGACGTTCTCCAGCCCGACGAGCGCCTCCAGTTCGGCCAACGGGCCGACGGGTTCCGGCTCCTTGCCGCAGCCGCCCGGGGCGCCGTCCTCCGCGGCCGTCGCGGCCGACTCGCCCCAGCTGTCCGGCAGGCCGTTGTCCGCGCTGGTCAGCAGTTCGACCGTGAGCCGCTCGCCGGCGCGGCTTCCGCGCAGCCCCGCGCCCCGGTTGTCGCGTACGACGCACCGCGTGACGTCGACCGGGTCCGCGCTGTCGACCCGTATGCCGTCGCCCGTGTTCCCGGTGATCTCACAGGCGCTGAGGACGGCCCGGCCGCCGCGCGACACCTGGACGCCGTGGGCCCGCGAGCCGTGCACCCGGACCCGCTCCAGGGTGATCTCCGCGCCGTCCCGCACCCCGACCCCTGCGTCGGCGCTGTCGCCGATCTCGCAGTCCCGCAGGGTGCCCCGGCCGCGTTCGCCGACGAGCAGGCCCGAGCGGGCGGCGGAACGCACGACGGTGTCGCTGACCTCGGGGCCGGAGTCGTCGTCGATGTGCAGCGCGCAGCCGCCCACGGACTCGATCTCGCAGTGCTCCAGGCGCCCGCGGCCGTCGTCGGTGAACACGATGCCGTGGCCGCCGGCACCGGTCACCCGGGCGCGGCGCAGCAGGGGGTCGGCGGCGGAGCGCACCGAGATGCCGACACCCGCCGCGTCGAGGACCTCCAGGCGTTCGAACTCGGCCGTGGAGTCGTCCGCGAGCTGCACCGCCCCGGCGGTGTCGGCGCAGTCGCTCACCACCGTGTCCCGCAGCAGCGGGGCGCTGCCCTCGACGATCCGCACGGCGGCCTCGGTGGAGTGGTGGAAGGAGCAGCCCTCCAGAGTCCCCCGCGACCGGTCCAGGACGAGCAGCCCGCTGTTCCTGGTGCGCCGGGTGACGCACCCGCGCAGCGTCGGGTCGGCCCCGCCGGAGATGACGACGCCGCTCTGCGCGAGGGACTCGAAGGCGGTCTCCTCGATCTCCGGGCGGGACATGCTGGTCACCAGCAGGCCCACCGAGGTGTGGTGCACGGTGCACCGCAGGACGCGCGTCGAGCTGTGGCCCTCCAGGGCGATGGCCGGCTTGTCGGTGCCGGAGATGTCGCAGCCCTCCACGGTGCCCCGCGACTCGCCGCTCGCCAGGACGCCGTTGGCCCGCGCGCCGCGGATGCGGCAGTCGCGGATGAGCGGGCCGGCGGTCTCGCCGATGACGACCGCGGAAGTGCCGAAGTTCTCGAACACGCAGTCCTCGACGACGCTCTCGGCCTGCGAGGAGTCGACGAGTCCGGCGCCGCCGGGGTTCCCTATCCGGCAGCCGCGGGCGGCCAGCGAGCCCGTGCCGCGGACCAGCAGCGCCGTCCAGCCGGCGCCGGTCACGGTGCAGCCGTCGAGCGCGGCCTGACCGGCCGGTACGTCCACGACCGGGGCCTCCTTGTCGCGGCCGCGCAGGGTCAGGGCGCCGAGCATCACGGCGTCGGCCATGAGGGTGACGGCGGTACCGTCCCGCGGGCACAGTTCGACCGTGCCCGGGTCGCCCTCGCCGACGATCGTCACCCGGTGCCGGATGACGAGGTTCTCGGCGTAGCGGCCGGGGCGGACCCGGATCACCGCCCCGGTGCGGGCCTGGGCCAGTGCCTCACCGATCGTCGGGAAGCCGTCCGACCGTTCCGGGCCGACCGTCAGTATCTGGCGTGCCACGCCTCGAACCTCCTTGTGCTGCCGCGGTAGTTGGCGTTGTGTGCCGTACATCTCGTGTGCATATCATGCGACTCATGCGGAATGTCATGAAAGGCCGGAGTGCAGGTCTGGTGCTGGCCGTCGCCGTGGTCCTGCCGGTCACCGGCGGGCCGGCCCTCGCTCTCCCCACCGCGCCGGTCGCGCCCGCCGCGCCGTCGGAAAGTCCCGGTTCCGGCGACCCGGGGGCCACGCTGCTGCCGCCGCTGCCCGTCCGGCTCGGCGAGGGCAGTCCGTGCACCGGGGCCTCGGGGCGGACGGCCACCGGAGCGGCGTGGTCGCAGGCGGCGCTCGGACTGTCCCGGGCCCAGCGGATCTCGCGCGGCGGCGGGGTGACCGTCGCGGTGGTCGACACCGGTGTCGCCTCCGGCGTCCCCAGTCTGTCCGGCCGGGTGAAGTCCGCGGGGGGAGCCGGCGAGGACTGCGTGGGGCACGGCACGTTCGCCGCGGGTCTGATCGCCGCCGCGCCGGAGAAGGGCAGCGGCATCACCGGCATCGCCCCGCAGGCGGAGATCCTCGCCCTGCCGGGCACCGACGACCGCGGGGTCCCCTCCGTGGAACGCGTGGCCGCCGGCATCCGGGCCGCGGCGGACCGCGGCGCACAGGTCATCTACGTCGGCCAGGCCCTCGGCACCGGCAAGGCCGAGCTCACCGCGGCCGTCGCCCACGCCACCCGGCGCGACGCGCTGGTCGTCGCCCCCGCCGCTCCGGACGCCGTGCCCCGCGAGGAGCGGGGACCGCAGGGGGAGCCGCCCGTGGGCCCGTACTGGCCGGCCGCCGCGCCCGGCGCGCTCGCCGTCGTGGACTTCGGGCCCGGCGGCGTACGACAGCGGAACGCGCCGCCCGCCCACGAGCCCGAACTGTCCGCGCCCGGCAGCGCGATGGTCAGCGTCGGCCCCGAGGGCTCCGGCCACTACATCGGATCCGGAGCCTCGCTGGCCGCCGCGGGCGTCGCGGGCACCGCCGCACTGGTCCGCGCGTACCACCCCGGTCTCACGGCACCTGAGGTCACCCGGCGGCTCCTCGACAGCGCCTACCCGTCGGACGCCCCCCGCCTGGACCCGTACGCCGCCCTGTCCCTCCTCCAGGACCGCACTCCCGCTGCCGCGCCGACCCCCGCACCCGCGCGGATGCCGCCGCCCGCCGACCCCGGTCCCCGCGACCGCGCCCTGACGATCGCGGCCGTGGGCCTGGCGACGGTCCTGCTGCTGGCGGCCCTCGCCGCGGTCGTCCCGCGCGGCAGGGCGAGGAAGTGGCGCCCCCCGACGGCTCCCTAGCCGCAGCCGAGTCCCGGCCGCGGCCGCGGGGCGCCGTGCCCCACCCGCTCTCGGAGCGGACCGGGCGCCTCCCCCGAAAACCGCGCCGGTGGGCGCACCGGCCTCCCGCGGTCGCCGGGCCGCACCACCGGCAGCCGGTCGTACCCGGAGCCGGCCCGGCCGAGGAGGCGTCACGGCGCGTCCTCCACGATCGCCGTCTGCACCTGCGACGTCTTCCGCCGGGCGATCCGGACGGCCCGCCCCGGAATCAGCTCCCGCCCCTTCACGCTCCCGAAGAGGTACCCCTCGCTCGGCGGACACGACAGCAGCAGCCCAGGGGTGTTGACCTCCTGCAACCTGCGCAGCAGCGCCTCGTTGAGCCCGCGCCCGGCACCCGCCGACGACCGCGCCACGACGAGGTGCAGCCCCACCTCGTGCCCCAGCGCCAGATGATCCAGCAGCGGGGCGAACGGCTGCGTCATCGGCCCGCCGCCCACCATGTCGTAGTCGTCGACCAGGATGAACAACCGCGGCCCCTGCCACCAGTCGCACGACCGCATCCGCGACGGAGCGATGTCCTCGCCCGGGACCCGCTGCCTGACCGCCCGCGCCGCCCCGTCGACCAGGTCGCGCAGCATGTCCAGGGACACGGCGTGCCCGAGCCGGTACGCCTCGGGAACGCTCTCCACCAGCTCGCGCCGGTAGTCCACCGTCATGATCCGCGCCTCGGCCGGCGTGTACCGCCCGGTGATGCCGCGGGCGACCAGCTTCAGCAGGTTCGTCTTGCCGCTCTCCGTGTCACCCACCACGATCAGGTGCGGGTTCTCGGCGAAGTCGTGCCACACCGGGGCCAGTTCGTTCTCGTCCAGGCCGATGGCAATCCGCAGGCCGTTCTCGCCCTCCGCCTCCGGCAGCTCCTCGGCGGGCAGTCGCGCCGGCAGCATCCGCACCCGCGGCGCGGGGGGCCCCGTCCAGTTCTCGGCGATCGCTGCGACGAGCCCCGCGACACCGTCCGCGAGGTCGTCGGCGTCCTCGACCCCGTCGACGCGCGGCAGCGCCGACAGGTAGTGCAGTTTGTCGGAGGTCAGCCCGCGCCCCGCGCTGCGCGGGACCGTCGCCGCCTTCCGGGAGTCGATCTGGGAGTCCATCGGATCACCCATCCGCAGTTCCAGCCGGGTCCCGGTCTGGTCGCGCACCGAGGACGACAGCTCCACCCAACGGGCGGTGGTGACCAGCAGATGGACGCCGTAGTTGAGCCCGCGGGCGGCCAGCGCGTTGAAGGTGGGGATGTGCCGGTCGAAGTCCTGGCGCACGGTCGCCCAGCCGTCGATGACCAGGAACACGTCCCCGTGCGGCTCGTCGGGGAACTCGCCCGCCGCGCGCCGCTTGCGGTACGTGGGCATGGAGTCGATGCCGTGCTCCAGGAAGAACCGCTCCCGCCCGGCGAGCAGCGCGGTGACCTCCGCGATCGTACGGCCCACCCGCTCGGTGTCCACCCGCGCCGCGACCCCGCTCACATGCGGCAGCCCGTCGAGCGCGGCCAGTGTGCCGCCGCCGAAGTCCAGGCAGTAGAACTGCACTTCGCGGGGCGTGTGGGTGAGGGCCAGCGCGGTGACGAGGGTCCGCAGCAGGGTGCTCTTGCCGCTCTGCGGGCCCCCGGCGACGGCCACGTGGCCGCCGGCCCCCGACAGGTCCACGGTCAGCAGGTCGCGCAGCTGGTCGAAGGGGCGGTCCACGACGCCGACCGGCACCGTGAGCCGTCCCCGCAGAGGCCAGTCGGCGGTGGTCAGGCCGTACCGGGGATCGGGTGCCAGCGGAGGCAGGACCTGGTCCAGGGTGGCGGGGCGGCCGAGCGGGGGCAGCCACACCTGGTGGGCGGGCGGCCCCGAGCCGCGCAGCCGGTCGAGCGCCACCGACAGCAGCGTCTCCCCGCCGCCGTCGGGCTCCGGATCGGGCTCCGGCTCGCCGGGCCCGCCCGCCGGGTCCGGATCCGCGGGCGCCCGCGGCACCACCCACTCGGCCGTCCACGGCACCACCTGACGCGCCACCTGCGCCTGTACGACGGCCCGGCGCCGCCGGTACGGACCCGAGACGTACGCGGCCCGGAACCGGGTGAGCGCGTCGACGCCGCTCTTGAGGAATCCGGCGCCCGGCTGCGCGGGCAGCTCGTAGGCGTCCGGCACGCCCAGCACGCCCCGGCTCTCCATCGCGGAGAACGTCCGCAGACCGATGCGGTACGACAGATGGCTCTCCAGCTGGTGCATGCGGCCCTCGTCAAGCCGCTGGGAGGCGAGCAGCAGATGGACCCCGAGGCTGCGCCCGAGTCGGCCGATCATCACGAACAGCTCCATGAAGTCGCGGTGCGAGGCCAGCAGTTCACTGAACTCGTCGACGACCACGAACAGACTGGGCAGTGGTTGCAGCGGCGTCCCGGACTGCCGTGCCCGCTCGTACTCCAGCGCGGAGGTGTAGTTCCCGGCGGCACGCAGCAGCTCCTGGCGCCGGATCAGCTCCCCGTGCAGGGCGTCCTGCATCCGGGCGACCAGCGCCACCTCGTCGGCGAGGTTGGTGATGACCGCGGAGGTGTGCGGCAGTTCGTCGAGCCCGAGGAAGGTCGCGCCGCCCTTGAAGTCGACGAGGACGAAGTTCAGGGTCTCGGAGGAGTTCGTCAGCGCCAGCCCCAGCACCAGCGTGCGCAGCAGCTCGCTCTTGCCGGAACCGGTCGCGCCGATCAGCATGCCGTGCGGGCCCGTGCCGCCCTGCGCGGACTCCTTGATGTCCAGCTCCACGGGCCTGCCCTCGCCGCTCACCGCGATCGGCACCCTCAGCCGGGCACTGCCGGCCGACCGCTCCCACAGCGTGGCCGGGTCGTGCCGGTGCAGATCGGGGATGTTCAGCAGTGACGTCAGTTCGACATCGTCGGCGAGCGGTCTGGAGTCGTCACCGCCCACGCTCGTCCGGTACGGCGCCAGCAGCCGGGCGAGCGCCAGTGCTCCCACCGTCCCCAGCCGGTCGGGCCGGCCGAGCACGGTCGACTGCTCCTTGCGGTCGCGGTCGGTGCGCACCAGCGCGACACCGTCCTCGCCCACCTCCAGGCGCAACGTGGTCCGCCCGGCCTTCCAGGTGAGCGCCCCGGTGAGGTCGAGCACCACCGCGTTGCGGAACCCGTGGCCGTCGAAGCGGTGTCCCGCCGGCACGGTGCAGCCGTCGATCACGACGACCGTGTACGGCTCCTCACGTCCCGGGACCGCGTCGGGGTCGGCGCCCGGCCGCTCCAGGAACTCGGCACCGAGCAGGTTCTCCAGCTCGGTGAAGGCGGAGGCGATCATCCGGGCCGGTCCGGCACCGTCCTCCTCGTGCCGGTGCAGGCCGTGCGGCAGCCACTTCGCCCACTCCCACTGCGCGCGCCGCTCGTCCGAGACGCACAGCGCGATCCACAGGTCGTCGGGGGAGTGGAACACCGCCAACTGGCCGAGCAGCGCCCGGACCTGGCCGCGTATCCGCTCCTCGTCCCCGCGGAACAGCACCTTCGACCAGGCCCGCAGATAGATCGCTATGGGCTGGTCCCTGACGGTGGAGTAGGCCCGGGTGAAGCTGCGCAGCGCGTGCGCGGACAGCGGCTCCAGGTCCTCGACGGGCTTGGTCGACAGCGGCGTCAGCCTCATCGCCAGACGCTGGTCGCCCACACCCATCCGGACCTCGCCGAAGTCCTCGTCCGACGCCCGCCGCTCCCACAGCCGGGTGCTGCGCACCAGGGAGGACAGCGCGTCGGGCTCCGGATGGCGCCAGGCGAGGGCGCGCTGCTGCTCCACGATGGACGCCCGGACCATGCGCCGGGTCTGGCGCAGGTACCGCAGGTAGTCGCGGCGCTCACCCTTCATTCGCTGTTTGCGTTCGCCGTTGCGGCGCATGACCTGGCCGAGCATCATCCCCGCCGACGCGATCACCATCACACCGAGCGCGATGTAGATGAACCCGCCGCTGTCCCGACTCATCCCCGGCCGCATGAACATCAGCATCATGGAGACGGACATCAACGCCATCGGCAGATACGTCCACACCGCGGAGCTGTCCGGCACGACTTCCGGAAGTGTCGGCGGCTCCTGAAGACTCAGTTCCCCCGACGGCATTTCCGGCCCTTTTCGGCGGGCCGGCCGGCGGAACAGGATCACGCTCAACGAACGTCCTCCTCGATGGTGTGGAAATCGACGGTGTCGGAAGGAATTGCGGAGGAACCTCTTCGTGAACGTCCGCAGATTTTCCGTAAGGGGTCAGATTCCCGCGAGACGGCGGCGGGAGTATTGCCATGGGGTGCCGGGACGCTGAACTCCCGGAGTGGTGTTGCGAAAAGCCCGGCGTACGGTCAAACTCGTCGGCGCATGCCCCGTCCGACTTTTTCGTCGCGTTCGGCGACCGACCGGTGTGCCGTCGCCACTTCCAGCCACCGCCTATCGCGTGGTCCGCCAGAAAGTGTGAACTCCGAACCCATGACTGAGATTCAGACGGCAAGCCTGTGCCGCGTCACCGTACGTGCTCCGGCCAGGACCGTCGACCTGGCCGTGCCCTCGGACGTCCCCGTCGCCGATCTGCTGCCCACAGTGCTCGGCTACGGAGGGGACGATCTGGAGGAAGCGGGCCTGGAGCACGGAGGTTGGGTCCTCCAGCGCCTCGGCGGTCCGCCGCTCGATCCCGAGAGTACCTTGGACTCCCTCGGTCTGCGGGACGGAGAAGACCTTTATCTGCGGCCGCGCAACCAGGCGCTCCCCGAGGTGCACATCGACGATCTGGTCGACGGCGTCTTCGACGGCATGGGCCGCAGGCCGTACGGCTGGAGTCCCGAGGCCGGCCGCGTCCTGCTGCGCGCACTGGCCGGGGTCACCCTCGCGCTGGGCGTCGTGCTGCTGGCCCTGCCGGGTACGGCGGGCTGGGCGCGGGCCGTCGCCGCCGCGGCCGCCGGAGTGCTGCTGATCGCCGGTGCGGGCGCCGCCTCGCGGGCCGTCGGGGACTCCGGAGCGGGCTCGGTGCTCGGCCTCATGGCCGCCCCCTACTTCGCCCTGGCGGGCTGGCTGCTGCCGGGTGGTGACCTGGGCGGCGCCGACGGCGAGGCCGTTCTCGGCGCACGGCTGCTGGCCGCCTCCACGGCCGGCGGGGCGGGTACGGTGCTCGCCCTGGCGGCGGTCGGTGTGTATCCGGCGCTGTTCATCGGCGCGGCCTGCGTCGCGGCGGCGGGGGCGCTGGGCGCCGCCCTGATCACCCTGGGCCTGGCACCGCAGCAGGCGGCCGGCGTGGTCGCCGTCGTGGTGGTGCTCTTCGGCGGGTTCGTCCCGACGCTGTCGTTCCGGCTGGCCGGCATGCGGATGCCACCCCTGCCGACCAACGTCCAGCAGTTGCAGCAGGGCATCGACCCCTACTCGTCCTCGGAGGTCGACGCGCGGTCGGCGCTGGCGGACGGCTGGATGACCGCCCTCTACGGCGCCATCGGCCTGGTCTGTCTGCCCTGCCTGGCGGCCCTCATGGCCTCGCCGGGCCTCGCCGAGATCCTCACCGTGGTCGCCCTCTCGCTCCTCCTGCTGCTGCACAGCCGGGGGCTGGGCAACGTCTGGCAGCGGTTGGCGCTGACCGCCGCCGGCGCCTGGGGCGCGGTCCTGCTGCTGTTCGTCGCCGAGCGCTCTCTGGTCCCGGCCGACCGGCTGACCCTGGTGGCCGGTCTGGCGGGGCTGGCCGCCGCGCTGACCATCGCCTCCTGGACCGTTCCCGGACGTCGGCTCGTCCCGTACTGGGGGCGTGCGGCCGAGTTGCTGCACTCACTCGCCGCCCTCGCCATCCTGCCGCTGACGCTCTGGTCGATGGGCGTCTACGGCCGGCTCCGCGGCATCAACGGCTGACCCGGGAGAACGGCGTCATGCACAGCAAACGCGACCAAGTACAGGCGCACCTGTTCATCATGGGCCGACTGGCGTCGGCCATGCTGCGCACCGAGCCCGACGCCCCGGAGAGCCCGCTGGGCAGGACCAACCGGGGTGCCGCGATCGGCGTGATCATCGCCGTGCTGGTGTGCGCCGGTGCCTTCGTCTTCGGACTCATCCGGCCCGGCGGGAACGACTCGTGGCGCTCGGGGGAGAATCTGGTCGTCGACAAGCAGACGGGTGCGCGCTACCTGTACCTGGACGGGCGGCTGCGCCCGGTGCGCAACTACGCGTCGGCCCGGCTGGTCACCGGCGGCGACCTCGGCGTCACGACGGTGGGCACGTCCTCGCTGGCCGGCACGCCGCACGGATCGCCCGTCGGCATCCCCGACGGGCCCGAGGCGCTGCCGGGCACCGGCGACCTGGACCGTACGCCCTGGCTGGTGTGTTCCGGCGTCCTGCCCCGGACGACGGGCGTCGTCGCGACGACCACGACGCTGGCCCTCGGCGCCGACGCCCCCGAGGACGTGCCCGGCGGCAGGCGACTGGGCGGTGGCGAGGGCATGCTGGTCGCCGGTCCGGACGACGCCACGTACCTGCTGTGGCAGGGCAGCCGGCTGCGCGTGGACGAGCGGGCCAAGGCGGCCGAGGCCCTCGGGTACGGCGACGTCACTCCGCGTCCGGTGTCCGCGGCGTTCCTCGACGCGTTCCCGCTGGGGCCCGACCTGGCGCCCGCCGAGGTGCCGGGTCGGGGGGAGAAGGGTCCGGAACTGGCCGGCCGGAGCACCCGGGTCGGGCAACTCTTCAAGGTCGACGTACCCGGTTCCCCGCCCCGCTACCACCTGCTCACGCGCGAGGGGCTGGTACCGCTCACCGACACCGGTGCCGCCCTCCTGCTGGGCGACGAGCGGACGCGTGAGAAGGCGTACGGCGGGGCCGCGGCGGCCGTGACGACGCTCGGAGCGGACACCCTGGCCGGGCATCTCGCCCCCGACGCGCGCGGTTCCGGGGCGGCGGACCTGCCCGCGACGCCTCCGGAGGCGGTCACCACCCCGACCGGATCGGTGGCCTGCGCGGAGGTCGACTCCGCGGACTCGGGTGTGCGGGTGGGCACTTCGGTGCTGCCCGAGGCTGCCCTGCCCGAGCCCGTGCAGCCACCGGCGCCCGAGGTCGAACCGGGCTGCCTGAAGGTCGACTCCATCGCCGTACGGACGGGGAAGGGCGCGTTGGTGCGGGCGTCGAGCGCGAGCGGCAGTGCGCTGGGCGACACCACGTACCTGGTGACCGACGAGGGTGTGAAGTACCGGCTGCTGTCCCAGGAGGCGGTGAAGGCCCTGGGCTACGAGGGCCTCCGCGCGCGGACGATGCCGTCCCCGATGCTCGCCATGCTGCCCAGCGGCCCCGATCTCACCCCCGAGGCGGCCTCCGCGGGCGAGGCGCGCGTGACGACGCGGTGCTCCGGGCGACCGGGGCCGTGAGGAAGGCGATCGGTCGCGTCGGCACCCGTCCGGGAGGGGAATTCTCGGTGTCCGGGCGGTCACCTCATGGTGAACCGGGCGATCCGCGCCGCCCGGCGGCCGACACCGATACCCGATCTGTCCGGCCGAATTCCCCACGCCGCTCACTTGAGCGGCTGTAATTCCCGCCCGGTGCTCAATTGAGCTTTAGAGTGGCGGACTTGGCGGTTCCGCGGGCAATTGCCAAACAAGTTGTCACCTGCATAGCATCTGGCCACCCCATCGCCCCGGTACGTCAGCCGTGATCGCCGGGACACTCTGTCTGCCCACGGAGTGAAGTGGGGGCCGCAGCCCGGTGAGTTTCGCCGAAAAGGGAGTTCTCTCATGGCCATGCAGCAGTCCGAAGAACGCGCGACCCGCAATGGAATTATGGCCCTGGAACAGGCCTTCACCGGTGTCCAGCGTTGTCAGCAGGATGTCCAGTCGACGTCGCACACGCTCGCCTCGAACTACGGGGGTGCGGACGGCGGCAAGTACAAGAAGCTGCTGGAGCAGTGGGACGAGCACGTCGACACCATCCTGATCAACCTGGACCGGATGGTCGACGAGCTCAACGGCACCCTCAGGGAGCACGGGCTGGTGCAGGGGTCCACGAGTGACGCGATCGACGCGGAGTACTCACGTTCCACGCAGGTGTTCGACGAGCTCAACGGCACCAGCACGTCGTCGAACTGATCTCGCGGCACCCGGCAGAGCCAACCCTTTCCACACTCGTCGTCCCCCCGGTGAATCGAGGACTCCGATGGACTTCTCCGACGGCTACATCTACGTCGACTACAACCATGCCGAAGGCGCGGCGGACGACATGGTCGGCCAGTCCCAGGCGATCATGAGCATCCTGGCCAACCTGGAGATGGAGCTGGCCGAACTCCGGAACAGCTGGATCGGTGACGACAAAGACGTCTACAGCGAGGTCCAGGCGAAGTGGGACAACGCTGTCGAGAACATCAAGAACCTGCTCGCCAACCATTCCGGGCTGCTCACCGAGATCTCCTCCAACTACCGTTACACGGAGCAGAACCTGTCGCAGCGGTGGGGCGACATCAGGATCGGCAGCCGCTGACGCCGGCCGGTGACGGAGGGGTGATCACGTGGCCGTCACGGTCCTCGACAGCACGTTCCTGAAGAACTTCATCAACCACCAGATCGACGGCTTCCGTACGACGCTGGAGAACATCCTCAAGGACAGTCCGACCGCCGGACCGGCGATCTCGTTCATCGCGGACAGCATCTCGACCACGACGATCGACGCCGCGAAGCCGCTCGTCATCGGCCTCATGGCCGGCGAGAACAGTGCGGTCGGCGGGGGAGCCCTGAACAAGGTCGTCCAGCAGGGCGCGGGCGAGGTCCTGCGCATCCTGGAGGACCAGACGGTGCTCTTCGAGGATCTCGAACAGGCGCTGTGGGACACCATCGACGAACTGGCCGAAGCGCAGGGCAAGAACCTCGAGAACATCACCGCGGACGACTTCATGGACATCTTCGAAGACGTCGACAGTGATCTCGGCAATCCGGGTGGAACCGAAGAGGAAGAGTAGCGGAGTTCGGCGATGGCCAATCCCGAGGACAACAACAACGACAACTGGAAGAAGGCGGTTGACCTGCTCACCGGCTACGTCCTGCCGGAGCGGAAGACGTTGTTCGACGATCTGAAGGGTAATGACGGCATCCCGCTGATCCATGTCCGGCTGGACAAGCACGGTGGCCCGGAGTACTCGTCGGGCTTCCTGTCCTCGAGCGGATGGAAGACGCACAACACCGACTACACCATCCCGTTCTACCGCCCCGGCGACGACTCCCAGGACGTGTCCGCGGGAAAGTACCTCTACCGCTACCGCGCCCACATCACCTTCCTCGCGTCCGGCCAGGACTCGCCGCCGAGCGGCAACGACATCATCCCGGACTACACGAAGACGAGTGAGCGCCTGAAGGACAAGGGCGGCTGGAACAAAGAGGGCGAGAAGCTCGACTGGAACACCAACGCGCTGGTCCGGTACGTCTACGGCTCGCTGGACGCCCTCTCGCAGCTCATCATGTGGCCCTACTCGACCCACGGGTTCACGAACCGCGGTTACCCGGTGAACGACGCCGACTACGTCGACCTGCGCACGTTCACGGAGGCTGCCCAGGCGTTCGACCGGGTGGTGAAGTTCTTCCAGGACAGTGCGGACACCGTCGGCAAGTGGGACACCGAAAACATCGGAGAAGGCAGCGACGCCTGGGACGGCACGTCGGCCGCCATCTTCAAGGAGCTCATCCACAAACTGGCCCGCAACTACGAGGGGTACGCCGACCAGCTCAAGGGCAAGGGCGGCGAGGAGACCGCGCTCACCATCGACGACGTGACGGTGACCACCGCGCCCGCCCGGGCGCTGGCCGAGGCTCAGGGCGTCCTCCTCGCCCAGGCACAGAAGCTGTCCGACGCCCATGCCGCGTGGAGGGCCGAGAGCAATCCGCAGCGCTGGCTCTACGACATGCTCCAGAACGCCCGGCTGACCCTCTTCGACACCCAGTACGACAAGACGGACATCGAGACGGTGTCCAGCGGGTCCGGGGCGTACACCTCCTGGCACAACTACGTGGTGTCGACCACCGGGTTCCAGAACGAGATCGTGATCGAGGGCAAGTCGTACGGCAAGCCGAGTGAGATGACCACGTGGAAGGCGATCGCCGACGAGGCGGTGCGCCGGTGGGAGCAGTCGGTGCAGGACTGGCTCGGCACGGCGGGCGCCGAGGCCGTCGTCGCGATCCACAACGCCTTCAAGACGGCGGAGAAGGCGTTCGACACCAGCATCACGGACAAGGACGATCGGCCCCTCTCCGAGATCTCCGCCGAGGCGGAGGCCGACGCCGAGAAGAAGAAGGCGGACGCGGAAGCGGCGGCCGCCAAGGCCGAGGCGGAGCGGGAGAAGGCGGAGGCCAAGGCCGAGCGGGAGCGGGAGAAGGCGGAGGCCGAGAAGGAGAAGGCGGAGGCCAAGGCGGAAGCCGAGAAGGAGAAGGCCGAAGCCAAGGCCGAGCGGGAGCGGGAGAAGGCCGAAGCCGAGAAGGAGAAGGCGGAGGCCAAGGCGGAGCAGGCGGCCGCCAAGGAGGAGGCGGAGCGGGAGAAGGCGGAGGCCAAGGCGGAACAGGAGCGGGAGAAGGCGGAAGCCAAGGCGGAGCAGGCGGCCGCCAAGGAGGAGGCGGAGAAGGAGAAGGCGGAGGCCAAGGCGGAACAGGAGCGGGAGAAGGCCGAGGCCAAGGCGGAGCAGGCGGCCGCCAAGGAGGAGGCGGAGAAGGAGAAGGCGGAGGCCAAGGCCGAGCAGGAGCGGGAGAAGGCCGAAGCCAAGCAGACGGCCGCCGAGCAGCAGACGTTCGCTCTCGCGCAGAACCAGAAGGCGCAGGACGAGGCGAAGAAGGAACGGGAACGGGCCGCGGACCAGGCCGAAGCCGACCGCGCCGAGGCCAAGGCCGAACAGGACGCCGCGAAGGCGGAGGCCGACCGGGAGCAGGCCGAGGCGAAGGCGGAGGCCGCCGCGGAGAAGGAGGCGGCCAAGGCGGAGCAGGATGCGGCCAGGGCCGAGGCGGAGCGTGAGCAGGAGGCGGCCAAGGAGGAGGGGGATAAGGAGAAGGAGGCGGCGAAGGCACAGGCCGACCAGGAGAAGGCCGACGCCAAAGCCGAGCAGGAGGCCGCGAAGGCGGAGGCCGCCGCGGAGAAGGAAGCGGCGAAGGCCGAGCAGGATGCGGCCAGGGCCGAGGCGGAGCGTGAGCAGGACGCGGCCAAGACGGAGGCCGCCGCGGGGAGGGACGCCGCCGAGCAGGACCAGGCGGACGCGCGGTCCAGGGCGGAGGCCGAGCAGGAGGAAGCCCGCCGTGAGGCCCTCCAGGAGAAGCAGCAGGCCAGGCTGGACGCTCAGAACGCCAGGGCCGACGCGCAGGCCGACTACGAGCAGCAGAAGGCGGAGGCCCGCGCCGAGCGCGACGCCGCCCTCCAGGACACCGACCGCCAGGAGGCGGCGGCGCGCCGGGAGTACGAGCAGGAGAAGGCCGAAGCCCAGGAGCAGCGGGACCGGGCGAGGCAGGACGCCGAGCAGGAGCGGGCCGAGGCGCGCCGGGAGTACGAGCGTGAGACCGCCGCCGGCGCCGACGGGAACGAGGCCCGCGAGGCCTACGACCGGCGGATCGCGGAGATCGACGCCGCCGAGCGGGACGCCCTCGCACGTGCCGACGCCGCCGAGACCGAGGCCCGCACCGAGTACGACCGGGCGAAGAGCGACGCCCAGGCGGACCGCGAGCAGGCACGCTCCGAGGCCGAGCAGGCGCGCAAGGACGCCAAGGCCGACTACGACCGGCAGATGGCCGGCATCCAGGCCGAGTACGACAGGATCGACGCCGACGGGAAGGACATCGAGGAGCAGATCCGTCGGCGCATCGCCGACCTTCCCGAGCCTCCCGACCTCTCCGTCGGCCACCCGGGCGGCTCCGCGGGCTCGGCCGGCCCGGCCGGCTCGGGGTACTCCGCCGCTTTCGACGACAACCTCTACAACCAGGACGACCTCACCGCGGCGCTCGGGCGTCCGCAGGGCAGCGACGTCCCGGCGGACGCCTCCGCCGGCGGCGCCGGGGCGGGCTCGCCGGGCATGTACCCGCCGATGATGCGCGGCGCGGGCGGCGAGGCGGGTGGCGGCTCGGGCGAGCGCACCAGGACCGTCATCGAGCCCGGGGTCGGACGGCCCGGGCGGACGACCGCCGTCACGCCGACCGTCGACGACGAGGAGCACCGCGTCGTTCCCAGGTCCACGCAGACCAGCAGCAGCACGCCCTTCATGCCGCCGATGGGACCCATGGGCGGAGCGGGGGAGGGCAGGCCGCAGACGGAGAGCGGGGACAGGGAACGGACCACATGGCTGGCCGAGGACGAGGACGTCTGGGGCACCGACGAGGGTGGCGCGCCGCAGGCCCTGGGGCGCTGAGGAGAAGGGGAGGGACCCGGATGAGTCAGCCCATGGAGGACCGAGTGGCCCAGGCGATGGCCCACCTCGAGGCGGCGGAGCGGGCTGCTGCTTCGGCACGCGCCGAACTGGACGCGGCGTCGGTCAGCGCACGTTCGGCGGACCGGTCGGTGCGGGTCTCCGTCGGCGCGAAAGGGGAACTGACCGGCCTGGAGTTCCTGGACGGCAAGTACAGGACCATGGCCGCCGCCCAGCTCTCCGCGGCGGTACTGGAGGCCGCGAACAAGGCGCGGGCCGAGATGGCCCGCCGGGTCGTCGCCACACTCGACCCGCTCACCAGGATGACCGCGCGGGGCGCCGCTCCGCAGCGGATGGGCGTCGACTGGGAGTCCGTCTTCGGATCGCTGCTCCGCGAGACCGCCGTGGCGCAGGCACCCACGGCGATGAGCGGGTTCCGCGACGAGATCGTCGAGGATGACGAAGTACCCGCGGCCCCGCCCGGTGCGGCCCGCGGCACGGACGACGGACGACGGGGACGGCAGGAGGGCGCGTAGTCATGGCCGGCAACTATTCCGCCGACATCCAGGCGATTCTGCAGGGTTCCAGGCACCTCGCCGACGCGGTGCGCCACGGCGACGAGATGCTGCCCCGCTTCGAGAACGGCAACGCCGCCTACTCGGGCTGGTGGGGCGAGGAGGGCGGCGACGACGCGTTCGCCGACGCGGTCGGCGACCAGGTTCGACGCGAACAGCAGCAGGTGGCGGACACGGTCCTGGCGATCACCGGCGGGTTCATGGCGCTGGTCGACGCCGTCGCCGCGGAGGCCGACCACGTGCAGCGACCGCAGACCCGGGCGCTGGAGGACATCGAGGCGCAGGGCTCGGAGAGCGAGAACAGGCGCTGAATGGCCATCATGTTCCCGCCGGGCCTGCGGGAGTTCATCGAGGTCTGGGTGGGCGCGAACGTCGCCACCGGCAACGAGGACCTGGGCTTCGACAGCCGCACCCCCTACAAGCGTCTGGCCGACGACGTCGGCGACCTGTCCGACGCGATGAAGGGAGCGATCTCCACCGCGGGGAACTCGCTCCCCCCGCGCATCGCCGACGAGTTCGTCGCCGCGATGAGGCTCTTCGTCGACGACAACGGCCAGAACCACCTGCAGAAGTTCTCCGACGAACTGCGGGACCTGGGCGCGCGACAGGTGGACCGCTCCATCAAGCTGTCCGAGGCCAAGTACCAGATCCTCATCGAGTTCATCCTGATGAACATCGAACTGGCCCTGATCGCCGCGCTGGCCGTCTTCACCGGCGGTACGTCGCTCACCGAGATCGCCCTCCAGAAGGCACGCACCGCGCTCACCATCCTGCTGCTCCTCCAGCGGTTGGGCCGTGCCGTTCCCACACCGCTGTCGGTGCTGCTGGAGGCGATCCAGGAGGCGTTCGTCTCGTTCGCCGCGCAGCTGATCTCCATGACCGCGCCGGACGACCCCGAGCGCCGGCGCGACGCCTTCGACTGGAAGGACATCGGTCAGTCGGCCGTCGCCGGCGCCTTCGCGGGACTCTTCGGAGGCCTGTTCTCCCAGTTCAGCGGGCCGGTGGTCCGTAACCTCGTCAAGGACAACCGTACGTGGAAGGAAGTGCTCGACCTTCCGCTCGCCTTCGTCAACGAGGGGCAGGCGGAGACCTTCGCGGAGGCCTTCACCGGCCTCGTCTTCCTGGGCACGTTCGCCGTCAACCCCGGCACGTTCGTCAGCGCCGGTCTCAGCGGCCTCCTCTTCGAAGCGGCCGCCACGGGCGCGGAGTACGGCGGCACATGGCTGAACGACAAGTTCCTCCGGAACCTCGACTTCGGTCCCGATGACCTCAATGACCTGCCGGGCGGCGGCAGACGGGACACCTACGGTGACGCCTCGAGCCGTCCGTACCCGGGCGGCACCGCCTCCAGGAGCGCGTACGGAGACACGTACGACGACGTGCCGTACGACGGCACGTACGACACGTACGACACGTACGACGAGACGTACGGCGCGCCACACGGTGACACCTCCCGCCCCCGCGTAGGGGACACGGACCCCTACCGGGACTCCCTGGTGGACGATCCGGGCACCGAGACGGTCTTCTCCGCCCTCAGCCCGTCCGCGACACCGGGCCCGGGGGGCGACCGGCCTGTGGACGGGGGCGACGCGCTGCCGGCGAACGGGCCCGCCACCGTCGGCTCCGCCGCCCCGCGGCCGGTCGACGAGGACACGCCCCGGCCCCTCACCGACAGCCTTCGGCAGCCGCATGCCCAGCCGCCCCTCGTGCCGGACGCCGCACCGGGCCCGTCGGTCACCACGTCCCAGAGCCAGGCCTCGCCCACCGCGGCCCCACCGCCACGGCACCGGACCCCACCGTCCGACGACCCGGCGGTCACCGGAGGTCCGGCGACCCAGGACACGGTCGTCCCGGACGCGCCTCGCACCCACGCCCCGGAGGAGGTCGACCGGTCCCGCTCCTCCTCCGCGGCACCGAGGGCCGAGGGCGGCCGCACCACGTCCGACGGCCATCCGTCGTCCCACCGTCCCGTGCGCACCGAGTCCGAGGACGTGCCGGCCTCCATCGGCGGCACGGTCGAGCCCGCCCCGGTCGTCCCCCGCGAGGGGCCGCCCCCGCGGTCCGCCTCCGTCGACGAGACACCGCTCAGCTCCCGGGCACCGGCCGGCCTGCCGACCGGGACCTCCTCCGATCCCGGATCGCCCGGATCGGTGGACTCGATCGACATGATCGTGGACTGGGAGGACGGCCAGGCCTCGCCCGGGGCCGAGCCGGAGCCGGGGTCCGGGACGCACCTCGGGCCGGACCCCGCCACCGAAGCCCTCTACGACCGGCTGCTGACGGACGTGTTCGGACCCGGCATCGCGACGAACCCCGTCCACCCCGCCCTGCGGGACGCCCTCGCGCACCTCGACCAGCTCCGGCAGACCGTCCCCGCGCTCCGCGACGGTCCCCTGGACCTGGACGTCCTGACCCGCCAGGTGCTGCTCCTGGACACCGCCGACCCGGTGACCGACGCGCAGCGCAGCGAACTGTTCCGGGTGGTCTCGGACCCCGCGGTGGAATCGGCGGGCAGCCTTGCCGCCCTGGCCGCCTTCCATCTGGAGCTCCGTGGTGCCCTGTCCCTCACCCATGCGCTGACCGACGGCGGCGGCCTCCAGGGCCGCAACTGGACGAGCACCGCGATCCCCCACCTCGACCTCACCGAGGTGGGGAAGGTCGCCCGGCAGCCGGACGGCACCCTGGGGCGCGGTGATGTCCAGCCCGCGCCCTGGCACCGGCCCGGTGAGCCGACGCCGTACGTCGTGATGGCGGAGGGCGACCACGAACGGATCGTCGTACGCGGCTACGACGGCGCCCCGCGCCAGGTGCCGGTCGACGTCTTCGCCGAGCTGCTGGCCCGCGACCCCCGGCTGGCCGGCCTGCCTCCGGACACCCCCGTGGTGCTGCTCGTACCGGACGCCGGGGCCCGCGGCCTGGATCTGCCGCGCCAGGCGGCGGACCGGGTCGGCAGGGAGGTCTGGTCGGCAGGCGGCACCGTGAAGGTGTCCCCGCAGCGGGACCCGTCGCACCCGTACGTCGTCTCCCTGCTGTACGGGGAGGGGCTGCCGCGCGCCGACTGGATCCGCAGCACCCCCGGCCAGGTCACCGACCCGGCGGAGCGCGAGAACGCCCCGGACTGGGAGCGCGAGGTGCGCTCGCACAGCGTCGTCACCGAAGGCGGCACCACCATCGGCAGAGGCGTGTTCGAGGACGCGGAGGCGCCGCGCCGGATCGCGGCACTCAGGCTCGCGACGGAGTCGTCGGAGCTGTGGCACCACAACCCGGCCACCGGAGAGTCGGTCAAGGACGACGACCCCGTCCCGTTCGCCGGCAAGCCGGTGTACGTCTTCGGCGCCCACGCCCGGCCCGGCGCGACCCGGGTACCGACCCTGTCGAACCCGGCGCACCACTCCCGGGGGCGGGAGACCGGCGGGATGCTCAAGCGGCGGCCGAGCCTCGCGCGGCTCCCCGGGGACCACGCCGTCCTGATGGAGGCGTGTTCGAGCGCGAAGCCGCCGGGCGTGGTCCGCACCCGCCGGGGCATCGACGACACGTTCGTCCCCGACCCCCTGGCGGTCGTCAGCGAGAGCCAGCACGTAGCCAACGAGACCGGCCGCACCACGTACGGCGGCACGCACATGGTCAGCTTCGCGACGCTGCCGGACGGGACGTTCGTCCACCGCCTGTACACGGACTCCCGGGGGCGGCGCGGTGCCTGGGTGGAGCACCGGCCCGAACCCACCGGCGACCTGCTCGACGACCGCGCCCGCGCGGCGGGTCTCCACACCGACCTCTCGCGGCCGGTCACGGACACGGCCCGCGACCGCACCCTGCGCCTGGTCCGCGCGCTGCGGCTGGCCTTCGGCGCGGCCATCGAGGACGACAGCCGCTACGGCGACCTCCTCGCCGGCATCGGAGCGCTGGAGACCATGCGGGCGGCCGACCCCGTCCTGCGCGACAGCGGCCCGTTCTCCATGGACCTGTTCGAGCGCGCGGTCCTCGCCGGCCGGCCGGGAGCCCCCGGCCCCGACGCCTACCGGGACCTGCTCACCCGGGCCACCGACGCCCTGCGCCGGCAACCCGGCACCGTACTCTCCGACTTCGTCGCCCTGCCCCACGTCACCGCGGCGGCACGGCGGCTGGGCGGTCTCGCGGACCGGGACCTGGACACCGAGACCGTCCGGGTCCTCGGCCTGGCCCCGGACGCGGCGGGCGTCGCCGGCCCCGAGCGGGACCGGCTGTTCTGGGCGACGGTGAAGGCCCTGGAGTGGGAGAGCAAGACCCCCGCCCCCACCGCCCTCACCGGCAGGGTCCTGCACCTGGAGCAGCCGGACGCCGCTCGGCTGCCCGAGCTGCTCGACCTGGTCGCCCGGGCGGCGGCCGTCGGCGTCGACGTGGACGACCCGACCGAACTCGGCGCCTTCCACCTGGAGACGCTGGGCGCCCTCTCACCCGAGACGCAGCTCCGCGACGCGGGCGGCGCACCGGTCGGCCGCCATTGGGCGCAGGCCCCGCCGCACGCGACCATGACGACCGACCGCGTCGTCGTCGCCGCGCCGAAGGCGGGCGGCGGCTATCGGCCCGTGGGCCAGGAGCGACCGCCGTGGAGCACGCCGGGCGGCCCCCCGGCCTACACGGTCTGGGCGGGAGGCGGCCGGGACCACCTGCTCATGCACCTGCCCGGGGGGTTCCGCGGCCGGGTGCCGTACGAGGAGGTCGCCGAACTGCTGGCGCGGGACCCGGTGCTGAACGCCCGCCCGGTGGACGGCACGGACGTGGTCCTGGCCCTCTCGAGGGCGGCCCCGGCCACCGGACCGACCCCCACCGGACCCCCCGACGCGGCCGCGACCGCCTCGTCCGGCGAAGCGTCCCGCGGCACGAGCACCGACCGGTCCACCGAGCCGACCGGCGGGCCCTCCGACGCCCCGACGACCGGAACGCTCGCCGGAACGTCCACCGCCGTCCGGGGCGTGGACCCGCGCGCCGTCGTCAGCGCCGGGACCGGCCGGGCCGTATGGGCCTCGCGGGGCGGTGTGGGCCTGGCCGCCACCGGGCCGTCGCGGCCCTATGTCCCCACCCTGCTTCCCGGCACGCCCGGGCGTCCGGCCGCCGCCGACTGGTCGGTCGTCCGCCCCGGCGATCTCACCGCACCGGGTGCCCGTGGACCGGACGGCGGCGGTCCCGGAGTGGACGACGTCACGTTCGCGGACCCCGACGGCGGCGCCGTGGGCCCGGGCGAAGGCGACTCGGGCACGCCCGAGCACTTCGACCCGCCCCTGCCGGAGCATCTCGACGACGACGTGTTCGGCGACACCGCCGACACCGACCAGCCGCCGACACGGCCCGTGCCGACCGGCGCGTCGCCCACACCGTCCGTCCCGACCGTCGCGCCACCCACACCATCCGTTCCGACCGACCCGCTGGACGGCCGTGCCCGCCCCGCCGGCCCGCCCACCGACCCGGCGGGGCCGGCTCCGCGGGAGACCCGTGAGCGGACGCTGCGGACGACGCGCGCGCTGCGCCGGACGTCGGGTCCGTCCTCTCCGGACGCCCCGCGCCTCGACCCCGCCATGGCACCGCCCGCCCGGACACACCGCACTCCTGCCCGGTTCGCGGACGGCCGGCGGATGCCCGAGTACGTCGACGACCTCCGGTCGCTGCTGCCGTCCGACCTGACCGCCACCGAACTCGAACAACTCCTAGCCAACCCGAGCACCTTCGGACAGAGCACGGTCGTCCTGCGCGGCGTCGATCAGGCACTGGACGCCATCGACCGCGAACTGGCGAGCAGTCCGGACGCCCGGCCCGCGGACGACGCACGGCTGCTGGACGACGTCCGGCAGACCCTCCGGGACAAGCCGAAGACCCTGGCGGACGGCGAGGGGCGCCCGTTCCCGTACGTCAACGCCGACGGAAGGGTCCGCGTCCTGTGGGTCAGGGCGCGTCACCACGGCAACTGGGCCCCGTTCGACGACGGCATCGGCGACGCGACGAAGATCGACAGCATGCACCGGGCCGCCGCGACCTTCGGACTGACCAAGAACATGCAGGTCAACTCCCAGTACGGGCTCGGCGGACCGATCGGCCCGGCGGGCACCGCGGCGTTCGGCGGCTTCGGCCGTCTCGCCCTGCGGTTCGGCTTCATCGACAAGGTCGGCTACACCCTGACCGACCAGCGCATGAACCAGATGGAGACCCGGACGCTGGACACGTCACGGTCCTTCCTCGACGACGTCCACTACGAGATACGTGTCACCGACGCCACCGGCCGGGTCGTCACAGGCACAGGCACCGGCCCGGCAGCGCCCGCCCGTTTCGCCTTCGGCGTCCGCAGGGGGCTCTCGGTGCGCCTGCCCGACAGCGTGACGAGGATGCCGGAGCCGGGCCGCGTCCCCCGGGTGATCGACCTGGACCGCGACTCCCAGTACCGCTTCGTCCGCATCGAGGGGTTCGGCCCCGTCGCGGCCATCCGCGACTGGGCCGCCGCACGGATCGGAGCACTGCCCGGCAGCTCCGCCTACACCGAACTGGACATCTTCTTCTCCGGCGACAGCTTCCAACGGCACGGCGGCACGATGGCGCGCGGCCGCATCACCACCCCGCCGCTGTTCGCCGACGACAGGAAGAAGTCACCGCTGGGCGTCTTCGTGGTGGAGGAGCTGATCCCGCGGACGGCGGTGCTCGTCGGCGAGACCGACCAGGCCGAGATGCGGGACATCAACACGTCGACGGTCCGCAGCGAGCGCAGCCGAGCGCACGGCAGGAGCCTCCTGCTGCAAGCCGTCGCCGGACCCGCCTTCAACTTCCTCGACCCCGGCACCGCCCCCTTCGACCTGCGACTCCAACTGGGGCCGACCGCCCAGTACTCGTACGCGAAGACCTGGTCCGTCGGACTCGGGGCGGCCGGCACCCTCAAGTCGGCCGGACAGGTGAAGGGCCCCAGGACCGCCCTCTACCTGGTGGTGAAGTCGGTGCGGGTGCGGCGGGCCGGCGACGACGCGCCCCCGACGCGCTTCCTCACCTGGAGCCTGGACCGGATGACCAGCTCCGAGGCGCGGCGGCTGGCCGGTTGGGACGACGGGACCGCACTCGCCCTGCGCAACGGCGCAGCACCGCCGTTCGTGCCGGCCTATCTGACCGCGGACCGCCCGCGCACCCTCGGCATGCACCGGGTGAAGGAGTTCACCTTCGACGACGGCCTGCGCACCCGTGTCACCCCGGACACGGCGGACGGCGTCGGCCGCACCCTGCTGGACGCGTTCGCCGACGGTGTGGTGGACGCCGTCGCGCAGCTGCGCCGAGGGCTGGTGGTGCCCCTCGACCAGCTGCTCCCGCCGGACCTGCCGAAGGGATGGCGCGCCCGCTTCGACGAGCTGCTCGGGCACAGGCCGGACCAGGCGCTCCGGGCCGCTCGGAGCCTGCCGGTGCCGCCCCGGTGGACCGATCCCGTCAAGTACCGGATCGCGCTCCAGAACACCCTGCAGGTCCTCGGTGTGCTGTCCCAGCAGAACGTCACCGCGAACCTGGAGGCGCTGACCACCGTCGGCCTGCCGATCAGACTCACGGACCCCGACTCCGTCGGACAGACCTACTACACCCTCCGGGTGCGCGGGAAGCTGACCGGGCGGCGGTACGAGGGCAAGGACGCCGACGAGGGAATGCGCTTCAGTGCGCAGGGCATCGAGCGGCTCGACGGGCAGACGAGCGCGAAGCGGGGCCTCGACCTGGGCATCGAGGGAACGTTCTCGGGCCGCGACAACAGCGTCGACGACAGCGCGGGCCTGCCCCGCAACACGCTCGGCCTGGCCCTGGGCGCGCGCCAGGGGTGGCAGTGGGAGGCGGAGACCGCCTTCGGCTCGACGGTCACCAACGAACCGATGTCGGTGAGCAACCAGCCCACCCACCTGTACCGCTACGACCTCTCCCTCACCGCGTCCCTGGGCGGCTACTGGCGGCCCCGCGGCCTGATCCGCGGGCTCGGCCTCGGACTGCCCGGACTGCTGGTCCTGGACGAGCCGGTCAACGTGCTCTTCGGCCGGACGCGGACGGGCGGACCACGGGGCGGCGGCCCGGTGACCGGGCAAGTGCTCATCGGTGTCCCGGTGCAGCACACACCCGACGCCGATCCGCACGCGGACGGGACGCTCAACCCCTATGCGGCCGAAGAGCCCGCCCCCGAGTCCATGACCACCGAGCGGGCCCTCGCCCTGGCGAGGGGCGACCTCGTGCTGCCCGGGGCTCCGGAGGCGAGGCGGCCCGCCGGACGGCTCGCCGACCGCGGGTCACGGCAGTTCGAGGAGTTCCGGCAGCACCCGTTCGTCATCGTGAACGTGCTGCTCTCCCCGGCGCTGGTCGCGGCGGTGGACCGGGTCCTGCGGGAAGCGTCGGGCAGCGCCTGGCAACTGGCCAAGGAGGGCGCCCCCACCCGCGACGCGATCCTGCGCACCTTCACCCCCCAGTACCTTGCGTCGAGCTTCGACCAGAGCTCGGGGCCGCTGGGCCTGGCCGGCAGCGGCCTGCTGGGCAAGGGGCCCTACGGCGAACTGTGGGGGACCTTCCGGTACGCGACGACGGTCGGGAACCTGCGCGCCCTCACCCCGCCGATGTCCATGGACACCGAGATGACGCTCGGCGGCACCCGGCAGGCGGCCGGCAAGGTCAGCAACAGCACCGGCTTCGTCTTCGGCGGTCAGCTGGTCTACTCCGTCGCCCAGCAGCCGGGACACGGCCTCATGGGTGCGTACGGGATCGCCGCCAACCCCGTCTCGACGTCCCGCGCGCACAGCGTCAGTGTCGTCCGTACGGTCGTCGCGGACATGAACCGCAAGGGCTTCACCCACCAGGTGCTGGTGGCCGGTGACGTGCAGCACTGGTTCGCGCTGCTCTCCAGTCGGCTGGGCACGGGCCGGACCGCAGCGGCCGGTGCGGCGAGCGACCTCGTGCCGCGCTCCCTCGCCGGAGCGGCGGGCACGGCACTGACCACCCCCGGCGGTCTGCTGGGCCACCTCCCGGAGAAGAGCGCCCACCGAATGGGGCTGCTCGACGACGGCATGGGCGACGTCCCCCGCTACACGGAGCGGATGTGGACACCGCAGCCCTGGATGCGCGGCGCCGCCTTCGGCACGTACGCGGTGAACGCGCTCGACCCCACGGACGTGCTGCTCGCGTTCGACCGGCGGATCCGGCGGCTGGGACTCGACGACGAGAGCCGGGAGCGGATCCGGCAGCTGGTGACGGGCCGCGCCACCCGGGCGCTGAAGGGGGAGATGACGACCACCGGTCCGTCGACCCTGGTCAGGACCGGAGGCTGGGGCTGGGACAGTGTCCGGATCGGCAGCCGGCGGGTGCGGGCGCGGGTCGAGCTGATCCCGGGGACCCCCGTGTTCGAGGGACTCGACCACAGCGTCGAGCTGGAGGAGAACCGGCGGGCCATCGAGACCGCCCAGCAGAACTCGGAGTCCTCCTCCGGCGCCGACGTGGGCCTCCTGACCAGCCAGCTGGTGCACACCGGCAACACGCAGGTCCCGGCCGCCGGACCCACGTACACCGAGGGCGGCACCCACCGTAAGACGGTCGCGTCGAGCCACACGGTCACCACCGTCACCATCTACCGGGCGGCCTCCACCGAACCGCACGCGGAGGTCGTCACCCCGTACCGGATGCGCATCACCCTGGAGGCCGACGACACCCCCGGCACCGGCGCGCCGCCCGGCCCGAGGCCGACCGAAGGGACGCCCACGGCCCTCGACCGCCTCCGGGGCCGGCTGCGCATCGTCGAGGAGGAGGACGCCGGCGCACTGCGCGAGCACATGCCGCTCAGCCTGATGGAACCGGTGCCGTCGCCGACCGAGGGGACCGGCACGCCCGGAGCCGGCCGGCCGCTGCCCGCGCCCGATCCGGCAGCCGACCCCGCTCTGGCCGGCCCGCCCCGCCCGGTGCCCGTACCTGCGGCGGGAGAGGAACCGGCGGTCCGGGACGGGGACGGTGTCGCGCGGCCGTTCACCTTCCCTGACAACGGCATGCACCCCCGCGGGATCATCGGCATCGAGAACATCCGCATGGCCGGCGACCTCCTGCTCACCAAGGCGTACGACGCCGGCTTCTCCCTCCGGGCACTGGAGGGCGAGGCCGGCCCCGACGACGACGTCCTCACCGACCTCCTGCGCAGGACCAGGGAGACGGGACTGACCCGCCCGGGCACCGGCTCGGCGCAGGCGCTGGAGGACGGCATCAGCTCCTCGGCGGTCACCGCGTTCTTCCCCCGCACCACCGAACCGGACGGCTACCAGGTGGCGGGACTGACCGAGAAGTCCCTCGCGGGCACCGATACCGGCCGGCTGACGCTGCGCTCCGCACCCGACTTCAGCCGCGCGCTGCTGCTGACGGTCGTCGACGGCAAGAAGCTGGAGGTGCTCAGACGGTACGGGGAGAACGCCGGCACCGCGTCGTCCGTCGAGCACGGCCAGTCCGGGAGTCTCGGCGGCGCCTTCCTGTACGACTCTCCCCACAACGCGGGCCTCAACCAGATCGGAGCCTTCGGCCCCGGCCCCAACGACCTCGACGGCGACGGCATGCCGGTCGGTGACGACCATCTGACCTCGCGCAACCTCAAGCCGAAGACGGGCCGGTCCTTCCTGTTCGCCGTCCCGGCCACCTGGCTGAGCGTCGGCGACGTGCACCGCGGCGTCGTGGACTCCCGGCTCGCGAACCACATCCGGGGCGGAACCTTCGCCAAGGCCCGGTCGGGCCCGCAGGCGATGAGGTCCGAGGCGTACGTCGTCACCTGGATCCGGGAGGACGTCGCCCGCGACCTGCGCCTCGTCACCGACGCGAACTTCCCCGGCACCGTCGCGCAGGCGTGGGACGCGGTCGAGAGGGCGAGCAGGGCGTGGGTCGAGGCGGACAAGGCCTACTGGAAGAAGCGCCGGGCCTCCGGCGGGCTGCGCGCGGACCTCGACGCCGCGAGGGCCTCGCTCGACACGGCCGCTCGGGTCCTCCGCGCGGCCACGCGTCCGGTCGACCTGGCCCGGGCCGACGTCGACACCGCGGACAGCGCCCTGCGGAGGGCCGAGGCCGGCGCGCGCCGCGCCCACGCTCTCGCGGACGCGTCCGTGGCCGCCGCCCGGTCCGCAGCCGACGCCGTCGCCGAGGACTACGCCGCGCCCGAGCACGACGGTTGGGCGGAGCTCCTGCGCGAGGAACAGGACGCCGCGTCGGCCCGCCTGGCCGACGCGGAGGAGGCCGCCGGGAACCTGCGGAAGGCGGCCGACCTGCGCCTGCGGACCGCGCGCGAGGAGAAGGCGGCGGCCGACGGGCGGCTCGACGCGGCCCTGCTGTCCGCGAGAGCGCCCGGCCGGTCCCTCGACGAGGCCACCGCCCGCCGGGACACGGCACGCGACGCCTTCGGCACCCGGCGCGCGGAGCTGGACGCGCTCAGGGACACGGCGGAGAAGGCGGCGGCGGAGTACCACCGCGTGCGGGCCGGTGCGGACCAGCTCACCCGCTGGCACCGGCTCGCGGCCACGGCGGAAGGCCGTCAGGAACTGGACGGCCGGGCCGAGCCGCCCGCGGTCACCTACCAGGCCCCGCCCGCGGCGCCCCTCAGCGAGCCCCCGGCCCCGCCCCGCTACACCAGGACCGGTACCGCACCCGACACCGTCCTCACCTCACCCGCGAACGAGACGTACACGCTCCAGGACGTGCCGAGGGACGGCGACGCCTTCTTCCACGCGCTCGCCCTGGGCCTCGAACACGCCGCCCCAGGACTGCCGGCCGCCCTGGGCGTCGACCCCGGCGACCCCCGGACGATGTCCGGGCTGCGCCGGAGGATGGCCTCCTGGCTCACCGACCACGCCGACGAGGACCTGCTGGCCGCCGTCGCCCCCGACGTCACCGACGCCTTCACCGCAGAGGAGATCGCCGCGGCGGGACTGGACCTCTCCGAGGGCACACCGGCCCGCCGCGAGTTCGACGCCCTCGGCGGCCTCGTTCCGCACGCCGTCGACCTGACCCCCGAGGTACGGGCCGAACTGGCGATCACCCAGCTCCTGCGACGGGGCGACACCGCCGCCGAGGCCGGCTGGAACCACGCCGCGTCCGACCTCCTTCCCCTGCTCGCCGCCCGGACCTTCGGCGTGCGCGTCACGGTGGTCGGGAGCGACGGCGCCTTCCAGGACTTCGCGCCCGAGGACCCGAGGGGCGGTCTCCGGGGCCTCGTCGGACCGGCGGCGCCCTCCGGCGCGCACGTGGTGCTGAGCCTCGACGACCGCCACTACCGACTGGCCCTGCCGAGCGCCCGCACCTTGCCCGAGGCGGTGGGGCCGCCGCCGCCCGAGGGACCACCGAAGGCGCCGCCCGAGGCCGTGGGACCGCTGCCGCCCGAGGGCTCGCGGCCGCTGCCCGAGGACGCGGTACCGCTGCCGCCGCGGGGGACCCCGCCCGTGCCGAAGGACACGCCGACGCCGCTGGACGATCCTCCTCGCGGGGGCGGCGGGAAGGGTTCCGAGCCGGAGGGCGACGGTGCCCGGGCGCGGGGTCGCCGGGTGCCGGTGCCCGGCACGGGGGAGTGCCTCCTGTACTCCGTCCTGGCCGGCGACCCCGTGCACATCCGCGAACACCTGGCCGGCCTCGCCGTCACCGACCGCGCCGCGTACGACCTGCTCGGGGACCCCGACGCCGTACGCGCCGAACTGCGCCGCCGCACCGCGCTCCGCGCCGCGACCGGCGAGCCCCCGGCCGGGCCCGCGCAGGTGGCCCTCCACGCCATGCGGACCTACGTGGAGGACTACGTGGGCCGCAGCGCCGGGCGGCTGCACCCGCAGATCGTCGGGCAGTTCCGGCAGACGGTCGCCGACGCCTTCAGCGCGCGCGTACAGGGAACGGACCGGGCCGCGATGCTCGCCCTCCTCACGCACCACGGCGTGCGGCAGGTGCCCGTCGCGGAAGCCCTCGACCCCGCCGACCTGCTGCGGCGCTACGTCGACGCCCGCACGGCCCGCACCGCCTCGACGCCCGCCGGCGCGGGCATCTCGCCGCGGGACGTCCGGGCCGTCGTGAAGGCGGAGGCCGAGGAACTGAGCCCCCGCCAGATGTTCGAGGACCTCGCGCGTCACGGTCTGCTGCCGACGCCCGACGACCTCGACGACACGGCCCTGCGGCGTCTGCTCGCCACCGCCTACCCACAGAGCACCGCGCCGCTGGACGACACGGAACTCACCGCCCTGCTGGACGCCGTCGTCAACTGGGCGGAGCGGTGGGGGACGCCGGCCGGGGAGGTCTTCCTGCCCCTGCTGGCACACGCCTTCGACCTGCGGGTCGACGTGGTGCGGTCGCTCCCGTCCGGCGCCCGGCGGATCGGCGTCGTCGGGTCCGGCAACGCCACGCGGCGGACAGAGGTCTACTACGACGGCAGCGACCACTACGACGGCAGCGACGCCGCAGCCCACGACCGGTTCGGCGCGCCGGTTCGGCCGAAGCGCGTCAAGGACGAGGAACGCGACCAGGACGGCGACGTACGGCTCAACCCCCTGTGGGTGCCGCTGGACGAGGTCGATCCCGGCCTGCTGATCACCGGCAACCGCGACGCTGTGTGGCTGTACACGGTCACCGATGACGGGCGGGTGATCCTGGGCACGGAGGGTCTGAGCGCGATCGTCACACCCGAGCAGTTCGACGCGCTGCTGGCGGGGATGCTGCAGAAGGACCCCGACCTGACGGCGGAGGCGCTGCGCGCGACGCTGGACGGCCTGGGCCACACCGGCATCGCCGCCGCTTTCGCCGACGACGGCGGTGAGGCGCCCGGCCGGACACTGCCGGGACGCAGCCGGGTGTCCGGCGAGTTCCGCTGGAGCGCGGAGCTGCGCTCCTGGGTGGTGAACGACAAGTCGGGCCGCTACATGAGCGAGACGGTCCGCCCGGACCTGGACGCCGCGGAGGCCGCGGACTGGCTGATCAACGTGGCGGCCCTGTTCAGCGCCCGGCTGGGCGTCGTCGTCCGTACCGACCAGGTGAAGACCGCCGCACCCGTCCCCCCGCCCCCGTCGGCTCCGGGCCCCGAGCGGCCCGGACTCGCCCCCGAGCCGCCTGAGGTGCGGTCGACGGCGCCGCACCCCGACGACGACCCGGCCCACCTCGCACCGCGGTCGGCACCCGTCGCCGAGGCCACCGCCCTCGACGAGGGCCGACGCCGGTGGCTCGCCGGCCAGGTGGGCGCGGAGGACCTGCCCGGCGATCCGCCGGCGTTGACCGGTACCGGGAACGTCACCCTGGCCGAACTGAGGGACGCGGGTGTCGAGATCACCCCCGGCATGGACGTCGAGGCACAACTCGGCGGCGGCGTGCGGGGCGGCGGACTGGCACCGCTCGACCAGGTGCGGCTGCTGCTGGCCCGCCCCGGCCCGTGGCCGGACGCCCTCGACGCCGTCGCCGCCACGGTGGCGCGCCGGACCTGGAGGTCCGCGTTCGAAGCCTTCGCGAGCGCGGTCCCGGCCCCGGACGCCGCACGGGCGTGGGCCACGGTGGTCGGCCTGCTGTTTCCGGACGACGGTGCCGAGGCGGCGACGGCGGACTGGCGGTACGCGGGGGAGGCGTTCCGCGACGCGGTGCGCCGGCTCGCCGTCCTCGTGGCGGAGGAGGGAACGGACCCCCGGACCGTCGCGCGCCTCGCCGCACGGCTCCGGCAGCAGCTCGGACTGCCGTCCCGCGGGGCGGTCGGTCCGAGCGACCCGGTCGAGGAAGAGGCGGGCGAGGGGGAAGTCGGACGGCGGTGAACGAGGTGAACGAAGAGAGCAAGGCGGTGACGCCCACGTCCCCGAGGACATCGTCGAGGCCGCACGCCGGACGGCGCACCGGTGACGGCCGCCGTGCAGGACGGCAGGCTCGTCGTCCCGGTCCTCACCGCCCCGCCCCGCCTCCACAGCGTCGAGGCTTCGGCGGCGGGGGTCAGGAGGCGGGAGCTCCGTAGACGCCCATCTCGTGGATCGAGTAGCCCCAGGTGGTCCTCCGCTCGACCCCCTGCACGCGGACGAACCGCACGCTCTCGTCTCCGGAGAGCCGCACGACGTCGTCGCCGCAGTCGTCCGGACGCTGCGTGGACGCGGTCTTCCAGTCCACGCCGTCCCGGGAGGTGCGGACGGTGTACTCCCTCGCGCAGGCGCTCTCCCACGCGAGGGTCACGGCGGAGACCCTCGCCGGGGCGGCGAGTTCGACCTGCACCCACTCGTCGTCCGCGTAGCCGGAGGCCCAACGAGTGCCCGGCAGACCGTCGTTGACGTGGCCGGGCGCCAGTCGTTCGAGGTCCTGTTCCACGCTGGACGCGCTCGCCCTTCCCTTGAGGGCCAGGTTCTCCCCGCCACCGGCCGCGTCCCACAGCCGCAGCCGGACGTCGGCCTGGACGAGGAAGGTGTCGAGCACCCCGTCACCGACCTTGGGCTGGACCCTCCCCCAGGAGTTGCGCGGCGGATCGACCCGGACGGCGCGCGCCTGCCGTTGCAGTGCGTGCGAGGCGGCCAGCAGCCGGTCCGAGGCCTCCTCGTCCCCGGCCTGCCGGGCGTCGAGTGCGTCGAGCATCGTCACCATCGCCCTGCCCCACAGCTCCGTGGCGTCCAGCCAGGGAGCCGCGTCGACGGTGAACCCCTCGTCCACCGAGCGGTCCCGGATGGTGGCGGGGGCCTTCTCGACGGCGCTCGCGTAGGTACGCAGGGCCCTGACCGCCTCGTCGCGGTCCCCCCGGTCCCAGGCCTGCCAGAACGCCCCCGTGCGCCGGGCGAGTTCGGGAGCCTGGGGCTGCCAGGGGGTGGCGCCGAAGGTCGGGGCCAGGTGCTCCAGGTCGCCGAGGACGAGCAGCGCGTCCGTCGCCTTCCGGTCACCGCCCGCGAGGTAGGACATGGCGGCGCGCCAGTTCCCGCCCGCGTCGTACGCGCGGTCGTTCCAGGTGAAGTCCGCGGTGCCGAAGACGGCGACCTTGCTCGCGTACGGCTGGTTCATGGGGTTGGCCACGATGCCGGACAGGTGCTCGGACAGGCCGGCCTCGCGCTTGTCGTACGGCGCGAGCAGCAGTCGGCCGCTGGTGTTGCCGAAGTCGTTGACCGGATAGTTGTCCCAGACGAAGACCTTGCGTCCGAAGAGCGCCGACGCCTTGTCGGCCTGCTCGGTGGTGATCGACGGCGGTACGACGTCGGTGCCGGTCCACATCACCTCGACCGCGGGGTCCAGGGCCTCCCGCAGGGTCTGCTTGTAGGCGGTGTCGGTGAGGTCCCCGTACTCGGTGGGCACCATCTGCAGCGGCCGGGCGCCCTCGTGCGTGGCCACGAAGGTGCGCTGGACGTCGTTGAGCAGGTCGACCTGTGCCCGGGCGGCGGCTCCGCGGCCGGGTTCGCCGTACGTCTCCTCGTCCGACGCGCAGTTCCAGCGGGTGTAGCTGATGTCGTCGAGCGGGAGGGAGAAGGCCCGGGTCCCGAGGTCGTACAGGGCCTGGAGCTTGGCCTTGAGGGCCTCGCGGTCGGCCGCGTCGGAATAGCAGATCGACTCCCCCGGAGAGACGGCGAAGGTGAAGCGCACGTGGTTCGCCGTGGCCCGCCGCACCAGCTCGCCCAGCTCCGACAGCTTGTCCGCCGGGTAGGGCTCGCGCCACTTGCCCCGGTGGTAGGGGTCGTCCTTGGGTGCGTAGATGTAGGTGTTCGCCTTGACGTCGCCGTAGAAGTCCATCTGGTCGAGGCGTTCGGCGTGGGTCCACGGCTGTCCGTAGAACCCCTCGATGGTGCCCCGGAGCGGCATCGACGGGAAGTCGCTCACCCGCGCGCCCGCGACCTTCCACGCCGTGCCGCCCGCCCGGACGAACAGCTGGCGCAGGGTCTGCACCGCGTAGAACTGACCGGCGGCGTCCCTGCCGCCGAGGGTGATCCGCGAGCCGTGCCCGGTGCCCGCGACGCTCAGGGCGTAGCCCTCCGCGCGCTCCGGCACCGCCGTGCCGCCGAGCGCCGCGGCGATGTCGGGGCGCTCGGCCGGACCGAGGCGCACGGTGAGCAGACCGGCGGACGCCCTCGGGACCTCGCCGGGGGCGACGACGTCGACCCGGTGGGCGCCGTGCGTCCTGAGCTCCCGGACGAGACGGTCGCGGGCGGTGTCGTCCGTGTCCTCGTCCGCCACCACGACCATCCGGCCCGTCACGCGGACGTCGTCACCGGCGCGGGTGAGGGACTGCGGGGCCGGCGAGACCGGCGGGAGGGCCGGAGCCGCACGGGGGGCGGCCTCGGCCGCGGACGTCGGCGGTGCGCCGAGCATCATGGTGCTTGCGAGTGCGAAGCACATGCCGAGCGCTGCCGCGGTGTTCGCGCTTCTACCCATGAAGACTCCAAGCATGGTCTGGACCATCGACTTCCCTGTGCCGTACCGATGATGAGGTGTCGGACGGGCCAGGGGTAAGAGGTATGGGGTCTAGACCTCTCGCCGGGTCGCGTTTACTCTGGCCAACGCTGATCACCCGCGTCGGCCGCTCCGTCGTGCCCGCACGAGAGGGAGTCCGCCGACGGCGTGCCAGGGTCGAGCAGCCGCTCGCGCTGACGGGCTCGACGTGCGGCGAGCGCGTGGGCCCGACGCTCCGGCGGCACCCCGGACGCGCTCTCCGGCCGACCCGGGGCATCCGAACGACCGACGATCTCTTTCGAAACTGTCGGGCGAGGCTCCCGCTCCTTTCGCCGGACAGGGGCGCCGTTCGTTCCGCCCGTCTCGACGGGTCCCCCTCCGCAGTGCCCAGCGCAGCCCCCTCGTGCGTGAGGGCTGGGGAGCCGTGCGATCGATAACGTTTTGAGTCGGCACCCGCACGGCCATTGACCGCAAATCCCGTCTGACTTTACTGTCCGTCAGCATGGACTTTCGGTGATGGCGCCGAAACATTCGAAAGGCGAACGATGAAGACACGTGCGCGCTTGCCCAGACTGGTCGCCACCGGTGCGACGCTCGCCCTGGGGCTGAGTCTCGCGGCCTGCGGCGGGGGGAACGGCGGGGCGTCGTCGGACGACGGCAAGATCCATGTCCTGGTCTACGGGGACGCCAGCAACAAGGTCGAGCAGCGGATCGTCGACACGTTCAACAAGACGTCCGACGTCAAGGCGGTCCTCGACACCATTCCCGGCGCGGACTACCAGCAGAAGCTCCAGACGATCATCAACACCCCCCAGGCTCCGGACGTCTTCTTCAACTGGGGCGGCGGCAGCATCAAGCCGTTCGTCAAGGGCGACCTGCTGCTGCCGCTCGACGACTTCATCAAGAAGAACCCGGACCTGAAGGAGAAGTTCCTGCCGTCCGTCTTCGACAGCGCCGTCGTCGACGGCAAGCCGTACGGCGTCCCGATGCGCGGCACCCAGCCGGTCCTGCTCTTCCACAACAAGAAGGTCCTCGAAGAGGCGGGCGTCCAACCGCCGAAGACCTGGGACGAGTTGCTCGACGCGGTGGGCAAGCTCAAGGACGAGGGCGTCACGCCGATCGCGCTCGGCGGCGGCGACGTCTGGCCCACCCAGATGTGGTTCCAGTACCTCTACGACCGCATCGCCGGTCCGGAGCTGTTCGCGAAGGCCGTCGGGGGTGACAAGAGCGCCTGGGAGAGCGCGGACAGCAAGAAGGCCCTGGACATGATCAAGGAGCTGGTCGACGCCGGCGCCTTCGGCAAGAACTACGACTCCGTCAAGTACACCAACGGCGGCTCGGTCCAGCTCGTGGCCTCGGGCAAGGCCGGCTTCGAGCTGATGGGCTCCTGGTACTACTCCCAGCAGCTCACGGACCACCAGGAGTTCGCCGAGAAGGACCTCGGCTACACCGCCTTCCCGTCCGTCGAGGGCGGCAAGGGCGACCCGGCCAACGTCGCCGGCAACACCAACAACTACTACTCGGTGATGAAGAAGACCAAGCATCCCGAGGCCGTCGCCGAGTTCCTGAAGCTCATGTACTCCGACGAGTTCGTCAAGGCGCAGCTGGACATCGGCAACCTGCCGACCACGACCAACACCGACAAGTTCATCGACGGCTCGGGCACCCCCGAGTACTCGCGCTTCCAGTACGACCTCGTCGCCGACGCCCCGTCGTTCCAGCTGTCCTGGGACCAGGCGTACCCGCAGAAGGCCAGTTCGGACCTGCACAAGGCCGTCCAGCAGTTCTTCAACGGACAGCTCGACACGGACGGCTTCGTCAAGGCCATGCAGGCCCTCCCGACCGAGTGACGAGCGGCTCATGACCACACAGATCACGAGCGCCCGGCCCGCCGCCGGACCCCGCAAGGAGTCCCGGCGGCGGCCGCCCGCCTCGTCCGCGACGACGGTGGGACGCCCCGGCTTCGCCTGGGCGCTGCCCGCCGCCCTGTTCTTCGCCCTCTTCGCGATCGTCCCGCTGATCATGGTGGCGGTGCTGTCCTTCATGAGCTGGGACGGGATCAGCCCGCCCGAGTTCGTCGGCACGGACAACTGGTCGCGCCTCGTCGACGACCCGGTCATGCTCAAGAGCATCTGGCTGACCCTGCTGCTGACCGTGCTCGGCGTGGTCCTCCAGACCCCGCTGAGCATCCTGCTCGGCGTCTGGGCCGCCGGTCACCAGCGCAACCGCGCCGTCCTGTCGGTCATCTACTTCATCCCGCTGCTGCTGTCCGCGACGGCCGTGTCCGTGCTGTGGCGGGCGCTGCTCGACCCGAACTTCGGCATCCCGGCGGACGCCACCTGGCTCTTCGGCGACGGCAACCTCTTCGGTGAACAGGCCACCGCCATCGGGGTGCTGGCGTTCGTCAGCACCTGGCAGTTCACCCCGTTCCACACGCTGATCTACCAGGGCGCCGCCCGCGCGATCCCGCCGGTGCTGTACCAGGCCGCGGAGATCGACGGGGCGGGCCGCTACCGGCAGTTCTTCCACATCACGCTGCCGCAGCTGCGCACGTCCATGATCACCTCGATGATCCTGATGATCGTCGGCGGCCTGACCACGTTCGAGACGGTCCTCATCCTGACCCAGGGCGGACCCGGCACCGACACCACCATCAGCGCCTACTACATGTACGACAAGGCGTTCAAGAGCTTCGACTACGGCACCGGTTCCGCGATCGCCCTGGCCCTGGTCGTCGCGTCCACGATCATCTCGCTGATCGTCGTCCGGGTCTCCGGCTACGACAAGATGCGCAGTTCCGCGGAGGGTGTGTCATGAGGCGCCGACCGAACTACCTGGCCGGCGCGGGCTCGTTCGTCTGGCTCCTGCTGGTCGGCCTGCCGCTGTACGTGCTGCTCGCCGCGACCCTGCGCACCCGCCAGGACTACGCCGAGAACGGCCCGGTCTCCCTCCCGGACAGCTTCACGCTGGACAACTTCACCGGCGCCTTCGACTCGGGCTTCGGCCGGTACTTCCTCAACACCCTGGTCGTCACCGCCTGCGTCATCGGCATCGTGCTGCTGCTCGTCCCGCCGCTCGCCTACGCGATCGTCCGCAGCCGCGGCAGGGCCACGTCGGTGATCTTCCGGCTGTTCCTGCTCGGCCTCGCCATCCCGGCCCAGGCCGTGATCGTGCCGATGTTCTACCTGATCAGCGAGGCCGGGCTGTACGACAACCTCCTCGGTGTCATCCTGCCCACGGCCGCCTTCTGCCTGCCGATGTCCGCCCTGATCCTCAGCGGCGCGATGCGTGACATCTCCCCGGAGCTGTACGAGGCCATGGCGATGGACGGCGCGAGCCCGAGGCGCATGTTCTTCCAGCTGGTCGTGCCGCTGTCCCGCGGCGGACTCTCCACGATCGTGGTGTTCTCGGCGCTCCAGGCGTGGAACGGCTTCCTGTTCCCGCTCGTCCTGACCCAGTCCGACTCCACCAAGGTGGTCACCCTGGGTCTGTACAACTTCCAGACCGCGCACGGCATCGACATCCCCGGTCTGCTGGGGGCCGTGGTGCTGTCCATGGTGCCCATCCTGCTCGTCTACCTGTTCGCCCGTCGCGCCCTGGTCCAGGGCCTGATGGGCGTCGGAGGAAAGTGATCGACAACGTGGCCGTTGAGACCGCCCCCGAAGTCCCCCTCTGGAAGAACCCCGCCCACCCCGTCACCGCCAGGGTGTCCGCGCTGATCGACGCGATGACCCTCGAGGAGAAGATCGCCCAGCTGTACGGCGTGTGGGTCGGCGCGTCCGACGAGGGCGGCGACGTGGCCCCCCATCAGCACGACATGGAGGAGGCCGTCGACCTCGACGCGCTGCTGCCCTCCGGCCTGGGCCAGCTGACCCGCCCCTTCGGCACCGCCCCCGTCGACCCGGCGCTCGGCGCGCTCTCGCTGCTGCGCACGCAGACCCGCATCGCCGCGTCGAACCGCTTCGGCATCCCCGCCGTGGCACACGAGGAGTGCCTGGCCGGCTTCGCCGCCTGGGGCGCCACCGCCTACCCCGTCCCGCTGTCCTGGGGCGCCACCTTCGACCCGGACCTGGTCCACCGGATGGCCACCGCCATCGGCCGCGACATGCGGTCCGTCGGCGTCCACCAGGGTCTGGCGCCCGTCCTGGACGTCGTGCGCGACGCCCGCTGGGGGCGCGTCGAGGAGACCATCGGTGAGGACCCGTACCTCGTCGGCACCATCGGCACCGCCTACGTCCGCGGTCTGGAGGACGCGGGGATCGTCGCCACCCTCAAGCACTTCGTCGGCTACTCGGCCTCCCGCGCCGGACGCAACCTCGCCCCCGTCTCGATGGGGCCGCGCGAGCGCGCCGACGTCCTGCTGCCGCCCTTCGAGATGGCCGTCCGCGAGGGCGGCGCCCGCTCGGTGATGCACGCCTACACCGACACCGACGGGGTGCCGGCCGCGGCCGACGAGGAACTGCTGACCGGGCTGCTGCGGGAGACCTGGGGCTTCGAGGGCACGGTCGTCGCCGACTACTTCGGCATCGCCTTCCTCAGGACGCTGCACGGCATCGCCGCCGACTGGGCCGGCGCCGCCGGCGCCGCGCTGCGGGCGGGTGTCGACGTCGAACTGCCCACCGTCAAGACCTTCGGCGCGCCCCTGGTCGAGGCCGTCACGGCCGGCCGGGTACCGGAGACGCTGATCGACCGCGCGCTGCGCCGGGTCCTCACCCAGAAGGCGGCCCTCGGCCTGCTCGACCCGGGCTGGGACCCCGTGCCCCCCGCGCTGGCCGGCGCCGACCTGGACGACCTGGACGCCCTGCGCGGCAGGATCGACCTGGACGGGCCCGCCAACCGCGAACTGGCCCGCACGGTCGCCGAGGAAGCGGTCGTGCTGCTGAGCAACGACGGCACCCTGCCGCTCGACCGGCCGCGCCGCATCGCCCTGGTCGGACCCAACGCCGACGAGCCCACCGCCGTACTGGGCTGCTACTCCTTCCCCCAGCACATCGGTGTGCACCACCCGGAGACCCCCGTCGGCATCGAACTGCCCACCCTGCGCGACACCCTGGCCGCCGAGTTCCCCGACACCGAGTTCACGGTCGTACGCGGCACGGGTGTCGACGACGGCGACGTCTTCGGCATCCCCGAGGCCGTCGGGGCCGCCCGCGACGCCGACGTGGTCGTCGCCGTCCTGGGCGACCGTGCCGGGCTGTTCGGCCGCGGCACCAGCGGCGAGGGCTGCGACGCCGAGTCGCTGGCCCTGCCCGGTGCCCAGCAGCAACTCCTGGAGGCGCTGCTCGACACCGGCCGACCGGTCGTGACGGTCCTGCTCGCGGGCCGGCCCTACGCCCTCGGCCGGGCGGTGGCGGAGTCCGCCGCGATCGTCCAGTCCTTCTTCCCCGGAGTGGAGGGCACCGCCGCCCTCGCCGGGGTGCTCGCCGGACGGACGAGCCCCTCCGGCCGGCTCCCGGTCGGTGTGCCGCGCGGCGCGGGTGCCCAGCCGGCCACCTACCTCGGGGCACGGCTCGCGCAGGCCGGTGAGGTGTCCAACATCGACCCGACGCCCGCCTTCGGCTTCGGGCACGGCCTCACGTACACCACGTTCGCCTGGGACGACCTCGTGACGTACACCGGGGAAGCGGCCACCGACGGCGAGTTCTCGCTGGCGTTCACCGTCCGCAACACCGGCCGACGGCACGGCACCGAAGTCGTCCAGCTCTACCTGCACGACCCGGTCGCCTCCGTCGTCCAGCCGGTGCAGCGGCTCGTCGGCTACACGCGGGTGCCGCTCGCACCCGGCGAGGCCCGGCGCGTCCGCGTCACCGTCCCGGCCGACCTCGCCTCCTTCACCGGCCGCGACGGCCGGCGCGTCGTCGAACCGGGCGACCTGGAGCTGCGGCTCGCGGCCTCCAGCACCGACCCGCGCCTGACGGCGACGGTCACCCTCACCGGTCCGGAACGCCATGTGGACCACACACGGCGCCTGCACGCGGTCTTCGAGGAGGGGGACGGCGCCGGCGTCTGACCGTCCGAGCGAGGCGACCACGAGCGGTGCTCCCGGAACGTGCGGGGAGCACCGCTCGCGCCGCCGGGGACCGAGCCGTCGGCCGGCCGGCGCCCCTCACCGGACGACGTCGAAGACGTTCTTCTGCATGCCGTTGGCGTAGACCTCGTGCTCGACCAGCTTCAGCCTCTGCGCGTCCTTGTCCGTGGCGCTGAACAGCCGCTTGCCCGCGCCGAGCAGCACCGGGAAGACGAGCAGGTGATAGCGGTCGATCAGGCCGGCGTCCGAGAGCCCGTGGTTCAGCGTGGCGCTGCCGTGGACGATGATCGGGCCGCCCTCGGTCTCCTTGAGCGCGGCGACCTCGTCGAGCGAGCGCAGGATCGTGGTCTCGCTCCAGTCCGGGACCAGGTCGTCCTCGGAGAGGCCGGTGGAGACGACGTACTTCGGCATCGCCTTGTACCCGGTGAACTCCTCCATGCCGGGCCACACCTTGCTGAACGCCTCGTAACTAGCCCGGCCCAGCAGCATCGCCGTGGCCTCGCTCTGCTCCCGGCCCTTGAGGTCGTACGCCTCGGGGAGGAAGTCCACGTGTTTGACGGTCCACCCGGAGTTCCGGTAGCCGGGCTCGCCGCCGGGGGCTTCCATCACGCCGTCGAGGGAGACGAAGGCGGTGCTGATCAGGGTACGCATGTGAGGTCCTCGGGGTCTGGTGTGCGGCTTCCGCATCTCTGACCGGCGGTCGCGGAGAAACTCATCGGTCGTCGCGCGACCATCCTGCACCGCTCGTGCCGCCCGCGGGGCGTCGACCGCCCAGGAGGACCGTCGGCGTCACGGTGAGCGCGACGACGGCCGTCGGCGCGTTGCCCGCCGCCTTCACCACGTGGCGCACCGCCCGCGCGGACCACCGACCGTGCGTGACGGAGGCCGTGGCCGCCTCGACCCGGCGCGCGTCGGCGTCCGGGCGGGGCCGGCCGTCGGTGAGGGAGCTCCTCGCCCGCGCGAGACGGTCGTGTCGGGGCGGCCGTGCCGCACCGGGTCGGTGAGGATGGAGGGCCCGTCGGCCCGAAGCGAGGACGCAGAGATGTGCTGGAGCGCGGAGGCCGACCTGGTCGCGGGTGCCGGGATCGCCGCCGTCGGCGTGGGCTGTGTGGTGCGGGCGGGCCGGGTCCGTGACCTTCCGCTGGCCGCGCTTCCCCTGCTGCTGGGAGTGCACCAGATGATCGAGGCGGCGGTCTGGGCCTCGGACGGCGGGACCGGTCCGGCCACCCTGGCCTGGACCGTCATCGCCCTTCCCCTGCTCGCGCTGTGGCTGCCGGCGGGTGTGCTGTGCGCCGCCCCGCGCGACGCGCGGCGCCGGCTGCTCGTGCCGCTCGCCGTGGGAGCCGCGACGGCGACGGTACTCGCGTACGCGCTCGCCACCCGCCCGGTACGGGCGGAGGTCCGCGGTCACACCGTGGGCTACGTGGTGGATCTGCCGCACGCCCCCCTGCTGGTCGCGGGCTACCTGGTCGCCACGGTCGGGTCCCTGCTGCTGTCCGGTGACCGCGGCCTGCGCCGGCTGGGGATGGTCATCGCCGTGGGGGCGCTGGTCTGCTGGGGTCTGTGGCGGCTGGAGTTCGTCTCCACCTGGTGCGCGTTCGCCGCGGTGTGCTCGGTGGTCCTCCTCGGCTGGGTGAACGGACGCCGGGCGCTGCCGGCCGGGCGTCCTTCCTGACGTGATCAGCGGCCCCGCAGCGCGTCCAGCGCCTGCAGTGCCACGTGCAGTTCGGTGCGCTGCGCACCGGACTCCAGGTCGCGGCCGAGTACCCGTTCGATCGCGCGCAGCCGTTGGTAGACGGTCTCCCGGGACAGACCGCCGGCGCGGGCGGCGACGGTCTTGTTGCCGGCGGCGTCCAGGTAGCCGCGCAGGGTGGCCAGGAGGTGCGTGCCGTGCCGGGCGTCGTGGTCGAGGAGCCGGCCCAGTTGCCGCTCCGCGTACTCCTGGACGCGGGGGTCGTCGCGGAGCGCGAACAGCAGCCGGCCCAGGCCGATGTCGCACCGTTCGTGGAAGGAGCGGTCCGGTGGGAGCGCCTGGCCGGGCTCGGTGGCCTCGGCCACCCTGGTCGCCTCGCGGAACGAGCGGGGGACGCCGGCGAGGTCGGAGGCCGGGGAGCCGACGCTCACGGCCGTGCCCGGGGCCGGGCCGAGCGCGGCGCGGCTCAGCCGCTCCACGACCGGCCGCCAGGGCTGGGACGGACGCAGGGCCAGCAGCACCCCGAGGCGGGTGGGGGCGAGGAGGCCGACGAGCGCCTGGGCGCCCGTCACGCCCGCCTCCCGCGAGAGGCGGTCCTCGGTCCGCGCGGTGTCCTGCGCCGCCGGGACGTCCACGACCGCGGCGACGAAGCGGGAGTGCTCCGTGGGCAGCCCCAGGGCGGTGATCCGGGCGTGCGCCTCCGCGGGGGAGCGGTAGCGCTGCTCCACCAGATCGCGCAGGGCGCCGCGGTGTGCCGAGCGTTCCCAGGACGTGGGGTGGGTGAGGCGGGCGATGGTGAGGGCCATCGCGGTCCGCTCCAGCACGGTGACGTCCTCGGGCCCGAAGGCCGGCGCAGGGGCCGCACCGGCCGCACCGGATGGACCGGCCGCACCGGATGGACCGGCCGCGCGGGATGGACCAGCCACACCGGCTGGACCGGCCGCACGGGATGGACCAGCCACACCGGATGGACCAGCCACACCGGATGGACCAGCCGCACCAGATGGACCGGCCGCACCAGATGGACCGGATGGACCGGCCGGACCGGGGAGCATGACCACGCGGCCCCACCGCTCGCCCTGGTACTCCACCGGGGCCACGAGCCACCCCTCGGGGCCGCGGACACCCGTACCGTCGCCGGAGACGGTGGCGCGGGAGCGCCGCTCCCAGCCGGTGAGCGCGGCCTGCGCCGGGCCGCCCGACGGCTCGCAGGCCAGCGCCTGGTGGACCAGGTTCTCCAGCACGACCGTGCGTCCGCTCGTCTCCGCCGCGGCGCGCAGGAGTTCCTCGGGGCCGGCGCCCCGCAGGGTGAGGGCGGTGAACGCCTCGTGGATGCGCTGGCTCCTGCGCATCGCGTCCGCCTGGTTGCCCAGGAGCAGGGCGTGGACGACCTGGGTGACCTCCAGGAAGTTGACGTCCCTGGCGAGTGTGACCAGGGGCAGACCGCGTGCCCGGCAGGCGGCCACGAGGGCGTCGGGCGGCCGGTGGTAGCGGCGGACGAGTTCGAGGACGAGGGCCGCGGCACCGACGGCGGCGAGTTCGTCGACGTAGCGGCGCACCCCGGCAGGGTCGTCGGGCAGGGGCATGCCGGTGGTGAGGACGAGTTCGCCGCCCTTGAGGAAGGAGGCCGGGTCGGTCAGTTCGGTGATGTGGACCCAGCGGACCGGCCGGTCGACGCCGTCCGGACCGGTGACCACCCGGGGACCTCCCTGGGCCAGGACGGGCAGCGCCAGCACGTCGGCCACGGTGAGCGGACGGCCCGCCGGGGCCGGCGCCCTGCGCTGGTTCTCGCTCACGATGCCTCCCTGCGCCCCCGTCACTGTGGCAAGCCGTGGCTGACCTGCGCAAGGGCGCCGGAGCGGCGGACGGGGCGCACACGAGGGGCGTGACGGGGACAGGGTGGTTGACACATCGTCCGGATACCGCCTCCCGGCCGGACAGATCACGCGGTGCCGGTCCCCGGGCGGAGGGAAGGCTCGGGACGCCACAGCAGCAGACCGACGAGCAGGCCGGGAGACGAGCATGACCGCACTGTCGCCGCACCTTCGCCAGGCCACGCCCGTGGTGGCCGTCCGGGGCGAGGGCGTCCACCTCCATGGCGAGGACGGCCGCCGCTACCTGGACTTCACCGCCGGCATCGGCGTCACCAGCACCGGGCACTGCCACCCCAGGGTCGTGGCCGCCGCCCGGGAACAGGTGGGCACCCTGGTCCACGGTCAGTACACGACCGTCATGCACCAGCCGCTGCGGCGGCTCGTCGACCGGCTCGGGGAGGTGCTGCCCACCGGTCTGGACAGCCTGTTCTTCACCAACTCCGGCAGCGAGGCGGTGGAGGCGGCGCTGCGGCTGGCCCGCCAGGCCACCGGCCGACCCAACGTGCTGGTGTGCCACGGGGGTTTCCACGGCCGGACGGTCGCCGCCGCCTCCATGACCACCTCCGGCACCCGCTTCCGGTCCGGTTTCTCACCGCTGATGAGCGGCGTGGTCGTCACCCCCTTCCCGACGGCCTTCCGCTACGGCTGGGACGAGGACACCGCCACCCGCTTCGCCCTCCAGGAACTCGACTACACCCTCCAGACGATCTCCGCGCCCGCCGACACCGCCGCCGTCATCGTGGAACCGGTGCTCGGCGAGGGCGGCTACGTGCCCGCGAGCGGCGCCTTCATGGAGGGTCTGCGGGAACGGGCGGACCGGCACGGCTTCCTGCTGATCCTGGACGAGGTGCAGACCGGCGTGGGCCGCACCGGCCGCTTCTGGGGCCACGAGCACTTCGGCGTCACCCCCGACATCCTCATCACCGCCAAGGGGCTGGCCAGCGGGTTCCCGCTGTCCGGCATCGCCGCCCCCGACGCGCTGATGCGCAGGGCCTGGCCGGGCTCGCAGGGTGGCACGTACGGCGCCAACGCGGTGGCCTGCGCGGCGGCCTGCGCCACGCTCGACGTGGTCCGGGACGAGAAGCTCGTCGAGAACGCCGAGGCCATGGGCGCGCGGCTGCGGCACGGGCTGGAGGCGGTGGCCGCGCGGACGCCGGCCATCGGGGACGTGCGGGGGATGGGGCTGATGCTGGCCAGTGAGTTCGTCACCGAGGACGGCGGCCCCGACCCGGAGACCGCCGCCCGGGTCCAGCGCGCCGCCGTCGACGAAGGACTGCTCCTGCTGCTCTGCGGGGCCTGGAACCAGGTGGTGCGGATGATCCCGGCCCTGGTGATCGACGAGTCCGCCGTCGACGACGGCCTCCGCGCCTGGGAGGCCGCCGTCGAGGCCGGCACCTCGGGACCGGTGGACCGGTGAGCGGGGATGGCGGGAGTGCCGTGAGCGGTGGGCCGGTGAGCGGGGATGGCGGGAGCGCCGTGACCGGCACACCGACGCGGCTCCTCATCGGCGGGACCTGGACGGACGCCGCCGACGGCGCGACCATGCCGGTGGACGATCCGGCCACCGGCGAGATCATCCGCCGGGTCGCCGACGCCGGCCCCAAGGACGCCCGCCTCGCCGAGGACGCGGCGGTGCGGGCGCAGCGGGAGTGGGCCCGCACCGCGCCCCGGGCGCGCGGCGAGATCCTGCGCCGCGCCCACGAGATTCTTCTCGACCGCGCCGAGGTGTTCGCCCGTCTGATGACGTCCGAGATGGGCAAGCCCCTGGCGGAGGCCAGGGGAGAGGTGGCCTACGCCGCCGAGTTCTTCCGCTGGTTCTCGGAGGAGGCCGTGCGCATCGACGGCGGCCACGGCATCCTCCCCGACGGACGCCACCGCATGCTGCTCTCCCGGCGACCCGTAGGGCCCTGCCTGCTGATCACCCCGTGGAACTTCCCGCTGGCCATGGGTGCCCGGAAGATCGGCCCGGCGCTCGCGGCCGGCTGCACGGCGGTGCTCAAACCGGCGCCGCAGACCCCGCTCTCCGGCCTGGCCCTCGCCGAGGTCCTCCAGGAGGCGGGGCTGCCGGACGGGGTGCTCAACGTCGTCACCACCTCCCGGGCGGGGGAGGTCTGCGAGCCGCTCCTGCGCGGCGGACGGATCCGCAAACTGTCCTTCACCGGCTCCACCCAGGTCGGCCGCCTCCTGCTCGCCCAGTGCGCCGACACGGTCGTCCGCGCCTCGATGGAGCTGGGCGGCAACGCACCCTTCATCGTCTTCGACGACGCCGACCTGGACGTGGCCGTGGACGGCGCGATGACCGCCAAGATGCGCAACATGGGCGAGGCGTGCACCGCCGCGAACCGCTTCTTCGTCCACCGCTCGGTGGCCGAGGAGTTCGCGCGGCGTCTCGCCCGGCGGATGGCGGCGCTCGTCGTGGGCCCCGGCACCCGGGACGGGGTCGACGTGGGCCCGCTCATCGACGCCGCCGGGCGGGCGAAGGTGGAGGATCTGGTGTCCGACGCGGTGGAACGCGGCGCCCGGCTCCTCGTCGGCGGCCGTACGCCCGAGGGCCCCGGTTGGTTCTATCCCCCCACGGTCCTCACCGACGTCCGTCCGGACAGCCGGCTGACGGGCACGGAGATCTTCGGCCCCGTGGCGGCGATCCTCACCTTCGACGACGAGGACGAGGTCGTACGGCGCGCCAACGACACCCCCTGGGGGCTCGTCGGCTACGTCTTCACCGAGGGCCTCGCCCGCGCCCTGCGCGTCAGCGAACGCCTGGAGACCGGCATGGTCGGCCTCAACACCGGCCTCGTCTCCAACCCGGCCGCGCCCTTCGGCGGTGTCAAGCAGTCCGGGCTCGGCCGCGAAGGCGGAAAGGCGGGGATCGAGGAGTTCCTGGAGTACCAGTACGTCGCGATGCCGAGCCCGTGACCACCCGGGCTTTGCATGGTCATGCGTCATCATGCATACTCTTCCTATGTCCAAGGTCCTCACCTCCCTTCCCACCGGCGAGCGCGTCGGTATCGCCTTCTCGGGCGGCCTCGACACCTCGGTCGCGGTCGCGTGGATGCGTGACAAGGGCGCCGTCCCCTGCACGTACACCGCCGACATCGGCCAGTACGACGAGCCCGACATCGCCTCGGTGCCCGACCGCGCCAAGACCTACGGCGCCGAGATCGCGCGTCTGGTCGACTGCCGCGCGGCGCTGGTCGAGGAGGGCCTGGCGGCGCTCACCTGCGGGGCGTTCCACATCCGCTCGGGCGGGCGCGCCTACTTCAACACCACGCCGCTGGGCCGTGCCGTCACGGGCACGCTCCTGGTCCGGGCGATGCTCGAGGACGACGTCCAGATCTGGGGCGACGGCTCCACGTTCAAGGGCAACGACATCGAGCGGTTCTACCGGTACGGGCTGCTCGCCAATCCGCAGCTCAGGATCTACAAGCCGTGGCTGGACGCGGACTTCGTCACCGAGCTCGGGGGCCGCAAGGAGATGTCGGAGTGGCTCCTCGCCCACGACCTCCCCTACCGGGACTCGACGGAGAAGGCGTACTCCACCGACGCCAACATCTGGGGCGCCACCCACGAGGCCAAGACGCTCGAACACCTCGACACCGGCGTGGAGACCGTGGAGCCCATCATGGGCGTCCGGTTCTGGGACCCGTCGGTCGAGATCGCCGCCGAGGACGTCACGATCGGCTTCGACCAGGGCCGTCCGGTGACGGTCAACGGCAAGGAGTTCGCCTCCCCGGTCGACCTGGTGATGGAGGCCAACGCCATCGGCGGCCGGCACGGCATGGGCATGTCGGACCAGATCGAGAACCGGATCATCGAGGCCAAGAGCCGCGGCATCTACGAGGCGCCGGGCATGGCCCTGCTGCACGCGGCGTACGAGCGCCTCGTCAACGCCATCCACAACGAGGACACCCTCGCCCAGTACCACATCGAGGGGCGGCGGCTGGGCCGGCTGATGTACGAGGGCCGCTGGCTCGACCCGCAGTCGCTGATGATCCGGGAGTCGCTGCAGCGCTGGGTCGGCTCGGCGGTCACCGGCGAGGTCACGCTGCGACTGCGGCGCGGCGAGGACTACTCGATCCTCGACACCACGGGCCCGGCGTTCAGCTACCACCCGGACAAGCTGTCCATGGAGCGCACCGAGGACTCCGCGTTCGGCCCGGTCGACCGGATCGGCCAGCTCACCATGCGCAACCTCGACATCGCCGACTCCCGCGCCAAGCTGGAGCAGTACGCCGGCCTCGGTCTGATCGGCAGCGCCAACCCCGCCATCGGCGCGGCCCAGGCCGCGGCGACCGGGCTGATCGGCGCCATGCCCGAAGGCGGCGCCCAGGCCATCGCCTCCCGCGGCGAGGTCTCCGGTGACGACGAACTGCTCGACCGCGCCGCCATGGAGTTCGGCACGGACTGACCGAGGCCCCCTGGAGGGCTCCTCGACCGGCAAGGGCCGGCCCGACACCTGAGGGTGTCGGGCCGGCCCTTCTGTTTCTCGTGTCCGTGCACGACTTGCGCTCGATACGTGGTTGCCGCCCCGCCGTGAACCGGCTGCGACGCCCACTCCCCAGCTCACAGCCACGCAAGGAGAACGCAAGCAGCGCAAGCTCTTTGCGGCCCAAATCCCGTCGTGGCGGGGACCGTTGACAAAGCGGTGACGCACTAGAAACCTGATGACGCGCTTTCCGCAAAGAATCGACTGTCCTGCTCAATTGGCGCGCATGGTCGGTGTCTCCCCTTTCTCGCCGGCCTGTCGTGCTCCCCGCCTCCCCACGGAACATGAGGACCCCCATGAGATGGAGATCCCTCGGCCGACGGCCGCTGACGGGCGCCGTCGTGGCCGGGCTGATGACGGTCGGGCTGCTCCCGCTGCCGTTCGCGGCCACCGCCCGGGCCGCGACGGCCGTCGCCGACGTCAACCTCGCCCTCGGCCGCCCGGCCACGGCGGGCGGCTCGCACGGCGCCTACCCGGCCGGCAACGCCACCGACGGCACCCAGGCGACCTACTGGGAGGGCCCGGCCGGTTCCTTCCCGCAGTGGGTGCAGGTCGACCTCGGCACCGCCCGCGACGTCGACCGGGTCGTCCTCAAGCTGCCCGCCGGCTGGGAGAGCCGCACCCAGAGCCTCTCCCTCCAGGGCAGCACCGACGGCTCCACCTTCCGCACGCTCGCCGCCTCGGCCGCGAGGGCGTTCGGCCCGGCGCAGGCCAACACCGTGGCCGTGGACCTCGCCTCGCCCACCGACGCGCGCTACGTGCGCGTGCACGTCACCGGCAACACCGGCTGGAACGCCGCACAACTCTCCGAACTGGAGGTCTACGGCGACGACGTGGCCACCGAGCCGCCGCCCGCCGGCACCAACCTGGCCCGCAACAAGCCCGCCGAGGCCACCTCGTCCGTGCAGTCCTACGTCGCGGCCAACGCCACCGACGACTCCACCTCCACCTACTGGGAGGCGTCCGGCCACCCCGCCGACCTCACCGTGAAGCTCGGCGCCGACGCGGACGTCAGCGCCGTGGTCGTCAAGCTCAACCCGGACCCCGTCTGGGCCGCCCGGACCCAGGGCATCCAGGTCCTCGGCCGGCAGCAGGGCGGAGGCGACTTCACCTCGCTGCGCGCCCGCGCCGACTACTCCTTCAGCCCCGGCCAGGGCAACACGGTCACCCTCCCGGTCACCGGCCGCGTGTCCGACGTACGGCTCCGGTTCTTCTCCAACACCGGCGCGCCCGGCGGCCAGGTCGCCGAGTTCCAGGTGGTCGGCACCGCGGCGCCCGCGCCCGACCTGACCGTCACCGGCCTCGACTGGTCACCCGCCGCGCCCTCGGAGCGCGACGCGGTCACCGTGAACGCCACGGTCCGCAACGCCGGAACCGCGCGCTCGGCCGCCACGACCACCGAGGTCACCGTCGAGGGACGGGCCGCCGGCAGCGCCGCCGTCCCCGCGCTCGACCCCGGCCGGTCCGCCGTGGTGGCGGTCTCCACCGGCACCCACGCGGCCGGCAGCTACGCGGTCGCCGCGGTGGCCGACCCGCGCGACACCGTCGCCGAACTGGACGACACCAACAACAGCCGTACCGCCACGGGCCGACTGACCGTCGACCGGGCACCCGGCCCCGACCTGGAGGTGCGCTCGATCACCACCAGCCCGGCCAACCCGGCGGTGGGCGCCCGGGTCTCCTTCACCGTCGCCGTGCACAACCGCGGCACCAGCGCCGCGGCGGCGGGCTCGGTGACCCGCCTCCAGGCCGGCTCCACCACGCTCGACGGCACCACCGGCCAGGTGGCCGCCGGTGCCACGGTGAACGTGCCGGTCAGCGGCACCTGGACGGCGACCGGCGGCGGGGTCACGCTCTCCGCCACGGCCGACGCGACCGGTGTCGTCACCGAGACCAACGAGAACAACAACGTGCTCGCCAAGTCCCTCGTCGTCGGACGCGGCGCCGCCGTGCCGTACACCGAGTACGAGGCGGAGAACGGCCGTCACAACGGCACCCTGCTCACCACCGACGCCAAGCGCACCTTCGGACACACCAACTTCGGAACCGAGTCCTCGGGCCGCAAGTCCGTACGGCTCGACTCCACGGGCCAGTACGTCGAGTTCACCTCCACCACGCCCACCAACTCCATCGTCGTACGCAACTCCGTCCCGGACGCCCCCGGCGGCGGGGGCACGCAGGCCACCCTCAGCCTCTACGCCGACGGCGCCTTCGTGCAGAAGCTCAGCCTGTCGTCCAAGCACAGCTGGCTGTACGGCAACACCGACGACCCCGAGGGCCTCACCAACCGCCCCGGCGGCGACGCACGACGACTCTTCGACGAGTCCCACGCGCTGCTGACGAAGACCTTCCCGCAGGGCACCCAGTTCCGCCTCCAGCGGGACGCGGGCGACTCGGCCGCCTTCTACGTCATCGACCTGATCGACCTGGAGCAGGTCGCGCCCCCGGCCCCCAAGCCGGCGAACTGCGTCTCGATCACCGAGTACGGAGCCGTCCCCGGTGACGGACTCGACGACACGGACGCCCTCCAGCGCGCCGTCACCGCCGACCAGAACGGCCAGATCCCCTGCGTGTGGATCCCGGCCGGGCAGTGGCGCCAGGAGCAGAAGATCCTCACCGACGACCCGCAGAACCGCGGCCAGCACAACCAGGTCGGCATCCGGGACGTCACCATCCGCGGTGCGGGCATGTGGCACTCCCAGCTCCACACCCTGACGCCGCCGCACGAGGCCGGCGGCATCAACCACCCGCACGAGGGCAACTTCGGCTTCGACATCGACCACAACACCCAGATATCCGACCTCGCCATCTTCGGCTCCGGCACCATCCGCGGCGGCGACGGCAACCACGAGGGCGGCGTCGGGCTCAACGGCCGCTTCGGCAAGGGCACCAAGATCAGCAACGTGTGGATCGAGCACGCCAACGTCGGCGTCTGGGCCGGCCGCGACTACTCCAACATCCCCGAGCTGTGGGGTCCCGGTGACGGCCTGGAGTTCACCGGCATGCGCGTCCGCAACACCTACGCCGACGGCATCAACTTCGCCAACGGCACCCGCAACTCCACGGTCCACAACTCGTCCTTCCGCAACACCGGTGACGATTCGCTCGCCGTGTGGGCCAGCAAGTACGTGAAGGACCCCTCCGTGGACGTCGGCCACGACAACCACTTCCGCAACAACACGATCCAGCTCCCGTGGCGGGCCAACGGCATCGCGGTGTACGGCGGTCACGGCAACACGATCGAGAACAACGTCATCTCCGACACCATGAACTACCCCGGCATCATGCTCGCCACCGACCACGACCCGCTGCCCTTCTCCGGGCAGACCCTGATCGCGGGCAACGCCCTGCACCGCACCGGGGGCGCGTTCTGGGGCGAGGCGCAGGAGTTCGGCGCCATCACGCTCTTCGCGCAGGGCCAGGACATCCCGGGCGTCACCATCCGGGACACGGAGATCCTCGACTCGACGTACGACGGCATCCAGTTCAAGACGGGAGGCGGGGCGATGCCGGACGTGAAGATCTCCGGCGTCCGCATCGACCGGTCGAACAACGGCTCCGGCATCCTCGCGATGAGCGGCGCCCGCGGCAGCGCCACCCTGACCGACGTCACGATCACCGGCTCGGCCGAGGAGGACGTCCGGATCGAACCGGGCTCCCAGTTCAGGATCGACAGGTGAGATGACCGGCGGCCCGCCCCAGGGCCGCCGGAGGCACCCGCCCGGCGACGCGGAGCACCACCGCGTCGCCGGGCGGCACGCCGTTCTCGCGGGGCCGCGTTCAGCCCGCGCTCGGCAGCCTCCCCGGGGACCGTCCGACGGGAAAGCGGGAGTCGTCCCGGCGCCGCTCGGCATTGAGCTCCTCGACCGCACCGAGCGCGTCGCCGATCGTCGCGTAGTCCACCGCCACGAAGTTGACCGGTCTGCCGCGCCGCCGCTCACAGTTGTGCGCCCGCTCCAGCACCCGTTGCCGGGAGTTGACGAGCCCGGCGTCCAGCCGCCGCCCGCCGCCGGCCGTGACGAAGTGGTTGAGCAGGAACAGCCGCTTGTCCGTGCCGCCCCGGTTCGGCAGGCAGGACATCTCGTCCGGGCTGCGGAAGGCGAACGGCGTCTCCATGCCGTACCGGTAGAAGTTCCGGTACCACGGCGCGGGTCCGTCGGCCTTCTCCGCGAAGACGACCAGCCGCCGGCCGCCGTCGATCATGTCCTCGAGCTTCGGCCACGGGCGGTCCGGGTCCGCGTCCGGCTCGTACAGCAGGTCGGAGAGCCCGGCCCGCTCGAAGGCGCCCTGGCTCGGCACGGGACCGACGCCGTCCTGCAGGACCAGGGTGACGACCTCCGTGGGGTGGGCGCGCAGCCAGTCACCGATCTGCCGCAGCGTGGGCACCAGATCCAGGGCTCCGGCGCCGCACACCGAGTGGCACAGCCACAGACCGGGGTGGGGAGGGTTCACGCGTTCCAGGATCCGGGTGAGCCGCCGCCGCAGTTCCGGGGGGAAGTCCGAACTGCTCAGACGGTCCGCGACCTCCTTCGGCCGCTCCCAGTGGTGGGTGTCGAGGAGCAGGACACGCACCCCGGCGTCCAGCTGGCCGACGATGTCCGGGTCCTGGAGGGGGCCGATGAAGCGGTCCGCCGTCGTGGCCATCGCGTTGTGCGACGCGAGCTGGGCGATCTCGTCGTAGCGCGCGTCGCACAGTTCGGCACTGCCCTGGCAGATGCGCGGGGAGGAGCCGGTGATCGCCACCGGGGCCACCATGGTGCCGACGAGCGCGCACGCCGTGACCGCGAAGGTCAGGGTGGGGCCGTGCCGCGGATCGGTGAGGACCGGCATGCCGGGCCTGGTCTGCCAGACCCAGCTGACGGTGATCAGCAGGGCTCCGGCGGCGAGCAGGATCACCGCCACGACGGTGGCGGTGGTCAGCAGCCGGTCGACGGCGGTGGCCTGGACGTCGCCGAGGAGATCCGACGCGGACGGGGGCCATGACGACGGAGAACCGAACAACGCGCTGTCGAGGGCGAGGCGCAGCAGGAGCACCGTCAGCGCCATCAGTGCGGCGGCGGCCGCCGGCACCCAGCCCAGCGGCATCAGCCGGCGCCTGGCGGGGGAGGGCGTGGTCAGCCACAGCAGGGTGAGCGCAGCGGCGCAGAGCACCGCGGCCGCCGGTTCCACCACCTCCTGGAAGAGGCGCGTGACGGAGCGGGCCCGGTCCACCGGAGCGAGCGCCTCGTGCGCGGGGTCGATGTCGACGGTGACGATCCAGGTGCCCTGCCTCGCCTCCCGCAGCAGCTCCGCCGCGGTCGTCCGGACCCGGTCGTTCAGGGCGACCGGTGCGACCGCGGCCAGGGCCGAGGCCACGTCCCCCCGGTCCAGCGCCGTCTGCACGGTGGGACCGAGGCCGGCCCGCGCGGCGTCCGGCACCAGGCGCATCAGCGCGTCCGTGGCCGCGACCGCCTGACCGTGGGAGAGCGGCAGCGACGGCAGGCCCTCCAGCGGCGCCTCGCCGGCCACCACCTGCGCGGCCAGTTCGGACAGGCGTTGCACGAAGGCCTGGAAGTCGGGTTCGGAACGCTGCTGGAGGGCGGCGACCGCATCACCGAAGTAGGCCTGGCTGAGCCGCTCGACGTTCGCGACGACGGGTTCGAGGTCGACCGTGACCCGCAGCCGGTCGCGATCGCCCTCCAGATAGTGGATCACCTCGGCGATCTGCCGGTCCGTCATGACCCGCAGCGTCTCCGGCGGGATCACCACCTTGAGGTTCGAGGTGATGGTCGACTGCGGAACCGGCAGCCGGTCCAGCAGGTCGCTGGTCAGCGGCGTACTGACCGGGTCGACCAGCACCTCGTCGTAGAACCGCTGATAGGCCCGTTCGTCCTCCAGCACCTGGCCGTAGAAGTCCGGATCGAGGACGGTGCTGCGCACCACGGCGGCCGCGGCCAGCACGGTCGTGCTCAGCACCGCCACGCACCAGATCAGCACCCCGGCCCAGGGGGAGCGCCGAACCAGTCCGTCCATGGCCCCATTCTCGTTCCGGCCTGCCGTCGTGCGACACGGCGTTCACGGGAACGCCACCCCACGCATGCCCCGGCCGGGCGGGGCGATACGTCGACGGGGGCGGGGGGACACCGTGTCCCCCCGCCCCCGCGGGCACGCGCCGGACTCCGGATCAGACCGCCGGTGCCGGGTAGGTCGGGTACTCCACCCCGGAGACGTGCTGCACGACGCGGACGACCTGGCAGGAGTAGCCGAACTCGTTGTCGTACCAGAGGTAGAGGATCGCGTTGTCGCCGTCGACCTTGGTCGCCCCGGCGTCGACGATCGACGCGTGGCGCGAGCCCACGAAGTCCATCGAGACGGCGTCGGGGGCCGTGGTGAAGTCGATCTGGCGCTTGAGCGGCGAGTGCAGCGACACGTCGCGCAGGTACTCGAGGACCTCGTCGCGCGTGGTCTCGCGCCCCAGGCGCAGGCTCAGGATCGCGATCGACACGTCCGGGACGGGGACGCGGATCGAGGAGCCGGTGATCGGCGCCTTGAGGTCCGGCAGCGCCTTGGCGACGGCCGAGGCGGCACCGGTCTCGGTGATCACCATGTTGAGCGGCGCGGAACGGCCGCGGCGGTCGGCCTTGTGGTAGTTGTCCAGGAGGTTCTGGTCGTTCGTGAACGAGTGGACGGTCTCCACGTGGCCGCGCAGCACGCCGTACTCGTCGTCCATCGCCTTCAGTGGCGGGACGATCGCGTTGGTGGTGCAGGAGGCGCAGGACAGGACGCGCTCGTCCGGCTTCACCGTCTCGTGGTTGACACCGTGCACGATGTTCGGCACGTCGCCCTTGCCGGGCGCGGTCAGGACGACCTTGTCGATGCCGGGGCGCAGGTGCTTGGAGAGGCCCTCGCGGTCGCGCCACTTGCCGGTGTTGTCGATCAGGATGGCGTTGTCGATGCCGTACGCCGTGTAGTCGACCTCGGAGGGGTCGTCGGCGTAGATCACCTTGATGGTGTTGCCGTTGGCGACGATGGAGCCGTTCGCCTCGTCGACCGTGATGGTGCCCTGGAACTGGCCGTGGATGGAGTCGCGGCGCAGCAGCGAGGCGCGCTTGACGAGGTCCTCCCCGGCCCGCTCGCCGCCGCCGCGCACGACGATGGCGCGCAGACGCAGGCCGTTGCCGGAACCGGCCTTCTCGATGAGGAGGCGGGCGACGAGGCGGCCGATGCGGCCGAAGCCGTAGAGGACGACGTCGCGTCCGTCGCGGCGCTCGATCTTGTTCTCGCCGATGGCGCCGGCGACGGCCTCGGCGGTGAACTCCGCCACCGTCAGACCGCGTCCGTCGGTCTTGTAGTCGGCGGCCAGCATGCCGATGTCGATCTGGGACGGGCCGAGGTCGAGCGTGGTGAGCGTCTGGAGGAAGGGGAGCGTCTCGGTGACCGACAGTTCCGCGCCGGCGATCTGCCGGGCGAAGCGGTGGGTCTTGAGGATGCTGACCACCGACTTGTTCACCAGGGAGCGGCTGTGGAGGAGGACGGTGACGTCCTGCTCCCGGTGCAGCTTCCCGATGATCGGGATCATCGACTCCGCGATCTCCTCGCGGTTCTTCCAGCTGGTGAACGAGTCGTCATTGACAGTCACAAGTTTGTCTTTCGAGCTAGGCGGCGCTCATATGCTAACCCGACCGCACTTCTGATCGATCAAGTGGGCCCCCTGCCGATCAGATGATCGCCCCCGCCTCGGGCGGGGCGCCGGAGATGATTGCCCCCGGGGCGATCGGGTACGCGAGCCTGAACCGCCCCGTGCCGGATCATCGGGGCGGGTCCACCACCGCCGCGACCAGGGATCTGTCATGGAAACACCCGCGAACGACAACTCCGTCTCGCCCGCCCAGCGGGCACTGGACACACTCGCCGAGAACACCGAGGACACGGCGGCGCTCGACACGCTCGCCGGCAGCGACGTCCTCGTCCCGGTGCCGGACGACGCGAACGACCAGGACGCCGCCGACCCGGGGATGCTGGCGCTGCCGGTGCTGGAACAGCAGGGCGGCCGTCAGGTGGTGCCCGTGTTCACCTCGGAGCTGGAGATGGCCGACCTGTTGCCGTACGTCTCCCGCTACCGCATGGTGCCGCTGGGCGCCCTCGCCGCGCAGTGGCCGGCCGACGACCTGTCGCTGTCCATCGACGCCGGCTCGGAGCACCGGCTCACGCTCACGTCGGACGGCGTGCGCACCCTGCTGGCCCGCCCCTGAGGGGGTAGCGGTACTACGCGTCGCCGAGCATGCGGGCCAGTACGGCCCGCTGCAGCGGCAGAACCTCGCTGTGCAGCGCGCGCCCGCTGCGGGTCAGCGCGACGTAGACACCGCGCCGGTCCTCCGCACACATCGAGCGTTCCACCAGCCCGTCCTTCTCCAGCCGGGCGATGAGCCGGGACAGGGCGCTCTGGCTCAGGTGGACGCGGCCGACCAGGTTCTGCACCCGGCACTGGGCGCCTTCCTCGGGCCCCTCGGTCGCGAGGATGTCGAGCACCTCGAAGTCGCTCGCGCCCAGACCGTGGGGGTGCAGGGCGCGGTCGATCTCGCACATCGTGCGCGCGTGCACGGAGAGGATGTCCCGCCACCGTTCCTCGAGCCGCGCACCGGCCGTCTTGACTGCCATACCTGCACGGTAGCACCGAAACGGTCGTTCGTTGACCGTGCAAATTGTGCGCGCGCAAGGACCGGACACAGGCATGGGCCGTCGTGCCCGGACGCGACCCCCGGACCGCCCCGGCGCTAGGCTGGCCGTCAGCCGCGGCCGTGTGCGCGCGGCGCGGCGGTGGGGCCCGCCGTGACCGAACCGCGGCACGGACGCCGCCGACGGTCCCTACTTGCGAACGGGGACTCCCCCTGCCCGGCGAGTAGGAGACGTACGACCATGACAGCCCCGATCCCCGAAGGCCGCGACGGCGCCCGAACCGCCGCCCCCGTGCGGCCGCGGTGGCGTGCGCAGGTGCCGGTCCTCGCGGCCGTGGCCGCCGGCGGCGCCGCCGGCGCCTGTGCGCGGTACGCCGCCGCCCTCTGGTGGCCGACGCGGACCGGCGGCTTCCCCTGGACGACCTTCTGCGTCAACGTCGCCGGCTGTGCCGTGATCGGCGCGTTCATGGTGCTCGTCACCGAGGTGTGGACCGCCCACCGCCTGGCCCGGCCCTTCTTCGCGACGGGGGTGCTCGGCGGCTTCACCACCTTCTCGACCTACGCCGTCGACGGCCGGCAGCTGTTCGCCGCCGACCAGGCCCGCACCGCCCTGGCCTACCTGGCGGCGACCCCGCTCGCGGCGCTCACGGCGGTGTGGGCCGCCGCATGGGCGACGCGCCGCCTCCTGAAAGGGGCGCCCACCGGAACCGGTGGCACGGACCCGAGGGGCGCGGAGCCCTCGTGAACTGGCTGCTGGTCGCCGCGGGCGCCATGGTCGGTGCCCCCCTGCGCTACCTCACCGACCGCGCGGTGCGGTCCCGGTACGACACGGACTTCCCCTGGGGCACCCTCGCGGTGAACGTCGTGGGCAGCCTCGTCCTGGGCCTGCTGACCGGCGCCGCGCTCGCCGGCGCCACGGGGTCCCGCCTGCAACTGCTGCTCGGCACCGGGCTGTGCGGGGCCCTCACCACGTACTCGACCTTCTCCTACGAGACCCTCCGCCTCGCGGAGACCGGCGCCCGTCCGCGGGCGGTCGTCAACGTGGTGGTGAGTGTGGCGGCCGGCGTGGGGGCGGCGTTCGCGGGGGTGACACTGGCCGACGCGCTCTGGGCGTGACGCACGGCGCCGACCCGCGTGTAGTAGGACTGGCCCCTCCGCCACTGCCGTCCGCGAGTCCGCCCGCCCCGAGCAGAACTGGATTCCATGAGCGCCATCAGCATCGGTCAGGCCGTCGTCCTCGGAGCCGTCGAAGGGGTGACCGAGTTCCTTCCGGTCTCCTCCACCGGCCACCTCAAGATCGTCGAGGGGCTGATGGGCATCCCCGTCGACGACGACGCCGTCATCGGCTTCTCGGCGGTCATCCAGGTCGGAGCGATCGCCGCGGTGCTCGTGTACTTCCGCAAGGACATCGTGCGGATCGTCTCCGCGTGGCTGCGCGGCCTGACCGACCGGGAGGAGCGCTACCACCACGACTACAAGTTCGCCTGGTGGGTCATCTGCGCGACGATCCCGATCGTGCTCGTCGGCCTGGCCGCCAGACCGCTGATCAAGGGTCCGCTCGCCTCGCTGTGGGTGGTCGCGGGCTCCCTGATCGTCGGCAGCGGCGTCATGTGGGCGGCGGACCGGAGGGGCCGGCACAAGCGGGGCGAGGACGACACCTCGTTCAAGGACGCGATGCTGGTCGGCGGCTCCCAGATCCTCGCCCTGCTCTTCCCGGGCTTCTCCCGCTCCGGTGCCACCATGTCCACCGCCCTGCTGCTCGACCTCGACCGGCTGGCCGCCACGCGGCTCTCCTTCTTCCTCGGCATCCCGGCCCTGACCGGTGCCGGCGTGTACGAGCTGAAGGACGCCCTGGGCACCGGGGCCGGCGCCGCCCCCCTGGCGGTCGGCACCCTCGTCTCCTTCGTGGTCGCCTACGCCTCCATCGCCTGGCTGCTGAAGTTCGTCGCCAAGCACACCTTCAACGCCTTCGTCGTCTACCGGATCGTGGTCGGCGTCCTGCTGTTCGCGCTGCTCGGCGCGGGCGTACTGCACAGCTGACCGTCGCCCGCCCCCCAGCACCGAGGCGTGGCTGTCAGCGGCCGGCGCGCAGGGGCTCCCCGACGGCGCGCAGGTGCCGCAGCGCCTCACGGTGCGAGGCGAGCAGCCCCGTCTGGTGGTAGGGGACGCCCAGCTCGACGCAGTACCGCTCGGTGATCGCCTGGGCCCGGCCCAGGGCGGGCGTCGGCATGCTCGGGAAGAGGTGGTGCTCGATCTGGTAGTTGAGGCCGCCCATGAAGGCGTCGACGAGCACGCCGCCCCGCACGTTGCGGGAGGTGAGGACCTGGCGGCGCAGGAAGTCGAGCCGCATGCCCTCCTCGATCATCGGCATGCCCTTGTGGTTGGGCGCGAAGACCGAGCCCAGGTAGATGCCGAACAGTCCCTGGTGCACGGCGATGAAGGCGAGTGCCTTGCCGGGGGACAGGATCGTGAACAGGCCGCCGAAGTAGAGAACGAAATGGGCGACGAGCAGCGTGCCCTCCAGGACCGGCCGTTTCATGGACGGGCCGCGCAGCGCCTTGAAGCTGCTGAAGCTCAGGTTGAGTCCTTCCAGCGTCAGCAGCGGGAAGAACAGGGCGGCCTGATGCCTCCCCACGAACCGGGGAAGCCCCGTGGCCCTGCTCGCCTGGCGCCGGGACCAGACCAGGATGTCGGGGGAGACGTCCGGGTCCTTCTCCTCGTGGTTGGGGTTGGCGTGGTGGCGGGTGTGCTTGTTCATCCACCAGCCGTAGCTCATCCCGAGCAGCAGGTTCGCCACCAGGAGGCCACCGGCCTCGCTGGGACGGCGGCGCGAGAAGACCTGCCGGTGGGCGAGGTCGTGCGCGGCCAGCCCGAGCTGGCCGAAGACCACGGCCAGCGCCACCGCGACGAACAACTGGCTCCAGCTGTCTCCGAGCACGACCAGAGCGGCGACACCGCCCGCGAGCGCGAGCGCCACGGCACCGAAACGCAGCGTGTAGTACAGCGGGCGCCGCCGCAGCAGCCCCGCGTCGGTGATGCGCCTCGACAGTTCGGAGAAGTCGCTCCCCTTCGCGCGTCCCTTTTCCTGTTCCCGCGGGGGGAGGCTCTCGATGAGCACCGTTGAATTCGCCATGCACCTCAGTATGTGAACGGCCGCCCGGCCGCAGAATGACGGCTGCCCCCGGAGCGGGGTGCGGCTAGCACCACCCCCCGCCCTCCGGTCCGCCCCTGGCAGGGGCGGACCGGCCCACCGGACGGTCGCGGAGGCAGGGCGTCAACTGCTCCGGATCCGTACGAGCCTGAGTCGCAGAACCAGTGCCACGGCGCCGGCGCCGAGCCCGGCCACACCCACGATCGCGCCGGTCTCCCGCCAGCCCGGGTCGTGCCGTGACGGCCGTGCGGCAGCGACCGCCGCGGGGAGGGCCTCCGGGCCCGACCGCGGCCGGGCGCCGCCGGAGGCCAGCGAGCCCACCGGGAGGACGCGGCCGGACGCCTCGAAGCCCCAGTCGAGCAGCGAGCGGGCCTCCTCGTACACGGCGTGGCCGCCGCCCTCCTGAGGATTCATCACGGTCACCACCAGGGTCCGCCCGTCACGGCGGGCGGCGGCGACCAACGTGTTGCCGGCGTTGCTGGTGTAGCCGTTCTTGATGCCGATCAGCCCCGGGTACGGCTCCACGCCGTCCTCCCCGGTGAGCAGCCGGTTGGTGTTCCGGATCCCGTAGGCGTCCCCGTTCCGGCCGGGGAACATGGCGTCGACCTTGGCGCAGTACCGCGCGAAGTCGGGATTGCGCAACCCCGCCCGGCCGAAGACGGCCAGGTCGTACGCCGACGACACCTGGCCCGGCGCGTCGTAGCCGTCGGGGGAGCGCACATGGGTGTCCCGGGCGCCGAGGGCGCGGGCCTCGGCCTGCATCCGGGCGGCCGTGGCGTCCCAGCCGCCGGTGAGCGAGGCGAGGACGTGCACGGCGTCGTTGCCGGAGTTGAGGAAGACGCCGTTCCACAGGTCGGAGACCCGGTACGTGTGGCCCTCGACGATCCCGACCAGACTGCTGCCCGGACCGATGCCGTTCAGTTCGTCCCCGCGCACCTCGTGCCGGATGCCGCCCGGCAGGACCGGCAGCACCGTGAGGGCGAACAGGGTCTTCAGCGTGCTGGCCGGCGGCAGTCTGCGATGGGCGTCGTGCGCCGCCAGGACGTCGCCGGAGTCGGCGTCGGCCACCACCCAGGAGAGCGCGGAGACATCGGGGACCCCGGGTGCCCCGGGCCGGAGCCGGACCTGCGTACCGGAGCGGTACAGCAGCGACGGCTGGGCCGCCGGCCGTGCCCCGCCGGGCGGGCCGGGGTCCGGGCGCCCCGCACGGGCGGCCGCGGCGGCGGGCATGAGCGTCAGCAGCCCCGCCACACAGAGCACACAGGTGGATCGAACCGCCCGGGATGAGAATCCGATAGTCATACCGCAAACGTAGGAATGGCCCCCCGGACCGCCACGCTGACCGGGCCGAGCAGCCCCCGGAAGCACCCGGATGCCGTAGGGGGAGCCGGGCGGTGACCCGTGGGCGGCGTCAGCCGGGCGGTGTCTCGTCGGCGGGGTGATGTCAGCCGGGTGGTGTCTCGTCGGCGGGGGCGGTGTCAGCCGGTGGGCAGGGTCGGCTGGACGTGGCGCAGGAACGTGGCGTTGTCCGGCGTCCGGCGCATCCGCTCCAGCAGTGTCTCCAGGCCGGAGTGCCCCTCCCGGCTCACCAGGACCTTTCGCAGCCCTCGCACGGTGTGCGACTCGGGGGCCGAGAGCAGCAGTTCCTCGCGGCGGGTGCCGGAGCCGGTCACGTCGACGGCCGGGAAGACCCGGCGGTCGGCGAGTTCCCGGCTCAGCCGGAGCTCCATGTTGCCGGTGCCCTTGAGCTCCTCGAAGAAGAAGTCGTCGGCCCGCGACCCGGTCTCCACCAGGACGGTGGCCAGGATGGTGAGCGAGCCGCCCTCCTCGGCCGCCCGGGCGGCGCCGAAGAACCGCTTGGGCCCGAGGAGTGCCCCGGCGTCGACACCACCGCTGAGGGTGCGGCCGCCGGAGGAGGCGGCGTTGTTGTGCGCCCTGCACAGCCGGGTGAGGGAGTCGAGGAGGATGACGACGTCCTCGCCGGCCTCGACGAGCCGTTTGGCCCGCTCGATCACCAGGTCGGCGAGCGCGATGTGCTGCTTGGCGCTCCGGTCGAAGGTCGAGGAGTACACCTCGCCGCGCACCGCCCGCCGCATGTCGGTGACCTCCTCGGGCCGTTCGTCGAGCAGCACCACCATCAGGCGGGAGCCCGGGTGGTTGCCGGCGACCGCGGCGGCGATCTGCTGGAGCAGGACGGTCTTCCCGGTCTTCGGCGGTGCCACGATCAGGCCCCGCTGACCCTTGCCGACCGGGGCGAGGAGATCGGCGACCCGTCCGGTCAGGCCGGCCGCCGGGTGTTCGAGGCGCAGGCGCTCGTGCGGGTGCAGTGGTGTCAGGTCGTGGAAGTGCCGTCGGCCGGCCTGCCGGTCGGGTGTGCGGCCGCCGACCCGGACGACGTCGGACAGGGTGCGCCGGTCGCCGCGCACGCCTTCCACCAGGTCGCCCTTGCGCAGACCGTGCCGGCGGATCAGGGCGGGGGAGAGGGTGAGGTCGGCCGGCTCGGCCTGGAGGCTCCTGCCCCGCAGATGTCCCTTCCCGCTCGCGTCGAGGTCGAGGACACCGCTCGCGATCTCGGCCGGGGCGTGCTGGGAAGGGGGGTTCTGGAGTGTGGTGGTCATGGTGTTCGGTCCTTTCGAGGACACGGGCATGGGACATGCGGAAGGGGAGAAGCCGCGCGAGGGGTCGGACGACACGCCTCCGGACGGCGAGAAGAGCGCCTCGGACACGGCGGGGGAGGGCCCCGCTCGCGAGGTTGCGCTGAGAAGCGGACGCGCCGGTCACATCAGGACGGGCGGGTCGCGAACAAAGGGAACTGGCACCGGCGCCCGAGTAGGGCGTACACAAGTGCTGAGGGAACTGTACCACGCGTCGAGGCGCGGAGCGGTGGGGCGGGAGACGTGTCCCGTCTCCCGCCCCACCGGGGCGGCCGGTGCGTCGCCCCTGTGTCTTCCGCAGGAACCGGGCCGTGCTCAGGCGCCCGAACGGGCAGCGGCCTCCTGTGCTTCCTGGGCGATGCGGTCGAACTGCGCGGCCATGGCCGCCTGCAGCGCCTGCGCGCCGGAGAGCGGGCGCACCATGACCGTGAGCTCGTCGATGCGGCCGGACTCGTCGAGGTGCAGGAAGTCGCAGCCGCTGATCTCCCGGTCCCCCACGCGGGCCGTGAAGAGCAGCGCGTGGTCGCGGCCGTCCGCCGCGCCGATGACGCGCCGGTAGCGGAAGTCCTCGAACACGCGGGCCGCCCCGCGCAGGATCGCCGCCGTGATCGCCTTGCCCCGGTAGGGCTTGAAGACGACGGGGCTGGTGAAGACCACGTCCTCGGCCAGCAGTGTTTCGAGGGCGTCGAGGTCGTGCGTCTCGACCGCCGTGCGGAATGCCTGCATCGCGGCTCCCTGGGTGTCAGTACCGTGAGTACTAAACTATTTGAGTAGGTGTCGAGTAGGGTATTCACTTCTTGCTAGCGTGTCGACATGTCTCTCAAGTACGCCGTCCTGGCAGCCCTGCTGGAGGGTGAGGCCTCTGGCTACGAGCTGTCCAAGGTGTTCGACGTCTCGCTCGCCAACTTCTGGCCCGCCACGCCCCAGCAGCTCTACCGGGAGTTGGAGCGCCTCGCGGGCGACGGACTCATCGAGGCCCGGACGGTGCCGCAGGAACGGCGGCCCACCAAGCGGCTCTTCCGGCTCACGGCGGCCGGCCGGGAACGGCTGAGCGCCTTCGCCGCCGAGCCGACCCGGCGCCCCACGGCCATTCGGGACGAGTTCCTGATCAAGATGCAGGCCATGGACGGTGTCGACCCCGCGGAGGTCCGCGCCCTGGTGGAGGAGCGCAGGGCCTGGGCGCTGGGCAAGCTCGCCCGCTACGAGCGGGTCCGTGAGCGGCTGCTGGACGGCCGTAGCGAGGAGCAGCACCTGCGGGAGTCCGACCGCGTCGGCCCCTACCTCACGCTGCTCGCCGGCATCACCTTCGAGCAGGAGAACGCCCGTTGGTGCGAGCGCGTGCTCGCGGTCCTGCGGGAGCGGCGCGCCCCCGCGGGGCCCGCGGGGCAGGCCCTAGGCTGACCGGATGTTCAGCCCCGAAGGCCCCACCCTGCGCGAACTCGCCGTCCAGGCACTGTCGTCGGTCGAGCGCGGCTACGACCTGCTCGCCCCGAAGTTCGACCACACCCCGTACCGGACGCCGGACCGGGTGCTCGACGCCGTGGCCTCGGCGCTGGCGCCCGCGGGCCCCTTCGGTGCCGGCCTCGACCTGTGCTGCGGCACCGGTGCGGGCATGGACGTGCTGGCCCGGTTGTGCGGCGAGAGCGTCACGGGGGTCGACTTCAGCGCGGGCATGCTGGACGTCGCCCGCAAGCGCGCCGTGCCCGCGGGGCCGGCGGTCTCCTGGGTGCGCGCGGACGCCCGCGCGCTGCCGTTCGGCCCGGCCTTCGACCTCGTGGTCAGCTTCGGGGCGTTCGGGCACTTCCTGCCCCGCGAACTGCCGGGCCTGTTCGCCCAGGTGCGCTCCGTGCTGCGGCCGGGCGGCTGCTTCGCCTTCCCCGTCGCCGCGCCGCCCCGACCCGGCTCGTCGGCGTACTGGACCCTGCTCGGCTTCGACACCGCGATGCGGGTGCGCAACGCGCTGTGGCGGCCGCCGTTCGTCATGTACTACCGGACCTTCCGGCTCGCCGACGTGGGCCGGGAGCTGGCCCGTGCCGGTTTCCGGGCGGAGCTGCACGCCCTGCCCGAGTTCGGGCGCCGGCCCGACGGCGCCCCGCGTGCCCGGCTGGTGGTGGCCCGGCGGCTTTCGTGACGGTGGGCGGGATCAGCCGGCCGCCGGCAGGGTGAACTCGTAGACCAGCACGTCCTGCCGTGCGTCCACGAGGAGGTCCGTGATCTCCAGGGGCCGCGCGTACTGGTCGTGCACCCGCCGGACGACCCGGACCGACGGCGACTCCGTGAGTGGGGTGATGGTGTCCCGGTGGTGCAGGGTCAGACCCGCCCTGCGCATCCAGTCGTAGGCCCGCCGCAGTTGCGCCGAGGCGGCGCCGTCGGCGCGGTCCCGGTACCGGGCGAGTTCCTCGACCTCGGCGAGCGCCACGGCGGAGAACGAGGTCACGGCCGTGCGCCGGCCGCCGCCGTCGGCGGTCTCGGACGTGTAGCGGTGGACCAGGGTCGGCCGGCCCGGCGCCAGTCCCAGTGCCGCGGCGTGTTCCCGCGGTGGCGCCTCCCAGGTGACGGTGGCCCGGTCCCCGGTGCACGGTTCAGCGGCCCGGGCGCCGACCGGGAAGGTGAGGGCCGCCGGGCTCCTCGCGGGCCGGCCGGGCAGGGCGGCGTGGCTGCCGCGCCGGTCGGTGGCGAGCAGACCGTCCCGGCGGAGCACCTCCAGGGCTTGCCGGACGGTCTCCCGGCTCACCCCGAAGTGCTCGGCCAGTCGGCGTTCGCCGGGCAGCCGTTCGCCCGGTGGGACGGTCCCGTCGCGCAGCTCGCCGAGCAGCCGGGTGGCCACCCGGAGGTACAGGGGCTGTGCGCCGGTGAGGGGGTGGTCGTGCGGGCTGGTGCGGGCCATGCCGCGCCCTCCTGTTGGTGACGTGCGGTAGCCGCGCGGGCTCGGTGCGCCACCAGGAGTACCATTGGTCTAAACCAGTTGTGAAGTGCGGCCCGCCGGTTCGGCCGAAACCTCACCCGGGCGTCGACCGGCCGTCACCTCGTCACAAGCCGCGGTACAGGCCACCGCCGGCGCCGTACTGCGCGGGCCGTGGGCGATGCGCGGCCCCGAGCGGTGGATGACAGGGCCCGGCGGACCCGGCGCCGCGCCCCGCCGGGTCCGGGGAACCCCCGAAGTCCGTCGTGTCCGAAAGCGCGCGGATCGGGCCGCAGGGGCGGGCGGCCCCGAGCCCGCCTGCTGCCCCGGCGGGCGGTGCGGGGCCTCGCGGGCCGGGGGTGAGGTGCGGCCCGCCCCGCCCGACTCAGACGTACGAGCGCAGCCAGCGCAGCTTTGCGGCCTCCTGGAAGGGGCCGCCGCCCTCGTGGTCGTTGAAGTCGTACACCTCGATCGCCTTGTCCTCGTGTGCCCAGGCGTTGAACGCCGCGAAGACCGTCGACGGCGGGCAGGTCTGGTCCTCCAGGGCCGCCGAGAACAGGGCGGGTGCCCGGCCGCGCGCCGCGAAGTGCACGCCGTCGAAGTAGGACAGCGTGCGCAGCGCGTCCTCGGTGCGGCCCCGGTGCGTCTTGAGGTACAGGCCGATCTCCCGGTAGGGGTGCCGGTCGGTGAGCCGGGTGGCGCGCGGGAAGTCACACAGGAACGGCACGTCCGGCGCGACGGCCGTCAGGTCCGGCACGAGTCCGCCGACGGCGATCGTGATGCCGCCGCCCTGACTCCCGCCGAGGGCGACCGTGCGGGCCGGGTCGGTCAGCGGGTGGGAGCGGGCCGCCTCGACCGCCCGTACGGCGTCGGTGAAGACGCGGCGGTAGTAGTAGTTCTCGGGGGCGTCCAGGCCACGGGTCATGAAGCCCGGGTAGGCGGGCGTGCCGCCGACGGGGTCCGCGGTGCCGCCACCGCCGCCCCAGGCGCTGCCCTGGCCGCGGGTGTCCATCACGAAGTGCGCCCGGCCGGTGGACGCCCACAGCAGGTGCTCGTGCGGCAGCCCCCGCCCGCCCCCGTACCCGACGAACTCCACGACCAGCGGCAGCGGTTCGGCCGCCGCGGCCGGCAGGATCAGCCAGCCCTTCACCGGGTGGCCGCCGAACCCGGCGAACGTCACGTCGTGCACCCGCACCGTGGACAGCCCCGTGTCCACCGGCTCGAAGCGGGCGTCCAGGTCGTACTCGCGGGCTTCTTCCAGCGTCTTGCCCCAGAACGCGTCGAAGTCCTCGGGCTCGGCCGACTCGCTCCGGCAGTGGCGGAGTTCGTCGAGCGGGAGGTCGAACAGGGCCATCGAGAACCGCCTTTGCGGGGAGTCGGTGCCGGACCGTACGGATGATCACACCGTACGGGAGTGATCGGAGGTCTCGCCATATCCTTGAGCGGCGACGATGTTGATTTCCTTGGCGTTCGGTCCGTCGAACCGCAGGTCAGGATGGTGCGGTAGCCCCTGGTGAGGGGACGAGGGCGGCGGTGGCCCGCGGGGGAGTCCGCCGGGGTGGTCGGGTCACCGGTGCCGTGTCAGGCCCGGCGGTGCGTCCACCGGGGCTCGGTGAGGGCCCAGTCCCGCTCCCACTCGGCCATCCGGTGCCGCAGGGCCACCTTGCGCACGGCGCAGTGCGCGAGCAGCACCGTGAGCGCCGTGCCGAGCGTGGTGCACGCGCCGATGGTGACGCTGTGCTGCCACACCGCGGCATCGGCCACCGGCGGGGGCACGCCCCGGCCCCGGGAGTCCAGCCACACCTCGACCGTGTCACCGTGCCGGGTGCCCGCCGGGACCCGCGCGGTGGTGCTCCGTTCGTCACCGTCCGGCGTGCTCCAGCGGACGGTCGCGCGGTACGAGTACTCCCCGCCGGTCTGCACCGACGGCAGCGCGTCGGGAGCCGTCCCGACCACCGCGGCGCGCACACGGTGCCGCTCCGCCTGCTGTTCCGCCGCGGTCGCCCGGGCCTCGCCGTGGCTCCACCAGGCGGTGGCGGCGCCGAGCAGCGGGGCCCCCAGGAGGAGCAGGACGGCGACGGCCAGCACGGTCCACGCCTCGACGACGTCCGACCGCCGGCGCAGCGGATTGCGCCGCAGGCGACGGCCCCACATCCGGGTTCGCATCTCGACCTCCTCGCGGATCGTCACGACCGGAGGGCCGGAAGGCCGGACGGGCGGCCGTGCGAGGGCCGGGCCGCCGCGTCCCGGTGTTCGAGTGTCTCCGTGTCGCGCCACGCGTGCGAGTGCCCGCACAGGTCTGGGTACCCCGTCCGGCGGCCCCCGCTCACGCGTCGCCCGGCCCGGAACACCTGACCCACGCGATCCGCGCCGCGGGTCAGGTGCCCGGCGTGCCCCGGCGGAGACGCCTCCCCGGCGGGGAGGCGCCCGGGAAAGGGAGGGAGGCGCCCGGCCTCGGCCGCCCCGCCCCGGCCCGCCCGGGAGCGCGGGTCAGCCGAAGCGTTCGATCCTGATCCGGTCCACCGGCTGGCCGGCCGCCACCAGCAGCCGCGAGGCGTGTTCCGCGAAGGAGTTGGAGCCGCACACGTACGCCTCCCAGCCGTCGGCGGGCGGCCGGGACAGGAGCGGTGCCAGGTGCGCGGCCGTCATCCGGCCCACGGGGGTTCCGGCGGGCGCGCTCCGGGTGAACACGGGCGTCGTCTCCGCGCCGTACTCACCGGCGTAGATCAGGTCCCCGGGACTGCGCGCGGACACCAGCAGCCGCAGCGGCACCGTCAGACCCCGCGCCCGGTGGTGCCGCACCATGGACATCAGCGGGACCACGCCGGAGCCCGCGCCGAGCAGCAGGGCGGGCCGGTCGCCCGGCCAGGCGAAGAAGCCGCTCAGCGGACCGCGCACCTCGATCCGGTCGCCGGGCCGGGCGACCGTGTGGAACCAGCCGGACACCTCGCCGTCCTCGACGTGGTCGAGGGTCAGCTCGATGTGGCCCGAGTCGTCGGGCGCGGACGCCAGCGAGTAGTGGCGCTGGGCCACGTACCCGTCCTCGGCGGTCAGCCGCAGCATCAGGTGCTGGCCGGGCACGTGGCCCGCCCAGCCGGGCACCGCGAACCGGAAGGTGGACACGCGGGGCGTCTCGCGGCGGATCTCGGTGAGGGTGGCCGTCTGCCACGTCCCGGCCACCCGGCCGTCCACCTCGATGCGTCCGGGCACCGCGAAACGTGTCGGGGGAGTGAAGCCCCCCGCGGGGCGGCTCGCCGTCTCAGTCACCCGAGTACCTCTGTTCCTCCCAGGGGTTGCCGCGCGCGTGGTAGCCGTTCTGCTCCCAGAAGCCCGGCTCGTCGCGGTCGAGGAGCTCCAGGCCCGCGACCCACTTCACGCTCTTCCAGAAGTACAGGTGCGGCACCACCAGCCGCGCCGGGCCGCCGTGCTCCGGAGCCAGTGGCCGCCCGTCGTACTCCCACACGATCCAGGCCCGGCCGCCGGTCAGGTCGGCGAGGGGCAGGTTCGCCGAGTAGCCGGTGTGCGCGTAGGCGACCGCGTGGGTGGCGGACGGCAGCGGGCCCGCCTCCTCCAGGAAGGTGTCCAGTGACACGCCCCCGAAGCGCACCCCGAACTTCGACCAGCCGGTCACGCAGTGGATGTCGCCCGCGTACGCCGACGCGGGCAGCCGGCGGGCCCCGGCCCAGTCCCAGATGCGGGACTCGGCCACCAGCCCGCCCACGCGGAAGGTCCAGTCGGCGGGCGACAGGTCGGGCGTGACCTCCGCGGACAGCACGGGCCAGTCGTCGCCGGCGTCGTACTGGCCGGGCGGCAGCTGCGGTCCGGTGGCGCGCGGGCGTCCGGTGAAGCCTCGGGTGGTGTTCATGCGGTGGGGCCTTTCGGGCCGCCGCGAGGGGGGTGCCCGCGGCCGGCGTGATCAGTGCGTACCCCCACCGTACGTGCCGTCGCACGCCGGCCGGGACCGGCCCCGGTGGCTCAGGTGTCGTCGCGCTGTGGCCCTGACCACGCGTTGTACCGCTCCAGATACGCGGCGAAGCGGACCAGGTCCTCCTCCGGCCAGTCCGCGAGCCGCCCCCGGAAAGCCGTTCGGCGGCTCTCGGTGACCTGGGCCAGGATGCGCCGTCCGGCCTCGGTCAGGTGCAGGACCTGGACACGGTGGTCGACCGGGTCGACACGCCGCTCGACGAGCCCGGTGCGTTCCAGGGCGGAGACCTGGCGGCTGACGGTGGACTTGTCCAGGGCGTAGTGGGCGGCCAGGTCGGTGGCCCGGCAGCCGTCCCGCTCCTCCAGATGGCCGAGCAGGGTGTAGGAGACCAGGGACAGCTCCGGGTGCATGCGGCCCGCCGAGGCGCGGGCGCGGCGGGCGAAGGCCGTCATCTCCCGCTGGATGGTCTCCACGGCCGTGTCGGCCGGGCCGCCGCCGGTGGTGACGGTCCTCTCGTCGGGCGTCTCGGCTGCCGGCACGGTTCCTCCTCGTCACTGGTTGCGGAGTGCAAACCGGAAAGTGGTTGTATAAGTCAACCACGTGCGCTTCGCCGGTGACGGACCCGGGCCGCGGCCCCCGCGCGCCTCACGCCCGGCTGCTGATCGGTCCCCTGTGGTGAGGGCGGCGCTGGGGTAGGGTGACCGACGGCCGTGGACAGCCCCGGCCGCCGGACGCCTGGGAGGTGGGACCCATTACCGCTGTGTCGGCCAGGGTGCTCTCCCCGCACGACAGTGCGGTCACCGGCAACGGGTGACCGTGGAAGCGCCCTTCGGTTCTCGAAAGGCTCTCGGCCTCCATGCCCCGTTCGTCTCCCGCTTCCCCCTCTCCCTCCGCCTTCTCCTCCTCCGCGCCCTCGCGGGACTCCGTCGTGGCCGCACTGCGCGCCGCCGGCTGCGTCTTCGCCGAGGACGAGGCGGAGCTGATGTCGACGGCGGCCCGTACCAGCCAGGAGCTCATGTCCCTGGTGGACCGCCGTGTCACCGGACTGCCGCTCGAACTCGTCCTGGGCTGGGCCGAGTTCCGCGGTCTGCGCATCGCCGTCGCCCCCGGTGTCTTCGTGCCGCGCCGCCGTACCGAGTTCCTCGTGGCCGAGGCGCTCGCCCAGGCGCCGGACGCGGCCGTCGTCGTGGACCTGTGCTGCGGCTCCGGCGCCGTCGGCGCCGCCCTGGCCGCTGCGCTCGACCGGCCCGAGGTGCACGCCGCGGACGTCGACCCGGCCGCCGTGCGCTGCGCCCTCGGCAACCTCGCCGACGCCGGCGGTCAGGTGCACACCGGTGACCTGTTCGACGCGCTGCCCGACGCCCTGCGCGGCCGGGTGGACATCCTCGCGGCCAACGTGCCGTACGTCCCCACCGGCGAGGTCGCCCTGCTGCCGGCCGAGGCCCGCGACCACGAGCCGCTGGTCGCCCTCGACGGCGGCGCCGACGGCCTCGACGTCCTGCGCAGGGTCGCCGCCGAGGCACCCCGCTGGCTCGCGCCCGGCGGCTGCCTGCTGGTCGAGACGAGCGAACGCCAGGCACCGGCGGCCGTCGACGCCTTCGCCCGGGCCGGCCTGACGCCCCGGCTGGCGGTCAGCGAGGAGCTGTACGCCCATGTGGTGACCGGCGTCGCGCGGTAAGGGCGTCCGCCCGACGAGGGCCGGCACGTCGCCCGGCGACCCGGCGGCCGTCGACGCCTTCGCCCGGTGACGTCGGGGGCTCCGCGGGGCCACGTCGGGCCCTCGCGGGGCTATGTCGGGCCCCGCGGGGCTACGTCGGGGCCCCTCCGTGCGGCGGCGACCGGGCCTCTGTGCGGCCATGACCGGGGCTTTGCCCGGCCGCGGTGGGCCACGCGGGGCGATGACGGGCCCCGCGTGGCGACGAGCGGGCCTCCGGGCGGCCACGGCGGGGTCGTCGCCCGGCCGCGACGGGCCCCGCGTGGTGGCGGCGGGCCCCGCCGTCCGGCTACGACGGGGGCGTGGCCCGGGCGATCAGGAGGGCCACGTCGTCGGAGTTCTCCGGCTCGTGGAGGGTGCGCAGAAGCAGGTCGCAGACCTCCTCCAGGGGACGGTCCGGGCCCTCCAGCAGGGCCAGGAGCGCGTCCAGCCGCTCGTCCAGCGGCTGCCGGCGCGTCTCCACGAGGCCGTCGGTGTAGAACACCAGCCGGTCGCCCGGATCCAGGTCGACCGTCGTGGTGGCGAAGGCGACACCGCCCACCCCGAGCGGCACCCCGGTCGGCAGGTCCAGCAGCTCCGGCGGACGGCCGGCCCGCAGGCGGACGGGCGGCAGGTGTCCGGCGTTCGCGATCCGGCACTCCCGCCGGTGTGGGTCGTGGACGGCGTAGACACAGGTCGCGATGGCCTGGTCCAGGCCGGCGGTGGTCCGGTCGAGGTGTTCGAGCAGGAACGCCGGGTCGAGGTCGAGGGCGGCCAGGGTGTTCGTCGCCGTGCGCAGGCGTCCCATGGAGGCCGCCGCCGCGATGCCGCTGCCCATCACGTCGCCCACCACGAGCGCGGTCTTGCACCCCTCCAGTTCGATCACGTCGAACCAGTCGCCGCCGACCTCGCTGGTGGCCTCGGCGGGCTGGTACCGGGAGGCGACCTCCAGGCCGCCGGTCACCGGCGGATGGCGCGGCAGCAGACTGCGCTGGAGGGTGAGGGCCGCGCTGCGGGCGTTCTGGTACCAGCGCGCGTTGTCGATCTGCACCGCGGCGCGGGCGGCCAGTTCCCGGGCCAGCAGCAGGTCGTCCTCGTCGAACGGCAGCGGGTTGCCGGTCCGTTTGAGGTCCAGGGCGCCCAGCACCTCGCCCCGCGCGATCAGCGGTACGGCCAGGTAGGAGTGCACGCCCGCCCGTCGCAGCAGCTCGGCGGCCTCCGGTGAGCGGGCGATGCGCGGCAGGTCCTCGCCCGTCACCTGCGCCACCATCACCGGCCTACCCGTGCGCACGCACTCGGTGACCAGGCGCTCGGGCCCGTACCGGGCGACCTCTCCGGGCGGGTCGGCCGCACGCAGGGCCAGCGGGGCGCGGTCGGCCTCCACGGCCAGCGCCCGTATCACGGCGTGCTCGGCCGGGCCCAGACTGCTGCGCCGGCCCTTCACCACGGCCTCCAGCAGATCCACGGCCGCGATGTCGGCGAGACCGGGCACGGCCACCTCGGCCAGTTCGTGCGCGGTGCGGTCCAGCTCCAGCGTGGTGCCGATCCGGGCCGAGGCGTCCGCCACGGCGGCCAGCCGGTGCCGCGCGGCCTCCGCCTCGACACCCGCGCGGTGCTGCTCCGTGACGTCCACGACGGACACGGCCACGCCCAGCACCGCTCCGGCGGCGTCCTCCAGCCGGTACAGCGAGAACGACCAGGCGTGTTCCTCGTCCGGATCGGCGGGTGTCCGTCCGGTCGCGGACAGGTCGACGACCGGCCGCGCGGTCTCCAGCACCCGGCGCGCCGTCGCCTCCAGCGGGCCCGCGTCCACCTGCGGCAGCACCTCGCGGACCGTCCGACCGAAGTGCTCCTCGGCGGACATCCCGTTCATCCGCTCCAGGGCGGGGTTGACCGACACGTACCGCAGCTCCGTGTCCAGGACGGCCAGCCCGATGGGGGACTGCCGGATCACCCGGGTGGACAGCGCCACGTCGCGCTCCAGCTCGCGCACGGTCGACCGGTCGACCGCCAGGCCCAGCGCGTAGACGTCCCCCCGGTCGTCCAGGAGCCGCATGTTGCGGAACTCCACCAGCCGGGTGCCGCCGTCCTTGCGGCGGACGGGGAACGCCCCGGCCCAGCTCCGGCCGGTCTTCATGACGTCGGCGAACAGCTGCACGGCCAGGTCGAAATGGCGTTCGTGCACCATGACGCGCGCCGCGTACCGTCCCAGCGCCTCCGGCGCGGGGTACCCGAACAGCTCCTCGGCCTGCGGGCTCCACAGCACGATCCTGCCCTCGGTGTCCAGTACCACCGAGGCCACGTTCAGCACGTCGAGCAGCCCGCTCGGCCCCACGGGTCCGCGTGGCGAAGCGTCGCCCTCGAACCCGGCAGACCCGGCTGCGCTCATCCCAAGCCCCGCCTTCGCCGTTCGCCGCGGCACGCCCTTTTGATGCCGACTCCTTTGTTCTACCGCGTTCCACCGCGTACAGGGCCGCTTCTCCGCGGCCTGAGTGGTGCCCTTCCAGCATCACCCGGCACGGCGGCGACCGCCGCACGGAGCACGGCCGGGGTTGGTCTGTACATGACTGCTCTGGCCGGGCCAGACTGTGCGCCGAACGCGCACCCTCGTGTCGCCCGATCCCCCCACCGAGGAGCCCGCCCATGCCCCTGCACGCCCGGCAACGTTGTCACGTCGCTCGCACCGGTCGCACCGGTCGCACCGGTCGCACCGGACTCGCCGGACTCGCCGTCTTCGCTCTCGCCCTCGGCCTCGCCGCTCCGGCCGCGGCGGCCTCCCCGGCCGGAGCCCGGACCGGGGTGCCCGCGGCCTCCCCGGCCGCCGGCACCTGGAACGAGGTGGGCTCCGACCGCGCCGACCCGCTGACCGAGAGCCAGGGTCTGGCGTCCGTCGAGGTCCCGGCCGGCAGCCCCAACCGGTACACCGGCATCGGCACGATCCCCCTCGGGCTCAGCACTCGCGGGTGGAACCACGTAGGCGACCCCGACGCCTCGTACGGCGGCCACTACATCGAGCCGTACCAGCGCGACGACGGGAACACGAAGATGTTCCGCGTCCAGGCGCCGGACGGCCGCTGGTCGGAGTACGTGCACACGCTGAGCCCGGGCGAGGCCCGGAACAACTCCTGGTCCGCCGTCTCACCGGACGGCCAGTGGATGCTGGCGGGCGAGTGGGGCACCATGACCCGGCTGCTCGTCTTCCCGACGCCCGGCGTCAACCCGGCCACCTCGCCCTCGGCGAACCTCCCCCAGGCGGCCACCGTCCGCCTGGACCACGCGGTGCGTGACGTGCAGGGCTGCGACTTCCTCGACGCGACCACCCTGCTGTGCTCCTCCGACGATCCGGAGGGCACCCTCTTCGGCATCACCAAGCCGCTGCTGCGCGTCGACCTGTCCGCCGCGCCGAACGGCACCGCGGACGTCACCGGCCACGTCACGGCCCTGCGTCAGCTCCCGCTGCGCAGTGCCTGCTCGGGCGGCTTCGAGACGGAGGGCGTCGACTACGACCGCCGGACCGGCACCCTGCGCGTGATCGTCGTCTCGCCGGGCTTCTGTGTGCTGACGGACAGCAAGACCTACCGCTTCACGCGGGGCTGAGCCGCCCCCTTCGCGCCGCACCCCAGGTGGTGCTTTTCTGGTGACATGGGTGATCTGGGATGTGGGCGATGAGAGGAGCGATCACGATGGACGGTGAGCGACTGCACCCGGAGTCCGTCTCCGTGGAGCTGAGCGGGTGCAGCAAGGAGGACGCGCGGACCGTGTTCGACGTCCTGGGCGCGTGCTTCTCGTCCGACCGGCGCGCGGACGAGGTGCCCCGGGACTACCACCAGGTGCGGCCCACGGTGTGGCTGGGAACCTTCGACGTGGCCGACGCCCAGGGCGGGTGCGACCCCGTCCGGCTCGCGGCCTCCGTCGAGGCGGACGTGCAGGGAGGCTACTGGGCGATCGAGCGCTTCCGTACGACGCTCGACTCCCTGTTCACGGTGCACGACCTGAGCGCGGCCTCCGGTGACCAGGAGCGGGAACTGCACGTCCGGCTCGAGAGTCACTGACCGGGGCCGCCCGGCTCGCGCCGACGGCCGGTGTGGTGTGCGCCGCCTCTTTGTGCAACTAGTTGCACAAAGAGGCGGCGGTCCTCTACAACAGAGGCACGACACCGCGCACGGAGGCCCCGATGAGCCCTTACCCCCATCTGCTGAGCCCGCTGGACCTGGGCTTCACCACGCTGCCCAACAGGGTCCTGATGGGTTCCATGCACGTAGGCCTGGAGGAGGCCGAGCGCGGCTTCGAGCGCATGGCCGCCTTCTACGCCGCCCGGGCCCGCGGGGGAGTGGGGCTGATCGTCACCGGCGGCATCGCCCCCAACGACGAGGGCCGGCCCTACCCGGGCGGGGCCCGGCTCACCACCGACGCGGAGGCCGGGCAGCACCGGACCGTCACCGACGCCGTGCACCGCGAGGGCGGCCGGATCGCCCTGCAGATCCTGCACTTCGGCCGCTACGCCTACCACGCGGACCTGGTCGCGCCCAGCCCCCTCCAGGCGCCGATCAGCCCGCACGTGCCCCGCGAGCTGACCGACGCGGACGTCGAGCGCACCATCGACGACTACGTGCGCACCGCCCGCCTCGCACGTGAGGCCGGGTACGACGGCGTCGAGATCATGGGCTCCGAGGGCTACCTCATCAACGAGTTCATCGCCGCGCGGACCAACCACCGCACCGACCGCTGGGGCGGCTCGTACGAGAACCGCATGCGCTTCCCGGTCGAGATCGTGCGCCGGGTGCGCGAGGCGGTGGGCGAGGACTTCATCCTCGTCTACCGCCTGTCCATGCTCGACCTGGTGCCGGGCGGGTCCACGCTCGACGAGGTGATCACCCTCGCCAAGGCGGTCGAGGCCGCCGGAGCGACCATCATCAACACCGGCATCGGCTGGCACGAGGCCCGCATCCCCACCATCGCCACCTCCGTGCCGCGCGGCGCCTACACCTGGGTGACCAAGCGCCTCATGGGGGAGGTGTCGGTGCCGCTGGTCACCACCAACCGCATCAACACCCCCGAAGTGGCCGAGCGTCTGCTCGCCGAGGGCTCGGCCGACATGGTGTCGATGGCCCGCCCGATGCTCGCCGACCCCGATTTCGTCGCCAAGGCCGCGGCCGGCCGCCCCGAGGCGATCAACACCTGCATCGGCTGCAACCAGGCCTGCCTGGACCACACCTTCAGCGGCAAGATCACCTCCTGCCTGGTCAACCCGCGCGCCTGCCACGAGACCGAGCTGGTCCTCGCCCCGACCCGGCGGCGCAAGCGCGTCGCGGTCGTCGGCGCGGGCCCCGCCGGGCTGGCCTGCGCGGTCAGCGCCGCCGAACGAGGTCACGAGGTCACCCTGTTCGACGCCGCGAGCGAGACGGGCGGGCAGCTCAACGTGGCCCGCAAGGTCCCCGGCAAGCAGGAGTTCGACGAGACGCTGCGCTACTTCCGCACCCAGCTGGAGGCGCACGGCGTCGACGTACGCCTGAACACCCGGGTCGGCGCCGACGACCTCGCCGGCCACGACGAGGTCGTCGTCGCCACCGGCGTCACCCCGCGCACCCCGGACATCCCCGGCGTCGACCACCCGAAGGTCGTCGGCTACCTCGACGTGCTCCGCGACGGCGCACACGTCGGAGACCGGGTCGCGATCCTCGGCGCGGGCGGCATCGGCTTCGACGTCGCGGAGTACCTCACGGACGGCGGCGACAAGGCGCACGAGGACCCCGGGACGTACTTCCGCCTCTGGGGCGTCGACATGGACTACCGCGCGCCCGGCGGCCTCGCCGCGCCCGAACGCCCCGCGCCGCCGCGCACCGTCCACCTGCTCCAGCGCAGGACCTCGAAGGTCGGCGCCGGCCTCGGCAAGACCACCGGCTGGATCCACCGGACCGAGCTGAAGCACCGCGGCGTCACCATGGTCCCGGGCGTCCGCTACGACCGGATCGACGACGCCGGTCTCCACGTCACCGTCGGCGGCGAGTCCACGGTGCTGGAGGTCGACACCGTGGTCCTCTGCACGGGCCAGGAACCGAACCGCGGCCTGTACGAGGAACTGGTCGCCGCCGGGCGCAGCGCGCACCTCATCGGCGGCGCCGACGTGGCCGCCGAACTGGACGCCAAGCGCGCCATCAAGCAGGGCACCGAGCTGGCGGCGGCGCTGTAGGGGGCGTCCGGGAGGTACCGGCCGTCCCTAGGATGAGCCCATGTCACTCCCGCACGCGATCCTCACCGCCCTGGTCGAAAAGCCGTCGTCGGGGCTGGAGCTGACCCGCCGGTTCGACAGGTCGATCGGCTACTTCTGGTCGGCGACGCACCAGCAGATCTACCGTGAACTGGGGAAGCTGGAGACGGACGGTCTGATCCGCGCGCTGCCCGGACAGCAGCCGGCGCGCGGACAGAAGAAGTCCTACGAGGTGCTGCCCGAGGGCCGCGCCGAACTGGCCCGCTGGACGGCCGCCGCGCAGGACCCCAAGCCCCTGCGCGACACGATGCTGCTGCGCCTGCGGGCCGCGGCCGTCGTCGGCACCACGGGCGTCGAGGCCGATCTGCGCCGCCATCTGGAGCTGCACGAGCGGCAGTTGGCCGAGTACGAGGAGATCGAGGAGCGGGACTTCCCGCCGGGGAAGGACAGCGCCGAGGACCGGCTGCGGCACCTGGTGCTGCGCGCCGGCATCGACCTGGAGACCTTCTGGACCCAGTGGCTGAGGCACGCGCTGGCGGAGTTCGCCGAGCTGCCCGGCGAGGAGCCCGCCTGAGGGGCGTGCGAGGACGGACGGAGCGGCTCAGAAGCGGTACGGCTTCGCGCGGCGGCGCAGGAACCAGGTCGCGGCGATGACGCCGGCGCCGACCAGCGCGCCGCCCGCCACGAGCGTGGCCGTGCCGTAGTCCTCGACGGCGCCGCCGAGACCGCCCATGACGCCGCGCGGCGACGCGGACGGCGAGGGGGAGGCCGGGCGGCTGGGCGAGGGGGTGGGCGCCGCGGAGACGATGACGGTCTGGCTGCCCGCGGTGCTGTTGTTGGAGCACATGACGATGACCGTGTAGGTGCCCGGGCTGATCCCCGACCAGCCGGCGGACTGCCCCGAACTCGTCCCGGACAGGGCCACCTGCCTTCCCTGGGCGAAGTCGCCCTGGCTGCCGGTGAGCAGTGAGGCGGTGCCCCAACTGCCGTTGAGCTGGGCGCAGGCGGTGGTGGTGACGGACACCGTGGTCCCCGTGGTGCTCACGGAGATCCCCGGGCCGGCGGAGGCCGGCCCGGCGGCCAGGGCGACGGGCAGCGCGGCGGCTGCCACGGTCAGGCCGGAGCGGAGGAATGGCGATGAGATGCGCATGTGGACTGCCCTCCGGCGGCACGGTCGGCGGTACGTCCCTTGCGCCGCCGAAACGGAAACGCCCGTGCTGCCTCAAGCGCAGCCAACAGGGCGGCGGCGGCCACCGCATGCCGAGCGCGACCGCCCAGGTGACGCGCCCCGCCCCGGCACTCGGCGGCGGGACGTCAGCCGCTCTCGCCCGTGGTCACCTTCCGCTCCGCCGAGAGACCGCCCCAGGTGCCGTCCGACAGCCTCGCCCGGACGCGCACCCGGTGCGTGACGCCGGCCTCCCGCCCGGCGTAGAAGCTGTACTCGGCCCGGTCGCGCGGCGCGTCGCCGCCGAACACGAGCGAGGTCGCCGGGCGGCCGTCCAGGTGGATCTGGTACTCGGTGACCACGCCGTCCGTGCGCGGCGGCACCCAGGTGAGGTCGATGTGGTAGCCCCCGTCGGCGTGACGGGAGACGGCCCGCAGTTCGGTGGGCGCGGTGGCCCGGCCGTCGTCGGCGCCCGGGGTGGTGAGCCGGACGGCCTCGCCGGCGGCGGAGACGTTGTCGGCGGCGTCCCGCGCCCGGACCGTGAAGGAGTAGCGGGTCCCCGGGCGCAGCCCCGTGACCACGGCCGCCGTCTGGCCACCCCCGACGCTGTGCACCTTGGTGTCGCCCTGGTGGACGTCGTACGAGACCACCCCGCGGTCGTCGGTGGCCGCGGACCAGGTGAGCTGGACCGCCCGGCTGCCCACCACCCGGCCCCGGACACCGCCGGGGCGGGTCGGGGCCGAGTCGTCGGCCACGGCGGCGGGGGTGGTCGCCCGCACCTCCTGGCTGCGCGGCCCGAGCCGCCCTTCGGCGCGCGCCCGCACGGTGAAGGCGTAGGCCGTCGACGGGCGCAGCCGGGTGACGTCCACCATGCGGTCGGACGCCGGCACCTTTCTCACCAGCGTGCCGCCGCGGTACACCTCGTAGGCGTCGACCCCGTCGACCGCGTTCCACATCACGTGCACGGTCGTCGCGCTGCCCGCCTCGGCGGTGACCCCGGTCGGCGCGCCGGGCGGTGCGCCGCCCTCGTCGCCGTCACCGCCCGCGCCCCAGGAGCAGGACGTGACCAGGGCGAGCGCCCCGCAGAGCAGGGCGCAGCGGCGCAGGAGGGAGGCGGTGGCGGCGGGGACAGCGGGCACGGGAACCTCTCGCACGGCTCTGCCTCCAGGGTGGTTTCGGTGCGACGACGGCCCGGCCTTCGGGACGCCCTCGACGCGACGGCAATGGTCCGGACCAATATGACGGCGTGACGCGATCACATCAAGGGGGTGGGTCACGGCGGCCGTCCGGACGGGTCCGTATGCTGAGGACCCTCGCGCCCGAAGTACCCGGAGGATCGGGGGAGTTCGGGCCGCGGTGCGGGCCGCTGTCGTCGCTGATCCCGCGCCGGCGCGAGCGGCCGGGCGGACCGGAGCCGGCACGGGCCCGGCCCGCCCGCCCCGCTCGCGCCCTTCCCTCGCGGCGCTCCGGGCACCCGGGCGCGCACCACCCGGTTCCGGCGCCGGGCATGCACCGTCTGGCCCACAAAAGGTGGCCGGGTGGCCGATTCGGGGACAGATGTGGCCGAGTGTTCGTCCATCTCCCCGGGAGAGGCCCCATCGTGCGTGTCCAGTCGCTGACACTGGTCGCGGCCAGCGCCGCCCTGCTCGCCCCCACCACGTTCCCCGACGCCCCGGCCGCGCCCCGGCCGGGTCCCCAGGCCCAGCTCCGCTCCGGTCACCAGCTCCAGGCGGGGCCCGTCCGCGCGGACCGGTCCGGCCCCCGGATCGGACCGGTCGCACCCGGCCCGGGCGGACCCGTGGGACCGTACCGGGACCGGCCGCGGTCCGAGACCGGCCGCGGGGCGCGGGAGGCCCCCGGCGAGGAGCCCGTCCGCGCGGCCGACCTGCTGGCCCGGATGCGGGACTGCGACCCCGTCTCGAAGGGCCGCTACCGCAGCGACGCCGGGACGCCGGCGGACATCCCGGTCTGCGGCACGGAGGACGCCGTGTACTGGAAGGCCGACCTGGACGTCGACTGCGACGGACGGCCCGGCGACCGCTGCAACACCCGCACCGACCCGCACTTCACCCCCGCCACCGCGTACACCCGGTCGGACGGCACGCCCCTGGACGCCGAACGTCTGCCGTACGTCGTCGTACCCCAGCCGAGCCGCATCTGGGACCACCGGGCGGACGGAGTCCACGGCGGATCGGTGGCGGCCCTCGTCCACGGGGACCGGGTGCGGTACGCGGTCGTCGGCGACGTGGGCCCGCGCGACATCATCGGCGAGGCCTCCTACGCCGCCGCGAAGACGCTCGGCATCCCGGCCGACCCGCACGGGGGTGGCACCGACTCCGGCGTGACGTACATCGTCTTCAAGGACAGCGAGGCCGAGCCCATCGACGACGAGGCCGCCGCCGAGAAGGCGGGGAAGCGGCTGGCGCGCGCGTTCCTGGGCGGCGAGTGACCCGCGGGCCCGTCACCGGCGCCGGTGCCTCAGACGGCGGACCAGCCGTCGTCGACGGGCAGGATGGCGCCGTTGATGTTGCTCGCCGACTCGGAGGCCAGGAACACGATCGCCGCGGCCTGCTCCTCGGGCTGCGACACCCGGCCGAGGTTGACGAAGTGCGGTCCGAGCGCGGCCGGCCCGTGGGCGCCCTGCTCGACGTCGACGGAGATGGCGGTCTGCGTACCGCCCGGGCAGATGGCGTTGGCGCGGATGCCGCGTCCCCGGTACATCACCGCCAGGTTCTTGGTCAGTCCCACCACACCGTGCTTGGAGGCCGTGTAGGCGGCGCCCGCCGCGCTGCCCCGCAGACCCGCCTCCGACGCCGTGTTGACGACGGCACCCCGGCCCGCCGCCAGCATGTGCGGCAGTACCGCGCGGGTCAGCAGGAAGGGAGCGGTGAGGTTCACCCTGAGGACCCGCTCCCACTCGGCGTCGCTCACGTCGGCCAGTGCCGACATCCGGTCCATGATCCCGGCGTTGTTCACCAGCACGTCGATCCCGCCGAACCGCTCGAGCGCGGTCGCCGTCACCCGGTCCACGACGGCCTGTTCACTCAGGTCGCCCGCCACGGCCACGGCGGTCCCGCCGGCCCGCTCGATCTCCTGGACGGCCGCCTCGGCGCCCTGGGCGTCGAGGTCCGCCAGGACGACGCGGTCGCCCTGTGCGGCGAAGGCCAGGGCGGCGGCACGCCCGATGCCCGATCCCGCCCCGGTGACGATGACACTGCGCCCGTCCGGTCGACCGGTCATGTGGTGCTCCTTCTGTGAGGTCCGGAGGTGGGCGCGGAGCCCGCCGGTCCGCCACTCTACGACTTAATGTCGCTGAGTGACAAAAAGTGCTCGTGGAGAATTCCCCGGAGCACACCACCGGCGCCGGAGGAAGAGATGGCCGCAACTCGCGGACGCACAGGACGACCGCCCCTGACCGAGGAACGCAAGGCCGAGATCCGGCTGGAGATCGCCCGCGCCGCCGTGGACCTCTTCGTCGCGCAGGGGGTCGCCGCCACCACGGGGGACCAGATCGGCCGGGCGGCCGGCATCTCGGCACGCACGGTGTGGCGCTACTTCCCGACCAAGGAGAGCTGCGTACGCCCGCTGCTGACGGCCGGTGCCGAACTGATCGCCGACTCGCTGCGGCGGTGGCGGCCCGGCCATCCCCTCGACGAGGCCTTCGACTTCGAACAGGGGACGGAGCGGGACGGGCGGCTGCTCGCCGGACCCGCCCACACCACCGTGGGGGCCCTGGTGCGGCTGACCCGCACCGAACCGGGCCTGCGCGCGGTCTGGCTCCAGACCTACGACGAGGCGGAACCGGTGTTCGCCCGCGCCCTCGCCGAACGGGCCGGGCTGCCCGCCGACGACCTGCGGCCGGCCATCCAGGCGGCCATGTTCAACGCGGCACTGCGCGCGGCGGTCGAACACCACGCCTGGGAGACGGCCGGCACCGACGGCGACGCCGCGTCCGCGCGCGCGAGCTTGACCACGACGCTGCGCACCGCCCTGAGGACCGCGGCGGCAGGCCTCACCTGACACCCCGCCGGCCGGGGGCGGGGAGGGACGACGGGCCGGCGGGGAGGGACGACGGGCCGGCGGGGCGCCAGGACGGCCGGGAAGGACGACGGGCCGACCGGGGCGGCCGGGCGGCGGGGCCGGAGCCGCCGCCCTTCCTGGAGGACCAGCTGCCCCTCCTTCCTGGAGGATCGGCTGCCCCTTCCTCCCCTTCCCGGAGGACCGGCCGCCCGGTCACACCTTCCGGTAGGAGTACGCCTCCGCGGCCGCCGCCTCGACGGCCGCGAGGTCGGCGCCCGTCGCGGCGGTGACGACCGCGGCCACCGCACCCTCGACGAACGGCGCGTCCACCAGACGGGTGTCCTCCGGTAGTTCGTCCCCCTCGGCGAGCAGTGCCTTGACGGTGAGTACGGCACTGCCGAGGTCGGTGAGGACGGCGACCCCCGCGCCCCGGTCCACGGACGCGGCGGCGGCGGACACCAGCTCGGAGCTGGTGCCGAAGCCCCCGGACGCGGTGCCGCCCGCCGGCGCGACCGGCACCGCCGTGCCACCGCCCGACAGGGCCTTCGCCAGCTCGGCCACCGACGCGGCGACCTCGGCGCTGTGCGACACCAGCACGATCCCGACCAGCTTCCCCTCACTCACCGGCGGCCTCCTCCAGTGCGGCCACCAGCAGCGCCGCCGAGGTGGCCCCGGGGTCCTGGTGGCCGATGCTGCGCTCGCCGAGATAACTCGCCCTGCCCTTGCGGGCCTGCAACGGCACGGTCGCCTCGGCCCCCTCCTCGGCCGCGGCACGGGCCGCGGCGAACGACTCGCCGAGAGCGTCCACGGCCGGCACCAGGGCGTCGATCATGGTCTTGTCACCCGGTGCGGCGCCCCCGAGGGTCCGGACGGCGTCCACTCCGGTGCGCAGCGCGTCGGCCAGCTGTTCCGCGCTCACCTCGGCGGCGTCCCCGAGGGCCTTGCCGGTGCGGCGCAGCAGAGTCCCGTACAGCGGCCCGGACGCGCCGCCGACCGTGGAGATGAGCTGCCGTCCGGCGAGGGTCAGCACCGCGCCGGGGGTGTCGGGTGCCTCCTTCTCCAGCGTGGCCGTCACGGCGTTGAAGCCGCGCTGGAGGTTGCTGCCGTGGTCGGCGTCGCCGATGGGCGAGTCGAGGGCGGTGAGCCGCTCCGCCTCGCGGTCGACCATGAGGGCGGTCGCCGTCATCCAACGGCGGAAGAAGTCGGCGTCGAGCACTGGATCTCCTTGCCTGGTAGGTACGGTGCGATCCCTTCCCCGTCTAGGTACGGTGCGATCCCTTCCCCGTCCACCGTCACATGCCCCACCTCAGGCCCGGCGTCCGCACCGGAGCGTCCCACAGTCCGAGCAGCTCCTCGTCGATCTCGCACAGGGTGACCGAGGCCCCCGCCATGTCCAGCGAGGTGACGTAGTTGCCGACGAGGGTGCGGGCGACGGCGACGCCGCGCTCGCCGAGTACCCGCTGCACCTCGGCGTTGAAGCCGTACAGCTCCAGCAACGGCGTCGCCCCCATGCCGTTGACCAGCACGAGCACGGGACTGCGCGGAGCGAGGTCCGTCAGCACCGCGTCCACGGCGGCCTCGGCGATCTCGCCGGAGGTCATCATCGGGCGCCGCTCCCGGCCGGGTTCCCCATGGATGCCGATGCCCAGTTCCAGCTCACCGGCCGGCAGGTCGAAGGTGGGGCTGCCCTTGGCCGGTGTGGTGCAGGCGCTGAGCGCGACGCCGAAGCTGCGGGAGCGGTCGTTGACCTGACGGGCGATCGCCTCCACCCGCTCCAGCGGCCGGCCCTCCTCCGCCGCGGCGCCGGCGATCTTCTCCACGAACAGCGTCGCCCCGGTGCCCCGCCGCCCGGCCGTGTAGAGGCTGTCCGTCACCGCCACGTCGTCGTTGACGAGCACCTTGGCCACCTGGATGCCCTCGTCCTCGGCCAGCTCGGCGGCCATGTCGAAGTTGAGCACGTCACCGGTGTAGTTCTTGACGATGAACAACACCCCCGCGCCGCTGTCCACGGCCGCCGCGGCCCGCACCATCTGGTCCGGCACCGGCGAGGTGAACACCTCACCCGGACAGGCCGCGGACAGCATGCCGGGCCCCACGAACCCACCGTGCAGCGGCTCGTGCCCGGAGCCGCCCCCCGACACCAGGGCGACCTTCCCGGAGACGGGAGCGTCCCGCCGCACGATCACCCTGTTCTCGACATCGACCGCCAACTCGGGATGGGCCGCCGCCATCCCGCGCAGCGCGTCCGCGACCACGGTCTCGGGGACGTTGATGAGCATCTTCACGGGTACCTCCTGGAGAGATGGGCAGGCAGGCTCTGGAATTGCGTTGTCCCAGATCAGAGTGGGTAGGGTCAGTTTTCGATCTTGACGTTCCTGACGGCCCGGGGCGGGCCCCGGCGGTGCTGATGACGACCTGATGCCGACTTCTGTGATGGCCCGTCAGGTTCTGTGGTGATCGGTTGTCGACGACTGCGGCTCCTGTACACGGCAGTATCGGCCTTGCGGCAGCGAAGGTCACGTTGCCGGCGGGCCCGTCACGCGACGGTGGAGGTGATTGCGGCCGGAGGCCCCGGCCGGGGGCCGGAGTCAGTCCGTGGTCCTCGTGAAGTCCAGGTCGGCGTGGCGGACGGCGTGGGAGGCGGTGGAGACCGTGGCGCCGAGCATGCTGATGCAGCCGAAGAGGAGGAAGGTGGGGCCGACGCCCCATCCTTCCACCAGGAGGCCGAAGAGCGGGAACATCACCGGAGTGATGCCGACCGCGCTGAGCGCCTGGACGGAGGCGACCCGGCCCTGGAAGGCGAGGACGGTGTTGGCCTGCATCAGGGCCATGGCCAGACCGCCGCAGAGGCCGGAGACCAGGCCGGAGACGAGGGCCACGGCGACCGCGAGAACGAGATTCGGCATGACGCCGATCAGGCCGATGCCGGCGGAGGCGACGAGCAGGGTGATGTTGTGCCAGTGGCCGGCCCGGGGGAAGCGGCCGCGCACGACGAGCAGGAGCGAGGTCGTGCAGACGCCGGTGCTGAGGGCGGCGTTCACCCAGGCACCGCCGGAGGGGCCCCAGCCGCGTTCCTCGGCGAGCATGATGACGCCGATCGCCATCGGCGGGATGCAGCCGATCATGGAGAGCAGTCCGGAGAGGACGAGCGGGCCGACGACGGGCTCGTGGCGCAGGTAGACGATGCCGTCGACCAGGTCGCGGCGGGCGGTGGAGTCCGCGGCGGGCTGTTCCTCGGGCGGCAGCGGGGCGAGCCGGACCGCGACCAGGAGGAACAGCGAGAGGGTGAAGAGGACGCCGGTCACGGCGAACGCGGCGGCGGGGCCGCCGAGCCCCATCGAGAACCCGGCGAGCGGCGGACCGGCGATGTGGCCGGACCGCTGCACCAGATTGCGCAGACTCTGCACCCGCATCAGCTGGTCGCGGCCGGTGAGCCGGGGCGGCATGGCTCCGACCGCCGGCATGAACAGGGCGTCCACGACGCCGAAGACGAGGGCGAGCGCGACGAGCAACCAGAGGCCGGGCGTGCTGAACGCGAGCGCCGCGGCGGCCGCGAGGATCACTACGGCGCGGACCGCGTCGGAGGAGATGACCACCCTGCGCGGGCCGAACCGGTCGGCGATCACACCGCCGCCGAGCATGAGGATCGCCCGGGGTATCGCGCCGACCGCCATCACCAGGCCGACCTGGGCCGGCCCGGCCACCTTCTGCGCGGCCCAGCCGAGCGCCACGAAGTAGGCGGCGTCGCCGACCACGGAGAAGGTGTAGGCGATCAGCCAGCGCAGTACGTTGCCGTCACGGTGCGCCGGGGTGGAGGGGGTGAGGGCCACGGCGGGGGCGTGCGGGGCCGCTTCGTGGAGGGGCTCATCTGCTCGCGAAGTCACGAACGCGCATGCTCTCCCACGACGTCGGGCCCGTACAACGCAATTACCGCCCAGGTGTCATGACTCCTCGGGCGAGGGGGTGGCAACGTCCGGGAACGGTTGCGTCCGACCTCGCGGTCACGTTCCTCGCTGCCCGCCCCGACTGCTCTCCGCTCCTCCCGGCCGAATGCCGCCAACGGGGGCTGGAGCGCGGCTGGACCGGTCTCGGAGATCCACCGCTGCGGCACCTGACGATGGGGCTCAGTCGAGGAGCGCGGTTGCCTCGACCTCGACGAGGACGTCCGGCTCGAAGAGGTACTCGACACCGATGAGGGAGGCCGGCGGCAAGGGGAGCCCGAGTCCGATCTCGTCGGCGACGGCCTGCACACCCTCCATGAAGTCGCCGATCTTCTCCGGGCTCCACTTCGTCACGTAGAACGTCAGGCGCAGAACGTCGGCGAACGACGCCCCCGCGCCCGTCAGCCCGACGGAGGTGTTGCGCAGTGCCTGGGCGACTTGCCCGGCCAGATCGCCGGGAGCGACCGGAGTTCCGTCCGCCCGGCGCGCGATCTGCCCGCTGACGTGGACGTGCCGCGTCCCGGTGCCCACGGCGACGTGGTGGTACGGGGTCGGCCTCAGCATGCCGTCCGGCGTGAAGTACTGAACTGTCATGGTCTTTCTCTCCTCCAGAGCAGGTATCTGTAAGCTACCTAGTAGGAGAAAGGCACTTCAACGAGACCAGGTTTCGTCATGGATACCGACGAGGAACTCGTCATCGACGCCCCGCACCGCGAACTGCTCGACCAGATACTCGACAAGTGGTCGCTCGGCATCCTCAACGAGCTCTGCGAACGTCCGTGTCGCTTCAACGAGCTGCGCCGGGCCATCCCCCAGGTCACGCAGAAGTCGTTGACCGCCACGCTCCGGCGACTCGAACGCAACGGCGTGATCGAACGCAAGGTCGTCTCCACGCGCCCCGTGGCGGTCATGTACCTGATTACGCCCCTCGGCAAGACCCTTCGCCACCCCGTCGACGTTCTGCTGGCGTGGGCCTCGCAGAACATGCCCGCGGTCGAACGAGCGCGCCGAGACTTCGAGGCGCGAGGCGAAACGGACGGCCTCTGACGGGGGATCGGCGGGTGGGCGCACGAGGGTGATCGGGAGCGCCGTGGCGCCCTGTTCCATCACAGTTCGGTCCCGGGCCGGAACTGTGGCTTCCACCACAGCCAACGCGATCTTGTGCTGGTGAGATCGCCGGATGCTCGGTTTCCTCCTCCGCCTCCTGCCCTTCTGGGTCCGCGAGCCTCTGTTCATCCTGGTCGGGTCCGTCTTCGGCGTGCGCATCATGTATCTCGCCCTGCACGACGGCGAATGGGCGGCAGCCGGGATCGGGACGGTCTTCCTGGTGTTCACGGCGGTGCGCGTCCACGCGGTGGTCCGGGCTTTCCGTGCCCGTCGCAACCCCGGTCCGACGGTCGCCGCGGACGGGACGGTGTCCGACGCGCAGCCGCAGTCGCAGCCGCAATCCCAGTCCCAGTCCCAGTCCCAGGAACCGGTACCGGCTCCGGCTCCGGCCCCGGCGGTGCGGCCTCCCGCCCCGGTCGCGGCCGAGAAGGAGCCCAACGCCTGGGGCCAGGCCGCCGCGGCCGTGGCCGTGTTCGCGGCGATCGGGGCCACGCTGTGGCTGGGCCCCGAGCTGCTCCCCTCCGACGACACCGGCACGCCGCAGGCCGCCTCGTGTGCGAGCGGGGAGGACGAGAAGCTGCCGAGCGCCTACGAGAAGACGCCCCGGGCCGCGACCGGCGACGAGCTGTGCGAGGCGCTCAACAGGCCCGACCTGGCCCAGCTCCTCGGCACGCCCGCGGAGACCGCGACCGTGGCGTCCGGCACCAGCAACACCGCTCCGCTGACCGACGGCAGGGTCGCCCAGCCGGAGGCCGAGGTCCAGTTCGACACCTACACCGTGAACGTCTCGGCCACGTACAACAAGCTGTCGATCGCCCAGTACGTGAAACTCATGGAGTTCGGTGAGGAGACGGACGTCAGGACGCTCACGGTCCTCGGCCGGCCCGCGGTCCTCGCCTCGGACCACACCATGAGGATCGAGTTCGATCTCGGGAGCGGCGGAACCGGCGGACCGGTCGAGCAGGGACCCCTGGCCAGGACGCTCTCCGTGGCCTTCGACGGGAAGGACCGGGGCGGTTACTACGACCTCACCGTGTGGAGCGAGTCCGGAGCCCTCCCGGACGACAGCGCGCTGCTGGACATCGCCGAGAAGGTTCTTCCCGCGATCCCCGAACGGGCGGTGTGACGAGGCGCTCGCAGAACCCGGCCTTCGGTGCGTCACCGGCCGCGGAACGCGGAGGGCGTCGACGACGGTCGTGTCGTAGGACGCGAGACGGTGCGCGGCGGCCCGGAGGCGGTTTTCGCCGCGACACAGAGGACCGCTCGCCCGCGGTGTCGCGGAGTGGGGCCGTGCAACCGCGCCCATAATGACGGATATGTCCGTTATTCGCGCGCGACGAGTGCCGGCCCGCGGGCCGAAGGTACGGACCGTCGCCGGACAGGTGTTCCTGCTGCAACTGGTGCTCGTCGTGCTGCTCGCCGTCGCGGCGGTGGTGGCCCTGGTGCTCCAGGTCCGGCGGGACAGCACCCAGGCGGCCCGGGACCGGACGCTGTCGGTCGCGCAGACCTTCGCCAACGCCCCGGGGACCGCCGAGGCGCTGGACGGCCCCGACCCGACGGCCGTGCTCCAGCCCCGTGCCGAGGCGGTCCGCCAGGCGGCCGACGTGGCCTTCGTCGTGGTGTCGAGCACCCGGGGAATCCGGTACACGCACCCCGACACGGACCTGATCGGCAAGCGCGTCCTGGGCCCGTACGAGGAGGCGGCGCAGGGTGTTCCCGTGACGAGGGAGCTCAGTGCCAGCGTCGGTCCGGCCGTCGACTCGGTCGTGCCCGTCTTCCGGAGCGACGGTTCGGTCGCCGGACTCGTGGCCGTCGAGATCACCACCAGCGACGTCGACGAGTCCGCCGAGCGCCAGATGCCGGTCATCCTCGCCGGCACCGCAGCCGCCCTCCTCCTGGCCGTCGGCGGCTCGGCGCTGGTGAACCGGCGCCTGTCCCGGCAGACCCGCGGCCTCGGTCCCGACGAGATGACGCGGATGTACGAGCATCACGACGCGGTGCTGCACGCCGTGCGGGAAGGCGTCGTGATCGCCGACGGCAGGCAGCGGCTGGTGCTGGCCAACGACGAGGCCCGCAGACTGCTCGGACTCCCGGCGGACGCCGAGGGGCGCCCGCTCGCCGGGTCCGGACTGCACCCGCGGATCGCCGAGCTCCTGGCGTCCGGCCGGCCCACCACCGACGAGGTGGTGCCGGTGGAGGACCGGCTCCTTGCGGTCAACGTGCGGATCACCGGCGACCACGGCGGGCCGCCCGGCGCCGTCGCCACCCTGCGGGACACGACGGACCTGCGTGCGGTCCTCGGCCGGGTGGAGGCGGTGCGCGAGCGTCTCCTGCTCCTCTACGAGGCCGGCGCGCGGATCGGCAGCACCCTGGACGTCACCACCACCGCGCAGGAGCTGACCCGGGTGGCCACCCCGCGGTTCGCGGACTTCACCACCGTGGACCTGGCGGAGTCGGTGTTCCGCGGGGACGAGCCGCGGGAGTCGGACGGCCCGCTCGCCCGGCTGCGGCGGGCCGCCGTCGCCGGCCTGCACGACGACCACCCCCTGCACCCGGCGGGCCGGGTGACCGGCACGGTGCCCACCAGCCCCGGCTCCCTGGGCGGCACCGCGCGGCACTCCCTGCCCGAGGCGGACGTGGACACGGCGCTCGGCTGGTACGGCAGCGACCCGGAGCACGCCGAGCGCATCGTCGCGCACGGCTTCCACAGCGTCCTCACCGTCCCGCTGCACGCGCGCAGCGTGGTCCTCGGCATGGTCAACTTCTGGCGTTCGCAGAACCCGGAGCCCTTCGTCGAGGACGACGAGGCGTTCGCCCGGGAACTGGCCGCCAGGGCGGCGATGTGCATCGACAACGCCCGCCGCTACACCCGCGAGCACGAGACGGCCGTGGCCCTCCAGCGCAGCCTCCTGCCGAGCGGACTGCCCGAGCAGAACGCCCTCGACGTCGCCTACCGGTACGTGCCGGCGGAAGCCGGGGTGGGCGGGGACTGGTTCGACGTCATCGCGCTGCCGGGCGCCCGCGTCGCCCTGGTGGTCGGCGACGTGGTGGGGCACGGTCTGCACGCCGCCGCCACCATGGGACGGTTGCGGACCGCCGTGCACAACTTCGCCGCTCTCGACCTGCCCGCCGACGAACTCCTCGCGCGTCTCGACGAACTGGTCTCCCGGCTCGATCACGAGGCCGGACCGGACCGCGCCGAGATCGCCGGGGCGACCTGCCTCTACGCGATCTACGACGCGGTGGCGGGCCGCTGCTCCCTGAGCCGGGCGGGACACCCCGGCCCGGCGCTGGTGCTGCCCGACGGATCGGTCCGCTTCCCCGACAGCCCCGTGGGACTGCCGCTCGGCGTCGGCAGCGGCCTGCCGTTCGAGGCGGTCGAGCTCGACGTGCCCGAGGGCAGCCGGCTGGTGCTGTACACCGACGGCCTGCTGGAGAGCCGTGGCCGGGACGTCGACGAGGGCATCGAGCTGCTGCGGCAGGGCCTCACCCGGGCCGGACGCACCCCCGAGGCGACGTGCGCCCAGGTGCTGGCCCAACTGCCGGCCGACCGCACCACCGACGACGTGGTGCTCCTGGTGGCCGGCACGCACGTCCTCGACCCGTCCCGGGTGGCCGTGTGGGACGTCGAACGCGACCCGGCGGTCGTCTCCCGCATCCGTCGCGAGGTCACGGACCGGCTCGCCGAGTGGGGCCTGGACGAGGAAGCCTTCGTCACCGAGCTGATCCTCAGCGAGCTGCTGACCAACGCGGTGCGCCACGGCACCGACCCGGTGCGGGTACGCCTGCTGTACGACCGGACCCTGGTCTGCGAGGTCTGCGACGGCAGCAGCACCGCGCCGCACCTGCGCTACGCGGCCACCACCGACGAGGGAGGGCGCGGCCTCTTCCTCGTGGCCCAGATGGCCGACCGCTGGGGGACCCGCTACACCGAGACCGGAAAGGTCATCTGGTCGGAGCAGACCCCGTCGTCCGGGACGCCGCCCGGTCTGTGACCGGTGCCCGACCCGGCGGCGGCTTTCACCGCCCGGGAAGGCTCGACCCGCGTACGACCAGCTCGGGCTGGAGCACCACGTGCTCGTGACGGTGCTCGTCCGCCCGGTCACCGGCCTCCTGGAGGAGGAGGTCGGCGGCCATGGTCCCCATCGTGCGCGCGGGCTGGCGGACGGAGGTCAGCGGTACGGTCGCCGCGGCGGCGAACTCGATGTCGTCGTACCCGACGATGGCCAGGTCGTCGGGGACCTTGACCCCGGCCGTGTACATGAACTGGAGCACTCCGAGGGCCAGCAGGTCGTTGGCGCAGAAGACGGCGGTGGGCCGCTCCGCCAGACCCAGCAGTCTCGCCCCCGCGTCCCGTCCGGCGGCCACGTCGAGGCGCTCGGTGGGGATCTCCCGCAACGCCGTGGGCGGCAGACCGGCCTGGGCGACGGCCTCCAGCGCCCCCGTCCGGCGGTCCTGCACCTGCCTGAGGTGGGGCGGTCCGCTGACGTAGGCGAGGGAGCTGTGTCCCGCACCGGTGAGGTGGCGGACGGCCAGGGCGCCGCCGGTGACGTCGTCGACCGAGACGGAACAGCCCTCCGTGCCGACGGCCACCCGGTCCACGAGAACGAACGGGATCCCGTGCCGCCGGAAGTCACCCAGGCTGCGCCCGCTGGGATCGGCGGGGGTGACCAGCACCCCGCGGACCCGCTGTTCGGCGAAGAGTTCGAGGTACTCCGCCTCCTTCCGCGCGCTCTGCGCGCTGTTGCACAGCGTGACGGCGAGGCCCGCCTCCCGGGCCGTCCGCTCGGCCCCCCGGGCCAGGTCGACGAAGAAGGGGTTGCCCATGTCGAGGACGAGCACGGCCACGACACGGCTGCGGCCCGCTCGCAGCTGACGGGCGGACTCACTGCGCACGTAGCCGAGGCGCGCGATCACCTGCTCCACGTGACGCCGCGTGCGCTGGGAGACGCGGCCGGGCCGGTTGAGCACGTTGGAGACGGTGCCCACGGAGACGCCCGCCTCCCGAGCCACGTCCTTGATGCCGACGGCCGGCGTGGAGTGCGTCATGCGTGTGTCCCCTGCTGTTCCGTCCCCGTCCGGGTCCTCTGGCCGGTCCGGGGAAGCGTTCGTCGTACGAAGGCGGCGCTCCGGCTCACGCCAGGTGGAAGACCTCGGTGAGGGGGCGCATGGCGGCGTCGGGCGCCTCCCCGTCGAGTTCCTCGAAGAACCCCGCCATCTCGGCCTGCCAGCGCGCGTTCACCTCGGTGGCGGCCATGGCCGCCCGGGCCGCCTCGAAGTCCTCGGTCTCGAGATAGCCCACGAGCAGACCGTCCTCCCGCAGGAAGAGGGAGTAGTTGTGCCAGCCGGCCCCGGAGAGGGCGGCGAGCATGTCGGCCCACACGTCCTGGTGACGCTCGCGGTACTCGGCGACCCTCTCGGAGCGGACCTTCAGAAGAAAGCAGACGCGTTGCATCGGACCACCCTGTTGTCGAGCGTGGGGCCCCGGCACCGCCGGGGCCCCACGGCTGTCCTGCGGATCAGAAGTCGTACTCGTCGATGTTGGCCTTGTCGAAGACGGTCGGCTCACCCGGAGAGACCACTCCGTCCGCGCCGATGGTCATCGTCCCGAGGTCGCCGGCGGCGAAGGTCTCGCCCTCCTTGCCGGTGATCTGGCCGGACTCGAGCGCGACGGCGGCGCGGGCGGCGAGAGCACCGAGCTTGGCCGGCTCCCACAGCTCGAACTGCTCGACGGTGCCGTTCTTGACGTAGGCGCGCATGTCGTTCGGGGTGCCGAGCCCGGTGAGCTTCACCTTGCCCTTGTACTTGGACCCGGACAGGTACTGGGCGGCGGCCTTGATGCCCACGGTGGTGGGGGAGATGATGCCCTTCAGGTTCGGGTACTCCTGCAGCAGGCCCTGGGTCTGCTGGAAGGACTTCTGCGCGTCGTCGTCCCCGTAGGCGACCTTGACGAGCTCGATGTCCTTGTAGGCGGGCTTCTTCAGCTCCTTCTGCATGACGTCGATCCAGGTGTTCTGGTTCGTCGCGGTCTGCGCCGCGGACAGGATCGCGATCTCGCCCTTGCCGCCGATCTGCCGGGCCAGCAGCTCCACCTGGGTGCGCCCGAGGTCCTCGGCGGAGGCCGGGGAGACGAACACCTGGCGGCAGTCCTTGTTGGTGTCGGAGTCGTAGGTGACGACGCTGACACCGCCCCGCATGGCCTGCTTGAGGGCGGTGCACAGGGCACCGGGGTCCTGCGCGGAGACGGCCATGGCGTCGACCTGCTGCTGGGTCAGGGTGTTGACGTAGCTGACCTGGCCGGCGGTGTCGGTGCCGCTGCTGGTGCCGACCTCCTTGTAGGTGGAGCCCAGTTCCCCGAGCGCCTTCTCGCCGCCCTTGTCGGCGGTGGTGAAGTAGGGGTTGTTGACCTGCTTGGGCAGGAAGGCGACGGTGAGGCCCTTCTTGGTCTCGGCCTTGGGGTCCGCCTTGCCGGCGGCCGCGCCGGCGCCGTCCTTGGACGCGTCGTCCTTGGTGGTGCCGCCGCAGGCGGTGGCACCCAGGACGAGGGCGGTGGCGGTGGCCAGGGCGAGGGTCAGGCGGCGCGATCCGGTGGTGGTGCCGAACATGGGACGTTCCTTTGCCTGGACGGGAGGGGGAAGGGCGGCGGGACCGGCCGCGCGGGCCGGCCGGGCCGCGGGGGACCGGGGCGGGGGAGCTACGGGCTCGGGGCCGTCACCGGCGGGGGAGCGGCCGTTCTCGCCCGGGCCCGTGCCCGGGAGATCTGGCGGCCGATCCGCGGAGCCAGGACGGAGATCACCAGCAGGACCCCGGTCGCCACGGTCTGGGACTGGGCGGTGACGTTCAGCAGACTCATCACGTTCTGCATCGTGCCGAGCAGGAACACACCGGCGACGGCACCGCCGAGGGTGCCCTTGCCGCCGTCGAAGTCGATGCCGCCGAGCAGCACCGCGGCGATCACGGACAGTTCCAGTCCGGTGGCGTTGTCATAGCGGGCGCTGGCGTAGTGCAGGGTCCAGAAGACGCCGGTGAGCGCCGAGACGACCCCCGTGGTCACGAACATGGCCAGTTTGAGCCGCTTGACCCGGACGCCGGCGAAGCGGGCGGCCTCCTCACAGGAGCCGACGGCGAACAGCGACCGCCCGAAGCGCGTGGCGTGCAGCACGACGACCGCGATCGCCAGCAGGACGACGAAGGGGACCGCGGCGTACGGCAGGAACGTGTCCCCGAACCGGCCCGAACCGAAGTCCAGGTACTGCACCGGGAAGTCGGTCACCGAGTCGGAGCCGAGCACGATCTGCGCGATGCCCCGGTAGGCGCCGAGGGTGCCGATCGTGACGGCCAGCGAGGGCAGCCCGAGCCGGGTGACCAGCAGACCGTTGACGAGGCCGCAGACCACACCCAGCAGGACGCAGAGCGGGATGATCGTCTCGATGGCCATTCCGGCGTTCCACAGCGCGCCCATCACCGCACTGGAGAGGCCGGCGGTGGAGGCCACCGAGAGGTCCACCTCGCCGGAGACCACGAGCATCGCCATCGGCAGGGCGATGAGGGCGATGGGCAGCGTGTTGCCGATGAGGAACGACAGGTTCAGCGCGTTGCCGAAATTCTCGACGAAGGAGAACGAGCAGATCAGCAGGACGACCAGCAGAACGCCGACCGAGGTGTCCCAGCGCACCGCGCCGCCGAGACGGGAGAGCACGGGCGACGTGACGGTGGTGTCAGGCATGGCGGGCACTCCTCGACTGTGCGGCCTTCTTGCGCAGGGCTCCGGAGACCCGGAGCGCCAGGACCCGGTCGACGGCGATGGCGAGCAGCAACAGGCACCCGTTGATGGCGGTGACCCAGACCGAACTCACGCCGAGGGCGGGGAGCACGCCGTTGATGGAGGTGAGCAGTACCGCGCCGAGCGCGGCGCCGTACACGGTGCCCGAACCGCCGGTGAAGGCGACGCCGCCGACGACCACGGCGCTCACCACGACGAGTTCGTACCCGTTGCCGGTGTTGGAGTCGACGTTGCCGAACCTGGCGAGGTAGAGGGCGCCGGCGAGTCCGGCGAGCGCCCCGCAGACCACGTAGGCCGTCATGATGCGGGCGCGGAGGGGGACGCCGGCGAGCCGGGCCGCCTCCGGGTTGGACCCGAGGGCGTACATGTCCCGTCCGCTGCCGTAGCTGCGGAGGTAGTAGGCCACGACGACCAGGACGGCCAGCGTGAGCAGCGCGAGATAGGGCACCACAAAGATGCCGTCGCTGCCGAAGTCCACGAACGCGTCGGGCAGGGCGCTCGCGGTGATCTGCCGGGAGCCGACCCAGAGGGAGTCGATGCCGCGGATGATGTAGAGGGTGCCCAGGGTCACCACCAGGGCCGGCACCTTGCCGAGGCTCACCAGGGCGCCGTTGACCACGCCGAACACCGCGCCGACGGAAACGGCCAGCAGGACGGCGACGAGCGGGTGCCCGCCGTCCTGGAGATGGAGACCCGCGGCGAACGCGGAGATGCCCAGCACGGAGCCGACCGACAGGTCGACGTTGCGGGTGATGACCACCATCGCCTGGCCGATCGCGACCAGCACGAGGATGGTCGCGTTCAGCATCAGGTCCCTGATGCCCTGCTGCGAGAGGAACTCGGAGTTGGACAGCTGGGTGGCGCCGAGCATCACCACCAGCACGGCGATCACGGCCAGTTCGCGCGCCTTGAACATCCGGTCCACGAGCCGCCGTGCGGCGACGGACTCGGGGGCGGCCTCCTGCCGCACCGGTCCCGCGGTGGTGGTCATGCCGCCTCCCTCCCCCGGCCGGTGCGGCCGGTCGCGGCTGCCATCACGGTCTCCTCGGTCGCTTCCGCCCGGGGGATCTCGGCGGTCAGCCGGCCCTCGTGCATCACCAGGACCCGGTCGGCCATGCCGAGGATCTCCGGCAGGTCGGAGGAGATCATCAGCACGGCCACGCCGTCGGCGGCGAGCGAGGACAGCAGCCGGTGCACCTCCGCCTTGGTCCCCACGTCGATCCCTCGGGTCGGCTCGTCCACGACGAGCACCTGAGGAGAGGTGGCGAGCCACTTGGCCAGGACGACCTTCTGCTGGTTGCCGCCCGACAGCGTTCCCACCACATCGGCCAGGCGGGCGTACTTCACCTGGAGTCTGGTCGCCCAGTCGACGGCACGGCTGCGCTCCGCCCGCCGGTTCATCAGCCCGGCGCGGGAGGTGGCGGCGAAGCCGGTGAGCCCGATGTTGCGCTCGATGGACATCTCCATCACCAGGCCCTGGGCGCGGCGGTCCTCGGGCACCAGGGCGACACCGGCGGCCATGGCCAGGCTGGGAGCCCCCGGAGGCAGCTTCCGGCCGAGCACCTCGACCTCGCCGCCGTCGAACGAGTCGACCCCGAACACGGCCCGGGCCACTTCGCTGCGGCCCGCCCCGACCAGCCCGGCGAGACCGACGATCTCGCCGCGCCGGACGTCGAAGGAGACGTCGGTGAACACGCCCTCCCGCGTCAGCCGGCGCACGCTGAGGGCGACCTCGCCGATCCGCGTCTCCTGCTTGGGGTACAGCTCCTCCAGTTCGCGGCCCACCATCCGGCGCACCAGGCCGTCCTCGTCGAGGTCCGAGAGGGGCTCGCTGGCGATCCAGGCACCGTCCCGCAGGGTGGTGACCCGCTGGCACAGCTCGAAGATCTCCTCCAGACGGTGCGAGATGAACAGCACCGCGGAACCCTGCGCGCGCAGGGTCTCGACCACGCCGAACAGCCGGGCCACCTCACTGCCGGTGAGTGCCGCCGTCGGCTCGTCCATGATCAGGACCCGGGCCTCGAAGGACAGGGCCTTGGCGATCTCCACCAGTTGCTGGTCGGCGATGGACAGGCCGCGGGCCGGCCGGTCCGGGTCGAGGGCGACACCGAGCCGGGCGAAGAGTCCGGCCGCGGCCGTCCTGACCGTGCGGTGGTCCACCCTGCCCAGGGAACGGCGGGGCTGCCGTCCGATGAAGATGTTCTCCGCGACGGACAGGTCGGGGAAGAGCGTCGGCTCCTGGTAGATCACGGCGATCCCCGCGTCGCGGGCGTCCGCCGGGCTGTGGAACTCCACCGGCCGGCCGTCGAGGAGGACCGTTCCGGTGTCCGGACGGTGCACGCCTGCGAGAGTCTTGATCAGGGTGGACTTGCCGGCGCCGTTCTCGCCCGCCAGGGCATGGGCCTCGCCCGCGTAGAGCCGCAGGGACACGTCACGCAGGGCCCGGACGGCACCGAAGGATCTGCTCACCCCCTCCAGCGCGAGCACCGGAGTGGTCTCCGGTTCGGGATGGGTCATGGGTTCTCTCCAGTACGTGTGCCGAGCGGGAACCCCGCTGTGAAATGTTTCAATGGGGTTGCCGGGAAGCTAGCTTCAGCCCGTCCGGGGCGTCAAGGGTCCGGAGCCCGTGCAGTTGCCCGGCGGGTGGCCGAGGGAGCAGGCGGCAGCCGGGCCGACCCGTGCCGGGACCCTTGACGGAAGGTGCGCCACGGGCTAGCTTCGGCGTCAGCCTGAATCGATTCATATGAACAGGTCCTCCAAGTCCCCCGCGACGGGGCGGCTTGCGCATCCAGAGGTGGACATGCCTGACATCACTGCCGTGAGAACCGCACTCGCCGACCAGCGGGTCGAGACGCCTTCCTGGGGCTACGGCAACTCCGGAACGCGTTTCAAGGTGTTCGCGCAGCCCGGCGTGCCGCGGACGCCGCGCGAGAAGCTGGAGGACGCGGCCAAGGTGCACGAGTTCACCGGGGTCACGCCCCGGGTGGCGCTCCACATCCCCTGGGACAAGGTGGACGACTACGCCGCTCTGGCCGCGCACGCCAAGGATCTGGGTCTGGAACTGGGCGCCGTCAACGCCAACGTCTTCCAGGACGACTCCTACAAGCTCGGCAGTGTCTGCCACCCGGACGCCGCCGTCCGGCGCAAGGCGCTGGCGCACCTCATGGAGTGCGTCGACATCATGGACGCCACCGGTTCCCGCGACCTGAAGCTGTGGTTCGCCGACGGCACCAACTACCCCGGCCAGGACGACATCACGGCCCGCCAGGACCGGCTCGCCGAGGCGCTCCACGCCGCCTACGAGCGGCTCGGCGAGGACCAGCGGATGCTCCTGGAGTACAAGTTCTTCGAGCCCGCCTTCTACACGACCGACGTCCCCGACTGGGGCACGGCCTACGCGCACTGCCTGAAGCTCGGTGCGAAGGCGCAGGTCGTCGTGGACACCGGCCACCACGCGCCCGGCACCAACATCGAGTTCATCGTGGCGGTGCTGCTGCGCGAGGGGAAGCTCGGCGGGTTCGACTTCAACTCCCGCTTCTACGCCGACGACGACCTGATGGTCGGCGCCGCGGACCCCTTCCAGCTCTTCCGCATCCTCCACGAGGTCATCAAGAACGGCGGCCTGGCCCCCGCCGCCGGCGTCGCCTTCATGCTCGACCAGTGCCACAACATCGAGGCCAAGATCCCGGCGATCATCCGCTCCGTGATGAACGTGCAGGAAGCGACCGCCAAGGCACTGCTGATCGACGACGAGGCACTGGCCGCGGCCCAGGCGGAGGGCGACGTCCTGGCGTCCAACGCCGTTCTGATGGACGCGTACAACACCGACGTCCGACCGCTGCTGGCCCAGGTCCGCGAGGAGAAGGGCCTGGACCCCGACCCGATCGCCGCCTACCGCGCCAGCGGCTGGCAGGAGCGGATCGTCGCCGAACGCGTCGGCGGCGAGCAGGCCGGCTGGGGCGCGTAGCCGCCGCTCCGGGCGCGCACGGCCCCGGGCACCCTCCGTCGTCAATTCATCCCGAAGGAAAGATCATCATGGCCTCCGCCATTCATCCCGAAGTCGCCGAGCTCCTGGCGCGCTCGCACCGGCTGGGCGCGGACCCGCGCAACACCAACTACGCGGGCGGCAACACCTCCGCCAAGGGCACCGCCACCGACCCCGTCACCGGCGGCGAGCTGGACCTGCTGTGGGTGAAGGGCTCCGGCGGTGATCTGGGCACGCTCAAGGCGGAAGGACTGGCCGCCCTGCGGCTCGACCGGCTGCGCGCCCTGAAGGACGTCTACCCGGGCGTCGAGCGCGAGGACGAGATGGTCGCCGCGTTCGACTACTGCCTGCACGGCAAGGGCGGTGCCGCGCCCTCCATCGACACCGCCATGCACGGCCTGGTCGACGCGGCCCACGTGGACCACCTGCACCCCGACTCCGGTATCGCGCTGGCCTGCGCGGCCGACGGCGAGAAGCTGACCGCGGAGTGCTTCGGCGACCAGGTCGTCTGGGTCCCGTGGCGGCGCCCCGGATTCCAGCTCGGCCTGGACATCGCCGCGATCAAGGAGGCCAACCCGCAGGCCATCGGCTGCGTCCTCGGCGGCCACGGTGTCACCGCATGGGGCACCACCTCCGAGGAGTGCGAGGCCAACTCGCTGCACATCATCCGCACCGCCGAGGCGTTCCTCGCCGACAGGGGCCGCCCCGAGCCGTTCGGACCGGTGCGGGACGGCTACGCGCCGCTGCCCGACGAGGAGCGGCGCGCCCGTGCCGCCGCCCTTGCCCCGTACGTCCGCGCCCTCGCCTCCGCCGACCTGCCGCAGGTCGGCCACTTCACGGACTCCGAGGCGGTGCTGGACTTCCTCTCCCGCACCGAGCACCCGCGCCTCGCGGCCCTGGGCACGTCCTGCCCCGACCACTTCCTGCGCACCAAGGTCCGCCCGCTGGTCCTGGACCTGCCCGCCGACGCGCCGCTGGAACGGGCGATCGCCCGGCTGGCGGAGCTGCACACCGAGTACCGCGCCGAGTACCGGGCGTACTACGAACGGCACGCCGTCCCGGGCTCGCCCACCATGCGCGGCGCCGACCCCGCGATCGTCCTGGTGCCGGGCGTGGGCATGTTCTCCTTCGGCAAGGACAAGCAGACGGCCCGCGTCGCCGGGGAGTTCTACGTCAACGCGATCAACGTGATGCGCGGCGCCGAGGCCGTCTCCACCTACAGCCCCATCGAGGAGTCGGAGAAGTTCCGCATCGAGTACTGGGAGCTGGAGGAGGCCAAGCTGCGCCGGATGCCGGCCCCCAAGCCGCTCGCCACCCGGGTCGCCCTGGTCACCGGCGCGGGCTCGGGCATCGGCAAGGCCATCGCCCACCGGCTCGTCGCCGAGGGCGCCTGCGTCGTGGTCGCCGACCTCGACGCCCGGGGGGCCGCCGCCGTCGCCGAGGAACTCGGCGGTCCGGACCGGGCGGTCGCCGTGACGGTGGACGTCACCAGCGAGGAGCAGATCGCCGCCGCGTTCGCCGAGGCCGTACTCGCCTTCGGCGGCGTCGACCTGGTCGTCAACAACGCCGGCATCTCCATCTCCAAGCCGCTGCTGGAGACCACGGCCAGGGACTGGGACCTCCAGCACGCCGTCATGGCCCGCGGCTCCTTCCTCGTCTCCCGGGAGGCAGCCCGGGTGATGACCGCCCAGCGGCTAGGGGGCGACATCGTCTACATCGCCTCCAAGAACGGGGTCTTCGCGGGCCCCAACAACATCGCCTACGGGGCGACCAAGGCCGACCAGGCCCATCAGGTGCGGCTGCTGGCGGCCGAGCTCGGCGAGCACGGCATCCGCGTCAACGGCGTCAACCCCGACGGGGTCGTCCGCGGTTCCGGCATCTTCGCCGGCGGCTGGGGCGCCGAACGGGCCGCCGTGTACGGCGTGGAGGAGGAGAAGCTGGGCGAGTTCTACGCCCAGCGCACGCTGCTCAAGCGCGAGGTGCTGCCCGAGCACGTGGCGAACGCGGTCTTCGCCCTCACCGGGGGCGACCTCACCCACACCACCGGACTGCACGTACCGGTGGACGCGGGTGTCGCCGCGGCCTTCCTGCGCTGAGCCCGAGGCGGGGGCCCTGATGCCGGCGCGCCCCGAACGACGGCATCAGGGCGCGTTCACGGAACGTCACCCGAGGGCGCCGGGGGCGGGCGCGGCGCCGTGTCCGCGTCCCCGGTGAGTGCCGCGGCACACCAGCCGACCCGCACTTCGGCGCCCCCCGCGCCCCCTCACACGTCCCCCGCCCCCGCACATGTCCCCTCGGCGCCGCCCCTCGGCACCTCGCCGCCCCGGCGTCGTCCTCCGGCGCCTCGCCACTCCTCGCCGCGCACAGCGGAGGTACCACCACGTGACCACCACCCCGGCCTCCTCGGTCTCCCCCTCGGCGTTCGCCGCGGTCGACCTCGGGGCCACCAGCGGACGGGTGATCCTCGGCCGGGTCGGCCCGGACGACCTCGACCTGACCGAGGTCCACCGGTTCCCGAACACTCCGGTCCGCCTGCCCGACGGACTGCACTGGAACGTGCTCGCGCTCTACCAGGAAACCGTCGACGGGCTGCGGGAGGCCGCCCGGGCCGGCTCGGTCACCTCCATCGGAGTGGACACGTGGGCGGTCGACTACGGGCTCCTCGACGCCGACGGCGTACTGCTCGGCACCCCCTACCACTACCGGGACGGCCGCACCGACGACGCCGCCCGGCGGGTCTGGCCCCACGTCGAGCCCGAGGAGCTGTACCGGACCACCGGGCTGCAGCACCTGCCGTTCAACACCGTCTTCCAGCTCGCCTCGGCGGCCGGCACCAGCCAGTCGCGTACGGCCGCCACCCTGCTCCTCATACCGGACCTGCTGGTCCACTGGCTCACCGGCACCGTAGGGGCGGAGGCGACCAACGCCTCCACCACGGGCCTCTTCGACGCCCGCACCCGTACCTGGTCCGCGCAACTCCTCGAACGGCTCTCCCTCGACCCCGGCCTGCTCCCGCCCCTGCGCCACCCCGGCGACCCGGCCGGAACCCTCCTGCCCCACGTCGCCGCCCACACCGGTCTCGACGCGGGCACCCCGGTCGTCACCGTCGCCTCGCACGACACCGCCTCCGCCGTCGCCGCGATCCCGGCCACCGCACCGCACTTCGCCTACATCTCGTGCGGCACCTGGTCCCTGGCCGGTCTCGAACTGGACGCCCCGGTGCTGACCGAGGCGTCCCGGGCCGCGAACTTCACCAACGAACTGGGCGTGGACGGCACCGTCCGCTACCTCCGTAACATCATGGGCATGTGGCTGCTGGAGGAGTGCCGTCGGACCTGGGAGGCGCAGGGCCTGCCCACCGGCCTTCCCCGGCTCCTCGCCGAGGCCGCCCGGTGTGAGGCGTTCGGTGCGGTCGTCGACCCGGACGACCCGGTGTTCCTCGCCCCGGGCGACATGCCCGGACGCATCCGGGAGTACTGCCGCCGTACGGGCCAGCCGGCTCCCGACAGCCAGGGTGCCCTCGTCCGCTGCATCCTGGAGAGCCTGGCCCTGGCACACCGCCGTACGCTGCGGCAGGCGGCCGAACTCGCCGGCCGCGACATCACCCACATCCACCTGGTCGGCGGTGGCTCGCGCAACGACCTGCTCTGCCGGTTCACCGCCGACGCCACCGGACTGCCCGTCATCGCCGGGCCCACCGAGGCCACCGCCCTGGGCAACATCCTCGTCCAGGCCAGAGCCGCCGGACGGGTGGCCGACCTGGCCGCGATGCGCCGGCTCGTCGCCGCCACCCAGCACCTCAGGCGCTACACCCCGCGAGGCGACGGCGCCGCCTGGGACGCGGCAGCCGCCAGGCTCACCCCCGCCCGAACGGAACCCCCATGCGCGTAGCCCTCTTCGCCACCTGCGTCAACGACGCCCTCTACCCGTCCACGGCCGTCGCCACCGTCAAGGTGCTCGAACGCCTCGGGGTCGAGGTGGACTTCCCGGCCGAGCAGACCTGCTGCGGCCAGCCGCAGTACAACACCGGCTACCGGCGCGCCACCGAGCCACTGGTGCGCCGCACGGCCCGCGCCTTCGCGGGCTACGACCATGTCGTCACCCCCTCCGGTTCCTGTGTCGCCATGGTCCGCGACAACTACCCCAGGATCGGCGCCAAGGCGTTGGCCGAGGGCCGGGGCCGGGAACTGTCGGGCGCCGCCGCCTCCCTCGTGCCGAAGACGTACGAGCTGACGGAGTTCCTCGTCGACGTGCTCGGGGTGACGGACGTGGGGGCCTACTTCCCGCACACCGTCACCTACCACCCCTCGTGCCACGGCTTGCGCATGCTGGGCCTGGGCGACCGGCCGCGTCGGCTGCTGGAAGCGGTCAGGGGACTGGAGCTGGTCGAGCTGCCGGGCGCGGAGGAGTGCTGCGGCTTCGGCGGCACGTTCGCCGTGAAGAACGCCGACGTGTCCGAGGCGATGGGCGACGACAAGATCCGCAACGCCCTGTCCACCGACGCGGACGTGTTGTGCGGCGCCGACAACTCCTGTCTGATGCACATCGGCGGGATGCTGCGCCGCCAGGACGCCCCGCTGCGGGCACTGCACCTCGCGGAGATTCTCGCGAGCACGGAAGAGGAGCCGCTGCGATGAGCGGGACGTATCTGGGGATGCCGTCCTTTCCCGAGGCGGCGCGGGACGCGGTGCGCGATGTGACGCTGCGGGGCAATCTGCGCCGTGCGACGCACACGATCCGGGACAAGCGGGCCGGCGCGGTCGCGGAGCTGGACGACTGGGGGCGGCTGCGGGAGGCCGGGAAGCGGATCAAGGACCACACGCTGCGTCATCTGGACCGGTATCTGGTGCAGGTGGAGGAGGCGGTCACGGCGGCCGGCGGGACGGTGCACTGGGCCGCCGACGCTGCCGAGGCCAACGCGATCGTCACCCGGCTGGTCCAGGAGACCGGCGAGTCGGAGGTGGTCAAGGTCAAGTCGATGGCCACGCAGGAGACCGGCCTCAACGAGGCGCTGGAGGCACACGGCATCCGCGCCTACGAGACCGATCTGGCCGAGCTGATCGTGCAGCTGGGAAAGGACCGGCCCTCGCACCTCCTGGTCCCGGCCATCCACCGCAACCGCGGTGAGATCCGGGACATCTTCCGCTCCGAGATGAGCGAGTGGGGCCGCCCGGCACCCGAGGGCCTGACCGACACCCCCGCCGAACTCGCGGAGGCGGCCCGGCTGCACCTGCGGGAGAAGTTCCTGCGGGCCCGGGTCGGTATCTCCGGCGCCAACTTCATGGTCGCCGAGACCGGCACGCTGGTCGTCGTGGAGTCCGAGGGCAACGGCCGGATGTGCCTGACCCTGCCCGAGACACTGATCTCGGTGGTCGGCATCGAGAAGGTGATCCCCACCTGGCGCGACCTGGAGGTCTTCCTCCAGCTGCTGCCCCGCTCCTCGACCGCCGAGCGCATGAACCCCTACACCACGATGTGGACCGGCACCACCGACGGCGACGGCCCCCGCGCCTTCCACCTGGTCCTGCTGGACAACGGCCGCACCGACACCCTCGCCGACGAGGTCGGCCGCCAGGCCCTGCGCTGCATCCGCTGCTCGGCCTGCCTGAACGTCTGCCCGGTGTACGAGCGGGCCGGCGGCCACGCCTACGGCTCCGTCTACCCCGGCCCGATCGGCGCCATCCTCAGCCCCCAGCTGCGGGGCACGGCCAGCGCCATCGACGCCTCCCTGCCCTACGCCTCCTCCCTGTGCGGCGCCTGCTACGACGTCTGCCCGGTCGCCATCGACATCCCCGAAGTCCTCGTCCACCTACGGGAGAAGGTCGCCGACCAGGGCGGGAAGGGGCACCGCCTGGAACGGGCCGCGATGCGGGCGGCGACCTGGCTCCTGGACCATCCCGCCGCCCTGACCGCCGGCGAACGTCTCGCCTCCAAGACCCGCAAGCTGCATCCCGAACGGCTCCCCGGACCCGGGGCGCGCCAGTGGACCAACAGCCGTGACCTGCCGGACCTGCCGGCCGAACCCTTCCGTGACTGGTGGAAGAAGAACCGCGCATGACGCCCGAGTCCTCCTCCCGCGACCGCGTCCTCGGACGAGTGCGCAGGGCACTCGCCGACGCGCCCGAGGCCCCCGAGATCACGCGTGACTACCGCGCGAGCCACACGCCCGACGACCCGGCCACGGTGCTCGACCTGCTCCACGGGAACCTCGCCGACTACCGGGCCGGCGTGCAGCGCAGCACCCGGCGTGACCTGCCGGCCGTCATCGGCCGCCTCCTCGCCGGGCACGGCGCGGGTTCCGTCGTCGTGCCCCCGGGACTGCCCGAGGCCTGGCTGGCCGCGTCCGACACCCGGCGACTGCCGGACGACGTCCCCCTGACCCCCGCCGAGCTCGACTCCGCCGACGCCGTGGTCACCGGCTGCGCCCTCGCCGTAGCGGAGACCGGCACCGTCGTCCTCGACGCCGGCCCGGGGCAGGGCCGTCGTGCCCTCACCCTCATCCCGGACCTGCACATCTGCGTCGTCGACGTACCCGGCCAGGTGGTCGCCTCCCTTCCGCAGGCCCTGCCGCGCCTCGACCCCACCCGCCCGACCACGTGGATCTCCGGCCCGTCCGCCACGAGCGACATCGAACTCGACCGGGTGGAGGGCGTCCACGGCCCGCGGACCCTGGAGGTCGTGCTGGTGGTGGACTGAGACCGGACGAGCCGCGGTCCGGCGGTGGTCCGGCGCCCGGCCCGCCCGGGCGGGCCACCGTGCCGACGCGCACAGCGACAATGGCCCCCGACAGATACGACGGGACGGGGCACGGGGCACGGGGCACGGGGCACGGGCACGGGAGAGGCGACGGGATGCTGACCGGGATCGTGATCGACGCACTGGACGCGGCGGGCATGGAACGCTTCTGGCTGGACGCCACGCGGGGTCGCGCGGGCGGCCTGCGGTTGCGCTTCGAGCGGGCCGCGGGGCCCAAGACGGCGCGCAAGAACCGGCTCCACCTCGATCTGGCCGGAGGGCCGGACCACGAGGCCGAGGTGGCGCGCCTGCTCGCGCTCGGAGCGACGCGGGCCGACATCGGTCAGGGGAGCGTCCCGTGGGACGTGCTGGCCGACCCGGAGGGCAACGAGTTCTGTGTGCTGCGCCCCGGTCACCCCGGCGTGCTCGCCGACTCCGGCCTCGTCGCCGTCTGTCTCGACGTCGCCGAGGAGGATCGCCGCGCGCAGTCCGCCTTCTGGCAGGACCGGGCCGGCTGGCAGGTGACCGAGTCCGAGGACTGGGGAGTCCGGTTGCGGCGCGGGCCGACCAGTACCGTCTCGCTGGTGATGGGGCCGCCGGCGGCGCGGAAGACGGCGCGGAACAGACTGCGGCCGGAGGTCACCCGACGCGACCGGACGCCCGGCGAGTACCTCGACGCCGGCGGGAACGAGTTCCACGTCGTGCACTGACTCCGGCGGCCCGCCTCCTCACCGGACGCGATGCCTCCCCCAGAACAGGTAGGTGTCGCCCTCGAGGCGACGGTGTCCCCCGTGGAGATCCGCCGTTCGCCGTCGACGGACTCGACGCGGACGCCACCGGTGAGCCGCGCGGATCTGCCGCGGCCCCAGTTCGGTCAGCTGGTAGTGCTGGGGGAACGCGGTCGGCAGGTTGTCGGTCCAGATGGCGAGAACTATTGGCAGACCTTGTTATCGATGCCAGTGGTCCTCGCTTGGCTAGACTGCCCGCAGGGCACCAGCTGCGGCGACACGCCCGGACCCCGGTTTCTCCGGAGAGGCGAGCGATGTCATCGGAAACACAGGGAGCGGGCAACCGGCCCACGGTGAAGGGGACCGGAGCAGACGGCGCCGGGCGACAGCCCGGGATGACCGACGTCGCCCGGCTCGCCGGGGTCTCCGCGCAGACGGTGTCCCGCACCCTGTCCGGTCATCCCCACGTGCAGCCGAAGACCCGGGCGAAGGTGCTCGCCGCCGTCGAACAACTCGGCTACCGCAAGAACAACGCGGCGCGGATGCTGTCCTCGGGACGGAGCCGGACGATCGGTGTGGTGACCCTGCAGACCAACTTCTCCTCGCGTACGAACCTGACCTTCGGCATCGAGACCGCGGCGCGCGGGGCCGGGTACGCGGTGAGCACGGCGACCACCGCCTCGCTGGACACGGCGGCGATCGAGGGGGCGCTGTCGCGGCTGGCGGAGCAGGGCGTCGAGGGCGTCATCCTGTCGGTGCCGCTGGTCCATGTGAGCCCGAGGATCGAGCAGCTCACCCGCTCGGTGCCCACCGTCACCGTCGACGGATCGAGGACGCCGGCCACGGAGGTCGTCGCGGTCGACCAGAGCCTCGCGGCCCGCCTGGCGACACGTCACCTGATCGACCTGGGCCACGAGACCGTCTGGCACGTGTCAGGGCCCGAGGAGTGGCTCGACGCCGCCAGCCGCCGTGCCGGGTGGCGCGACACACTGGAGTCGGCGGGACTGTCCGTGCCCCCGGTGCTGGAGGGCGACTGGACACCCGCCTCCGGCTACCGGAACGGGCTGATCCTGGGCAACATCCCCGACGTCACCGCGGTGTTCGTGGCGAGTGACGAGATGGCCTTCGGGGTGATCCGGGCGCTGCACGAACTCGGCCGCAGGGTCCCGGAGGACATCTCCGTCGTGGGGGTGGACGACATCGCGCTGGCCGAGTACTGCTCGCCCTCACTGACCACGGTGGCCCAGCCCTTCGCCGAGATGGGAGCCCTGGCGGTCGCCCACCTGATGCGGCACATCGCGGATCCGGGCGCGGCACCGGAACCCGCCTCCGTCGAGCCCGCGCTGATCGTCCGCGCCAGCACCGCGCCGCTCGGCGGACGCGCCCGTACGCGGGCCTGAGCGCTCCGCGTACGGCGGCGGCGGGCGCGCACCGGAGAGACGGAACGGACGGACGGGAGAGACGGGAACGGGCGGACGGGAGGCTCGTTCCCGGAGCCGGCACAAGGGCGCCCTGCTCGCCGACCGAGGGGGTTCTCTTCTCCGGTAAGCAGGTAAAATCGCTTCAAAGCAGGCGTCCTGCCATGCACGCACCCGCACCGTCACGGAGGGGGTCGTAATGGACCCGTGGCTGATCTGGCTGATCGTCGCGGCGGTTCTGATCGTGGCGGAGATCTTCACTCTCACCGCCGCGCTCGGAATGCTGGGAGCGGCCGCGCTGATCACGTCCGGAGCCGCCGCGGCCGGACTGGCCGGGCCTCTCCAGTTCGCGGTGTTCACCGCCGTGGCCACGGTCACCCTCCTGTTCGTGCGCCCCGTGGCCCTGCGCCACCTCCTCCAGCCCCAGACGGAGCGGTTCGGTGTGGACGCGCTCGTCGGCCGGGCCGCCTACGTCGTCTCGGAGGTGACGGGCAGGGAGGGCAGGGTGCGCATCGGCGGTGAGGAGTGGACGGCCCGTTCCTACGACGAGACGCTGGTGATCCCCCCAGGGGCGACCGTCGACGTCATGGAGATCAGCGGCAGCACCGCCCTCGTCTACCCCCGGGAGTGACCATGGAAGTCTCGGCGTTCCTCGTCGCAGGTGTGATCGTCGCGCTTCTCGCGGTTTTCACCGTGGTGCGAGCGGTACGCATCGTGCCCCAGGCCCGCGCCCGCAACGTCGAACGGCTCGGCCGCTACCACCGCACCCTGAAACCCGGCCTGAGCCTCGTCATCCCGTACATCGATCGCGTGTACCCGGTGATCGATCTGCGGGAGCAGGTCGTCTCCTTCAAACCGCAGCCCGTGATCACCGAGGACAACCTGGTCGTCGAGATCGACACCGTGCTGTACTTCCAGGTCACGGATCCGCGCGCGGCCTTCTACGAGATCGCCAACTTCCTCCAGGCGGTCGAACAGCTCACCGTCACCACCCTGCGCAACGTCGTCGGGTCCATGGACCTGGAGAAGACGCTCACGTCACGGGACACCATCAACAGCCAACTGCGCGGGGTACTCGACGAGGCCACCGGAAAATGGGGACTGCGGGTGAACCGGGTGGAGATCAAGGCCATCGACCCCCCGCAGTCCATCAAGGACGCGATGCAGAAGCAGATGCGTGCCGAGCGGGACAAGCGGGCCGCGATCCTCGGCGCGGAAGGGCAGCGCCAGTCGCAGATCCTCACCGCCGAGGGCGACAAGCAGGCCGCGGTCCTGCGCGCGGAGGGAAACCGCACCGCCGAGATCCTCAAGGCCGAGGGCCAGTCCCGGGCCATCGACGAGGTCTTCCAGGCCGTACACCGCAACGACCCCGACCCCAAGCTCCTCGCCTACCAGTACCTCCAGGTGCTGCCGCAGCTCGCGCAGGGCTCGGGCAGCACCTTCTGGGTCATCCCCAGCGAGGTCACCTCCGCCCTGCAGGGCGTGTCCCGTGCCTTCACCGAGGCGCTGCCGCAGTCGCCCGCCACCCGCGAGACCCGCTCCGACGACGGCGCCGCACAGGCCGCCAACGACACGGCCCAGGCCGCGGAGGCCGCCGCACAGGCACTCGCCGACGCCGCCGAGGCCGACGGGACGACGCCGCGTCCCGCCCCCGTGCCCGAGGACCGGTGAGGAACGACGACGTGGTGCACACTCGGGTGTAGGGGGATCTCTCCGCACACCACTGCGAGGCCCGCATGTTCGATGTGCCGTTCTGGCTCTGGGCGGTTTTCGCCGCGACCGTGGTCGTGTCGCTCGCCGTCGACCTGCTGGCCCACCGCCACGCCCACGTCATCGGCTTCAAGGAAGCGGCGGCCTGGAGCGGACTGTGGGTCGGACTCGCTCTGGCCTTCGGTGCGGTCGTCTTCCTCGTGCTCGGCGGGACGGCGGGCACCGAGTACACCACCGCGTGGCTGCTGGAGAAGAGCCTCTCCGTCGACAACCTCTTCGTCTTCGCCCTGATCTTCGCCTACTTCAAGGTGCCCCGCGCCTACCAGCACCGGGTCCTCTTCTTCGGTGTCATCGGCGCCCTGGTGTTCCGGGGCGTCTTCCTCGCCGCCGGCGTGGCCGTGGTCAGCCGGTTCACCGCCGTCCTGTTCGTCTTCGCGGCCATCCTCTTCTACAGCGTCTACAAGATCCTCAAGGGCGAGGAGGAGAGCTTCGACCCCGGCCGGAGCTTCGCCGTCCGGCTGCTGCGCAAGGTGATCCCCGTCCGGGACACCTACGCGGGCCCGAAGTTCTTCGTGAAAGAGGCGGGCAAGCTCGTGGCGACGCCGCTGCTCGCCGTCGTCGCCGCCATCGAGGCCGCCGACCTGATCTTCGCCGTCGACAGCGTGCCGGCCGTGCTCGCCGTCAGCGACGACGCCTTCATCGTCTACACCAGCAACGCCTTCGCCATCCTCGGCCTGCGGGCCCTGTACTTCATGCTCTCCGGGCTGCTGGACCGCTTCCACTATCTGAGCAAGGGCCTGGCGATCATCCTCGGGTTCATCGGCGTCAAGCTCATCCTCCAGGCGACGCACAAGCTGGTCAGTCCGTCCGTGCCGGAGATCCCGTCACCGGTGAGCCTGGCGGTGATCGTGGTGGTGCTCGCGGGGTCCGTGATCCTGAGCCTGAGACGGCCCGCGGACGCGCCGGAGGGGGACACGGGCGGTGACTCCCGGGAGGAGACGCTCACCTCACCGCGAGGCGAGCGGGACGACCAGTGAAACGGCCGGCACGGCATTGGCCCGCTCCCTCGCACATACGCACGTCAATTACGGGCAAAGAGTTACCAAAGCCCCTTATCGCCGCGGACGTGAGCATCATGATCCATCACACCCAGCGAACGAAGACACCGCAGACCACAGCGGAGCGCGAGGACGTCTGCCCGTCCTGCGGCCACACCGTCCCCGCGGAGGTCACCCGGCACAAGACCCTCGGGATCTACGTCCCGGTCTGGCGCCGGGGCACCTGCCACAACCCGGACTGCGCGGCGGCCGTACCCGACCGGCGCCCGTGACCGCTCGCCCCGGGGCGACGACGCGGGCGTCCGTGCGGCGGACGCCGCCCGAGCCGCTCAGCCGAGGGCCGGCCCGGTGACGAGCCGGCCCTCGGCGTCGTAGGGCCAGACGTTGGTGCGGCAGCCGTGCAGCCCCTTGATCTGCTGCATCATCACCGGCGCGGGCCGCCCCGCGCCCGGGCAGCCCACATGACCGTGGCCGAGGAAGTGCCCCACCTCGTGGTTGATGACGAGGGCCCGGTAGGACGTCACGTCGTCCGCGTAGTACTGGGTCGCCAGCAGCCACCGCTTGAGGTTGACCATGACGTCCTGCCCCACGTTGCAGTTGACCTCACCGCCGGTGTCGAGGCCGTACCGGCCGCATATGTCGTCCACCGTCGCCGGCGTGGCGAGCCGCACCCGGAAGTCGGCGGCTCCGCCGGACACCCGCCGGAACCCCACCCTCCCGTCGGCCGTCCAGCCACGCGGGCCGGCGAGGACGCGCTCGACCTCGGCGGCGACGTCCCGCGCCGGAATCCCGATGCCGTCCTCGACCTGGACGACGTAGGTCAGCGTCCGCTCACGCCCCCCGACCCGTGCGCCGCCGCCCGGCGCGGTGGCGAACGTGCCCGGTCCCGACGACGGGATCGAACCGGGATCCGGGGCCTTCTCCTCCTGCCCGTCCTCCTCGACCTCGACCCCCTGCTCGCCCCCGGTCACCCGCCCCTCCCGCAGGGCCCCGTCGGTCTCGACGACCTCGCGCGGAGCCGGGCGCCCGGGAGCCGCCGACCGTCCGCCGGCGTCGGCGGAGCGGCCGGGCGGCTCCGTCCGCTCCCTCAGGACCAGCCCGCCGGCGATGAGCAGCACGACACCCGCCAGGATCCCGGCCCACAGCAGCGGTGGAGGCCCGCCCCGCCCGCGGCGGACGCGGCTCCTGCCGCGGCGTCGGCGGCCCCTCTCGGGGACCGGCGAGGACGTCGATCGATGCTCGTTCATGATCACGCAGCGTGCCCCCGCCGTGTGATCGCCCGGGGACCGCATGTGGACCGCTGTGTAACAGCCCTGCCCCAGGAGCCGGTGTTCGCACGTTCATACGCATACTGAGATCCATGCCACGGGTCCTGATCATCGAAGACGACCGCGCCGTCCGGGAGGGCGTGCGGCTGGCCCTGCGCCGTCAGGGGCACGAGGTCGCCGCGGCCGCGACGGGCGAGGACGGACTGGAGCTCCTGCGGTCCTTCCGGCCCGACGCCGTCATCCTCGACCTGATGCTGCCGGGCATGCCCGGACTGGAGGTGTGCCGACGGATACGCGCCCACCACCAGGTGCCGATCATCATGGCCACGGCCCGCGGCGACGACACCGACATCGTCGTCGGACTGGAGGCCGGAGCGGACGACTACGTCGTGAAACCGGTCCGTGCCCGGGTACTGGACGCACGCATCCGCGCGGTGCTGCGCCGCGTGGGCGGCGCCCCGGACGACCACGGCACGACCCGTCCGGAACACCACGGCGACCTGGTCATCGACCGTGCCGGTCTCACCGTCACCCACCAGGGGCGGCCCGTCGCCCTCGGCCCCTCCGAACTGCGGCTGCTGCTGACCCTGTCCGCCTCGGCCGGGCAGGTCTTCAGCCGCCAGCAGCTCCTGGAAGCCGTGTGGGAGCACAACTACCACGGGGACGCACGCCTCGTGGACGCCTGTGTGAAACGCCTGCGCTCCAAGATCGGCGAGCCCGCGGGCCGACCGCGCTACGTGCACACCGTGCGCGGCTTCGGCTACCGGTTCGGGACCCGGTGAGAGCTCCCCGGGTGCCGCGCGCCCTGAACGGGCTGCGCGTGCGGCTGGTGATGGCCTTCACCCTCGTCGCGGTCGTGGCGACGGTGACCACCGGAGCGCTGACCTTCCGCGAGGCCCGCACCAGGGTCCTCCAGCAGAGCCAGGACACGGTGATCGAGGATTTCCGGCACCGGGTCGACACCATCGTCCCCCACTACCGGTTCCCACCCGGCGAGTCCGACCTGCGGTCGTTCGCCGCCGATGTGTCGCGCGGCGGACGTTCCCAGACCTGGCGGGTCCTGGTGACCTATGGGGAGGCGAGCGCGACGTCCGCCCCCGGGGACGCGTTCCGCGAACTGTCCCCGGCGATGCGCGAGTCGGTCCGCACCCGCCTGGCCACGGTGTTCCAGCGGGTGTCGCGCGACGGCCGTTCCGCGCTCGTCGTCGGCATGCCGGTCACCTTCGCCGGCCCGTACACGACCTCGCGGCCCGCCTCCGGCCTGGAGGTCTACCTGACCGTGCCGCAGCAGGAGGAGCAGGGTTACGTCGACGCGCTGGTCACCGCCATCGAACGGGCCACCGTGCCCGCCCTGGCCCTGGCCGTCCTGATCGCCCTCCTGGCCGCGCGCGGGGTGCTGCGGCCGGTGCGGGCCCTGCGGCGGGCCACCCGCAGCATCGCCGAGGGCCGGCTGGACACCCGGCTCACGGTGCAGGGCTCCGACGAACTCGCCGATCTGTCCCGCACGTTCAACGAGACGGCCGCCGCGCTGGAGGGCTCGGTGGCCGAACTGCGGCGCATGGAGGCCGGTGCCCGGCGCTTCGCCGCGGACGTCTCGCACGAACTGCGCACCCCGCTCGCGGCGATGTCGGCGGTGACGGACGTGCTGGACGAGGACGCGGCCGGCCTGGACGACGACACCGCCATGGCCGTACGCCTCATCAGCGAGGAGACCACGAAGCTGGCCGGCCTGGTGGACGACCTGATGGAGATCTCCCGCTTCGACGCGGGCGCCGCCGCCCTGCACCTGGACGAGATCGACCTCGCGGAGTCCCTGCGGCGCACGCTCGCCTCCCGCGGCTGGCTCGACACCGTGGAGACCGACCTTCCCGAACCGGGCACGCTGCGGGGCCGGGTGGACCCGCGCCGCCTCGACGTCGTGGTCGCGAACCTCGTCGCCAACGCCCTCCGCCACGGGGCGCCCCCCGTCCGGCTGAGCCTGCGCCAGGAGGACGACCCCCGTGCCGGAAGGCGGGCGGTCGTCACGGTCGCCGACGGCGGGGCCGGCATCCCCGACGACGTCCTGCCGCACGTCTTCGACCGCTTCTACAAGTCGGACAGCGCCCGGACCCGGAGCGAGGGCAGCGGCCTCGGGCTGGCCATCACCACGGAGAACGTGGCGCTGCACGGCGGCACCGTCCGTGCGGCCAACCATCCGCGAGGCGGCGCCGTCTTCACGGTCGTCCTCCCCCTGCGACCGGACGACGCACAGGAACCGACGACGCACTCCGCGAAGGATCACCGCCCATGAGACCGCCGGCCCCGGACCCCGCCAAAGCCTGCCGTCGCAGCGGCACGCGCGCCCACCGCCGGCGCCCGCTGCTGCTCGCCGCCCTGCTCCCGCTCGCCGCCTGCGGCATCCCCGCCACCGGCGTGGTGGAGGCGGGCGAACCCGCGACCGGGGTCCTCGAGCCCGGTCCTGGCCCCAGCCCGGCACAGACCCGGCCCGAGGCCGTTCCCGACACCGTGGTGCCGCTGTACTTCGTCGCCGACGGCGAGCTGACCACGGTTCCCCGTGCGGTGCCCGGCGCGGGGGCCGACCTCAGCAGCACCGTCCTCATGCTGTTCGAGGGGCCGGACGCCGAGGAACGCAGGAACGGGCTGACGACCGAACTGCCGCCCTCCATGGCGGCACCCACCATCCGGACCGACGGAGCGGCGGTCGGCGTCCAGCTCCCCGAGGACGCCGGGAGCCTCAGCGCCCTGGCCGTCGACCAGCTCGCCTGCACGGTCGCTGTCGCCCGGCTGCGCCAGGACCCGGCACTCACGAGCGCGAAGGTGACGGTGGAACAGCCCGGCGGCCGACTCGCGGGCCGGTCCAGCGAGGACTGCCCGGCCGACGCGGCCCGCGGGAACCGGTGAACGCCCGAACGGCGGCGCCGACGCGGGCGCTTCGGGCGGCGCCTCACCTCCCCCAGGCAACCGCGAGGTCCGGCTTTCCCTCCTCCTCGAACGAGGGGGCGTCCGCACGGGCGGAGCCCCGACCGAGGTGTTGAGGAGCAGTTCTTGATACGTGCGCGAAAGACGTGGGCCGCCGTGGCAGCGGCGCTGACCCTGGTGGGAGTGGCGCCCGCCGCCGCCCACGCCCGGCCGCAACCGCCCGGCGCCGCTTCCGCCCCGACGACCCCGCACACCACCGCTGACCTGCCGCCCGGCTGGCGTCTCACCGGCAGCGGTGAGACGAAGGCCCTGGAGTGGCGCTCCCCGCGGACCGTGCCGCCCGGCGACGCCCGGGTGGAGTTCCACGCCACCGGCCGCCTGCTCGGCATACCCGAACAGGACGCGGACGGACGGACGTTCCGGTTACCCCTGGACGACACGGATCCGGCCGCCGGGCACGGCCTGACGGACCTCCAGGTCCTCGCGGCCGGCCGCCGGCTGGACCGGGAAGCCGGCGCCGCCGCCCGTGAGCGCCGCCCCGACGACACGCCCCCGGCGAAACCCCCGGCCCGCCTCCCGGCCGGCGCGGTCGACCCGGGCAGACCCGGCCGGTTCGCCACCACGACCGGCGCGTACACGCTCGACCCGGTCCGGCTGCCCGGCCTCGCCGCCCCGGTCGAGATGCGCGGCCTGGTCGTCGCGCCGAAGGGAGCGACCGGCAAGCGCCCGCTCGCGCTCTTCCTGCACGGCCGGCACGCCACCTGCTACGTCCCCGGCGAGGGCGAGGATGCCGTCACGATCGACTGGCCCTGTGCCCGCGGCACCCAGCCGATCCCGAGCCACCGCGGCTATCTCGAGGACCAGAAGCTACTGGCCTCCCAGGGCTACGTGACCGTCTCGATCTCCGCCAACGGCATCAACGGCCAGGACGGCGACCTGGAGGACGGCGGTGCCCAGGCGCGCTCGTCGCTGGTGCGCTCGCACCTGGCCCGCTGGGCGGACTGGTCCACCGGGCCCGCCGCGGCGCCGACGGCCGTTCGCCGGGGCCCGCGGGCCGACCTGTCGCGCGTCCTGCTCGTCGGTCACTCGCGCGGCGGCGAAGGCGTCGACCGGGCCGCCATGGACAGCCTCTACCCGCCGCCCGCGAGCCAGGACGGCCACCCGGCACGAGCCCGCTGGAAGATCCGCGGAACCGTACTCGTCGGCCCCACCGCCTTCGGCCAGAACCCGGTGCCCGACGTGCCGTCGCTGACGATCCTGCCGGGCTGTGACGGTGACGTCTCCGACCTCCAGGGGCAGTTGTACGTCGACGGCACCCGCGGGGTGAGCCGCGGCCGGGCGCTGCACAGCGCGGTCCACATCACGGGCGCGAACCACAACTACTTCAACAGCGAGTGGACGCCCGGCCTGGCGCAGGCGCCCGCCAGTGACGACTTCTGGGACGACCCCGAGGACCGCGACCCGGTGTGCTCGCCCGGCAGCCCGACCCGGCTCACCGCGGAACAGCAGCACCGCGCGGGCGCGACCTACGTCGCCGCCGCGGCACGGCTGTTCGTCGCCGGTGACGACCGGGTGCGCGAGCTGGTCGACGGAACGGGCCGCCGGGCCCCCTCCGCGGACCCGGCACGCGTCCTGACCCACGCGGTGGGCGCCGGCCGCGGCGCCGGACTCCTGCCGGACGACGGGGTGAAGGTGACCGGCGGACGCCTGTGCTCGGCGGTCGATCCCGACCCGGCCACCGCCTGCCTCGGCGAGGACGCCGTCGGCTGGGCACCGCACTTCGCGTACTGGCAGCCGGAGCGCGAGGCCGGCCGCAGCGCGATCGCCCTGAACTGGTCGGCACCGGGCACCGCGACCCGGATCCGGACCGGCGCGCCCCTGTCCCTGAAGGGAGCGGAGAGTCTGGCCCTGCGCGTCATCGTGCCGCCCAACAGCACCGGCACCCGGCTCGACGTCTCCGTCACCGACACCGCGGGCAGGCGGGCCACACTCGGCGCGGTCCGCGTCGACGGACTGCCGGGCAGCGAACGCACCGCGTCCTACTGGGCGCAGGAGGTGCGCGTACCGCTCACCGCGGCGGGCCGCGCCGGAGTCGACCTGCGCCGCGTCGCCTCGCTGGAACTGACGCCCCGCACCCGCACGGGCCGGGCATGGCTGATGGACGCCCACGCCTGGCAGCCGGGCACGCCCGGCGTCCGGCCGGCCCCGCTGGCCCGTGTCGACGTCGGCCGGACGAAGGTCGAGGAGGGCGACTCGGGGGTGCGTACGTACACGGTCCCGGTGCGGGTCTCCGGCAAGGGAGGGGGCACGGTCCGCACGTACGTCACGGATCCGGCCACGGGAGCGACCGAGACCCGTCTGGTCTCCGTCCGTCCCGGCAGCCCCGGCATCGACGTCACCGTCGAGGTGGCCGGCAACGAGCGCTACGCCTGGGACGTCTCCCACGACGTCCTCGTGAAGGCGGTCCGCGGCTCGGTCGTGGGCACGTACGCCGGTGGCGTCACCGTGACGAACGACGACCCGATGCCCGCGGTCAGCGTGACCCCGGTCGCCGGCACCGTCACCGAGGGGAAGCCCCTGCGCTGGCGGATCTCGCTGTCCGAGCCGGCCGACGTGGACCTCGGCGCGGCGCTCGTGCCGGTGCCGGACGACACCCGCCCGCAGCTGTCCACCGAGGACGTCGACCGTGACTGGCTGCTGGAGACCGTGGGGGAGGTCCCCGACGGAGAGGTTCCGCTCTCCCGGCTGGAGTACTTCTCCCTGTGGACCTCGGTGCCGCCCGGCGGGACGAGCGCCGAGGCGACGGTGCCCACCGTCCGGGACGAGGTCACCGAGCCCGCGGAGCACATCGGCTTCCGGCTCACCGACGAGGAGGGCGAGCCCCAGGGCCCGGTGCTGACCGGCACCGTGCGCGACGCGTCGTAGCCCCGGACACGGCAGTGGGCCCGGACCGGAGTCACTCCGGTCCGGGCCCACGTGCGCGGCCACGTGCGGTCACGGCATGTTCGGGTCAGCGTCCGCCCGGTCCGCCACTCCCGAAGGAACCGCTGCTGCCCTCGTCCCAGCGGGGCCGCTCCTGCCCGGAGGAGGGGCGGCTGCCCTGATGACCGAGGTCGTGCGGCAGCGTCCGGTCGTCGCTCTGCGGCATCTCGTCGGGCTCCCGGCGCTCCCGGGTCTCCCGAACGGGCCCGCCCTCGGGCATACGGGGCTGCTCCTCCGGGCGCGGCGGCGGCGACTCCTTGCGCTTCTGCCGGCTCCCGAAAGCGAACGCGCCGATCAGCAGGGCCACCACCACGACGGCCGCGACGCCGATACCGATGCCGATCCCACCGGAGCCCGCGGCCAGGTCCATCCATGCGTTGGTCATGCAGCGCGGGTACCCCCGGCTTCGCGCGACCAACCTGCTCAGCGGCAACACACCTCCCGCCACCGCCGGATCACGGGCCCCGCGGCGGCCCGGCGGTTTGGCGGCGACCGCAGCGGCAACCCGCGCGGTGTGACATCGACGACGACTTCCCAGCAGGAACTGTTCCGCTTCCTGGAGGACCGTTTCGCTTGTGCACAGGCGTGCACCGAGTGCGCGAGGGCGTGCGCGCTGCGGGCGAGCCTCGTGGACCCGGACGGGACCGAGAACCAGGAGCTCGTACGGCGCAAGGGCATCATGTGCGCGGAGGTCTGCGACGCGACCTGCCGGGTGCTGTCCGAGCAGAACCAGGTGGACGAGGGCGCGATCCGCGTCCAGCTCGAGTGGTGCCGACAGGTGTGCCTGGAGAGCGCGCACGTCTTCGACGGGCACCCCGGGGCGGAGGAGGCCGCCCAGGCGTGCCGGGACTGCGCCCGGGCCTGCGGCGAGTTCCTCGACACCCTGCGCTGAGGCCCTGGGGCCGCCGGGTGCGGCGCGTTAGCCTGCCGGTATGACGGCGACGCGGACGACCGGTGATCCGGGGCTGTTCGGCCCGGACTCGGTGACCTGGCAGGCGCACGGCGACCCGATGATGTGGATCGCCGGCATCCGCGCCCTGTACCTCCAGGCACTGCACCCGCGCGCCGTGCGCGGCGTCATGCAGAACAGCGACTTCCGGCGCGACGCCTGGGGCCGGCTGATGCGCACCGCGAGCTTCGTCGGCACGACGACGTACGGGACCACCGAGGCGGCGGAGCGGGCCGGCGCCCGGGTACGGAAGATCCACCGCCGACTCGGCGCGACGGACCCCGCCACCGGCGAGCGGTACGGCGTCGACGAACCCGCGCTGCTGCTGTGGGTGCACTGCGCCGAGATCGGCTCCTACCTCCACGTCCTGCGCCGCTCCGGGTTCCCGTTCACGGACGCCCACGCCGACCGCTACCTCGCCGAACACCGGCACAGCGCCCGTCTGGTCGGCCTCGACCCCGGCACCGTGCCCGCGACCCGGGCCGAGCTGGCCGCCTACTTCGCGCGGGTGCGGCCCGAACTGGCCGCGGGACCCGAGGCACGCGAGGTGGACGACTTCCTGCTCCACCCGCCCACGCACCCCCTCCTGGTCCCCGCACGCGAGCTGCTGTGGCGCCGAGTGGCACATCTGGCGTACGACTCCCTACCGCCGTACGCGCACGAGCTCTACGGCAGACCGGCCCCCGCGCCCGACACCGTCACCCGGCGGCTGCGCGCCACGGGCACCCTGCTGCGCGGCGTTCCCGCACGTCTGCGCTGGCAGCTGCCGCCCAAACACATCCTGCGTGCCATGGCCCGGCTCGGGCCGGCCGCGCGCCCGGCGCCATACAAACTCGGACCGTAGACCGCCATACTGGACCGGCCAGGGGAGGGCGTATCGGACTGCTACGGGGGCGGGCAGCGCGATGGGGGACAGCACGCTGATCCAGGGCCGGTACCGGCTGCTGGAGCGGATCGGGCGCGGCGGTATGGGCGAGGTGTGGCGGGCACGCGACGAGTCACTGGGCCGTCGTGTCGCCGTCAAGTGCCTCAAACCGCTGGGCACGCACCACGACCACTCCTTCACCCGCGTCCTGCGGGAGAGGTTCCGGCGCGAGGCCCGGGTGGCCGCCGCGCTCCAGCACCGCGGGGTGACCGTGGTGCACGACTTCGGCGAAAGCGACGGCGTGCTCTTCCTGGTCATGGAGCTGCTGGAGGGACGCGACCTGAGCCGGCTGCTGGAGGACGCCAAGCACCATCCGCTGCCGGTTCCCGACGTCGTCGACATCGCCGAACAGGTCGCCTCCGCGCTCGCCTACACCCATGACCAGGGCATCGTGCACCGGGACCTGAAGCCCGCGAACATCGTGCGGCTCGCCGACGGCACCGTGAAGATCTGCGACTTCGGCATCGCCCGGCTCGGCCACGACGTCGGCTTCACCGCCCGGCTGACCGGCACCGGTATCGCGATGGGCACCCCGCACTACATGTCGCCGGAACAGATCGGCGGGGACGAGGTCGACCGGCGCAGCGACCTGTACTCGCTGGGCTGCGTGCTCTACGAGATCGCCACCGGCGTACCGCCGTTCGACCTGGACGACGCCTGGGCGGTCCTCGTCGGCCACCGCGACACGGCGCCCGAGCCGCCCCGCACCCACCGGGCCGAGCTGCCCGGGTACCTGGACCGGATCATCCTGGACCTGCTGGCCAAGCGGCCCGAGGAGCGTCCGGACGACGCCCGCGAACTGGGCCGCCGCATCGCCGCCGGCCGCACCGCACCGGGGTTTGTGCCGGCCGGTGCGGTGCCCCGGTCGCGGACGCCCCGGCCCACAGGAGGACGGGCCGCGCTGCCGCTGTGGACCCACGGCATGACCACCGGTCACAAGGCGACCGGCACCGGGCCGCGCTCCACGCCCCCGGACCCCGCCGCCGGCCTGTCCGGCGAGTGGGTCGCGCGGCCCGACGACGGGATCGCACCCGCCCCGGGCGAGCGGCCCGGCCCCGCGCCCACGACGGCCGGCGCGCTGGCACAACGGCACCACGCGGGACTGAGCCTGGGGCGGCTCGGCCGCTGGGCGGAGGCGGGCGAGGTGCACCGTGCGGTGGCATGCGAGCGCGAGCGGCTGCTCGGCCCCGACCACCCCGACACGCTCGCCAGCCGCTACGAGGCCGCCTTCACGCTCAGCCGCACCGGTCATGCCGCCGACGCGCTGCGCGCGTACAAACGCGTCGCCGAGGCGCGGATCCGGGTGCTGGGCGCCGACCACGCCGACACCCTCGCCGTCCGCCAGGAGATGGCGTACGTCCTGGGCCGACTGGGCCGGCACGCCGACGCGCACCAGGTCTACACCTCGGTCCTCGCCGCCCGTGAGCGTGTCATGGGGCCCGACCACCCCGACACCCTGCGCTGCCGCCACAACCTGGCCTTCAACCTCGGCCGGCTCGGACGCCCCGAGGACGCCCACCGGATGGCCCGCGAGGTGGCGGCGGCCCGCGCCCGCGTGCTCGGCCCCGACCATCCGGACACCCTGGTCACCCGCTTCGAGGTGGCCTACGAGCTCGGCCGGCTGGACCGCTGGCAGGAGGCCCTGTCGACCTACCGGGAGGTCGCCGAGGCCCGCGCGAGCGCACTCGGCCCGGACCACCCGGACACCTTCGCCGCCCGCCACGAGATCGGCATCAGCCTCGGCCGCCTCGGCCGCAGTGCCGAGGCCCTGGCGCTCTACGAGACGCTGATCGGCGACCGCACCCGCGCCCAGGGCCCCGAGCACCCCGAGACCCTGCGCGCCCGCCACGGCCTGGGCGTCAACCTGGGCCGGCTCGGCCGCTGGGAGGAGGCCCTCGTCGAGTCCCGCGAGGTGTGCGCCCTCCGCGAGCGCGTTCTCGGCCCGGACCACCCGGACACCCTGGTCAGCCGCCGCGAGGTCGCCGTCGGACTCGGCTGGCTGGGCCGCTGGTCCGCCGCCCTCACCGAGTACCGCCGGGTCGCACGCGCCCGCGAGGGCGTCCTGGGCCCCGACCACCCCGACACCCTCGCCGCGCGCGACGACGAGGCCCACTGCCTGGAACAACTCGGCCGCGGCGCCGAGGCGGTGGAGCTGTACCGCAGGGTCGCGGTACAGCGCAGAGCGGAAGCACACTGAACCGAGGCGCCACGGAACCCGGGCGGGGGGCTCCCGCGCCGGGGTGCGTCCGCGCCGGGCTGTTTCTGCGCCGGGGGTGCTTCCGCGCCGGGGCACTTCAGCGCCGGCCTGCTCCCGTGCTGGCCTGCTCCCGTGCTGGCCAGCTCCCGTGCCGGGCGGTTCCCGTGCCGGGCTGTTCCCGCACCCGAGCCGGAGGCGGGGCCCGGAGTCGGGTGCCGAGTGCGGCGGGCGGTCCTGGTCGCCGCGACGCCTCGGCCGTGCCCGGGCGTCGCAGCCCTCGCAGGTGCTCGCCCACCCGGCCCACCGCGCCTCTGGCAGCCCGTCGCGGCCCCGTGTTACCAAGAGCCATGACCCCGCCCACCCCGCCCCACGCAGCCAGGGCATCCCACGTGTCCCACGCCTCCCACGCCTACGACGCCGTCATCGTCGGCGGCGGCCACAACGGGCTGGTCGCCGCCGCCTACCTGGCCCGCGCCGGCTGCTCCGTGCTCGTGCTGGAACGCCTGGACCACACCGGGGGCGCGGCGGTGTCGACGCGCCCCTTCGCCGGGGTCGACGCGCGGCTGTCGCGCTACTCGTACCTGGTCAGCCTGTTGCCGAAGAAGATCGTGCGAGACCTGGACCTCGACTTCCGGGTGCGGGGGCGCACCGTCTCCTCGTACACGCCCGTCGAGCGGGAGGGCCGGCCCACCGGGCTCCTCGTCGGCGGGGGCGAGCGGCGGACCCGGGAGTCCTTCGCCCGGCTGACGGGTTCGGACCGGGAGCACACGGCCTGGCAGCGGTTCTACGGCATGACCGGCCGCGTCGCCCAGCGGGTCTTCCCGACCCTCACCGAGCCGCTGCCCACCCGGGACGAACTGCGTCGCAGGGTCGACGACGAGACGGCCTGGCGGGCGCTGTTCGAGGAGCCGATCGGTGTCGCGATCGAGGAGCACTTCGCGGACGACCTGGTACGGGGAGTGGTCCTCACCGACGCCCTGATCGGTACCTTCGCCGACGCCCACGACCCCGCCCTCAGCCAGAACCGCTGCTTCCTCTACCACGTGATCGGCGGCGGCACCGGCGCCTGGGACGTACCGGTCGGAGGCATGGGCGCCCTCACCGACGCCCTGGCCGACGCGGCGCGCGCCGCAGGCGCGGTGCTGGCCACCGGGCACGAGGCGGTGCGGATCGACACGGACGGGCGCGCGGCCGAGGTCACCTACCGCTGCGCCGACGGGGAGGGCGTCGCCGCGGCACGCCACGTCCTGGTGAACGCCTCACCGCGGGAACTGGCGACGCTCACGGGACGGACGCCCCCGCCGCCCGCCGAGGGCGCGCAACTCAAGGTGAACATGCTGCTGACGCGGCTGCCCGCACTGCGCGACCCCGAGGCCGACCCGCGCGAGGCCTTCGCCGGGACCTTCCACATCGCGGAGGGCTACGAACAACTGGCGACCGCGTACGCCCGCGCCGCGGCCGGCGAGCCGCCCGCCGAACCGCCCTCCGAGATCTACTGCCACTCGCTGACCGACCCCACCATCCTCGGACCCGACCTGGCCGCGAAGGGCATGCACACGCTGACCCTGTTCGGTCTGCACACGCCGGCCCGGCTCTTCGCCCGCGACAACGACGCGGTCCGCGAGGAGCTCCTCGCGTCCACCCTCGCCCGACTCGACGCCCACCTGGCCGAGCCCCTCGCGGAGTGCCTGGCGGCCGACGCCGACGGGCGGCCCTGCATCGAGGCCCGGTCGCCGCTCGACCTGGAGCGCGACCTGCGCCTACCCGGCGGCCACATCTTCCACCGCGAGCCGGCCTGGCCGCACACCCAGGAGGGCACCGGTCCCTGGGGCGTCGAGACGGGGCAACCGAACGTCCTGCTGTGCGGAGCGGGCGCGGTCCGCGGGGGAGGGGTCAGCGGGGTGCCGGGGCACAACGCGGCGATGGCCGTGCTGACCGGACGGTGAGCTGAGGGCGCATGCGCCGGCCGGGGCCGGGTACCGCGACATAGCGGACATTCCGCACTCGTGGATCAGTGCCACGACCCCGAGAACCGACACCACAGGGAGCCTGCCATGGCGGACCTCAGCCCCATAGACCTGCAGAAGGCCCTCAGCGGCGCGGACTACCCGGCCGACCGCAAGTCGCTCGTCGACCGCGCCCGCAAGAACCAGGCGGACGACAAGGTCGTGAGCCGTCTCGACGGCCTGAAGGAGGACAGCTTCGACGGACCGAACGAGGTGCAGAAGGCCGTCTTCAACGGCTAGCCGTACTGCCCCTGCCGACGCGCACGACGTCTAGTCGGCCGACGCCGCCCATCCCACCGCCGCGATCCGCGCCGCGTCCGCGGGGCGCGCGTCGTGGAAGAGGACGCCGTCGGCCGCCTCGACGCGCAACCCGTCGACGTACGCCCCGCGGCCCACGTACAGCCGGTCGGTCGTGTACCGCCAGCGCAACGTCAGTCCACGCGCTGCCGGGAGGGCGGCCGTCAGCCGGTGCCAGACGCGGCCCGACCAGCCGGTGGCCGAGCCCGCCGGGTGCTCCCGCGGCTCCTCGCCGCGGCGCGTCGTGGTGAACGGGACGCTCGTCCAGGTGGCGCCGCCGTCCGTCGTGGCCTCCAGGACGAGGGTGTCCGAACCGGGTTCGACGTCCCACCACAGCGCGCAGCCCAGCCGCGCCCCGCCGCCGGACGTGTCCAGCGCGGGCAGCGTCAGCGTCGCCGTCGTGGAACTCGCCGTCCCGGAGAACCAGGCCGTACGGCCGTGCGCGGGACGCACCGGCACCGCCCGCGCCATGTTGGTGCCGGCCGCGACCCGGGGAGCCGATCCGGAACGCCAGCTGCGCACCGGATGAACCGAGTTGCCCAGTACGACGAGGAACGAGTCGGTGGTCGGGTCGAGCACCAGCGAGGTACCGGTGAAGCCGGTGTGCCCCGCCGTGCGCGGGGTGGCCATCGCGCCCATGTACCAGTGCTGGTAGAGCTCGAAGCCGAGGCCGTGCTCGTCCCCCGGGAAGTCGGTGTTGAAGTCGGTGAACATCAGCTCCACCGACTCCGGCCGCAGGATGCGCTCCCGTCCGTAGGAGCCGCCGTTGAGCAGCGCGCGGCCGAGGACCGCCAGGTCCCAGGCGCAGGAGAAGACGCCCGCGTGCCCGGCGACGCCGCCGAGGCTGAAGGCGTTCTCGTCGTGCACCTCGCCCCACACCAGCCCCCGGTCCAGGCCGGACCAGGGCAGGCGCGCGTCCTCCGTGGCGGCGATGCGCGGTCTCCAGGACGCGGGCGGGTTGTAGCGGGTGCGACGGAGACCGAGCGGAGCGGTGATCTCCGCACGCAGCAGGACGTCCAGGGGGCGGCCGGTGACCTCCTCCAGCACCAGCTGGAGGGAGATCAGGTTCAGGTCCGAATAGAGGTACGCGGTGCCGGGCGGGCTGACCGGTGCCTGGTCGTAGACGAGCTCGATCTTCTCCTCGCGGGTCGGCGCGCCGTACAGCGGGATCCACGCCCGGAACCCCGACGTGTGCGTCAGCAGCTGCCGGACCGTCACGTCCTGCTTGCCGGCCCGTCCGAAGTCCGGCAGATACGAGGCGACCGGCTCCTCCAGCTCCAGGGCGCCCCGCTCCAGCTGCTGGACGGCGAGGATGGAGGTGAAGAGCTTGGAGATCGACGCGAGGTCGAACACGGTGTCCTCGGCCATGGGGATCTGCTGTTCCGCGGGGAACTCGACGCCGGTGTCGGTCGCTTCGTCGTAGCCCCGGTAGCGCACCGCCATGCCGATCGGCTCGTGCAGCGCCACCGTGCCGCCCCGCCCGGCGAGCAGCACGGCGCCCGCGTACCACGGGTGCTCGGGGGAGGGGCCGAGGTAGGTCTCGGCGTCGGTGACGAGGCGGCGCAGATGGCCGGGGAGCAGTCCGGCGCGCTCGGCCGTGCCACGGCGCAGGGTGGGGCGGCGGCCGGCGTCCGCAGCGGCCTCGGCCGGTCCGGCCGCGAACGGGGCGATGGCCAGGGCGCCCCCGAGCGCCATGGCACCGGCGCCCAGTTGACGCCGTGTGAATCCGTTGGTCGCCTGTCCGGCCATCGAAGGGTCTCCCGCCGCCGAAGCTGAAAGTATCTTTCCCGGATCGCCGTGCGGAGTGAAACTTTCCTGTCAGTGACGGGTCGTGTCAATGGGGCGTACGGAGCCGGCGAGACACCGGACCCGCCCGGCTCGGCGCCGGGCGGGTCGCGGGACGGGCGCGGTCTCAGCGTTCGCGCACCCGGACGACGCGCAGAGCGGGCGACGCCCGGATGTCGCGCTCGCAGAAGCGGGACGTCACCCACCGCTCGCCGGAGAACAGCCGGGTCTGGTCGGCGTGGTGCCGGGAGGCGGGGTCGGCGGACTGCGAGTAGGTCAGGAGCGTACGGGCCACCGGGCACCGGCTCCCGTCCCAGCCGACCGCCTGGATGTAGCTGGAGCCGGTGGTCACCTCGGTGTAGCCGCCGCCGGCCGGGTCCCAGACGGGCTCGATCTTGTTCCAGACGCCCAGCGACTCCGTGCCGCCGCCCACGGGGATGCGCTTGCCGCCCCGCACCACGAACTGGTGCTCACCCAGCCGGGCGTCGAGCGGTATGTCCGCCGCCCGCAGTTCGCCGACCGCGTCCGCGAGGGCGGTGGCGAAGCCGGGCGCGGCGGTGTCGAGGGTGTGCGGGGTGCGGACCGGGTCCGCGGGCGAGAACGGCACCTTCCACAACCGATCGGACGGCACCGTCCTCGTGAGGGCCCGCCAGAACCGGTCGAAGAGCAGCGCGCCCCGGCTGCCGGTGTCGACGGTGCGGTCCCAGCGGGCGAGGACGCCGCAGGCCTCGCGCACGTCCACCGCACCGCCCTTACTGTCCGTCGCCGCGCCGCCGGGCAGCGCCGCGCAGGCCCGTGCCGCGTCGGCGGCGGCCAGGTCGCCGGCGGGCACGCGGTCGGCGAACTGCTGCCGCTGAAGGTCCCGTACGGTCAGCCCGCCCCGTCCGGCCATCGCCGCCACGTCCTCGATCGCGCCCCGTGTCCGCATCGACCGCTGGGTGCCGACGGTGCCGAAGACCCGCTCGTAACCGGTCAGCGGCCGGTCCGCGTTGGCCAGCCAGGCGCTGTCGTTGGAGTTCTCCGCGTACGGCGCGTCCTCGAGTGTCGGCATCCGCGCCGGACCGAAGATCCCCGGCTGTACGGCGTCCCGGTCCCGGCCCGGTGCGCAGTCGCCGCGCGATCCGTCCAGGACGGCGACCCCGGAGGACGGATAGGTGGCCCTGCCGAGCGGTGTGGAACAGCGCCCGGCCAGTTCGTCGGTGATGCGGGGGAGGACCTGCGACTGGGTGAACAGGGTGCGGCCCCGCGAGTCGGCGGCGATCGTGTTCACCCACGGCAGCCCCTGCGTGCGGCGCAGCGAGTCCAGTACGTCACCCGTGCCGCGGGCCCGGCCGAAGCCGAGCGCGGTGTCGGAGGCGCGCAGGTTGGCGGCGTTCGGATCGTTCAGCGCGTACGCGGCCGTCGCGGTCCACGGCAGGGGCAGCGAGGCGCCGAGCGAGGTCACCACCGGGCCGTACCGGGTCCACCACTGGGTCCTGGTCACCGGTGCGCCGTCCTTCACCGGGACGGTCACGGACCGTTTCGTCATCCGCTCGCGTCTGCCGTCCACCAGGTAGACCGTCGGGTCGGCCGGATCGAGCGCCAGTTGGTGGAGGTTGAGGGGCACGCCCGTGGCGACGGTGTGGCTCCAGGCGACGTGCGCGTTGTGGCCGATGGACACCGTGGCGGAGCCGAGCAGGGAGCCGCCCGCGACGTCGAGCCGGCCCGGGATCGTCTGCTGCGACTGCCAGAAGCGGCGTCCGCCGTGCCACGGGTAGTGCGGGTTGCCGAGCAGCAGCCCGCGGCCGTCGGCCGTGGTGCGTCCACCGAAGGCGACGGCGTTGGAACCCATGTCGGCGCCGTCGGCGGCGAAGAGCTCCCGGGCGGCACGCGCCGCCGATTCCGCGTCGGGGCCGGGGGCGGCCGCCGCGTTCCCGGCCGGCGGCCGCGCGGCCGTGATGCCGTCCACGGCCCGTCCCTGACCGCCGAGCACGGAGAGGGCGAAACCGCGCACGGCCACGTCCAGCGAGGTCACCGGGCGCACCCAGGCGGCGCCACGGCACGCCGGGTCGGTGATCCGGTTCTGCTCCAGCCAGGCGTTGTAGCCCGCGGCGAAGCCCCGCATCAGCTCCTCGGAGTCCCGGCTCGGACCGCGCGGCGCCGGCTCGGCGAGCAGCCGCTCCACCGTGCCCGACCGGCGCACCCCCTGGAAGTACAGGTCGCTGGAGAGGTTCGTGGCGGCCGAGGAGAGCGAGAGGTCGGACACCGCGTCGGCGCCGAAGTACCGGGAGCGCTCGCCGCGTACGGTCACGAAACCGTCGGCCAGCGTGCACACCTGGTCCTCGGCCTGGGCCCAGCCCGTGCCGAAGCCCAGGTTCGCGTAGTCCTCGGCGAGGATGTGTGGAATGCCGTACTCGGTGTAGCGGATGACGGCGGACAGCCCGCCGTGGGACGGATGCTCGTGCCGGCCGGCGGACCGTTCGTCCGCGGCGGCCCCGGGCAGCGTCGTCGCCGCGGTGAGCAGGGCGACGGCCGTGACGACGAGCCGTCTCAGGCGGGTGCGCATCGTGCCTCCCGACGTCTTTGGGGAAGGGGCGGCTGAGCGTACCAGCGGGTATGTGTACGTGTCAGTGGCATGACAGAAGCGCCTTGCCGCGCCGCGCGCACATGTCTTGACCCGTCCCGCCCACCGGCCGAGGATCATGTCATGACGCTGACGCCCGGACACGGCAGCACGGTCGACGGGGTGCTGCGCCGCAGCGCCCGGCGCACTCCGGCCCGCGTCGCGGTGGAGTACCGCGACCGCTCCTGGACGTACGACGAGCTCGACACCGCCGTCTCCCGCGCGGCGAGCGTCCTGCTGGCCGAGGGGGCGGCCCCCGGCGACCGGGTCGGCGCCTACGGGCACAACTCCGACGCCTACCTGATCGCCCTCCTCGCCTGCGCCCGCGCGGGCCTGGTGCACGTCCCGGTCAACCAGAACCTCACCGGCGACGACCTCGCCTACATCGTGGACCAGTCCGGCAGCACGCTGGTCCTCGCCGACCCGGACCTCACGGACCGGCTCCCCGACGGCGTCCGCACGCTCCCGCTGCGCGACACGGACGACTCACTGCTCGCCCGGCTGGCCGCGGCACCCGTGTACGACGGTCCCGAGCCGGACGGCGAGGACCTGGTCCAGCTGCTCTACACCTCGGGCACCACCGCGCTGCCCAAGGGCGCGATGATGACCCACCGGGCGCTCGTGCACGAGTACCTGAGCGCCATCACCGCCCTCGACCTCGGCGCCGGCGACCGCCCGGCGCACGCGCTGCCCCTCTACCACTCGGCGCAGATGCACGTCTTCCTGCTGCCCTACCTCGCGATCGGCGCGACGAACATCGTCCTCGACGCGCCCGACGGCGACCGGATCCTCGACCTGATCGAGTCCGGCCGCGTGGACAGCCTGTTCGCGCCGCCCACCGTGTGGATCGGCCTCGCGGGCCGCGCCGACTTCGCCACCCGGGACCTCGGCGGCCTGCACAAGGCCTACTACGGGGCGTCGATCATGCCCGTCCCCGTCCTGGAGCGCCTGCGCGAGCGCCTCCCCGGGCTGGCCTTCTACAACTGCTTCGGCCAGAGCGAGATCGGCCCCCTCGCCACCGTCCTCGGCCCGGACGAGCACGAGGGCCGCATGGACTCCTGCGGGCGCCCCGTCCTCTTCGTCGACGCGCGGGTGGTCGACGAGGACGGCAAGGACGCGCCCGACGGCACGCCCGGCGAAATCGTCTACCGCTCACCGCAGTTGTGCCAGGGCTACTGGGACAAGCCCGAGGAGACCGAAGCCGCCTTCCGCGACGGCTGGTTTCACTCCGGCGACCTCGCGGTCCGGGACGCGGACGGCTACTTCACGATCGTCGACCGCGTGAAGGACGTCATCAACTCCGGCGGTGTGCTGGTCGCCTCCCGCCAGGTCGAGGACGCCCTCTACACGCACGAGGCGGTCGCCGAGGCCGCCGTGATCGGACTGCCCGACGAGCGGTGGATCGAGGCCGTCACGGCGATCGTCGTCCCGCGCGGCGAGGTCACGGAGGACGAACTGATCGCCCACGCCCGCGAGAGGCTCACCGCCTTCAAGGCGCCCAAACGGGTGAGGTTCGTGGACGCGCTGCCGCGCAACGCCAGCGGGAAGATCCTCAAGCGGGAGCTGCGCGACCGGTTCGCCGGACCGTGACCACGTGGCCTGTCGGCGGTCGGACCCGATCGCTAGGCTGACCGCGGACGACGAGACCGGGAGGAGCACGGACGTGGCCGAGAGCACCACCCAACAACGCCCGCTCATGGGCTGGGACAAGCCGGAGCTGGATCTCAGCAACGCGCAGTGGCAGTCCAGCAGCCGAGGCCTGGGAGATGTCCAGATCGCCTTTGTCGAGGGGTTCATCGCCATGCGGAACAGCGGTAGCCCGCAGAGCCCCTCCCTGATCTTCACCCCCGCGGAATGGGGCGCGTTCGTGTCAGGAGCGCGGGAGGGGGAGTTCGACCTCACGTGAGGCGCCTCCCCGGGGGCCGGGCCGGGTGCCCGTCCGCCCGATCCGGGGGTGTTCCCCTCCTTTTTCCGGACACGCGACCGTGAGCGCCCCCGCGGGGCCGAGGCCTGAGCGAGGCTGACGCCACGAGGGGGACGGTCGTACCCGGAGGTGAGGAACCCATGAGCACCACCCTGCCGGTCATCGCGGCGGTCGACGGCTCGGACGACAGCCTGCGCGCCCTGGACTGGGCATTCGACGCCGCCCACCGGCACGAGGCACCCCTGCGGGTGGTCCACGTGCGTCAGTACGCCGCCTGGGCGCAGGCCGAGGTCCTGGTCGCGGGTCCACCGGACACCGGCGACGACCCGCTGCTCGACCAGGCCCGCGCGCACCTTCAGGGGCGGGCCTACGCGGTGGCGACGGAGTACGTCGGCATGGAGGGCGTGCCGGGTGCCGTGCTGCCGGAGCTGGGTGTGGACGCCCAGCTGCTGGTTCTCGGCTCCCGGGGCCGCGGCGGCTTCGCCAGTCTGCTCCTCGGTTCCAACGGCATGGCCGCCGCCCGCGACGCCGAGTGCCCCGTCGTGGTGGTGCCCCGCCCCGGGCGCGAGGTCCACGGGGAGCCGCCCGCCGAACCCGGCCCCCGGGTGGTCGTCGGCCTGCACGTGGACAGTCCCGACGACGCCACGCTGTCCTTCGCCTTCGCCGAGGCGGAGCTGCGCGGCGCCCGCCTCCAGGTGGTCGCCGCCCACCCGTGGCCGGTGCAGAGCTGGGCCGCGGCGGGCCAGGCGATGCCGCTGGTGATCGACGAGGTGTCCATCGAGAGCGAGACCCGGGTCCTGGCCGACGGCTTCCTCGCCCCCTACCGGGGGCGCCACCCCGACGTCCGGGCCGAGACGTACGTCGTGCCCGGCGACGCGGCCGGGCACCTCGTCGCCGCCTCGCGCGACGCCGACCTGGTCGTCGTCGGCCGTCACCGCCGGCGCCTGCTGGCCCCCGCCCGCATGATGGGCTCCGTCACCCACGCCGTCCTGCTGCACGCGGCCGCCCCGGTCGCGGTGGTGCCGCCGGCCCCTCCGGAGGAGTGACACGAGGCGGGCGCGCGCGAGGGCGGGGCCGCACGGTCCGGTCGGGCGCCGCCCGCACTCCGTGCCGGGCGGCGCGGCCACGTACCATGGCGGCATGTCGTTCCTCCGCCGCCGCAGCGCCACGCCCGCCGGGCCCGACTTCGACGTACTGGCCATGGACCCGGGCGACTGGCCCGGGAACCTGGGCGCCGGCCTCCTGCCCGCACCGGACGGCAGCTGCCAGGGCGTCTTCCTGCGCTACGACCTGTTCGGTGGACGCGGCCCCGCGATGATCATCGGCAACCTGCCGGCCGGCTCCCCGGCCCGCGAGGTCCCCGAGGGCGAGATCCCGTTCGAGGTGGCCCAGCTGCTGCTGGCCCTGGAGAACGACGAGGAGGTGACGGTCGTCGGCGCCGAGGACGTCCCCGTGATGCAGGGCGACAACCTGCTCATCGTGCGCCGCCTCAAGCTCTCCGAGGGCCGGATCTCCTGTGTGCAGTTCGACCGCAGCGACGGCGTCCTGGTGACCATCGCCGCCTGGGACCGCCCCATCACCGACGACCTGTACGCCCTGCTGAAGCCGCTCCCGGCGGAGCTTTTCCAGCAGGGCTGACCGGCCGGCTACCGCTCGGTCGAGAGAGTGACGTCGGCGGCACGCACGTACGCGACCCGGTGGCCGTACTGGATCTCGTAGTACAGGTCCTCACCGCCCACCACCCGGTGGGAGGCCTCGTCGAAGGTGACCGCGTAGTAGTACTCGCCGGGCACCTTCTCACCGGCCACGTACTTCTGCCCCGCGAGCATCCGGTACGGCAGCGGCGACACGGCCTGGGCGGGCACGTCCGCCGGGTAGGCGGCCTTCTCGGGGTACGCGCGCCCGTACACCGGGACGCTCTCCAGACCCTCCTTCGGGGTGATCACCCGGCCCGAGGCGGGCACCGCCGCCGGGCTCTTCCGCGGGTTGTGGAACCAGGCCTTCTGCCCCAGGTACCAGATGGCCGTCCAGTCGCCCCACCGGTCGGCCACCGCGTACTGCTGGCCCGTGGAGACCCGGGAGGACAGGTCGTTCACCCCGGTCGTGGGTGTGGTGCCGAGGCCGACGTCCCTGATCAGCGGCGCGTTCACGTCGTGGTCGGAGTAGAGCCGCACCGCGCTGGAGCCGTGCGTGGCGCAGGGCTCGCCCCTCGTCTCGCAGCCGGTGTACTCGGGCCGGTTGGCGGCGTAGTCGGGGCGGATCGTCACCACGCCGGACCTCTTCGCGGCGGTCGGCTCGAAGGGGCGGCCCAGCAGCTCGAAGTAGTGCCGCCAGTCCCAGTACGGGCCGGGGTCGGTGTGCATGCCCGGGATCGTCGCCGTGGTGGTGCCCGGGACGTTGTCGTGGCCGATGACGTGCTGCCGGTCCAGTGGGATGTCGTACTTCTTGGACAGGTACTTCACCAGCCGCGCCGACGACCGGTACATCGCCTCCGTGTACCAGGCGTCCGGCTCCGCGAGGAAGCCCTCGTGCTCCAGGCCGACCGACTTCGCGTTGACGTACCAGTTGCCCGCGTGCCAGGCCACGTCCTTTGCCTTCACGTGCTGGGCGATGTGGCCGTCGGTGGAGCGCAGGGTGTAGTTCCACGACACGTACGCCGGGTCCTGGACCATGTCGAGCACGCCGTTCCAGGCGCCTTCCGTGTCGTGCACGACGATGTACCGGATGCGCTGGGTGGCGGGCCGGTTCCCCAGGTCGTGGTTGCCGTAGTCGCCGTCGCCGAACTCCTCGTAGGGGGCCGGCAGCCATTCGCACGACACCGACTTCGGGCACTCGGTCCCGGCGGCCGAGGCGGTGCGCAGACCCGCCCGCGCCAGCTGTGAGACGTCGGGCTCCACGTCGGGCCGGGCCGCCAGGGCGACCCGCTGTCCGGCGTCCGTGATCCGCCGCCCGCCCTCGCGGATCACCTCGAACACGTCGTTCGCGTACACGGCCGCCGTCGCGGAGTCCTCGGCGCCCGAGAAGCGGGCCACCGCCCCGTACCAGTCCGCCGGGTCCGCGCTGAGCGGCTCGCCCAGATCCCGCTGGGCGGCGGCCAGCAGCGCGGCGCCGCCGGACACGTTGGCGGCCGCGTCGGTGCGCAGCGCCTCGGGGCTCAGACCGGTCAGCTCGGCCGCCCTCGGCAGTGTGGACAGCCGGGCCGGCAGGTCGGCCGGCTGCCGGGCGGGCGCCGCCGGGTGCAGCGGAGCCCGGGCGTCGTCACCGCGGGGGTCCTCGGTGCCCTCGCTGTGGTGCGAGGCTCCGGCCAGGGCCGTGCGGGCGTCGGTGAGGTGCAGCGGGCCGTAGCCGCCGGTCACACTCGGCGCGCCCGCGTGCGCGTCCCAGCGGGACTGGAGGTAGGAGACGCCGAGCAGGACGCTCTGCGGCACGTGGTACTCCGCGGACGCGGCGGCGAACGCCCGCTGCAGGCGGTCCTCCTGGGTGGGTGGCGTCGCGGACGGCCGGCCGGCGGACGGCGCCGCGCCGAGCAACGGCAGCAGCACTGCCACCGCGGCCAGGGCGGGCACGACGGGGGATCTGCGCAAAGCGGCCTCCTGTGACGGGCGTGACGTGACGGACTGTGCGGGGCCGGGCGTGGGTCAGTGGTACCCGGCGGTCCGACGATCCGTCAATCATGCCGTCACAACGGCGATTGCCCACGTCAGCAGGGGGACGGGCGAGTTTCGTGGCGGCGGGGCACGGGCCTGGGCGGCGTCAGTGGCGTACACCAATGATCGGTGCGCGGGCCGCGGCACACGAAAGCCGCGGTGCACCCCCGTCCGGGGTGCACCGCGGATCGTCGTCCTTCTGTCAGCGCGTGCCGACCGCCGCGCGTACGGCCCGCCGGGCCATCTGGCAGTCGTCGTGCAGCCGGCGCAACAGCAGCCGCTGCTCCTCGCCGGACGGCGCGGCACCGGGAGGGACCGGTGCCACCGGCGCGGTGTCCTGAAGGGAACGCTGCACGGCCGTCTCGTACGTACGGATCTCCCGGGTCAGCACCAGCATCAGGTTGACCAGGAACGCGTCGCGCGCTGCCGTCCCGCCCGCCTGGGCGATCTGGCTGATCTGGCGGCGGACCACCGGGGCGTCGCCGAGGACGGCCCACAGGGTCGCCAGGTCGTAACCGGGCAGGTACCAGCCCGCGTGCTCCCAGTCCACCAGCACCGGACCGGCCGGTGACATCAGGACGTTGGAGAGCAGCGCGTCCCCGTGGCAGAACTGGCCCATGCCCTGGCGGCCGCCCGCGTGGGCGATGCCGTGCAGCAGCTTCTGGAGGTCGCCCAGATCCCGGTCGGTGAGCAGCCCCAGCTCGTGGTAACGGGAGATCCGGGCCGCGTAGTCCAGCGGAGCGTCGAAGGTGCCGGCCGGCGGACGCCAGGCGTTGAGCCGGCAGATCGCGCCGAGCGCCGCCCTGATGTCCGCCCGCGGCGGGGCCTCCAGCGGATGCCGGTGCAGAGCCGCCACCCGTCCCGGCATCCGCTCGATCACCAGGGTGCAGTTGTCCGGATCCGCTGCGATCAGCCTCGGCACCCGCACCGGGGGGCGGTGCCGGACGAACGAGCGGTATGCCCCTATCTCGTGCCGGATGCGCTCCGCCCACGCGGGGGAGTGGTCCAGTAAACACTTGGCGACCGCGGTGCTGCGGCCGGTCGTACCGACCAGGAGGACGGAGCGCCCGCTGCGGCGCAGCACCTGCACCGGGGCGAACTCCGGACAGATCCGGTGCACGGAGGTGATCGCCGTGCGCAGTTGGGCCCCCTGGGGGCCGGACAGGTCGATTCTCCCGCTGAGCGGCTGGGTGCCGGGGCCCGTGCCGCGCCGCGCCCTGCCCGCCCCGAGCACCGGGGCCGCCGGACGAGCGGGGGCGAGATAGGGGCCGCCGCCCGCCGCCGGGCGGGGGTGCAGCGAGCGCTGCGGGGCGGACACGGAGGACGATGCTGCGTACATGGGCGAGACAGATCCCTTCGTGTGCCTGCTGTGCCTGCCTGAAGAGCGGTGCCCGACCGATCGTGCGGAGGGGCCGCCTTCCGAAAGCCGTCGCGCCGTCCGACCGGCCGCCGGGGGCCACCCTGGGGAGTAACCCCACGGCAACCGGGTCGGGGTGGCGCATTCCTACCTGACACCCGTCCGCCCCTGGCACACCATCTGGCGCACCCTGGCGAACGGTGGCGAATAGTCGCTCGGCAACCCGCACGGGGCTACTGTCAACTCAGCCGAGAACCTGGGGGCTTGACGTGAACAAGGAACCCAACACCCGTCTGTCGGACCTGTTCGGCCTGGCCGGCTGGTCCAAGGGTGAACTCGCGAGACTGGTCAACCGGCAGGCGGCGGCCATGGGCCACCCCCAACTGGCGACGGACACCTCGCGGGTGCGGCGGTGGATCGACATGGGAGAGATCCCGCGTGATCCGGTGCCGCGGGTGCTGGCGGTTCTGTTCACCGAGCGTCTCGGCCGTGTCGTGACCATCGAGGACCTCGGTCTGGTTCGGCACGGGCGCGCGGGGAAGCGGCAGGACGGCGGGAGCGAGGAACATCCCGACGGAGTGCCGTGGGCGCCCGAGCGGACCGCGGCGGTCCTCACCGAATTCACGGGAATGGACCTCATGCTCAACCGACGCGGCTTGGTGGGCGCGGGCGCCGCGCTCGCCGCGGGCTCCGCACTCAGCAGCGCCATGCACGACTGGCTGCACACCGACCCGGCCCTGGCTGCCGACGCCTCCCACCCCCGCCAACCCCTGCACGCCGATCCCGCCGGGTTCGACCGCTACGAGGCCGCGCCCATCGGGTCCCAGGAGGTGGAGGAACTCGAGCGCTCGGTCGAGGTGTTCCGCGCCTGGGACGCCGCCCGGGGCGGCGGGCTGCAGCGCAAGGCCGTGGTGGGCCAGCTCAACGAGGTGGGAGGCATGCTCTCCTACCACCACCCACCCCATCTCCAGCGCCGCCTGTGGGGCGTCGCCGCCAACCTCGCGGTCCTCGCGGGCTGGATGTCGCACGACGTCGGGCTGGAACCCACGGCCCAGAAGTACTTCGTCATCGCCGCCCATGCCGCGCGTGAGGGCGGCGACCGGCCCCGGGCCGGCGAGGCCCTCTCCCGGGCCGCCCGCCAGATGGTGCACCTGGGCCGGCCCGACGACGCGCTCGACCTGATGAAGCTCGCCGAGTCGGGCTCCGGCGAGGAGGTGCTGCCGCGTACCCGGGCCATGCTCTACACCATCGAGGCCTGGGCGCAGGCTTCCATGGGCAAGGGCCAGGCGATGCGTCGCACCCTGGGACGGGCCGAGGACCTCTTCGTCTCCGACAAGGCGGACGTGCCGCCGCCGGACTGGATGCAGACCTTCAAGGAGGAGGACCTGTACGGCATGCAGGCCCTGGCCTACCGGACGCTCGCCGAGTTCGAACCGGGTGCCGCCGCGCACGCCCAGCACTACGCGGAGAAGGCACTGGCACTGCGGATCGACGGCCGGCAGCGGTCCAAGATCTTCGACTATCTGTCCATGGCCTCCGCCTGCTTCATCGCCGACGATCCCGAACAGGCGGACCGGTACGCGCGACTGGCCCTCGTGTCCATGGGCACCAACTCCTCCCAGCGCACCTGGGACCGGCTGCGTCAGATGTACCGGCTGACCGCGGAGTACGCCGGCTTCCCGAAGATCCAGGAGCTGCGGGAGGAGATCGAACGGGCGCTGCCCAAGGGGAAGTCGTCCAGGGCCAGGGGGAGGGGCGGCGACGTCGCGCCGGCGTAGTGCCCGCCGTGGTCCCCGCGCCCGCTCGACGTGCTTACTGCCCCGTCACCCGGGCGACCAGCACGCAGGTGTCGCCCCGGCGGCCGGAAGCGGCGGTCGCGTCGAGCACCTCCGTCACGATCCGTAGGCCGTCCTGGGCGGAACGCACCCCGGCCAGACGGGGAGCCAGGGCGAGGAGGTGATGCTCGTCCTCCTCGACGAGTCCGCCGTTGTGCAGGAGTACCAGGTCGCCGGCGCGGAGGGGCACCGCCTGCCGCTCGGCCGTCGTCCGCGCCGTTCCGTCACGGACCAGCAGGGGGACGGCTCGTCCGGTATGCGCCCAGGTCAGGGTGCGGGTCCCGGACCGGTAGCCGCAGAACAGGGCGTCGCGCACGGGGGGCAGGGCGCCGCAGTCGAGTAACCGGTCGAGTCGGTCCGGTAGTTGTGCGGGCTGCGAGCCGGCCACGGACAGGCCGCGCAGAGCACTGATGACCATCGCCGGGGCCTGGGCCCCGGCGATGTCCGGCCCGGCGAGTGCGCCGACGCTGAGCAGGGTGTCGTCACCGGGGAGCGCGCATGCGTCGTACCAGGCACCGGTCCCGGGCGCGTGCGCGGGTGACGGCAGGTACCCGGCGGCCAGGTCCAGGCCGGGCCGTCCCTCGTGCGGGAACCGCAGGAGGCCGTGCCAGGGTGGCAGCACGGCGTCCCGCGGTTCGACCGCGGCCCGTGGCTCGCCGCCCGCGGGCAGCGGACGGTGCCGGAGCGAGTCACGGGTCTCGCTCACCGCCCGCTGACTGCGGCGCAGTTCGCTGACGTCGCGCAGTACCGCCCACATCGAGGCGGTGCTGCCGTCGGCGTCGAGCACGGGCTCGCCCATCATGTGCACGGTGCGTACCGTGCCGTCGGGCCGCACCACGCGGAACTCCCCGTCGATGGGCCGGCCGTCGACGAGGCAGCCGGTGACCATCGCGGTCAGTCCGGGCCGGTCGTCGGCGACCACCAGGGAAGGGAGTTCGTCGAGGCTGAGCGGGGCGGACGCCGGGTCGCGGCCGAAGATGTGGAAGAGCTCCCCGGACCACTCGGCCTCGTCGGTCAGCAGGTTCCACTCCGCACTGCCGACCCGGCTGAGCAGCGAGCCCGGCCGGGGGACGGGGGCCGGGCCGTCCCGCAGCTGCGCCAGGTGCTCGTCCAGATCGCTGAGCTGGTGCAGCGCCAGGTCGTACAGGGCGCGCTGCCAGCGCCGATGAGGGTCCGTTCCGTCGTCCCGGCTGTCCCGCCGCACCGCGTCCACATCGCCCCTGAGCCGCCGCGTCTGCGATATCAGGGCTTCCACCGAGCCGCGTCCTGGTGGCTGGGCGGCTGGATGGTCCGCGGAGAGAGGGGACGACATGACGCACTCCGATGTGCAGACGGTACGACCAAGGCGGGACCGAGGCTGGCGGAAGGACCGTTACGACTGTTGCACAGCCCGCGACGCCCCGTAAGGGATTCGGCGACACACGATACGGTGGTGCTTCGGGCATATGCCACGGTCTTCCCGGAGCGACTTCGGCACGTCGGCGGGGTAAGCGCGCGGAGGCCCAAGTCGTAGGATGCCTACGGAACTTGACGGGCGTCGTGGGTCTGCGGAGTCGTCGCCCTGGTGTTCGGTGGACCCTTGTTCTATGACGGGTCGTACAGGGCCGGACGGGGCGCCAGGACGACGGGGGTGCGGGTGCCCGTCTCCAGGGAGCGCACACCGGCCTCGGCGGCCACGGAGGCGGCGTACCCGTCCCAGGCGCCCGGGCCGGTGACCCGGCCCCGCCGGGTGGCGTCGACCCAGGCCTGCACCTGGCGGTCGTAGGCGTCCGCGAACCGTACGAGGTAGTCCTGCGGCACCTCTTCGCGCGCGGCGCCCGCGGCCGTCACCAGCAGGGTGTGCGCCTCCCCGATCCGGGCGCTGCCCGACTCGCAGACGGCCTCGCAGCGCACCTCGTAGCCGAAGCCGCAGTTGACGAAGATCTCCACGTCGACCAGGGCGCCCCGCTCGGTCTCGAAGAGCACGAACTGCGGGTCGATCAGCCCCGCGGGCGCGCCCGCCGAGGGGCGCGGGCGGAGCACGGTCACCGCGGTCAGTTCCTGCCCGAGCAGCCAGCGGGCCGCGTCGATCTCGTGCGAGACGGAGCTGGTGACGAGCATCGCGGAGGTGAAGTGCGGCGGGGAGGACACGTTGCGGTGGACGCAGTGCAGCATCAGGGGCCGGCCCAGCCGCCCGCCGTCCAGCAGCGACTTCAGCCGACGGTACTCGGGGTCGTAGCGCCGCATGAAACCGATCTGCGCCAGCCTCCGGCCTCCTCGCGCCTCCGCCTCCACCACCCGCAGCGCGCCCGCGGAGTCCGGCACCATCGGCTTCTCGCACAGCACCGGCAGTCCGCGTGCGAAGGCGGCCAGCAGCGCCTCCTCGTGCGCCTCTCCGGGCGAGGCGATCAGGACGGCCTCGACGCCCGGTGCGTCGAGCGCGGCCTCCGCGGTGGTGTGCACGGCCACGCCGTCGATCCCGGCCGCGGCCTCCTTCGCCCGGTCGGCGTCGGGGTCCGCCACCGCGGCGACCCTGGCACCGCTGACCACCCGGTCGAGGCGTCGTACGTGATCGGCGCCCATGTGCCCCGCGCCCAGGACCGCCACACCCAGAAGTATGCTCACGCTCCGTCGGCTCCTTCCCCGTCCGCGGCGTGTCCGCGAGGGCGGACACGTGTACGGCGGACAGGGTTTCACGGTCGTCAAGAGGAGCGGGCCGCCCGGGTGCGGCGGTGGGGGTCAGTACCGCAGCACGCCCGCGATGCCCTCCGCCTCCCCGAGCGCGCCGTCCGGTACGAAGCGGACCTCGGCACCGGTCTCCAGGCACTGCTCGACGATCTCGTCCACGATGTCCTCGCGGGCGTCGAGGTCGCCGTCGTCCGCGGGGAGCAGGTGCTCCCCGTCGTCGCGCATCGTCACCTTGAAGTTCTCCTCGACGGCCAGCAGTCGGACCCGGCCGGTGTGCGCGCTCTCCCACAACTCGTCCACGCCGGCGGCGAAGTCCTTGCGTCCGCGGGCCGCCTCGAGTTCCCTGGCCACGGCCTCGACGGAGCCGTGCGCCTCGTCCTCCTGCACCGGCCGCACCGCCTGCCACACGGCCTCGGCCGTGCCGTGCGCGAGGCCTCCGTGCGGCACGAGCACCGCCTCCCGCACGGTGCTCCCGGTCTCCTCCAGCAGGGACAGCGCGGGCTGCGGGCCGGTGACGTACAGCGGCCGGGGATGCGCGCGCAGGACCTTGCCCATCGCGGCGTCGGCGTCCCGCAGGAACCGGCGGGTGGTCTCGTCGCGGAAGGTGCTCGGCGAGTCGCCGATGCGCTCCTGGCGTTCGGGGTCGAAGTCCAGCGGCGGCCGGTCCATGGGGAAGCAGCCGGTGCGGTCCTCGACGACCCGGCCCGCACCGCCGCTCCACAGCGTGACGCGGTCGGCCGCGACCGACAGCACCCAGAACGGCCGCTCAGCGGCCTGCGCGGCCACGAGGTTGCGGGTCAGGAAGGTGTCCGCGAGGACCACGCGCTCCGGGACGGAACGGGCGAGCGTCCACACCTGGTGCTCGCCCGGAGCGGCGAAGATCGCCAGGCCGTCCTCGGCGTGGGTCAGATCGACTTCGGCGAGGGCCCGGTCCAGTTCCCGGGACACCTCCATGCGCCGTTCGCGGGTGACCGCCGGATCGTCCTCCAGCTGTTTCTTGGCCTCGGCGACCACATTGCGCAGCCGGACGGAATCCTGGGCGTTGTCCGGTTCGCGGCGGTGGGTCGGCGTCAGCACGGACACGGCCGGGTACGGGCGGGGGCGCCGTAGCTCGGCGAGGGTGGCGGGACTCAGATCGTGCTCCATGACAGCACGATAGGACCGATGGGCGTATCGGGCATTCGGGGGCGACCCGCCTCGAACCGTCCCGGCCTCGCGCCCGGTGCCGCCGCCCGGCCGCCGCCGGCTCAGTCGTCCTCGCTCCGGGGGGTCTCGGAGCCGCAGGAGCTGCCGTCGGCCGGCAGGGAGCCGTACAGCAGGAAGTCGTCGACCTTGCGGTGCACGCACTCGGAGGAGGCGTAGCCGGTGTGCCCCTCGCCCTTGTTGTCGAGGACGACGGCCGGGGCCCCGAGCCGCTCGGCCGTCTCCTCGGTCCAGCGGTACGGCGTGGCCGGGTCGCCCCGGGTGCCCACGAGCAGCATCCTGGCCGTGTCGAGGTCCTTCACGTCGTCGCGGATGTAGTCGGTGCCCTTGGGGCGGCCGTAGCACATCAGCACCTGGGTGAGGCGGTAGCGGCCGAAGACGGGCGAGGCCTCCTCGTACCGTTCGCGCAGCCGGCCCAGGGATCCGGCGACCTGGGCGGCGCTGGGACGGTCGGGGTCGTCCGCGCAGTTGATCGCCATGAGGGCGGCCGGCAGGTTGTCCATGGGGACGTCCTCCTGGTCGGTGAGGCCGCCGCCGGCGCGCTCCCGGTCCTCCGCGGGCTTCGGCGCCCGGACCGGGAAGGTGACCCCACCGGACACGAAGCCCTCCAGTCCTCGGGTGTCGCCGTCCTCCATGAGCTGAGCGAGCGCCCGCTGCAAGGAGGGCCACAACTCCTCGCTGTACAGCGCCTGGCCGACGGCGCCGACCATGTCCTGTCCGGAGAAGGGCTCGCCGAAGCCCGTCGGGACGGGGTCCTCGTCGAGCGAGGCGATGACCTGTTCGACCTGGCGGCGGGCGTCCCGGGCGTCCTGTCCGAACGGGCACGCGATGTCCTCCACGCACCAGTCGAGGAAGTTCTCCAGCGCCGTCTGCTGTCCCCGCGCGCCGGCCAGTCCCTGCTCGGTCAGCGGTTCCGTCAGCGTGTCCACGCCGTCGAGCACCATCCGGCCGACCTTGTCCGGGAACTGGGCGGCGTAGACCGCGCCGAGCCGGGTGCCGTAGGAGAATCCCAGGTAGTTGAGCCGGTCGTCGCCGAGTGCCCGACGCATCACGTCGAGGTCACGCGCCGCGTCGACCGTGCCTATGTGCCGCAGCACGGGGCCGGAGTGTTCCGCGCACTCGGCGGCCGCGTCCCGCAGCCGCCTGAGCACGTCCTCGGGCTCGGTGAGCGTCTCGTCCCCGTTCGTCGCCTCGATGATGTCCACCGTGGCCGGCCCGCAGGTCACCGGTGAGGACCGGCCGACGCCGCGGGGGTCGAAGGTCACCACGTCGTAGTCGTTGGTCAGGTGCATGAACTCCTTGCCGCCGGCGGAGAGTTCGCTGACGCCGGAGCCGCCCGGTCCACCGAAGTTGAGCAGGACCGAGCCGCGCGGGTCATCGGTCGTCGCCGGGTAGCGGGCGAGGGCCAGGTCGAGCGTCCCCGACCCGGGCCGGTCGTAGTCCAGGGGGACGGTGACCTTCCCGCACTGCAGGTCCTTCGGGACGTCCATGCCCTCGCACGCCGACCAGGTGATCTTCTGGTCGTAGAACCGGGCCGTCCCGGGTTCGGCCTCGTTCGCGGTCGCGGTCACGGCGGGCAGCCCGGCACCCAGCAGGGCCAGCCCCAGCGCTCCGGTGACCGCGCGGCGCCGGGCCGCGGGCCGATTCGACTGCTTGGCCAGCATCGATGCCTCCCGGGCGCCCCGTCGCGGACCGGTGGTCGACGCCCTCGATCACCATAAGCGGGCCCCCGGCACCTCGCCTCCGGGCGATGTCGCGGTGCGGTGGGCGGCGCGGCGGGCGTGCGGACGCTCCACCGCTCGTTCGATGAAACGGCCACTCGATGGGGTGAAAGGCCTATAAGCCATAACTCGGATGGTGCGTCCGCGGTTGAACCGGTGCGGGCGAGCGCCCGTGACCATGTCTGGAAGGCAGGGAACCTCATGAGAAGGGTTACCCGAAACGGCGTGTTCGCCCTCGCCGCCTCCGGTGCGCTGGCCGTGACACTGCCGGCGCATGCCGCGTTCGCGTCCGGCGGAGCCGGCGCGGACGGTTCCGCGGTCGGCTCGCCCGGGCTGATCTCGGGCAACACCGTCCAGCTCCCGGTGGACGTGCCGGTCAACGTGTGCGGGAACACCGTGAACGTGGTCGGGCTCCTGAACCCGGCCGCGGGCAACAGCTGCGCCAACGACGACGGGGGCGGTACGTCCCGCCAGGGCACCTCCGCGGGCGGTGGAGCGTCCGGCACGGGCGGCGGCGCCACCGCCGAGGGCGGTGGGAAGGACTCCCCGGGCGTGCTCTCCGGCAACGGCGTGCAGCTCCCGGTCCACCTGCCGGTGAACGTGAGCGGCAACAGCGTCAACGTGGTCGGCATCGGCAACCCGGCCGTCGGCAACGAGTCGACGAACACCTCCGGTGACCGCCCCGAGGTCGAGCGGCCCCCCGCGGAACCCGAGCCGGAGCCGTCCGCGCCGGAGGAGGAGCGCGTCCCGCCGAAGCCGTCCGCGCACTCCGCACCACCAGCCCCGTCGTCGGTGTCCCTCGCCCACACCGGCGCGGACCAGACCCTGCCCGCTCTCGCGGGTGGCGCCGCGCTGCTGCTGGGCGGGGCCGTCCTCTACCGGCGCTTCCGGCCGGAGGCCGGGGGCTGACCCACGGCGGACGGCCGTCCCGGGGCGCCGGCGGGCGGAGCGCGGCCGGGACGTGCCGCTCCGCCGGCGACGAGTGCGTCGCCGCGCGTGTCCGCGTGGCCGGTGGCCTCGTTCCGCCCGCCGCCCTCAGGCCGGCCCTGCCGCCCCTTCGTGGAAGCGACGGTGCAGCGCGCGGATCTCGTCGCAGAGTTCCGGCACCGGGCCCTCGACGACCACACCGGGCGCCACCTCGTGCACGGGCAGCGGCCGCACCGGCGGCGCCGCGGCGCCGAACTCGGCCAGCCAGCCCCCGAGCTGCTGCGACGAGGCGACGTACACGATGCGGCCGAGTCCCACCCAGGCGTGGGCGGCGGCGCACATCGGGCAGTGCTCGCCGGAGGTGTACACCGTGGCGGCGGCCCGCTCGGCGGGCGTGAGATGCGCGGCGGACCAGCGGGCGAGTTCGAACTCGGGGTGACGGGTGCGGTCGCCCGAGGCCACGCGGTTGTGGTCCTCGGCGAGCACCGCGCCGTCAGCGCCGGCCAGGACCGACCCGAACGGCTCGTCACCGGCTTCCAGCGCCTCGGCCGCCAGCTCCACGCAGCGGCGCAGGTGCGGCAGTTCGACGTCCTTCACGACCATGGCGCAGGTCCTCCTCGGCGATGCGATCCTCACCGGAAGCGTATGCCCGCCCGCTGCTCGGTCGGCCCGTCGGCCCGCGGTGCGCGGGCGCAGGAGCCGAGGACGCGGGCAACGCGCCGCACTCCCTCAGCGGCGGGTGCGGCTGCGCGACCGGTCCAGCGCGGCCACGCCGACCGCGGCCAGCCCGATCTGGATGAGCCACTCGACCCAGTCGACCCCGTCGGTGTCGGCCACGTCGAAGGCCGACGCGATCCCCGACCCGATCAGCGCGGCCGCGATGCCGACGAGGATCGTCCACAGGATCCCGATGCGCTGGCGGCCCGGGACGACGAGTCGGCCCAGGATGCCGATGACTATTCCGATGACGATGGCACTGATGATGCCGTCGATCTCCATCTCCGCCCCTTCTTGTTCAAGCCCCCGCACGGGTGCGTATGCCCCCTGTGGGCGGTCGCAGTCCGCCGGAGGGCCCGGGGCGCGTGCGCGAGCCGGTCCGCGAGGGCGGGCCGGCTCGTGGGGGTCCCCTTCCGGTGCGTCTAGTGCTTGGGCTTGCGCATGCTCTTCGCCGCCGTAGCGGCGCACACCGTCCCCAGGGCCAGGGTCAGGGCGCCGATGATGAGGTTGTTCCAGATGACGCCGGCGTCCGGGTTCGTGCCGACGATCCACGGCGAGATGATCATCCAGATGCCCATCGCGCACATCGCCCCGCTGAGGCCGTACATGCGTTCCGGAGCGCGGGTGAATCCGAGGGCCAGCAGACCGATGGCGATCCCTATGATCAGGTTGTGGGCCACCAGTGCGGGCTGGCTCGTGGTGAAGTGGACTATCCACGGGGACACGGCACAGTACAGGCCGAGCAGGAACACCGGCCCGTCCACGAGTGCCACGTCGCGACCGCCCAGCATGCGGTCGTAGCGTTGCTGCATCTCCGGGGCGTCGGGATGGCTGGTGATGTCACCTCGGGTGTGCGAGACGTTGGCCATGAGTCGTCTCCTTTGACTTACCGGGCTCACCGCGTCCGATGCGGTGTGCGGTAGCGCCTCATATGTCCAGTGTGCCCTTATTTCGCCCTTATGTGTAGTCGGGGGAGGAGGTGCGGAGCCGACCGGACATGTCCACGCGGATCGCGGGCAGGCGCAGTGCTGAGGGAGCGTGAACGGACAGAGGGACAGTGGAGGTGGCCGCGGCTATGGCTGAGAAGGTGTTGGAGCGTTTTCCGGCGGGGTCGCCGCGCGGATCGTGGCCGGCGGAGGAGTACGCCGCACGACGTCGGGATCAGGGCGAGGCCGCGACCGTCGTGATGGATCTGAAGTCGGACGCTTTCCTGGTGGTCGTTCCGGGGCGTGACGAGGACTGAACCAGGGTCGGGTGCGGTGCGGGCGTGGTGGCGCCCGCACCGCACGTGTGTGGGGCCCCTCGTCGTCCCGCCCGGGGCCTCCGGTTCGTCACGTCCCCGAACTCCGGTTTTGTCACGCCCGTGTGAAATACGGGTCCGCGATCCGAGACCGGTCCGTTTCCCGTTGACCCTCCTCGACGTCGGCTGCGACGATCGCCGGTATGACAACGCGACCGGACCTCACGCGGCGACGCCACGTCGACCTCGCGCGCGTCTCCAGCGCCGCCTGTCGCGCCGCGGCCTGAGCCCGCCGAGCCGCCGCTCGGGGCCGGCGTCCGCGCAGGCGGGCCCTCCCCGCGCCTGAATTCCGTGGCCCCCGGGGGCCGTTGACGCCCCGTGTGCGGCCGTGCGGCCGTCCCCTGTGCCCCTCCACTCCCACACCCCCTCGTCGTACTCCCCACCGGTGGTCGCGCACCGCCGGATTCCTCGTGTCCGCGCGGCACCGGGGGTCCGGCCGGCGAGCGCCGCGCGCCCGCCCACCCGAAAAGAGGAACCATGGCCACCGTCCTGTCCGTCTCCGGCAGTCCCTCCGCTTCCTCGCGCACCAGCAGGCTGCTGCGCCACCTGGACGACCGGCTGGCCGCGCAGGGCCACGAGGTGCTTACGCTCGACGTGCGCACCCTTCCCGCCGAGGCCCTGCTGCGCGCGGACTTCGCGCACCCCGCGATCGTCGAGGCCACCGCACTGTTCGCGCGCGCCGAAGGTGTCGTCGTCGGCACCCCCGTCTACAAGGCGTCCTACTCCGGGGTGCTGAAAGCCCTCCTCGATCTCCTCCCGCAGTACGCCCTCACCGGCAAGACGGTGCTGCCGCTCGCCACCGGGGGCACCACCGCCCATGTCCTGGCGATCGACTACGCGCTCCGCCCGGTGCTGAACTCCATGGGCGCGGCGCACATCGTGCAGGGCTGGTTCACCCTCGACCGGGACATCACGAGCCGGGAGGACGGTGCGGTCGTGCTCGCCGAGAGGGCGCAGGAGGCCCTCGCCCAAGTGGTCGACCAGTTCTCGGCGGTCCTCGGCACCCGCTTCGACGCACCTGTGCTGGCCGCGGCCGGCTGAGGGCCGGGCCACTCGGCCGCCGCCCACTCGCCCGCCGCCCGCTCGGCCGCCGTTCGCCCGGTCCCCGCCCCTTCCGCCGTGCCCCCGCCCCTTCCGCCGTGCACCGGCCCGTCCGCCGTGCAGCGGCCCTTCCGCCGTGCACCGGCCCGTGCACCGCGTCCTCGAACGGAGATCCCCGTGTCCCTCACCTTCCACTGGTTCCTGCCCACCAGCGGCGACAGTCGCGACGTCGTGGGCGGTGGCCACGGTGCCCCGGCCACCGACTCGGGGCGCAACCGGCCGCCGACGGTGGCCTATCTGAGCCAGATCGCCCGTGCCGCCGAGGATCTCGGCTTCGTCGGCGCGCTGACGCCCACCGGTGCCTGGTGCGAGGACGCGTGGCTGACCACCGCCATGGTCTCCCAGGCGACCGAGCGCCTGAAGTTCCTCGTCGCCTTCCGGCCCGGTCTCCTCTCGCCCACGCTCGCCGCGCAGATGGCGTCCACCTTCCAGCGGCAGACCGGTGGACGGCTCCTGCTCAACGTCGTCACGGGCGGCGAGAGCCGCGAACAGCGGGCCTACGGCGACTTCCTGGACAAGGACGCCCGCTACCGTCGTACCGGTGAGTTCCTGCAGGTCGTCAGGGAGTTGTGGGAGGGCGGCACGGTGAACCTCAGCGGCCGGCACCTCCAGGTCGAGGAGGCGCAGCTGGTCCGGACGCCCGACCCCGTGCCCGAGGTGTACTTCGGCGGCTCCTCGCCCGCCGCCGGGCAGGTCGCCGCACGGCACGTGGACGTGTACCTGACCTGGGGGGAGCCGCCCGCGCAGGTCGCCGGCAAGATCGCCTGGATGCGCGGGCTGGCCGCGGAGCAGGGTCGTACCCTGCGCTTCGGTATCCGGCTGCACGTCATCACGCGGGACACCGCGGAGGCGGCCTGGACGGAGGCGCACCGCCTCCTCGACGGCTTCGACCCCGACACCGTACGGGCCGTGCAGGCCGGCCTCGCCCGCAGCGAGTCGGAGGGGCAGCGGCGGATGCTCGCCCTGCACGGTGGTGCCCGTGGCGACCTGGAGATCCACCCCAATCTGTGGGCGGGCATCGGTCTGGTGCGCGGCGGCGCGGGCACCGCCCTGGTCGGCAGCCACGACGAGGTCGCCGACCGGATCGCGGAATACCACGCGCTCGGCATCGACGAGTTCGTCCTCTCCGGATATCCGCACCTGGAGGAGGCGTACTGGTTCGGCGAGGGCGTCCTGCCCCGCCTCGCCGCACGCGGCCTGTGGAGCCATCCCGCGCGCGCGGAGGCGGACCGGGGCGCGCCGGTGCCGGTCGCGGTCTAGAGGCCGGCCAGCGCGGCCAGATGCGCCTCGCGCACCGGGGCCGTCTGGCCCTGCACCAGCAGGAACATCCCCTCCCGGGCGAGCCGCTGGGCGGGGCTGTCCAGGCTCGTCGCGCGTCCGCCGCCGCTGACGACCGCCGCCGCCGTGGCCGCCCGCAGGAGGTCGTACGCCCGGGTCCGCAGCGCCAGCCGTTCCTCGACGTGTCCGTGCGGGACGGGATGGTCCGCGAGGGCGTACGCCCGCGTGCGGACCTCGTCGAGCCGGGCACGCAGCGCGTCGGCCGTCCTCCGCTCGTCCGGTGTGTCGCCGAGCAGGTCCAGCGCGGCGCGGGCCACGCCGAAGACGGCCGGCGAGGTGTTGGTGCTGCGGGGCAGGTCGAGGCGGGCGAAATCCTCGCGGGGGGTGCGCAGCACCACGGCGTCCCCTGGCACCCACAGGGCGTCCAGCTTCACGGACACCGTGCGGGCGGCCGTCAGCGCCGCGAGCCGCAGGGGCGGCGAAGGACGCAGTCCCGGCTGCTCGCGGGCGTCGACGAAGGCGAACACGACCTCGTCCGCCTCGGTCACGCCCGCGAGCAGCATCACGTCGTTCAGACCCCAGCCGGTGTACCAGGGGACGGTGCCGTCGAAGCGCACGCCGCCCCGCTCGGTGGCGGCCCGCACCGGGGTGCGGGAGGCGGAGCGGACGTGGGCGTAGGCGATGCCGGCCAGCAGTTCCCCGGTCGCCAGCGGACGCAGCAGGCGTTCCCGGGCGGGGAGTCCGGGCTCCGCCTTCGTCAGCAGCCGGACCGGTGTGTGGTGCTGGGTCTGCACGAACCAGGTGGAGCAGCACGCCCCGGCCAGGATCTCCGCGACCTCCCGGGCCACCGGGTCCGGGGCCCCCGCCCCGCCGTACTCCTCGGGCGCGCTCACGCCCAGCAGTCCCGAGTGCCGTACGGCGTCGATGTGGCTCGCGGGCACGACGTCCTGGTCGACGTGCTGGGCGGACGGGGCCAGCAGGCCGTCCGCGAGCCGACGGGCCCCGGCGACGAGCGGATGAGGTGCGGTGGTGGTCATGCGGCGATTCTCGCGACCCGGGCGTCCCGTGACGAGGGCGCCACGGGGCGAAGGACGCCGGGGGCGGAAGGTGCCAGGGAGCGACGGTGCCACGGCAACAGCGTGCCGCGGCGGGAATTATTTCGCTGCATGAAAGGTTGGTGATTGCATCTACTGTCCGGCCGACCGTCTTCTCTCCCAGCGAGGCACATCGTGAACCACCCCGCCCCCGAGCAGCCCGCCGATGTCGTGGCCCGGCTGCGCGCCACCTTCCGCACCGGCCGTACCAAGCCCGTGGAGTGGCGCACCGCTCAGCTGCGCCGGCTGCGCGACCTGCTGACGGAGAAGGGCCCGGACCTGGAGGCCGCGCTCCACGCTGACCTCGGCAAGAGCGCGGCCGAGGCCCAGCGGACGGAGATCGGCTTCACCGTGCGCGAGATCGACCACACCCTCGACCACCTCACCGACTGGCTGCGCCCCGAGCCCGCCCCCGTCCCGGCGCACCTCGGTGCCGACGCCACCGCCTGGACGCAGTACGACCCGCTGGGCGTCGTCCTCGTCATCGCGCCCTGGAACTACCCGGTGCAGCTCCTGCTCGCCCCGGTCGCAGGGGCCCTGGCCGCGGGCGACACCGTGGTGGCCAAGCCCAGCGAGCTGGCCCCGGCCACCTCCGCCGTACTGGCGCGGCTGCTGCCGGAGTACCTGGACGCCGAGGCCGTGGCCGTGGTCGAGGGCGGTGTCCCCGAGACGACGGCGCTGCTCGCCGAGCGCTTCGACCACATCTTCTACACCGGCAACGGCACGGTCGGCCGGATCGTCATGCGCGCCGCCGCCGAGCACCTCACGCCGGTCACCCTCGAACTGGGCGGCAAGTCCCCGGCGTTCGTCGACCGCGACGCCGACCTCGACGTCGTAGCCGCCCGGCTGGCCGGCGGCAAGTTCCTGAACGCCGGCCAGACCTGCGTGGCCCCCGACTACGTGCTGACCGACCCCGAGACCGCAGCCGCCCTGGAACCCGCACTGGTCCGCGCCGTCGAGGCCCTGTACGGAGCCGACCCCGCGAGGTCGGCGGAGTACGCGCGCATCGTGAACGAGCGCCATTTCGACCGGCTGACCGGCCTGCTGGACTCCGGCCGGGTGGTCGTCGGCGGCGACGGCGACCGGGCGGAGAAGTACATCGCGCCCACCGTCCTCGCCGACGTCGCTCCCGACGCGGCCGTGATGCGCGAGGAGATCTTCGGACCGATCCTGCCGATCGTCACCGTGTCCGGCCTGGACGAGGCGATCGAATTCGTCAACGACCGCGACAAGCCACTGGCCCTCTACGTCTTCAGCGCGTCCGACGGCACCCGGGAGCGGTTCGCCGCCGAGACCTCCTCCGGCGGCCTCGGCCACGGGCTGCCGCTCGCCCACCTCACCGTCTCCGACCTGCCGTTCGGCGGGGTGGGGGAGAGCGGCATGGGCAGCTACCACGGACGCTGGTCCATCGAGACGTTCAGCCACCGCAAGGCCGTGCTGAAGAAGCCGCTGGCCTGACCGTACGACGAGTCCTCGCCAACCCGGCCGCGAACCGGCCGGGTTGGACTGGTCTACACCCTTGACTGGTACAGACCAACGCGGTTGAGTGTGCCTCCACACCCCCCACCACGGCCGCCCCCACGCCGTGGCCGGCCAGACCGGCACGTGCGCTCAAGGCTCCGCTCCTCCCTGTCCTTGTACGGGAGCGGCCGTGTCCCGCCGAAGGAGGCAGACCCGTGTCGAGGCGCCGTATATCCGCAGTGGTGACCGCACTCGCCCTCGCCGGAGCCGTGCCCGTGCTCCTGCCCGCCACCGAGGCGTCGGCCGCCGCGTGCTCGAGCTACCCGAGCTGGACGGCCGGCAAGTCCTACAACGCGGGCGACATCGTCCGCTACACGAACGGCAAGGCCTACATCGCCGAGCACGCCAACCCGGGCTACGACCCGATCATCAGCACCTGGTACTGGGAGCCGTACGCCTGTGACGGCGGTTCCGGGACGCCGGTCGGCAACTTCGTGGTCTCCGAGGCCCAGTTCAACCAGATGTTCCCGGGCCGGAACTCCTTCTACACCTACAGCGGCCTCACCGCCGCGCTGAGCGCCTACCCCGGGTTCGCCAACACCGGCGGCGACGCGACCAAGAAGCAGGAGGCGGCCGCCTTCCTCGCCAACGTCAGCCACGAGACCGGCGGACTCGTCCATGTCGTCGAGCAGAACACCGCCAACTACCCGCACTACTGCGACTGGGGCCAGCCCTACGGCTGCCCCGCCGGCCAGGCCGCCTACTACGGGCGCGGCCCGATCCAGCTCAGCTGGAACTTCAACTACAAGGCCGCGGGCGACGCGCTCGGCATCGACCTGCTGGGCAACCCCTGGCTGGTGCAGAACGACGCGGCCGTCGCCTGGAAGACCGCGCTGTGGTACTGGAACACCCAGTCCGGGCCCGGGAGCATGACCCCGCACAACGCCATGGTGAACGGTGCCGGCTTCGGCCAGACCATCCGCTCCATCAACGGCTCCCTGGAGTGCGACGGCAAGAACCCCGCGCAGGTCCAGAGCCGTGTCACCAAGTACCAGCAGTTCAGCCAGATCCTCGGCGTCTCGCCGGGGGGGCAACCTCTACTGCTGAGCCCCGCGGGGCCCGTTCGCCGTGTCGCCCCCGGCGCGACCCGGCGGACGGGCGGCGCGTCCCCGCCTTCCCCGGCGAGGGCGCGGCGCCGGGGGCGACGCCCTATCGGGCCGCCAGGGACGCGGCCGCGACGGCCGCGCTCACGCACACCACCATGGCGCAGGCCGCCGCGGCGTGCCGCTTGAGCAGGGTGCGGCGCAGGGCGAGGTAGCGGGCCTCGTACTCCTCGTGCAGCCGGTCGGCGCGCCGGGCCGTGGACCGCAGCACGTGCCGGGTCAGGCCGAGGCGCTGCTCGGTGTAGTGGCATGCGAGGTCGTCGGCCTGAGCGCTGGTGAGCCAGGGAAGGCGCGCGCACAGGGCGGCCGCTTCGCGACGAGCCTGCTCCCGCTCGGCGCGGAGCAGGAGATACCCCTCGACCTGAACGGCGAGCGAGGGGGCCCGCGCCTGCGGCGCACCGGCTGCCGGGTCCTCGGTCACGGGCGGTCGCCCTTGTGTCCGGAGGTGTCCAGTGCGTCGCGCTGCCCGGTGTTCTCCGCCTGGTCGAGGCCGGCGAGGTCGGGGTGGTGGAGGTCGAAGGCGGGGGACTCGGATCGGACGCGGGGGAGCGTGACGAAGTTGTGCCGCGGCGGTGGGCAGGAGGTCGCCCACTCCAGGGAGCGCCCGTAGCCCCAGGGGTCGTCGACCTCGATCTTCTTGCCCAGGTGGGCGGTCTTCCAGACGTTGTAGAGGAACGGCAGCGTGGACAGGCCGAGCAGGAAGGCGCCGATGGAGGAGACGGTGTTCAGGGCGGTGAACCCGTCGGCGGCCAGGTAGTCGGCGTACCGGCGGGGCATGCCCTCGGCGCCGAGCCAGTGCTGCACCAGGAACGTCGTGTGGAAGCCCACGAACAGCGTCCAGAAGTGCACCTTCTCCAGGCGGGTGTCGAGCATGGTGCCGGTCATCTTCGGCCACCAGAAGCTGAATCCGCCGAACATCGCGAAGACGATCGTGCCGAAGAGCACGTAGTGGAAGTGCGCCACGACGAAGTAGCTGTCGGTGACGTGGAAGTCGATCGGCGGTGAGGCCAGCAGGACGCCCGTCAGTCCGCCGAAGAGGAAGGTGACGAGGAAACCGGCCGCCCACAGCATCGGCGGTTCGAACGACAGCGAGCCCTTCCACATGGTGCCGATCCAGTTGAAGAACTTCACGCCGGTCGGCACGGCGATCAGGAAGCTCATGAAGGAGAAGAACGGCAGCAGCACGGCGCCGGTGGCGAACATGTGGTGCGCCCACACCGTCGCGGACAGGCCGGTGATGGCGATGGTGGCGCCGACCAGCCCCATGTAGCCGAAGATCGGCTTGCGCGCGAAGACCGGGATGATCTCGGTGACCACGCCGAAGAACGGCAGGGCGAGGATGTAGACCTCGGGATGGCCGAAGAACCAGAACAGGTGCTGCCACAGCACGGCCCCGCCGACCTCCGCGTCGAAGACGTGCGCGCCGAACTGACGGTCCGCCTCCAGTACCAGCAGGGCCGCCGCCAGGACCGGGAAGGCCAGCAGGACCAGGACCGACGTGAGCAGCACGTTCCATGTGAAGATCGGCATCCGGAACATGGTCATGCCGGGGGCGCGCATGCAGATGATCGTCGTGATGAAGTTGACCGACCCCAGGATGGTGCCGAACCCGGACAGCGCGAGGCCCATGATCCACAGGTCGGCTCCGAGGTAGTCGCTGCGCATCGGTCCGCTCAGCGGCGTGTAGGCGGTCCAGCCGAAGTCGGCGGCGCCCTGCGGGGTGAGGAAGCTGCTCAGGACGATGAGCCCGCCGAAGAGGAACAGCCAGTACGACAGCATGTTCAGCCGGGGGAAGGCGACGTCGGGTGAGCCGATCTGCAACGGCATGATCGCGTTGGCGAAACCGGCGAAGGTCGGGGTGGCGAACAGCAGCAGCATGATGGTGCCGTGCATGGTGAAGGACTGGTTGTACTGCTCGTTCGACAGGAACTGCAGCCCCGGCCGGGCGAGTTCCGCCCGGATCGCCATCGCCAGCACTCCCGCGATCAGGAAGAACGCGAACGAGGTGATCAGGTAGAGGTGCCCGATCTTCTTGTGGTCGGTGGTCGACAGCCAGGAGACGAGCACGCGCCCTCTGCCGCGCTTCCCCTCCACCGGTACCAACGTGGTCGGCTCCGCCTGTGCAGTCATGTGGTTCCTTGCATCCGGCCAACGGGACATTCAGCTACAAAATCCCGTAAGTGCGCACAGGATGCACTACGGCACGCTGTACGGCGGCCTGGCGGATGGCGGGGCGGTGGATTCCGCTGCCATATGGCGGCACCGGGCCCGTGGCGGCACCGGGCCCTCGGCGGCGCCGGGCCCATGGTGGCACCGGGCCCTCGGCGACCGCCGTCCCCCGGGTGCGGCCCGCCGTCGGCGGAGGCGCCGCAGCGTGCCGAGCGACACCAGGGAGCACGGCACACCTGCGACGGGCCACGTGCCGCTCGCACCGGGCGACCGCAGGGACGGAAGCGGATAATCAGGACACATGAGCGCGTGGGGCAAGCGGGACGACATGACGGTGCACGAGCGCGACCCGTACAACGCCGAACCGCCCCGATCCGCGCTGGCCGACTCGCGCCTTACCCCCGCGGACACCTTCTACAGCCGCAACCACGGCCCCGTCCCCGCGGCGGACCCCGCGACGTGGAGGCTGGAGGTGGACGGACTGGTCGACAGGCCCCTGAGCCTGTCCCTGGACGAGCTGCGCGCGCGATGGGAGCCCACGGAGCTCGAGGTCACCCTCCAGTGCGCGGGCAACCGGCGGACCGGCCTGACCGAGGTGCGCGACATCCCGGGCGAGACCCCGTGGGGTCCGGGCGCGATCTCCACCGGCCGCTTCCGCGGCATCCGCCTGGCCGACGTCCTCGCCGACGCCCGGCCGCGGCCCGGGGCCGCACACGTCGCCTTCGCCGCGCCGGACGTCTCCCCGCTCGCCGATCCGCCGCAGCCCTACGGCGGCTCCGTCCCGCTCGCCAAGGCGCTGCGCCCCGAGGTCCTCCTCGCCTGGTCCATGAACGGCGCCCCGCTGCCGCACGTGCACGGAGCACCCCTGCGTGCGGTCGTCCAGGGATGGATCGGTGCCCGCAGCGTCAAGTGGCTGACCCGCGTCACCGTCCGGAGCACCCCTTCGGACAACTACTTCCAGGCCGTCGCCTACCGCCTGCCGCCGGCCGATCCGGAACCGGGCACCGCCGCCTCCGGCGAGGGCGGCACCGCGCTCGGCCCCCTCTCGCTGAACTGTGCGATCCTGCGCCCCGACGACAGGGCCCACCTGCCGTGCGGCCCGACGCCGGTCACCGGCTACGCCCTCGCCGGCCACGGCCGCACCGTCGCCCGCGTCGACGTCTCCGGCGACTCGGGCGGCTCCTGGCAGCGGGCCGACGTGAGCGCCGCCGCGGGCCCGTGGGTGTGGCAGCACTGGCACACCACCCTGGACCTGCCGCGCGGTGACGTGGAGATCGTGGCCCGCGCGTGGGACTCGGCCGGCACCGCCATGCCCGAGTCGCCCGGCCGGCTGTGGAACCCCAAGGGCTATGCCAACACCTCGTGGCCACGCACCCGGGTCCGCTGCCGGTGACCTCCTCGCCCCTCAGAGGACGACGGGCGGCCCGCCTCCCGGCCGCAGAACGGCACGCTGCCCGTGACGGCAGTGCACGACGCGGTCCGCCAGACCCGCCCGGTCGGCCTCGGCGAGGAAGTCGTCGATCGGCGAGCGGAAGACGGTGTAGTCGCCGTAGTGCACCGGCAGGATCAGCCGCGCGCGCACGAGCCGGGCGAGCTTCGCGCCCTGGCGTCCGTCCATCGTCACGACGAAGCCGCCCGGCAGGGTCGTGCCGCCCAGATGCAGCACCGCCAGGTCCGGGCCGGGGAAGCGGCGCGCGATCTCTTCGAGACCGTCGAAGGGCAGGGTGTCCCCGGAGACGTACAGACGGTGCCGCGGTGGCTCGTCGGCGGGCCCGAACTCCAGCAGGCTGCCCATCACGGGCGGCAGCAGACGGCGCAGGACCGGGTGGCCCGCGTGCCGACCCGGCAGGGCCGTGACCCGGACCTGGGTCTCCCCACGGCGCACCGTCTCCTCCTGCCAGGTACGCAGTCCCACGGCCCGGTGGAAGCCGTGCACGCCCTGCAGGCGCCGGGAGGCGTGCGGAGTGGTGACGATCGGCAACGACCGGGACAGGTGCCGCCGTGCGCGCCTGTCCCAGTGGTCGCCGTGCAGATGGGAGAGGACCACCGCGTCCAGGCTCGGCAGGTCCGCGGGGTCCAGCGCGGGTTCGGTCAGACGCCGGCTCACCAGCCCGTAGCCGAGGTGAGCACGCTGGCCCCGGTGCAGGAAGTTCGGATCGGTCAGCAGGCTGAGGTCGCGGTACTGGAGGAGCAGGGTCGCGTTGCCGACGAAGTGGAGGCGGAGGCTGTCGTCGAGGGACGGGTCCATGGAGGGGTTCCTGTCCGGAGGCGGTCGCGGTCGCTCGGGCCCGGGTCGGCGGGCTCGCGGATGGAGGTCGGAGTACCCGTCTCGTGGCCGCCCACCCACCGGCCGGGCCGCACGGTCGCCGGGGACCGCCCTGGCACGGCGCGGGTGGCGTGCGGGCCCCTGCTCGGAGCGGCAGGGGCGAGGCCCGGCCGGTCCGGTGGGGTGCCGCGCGGTCACGGCGCCGAAGCGAGCCGGGCCCGCACCGGGATGCACGTACGGGCCCGGGGCGCCCGCCGGGCCCGTACCGGGGTGCCCGCCGGGCCCGTACCGGGGTGCCCGCCGGGCCCGTACCGGGGTGCCCGCTCGGGCCCGTACCGGGACAGGTGCCCGTCGGGCCTGTACCGGGACGCCCGTCGGGCCCGTACCGGAACGCGCCCCCGGCCCCGTACCGGAACGCGCCCCGGCCCCCTACCGGAACGCGCGCCCCGGGCTACGCGGTCCAGGCCCCGTCCCGCATGATGTGCCGGCCCTTCAGCTCGTGCTCCTCGTGCCAGGCCTGCACCGCGAGCGGACGCACCCGGTAGCAGGCGTACGGCGCCTGGTCCTCGCGCGGGTCCCAGCCGGTCTTGGCGAGGAACGCCGCGGCCGCGGCCGGGGGCACCTCGCCCGCGCCGAACGTCTCCGCCTCGCCGTCGATCAGGACGACGTCACGGGTGTGTCCGAGCGCCAGCCTGGCCCGGCCGCCGTCCCTCAGGTTGCGACCGGTCGGATTCGTGGGGCGGGTCCACAGCCAGACCGACTCCTCGTGCCACACGAACCAGAGCGGGACCATGCACGGCAGACCGCCGGCGTCCGCCGTGGCCACCCAGATGTCCATCTCCCGTGCCAGTCGGTCCAGTACGTCCTGCCTGCGTCGCGCGGGCCCGCGCGGTGGTGCGGTGCTCTCCATGATCGTGACGCTAGTGGGCGGACGGCGCCCGCGCCTCGGGCCCGGGACGTAGGACCGGAGACCGGTCCGAGACTGGCGCAGCGATGGGTTTTACGTATAACCTCTCCCGTCAATCGCCCCTCCCGAAAGGCTCCGATGAGACGCGTCGCCCTGGTCACCCTCGTCGTCGACGACTACGACGAGGCGATCCGCTTCTACACCGAGGCCCTCGGTTTCCACCTCGCCGAGGACGCGCCCCGGCCCGACGGCTCCCGCTGGGTCGTCGTGGAGCCCGGCACGGAGGGCGGTGGCACCGCGCTGCTGCTGGCCCGGGCCAAGGGTGAGGCCCAGCGGGCCAGGGTCGGCGACCAGACGGGAGGACGTGTCGGCTTCTTCCTGCACACCGACGACTTCGCCCGCGACCACGCCCGCATGACCGCCGCGGGCGTGACCTTCCTGGAGGCTCCCCGGCACGAGCCCTACGGCTCGGTCGCCGTCTTCCAGGACCTGTACGGCAACCGCTGGGACCTGCTCCAGCCGTCCGCCTCCTGACCCCTCCCGAACTTCCGCACCGACCCGCCGAGGAACCGCCACACATGTCATCTACGCGCATAGACACCGAGACCCTCCGCCGCCTCCCCAAGGCGGTGCTGCACGACCACCTCGACGGCGGCCTGCGCCCCGCCACGGTCGTGGAGCTGGCGGCGAGCGTCGGCCACACCCTGCCCACCACCGACCCCGACGAGCTGGCCGCCTGGTACTTCGAGGCCGCCAACTCCGGGGACCTGGTGCGCTACATCGCCACCTTCGAGCACACCCTCGCCGTGATGCAGAACCGCGAGGGGCTGCTGCGCACGGCCGAGGAGTACGTCCTCGACCTCGCCGCCGACGGGGTCGTCTACGGCGAGGTCCGCTACGCCCCCGAGCTCATGCTGAAGGGCGGCCTCACCCTCGCCGAGGTCGTCGAGACCGTTCAGGAGGGGCTGGCCGGCGGCATGGCCAAGGCTGCCGCCGCGGGTACGCCGGTCCGCGTCGGCACCCTGCTGTGCGGGATGCGGATGTTCGACCGCACCCGCGAGACGGCCGACCTCGCGGTCGCCTTCCGGGACGCGGGCGTCGTCGGCTTCGACATCGCGGGCGCCGAGGACGGCTTCCCGCCCGCCGACCACCTGGACGCCTTCGAGCACCTGCGCCGCGAGAGCGTGCCCTTCACCATCCACGCCGGCGAGGCGCACGGGCTGCCCAGCATCCACCAGGCGCTCCAGGTGTGCGGCGCCCAGCGCATCGGCCACGGCGTGCGCATCACCGACGACATCCCCGACCTCGCGGCCGGCAAGCTGGGCCGCCTCGCGGGCTGGATCCGCGACCGCCGGATCGCCCTGGAGATGTGCCCGACCTCCAACCTCCAGACCGGCGCCGCCACCTCGATCGCCGAGCACCCCATCACGGCGCTCAAGGACCTCGGCTTCCGCGTCACCCTCAACACCGACAACCGTCTCGTGTCGGGCACGACGATGACCCGTGAGATGTCCCTGCTGGTCGAGCAGGCGGGCTGGACGGCCGAGGACCTGCGCACGGTCACGGTGAACGCGGTGAAGAGCGCGTTCATCCCGTTCGACGAGCGCAGGGCCCTGATCGAGGACGTCGTCCTGCCGGGTTACGCCGCGGCGCTCTGAACCAGCCCGCGCACATAGGCGGCCTGTCCGACGTGCTGGAGATCGTCGGACAGGACGCTGACCAGGCGGGCGCCCAACGTGACCGGCGGGTCCCAGTTCTCGTCCACGATCCGCTCCAGGTCCTTGGCGGCCAGCGAGCGCAGGGCTCCGAGCGTCTGCTCGTGCACGGCGTCGTAGTAGCCGGTCAGCAGCTCCGCGGAGTCGACCCGCACCTTGGCGACCTGCGCCGGGCTGTGCCCGTACCCGGTGTCGTGGGAGGGCAGCCCGAGGCCGAAGCGCTTGTGCCACTCTCCGGTGAGCCACACCTGGTCGAGCCCGAAGGCGTCCGCCACATGGTCGTCCTGGACGCGGGTGAGGTGCCAGACGAGCCAGGCGAGGGAGTTGGCGCCGTCGGCGGGCCGTGCGTTCAGGCCGTCGGGGTCCAGGCCCTCGACGGCGGCGTGGACTTCTTCCTGGATGCGGCCGTAGCCCTCGATGAGGATGTCCTTCGCATGCATGCGTCCACCATCGCGCAGTCCGCCCTCACCCGCTCCCCGTTCCGAGCAGTCCCATGAGCGCCCGCGCCGCCGGACTGGTGGCCTGCGCGGGCGGCAGCAGCGCGATGGTCTCGTACGCCGTCTCGGCGCTGTCCTTCAGGGGCAGCGAGGTGAGCGAGGCCCGCTTGTGCCGGAAGTGCCGCGGCACGACCGCGATGCCGAGGTCCTCGTCGAGCAGGTCCAGCAGGCCGTGCACGTCGTTCACCTCCAGGGCGACGGTCCGCCGCACGCCCGCCGCGGCGAAGGCGGCGTCCGTGACGCGGCGCGGGCCCCAGTCCGGGTGGAAGTCGACGAAGACCTCGTCGGCCAGGTCGTGCGGTGACCGCACCGCGTCGGCCGTGGCGAGGCGGTGACCGGGGTGGCACAGGACGGTCATCGGCTCGCCGGCCAGCGACACCGACCGCAACTGGTCGGTGTCGTCCTGCGTCCGGTAGGCGAAGGCCAGGTCGAGCCGCCCGGCCGCGACCTCCTCCGCCAGCTCGCCCGAGCCCGCCTGCCGCAGCCGGATCTCCACGTCCGGGTGCCGGTGCCGGAACGCCGCCAGCAGTCCCGCCACCGGCACTCCGGCGATGCACTGCTCGGCCCCCAGCGACAGCGTGCCGCGCAGGACGCCCTGCACCGCGGCGACCGCCTCGTGCGCCGAGCGGACCTGTGCCAGGATGCGCTCCGCCTCGCCCAGCAGCGCCCGTCCGGCCTCCGTCAGCGTCACGCTGCGCGTCGTGCGCACGAACAGCGGCGCCCGCAGCTCGCGCTCCAGGGCCCGGATGGACGCCGAGAGGCCGGACTGGGAGACCAGCAGCCGTTCCGCCGCGCGGGTGAAGTGCTGGTCCTCGGCGACCGCCACGAAGTGCTGGAGATGACGCAGTTCCATGATTGAGAAGCGTAACCGCACAATCCCATCGGATTCTTCTGTTGGACCACTGTCCGCAGGTCACGGCAGAGTGGGACGCGGTTCCGCCCAAGCCCCGTACCCCGGGTGCCAACCCCTCTGGAGTCGCGTTGTACACCGCACACCCCGACCGCTACGCGGACATGCCCTACCGGCGCACCGGACGCAGCGGCCTGAAGCTCCCCGCGCTCTCGCTCGGCCTGTGGCACAACTTCGGCCCGGACCGTCCCGTGGAGACCCAGCGCGCCATCCTGCGCCGCGCCTTCGACCTCGGTGTCACCCACTTCGACCTCGCCAACAACTACGGCCCGCCGCCCGGCTCCGCCGAGTCCGCCCTCGGCGAGGCGCTGAAGGCCGACTTCGCGCCGTACCGCGACGAGCTCGTCATCTCCACCAAGGCCGGCTACCTGATGTGGCCGGGCCCGTACGGCGAGTGGGGCTCGCGCAAGTACGTGCTGTCCTCCCTCGACCAGAGCCTGTCCCGGATGGGTCTGGACCACGTCGACATCTTCTACTCGCACCGCCCCGACCCGGAGACTCCCCTGGAGGAGACGATGGGCGCCCTGCACACCGCGGTGCAGCAGGGCAAGGCGCTGTACGTCGGCGTCTCCAACTACTCGCCCGAGCAGACCCGCGAGGCCGCGCGCATCCTCGCCGAGCTGGGCACCCCGCTGCTGATCCACCAGCCGCGCTACTCCATGCTCGACCGCCGCCCCGAGACCAGCGGCCTCCTGGACACCCTCGACGAGCTCCAGGTCGGCTCCATCGCCTACTCCCCGCTGGAACAGGGCCTGCTGACCGGCCGCTACCTCGACGGCATCCCGGAGGACTCGCGCGCCGCGAGCGACAGCCCCTTCCTGAACTCCGACGCGCTCACCGGGGAACTGGTCGGCAAGCTGCGTGAGCTGAACGAGATCGCCCGGTCCCGCGGCCAGTCGCTCGCCCAGCTGGCCCTGGCCTGGGTCCTGCGCGAGGGCCGGGTGACGTCCGCGCTGGTGGGCGCGAGCAGCCCGCGGCAGCTGGAGGACAGCGTGTCGGCCATCGGGAACCTCGCCTTCGGCGCCGACGAGCTGGCCCGGATCGACAAGATCGTCACGCGGTAGCGCACTCAGCCGAGCCGTTCCTCCAGCCGGACCCTGACCGTGTCGCCCTCCTCCTTGCCGAGGGCCCGGCGGAGGGCGGCCTTCACCGGCAGCTTGTGCGTGCCGTCGCCCAGCGCCATGAAGGAGCCGCGGAACGCGTGTCCGTCGAGGGTGCCGCGGACCTTCACCAGTCCACGCGTGCCGAAGAACTCGGCGGACTTCGGCCAGACCAGATAGGTCCAGCCACCCTTGTTCGCGCTCTTGCGCAGCGTGGCGGTGAACTCCTCGTCGAGATCCCGGCTCATGGTCGTCACGGCGTAGCCCCCAGGGGTGTCGGTGGTCCTTTCCCGGTAGACCCCCGGGAGCGGCGGAACTCATCGCCGGCCGCGGACCGTCACGCCCCGGCGGGCACCCGGTCCAGGAAGCCGAACACGGCCCGGATGCGTCCCTCACCGTCCAGCGTGACCACGTCGGACCCGGCCACGGGCGCCGAGCCGTCGGCCTCGCTCACCAGCTCCCAGGAGAAGCGCGCCGTGTCGTGGTGCCCGTCGACGGAGCCCGACAGGCGGAAGACGAAGCCGGGGAACTGCTCGTGCGCCGCCGCGATCACGGCCGCGATCTGCTCGTGGCCGCGGACGTCGGCCAGGGGATCGGTGTAGCTGCCGTCATTGGTCCAGGCCGCGGCGACCGCCTTGGCCAGGGCGTGCGGCCCGGCGTTCCAGGCCTCGAAGTAGCGGGTGACGGCGTCCTCGAAACGGCGGGTGGGTGCGGACATGGCGATCGACCTCCATCGAGACGGTGTGCGCTGGTCAGGGGCCGGGTGCCGGTCGCGGCGACCCGATGACGCCACCATGCCCGCGGCCGACGCCGCCGTCGATTACCCCGGGGGTCATACCCGCGCCGCCCGAGGGCGGTGGGAGCGGCGTGCGCCGGGCCCGTGGAGGCGGAAAGGTCCTGCGCTGTGTTTCGGCCACCAACGACCGTGAATATGCCAGGAGACTGGCCGGAAATTCATGGTGACAGTGGTTCAGCACTGAACATACTCACCTCTAGGGCGTCTCACACCACGCGACAGCGTCCTCACGCACCGCACACGAGTCACGCGGACGCCGGCCCGACCGGCCGGCGGGCCGGGCGACGGGGGAGGGGAGCAGTGCACGACGAGTTCCTGTGCCATGTCACCGCCTACGGCGTCTGCGGCGGCCGGCGCATCGGTGTACCGCTCGGCACCTACCGGGCCCCCACCCTCGCCCTCGCCCTGTGGTGGCTGCGCGACCGTGCGTCCTGGATCGCCGAACGGCTCGACCCGCAGCCCGACACCCCCCACTTACCGCGCGGCGCCCTGACTCCCGTCGCCGACGACGCACCCGACGTTTCGCGCGTGCTGCGCACCTGGTGCGCCGACGACGTCCAACAGGAGCTGGTCGCCGACGAGTTGGCGGCAGGGCGCCTGGTGCGCATCGCCACCAGTGACGACACCACCGAGTACGAGCTCATGGCCGAGTCCGTGGACGCGCTGCGCATGCAGCGGGCCTCCCCGCCCCTGGTCGTCCCCGTCGCCTGAGCCGGAACCGGCATCTTCCGGCCTCATCCCCGGGGCCGGGCCCCGTCCCCGTCGGCCCGCCGGGCCGCCCATCGCGCGAGCAACGCCCCGAGGAACCCGGTGACCAGCCCCCACAGCAGGGCGAGACCGACCGCGCTGCGCAGCCGAGGCCGCAGGAACACCTCCCCCTCGAGCCCGCCGGCCAGGTCGCCGATGCCGAGCACCGACAGACCGTAGTGCGCGGAGATCCGCCCGACCAGGGTGATCATGAGGACCGTGAGGGCCAGCGCCACGGCCATGTGCAGGGCGTGCACCCAGGCCGGTGTCCCGGCCGGAGAGCGGGACGCCAGCACGAACCCGGCCGCCAGGAGCAGGACCGCCGCGGCGACCAGGAGCCACCACCACCGCCCGTCGCGCTCGGCGAGCGTCCCCAGGTTCAGGGTCGACACGTCGGGGGTGCGCAGCACCTCGTCGAGGACGTGCGGCATCGGCAGCCCGAACGGCCCCTCCACGCGTCCCTCCCAGGTGGCGCCGAGTCCGATCGTCAGCGCCGGCCACGCCAGGTTCGGCAGGCCGAGCAGCAGTACCGCGAACGTGTCCGCCGGGTGCCCCCGCGTCCCGGCGACGACCAGCCCGACGACACCGCCGACGACGACGTACGCGAGCAGCAACGCGGTCATCGCGTACGCCGTCGGACGCACCGAGGGCACGTGGCGCAGCAGCCGTCCGGGCAGCGGCGCCCCGCGCGGGACCAGCAGGGCCAGCAGGAGCACGCCCGCCAGCCACAGCAGCCCGAAGAGGACGGTCAAGGGCACGTTCGTGGTGAAGCCGACCGTCGGCGTGACGCCGAAGAGGTCGCCGAGGTCGCTCAGCACCCCCTCCCCGAGGGACACCTCGAAGGTCTGCCGCGCGGAGAAGGCCAGCCCGAGCAGGGCGAGCAGCCACAGGACGGCGATCCGGCAGGCCCAGCCGGCCCAGCCGGCCCAGCCGGCCCAGCCGGCCCAGCCGGCCGACTCGGCCGGTCCGGCGACGGCCCGGCGACGCAGCGGCCGCAGAAACCCCCGCGCGACCACCAGCGCCCCGGTCAGGGTGACGGACAGCGGCAGCACCGTCAGTCCGGCATCGGTGTCCGCGAACCCCCCTGCGTCACCGGACAGCTCCAGGGACCCGCCCACGGCGGTGACGACGGTGGCCGTGACGACCCGGGGAAAGGCGTTGTCGGGCAGGTCCGCGGCGCCGGCCGCCCACAGTCCGAGCGCGGCCACGGCCCCCATGGCGACCAGCCCGGCCAGCACCACCCCCAGGGCCTGGAGCCAGCCGTGCGTGGCAACTGCCGAACCGGGGGGACCGGAGGGGGTTCGCGAACTCACGCTGCCACGCTAAGCAGCGGCCGCCGCTCCCGCCCGCCGACACGACCGTCCGCGCCGGGCCCGCACCCGCGCCGGGCCCGCACCCGCGGCGGCGTCGCGGCGGAGCCGGACGGCACGGCGTGCGAGGAGAACGGCGTGCGAGGAGAACGGCGTGCGAGGAGAACGGCGCGCGGGGAGACGGCGCGCGGGGAGACGGCGTGCGATTAATCGCTTGCCCCACGGCGACGGCGGTGGATGCAATGAGGCCGATCGACCCGACGAACGGCGACCGGATCGCCACGGGGGAGGGACCGGCACATGCGGACACCATCGGCGTCGCCCCCGGCGGACCGGGCCGAGAGGCCACGCGTGCGGATCGGCGCTCTCGTTCCACTGAGCCGGCCGGGCTGGGCCGAGGCGGGCCGCCACCTGCTCGCCGGGCTGGAACTGGGCGTGCGGGAGGCCGACGACTCCGGCGGGATCGCCGGAGTGCCGCTGGAACTGGTGGTCCGGGACACCGCGGCCGACCCGCGCAGGGCCGCCGCGGTCGTGGACGAGTTGGCGCGTCTGGGCGTGGCGGCCCTGGCGGGGGAGTACCACAGCGTCGTCGCCCGCGCCGCCGCCGCGCGGGCCGACGCCCTCGGCCTGCCGTTCCTGTGCTCCTCCGCGGTGCTGGACGCGCTCACCGAACGGCCGACGCCATGGGTGGCACGCCTCGCCCCGGCGCAGTCCCACGGCTGGCGCACCTACGCGGACTTCCTCCTCGGCGCCGGCCACCGCCGGATCGCCGTGGCGGCCGAACCGAGCGTCTACTGGGCGTCCGGGGCGCGCATCCTGCGGGACCACCTCGCGCCCCGCGGCGGCACCGTCATCGACCTCGACGCGCGTACGCTCGACCCCGCTGCCGTGTGCGACGCGGTCGTCGACGGCCGCGCCACGGCTCTCCTGCTGCTGGTCGGCCACCCGGAGCCCGCGGTGTCCCTCGTCAGGTCCGTGCGCCGCGACCGGCGTCTCGCCGAGGTCATGATCGGCGCTCCGGCCGGGCAACCGGAGTTCGCCGAGTGGGCCGCGTCGCTGGGCCGCGACGGCGCCGCGGTCCCGTTCCTGCGCTACCTGCCCGAGCGCCTCGGTCCCCTGGGTGCGCGCGTCGCGACCGCCCTGCGCGAGCGGCTGGGCGAAGAGCCCTCCTTCGTCGCCTTCGAGGGCTACGACACCGTCGCGGTCCTCGCCGAAGTACTGCGTACCCGCGGCACGGACCGGTCGGGCACCGCCGGAGCCTGGCCGCGCGTCGCGGTCGAAGGCACCCGTGGGCCGATCCGGTTCTCCCGTGCACCCGGCGTCAGCGTGTGGCAATGGGCCTGGGCGCCGACCCAGGTCGTCGACCGCGACCCGGCGGAACCCGGCCGCTTCCGGGTCCTTCACACCGGTTGAGAGCACCGGGGGGAGCACGAAGAGCGCGGAAGGGATGGCGAACGGCACCTCTCCGCGTCCCTCCGAGCGGTCTCAGCCCGCCCGGACGACGAGGGCGTGGTCGCCCAGCCCGATCAGGCGGTCGGGAGCCACCTCGCCCCGCGTGGTGAAGACCGCGAGGACCCGGCCCGTCTCCGGGACGAACGCCACGTCGAGCACCGTGCCGTGCCCGCCGCCCGCATCGGTCAGGACCTGACGGCCCAGCAGGTCGTGGCGGTGCGGGGCCCGGTCGGGGACCGCGGCGGGCCGGACCCGGACGGCGCCGGGGCCGATCGCCCGCACCGCGTCCCAGGGCAGCACCGTCTCCTTGCGGAAGAGGCCGCCACGGAGCCGGACATGGCTCACCGCGCCGGATGCGATGTCGACGGTGAGGGACGTCACGGTGCCGAGCGGCCCCGCCCCGGCCGGCACCACCGGCAGCCCCCGCACCTCGGTGAACAGCATCACGGCAGCGCACCCCTGCGCCGGCCGGCGACACCACCGACGACGGCGGTGAGGCCCGGAAGATCGTCGGCGACGTGCCGGACGGCGGCGTGGGGCAGGACCAGGGCCCGGCCGGCCACCGTGAGCGTCTCGCCGCGCGGCACGTACACCCGGCGCCGGTGCCGGCTGGGACCCGGCGCGAACCACCTGCTCGCCGCCACCCGGAAGCCCACGACCCGCCCGCCGGTGCCGCCCTCCACCACGACGTCCAGCACCGTGCCGATCTCGGCACCCGCGTCCGTCACCACGGGAGCCCCCGTCATCCGGGCCCGCAGGGTCTGCTGGGGCGCCTGCACGGCGGCGCTCACCAGCGCCCGCCGGTCGCGGATCATCACCGCGTCATGGCCCAGCGAGTACACGGAGGTCCAGGGCAGACCCTCCTTCAGCGGGCCGGACAGCAGACCGCGCCCGGTCAGGGTGAAACCGGTGATCCGACTCGCGGCGTCGTCGCATACGGTGTCCTTGACATGAGCGACGGCGTCGCCGCCGAGGGTGACCACCGGCCGGGTGGTGAGGCTTCGTGCGGTCATCAGTTCGTTCATCGCACACCCTTCCCGTACCTCCGGGTGCCCCGCGACACTGTGACAATGCCCGCAGTGTGAAGACGCGGGGACTGTGAGGCCGGGCTCGGGGTACGAGGACAGGTGCAGCAGCGTCCGGCCAGTCCGGCTTCCGAGAGAGAAACGCATGACCGAGTTCCTGGACGGGGCAGTGATACCGACTGGTTTCGACGTACCCGTTGACCCGCTGAGGCAGGCGGCGCACTACTCCGGCGAGCCGGGCTGCATCGCGCAGGCCCGTTCCTTCGCCTCGCTCTTCCTGGAGCAGCTGAGGACCGAGTGGTGCGCCACGATCGGGCCCCGGGCCGACGGAGCCGTCCTGCTGGTGGTGAGCGAGCTGATCACCAACGCGGACCGGCACAGCAAGGGCCCGTACATCCTGGAACTGGAGGGCACGGACGCCACCGTCGCGGTGACCGTCTACGACAGCAGCGGCGCGGTGCCCGAGCGCTTTCCGCGTGACCCCGAACGCGTCGGCCGGCACGGACTGGAGATCGTCCACGCCCTGACGGAGTCGGTCGTCGTCGAACACGTACCGGTCGGCAAGCGGGTGCGGGCGACGATTCCCCTCACCGAGGCGTGAATCACCGGGGGGTGAATCACCGAGGCACGGACGTTCTGCCCCACTGCTGAGCGTGGGGCGACCACCGCGTCTACGCTCCTGCCTCCGCCGTCAGGCGCAGCCGAGCTCACCCAGCATGCCCTCGCGCAGCCGGGTGATGATCCGCTTGATCAGCCGCGACACGTGCATCTGCGAGCAGCCGAGCCGCTCGCCGATCTCCGCCTGCGTGGCCTCCTCCACGAACCGCATGTGGATGATCTGCCGGTCGCGCTCACTGAGCTCGGCCATCAGCGGGGCGAGCGAGTGGAAGTCCTCGACGAGCCGCAGCCCGTCCTCCTCGACGCCGATGAAGTCGGCCAGGACCGACTCGCCGCCCTCGGGGCCGTCCCCGGTCAGAGCCGCGTCCAGCGAGGAGGAGTTGTAGCCGTTGGACGCGATCTGGCCCTCGACCACCTCGTTCTCGCTGATGTTCATCAGCGTGGCGAGTTCGGCGACGGTGGGTTCGCGGTCCAGCCGGGAGGAGAGCTCCTCGCGGGCCTTGGCCAGCTCCACCCGCAGTTCCTGCAGGCGTCGCGGCACGTGCACGGCCCAGGTGGTGTCACGGAAGAAGCGCTTGATCTCGCCGACGATGTACGGCAGCGCGAAGGAGGTGAACTCGACCTCGCGCGACAGTTCGAACCGGTCGATGGCCTTGATCAGGCCGATCATGCCGGTCTGGACGACGTCGTCCATGTCGTCCCCGCGCCCGCGGAAGCGGCCGGCGGCGAACCGCACGAGCGACATGTTCATCTCGATCAGGGTGTTGCGCGCGTACTGGTACTCGTGCGTGCCCTCTTCGAGTTCCGTCAGACGCTGGAAGAACTGGCGGGACAGCTGCCGTGCGTCGCGGGGAGCCACGGCGCGAGGGTCCACCACACCCGGCAGTGGTCCGTCACCCGTCCTGCTCCCGGTTGTCTCCCCGACGACCTGTGCTTTCGGCCGGATCACGGCGGTCTCCATTACCTCTCCCACGAAAGTCACGGTTCGACGTCTCTCCCTAGGCTCTTCCCGCTTGCGGATACCCGGGGCGCGGCGACCCATGCCCCCGTCTTTCACGGGTGGCCGAAAAACGGTGCCACGGCGTCGCGGCGTGCTCTGTCACTCCCCAGCGTAGTCCCGTCGACGGTGAGTGGCACCCGGCGATTTCCCTCTGGGCGCAATCGTGGCCCCTTCCGTCGCGCGGCCCGGCTCCTAGGCTGAGGAGGTGACCAGCCATCTGCCGAACGAAGCCCGCGTCATCGCCCTGCGCCCGCAGACCGCGCGTCCAGGAGCCCGCCCCGCCGTCAGAGAGCCCCTGTGGCGCGATCTGGTCGGCGACGTCCTGCGCCGTGAGCGCCTCTCCCAGGAACGCACCCTGAAGGAGGTGGCGGAGACCGCCCGGATCTCGACGCCGTACCTGTCGGAGGTGGAGCGCGGACGCAAGGAGGCGTCGTCCGAGGTGTTGGCCGCCGCGGCGGGCGCCCTCGGACTGGGGCTCGGTGATCTGCTGGCGCGGGCCCAGGGAGAGCTGGTCCGCCTCACCTCACGGCACACCGGCACGAGCCGGCCGCGCGGTACGTCCGCCGCCCGGCGCGACGGGATGTGCCTGGCGGCCTGACCGCCGTACGGGCCGGCGTCCCGCGGACGCCGGCCCGGCCCCTCACACCCGCGCCAGCCGTCGGCCGAGCACCTCGTCGGCCAGCCCGTAGGCCACGGCCTCCTCGGCGGAGAACACCTTGTCGCGGTCCATGTCGGCGCGCAGCGTCGTCACGTCGTGGTGCGTGTGGCGGGCCAGCACCTCCTCGACCTGGGCGCGGATGCGGACCATCTCCTTGGCCTGCAGCGCCAGGTCGGAGACCGTGCCCTGCCGCCCGCCGCTGGCCGGCTGCCCGAGCAGGACCCGCGCGTGCTCCAGCACGAACCGCCGCCCGGGGTCCCCGCCGGCCAGCAGCACCGCCGCCGTGGAGGCCGCCTGCCCGACGCAGAACGTGGAGATCGGCGCCTGCACGAACGTCATCGTGTCGTAGATCGCCATCAGCGACGTGAACGAGCCGCCGGGGGAGTTGATGTAGACCGCGATCTCGCTCTCCGGGGCCGACGACTCCAGATGGAGGAGTTGCGCGATCACGACGTTGGCGACACCGTCGTCGATCTCGGTGCCCAGGAAGATGATCCGCTCCGACAGCAGCCGGCTGAAGACGTCGTAGGAGCGCTCACCCTGCGGAGTCCGCTCGACGACGCTCGGAATCGTGTAGCTCCCCATGTCACAGCCCCATCCGTCGCCTGGTGGCGGCCGGGCGCACGTCCGCGAGGGACTGGACGACCTGGTCCACCATTCCGTACTCCTTGGCCTCCTCGGCCGTGAACCAGCGGTCGCGGTCCCCGTCCCGGGAGATGGTCTCCGGGCTCTGACCGGTGTGCTCGGCCGTGATCCGCTCGATGGTGCGCTTGGTGAACTCCAGGTTGTCGGCCTGGATCTCGATGTCGGCGGTGGTTCCGCCGATGCCCGCCGACGGCTGGTGCATCATGATCCGCGCGTTGGGCAGGGCGTGGCGCTTGCCCGCCGCGCCGACGCTCAGCAGGAACTGCCCCATGCTGGCGGCGAACCCCATGGCGAGCGTCGAGACGTCGTTCGGGATCAGCCGCATCGTGTCGTAGATGGCGAGCCCCGCGTGCACGGAGCCGCCGGGGCTGTTGATGTACAGGCTGATGTCGGTGCGGGGGTCCTCCGCCGAGAGGATCAGCAGCTGGGCGCAGACCCGGTTCGCGGAGACCTCGTCGACCTGGGTGCCCAGCAGCACGATCCGCTGCGTGAGCAGCTGTGCGGCCAGGTGGTCGTCGAAGCGGGTCGCGGGGGTGTCACCCTCCTCCGCCCGGGGCGGGGCGGCCGGGGCGGGGCCGGTGATGAGTGGAGACATCGGCGCTCCTAGTCGAGTCGTCGAGTGAGCCGTACGCGGCCGGAACGCCGCGGTCCCTCCACTCTTGGCCCGCCACGGCCCCGTGCGGGGGTTTCTCTGCCCGCGGCAGATTCGCCACGGGCAGATCGCTCCCGCCGTCGGGACCGGCGGCGCCCCGACCGATGAGTTCTCCGGCCCGCTCCGGTCGACAGTGGTGACCGTGTTCCACGCCCAGGAGGTACTCATGGACACCGACGGATTCACCACGTGTCTCTGGTTCGACGGCCGGGCGGAGGAGGCCGCCCGCTTCTACGTGTCCCTCTTCGAGAACTCCGCCATCGGCGCCGTCACCCACTACCCCGAGGGTGCGCACCAGCCCGCCGGCAACGTGCTCACCGTCGACTTCACGGCCAACGGCCAGAAGTTCGTCGCCCTCAACGGCGGCCCGGAGTTCACGTTCAACGAGGCGATCTCCTTCCAGATCACCTGCCACGACCAGAAAGAGGTCGACCACTACTGGACCGCGCTCACCGAGGGCGGCGGCGAGGAGGGACCCTGCGGCTGGGTCAAGGACAGGTTCGGCGTGTCCTGGCAGGTCGTCCCGGCGCGGCTGGAGGAGATGTTCCGCGACCCGGACCCCACGAAGGTCGCGCGCGCCAACCAGGCCATGATGACGATGCGCAAGCTCGACATCGCCGCGCTGGAGAAGGCGTACGCCGGCGAGTGAGACGGCAGCCGGCGCGCGGCGTCGGGAGGTGGTGACTAGCGTGAGGAGACGGAGCGTCCCTCACCCGGACCATTCACCCCATCGCACGGGAGGCGGCGGTCATGGCCGTGCAACCTGAAGGAGCCCCCTGCTGGGCCGACGCGATGTTCGGCGACCTCGAAGGAGCCAAGCGCTTCTACGGCGCCGTCCTCGGCTGGACCTTCGGCGAGTCGTCGTCGGAGTACGGCGACTACACGCAGTGCTACGCCGACGGCAAGGCGGTCGCGGCCGTGGTGCCGCCCCTGCCCGGCCAGGAGGAACCGGCGCAGTGGTGCCTCTACCTCGCGTCCCCGGACGCCGCGGCGACCGCCGGGCGGATCCGTGAGGCGGGCGGCGAGATCGTGATGGAGCCGATGCGGGTCGACGACTTCGGCACCATGTGCCTGGCGCGCGACCCGGGAGGCGCCGTCTTCGGGATCTGGCAGGGCGGCACCCACGAGGGCTTCGAGACGACGGCCGAGCCCGGCGCGTACTGCTGGGCCGAGGTCTTCACCCGCGAGCCCGGGAAGTCGGACGCCTTCTTCCCCGCCGTCTTCTCCTACACGGCGAAGCAGATGGAGGACGACGGGGTGGACTTCCGCCTCTACGACCTGGGCGATCGCACCGTCCTCGGCCGCATGGCCATGACGGACGACTTCCCGCCCGAGGTGCCGCCCCACATCAACGTCTACTTCACCGTCGCCGACTGCGACGACGCCGTGGCCCGCGCCACCGCGCTCGGCGGCGTCCTGCGGTTCGGGCCGACGGACTCGCCCTTCGGCCGGTACGCCACGCTCGGCGACCCGCAGGGCGCGACCTTCTCGGTGATCGACCTCACGAAGACGCAAGGGGAGATGCCGAAGGCCACGGACGTCTCCTGAACCCCGTCCGGGTGACCCGCCGAGCCATGGCATGATCGGTCGCATGCGTGAACGTGTGGTGGCCGCGTGCGACGGGGCTTCGAAGGGGAACCCGGGTCCGGCCGGCTGGGCCTGGGTGGTCGCCGACGCGGGGGAGGTCCCGGTCCGCTGGGAGGCGGGCCCGCTCGGCCGGGCCACCAACAACGTCGCCGAACTCACGGCACTGGAGCGCCTGCTGGCGTCGACGGACCCGGACGTGCCGCTCGAGGTCCGCATGGACTCGCAGTACGCGATGAAGGCCGTCACCACCTGGCTGCCCGGCTGGAAGCGCAACGGCTGGAAGACGTCCGCCGGAAAGCCGGTCGCCAACCAGGAACTGGTCGTGCGCATCGACGAGCTGCTCGACGGCCGCTCGGTCGAGTTCCGCTACGTGCCCGCCCACCAGGTGGACGGCGACCGCCTCAACGACTTCGCCGACCGCGCCGCCAGCCAGGCCGCCGTCGTCCAGGAGCCGGCGGGCAGTGGCCTCGGCTCCCCGGAGCCGCCGCCCGCACCGGACGCCCCGGCGACGAAGAAGGCACCGCGCAAGGCGGGCGCGACCCGCAAGGGCGGCGGGGCCTCCGCGCGCACCATCAAGGCCAAGTTCCCCGGGCGGTGCCTGTGCGGCCGTTCCTACGCGGCCGGTGAGCCCATCGCCAAGAACGACCAGGGCTGGGGCCACCCCGAGTGCCGCACGGCGGCGGCCGGATAGGGCCGGGCGCCCCGCGCCGGACCGCTCGCACCGGTCACACCCCGCTGCCCCGCCGAACCGCCGGCCGGTCTCCGCGGTGAATCACCGTCGCCCGCCGCCGAGTTGTCCCCGGCGGTGCGGCTCCCTGCTAACGTGCCATGCCATATGACCGTTTTGATGGCATTCCAGGGGTGAGTGTGAAGGTCGCATGCGTCGGTGGCGGACCCGCCGGCCTGTATCTGTCGATCCTGCTGAAGCTGCAGGACCCCTCCCACGACATCACCGTGTACGAGCGCAACCCCGAGGGATCCACCTACGGCTGGGGCGTGACCTACTGGCGCGGACTGCTCGACCGTCTCCACGAACACGACCCCGAGTCCGCGCGCGCCGTCGAGGAGCACTCCGTGCGCTGGCGGGACGGCGTCGCCCACGTGGACGGGGAGAGCGCCCGCCACCGCGGGGACGAGGGCTTCGGCATCGGCCGTCACCGGCTCCTGGAGATCCTCGCCGCCCGCGCCCGGGCCCTCGGCGTACGCCTGGAGTTCGACCTGGAGGTCGACGCCGCCGACCCGCCCCCCGCCGACCTCGTCGTGGCCGCCGACGGAGTGGGCAGCGCCCTGCGCACCCGGCACGCCGGCCACTTCGGCACCGAGGTACGGGCCGGGCGCAACCCCTACGCCTGGCTCGGCACCACCAAGGTCTTCGACGCCTTCACCTTCGCGTTCACCGAGACCGACCACGGCTGGATCTGGGCGTACGGCTACGGCTTCGGCCCCGAGGGCAGCACCTGCGTGGTCGAGTGCGCGCCCGGGACCTGGACCGGCCTGGGGCTGGACGGGGCCGACGAGGCCGAGGCCCTGACCGTGCTGGAGAAGCTCTTCGCCGACGTCCTCGACGGCCACCCGCTCACCGGACGGTCCGCGGCCGGCGCCGGCGGCTCGTGGCAGACCTTCCGCACCCTCACCAACCGCACCTGGCACCGCGACAACCTCGTCCTGCTCGGCGACGCCGCCCACACCACGCACTACTCCATCGGCGCCGGCACCACGCTCGCCCTGGAGGACGCCATGGCCCTGTCCGCCGCACTGCGCGAACGGGCGACCCTCCCCGAGGCCCTCGCCCACTACGAGCGGGAACGCAGGGAAGCCCTGCTGCCGGTGCAGAGCGCGGCCCGGCTCAGCGCGCAGTGGTACGAGAACCTGCCCCGCTACATCGGCCTCCCCCCGGAGCACATGTTCGCGCTGCTCGGCCAGCGCCACTCGCCCCTGCTGCCGTACGTCCCGCCCCGGCTCTACCACCGGCTCGACCGGGCGGCCGGCCGACTGGAGGCACTGCGCCGCCTCAAGCGCTGGCTGGGACCCAGGATCGCGCGGACGGTCCAGGCGCGGAGTCTCGCCGCGCGCGACTAGGCAGGCCGCCACGGCAGGTCCCGGCGCGGTGCGGGAGCGCTCCGGGTGACAGACTGTCGCCATGGACGAGCGCACTTTCGACAGGTCGGATCAGCACGCGTCGGTGGTCGGCCTCGGCACCTGGCAACTGGGCGCCGACTGGGGGGACGTCGACGACAAGGAAGCCCTCGCGGTGCTGGAGGCGGCGGCCGAGTCCGGGGTGACGTTCTTCGACACCGCGGACGTCTACGGCGACGGGCGCAGCGAGGAGACCATCGCCGGGTTCCTGCGCGGCCGCCCCGACCTGCACGTGCTGATCGCCACCAAGATGGGCCGCCGGGTCGAGCAGATCCCGCAGAACTACGTCCTCGACAACTTCCGTGAGTGGAACGACCGCTCCCGGCGCAACCTCGGCGTGGACGTCGTCGACCTGGTGCAGCTGCACTGTCCGCCGACCCCCGTCTACTCCAGCGACGAGGTGTACGACGCCCTGGACACCCTCGTCGAGGAGGAGCGCATCGCCGCGTACGGGGTCAGCGTGGAGACCTGCGCGGAGGCGCTGACCGCGATCGCCCGGCCGAACGTGGCGAGCGTGCAGATCATCCTCAACCCGTTCCGGATGAAGCCCCTGCGCGAAGTGCTGCCGGCGGCCCGTGAGGCGGGCGTCGGCATCATCGCCCGGGTACCGCTGGCCTCCGGACTGCTGTCCGGCAAGTACACCAGGGACACGGTCTTCGCCGCGAACGACCACCGCAACTTCAACCGCCACGGCGAGGCCTTCGACCAGGGCGAGACCTTCTCCGGTGTCGACTTCGCCACCGGGGTGGAGGCCGCCGCGGAGTTCGCCGCGCTCGCCCCCGAGGGGTACACCCCGGCCCAGCTGGCCCTGCGCTGGATCATCCAGCAGCCCGGCGTCACCACGGTGATCCCGGGTGCGCGTTCGCCCGAACAGGCCCGCGCCAACACGGACGCGGCCAGGCTGCCGGAGCTGTCCGAAGAGACGCTCACGGCGATCCGCGACCTCTACGACCGCCGGATCAAGGACCAGGTCGAGAGCCGCTGGTAGGCGTACTGCACGTCACGGCACCAGGAGCAGCTGTCGTTCCCGCTCCTGGTCGCCGGAGGCGGCCCCCTCGTTCCGTGTGGTGAAGGCGTGGGACAGCGTCTCGCTCGCCGCCTCGACGGCCTGGGGCGAGCCCTGGACGGTGACCGAGACCGGCTCCGACAGCGAGCCCGCCCGGGCGGCCGTGGACGCCCGCGGAGCGTCCGGGGAGTCGAAGGTCGCGGTGCGCACCGTCGCCTGCTCGTCCCCCGGGAGGCCGTCCGGTGCGCCGAAGACCTCCTCCAGTGCGCGGACGATCGCCCGCGCGTCGTCGATGCCGCCACCGCTGAGGGTCACGGTGAGCTGTGTGTCGGACATTCTTCGCCCTTCCCTGGATTCGCGTCGGTCCGGGCCCGTGTATCCGTGCGCTGATCACTCAAACCGGGCGCCGACGGCCCGACGTGGCGCCTGAGGGCGGGGAAGCCGGGAAGAGGGAAGGGAACGCAGGCCGCGGCAACCGGGAGGAACCGTGACGGACCAGGGCGCGAGAGTGGACTCGGGTCGGCGCAGAGGGCGCAACGAGACCGAGGAGGAGCGGGCGGACCGCATGTGGACCGAGCTGATCCAGGAGGTCCGCGTCGCGCAGATGGGCGTGCAGATCCTGTTCGGCTTCCTCCTCACCGTGGTGTTCACCCCGAAGTACGACGACCTCTCGGACACCGACCAGATGATCTACCTGGTGACGGTGGTCCTCGGGGCCGTGACGACCGGCGCCCTGATCGGTCCCGTGTCCCTGCACCGCATCGTCGCCGGGCGGCGCGTGAAGCCCCAGGCCGTGCGGTGGGCCTCCCGGCTCACCCTGCTCGGCCTGGTCCTGCTGCTCGCCACGACGACCGCCTCGCTCCTGCTGATCCTGCGCGTGGCGACCCACGACGGTTTCGTGCCCTACCTCGTGGCCGGGGTGGTGTTCTGGTACCTGCTGTGCTGGTTCGGCATCCCGCTGTGGACCCGGTACCGCCACACGACCCGCTGAGGCCGACTCAGCCCTCGGCCATGATCTCCGCGAGGAAGTCGTCGACGCACACCTCTTCCTCCCCGGGCCGCACCACGGCGTGGGTCTCGCGCAGGAAGGCCTCGACGGCGGCCGCCCACACGAACACCACGGCGTGGTGGCGGCCCCCGTCGGGCCGGGCGTCGCCGAGCAGTTCGATCCGCAGCTCGTCCCACGGGCCCCGCGACTCGGGCCGCAGCCGCACGTCGCCCATGCCGACCGGGCGGGTGAGCCCGTCGCCCACCATCTCCCGGTCCAGCGACCAGCGGGCGAGGACGCGCCCGTCGTGACTGAAGACCACGGTGAGCGCGAACGGGTCCGCGGCGTCGTAACCGAGGTGGGCGAGCACGGGGAAGCGGTCGGCGTCGCCCGCCTGGAGTTGCACGACCAGGGTCTTGTGCACGAGGGAATTCACGACTGGGGCCTCCGGAGGACGGACGTGGAGCCCTCTAGTACCCCGCTCACCCGCAAGATGCTCAGGCAGACGGGTGATTCCCCGGCACGGGTGATTCCCCGTGCCGGGTCATCCCTCGTGCCGGGTCTCAGGACCGGCCCAGGGCCTCGCGCAGCGCGGGCAGCAGGGTCTTCTCCGACCAGTCGAGGAAGGCGGGTTGCGTCTCGCCACCGATCTGCACCAGGGCGACCTCGGTGAACCCGGCCTCGGCGTAGGGGCGCACGGCCTCCACGAACGCGTCCGGGTCGTCGCCGCAGGGGATCGACTCGGCGACGTCGTCGGGGGTGACGAACTGGGTGGCCGCCTCGAAGGAGTCCGGGTGGGGCAGCTCGGAGTTGACCTTCCAGCCGTTGCCGAACCAGCGGAACTGCGCGTGGGCGCGCTTGATCGCCGTGTCCCGGTCGGGGTCGTAGGACACCGGGAGCTGCCCCACGCGCGGTTTGCCCGCCCCGCCGTGCCGGTCGAAGGACTCCAGCAGTCCGGCCTTGGGCTCCGTGGCGATGACCAGGTCGGCGTGCTCGCCCGCGAGCGCGCAGGAACGCTCGCCGGAGACGGCGATGCCGATGGGCGGCGCGGTCTCCGGCAGGTCCCACAGCCGGGCCGACTCCACGTCGAAGTGCGTGCCGCGGTGATTCACATGGCCGCCCTCGAAGAGTGCCCGGATGATCTCCACAGCCTCCTGGAGCATCTCGTGCCGGACGTCGACGGACGGCCAGCCGCCGCCCACGACGTGCTCGTTCAGGTTCTCGCCCGAGCCGAGACCGAGCCGGAACCGGCCCTCGGACAGCAACTGCAGCGTCGCCGCCTTCTGCGCCACCACCGCGGGGTGGTAACGGAACGTCGGACACGTCACGTAGGTCATCAGGGGGATGCGTGAGGTCGCCTGGGCGGCGGCGCCCAGCACGGCCCACGCGTAGGGCGAGTGGCCCTGCGACCGCAGCCACGGGAAGTAGTGGTCCGAGGTCACCGAGAAGTCGAACCCCGCCTCCTCGGCCCGCACCAGATGGCCGACGAGCTCACGGGGGCCGGCCTGCTCGGTCATCATCGTGTATCCGATTTGCACCATGAGGCGCGAGTCCCCGTCCGGGCGCAGCGAAAACGGGGCGAATGCCGCGCGCGCCCGGTGCCCCCGCCGGGCCCGCACCGAGCGACGGTGGTCAGGCCGAGTCCGGACGGCGCGCGTCCTCCCGGAACGTCGCGAGGAAGACGGCGAGCGCCCGCTCGTTCCCGGCGTCGTCCCAGTCGTCGGCCGGGGTCGTCCAGCGCAGCGAGAAACTGCGTCCGCCGCCGAGGAGGAAGCCGCGGCCGAACGTGCGCACCCGGACGCCCTCGTCCTCGGCCGTCCACTCCATGTCGGCCGCCGCGCGTCCCCGGTACCTCGTCGCACGGATCTCGCCGACCCGCCGGTAGTCGCCGGCCCGCTCCAGAGCGGGCTCGACGTCGTCGCGCCACACCGCCACGGGATCGGCGCCGGCCCGCTCGCTGTAGGTGACCGCGAGGGTGCGCGGATCGCCCAAGGCGCCCAGGACCACGCGGTAGGCCACGTCCGACACCCGAGAGGTGGACAACCGCCGCCAGCCCTCGGGCAGCGCGACGGAGAATCCCTCCGGCGCGTCGTAGCGGCGGAACCCGGCCGGTACGGCGCTGCCCGGCCGCGACGGCGAGGGGGTCGCGCTCGGCCGGGGAGCGGGGGAGGAGGGGGCCGTGTCGTCGGCGGGCGGCGACACGGGGGCCGAGGGGCGCTGCCGGCTGCCGGTGCCGGTCGCGGAGCCGCCGTCCGAACCGGGCAGTCCGCGGGTGACGGCGAGAGCGGCCACCGTGACCGTGACGACGGCCAGGGCGGTCCCGGCGAGCACCGTCCGCCGGCTCCACCCGCGGCCCGCGTACCGGGCGGCGGCGCACGCACCCCGCAGCCGGGGGCGCGGGGCCGCACGCACGGCCGCCTCCGCCTCCTCGGTCAGCGCCCGGGCGAGGGCCTCGCGCACCACCGGGCGGGTCAGCCGCTCCCGCGGGTCCTTGCGGAGCAGTCCCTGCACGACCTGCGTGAGCGGACCGGCGCGCAGGGGCGTGCGCAACGGCAGCCGGTCCACGCCCTTCAGCGTCGTCTCGGGCCGGCCGCGGTCACGGAACGGCGGACGCCCCTCGAGCATCGTGTAGAGGATCGCGCCCAGCGCCCACAGGTCGGCCGCGGGCCCGATCCGCTCGTCGCGGGCCTGCTCGGGCGAGGCGTACGAGGGTGCCGTGAGCCGGGGGGCGAGGGTGGCGCCGGCCAGACCGAAGCCGGTGACGACGACGGATCCCTCCTCACGCACGAACACCTGTCCCGGGCTCAGCTCGCCGTGCGTGACCCCCAGCTCGTGGGCCGCCTCCAGTACGTCCAGCAGCTCCAGGCCGATGCGTGCCGTCCGTGCGTAGTTGAACCTGCCCTGACCGTCCAGCAGTTCGCCTAGCGGCACGCCGGCGACCCGTTCGGTCACCGTCCACAGGACGCCGTCCGTCACCACGGCGTCGGACACCGCGGCGATCCGCCCGGGGCACAGCGACCTCATGGTCTCGCAGGTGCGCACCACACGCCCGGTGGCCCGGCGGGCGGTCTGTGCGGCGTGGTCCTCCGGGAGCGCGATCTGCGTGACCAGGCACGGGCGGCCCGTCTCCGCGTCCTGGCCGGACCAGCAGAGCCGGTTCGTCTCACGGTGGACGACATCGAGCAGACGGTACCGTCCGGCGACCGATTCGTGTGTGGAGACGTGCGCCCTGCTCATGGCCATCCCTCGCTCGCACCGCCGGCTCTCAGCTTGTCCAGAAGTACGGTGAGAGGGCCGGGGTGCGTTCAACGAATGCGGAATCCCGGATCCATTTCTGACCGTTATTCAAAAGCCGCGGAGAGCGGAACGAACGTGAATACGGAAAAAGGGCCGTGCGGATGCGCACGGCCCCTGAACTGGGCGATCTCGCGCGTCTGTTCGGCAGGGGAATTCCCGGCCGGGCGCGCGGCCCGTGAATGCGGGTCCGACCTGGTGGTAACCCGCGGTACGCGCGGCTGCGGCCCGGAGCCGGAGGTCAGCGCAGACCGAAGCGGTCCGCCCACGCCGACATGTCGGCGACGGTGGCGTTGCCGCCGCACACCACCAGACCGATCCTGGCGCTGTCGCCCACCCGCTCCACCACCCGCCGGGCCGCGGGCAGCAGACATCCGGCGGCGGGCTCGGTCCACACCTTCCCGTGCTCCGCGAGGGCCAGCGACCCCTCGACGGCTTCCCGGTCCGGAACCACCAGCACCTCGGTGACCAGCGCCGACACATGCTCGTACGTCACCTGCGAGACGGCCGGGGCGCTGAGCGTGGTGACGATCGACGACAGGGGCACCGGAAGCGGCCCGCCGGCGGCCAGCGCCCGGGACATGGCCTCGGCGCCCTCGGTCTCCACGCCCCAGACCCGCACGTCCGGCCGCAACGCCCGCAGCCCCGCCGCCACGCCCGCGATCAGCCCACCGCCCCCGATGCTCACGAGCACGTCGGTGAGCTCCCCGGCGTCCGCGGCGAACTCCAGTCCCACGGTGCCCTGGCCGGCGATCACCACGGGGTCGTCGAAGGGGTGGACCAGGGTCAGGCCCTCCTCGCGGAGCCGGCCCACCAGTGCGAAGGCGCTGTCCATCCCGTCGGTCAGCCGTACCAGCGCGCCCGCCTCCTCGGCGATCTCCACGGAACGGGCCGGTGCCGTGCGCGGCATGACCACCGTGGCCTTGACGTCGAGGGCGGCGGCCATCACCGCCACCGCGACGCCGTGGTTGCCGCCGCTGACCGCGACGACGCCGGCGGCCCGCTCGGCCTCGGTCAGCGACAGCAGCTTCGCGGTCGCGCCGCGCGCCTTGAACGATCCGGTGCGCTGGAGCAGCTCCAGTTTCGCGGTGACCGGGACCCCGAGCAGCGCGGACAGCCCGGGGCTGGGCACGGTCGGGGTGCGTACGACATGTCCGGCGATCCGCTCCGCGGCGGCTTCGATCTCCGTGATCCCGATCAAGGCACTCATCCTTCCGGCGCGGGCGGTGATCCGCGCCCGTGCGCACCCTTTCGCGTGACGCGTCCGAGGTCAACACGGTTCCCGAGGCGTGGGCGTGGGCGGGGGCGTGGGCGTGGGCGGGGGCGTGGGCGTGGGCGGGGGCCACCGGCGCGGTGGCCCGCGGTTCTCACCGTTCGCGCCGCACCAGGAAGTCCAGCAACGACCTCAGCTCCCGGGCCGCTCCCGCGCCGGCCGTCCCCGCTGCGGCGGCCACCTCGGTGAGCGCGGCCTCCACCGCGCCCAGACACCGGTGCGCCTCGGCCAGGGCAGCCCGGCGCCCGCCCGCCTCGTCGATCAGCACGGCGACCGCCTCGGGGTCGGCGGGCTCGGACGCCAGCAGCGCGGCCAGCCGTCGCGCGGCCGGCCGGGGCGCCTCGAGCGCGGCCAGCACCGGGAAGGTCTTCTTGCGCTCCCGCAGGTCGCCGTGGACGGGCTTTCCGGTGATCGCCGGGTCGCCCCAGATGCCGAGCACGTCGTCGACGACCTGGAAGGCGACGCCGAGCTGCCGTCCGGCCCGGTCCAGCGCGGTGACGGTCGTCCGCGGCGCCCCGCCGAGCACGGCGCCCATCGCCGCCGCGCAGCCCAGCAGCGAGCCCGTCTTGTGCTCGGCCATCGCCCGGTACTCGTGGGGCCGCACCCGCTCCGGTCCCGTCCACGGCCGCTCGGCGAACAGGAGGTCGTCGGCCTGGCCGCGTACCAGGTCGTTCAGCGCGGTCGAGAGCAGACGGACCGTCCGCGGTCCGGCCGGGGCGACGGCGAGCGTCTCGACGGCCAGGGCGAACAGGGCGTCGCCCGCGAGCACGGCGGGCCCGGTGCCGTACGCCTTCCACACGGCGGGGCGGCGGCGCCGGTCCGGATCGCCGTCCATGATGTCGTCGTGCAGCAGCGAGAAGGCGTGCACCAGTTCCACCGCGACCGCGGCGGGCACCCCCGCCCGTCCGGACGCGCCGGCCGCCTCCGCTCCGAGGACCGCCAGAGCCTGCCGTACGCCCTTGCCGCCGCGGGCGTCCCGGGCGGGCTCCCCGCCCACCTCGCACCAGCCGAAGGAGTACGCGGCCATCTCGCCCACCCAGGGGTGCAGCCGCCCGACGGCCTCCTCCAGCGCCGGCCGCACCAGCGCGCGGCAGCGGTTCAGGAGGTCTGGCGCCTGTGCCTCTGCCGGGGGCGGCGCCGTCGTGGTCGGCGCCGTCATCGGACAGCCTCCGCGACCGCGTCCGCCGGCGCGCTCGGGAGACCGAACTCCTCCTGCGCCCGTGCCACCATCCGCCGGGCGTGCCTCAGTCCGATCCGCTCCAGGACCTCGGCCAGCTCGGCGAGTTCGGCGGCCGTCTCGGCGCGGTCACGGCCCAGCCGGGCCAGCGACTTGGCCAGGCCCAGGCGGGCCAGCGCCTCACCACGCGGTTCGCCCATGGCACGGAACTCCGCGAGCGCCCGCCGGTACAGGTCGCGGGCCTCCGGGTAACGCGCGGCCCGGTACAGGACGTTGCCGCGCATCTTGTGGTTGTAGGCCAGCGCGCCGGACAGCTTCATGGCCCGGCAGCCCGCCTCGGCCTCGGTGAGCAGCTCCAGCGCCCGCCCGGTGTCGCCGTCCCGCACGGAGACGACGTCGGCGAGTCCGCGCAGCGCCCAGGCGTGACCGCGCCGGTCCTCGGCCCGTGCGGCGATCTCGGCCGCCTCCTCGAAGAGGGCGTACGCGCGGTCGTAGGAGCCGGTGTTGCGGTGCATCTGCGCGATGCCCTCCAGCGCCCACACCGTGTGCCGCGCCTCACCGCGCCGCCGGGCCTCGGCCAGCAGCTGCTCGTGCAGCCGGCCCACGGCCTCGTAGTCGCCCTGGATGCGGCCGGTCTCCGCGAGCCCCGCGAGCGAGTAGCCGCGGACGACCGGGTCTCCGCCGCGTTCGCCGAGCTCGGCGGCGAGCCCGAGCAGCCGCCGGGCCAGTCGCAGGGCGCCGCGCTGCCGGGCCAGGGTGCCCCCGCTCAACAGCGCCCAGGCCATCGCCGGGGTGTCCCGGGCCGTGCGGGCCGCGCGGTAGCTCGCCTTCCAGGACCGGTCGGCGTCCCCGACCCGGCCGAGCCGGCGCTGTGCCTCGGCCACCGCGAGCCCGGACCGGGCCGCCTCGGCGGGCCGCCCCGCGCGCTCGGCCGCTTCCAGCTGCTCCTTCCCGGCGGCCAGGACGTCGGTCAGGGAGGAGTTGACGGAGAGGGCGGTGAGGGCGCCCTGGTACTCCGGAGCGAATGCCTTGCCGTACATGGGTGCCTTCCGGTCCAGATGCACAGGTCACGCGTACACCGGGAGGGGGCATGACTATGCACTCGGTGTATACGTACGGTGTATAGTGCGTCGAAAGCCGGCCCTGGCCGCGTGGGGCGGCCAGGGCGGCGTCACCTGTCGCCGATCAAGACGTCGACGGAGCGGACCGGGTTGCCTCAGTGCTGCTGCGTCTTCTGCGGAGTCACCTCGCTCGGTCGCACGACGACGAAGCCCTCGCCCTGCAGCACCAGTTGCACGGCCTCGCCCGAACCGCCGCGCAGCATCGACCCGATGGACTGCGAGCGGTGCAGGGAGGTGGCGAGCCCGGCGGACCAGCCGACGACCGCGTCCGTGTCGACGTACACCGGGTACTGCGGCGAGACCGGGATGACGAGCGGACTGCCCTCGCAGACCAGCCCCAGCCTGCCCTGCCCGGTGAAGACGCTGTTGAACAGCCCGCCGCCGGCGATGCCCGAGCCCTTCACGGTGGCGATGCGGTACGACAACGAGGTGTCGAAGCACAGCACGTTGCGGCCGTTGACCGTGAACTCGTCGCCGGACTCGACCTCCACGATGAAGCAGTTCTGCGCCTCGTGCGCGAACCAGGCCTCGCCCTGTCCGCTCACCGCCATCAGGGGCAGCCCCTCCCCGGTGACCGCGCGCTTGAGCATGCCGCCCACGCCCTGGCCCTTGCGCTCGAACTGGAGGTTGCCGCGGTAGGCGACCATCGCGCCCTGCCGGGCCAGCATGTCGCCGCTCACCGTGTAACGGATGCACTTGGAGTTCTCGACGGTCATGCCCGGCGCGGTGGCGGGCTGCACCATGTGCTCGCTGGAAAAGAGGTCACCCTTCATACGGGCATCCTGGCCCGGACGGGTCCCTTCCGCCAAGATCGGTCCCTGAGCGCCGGTTCAGCCGCCGAAGAGCTGCGTCCAGTACGTGCCCGCCCGGCCGCCGCCGGCGAGACCGATCCCGATGTGGGTGAAGTCGGCCTTGAGGATGTTGGCGCGGTGCCCGGGGCTGTTCATCCAGCCTTCCACGACATCGGCGGGGGAGCGCTGGCCGCAGGCTATGTTCTCGCCGACGGTGCGCCGTGCGGCGCCCGCGGCGGCGGCCCGGTCCCAGGGCTTGCCGCCGTCCGGGTCGGTGTGGGAGTAGAAGTCGCGGGCCACCATGTCGGCGCTGTGCGCCTGGGCGGCCGTGGTCAGCCGTGGGTCGGCCGCCAGTACGGGCAGCCCCGCCGCCGTCCGCTCCCGGTTGGTGAGGGCGACGACCTCGGCCGTGGTGCGGGCCAGGCCGTCGGGCGTGAACGGCACAGCCCACAGAACGGTCCAGTACATGTCGCCCGAGCCGCCGTCCGTGGCGTACCCCCACCCGGTCTGGGTGAAGGCGGCGTGCAGCGTGCGCCGGGTGCGCTCGGTGCCGAGGCAGTACGCGACGAACTCGGCGGGCGTGCGCGGACCGGAGACCAGGTGCTCGCCGACGGTGAGATACGCGTATCCGGCCGAGACGACGCGCTGGTGGACGGAGACGCCGTCGCGGGTCTCCACGCTCAGCGCGCCGGCGGCGGCCATGGCGGTTGCGTGGGCACGCGCCGCGGAGACCAGGCGCGCATCGGCGGCGACCGGGCCGGAACCGGCTTCCGCCCGGGCGGAGTTGACCAGGGTCAGGAAGCCGTCGGCGTCGGCGTGCACCGGTGGAGCGGCCGGTGGCCGGAGGTCGGGCATCGGTGGGGCGGCTGGTGGCCGGAGGTCGGGCACCGCGGCGTCCTCGACGACCTCCACCCCGAAATCCCGGGCGAGACCGGCGAGTCCGTCCGCGTACCCCTGGCCGAGCGCGCGCAGCTTCCAGCCCTCGCCGCGCCGGTAGAACTCCGCGAGCAGCAGGACGGTCTCCTGCCGGGGGCGTACGGGGGTGAACCGGGTCAGCGCCCGGCCGCGGGCGTCGGTGACCTGGAGCGTGGGGGAGGGCAGCGCGCTCAGGGCGGTCCCCGGGTCCGAGGGACTGACCGCCACCGTCACCCGGGTGGCACCGGGGCGCAGCCGCCCGGGATCGACGGTGAGCGTGCCGTCCCGCAGCCGGACGCCGGGCGCCTCCGGCTGGTTGTAGAAGACGAAGTCCTCGTCGCCGCGCACCTTCCCGCCGTCGTCCGTGATGAGCGCCGACACGTCGAAGTCGCCGGGCACCCGCACGCTCACGGGACCGTCCGGCAGAGGGACGTTGCCCCCGGGGACCAACTCGCTCATCGTGCCGTCCTTCGTCGTGGTCCGCTCCGGTCGGGTCTCTCGGTGTCGGCTCAACGTCCGCCGCCCGCCGGGGGTTCCCGGCGAGGGGCGGGCGACGGTCCGGTGCGGGCGGGGAGCACCGTCACCGTCCGAGCGACCCCGCGAAGCGGAGCCGGCCTCCCGGGCGGGGGCGGTCCGGCCCGTGCGGGGCCGGTTCCTGGTCGCGGGCTGGTGGCGGCGTGCGGGGCTCGAGTGCCCGGCCGGGGGCCGGTGGGTGGCGTGCCGCGCCGGGCTCCCGCCCCCTGGGCCGATGCCGGCGACCGCGCCGGGCGCCCGGCCGTGGGCGGGTGGTACCGAGGCCGGGCGGGTGGTACCGAGGCCGGGCGCCCGGCCGCGGGCTGGTGGTACCGAGCCGCGTCGGCCGGCGCGGGCCGGGGTCAGGACGGTGCGGTCGGCTCCGGGGCGACGAGGCCCTGTCGGTAGGCGACCGCCACCGCCTCCGTGCGGCTCGCGGCGTCCAGCTTGGCGAGGATGTTGGAGACGTGGACGCTCGCCGTCTTGGCGCTGATGAACAACTCCTCGCCGATCTGACGGTTGCTGCGGCCGAGCGCGAGGAGCCGCAGCACGTCCTGCTCGCGGGCCGTCAGCACGGCGGCACCCTCCCTGGCGCCCGTGAGCCTGCCGCGGCGGGCCAGGCCGTCCAGACGCTCGCGCAGCAGCGTGGCGCCCAGCCGGTCGGCCTCCCGGCGCACGATGTCGGCCTCGGCGGCCGCCTCCTCACGGCGGCCGGCCGCCAGCAGCGCCTCGGCCAGCCGGAACCGGCACCGCGCGCGTTCGTAGACGTCACCGTGGGCGAACCCGGCCACCGCCCGCTGCCAGGCCGCCGGGTCCGGTCCGGCCCCCGCGATCCGGGCCCACTCCGCCTCGGCGCGCGCCAGCCACGCCTGCCCTTCCGGCCCCTGCGGTACCCCGTCCTCCCCGTGCCCGGCGGCCCGGCGGGCCTGCCCCAGGAGCTCCGTCGCCGTGTCCGTCCAGCGGTCCGCCGCCGCCTCGTCGCCGGCCCCGCGCAGCTCGACGACGCGGTCGGCGACCGCGGACAGGGCGAGGGCGGCCAGCCGGACGGTGGCGGCGGGCAGCACGCCCGCGTCGTCGGAGAGCACCTCGACGGTGGACCGCGTCCACCGCACGGCCTCCTCGGCGTCACCCCGCGAAGCGGCGGCGTCGGTCAGCACGATGCCCGCCACCAGCGTGCCCATCCAGTCGAACGGGCCCTCCAGCAGCAGCCTGGCCCGATCGACGGCCCCGAAGTCCCCGCGCGCCAGCGCCACGTAGAGCCCGGGGCCCGCGGCATGACCGCCCGTGGCGGGCACCGCACCGGCCTCGTCGGCCGCCGCGCGCACGCACTCGTCCCAGTGGCCCAGCGTGTACTGCACCAGCAGCCGCAGGTACCGCATCTCCCGGGGGTAGGGCGAGGACAGCAACCCGGAACGCCGGGCCCGGTCCAGTCCCTCCGACGCCCAGTGCCGGCACTCCTCCAGGTCACCGGACTCGAAACTCCCGATGGCGAGGTTGAACAGGGCGCGCATCTCCACCGGCGCGTTCCCCGCCCGCCGCGCCAGCTCCCGCGCCTCCAGCAGCTGCTCCCGGCCCTGCGGCGTGCTCCGGTTGCCGCCTTCGAGGCTGGTCAGGGAGATCAGCAGGTCGGCGCGGGCGTCGACGACGCCCAGCTGATCGGCGACGCGCAGGGCCCGGCGGGCGACCCGCAGCGCCGTCTCGTACTCCCCGACCTGGCGGGCCGCCATGACGTGCGTCGCCGCGGCCCACATCCACGTCGTCGACGGCGGCTCGGCGGGGATCAGCTCGAGCGCCTCGCTGCTGTGCGCGAACGCGGCCGACAGGTTGTCGACGTTCAGCAGGTTCCCGGCGAGTGTGTACCGGACGCGGGCGGCGAGCTCCAGGTCGGCGTCCTGCCCGAGGCCGGCCAGCGCGGAGCGGGTGAGGGAGACCGCGCGGTGCAGCTCCCCGGCGTGCGCGGCGGCGGCCGAGGCACGCAGCGTGAGCGTCACGACGTCGGAACCGGCCGGCCGCGCCGCCGCGTCGACCGCCGACCACAGGTCGAGGGCGGTCTCGACGTGCCGCAGCTCCTCGGCGGGCGCCCCGACGCGCTGGGCGTGGTCCGCGGCCGCCAGGGACGCGGCGAGCGCCTCGGGCAGGTCGTGGCTCTCCCGGTAGTGATGAGCGCGCTCGGCCGCGCTGTCGGCACGGCTCTTCGGCCCGGAGAGCAGCCGGGCGAACGCGCCGTGCAGCCGGGCCCGTTCCCCGGGCAGCAGGTCGGCGTAGACCGCCTCCCGGGCGAGGGCGTGCCGGAAGGAGTAGGTGCCGTCGTCGCCGGAGACGAGCAACTGCCGCCCCACCGCCTCCCGCAGGGCCGTCTCCAGCTCCTCCTCGGGTAGCCCGACCGCCTCCCGCAGCAGCTCGTGCCCCACGCGCCGCCCGGCGACCGCGGCGGTGCGCAGCACCTGCTGGGCGGTCTCGGAGAGCTGCTCGAACCGGATGAGCAGGACGTCGGCCAGACCGCTGGGCACGCCTCCGGCGGGCGCGTCCGCGGCCGCGACCAGCTCCTCGGCGTAGAAGGCGTTGCCCTCGGCGCGTTCCACGATCCGGTGCACGGTGGTGTCGGGCAGCGGCCGGTCCCCGAGGAGGCGCACCAGCCGGGCCACGTCGGCGTCGGGCAGCGGGCGCAGTTCCAGGCGCTCCACGGCGGGCAGCCGCACCAGCTCGGCCAGCAGGGGCCGCAGCGGGTGGCGCCGGTGCAGGTCGTCCGTCCGGTACGAGGCGAGCACCGCGAGCCGGTGCCCGGGTGCGCCGCCCGAGGGCCGTTGCAGGACGCCCCGGCTGAGCAGGAACCGCAGCAGGTCCCGGGAGGACTGGTCGGCCCAGTGCAGGTCCTCCAGGACCAGCAGCAGCGGCGAGATGTCCGCCAGCTCGGTCAGCAGGGCCGTCACGCCCTCGAACAGCCGCAACCGCGACCGTGTGGCGGCGTCCCCGCCGTCCGGACCGCCGTCCGCACCGCCGCCGAGCAGCCGGTCGGCGGCCGGATGGGCGGCCAGGACGGCAGCGAAGCGCTCGTCGGCCGCCAGCGCGCCGAGGATCTCGGTGAACGGCAGGTACGGCAGGCCCACGTCGCCCAGGTCGACGCAGTGCCCGGTGAGCACGGTCGTCCCGGCCGCGGCGGCCCGCCCGGCGACCTCGTCGAGCGTCCGGGTCTTGCCGACCCCGGCGTCCCCGGCGATCAGTACCGCGCGCGCCTCTCCCGAGCGGGCTCGCTCCAGTACGTCATGGAGGCGCGCGAGTTCGTCCTCGCGGCCGACGAGCGGGCTGGTGAACAGGGTCTGCGACACGCCGCCCATCCTGGCACGCGGGTCCGACGGACCGGTCAGGCCGGATCGGATACGGGCCCGGTCCGGTCCGACGCGGGGCCGTACCCGATGCTGCCCCTTCAGCGCCGCAGCGTCCGGGCCCAGTCCGCGGGCACCCGCCCGGCCGGTCCGGGGGACGGCTGGTCCTCGGGGTGGCTGCGCGGTGGGGCGAGCTCGGGCCCCGACTCCCGCACCTCTTCGGTCGCGTAGTCCCAGTACCAGTCCTCGTCCGGTTCGAAGCTCTGCACCACCGGGTGCCCGGTGGTGCGGAAGTGCGCGGTCGCGTGCTGTCCGGGCGAGCTGTCGCAGCAGCCGATGTGACCGCAGCTCGCGCAGCGCCGCAGGTGGAACCACCAGCCGTCCACCGCGTCGCATGCGGCGCAGCCGGGGCCGCTCGGGGGGACGGCGGGGTCGATTCCGGTGTCGCTGGTCATGCCGGCTCCTCGGTCGGTTCGGGTTCGGCGGCGGTCAGCGGGAGCAGCACCTGGAAACGGGTGTCGCCGGGCACGGACTCCACCTGGAGGGTGCCGTGGTGCTTGTTGACCACGATCCGCCAGGAGATGTCCAGACCGAGCCCGGTGCCCTCGCCCACCGGTTTGGTGGTGAAGAACGGATCGAAGATGCGCTCGCGGATCTCCGGCGCGATCCCCGTTCCGGTGTCGCGGAACTCCACCAGCAGACGGTCGTGGTGGAGCGCGGTCCGCACGGTCAGCGTGCCGTCGCCGCCGGCGCCGTTCACCGCGGAGACCGCGTTGTCGATCAGATTGGTCCACACCTGGTTCAGTTCCGCCGGGTACGCCGGGATCCGCGGCACCGTCCGGTCGTAGTCCTTGACGACGTCGATTCGGGGCCCGATCTTGCCGGAGAGCATCAGCAGGGTGCTGTCCAGGAGTTCGTGGACGTCGACGGTCCGGTAGGGCGCCCGGTCGAGCTGCGCGTACTGCTTGGCCGCGTCGACCAGGTGCGAGACGCGGGCGGTGGAGTCCGCGATCTCGTCCATCAGCAGTTCGGTCTCGACCGTGTAGTTGAGCCAGCCGATCGCCCCCGGCAGCATCTGCTCGTCCACCGCCGCCGCCACCTGGTCCAGCCACTCGGCGTCCAGCCCGGCCTGCACGAAGGTCGGCGCGATCCGCCAGCCCTGCTCGATGCCGTGGTCGTCCAGCCAGTCGGAGAGGGCGTCCTCCCGGTCGGCGGCCTCCAGCGGGGACAGGGAGGGGGCCTTGGCGACCCGCTCGGCCGTGCGCTCCTGTATCTCGATGAGCCCGGCGAGCGCGTCGCGGGTGAACGGCCCCTCGGCGATGACGGCCAGCTTGTGGCGCATCTTCGCCACCCGCTCCCGCAGTGCCGAGGTGGCCCGCACGGCCGCCGCCGCCGGGTTGTTCAGCTCGTGCGTGAGGCCGGCGGACAGCGAGCCGAGCGCCAGCAGCCGTTCCCGCTGCCCGATGGCCCGCTGGGTGTTCTTCGAACCGAAGAACAGCCCCTCCAGCAGGTGCACCGCCATCGGGAACCACTCCTGCATGACGCTCGCGAACGTCTGCGCCGGCAGCACGAAGAACCGGGTCGGCTCGGTGACCCGCATCGAGTTGGTGTAGACCTGCGGCACCCGGTCGCCGACGTACGCCTGCATCGCCCCGGCGTACACCCCCCGCTGCGAGGTGCGGTTGGTCTCCACGTCGTCCCCGCCGACCCGGCGGGAGAGGACGACCGCCCCGTCGAGCAACACGTAGAAGCAGGTCGCGTCCTCGCCCTCGGCGTACACCGGCCCGGGCTCGAACACCTCCACCCGGCCCTCCGCGCACAGCCGCCCCAACTGCTCGGGCGTCAGCTTCTCGAACAGGAACAGCTCCCCGATCTCCCGGGGGCTGCACGGCATCGGCCGGCCGCTCACGACTGCTCCAGGTACCGGTGGACGAGCATCACGGCCATGGCTCCCTCTCCGACGGCGGACGCGACCCGTTTCGCGGACTCCGCGCGGGCGTCGCCCGCCACGAACACGCCCGGCACACTGGTCTCCAGGTGGTACGGCGGCCGGTCCAGCTCCCAGTCGGCCGGGGGCCGTCCGTCGGGGGTGAGGTCCGGCCCGGCCAGGATGAACCCGCGCTCGTCCCGCAGCACCGTCCCGTCCAGCCAGTCGGTCCGCGGGGCCGCTCCGATGAACACGAACAGCCACTGCGCGTCGACCTGTTCGGTCTCCCCGCTCGCCGCGTCGCGCAGCGTCAGCCGCTCCAGGTGCCCGTCGCCGTGCGCGCCCTCCACGGCCGTGCCGCAGCGCACCCGGATGTTGGGCGTCTCCTCGATCTGCTGGATCAGGTAGTGCGACATCGACGCCGCCAGGGAGTCGCCGCGCACCAGCAGCGTCACCGACTTGGCGCCCCGGGCCAGGTACATCGCCGCCTGGCCGGCCGAGTTGGCGCCGCCGACGATGTACACGTCGTGGCCCTGGCAGGATGCCGCCTCGGTCAGCGCCGAGCCGTAGAAGACACCGCAGCCGGTCAGGTCGTCGGCGCCGGGAGCGGTCAGCTGCCGGTAGGAGACGCCGGTCGCCAGGATCACGCTGTGCGCGGCGATCGCCGAGCCGTCCGAGAACCGCACGGTCCGCGCCGCGCCGTTGGCCTCCAGTCCGGTCACCTCGCGCGCCGTGAGGATCTCCGCGCCGAACTTCGCGGCCTGCCGCCGGGCCCGGTCGGTGAGCTGCCCGCCGGAGACGCCGTCCGGGAAACCGAGGTAGTTCTCGATGCGGGAGCTCTGTCCGGCCTGCCCGCCGGTCGCCGACCGCTCCACCAGCACCGTCCGCAGCCCCTCCGACGCCCCGTACACGGCCGCGCCCAGCCCCGCCGGACCGCCGCCGATCACCACCAGGTCGTAGAAGTCGGCCGCCGGCGTCGTCGCCAGTCCCACCCGCGCGGCGAGCTCGGGTGCCTCCGGCTCCACCAGCGGGGTCCCGTCCGGCGTGATCACCACCGGCAGCCGCTGTCCGTCCTGCCCGGCCGCCGACAGCAGCCGCCGCCCCTCCGGCTCGTCGGACGAGTACCACCGGTACGGCACCTGGTTGCGGGCCAGGAACTCCCGGACCTCGGAGGAGCGCGCCGACCAGCGGTGCCCGACGACCTTCGTGCTGGGCACCGGCCGGTGGTCGCCGGTGCGCCAGGCCTGGAGCAGGTCGTCCAGCACCGGGTAGAGCTTCTCCTCGGGCGGGTCCCACGGCTTGAGGAGGTAGTGGTCCAGGTCCACGACGTTGATCGCGTCGATCGCCGCGTCGGTGTCGGCGTACGCGGTCAGCAGCACGCGCCGGGCGCCCGGGTACACGTCCAGGGCCCGCTCCAGGAACTCGATGCCGTTCATCCGCGGCATCCGGTAGTCGGCGAGGAGGACGGCCACCAGGTCGCCGCGGAGCTTCAGTTCCCGCAGCGCCTCCAGGGCCGACTCGCCGGACTCCGCACGCACGATGCGGTACGAGGCGCCGTACCGCCGCCGCAGATCACGGGCGACGGCGCGGGAGACCCCCGGATCGTCGTCCACGGTCATGATGACGGTCCGTGTCGCCCCGTCGGCCTGTGCCATGCGTCCCCCACGTCGAGCGGCCGGTTCACGGCACGGCGTCCCCGTCACCGCACCGGCCTGCCGCCCATCGTATGTTCGATCGCGGTGGACCGCTCAGGCAGCCGGACGGCCGCCCCGCGGGCCCAGCACGCAGAACTCGTTGCCCTCCGGGTCCGCCAGCACCACCCAGGGCTGCTCGCCCTGCCCCACGTCGGCGTGGACCGCGCCCAGTTCCAGCAGGCGGGCCACCTCGGCCTCCTGGTCCTCGGGGCGGAAGTCGAGGTGCAGCCGGTTCTTCACGGTCTTGCCCTCCGGCACCGGGACGAACAGCAGTCCCGGCAGCCGGTCGGGCTCCGGGCGGATCTCGTACTCGTCGGGCGCGTCGTTCACCACGACCCATCCCAGCGCCTCGGCCCACCAGCGTCCGAGCGCGGCGGGATCGGCCGCGTCGACGTTCACCTGCTCCCACTCCAAGGTCATGCGGACAGCGTAGGGAAGACTGGGCTCCATGAACGAGACGGCGACACAGGGAGGGACCCGCATGACGCGCCCGATCACGGCCGGTGTGGACGGTTCGGAGGAGAGCCTGGCCGCACTGGCCTGGGCCGCCAGGGAGGCGGTCCGCCGGGAGGCGCCGCTGCGCGTCGTGCACGCCTGGCGGTTCCCGTCCAAGGACACGGACGGCACGGGGGACCGGGACGCGCAGGAGCGGTACGTCCGGGAGTCGGTGGCCGACTCGGTCCGCACCGTCACCGAGCGGCATCCGGAGCTCACGGTCTCCACGGAGGTCCGGGAGGCCGACGACGCCGTCGCCGCCCTGCTCGCCGCCACGGCCGACGCCGAGACGCTCGTGCTCGGGTCGCGCGGCCACGGAGCGGTCGTCGGCTTCCTGCTCGGCTCCGTCGGCCAGCAGGTGATCGCGGAGTCGCCCCGGCCCGTCGTCCTCGTGCGCGCCGGGGACGAGGCCGCGACCGAGGCCGCGGGCCGCGAGGTCGTCGTGGGCCAGCAGGGCGAGCCCGAGGACAGCGCCGACGTGATCGGTTTCGCCTTCGAGGCGGCCGCCGCGCGCGGCGCCACCGTGCGGGCCGTGCGGGCCTGGGCCCTGCCGACGGTCTTCACCTACAGCCCGGGCTCGATGCGCCTGGCCGACGAGGCCGGCGGCCTGGAGCAGTACGAGCGCAAGGCACTCGGCGAGGCGCTCGCGCCGTGGCGCGAGCGCTACCCCGACGTCCCGGTGATCGAGCACGTCGAGATGGGCAGCGCGGGTCAGGTGCTGCTGTCGGTGGCCGACGGCGCCCAGCTGATGGTCGTCGGCCGCCGGGCCCGCCGTACGGCCGTCGGCGCCCGGATCGGCTCCGTGGCACACGGCGTGCTGCACCACGCCGACTGCCCGGTGGCGGTGGTCCCGCACGCGTGACGGTCCGGTACGCCGCTCAGTCCGCGGTGGGCCGCAGGGTCTCCCGGGCCCTCGGCAGGATGGTGGCGATGTAGTCCTCGACGGCGGTGTGCAGGCCGATGTCGTGCTGGGCGCGCTCGGACAGGAACCAGCGGTGCTCCAGGAGCTCGTGGTAGATCTCGGCCGAGTCCATCGCGCCGCGCAGCTCCACCGGCACCGCGCGCACGGTGGGCCGGAAGACCTCGCGCACCCAGCGGTGGGCGAGGACTTCGGGGCGGGCTCCCAGGGGGTCGCCCGGGGCGTAGTCGTCCTGGGTGGCCATCCAGCTCTCCAGGTCGTTCAGCAGCCGCCGGGCCTGGTTCTCCTCGGCGTCCAGGCCGGTCAGGCGCAGCAGCTGGCGCTGGTGGTGGCCCGCGTCGACGACCTTGGGCACGAAGGTGACCGTGTCGCCGTTGGAGGCGTGCTCGATCTGCATCTCGGCCACGTCGAAGCCGAGGTCGTTGAGCCGCCGGATCCGGCGCTCGATGTAGTGGTACTTGCCCGCCGGGTAGACGGAGGTGCGGGTCAGCTCGTCCCACAGTCTCTTGTAGCGGGCGCAGATCTCGGTGCCGAAGTCGATGGGGTCGACGGAGGGGTGCAGGGCGCCGGAGGCCTCCAGGTCGAGCAGCTCACCGCTGATGTTCACGCGGGCGAGGTCGAGGTCGTAGTCCCGCTGCCCCTCGCTGAGCCGGGGGTGCAGCTCGCCGGTCTCGGCGTCCACCAGGTAGGCGGCGTAGGCGCCCGCGTCGCGCCGGAAGAGGGTGTTGGACAGCGAGCAGTCGCCCCACGCGAAGCCGGCCAGGTGCAGCCGGACCAGCAGTACCGCCAGGGCGTCCATCAGGCGGTGCATGGTCGCCGGGCGGAGCGTCGTCTCGAACATCGACCGGTAGGGCATGGAGCCGCCGAGGTGGCGGGTGATCAGCACCGGCTCCAGCGGCTCCCCGGCGGCGTCGGCGCGGCCGGTGACCACGGCGAGCGCGTCCACCGCGGGGATGGCGAGCCGGTCCAGGTCGCGCAGCAGCTGGTACTCGCGCAGCGCGGGGCGTTCCGCGAGTTCCTTGACGGCGATCACCTCGTCCCCGGCGCGCGCGTAGCGGACGACGTGCCGCGAGATGCCGCGCGGCAGCGGGACGAGCAACTCCTCGGGCCACTGCTCCAGCGGCGTCTGCCACGGCAGTTCGAGCAGGAGCGCGGGGTGCTCCGGATTGGTGGCACTGATCTGCAAGGCCATGCCCCGACTCTAGAACGCCCGTTCCCGGGCCCGTCGCGCGGCTTCCCCCATCGGACCGCGGTGCGGGGGGCCGTGCCCGGGGAGCAGGACGTCGCCGTCCAGTCCGGCCAGGACGTCGAGGGAGGCGACGGCGCGTGCCCGGTCGTGGTGGAACATGCCGGGCAGCAGCTGCGGTCCCGCCACCCGGGACGTGGCGTGCCCGCTCACCAGCGCGTCGCCGGAGATCACCACCCCGGCGTCCGGGAGGTGGTAGGCGCAGTGTCCGTCGGTGTGCCCGGGGGTGTGCACCGGCACGGGCCGGCCGGGCAGGTCGAGGGGGCCTGCGGTGGGGAAGGGCTCCGGTGAGCTCACCGGGTGTCGCTCGGTGCCGCCGGAGCGGAGCACGTGCACCGCCCAGGGCAGTACGCCCGGGCGCCAGGCGTTGCGCAGCACCCGTGCGACCGTCACCTGCTGGAGGAAGTCCCGGCGGGCGTGCGGGACTTCGGCATCGTGGAGGAGGACCGGGGTGCCGTGGGCGGCGCGCAGGTACTCGGCCGAGCCCAGATGGTCGCTGTGGGCGTGGGTGATCAGCACGGCGACGACCGCCTCGGGTGCGCTTCCGACCTCCGCCAGCGAGGCGAGGAGCTGCTCGCGGTCACCGGGATACCCGGTGTCGACCAGCGTGACGGCGTCCCCCTCCCTCAGGATCACCCAGTTGGTGTGGGAACCGTGCACCAGGTGGATGCCCTCGCCGACGTGCCGTACCTGCGCCCGCATGATCGTCCCGCATTCCGCTCGTCCCGGTTCGCCGGTACCAGGGAAGCAGGTCGGGGGAGCGGCGGCAGCGTGGGGCCCGTTCCGCGCAGGGCGGTGCGGGCCCCGCTCGGCAGGGTGTTCAGCGCACGCCGTGCGGGCGGAACTGGACGCTGATGCGGGGGCCGGCGGCGCGGGTGCTCTTGGGGACGCAGTGCTCCCAGGTGCGCTGGCAGGAGCCGCCCATCACGATCAGGTCGCCGTGGCCGAGCGGCCTGCGCACCGTGGAGCCGCCCCCGCCCGCCGGGCGCAGCAGCAGGTCCCGGGGCGCGCCGACCGAGAGGATGGCGACCATCGTGTCCTGCCGCGCTCCCCGCCCGATCCGGTCCCCGTGCCAGGCGACGCTGTCCCGGCCGTCGCGGTAGTGGCACAGCCCCGCGGTGGTGAACGGTTCGCCGAGCTCCGGGGCGTAGTGCGCGGAGAGCGCGGCACGTGCCTCGGTGAGCAGCGGATGCGGCAGCGGGTCGCCCGCCCCGTAGAACGCGAGCAGCCGGGGCACGTCTACCACCTGGTCGTACATGGCGCGCCGCTCCGCACGCCACGGGACCTCGGCGGCCAGCCGCTCGAACAGTGCGTCGGCGCCGCTCAGCCAGCCGGGGAGCAGGTCGATCCAGGCCCCGGAGCCGAGGTGGGTGCGGCGCACTCCGTCGAGCGGGCCGAGCCGGACCTCGTCGGTCTGGTCGAAGAGCGAGCCCTGGAGGTGCGTGGTCATGCCACCAGCGTACTCCTTATTCGAAAATCCGTTCTATACGAGTGGTGGGGTGCGGACGGCCTGGTCCCGAGTGCGGGGAGTCGGGTGGAGCGGTCGAGGGCCTTCGCATACGCCGGTGTATCCGATACATTCGCGTATCGAACGGGGGGAGGGTCCGGCCATGGCGGCGAAGCCGACGACCACCGGGCGCGTGACCAGGCGGCGCGCGCGCACCCGCGCGGAGCTGCTGGACGCGGCGTTCGGCGTGTTCGCGGCCAAGGGGTTCGGCCGGGTCTCGATCGAGGAGGTCTGCGACGCGGCCGGCTACAGCCGCGGTGCCTTCTACTCGAACTTCGACAGCCTCGACGAGCTGTTCTTCGCCCTCTACCGCGAGCGGGCCGATCTCATCGCGGACCAGGTGTCCGGCGCGCTGGCGCTGGACGGGCCGGACCTGGACGTGCCCGCCGCCGTGGACCGCGTCACCGAGGTGCTGCTCCTGGACCGGGACTGGCTCCTGGTGAAGACGGACTTCCTGGTGCACGCCGCCCGCGACCCGGCCGTGGCGCGGACCCTGCTGGAACACCGGGCGCGCCTCAGGCACGCGATCGCCGACCGGCTGGCCCGGGCGCGCGGGCACACCGCCCTGCCGGCCGTGCTGGGCGGCGCCGAGGGCGCCGCGCACGCCGTGGTCGCCGCGTACGACGGAGTCACCACCCAGCTGCTCCTGGACCGGGACGTCGAGCACGCCCGAGCCTGGCTGGGACGCCTGCTCACCGCCCTGCTCACGGAGGGCGGCGGCCCCCCGCTCACCGAGGACGGCGCAGCACCCCTCGGATCCTCTTGAACCCCCATCGCACGGAACAGGAAGGGACGGTCGCCATGGATGCCGACGTCATCGTGGTCGGAGCGGGCCTGGCGGGCCTGGTCGCGGCGCACGAACTGACCAGCCGGGGCCGCAGGGTCGCCCTCGTCGACCAGGAGAACGCCGCCAACCTCGGCGGACAGGCCTTCTGGTCCTTCGGCGGCCTCTTCCTCGTGGACTCCCCCGAGCAGCGCCGCCTCGGCGTCAAGGACTCCTTCGACCTGGCCTGGAACGACTGGCAGGGCAGCGCGGCCTTCGACCGCACCGAGGACGAGGACTCCTGGGCGGTGCGCTGGGCCCGGGCGTACGTCGAATGGGCGGCGGGGGAGAAGCGGTTCTGGCTGGCCGGGCACGGCATCACCTTCCTGCCCACCGTCGGCTGGGCCGAGCGCGGCGACCTCCGGGCCGGCGGGCACGGCAACTCCGTGCCCCGCTTCCACATCGCCTGGGGCACCGGCACGGGCGTCGTCGAGCCGTTCGTGGGCCACGCCCGCCAGGCCGCCCGGGACGGGCTGCTCACCTTCCACCACCGACACCGCGTCGACCACCTGATCGTCGAGGGCGGCGCCGCGTGCGGCGTGCGCGGCACGGTCCTCGCCGAGGACCACTCACCCCGGGGTGTCGCCTCCAGCCGCGAGGAGACCGGCGCGTTCGAACTCACGGCCCAGGCCGTGATCGTCACCTCCGGAGGCATCGGCGCCGACCACGACATCGTCCGCCGCCACTGGCCCGAGCGTCTCGGCACCCCGCCCGCCGAGATGGTCACCGGGGTCCCCGCCTACGTCGACGGGCGGATGCTCGACATCAGCGCCGAGGCGGGCGCCCGCCTGGTCAACCGCGACCGGATGTGGCACTACACCGAGGGCGTGCGCAACTGGGACCCCATCTGGCCCGGCCACGGCATCCGCATCCTGCCCGGGCCGTCCTCCCTGTGGTTCGACGCCCTCGGCCGCCGCCTGCCCGAGCCCTGCCTGCCCGGCTACGACACCCTCGGCACCCTGCGGCACCTGCGCACGGCCGACGGTCTCGCGGGGCACGACCACTCCTGGTTCATCCTCACCCAGAAGATCATCGAGAAGGAGTTCGCGCTCTCCGGCTCCGAGCAGAACCCCGACATCACCGCCAAGGACCGGGCCGGGTTCCTGCGTGAACGCGTCCTGGGCAAGGGCGCTCCGGGCCCGGTGGACGCCTTCCTGCGCGAGGGCGCCGACTTCGTGACCGCGCCGAACCTGGAGCAACTGGTCGACAGGATGAACCGGCTGACCGACGAACCGCTCCTCGACGCCGCCTCGATCCGGCGTCAGATCGAGGCCCGGGACCTCCAGATGGCCAATCCGTACGCCAAGGACGCCCAGGTCCAGGGCATCCGCAACGCCCGCCGCTACATCGGTGACCGACTCGGCCGGGTGGCCACCCCGCACCGCATCCTCGACCCGTCGGCGGGACCGTTGATCGGCGTGAAGCTGCACATCCTCACCCGTAAGACCCTCGGCGGCATCCAGACCGACCTCGACTCCCGCGCCCTGGGCGCCGACGGCACCCCGGTGGCGGGCCTGTACGCGGCCGGTGAGGTGGCCGGCTTCGGCGGCGGCGGAGTGCACGGCTACAACGCGCTGGAGGGCACCTTCCTCGGCGGCTGCCTCTTCTCCGGGCGGGCGGCGGGCCGGGCGGCGGCGCGGCAGACCGCCTGAGCCGCGGACGCCCGCCTCGCCGGCTGCCCTCCTCGGGCTCGCCTCACGCTCTCCTCAAGCCTGATCGAGGAGGCGGCGCAGCACGGAAGCGTGGCTCCGCCCGGGGGACTTGGACGCGGTCAGCAGCGTCACGTCCCCCCGGCGGGCCAGCTCCCGCAGCTGGTCGAGGAGCTCGGCCGCCTCCGGGGCGGCCAACTCCGCCTCGTAGCGCGCGGCGAACTCCTCGTAGGGGCCCTCACCCGCGTGGTACCAGCGGCGCAGCTCGGTCGACGGGGTCAGGCCCTTGGGCCACGCGTCCACCTGGGACGCGTCCTTCGCCACCCCCCGCGGCCACAGCCGGTCCACCAGCACCCGTACGCCGTCGTCCGGCGCGGGCGGGTCGTAGACGCGGTGCACACGCACGGTCATGGCCGGTCCTTCCGGGGGTGGTTCTGCCGGGGGTCGGCGTCCGGCCGCCGGGGGCGACCGCGCCGCGCCGTGGTCAGGCGGACCGCCTGCGCACGGCCTCGCGCCGCTTGAGCGCACGGCGTTCCAGTTCGCTGGTCCCGCCCCAGACGCCGATGGTCTGACCTGTGTCGAGGGCCCAGCGCAGACACTGCTCCTGCACGGGGCAGCCCCGGCAGACCGTCTTGGCCTGCTCGGTCTGCAACGCGGCCGGTCCGGTGGTGCCGATCGGGAAGAACAGGTCGGGGTCCTCCGCGCGGCACGCGGCGTGCTCTCGCCAGTTGTCCATCAAAGTCACCTGCGATCGGTATCGTTCGCGCTTTCGGGAATGGTGTGCTCCGTTGCGGGTGACCGGTCGCCACCGGTGTGAAACCGGCTGTGTGGTTTTCGCCTCGGGGCGCGCCTACGTCCGCAGGGCCCGCGCCGCCGCCGACACCACCGCCTCGGCCACGGTGGCCAGCGCCGGGGAGTCGAGCTTCCACTGCTGCCAGTACAGCGGGATGTCCACCGCCAGGTCCGGGGCGAAGTCGACGAGCCGGCCCGCGCGCAGCAGCGGCTCGGCCTGCGGTTCGGGCACCATGCCCCAGCCCAGGCCGGCGGCGACCGCCTCGACGAACCCCTCCGAGGTCGGTACGTAGTGCCGCGCGGGACCCGCGCCGCCGTGACCGAGCCGGCGCGCGAAACCGTCCTGGAAGTCGTCCCGCCGGTCGAAGACCACCACCGGCGCCGCCACGATCGACGGGTGCAGCGGCCCGTCCAAGTACCGCGCCGCGAAGGCGGGTTCGGCGCAGGGGAGGTACCGCATCCGGCCCAGGTGCCGGACCGTGCAGCCCGGGACGGGGTCGGCGGAGGAGGTCACCGCGGCCATCACCACGCCCTCGCGCAGCAGGGTCGCCGTGTGGTCCTCGTCCTCGCGGCGCAGCTCGAAACAGATCCCCGGGTCTCGGGGCATCCGCGTGAGCGCGCCCAGGAACCAGGTGGCGAGCGAGTCGGCGTTGACCGCCACCGAGACCCGCGTCGGCTCCCCGGCCCCGCTGAGCCCCAGTTCGGCGTACGCGTCCCGCTCCAGCCTGGCCACCTGACGGGCCAGCCGTACCAGCACCGTGCCGGAGTCCGTCGGCCGCACCGGTTTGGTGCGCAGCAGCAGCACCCGGCCGGTGCGCTGCTCCAGTGCCTTGACGCGCTGGCTGACCGCCGACGGTGTCACGTGCAGCGCCGCGGCCGCCGCGTCGAAGGTGCCCTCGTCCACCACGGCCAGCAGGGTGCGTACCTGGTCGATCGGAAGGTCCGCGAACGCCGCCGCCCCCGCCACCGCGCCCGCTTCTGATGTCATCACGCCAGCTAATGTTACGTAAGAATCTTTAGCTGTACGTCGTGTGATCACTCGCTTAGCGTCGGGAGCATGACCAACGCCCTCACCGCCGCGGCCGCCGGCTTCGGCACCGGCCTCTCGCTCATCGTCGCCATCGGAGCCCAGAACGCCTTCGTCCTCCGTCAGGGCATCCGCCGCGACGCGGTCCTCGCCGTGGTCGGCATCTGCGCGCTGTCCGACGCCCTGCTCATCACCCTCGGGGTCGGCGGGGTCGGCGCGGTCGTGGTGGCATGGCCGGGCGCGCTGACCGCGGTCGGCTGGATCGGCGGCGCGTTCCTGCTCTGCTACGGCGCCCTGGCCGCCCGGCGGGTGTTCCGGCCGGCGGGCGCGCTGCGGGCGGAGGGAGACGCCGCGGGCTCGCGCCGCCGGGCCGTCCTCACCTGCCTGGCGCTCACCTGGCTCAACCCGCACGTCTACCTCGACACGGTCTTCCTGCTGGGCTCGGTCGCCGCCGACCAGGGCCCACTGCGCTGGTCCTTCGGCGTGGGAGCCGCGGCCGCCAGCCTGTGCTGGTTCGCCGCGCTCGGATTCGGCGCCCGCTACCTCGGCCGCTTCCTGGCCAGGCCCGCGGCCTGGCGGGTCCTGGACGGACTGGTCGCCGCGACCATGGTCGTCCTCGGCATCACCCTCATCGCCGGGGCCTGAGCGGGAGACCCGAACCGGCCACGCGGGTTCAGGGCGCCGGGGCGGGGCTGGGATAGTGAGGCCCGCAACCGAAAGATGTAATGAGCACGTAGGAAGCGCGTGGACACGAGCGAGACCAGTGAGAGCGACACCGGACCCGGGGCGAAGAGCCGCGATCCGCAGCAGGGGGGCCGACGGCGCGGATGGCGCCGCTGGGCCATGGACACCCGCCCGCTGCGCCGCCCGGCCTACCGCAGGCTGTGGTCCTCCACCATCGTCACGGCGGTCGGCAGCCAGCTCACCGCCGTCGCCGTGCCCAAGCAGATCTACGACATCACCGGCTCCTCGGCGTGGGTCGGCGCCGCGAGCCTCGCCGGTCTGCTGCCGCTGATCGTGTTCGCGCTGTGGGGCGGCGCGGTCGCCGACACCATGGACCGCCGCAAGCTGCTGCTGATCACCAACATCGGCATCGCCGTCACCTCGCTGCTCTTCTGGGTGCAGGCCGTCACCGGCATGGAGTCGGTCGCCGCCCTGATGCTGCTGCTCGCGCTCCAGCAGGCCTTCTGGGGCCTGAACGCCCCGGCGCGCAACGCCTCCATCGCCCGGCTCGTCCCCGACGACGAACTCGCCGCCGCGAACGCCCTCGGCTCGACCGTCATGCAGACCGGCCAGGTGGTCGGCCCGCTGCTGGCCGGCGCCCTCATCCCGGTCGTCGGCCTGGCCGAGCTGTATCTGATCGACGCGCTGGCCCTGTGCGTCACCGTCTGGGCGGTCCACCGGCTTCCCGCGCTGCCGCCGCTGTCGGGGGCGGCGGTCCGGCGCGCGGGCCTGCGCGAGGTCGTGGCGGGCTTCCGCTACATCGCGCGGCACAAGGTGCTGCTGCTGTCCTTCCTGGCCGACATCGTCGCCATGGTCCTCGGGATGCCCCGCGCCCTCTTCCCGCAGCTCGCCGCCGAAGGCTACGCCGGGCACGGCGAAGGGCTCGCCCTCGGCCTGCTGTTCGCGGCGATACCCATCGGCGCGGTGGCCGGCGGGGTGTTCTCCGGCACCTTCTCCCGGGCGCGCCGCCACGGGTGGATGGTGATCGGCGCGGTGGTGGTCTGGGGCGCCGCGATCGCCGGCTTCGGGCTGAGCTCCAGCCTGTGGCTCGCGGTGGCCTTCCTCGTCGTGGCCGGAGTCGCGGACATGGTGTCCATGGTCTTCCGCGGGGCGATCCTGCTCTCCGCCGCGACCGACGAGATGCGCGGGCGCATGCAGGGCGTCTTCACCGTCGTCGTGGCGGGCGGCCCCCGCCTGGCCGACGTCCTGCACGGCGGGGCGGGCTCCGCCTTCGGCGCGCGGGAGGCGGTGGCCGGCGGCGGACTGCTGGTCGTCGTGGCGATGCTGGCTCTCGCCGCCGCGATCCCGGCGCTGCGGCGCTACCGGGTCTAGCCGCCGCCGGCCCCGGGGCGGGGACGTCTCACAGGGAGCCCCGCCCGTGCAGGGAGTAGTGCTCCATCAGCCGGCCCCTGGTGGTCTCCAGCCGGTGCGCGAGGATCTCGGCGACGGAGCGCACCAGCACGATGCCGAGTTGCGGGTCCTCCTCGCACAGGGCGAGCACCGAGGCAGCGTCGAACTCGTAGGCGCGCACCGGGCTGAAGGCCTCGGCGCCGAAGTCCCACTCGTAGGGCGGGAACAGCCAGGACCAGCCGAGCAGGTCACCCGCGCCGAGGCTGGCGACCGTGACCTGCTGCACGGACGTGACCTGCTGGGTCAGGGAGACCGCGCCGGAGCGGACGACCCAGAACCGGTCGGCCCTGCCGCCCGCCTCGAAGATCCGGGTGTCCTCCGGGAAGGAGACCTCCCGGGCGAGTGCCGTAAGCCGTCCGCGCTGGGGCTGGGGGAGGGCGGTCAGCAGTTTGATCGCTTTGGTCATGGCACGGGGCTCCTCGCCGGCGATTCGGTTCCGGGGCTTTCCCTATGCCCATTTCAGTCGCTGTCGGCTCCCTGAGCACCTCGGCGGACGGCGGATTCCGCACGGATTCGTGCCGGAACCGGGGACGGGGACGCGAGGGCGTGAAAAAGCCCTGGCTGGACGGGGGAAGCCAGCCAGGGCCGTAAGCGGTACGTACGAAGGACGCTCGGTCGACTCCGTCGCCACGTATGGATGAACGCTAAACCATCTTCCGGGGTTCCGTGAAACCGGGACCCGGCCACGTGACCTGTTTCACGCGCCGCCCAAGGGCCGCCCCACGGGCCGCCCCCACGGGCCGCCGGGCGGACCCGGTCTCAGCCGCCGTTCTCGGCGACGACCCGCACCGTCTCCAGCGCCGGATCACTCGGGTCCGGGAGGAACATCCCCGCCTCCAGGCCGCTGCGCAGATACCGCAGGACCGGCTCGGCCAGCCGCTCGCCGGGCAGGACGGCCGGGATGCCGGGCGGATACGGCGTGATCATCTCCGCCGCGACACGACCGGCGGCCCGGTCGAGCGGCACGTCCTCGGTGGGCCCGAAGAACGCGTCCCGGGGCAGCAGCACCTGCGGCATCCGCAGCTCGGACGGCGGCGGCACCTCCACGCGCGGAGCGGGAGCGAGATCCGGGGCGGCGTTCGCGAGATCCTTCAGCGCGGTCAGCAGTTCCCCGGCGGTCTGCCGGTCGTCCCCGTGAGTGATCTGCGCGCCGATGCGGCGGTGGTCCGTGAGGTGCGCGACGACACTCCGGTGCTCGCGCAGCCAGTCCGCCGCCTGGTAACCGGAGATGCCCAGTCCCTGGAGGTCGATGACGACGGGCAGGGGATCGAAGTCGTGGGCCATCCCGGGCGCGCAGAAGTCGTCCCGGTCGTTGACGTGCATGCCGTCGATCTCCTCGACGGCCGAGCGCACCTCGGCGGCCAGCTTCAGCGCCCCGCCCATCAGCTCCTCCCCGTGCAGCACCATCTGCCGGCGCCAGCCGTCCAGTCCGGCGAAGATGAGCGCGGAGGGGCTGGTGGTGCTCAGCAGATCCGCCCGCATGCCCAGCAGCTCCGGCGGGACCAGGTCACCGCGCAGATGGAACACGGAACCCTGCTCCAGGCCGCTGCCCATCTTGTGAATGCTGGTCACACAGATGTCGGCGCCCGCGTCCATCGCCCAGGAGGGCAGGCCGGGATGGAAGGGCAGATGCGCACCCCAGGCCTCGTCGACGATCAGCGGCGCCGAACGCCGGTGGCAGACCTCCGCGACGGCCCGCAGGTCGGCACCCGCGCCGTACGGCGTCGGGCTGGTGATCAGGGCACCCTTGGCGTCCGGGTGTGCGGCGAAGGCCTCCTCGAACTCCTCGGCGGACGGCGGATGCGCCAGGTGCCGCTCGGCGTCCCAGCGCGGCTCCACCCACACCGGCTCGATGCCGGAGAGGATCAGCCCCGAGACGACGGACTTGTGGGCGTCCCGGCCGATCAGCAGCTTCTCGTGCGGCCCCGCGACCGCCAGCATCGCCGCCTTCACCGAGAGGGAACTCCCGCACGTCGTGAAGAACGTGTGGTCCGCGTGCACGGCATCGGCCATCAGGTCCTGGGCGCGTTGCAGCACCCGCCCCCGGGTCAGCCGGTCGTCCAGTCCGCCGATCGCCAGGACGTCACCGTAGAAGACGGCGTCGCCCAGCACCTCGCGCACCGCGGGGTCGGCCCCCCACGCCTGCTTGTGCCCCGGCGGCGTGAACGACAGCCGTCCCTCGCGGCGGTAGTCGACGAGGGCTTCGAGAACGGGTGCTCGGGTGTGGTCGGCTGTCATGCCGGTCCGGTTTCCCGGTGCCCACCCGGTCAATCAGCCCCGTGGGCTCGTCACCCTGTGTTCCTGCCCGGCGTCAGCACCTCGTCCAGCACCCGCAGGACGGCCTCGTAGGCCAGCGACCGCGTGGCGGCCTCCCGGGAGCCCTCCGGGTCGGTAGTCCGCAGCTCGTCCCTCCGCCCTCGCCAGGTCCGCTCCTGCTCCAGCGCGCAGGCCCGCGCCCGGTGCATCCGGCGCAGCAGTTCATCCGCGTCCACAACATCCGTCATGCCTTCCGTTTACCCCCGTGCGGCGCCGGGATGGCTGTTGGGCCGTAAGGAGGCCGGGAGGTTTGGTCCCACCGGCAGAGGTGAGCCGACAGTGACGAGGCCGCACGGCGCGCCCACCGCGCGAAACCGGCCCGACCCGGTACGTCCCACCGACCAGGGAGCTGACGGATGTGTGACAGCCACACGACCGAAACCGTCGTCGACCAGCCCGACGCGGACCGGCACCGGCGGTTCCGGCCGTGCAAACCCGCCGAGGCCCGCAGGACCGTCGAACGCGTCGTCACCGAACGCGGCCGCACCGACGGCCACGCCTCGTGCGACGCCGCCGCCCTGTCGGACGCCGTGCTGGTCGCCTCGGAGCTGACCACCAACGCGATCCTGCACGGCGGCGGCGTCACCGACTTCCAGGTCGACGTCGTCGGCCCCGGGGTGCGCCTGTCGGTGAGCGACCGCAGCCACGACCTTCCGGTCGCGGTGCCGCGCACCGACCCCCAGGGGCGCCGCCGCGTCGGCGGCCGGGGCTGGCCGATCGTCTGCCGGCTCGCGTGCGACGTGCGTGTAGCCGATCTTCCCGCGGGAGGCAAGTGCATCACCGTGGTCGTTCCGCTGTCCTGAGTACTTTTCGAAAAGCGGAGTTTGTTCCCCCGGGGTGGGGGCAGTCGCAAGTTCGTGCTTCGGACCGGAGGCGCAGCAGCGGGAGCGGTATGGCTGCGTGGGCCCTCCGGGTGAGATCACCCGGACAGCACCGTTCCCGCGGAATGTTCCCCTGAGACCACCGTTCAGGAGCGATCCGCATGCTCATCGAAACACCCACCGTCCCCGGAACCCCCGCCGAGTCCGCCCAGACGTCCGCCACCACAGCCCGTCGCCGGCACGACGACGCCCCCGACACCATGGCCCTCTTCGGACGGCTGGCGGGACTGGAGGACGGGCCGGAACGCGACGCGGTCCGCGACGAACTCGTCACCGCCTGGCTGCCCATGGCCCACCGGATCGCGGGCCGCTTCCGGGACCGCGGCGAGTCCATCGAGGACCTGCGCCAGGTCGCGGCGCTCGGCCTGGTGAAGGCCATCGACCGCTTCGACCCGGAGCGCGGCGCCTTCGAGAGCTACGCCGTGCCCACCATCACCGGCGAGGTCAAGCGCCACTTCCGGGACCGGATGTGGGCCCTGCGGGTGCCCCGCCGGGTCCAGGAACTGCGCAACAAGGTGCGGGTGGCCCGGCGCGAGCTCACCCAGAACCCGGGCAGCCCCGAACCCTCGGTGGCCGCCCTCGCCGCCCACACCGGGCTGACCGAGGACGAGGTCAGCGCCGGGATGGAGGCGCTGGAGAGCTTCAGCACCCTGTCGCTGGACGCGGAGCTCTCGGCGGGCGACGACGGCTACAGCCTCGCGGACACCCTCGGTGCCGCGGACGGCTCGTACGACACCGTGATCGACCGCGAGTCCGCCAAGGAAGGGCTGCGCAGGCTGCCCGAGCGCGAGCGGGCCATCCTCTACATGCGCTTCTTCGAGGACATGACACAGAGCCGTATAGCCGATCGTCTCGGCATCTCGCAGATGCACGTCTCGCGGCTCATCAGCCGCAGCTGCGCCCGCGTGCGCGACGAGGCACTGGGAGAGCGCGCGGGCCACCGGGGCACTGCCCGCACGACTCGCGACTGACGCCTCGGGGACGGACCCCGGTCCTGGGACGCGGGACCTGGCGTACACGCTCTGCGTGTCGACCGGCACGCGAGACGTGCGGCAGGCCCTGGAGGCCGCGCGGCGCCGGCTCGCAGCCGCGCAGGCCCCGGCGTCCGTGGCCGCCGAACCCGCCCTGACGGCGGACTGACCCGGTAGGCGGGTCGGGGGAGATGTGATGGCCCGGCTGCCCGTACACCGCTCGGCGGTGTACGGGCAGCCGGGGTGTGTGCCCGGGACGACGGGGCACGCGGAACACCGGGAGGGGATGTACACATGAACGCGAATGTTCTCGCACGTTCCGGCCGCGGCCGGGCCCGCCGGGCGGCGAACGGATCGACAGCCGAGGGGGCCGCACGGGCGGGACTGACCGCACGCGGCGTCATCTACCTGCTGGTCGGCATCCTGGCGCTGCAGATCGCCTTCGGTACCGGTGAGCACGAGGCGGACCGGGGCGGCGCCCTGGCCGAGCTGTCGGACAAGCCCTTCGGGGCGGTCCTGCTGTGGGCGCTGGGTGCCGGACTGGTCGGCATGGCGCTCTGGCGCCTGTCGGAGGCGCTCTTCGGCGTCACGGGCAAGGACGGTCACACCGCGAAGAAGCGGCTCCCGGCCGCCGCCCGGTGCGTGTTCTACGCGTTCGTCGCCTACTCGGTCCTCGCCTTCGCGGCCGGCTCCGGCGGCAGCGGCTCCAGTGACCAGCAGTCCCGCGACGTCACCTCGCGGGTGATGGAGGTGCCCGCCGGGCAGTGGATCGTGGGCCTGGTCGGCGCCGGGATAGTCGTCGCCGGCGTCGTGATCGCCGTGCAGGCGCTGCGCCGCAGCTACCACAAGAAGCTGAAGCTCGGCGAGCTGAGCCCCCGGGCCCGGCGGCTGGTCGACGTCACCGGCGTCGGGGGAGGAGCGGCCCGCGGCATCGTCTTCGCCGCCGCCGGCGCCTTCGCCGTGCGAGCCGCCGTCGACTACCAACCCGACAAGGCCAAGGGCCTGGACGACACCCTCCGCTCCTTCGCCGACACCCCGCTCGGACCCTGGCTGCTGGTCTGCGTCGCCGCGGGTCTGGTGCTGTTCGGCGTGTTCTCCTTCGCCCTCGCGCGCTGGCGCAGGGTCTGAGCCGCGCGGCACGGGGAACACGGGTCGAATGAACGAACACGAGATTCCTCCGCCGGACGGACGTCCCGTGGACGTCTACCTCGACCTCCTGCGCGTGCGCATGGAGACCGACGACTACCAGCTGCTGCTCAGCGTGGTGGAACCCGTCCTCCAGGCGATCGACGAGCACCAGATGCCCACCATCGACTTCTCCCTGGACGGGGACAACGCCGAAGCGCTGCCCCAGGAGATCAGGGACGAGGCCGCCCTGGTCATCGCCACCGCGGTCACCGGCCGGCTGGACAACGAGGTCGTCGAGATCAGCACCGACGAGACCGGTCCGGTGCGGGTCGTCACCGACGCGGCCACCGCCTCCGACCCCGAGCGCCTCGGGGAGATAGCCGACTACCTCAAGGAACGCCACGTGCAGAACGAGGAACTGCGCGGCATCGCCGAGGCCAGCGGTCTGCCCAGCGACTTCTGACCCTCACCGCCGCGGTGTCCTGACGGGCACGCCCAGCGGCCGGGCGAGGCCCACCACCGCTTCGTCCAGGCGCTCCAGGTGCCGCAGTACCCGGCCGGTGATCCGGCCGTACCGCGGCACCCCGGCGGCGTCCGGCTCCAGCAGCGACGCGATGCTCGGCCCGGTCTCCACCTCGGTCCGCGCGTCCTCGTCGGCGACCCGCGCGGCGATCGCCTCGATGTTGCGCACCGTGCGCCGCACCGCCCCGCGCAGCCTCGGGTCGGCCGCGATCGAGGGGTGGGTCGGCAGCAGCTCGGCCGTCGCCGCCAGCGACCGGGCGTGATAGGCGCAGGTCTCCAGCAGCGCGACCACGTACTGGGCCGTGTCGCGCCGGGCCCGCAACGGCGTGATCGGATGCGTGAGCGGCTGGGTGGCGGCCCGCAGGTCGCCCAGCGCCTGGTCCAGCTCCCGCGCCGTGTCCAGCAGATCGGCCGCCGGCCCGCCGCTGAGCTGGTCCACGGCGCCCTCGGTGACGTCGGTGAGCCGCTCCAGCACCGTCTCGAGCAGTTCGTTCGTACGGCGGTCGGTGTGTATCGGCAGCACCAGCGCCGCCGCGACGATCCCGCAGGCCGCCCCGAGGGCCGTCTCCTCGATGCGCAGCAGCAGCACGGACAGGCTGTAGGTGTGCAGCAGGGTGTACAGCAGCCCGAGCATCGCGGTGACGAAGAACGACATCAGCGTGTAGGACAGCGGCGCCGTGTAGAACATCGCGAAGATCAGCAGCAGCACCAGGCCGAACGCGGTCCAGGTGTGGTTGCCGACCAGGCCGGCCAGCACGATGCCCGCCACGACCCCCAGCACGGTGCCCAGCAGACGGCGGTAGCCCTTGACCAGGATCTCGCCCGTGGAGGCGGTGTTGATGAAGACGATCCAGCAGGTCAGGACCGCCCAGTACCAGCGCTGCGAGGACAGGAACTCCCCGCCGACGATGGCGAGCGAGGACCCCACCGCCACCTGCACCGCGGCCCGTGTGGTGGGCCGCCGCAGTCCGGTGGGCTCCTCCTTGGGGGCGGCCTCCTCGCCGGCGTCGATGGCCGCGTCCTCGGCGTCCAGCTCCTCCCGGGAACGGGTCGTCGCCGGGGTGTCGTCCGACTCGTCCTGCGGCCCGTCCAGGGCGATCCGCAGGCCCATGACCGCACGCGCGGTCTCGCCGATGCCGCGGAACACGTCCTGGACCGCCGGGGTCGCCTCGGGCAGGTTCTCCTCGTCGCGGTAGCCGAGGAGCCGGTTGCGCAGGTGGGACAGCGCGGTACCGCGCGCCTCGGCGGGCGGCCGCAGCACCAGCGTGCGCAGGGCCCCGAGATCGCGGCGCAGGATCTCCGTCGCCTCGCCGGGCGCCGGCGAGCGGCCCACCGCGGGCGCCGGCGCGCCCGGCAGGTGCAGGGTCAGGGTGTCCGCCCGCTCGGCGCTGCGCGCGGTCAGCAGCAGCAGGCCGAGGCGCTCGGCGGCGATCTCGGCGTCCGCGACGCGCCGCTGCACCAGCCGCGCCGTGGACTCGTCGGGGGTGCCCTCCTCCAGCCGGGACTGGATCATCAGGGCCGTCTCGTGCAGGCGCGCGGTGCCGTCCCGCAGATGCTCCAGCGTCTTGTCGATCTCGCCCGGCCCGGCGTCCAGCAACTCGGCCTGGGTGGCGATCAGCTGGGCCAGCCGGGCCCGGAACGCCTGCCGCAACCGCTGCAGGATGCCCGCGGGCGTCGCCGGCACCACCGCGAACCGCACCACCGCGCTGCACACGAACGCCACCGTGATGGCGCCCAGCAGCTCCGGCAGCACCGACACCTTCGCGCCGACGAACAGCGAGACGAAGTAGACCTGGAAGCCGATCAGCCCGAGGGCGGTGCCGCGGTCGCCGAACCTGCGCACGAAGACGGCGCAGAAGATCAGGACGACGAAGAAGGCGTCGCCGATGACGACCCGCGAGGTGAGCAGCGAACTGATCGAGACCGAGGCCAGGGCGACGGGCAGCCCCAGCGCCAGCGTGATCGCCTGCGGGCCGGGCTCCTTCTCCCGGATGGCGAAGGTGGCGACCATCGCCGCCATGGCCCCCGCCACCAGGTGGGTGACGTCCGCGCCGAACACGGCGAGCACGGCCAGGGCCAGGGCGATGGCGCCCACCGTCCGCAGCCCCGCCGTCAGCCGCAACAGTCCGGGATCGGACGCGGCGACGCGGTCCCGCAGCCGTGTCCGCACCGAGCGCCCCGCTGCCTTCACGCCGCCGTACACTCTCCTGATTCACGACCGATACCCGGCCGGTTCGCGCCGAGATCCACTTCTCAGCATGCCATGCCGCGAGCCGATCCCGGCCGCGGGGTCACTGCGCCCGGCTCACCCCGCCGACGCGCTCCCGTACCTGTTCCGGCGTCAGATAGGCGTCGGTGTATTCAAAGTCCTTCAGCTTGGCCGGCTTGCGGGCCTGGAAACCGGTGCGGACGAAGTCGTCGCCGGCGAGCGCGTTGAGCGCCCAGTTGGTCGCCACCCGGGCCTTGGCCACGCCCGTGCGCAGCGCGGACCAGTGGTAGCCGCGGGCCACGGCCTGGGCGGGCAGGCCCTTGAGTTCGACGCCGAGCGGCTTGGAGACCGCGTCCGCGCCGCCGAGGTCGACGACGAGACCCAGGTCCTTGTGGACGTACGGCCGCATCGGCTGGTTGCGCAGCGTGGCGATGAGGTTCTCGGCCACGTGCCGGCCCTGCCGCATGGCGTGCTGGGCGGTGGGCGGGCAGACCGAGCCCTCCTGGCCCTTGGCGAGGTCGGGCACCGCCGCCGAGTCGCCCAGCGCGAACACCCCGTCGTGGTTCGGCAGGCACATCTCCGCGGTGACCGCGAGCCGCCCCTTGACCGTCTCGGCGCCGAGCGTGGCGATGAGCGGGCTCGCCACCACACCGGCGGTCCAGATCAGCGTGCGGGTGGGCACGACCCGGCCGTCCGTGAAGGTGACCTCCTCGGGGCCCGCCTTCTCGATGGACACGCCCAGGGAGATCTCGATGCCGCGCCGCGTGAGGATCTGCTGCGCGTCCCGTCCGAGCTTCTCGCCCAGTTCGGGCATCAGCTTCGGCGCGATGTCGATCAGGTGCCACTTGATCAGGCTCGGGTCGAGCCGGTTGTAGCGCTTGACCGCCGCGTGCGTCAGCCGCTGCAGACACGCCGCGGTCTCGGTGCCGGCATAACCGCCGCCGACGACCACGAACTGCAGCCGGGAGGCGCGTTCCACCGGGTCCTGGCTGGCGTCGGCGAGGTCGAGCTGCGCGATGACGTGGTCGCGGACGTACGCCGCCTCCGCCAGGGTCTTCATGCCGAACGCGTTGTCGGTGAGCCCCGGGATGTCGAACGTGCGGGTGATGCTGCCGGGAGCCAGCACGATGTAGTCGTACGGCTCGTTGACGATCTGGTCGGTGATGGTGCGCACCACGCAGACCTTGGCCTTGAGGTCCACCCCGATGGCACCGCCCGGGATGATCCGGGTCCGGTACTTGCTGCTGCGGCGCAGGGAGAGCGCGATCGACTGGGGCGTCAGCACCCCGGAGGCGACCTGGGGCAGCAAGGGCAGATAGAGCTGGTAGGAGAACGGCGCCACCAGGGTGACGTCGGCCTCGTTCGGGGCGAGCCTGCGCTCCAGACGGCGGACGCACTCCACGCCGGCGAAACCTGCGCCGACCACCAGGATCCTGGGTCGTGTCACGGTGTTCATCCCTTTCTGCGGCTCGAGGCGGTCTGCCGCGAACGCCATTCGCCTGCCCCTGGATCGCTGCTTCGCACCTCGTCGATCCCATCGCGTCCACGCCGATCCGGCCAGCCGGGCGCGGCAGGCAGGCGACACGCCTCGGTCACCACCATGCCCCGCCCGGCCCCGGAGCGCACCGGGCGGGGTGGACGGAGGGGGTGAACGGGCGGAGTGAACCGGCGGGGTGAACCGGCGGAGCGCACGGGCCCGGACCGTCCCCTGGGGGAGCTGGGGGAGCTGGGGAGCTGGGGAGCGGCGCGGGCGGCTCAGCCGGAGCCGCGGAGGTGGCAGAGCAACAGGCACACGTCGTCGTCGCGTTGCGAGTCGCTGAGCAGGGGACGCAGGATGCCGTCCGCCGACCCCTCCAGGTCCGCCTCCAGCTGGGCCGAGCCGAACCCGCCGAGCGCCTCGGCGAGCCGCGCGATGCCCGGGTCTATGCCCAGGGCGCGCCGCTCCACCAGGCCGTCGGTGTACAGCGCGAGCGTCGAGCCCGGAGGCAGCGGGACGGTGTGGTCGGTGATCTCCTGCCGCAGCGGGATGCCGAGCATCGCACCGGGTTTGGCGTCCAGGGTCTGGACCCGCCCGTCCGGGGTACGCAGCACCGGCGGCGGATGCCCGGCGGCGGCCCACGTCATGGTGGGGTCGTCGGGGTGGAAACGCGCGATGACCGCCGTGGCGAACAGGTCGGGCTGGAGGTGGTGCAGGAACGTGTGCAGCCGGGTCAGCAGCCGGCCGGGGCTGCCGCCGTCGACGGCGTAGGCGCGCAGAGCGGTACGCAGCTGACTCATCATCACGGCGGCCCGCAACCCGTGCCCGGTCACGTCGCCGACCACGGCGATGGTGCCGCCGTCGGGCTGGCGGAAGGCGTCGTACCAGTCGCCCCCGATGTTCAGCCCGTGCGTGGCGGGCAGGTAGCGCGCGGCCAGGGCGAGTCCCGGCGGAGCGGGCAGCTCCGTGAGCAGGGCCCGCTGCAGCGTCTCGGCGATGTCCCGGTTGTGCTGGTAGCGCTGGGCGTGGTCGATCGCGATGCTCGCCCGCCGGGTCAGCTCGATCAGCATCACGGCGTCGTCGGGGTCCCAGCGCTCGCCGGGCGGGGACAGGGTCACCACACCCAGGGGGGCCTGCCGCGTCGGCAGCGGGATGCACAGCAGGGGCCGCTCCGGCTCCAGCGCCGAGGGCGGCTGGTCCTCGACACCGGGCAGACCGCCCGGGTCCGCGGCGGCGTACTGCGGCCGACCGGTGCGGGCCGCGACCACGGCGGCGGCCGGATGGGCCGGGCCCGGCCGTTCGCCCTCCTGCTCGAACAGCCAGACGTCGACGCTCGCGGCGTACTCGGGCACCAGCAGCTCCGGCAGCCGGCGCACGATCTCGTGGTGGTCGAGCGATGCCGTGAGCACCGCGCTCGCGTTCGCGAGGAAGGTCAGCCTGCGACGGGCGTTCTCCGCCTCCGTGCGTGCCTTGCGTTCGGCGGCGAACGCCTCCCGCTGGGCCCGCCCCGCGGCGTCCAGCTCGGCGTGCAACGCCACGACGCCCTGATTGGTCTGCTGCAACTCCTCCCGGTGGAAGTCCACCAGGTGTTCCTGCTCGTTCAGCCGCTCCAGTACCAGGGCCGTGTCCTCGTCCGCGCCCAGCAGCGCCTCCGCCAGCAGGGCCGGATCGTCCACCGCGGCCTCGGCCTCGGCCTCGGCGGCCGGCACGCCCTCGGGGCAGGGCACCGTGACCCGCCACGGGGGCTGACCGGCGGCAGCGGTGTCGCGGTCCGGCGCCACCACGGCGTGCAGCACGCTCCCCGTGGCGTCCGGCGTGGCGCGGGAGGCCGCCCCCGTCTCCAGCGTGAGCCGCCAGGCACCGCCCTTGGTCAGGCACAGCCGCAGCTGCGCGCTGAGCGAGGCCACCAGCCGGGTGCGCTCCAGGGGCGGCACTCCGTAGGCGGTGGCCAGGCGCGCGGCGGCGATGCGCGCCCGCGCGGCCTCGGTGACGTCGGTGATCTGCCAGGTACGGGTCATGGGCGGTCCGGCGGGGTCGGGGTCAGTACGGCGACCGCGGTGTCGTCCCGCACCGGGCGGGCCGAACTGCTGGCGTCGCGGACGGTCACGGCGGCCGTCACCGCCGGGTCGGTCGCCGTGCGGCAGGTGTCGGAGGTCGGCGCCCAGCGGCTCGGCAGACCGTCACTGTGCAGGACCAGCACACGGTCGTCCGCCCAGGCGGTCTCCTCCTCGCGCAGGGTGGTGGGCCGGTGGGTGCCGACGATGCCGGGCCGGGACACCAGGTGCCGCCAGGTACCGCCCTCGCACAGTCGCGCCCCGATGTTGCCTATCCCGGCGAACCTGAGCACCGCGGCACGCGTGTCGACCTGGGCCACCGCCACGGCCGCGCCGCGGGTGCCGGCCAGTGCCTTGTCGAGCCGCCGCAGCGCCTCGGCGGGCGGGAGGTGGGCCGCACCGCGCAGGGTCTCCACGGCCGCGGTCGAGGCACGGGCCGCTTCCGGGCCGTGTCCCAGTCCGTCGGCCAGCATCAGCGTGACCCGGTCGCCGTCCCGGACCCAGGCCCAGGCGTCGCCCGAGTACTCCGCGCCGCCGAACGGCACGTTCACGGCACCGGCCCGCACCCGGGACGCCGGGCCCGACTCGACGGCGGGGCGGTCGAGCACCGCACCGATCCGGGCGACCACCACCGTCCCCCGGCCCGGGACGCTGTGCAGGTCGAAGTCGTCGGCGAGGCGGGCGCAGGTGCCGAGACCGGCGCCGAGGGACTGCGTCGTGGTGAAACCGTCGCTCAGGGCGGCGGACACGTCGGCGATCCCGGGGCCGTGGTCGACGGTGGCGACCTGCACCAGCCGGGCGTGCTCCCGGCCGGTCATCAGGACCGGCGGAGCGACGACGTCGATGAGAACCTGGCCGCCCCCGGCGTGCTTGAGCAGGTTGGTCGCCAGCTCGGTCGCCACCAGCGCCGCGGCGGCGGTCCGCTGCTCGTCCAGCCCGGCCAGGGCCGCCGCGTGCTCGGCGGCCACCCGGGCGTCGCGCACCCGCGTCGAGTCGTGCACCGGTACGTCCCACACGCGGGGCATCAGGTCTCCTCACGCGGGCGGGGAGGGCGGCCCACCCAGGAGGTCACCCGCACGGTGGTGCCCGATCCCGGGTTGCTCTCGATCGCGAAGTCGTGCACCAGGCGCCGCGCCCCGCCCAGTCCCATGCCCAGTCCGCCGCCCGAGGTGAAGCCGTCGCTGAGCGCCTGCTCCAGGTCCGCGATGCCCGGTCCCTCGTCGCGGAAGGTCAGCCGCAGCCCCGGTACACCTCCCTCGGTGAGGGGCTCCGCCTCCATGATTCCGCCGCCTCCGTACACCAGCGTGTTGCGGGCCAGTTCACTGGCGGCCGTGACCAGCTTCGTCTGGTCCACCAGACCGAAGCCGATCTGGGCGGCCGCCTGCCGCACATGCTGACGGACCCACACCAGATCCATGTCCGAGCCGATCGGCAGGCGGGCCTGGGCGCCCGCGGCAGTGTGCATCACGGACTCTCCTGGCGCAGTCCGCCGTAGCGGGACGACGGGGCGTGCTGGGTGAGCAGCTCCATGGCCACCTCGGTGCTGAGCGCGGTGTGCACCCCCGGCAACGACAGACCCAGCTCCACCAGGGTGATGGCGACCGCCGGACGCATGCCGACGACCACGGTGCGGGCGGCCAGCAACTCGGTCTGCCCGGCGATCTCGGCCAGCACCCGGCCGAGGAAGGAGTCGACGATCTCCACACCGGAGATGTCGATGATCACCCCCGTCGCGCCGCTGCGGGAGATGGTCTCGGCGAGGTCCTGCTGGAGCTGCTGCGCCGTGCTGTCGTGCAGGTCTCCCTGCAGGGTGACCAGGAGCACCTCACCGAGCCGGAGGACCGGCACATGACCCGTCACGGGCCCCCCGTAGGGGCCCGGGAACGCCTGGCTCACCGGGTGACCGGCCCGTTCACCACGGGATTGACGATGCCGACCCCGAGCTGGTGCAGGACGTATCCGAGGGCGTCGGCGAGGCTCGCCCGGGTGACCACGGTGCCCAGGTCCAGACCGAGGTGGACCATGGTCTGGGCGATGGCGGGCCGGATGCCGGAGACGATGCACTCGGCACCCATGAGCCTGGCCGCCGCCACCGTCTTCATCAGGTGCTGGGCGACCAGGGAGTCGACGGTGGGCACGCCGGTGATGTCCAGGATCGCGTAGCGCGCCTGCTGCTCCACGATGGACTCCAGCAGGGTCTCCATGACGACCTGGCTGCGGGCGCTGTCCAGCGTCCCGATCAGCGGCACGGCGACGATGCCGTCCCACAGCTTGATGACGGGAGTGGCCACCTCCAGCAGCTGGAGCCGCTGGCGGTCGATGAGGGCCTGTCCCTCGCTGAGCGCCGTCTGCATGACCACGACCCGCAGGGTGCCCATCAGCACGCTCAGCGTGGTGACGCAGGCCCGGGCCTCCTCGGGCGAGGCGTCCGGCAGGTCGGCCAGGAGCAGGTTCTCGACCGGCGGGCGCAGGGCGGCCAGCTCACTGGAGACCTGCGCGGTGCTCAGTCCGGCGCGGGAACGGGCCGCGCCCATCCTCGCCAACTGCTCGCGCACCGACGTGAACCCCGCGGCGTCCGGGTCCTCCACCCGCTGCGCGTCCGCGACCTGTGCCAGCCCATCCACCACCGCCTTGCCCGCCTCGACCGCCTCGTCACGGGAGACGGTGAACACGGCCCGGAACAGGGCCTCGTCCGCCCACCGCTGGGCGATCTGTTCACGACGGCGCCGCAGAAAGTCCCTGACCTCGTGGGTCGGCGATCCCGCTGTTCCCTCGGCCTCTTCCGGCACCTGTTCCACTCCTCATCCGCGTTGCGCCGCACCGAACCCGCAGGCAGCGTGACGGCGATGTGATCCTGCCGGGCGACAACTGTAACCACCCGCCGACCTCGTACGACACCTGCTCCCGGATGAACGGCACCTGCTCCCGGACGAGCGGCAGCGAACCGGGTTCAGGCCTCGGGTACCTGAGGTCCCCCCGGCTGCGCGTCGACGCGCGAGAGCGCCTCGTCGACGCTCTCGGAGACCGGCACGGTGATGCTGACCCCCGTCAGGTCCAGGACCCGGCGCACCGCCGGGGTCGGCGAGATGATGTGCACACTGCCCGGCAGCTCGCGCGCCTCCTGGTAGACCCGCAGGATGATGTTCATGCCGGAGGAGTCCATGAACGGGACCTCCGACAGGTCCAGCAGGAAGTGCCGCCGCCCGTGGTGCAGCTGGTTGGCCAGATGGTGCTGGAACTCGGTCGCGGTGTCGACGTCCAGGTAGCCCTCCACCTTGAGCAGCGCGACCTCCTCCCGCGGCAGCGACACCTCGACGGACAGCGGGTTCTGGGCTATGGGCACGTGTACCTCCAACAAAGCGGCCGGCGCGGTGGCACGTCATGTCCCACCGCGCCCGGCGTTTACCCCCGAATCCGATCTCCACACCTGTCCGGCGGAGACCGGATTCGGGGGCCGCGTGCCGTCCGTCACCCGACCCGGATGCCCACGAGGCACGTGTCGTCGTCCGTGTCGGACCGGCTGTAGGTGAGCAGCCGGTCCAGGTGCTGGTCCAGGGTGACCGGCGCCGGACGGGCCGTGCTCAGCAGCTGGGCCAGCGACTCCTCCACCGAGCGGTCACGGCGTTCGATCAGACCGTCGGTGTACATCAGCAGCGTGTCCTCGCCGGCCAGCTGCACCTCGTCCTCCTCGTACGCCGCCTCCGCCACCGCGCCCAGCAGCATGCCCCGCACCAGCGGCAGCGGCTTGGCCGCCGCGCCCCGGACCAGGACCGGGGGCAGATGGCCCGCCCGGGCCCAGCGCAGCGTCCGCAGGGCCGGGTCGTACAGGCCGCACACGGCCGTGGCGGTGACCCCGCCCGTCAGGTGGTGCGCCACGATGTTGAGCCAGGACAGCAGCTGTCCCGGCCCCGCACCGGTCACCGCGAGGCCGCGCAGCGCGTTGCGCAGCACCACCATGCTGGTCGCGGCCTCTATGCCGTGCCCGGCCACGTCCCCCACGCACAGCAGCACCAGCCCGTTCGGCAGCATCACGGCGTCGTACCAGTCACCGCCCACCAGCTGCTCCGTCTCCGCCGGCCGGTACCGGACGGCCACCTGGAGGTCCGGCACCTTCAGCGGGCTCTGGGTCGGCGGCATGATGGCGTGCTGCAGCTGAAGCGTCAGCCGGTTGCGTTCGATGGCCTGCTGCTCGGTGTGCGCCAGCTGGTCGCGCGTCGCGGCGAGCGCCACCTCGGTCCAGTGCTGGGCCGAGATGTCCTGATAGGCCCCGCGTACGACGAGGAGGCGGTCGTCGGTGTCCAGGACCGGTTCGGCCACCACGCGCACGTGCCGGGTGACCCCGTCGGGGCGCTGCAGCCGGAACGCCGCCGACGCCGGCCGCTGGTGGTGCAGGAGCGTCCGCAGGAACCGGCCGATGGCGACGGCGTCGTCCGGGTGGGCGTGCGCGGCCAGCTCCTCCAGCGGTACCGGGACGCTCGTCTGCGGACGTCCGTACAGGTCGAACAGCTGACCGTTCCAGGTGATCTCACCGGTCAGCAGGTTCTCCTCGAAGCCGCCGATGCGGCCGAGGCGCTGGGCGTGCTGGAGGAGGCTGGCCAGCCGGGCCGTCTCGTCCTCGATGCGCCAGATGAGCAGGACGGCGTTGCCGTGCCGGCTGACGCTGATGTCCGCGATCGCCGACAGCGGCACCTGGTCCACCAGGGCGGTCAGGTTCATGCGCCGGGCCCGGAAGGGCTCACCCGTGGCGTACACCCGCTCCACGCTGCGGAACAGCTCGCTGTCGCCGGCGGCCATCGGATAGGCCTCCAGCAGCAGCGCGCCGCCCACGACGGCCCGCGGCCGTCCGGCGGGGTCCAGGAAGCGCTTGTTCACGTGCTGGATGCGGAAGTCCGCCAGGTGACCGTCCGCGTCCAGGTGCGGCACCAGGACCAGTGCGGGGTCGTGCAGTCCGTCGGCCAGGTCCATCAGTTCCACGGCGTCCGGCATGACCCGCGGCTCCGGCCCCGCGCCCTGCGGTGGCGTGTACGACTCCAGCGTGTGCGCGCACAGCTCCGCCAGGGCCTCCACCTGCCGCACCACCTGGGGCGGCTGCGGTGACAGCGGCACCGGCCAGGCGATCTCCAGTACGCCGTGGATGCGCCCCCCGGTACCGGCGGGGACCGCGACCCTGCCGCCGTCCGGGTACTGGTGCCGGCCCACACTGGGCAGGCCCGTCCCGGCCAGGGAGGTGATCCACTGACCCGCGCGCTCCGTCAGCCCGGAGCGGGCCACCGTCGCCACGTCCGGCGGCACGTACCGCCAGCGGGCGGCCTCGGCCGCGGAGAAGCCCGCGCTGCCGGCCAGCGTGAGCGACCCGTCGTGCCCGGCGGCCCAGATGGCCACGGCGGCCGCGCCGAGCGGGCGCAGCGCCTGCTCCAGCAGGGCGTCGGCGACGGCCTGGGTGTCGTCCGCGGCGAGCGCGCCGCTCTCGGCCGCCCGCAGGCGCACGGCGGCCGACTCCGCCACCGCGTCCCCGTCGGCGGCGCCGTCCTCGGTGTCCGCGCTCTGCACGGCGGCGGTGGCGGAGAGGAAGGCGTCCGTCACCTCCGACACGCGGTCCCGGGCGGCCTGGTTGATGACGTCGACCGCGAACTCCAGCGGGGTCACCTGCGACTGCTCGGCCAGCTCGGCGAGCTGGCGGGCGGCCTGCGCCGGACCGCACCCGAGCCGGGCCACCAGGATGCCCTTGGCGAGCTCGATCAGAGCCCGGCCCTCGGCCTCCGCCTGGGCGGCACGCACCTCGCGGCTGAGCCGGTCCACGGTGGCGGCCAGCCTGCCCACGGGGGACAGCGGGGTCATGCCGCGCAGGTCGGCGGCCGGCCCGTCGACCATGCGGGACTGCGGCGGCCCCAGGACCGCGGGCGGCGTGGCGGACGGGTCGGGCGGGTCGGGCGGGGTGCCGCCGACCGCTTCGCGGGGCTGCTCGGACATGCTCACGATGGGGACGCTCCTCGGCTGGAGACCGCCACGGTGCACGACGGGACGCGTCGCGCACCGCCCGGCCCACCGGTGTACGGGACGGGGGCCGGCGCGCTCATGCCGGCAGCCACCGTCGGACGCAGGCGATGAGGTCCTGGGTGTCGACGGGCTTGGTGACGTAGTCACTGGCGCCCGAGGCGAGGCTCTTCTCCCGGTCGCCGGGCATCGCCTTCGCGGTGACGGCGATGATCGGCAGCTCCGCGTACCGGGGGATGCGGCGGATCTCGGCGGTCGCCGTGTAGCCGTCCATCTCCGGCATCATCACGTCCATGAGGACGAGCGCGACCTCCGGGTGGTCGATCAGCGTCTCGATGCCCCGGCGTCCGTTCTCCGCGTGCAGGACCCGGAAGCCGTGCAGCTCCAGGATGCCGCTGAGCGCGAAGAGGTTGCGCGCGTCGTCGTCGACGACGAGGACGGTGCGCCCGGCGGACGAGTCGTCCACGGTCTGCGGGGCCAGGTACTGCGGTTCCTCGGGCCGGACCAGGGAGAGCACGTCCCCGGGCTCCTCGGCGGCCAGGTGCAGCGCGATGCGCTCCCGCAGCTCGTCGAGGCTGGACAGGAACTCCAGCGCCCCGTCCTGCGTGCCCGAACGCAGGCTCTCCTCCAGGGCCGCGTCCGCACGGTGACCGCTGTGCACCAGCACCGGCACGCTCGCCAGCGCCGAGTCGCCCCGCAGAGCCCGCAGGAAGCGGGACGCCTCGTCGTCCCGCATGCCCAGCTCCAGGACGACGCAGTGGCACGGCTCGGCCGCCAGCGCCCCCGCGGCCTCCTGCGCCCCGACGGCCGTGATGACGTCGAGGGGCGGCCGGTCGCCCGCGTCGTCGCGTCCGTGCGTCAGGTCGGTGATCACGCTCTCCGCCACGAGGGTCAGCAGACCGCGCGGACGCTCCTCGACGACGAGCAGCCGCCGGGGGCGCTGCCGCTGGCCGCTCGTGAGCTCGGGCACCGGCGCCGGGCGGGTGAGCACGTCGGCCGGCGACTCGGCCGGCACGTGCTCCGGGCCCCGCGCCAGCAGGTCCTCGAAGTCGGGCCGGGCCGCCGGCAGGAACAGGGTGAAGGTGCTGCCCCGGTCGGGGGTGCTGTCCACGGTGACGGCGCCGCCGAGCAGCTGGGCCATCTCCCGGGTGATGGACAGGCCGAGTCCGGTGCCGCCGTACTTGCGGCTGGTCGTGCCGTCCGCCTGCTGGAAGGCGCCGAAGATCGACTCCAGGTTCTGTTCGGGGATGCCGATGCCGGTGTCCTTCACCCGGAAGGCCACGACGGCACCGCCCCGGACCACGCCCGGGGGCACCTCGTCGTCGTGCGCCGGCTCGACGGCCAGCTCCACCCCGCCCCGCTCGGTGAACTTCACCGCGTTGGACAGCAGGTTGCGCAGCACCTGACGCAGCCGGGAGTCGTCCGTCAGCAGGTCCGCCGGCGCCCCGGCGGCCGTCGACACCGTGAACTGCAGGCCCTTCTGCGTCGTCATGGGCCGGAAGGTGGCCTCGACGTACTCGATGAGCTGCCGCAGCGTCACCCGCTCGGGGGAGACGTCCATCTTCCCCGCCTCGACCTTCGACAGGTCCAGGATGTCGTTGATCAGCTGGAGCAGGTCCGAGCCCGCGGAGTGGATGATGCCCGCGTATTCGACCTGCTTCGGGGTGAGGTTGCGCGACGGGTTCTGCGCGAGCAGCTGGGCGAGGATCAGCAGACTGTTCAGCGGGGTGCGCAGCTCGTGGCTCATGTTCGCCAGGAACTCCGACTTGTACTTCGAGGCCAGCGACAGCTGCTGGGCACGGGCCTCCAGCTCCTGGCGCGCCTGCTCGATCTGCAGGTTCTTCGCCTCGATGTCCCGGTTCTGCGTCGCCAGCAGGGACGCCTTGTCCTCCAGCTCGGCGTTGGAGCGCTGCAGCTCCTCCTGCTGCACCTGCAGCTCCGCGGAGCGGGCCTGGAGCTCGGCGGTCAGGCGCTGCGACTCGGCGAGCAGTTCGTCGGTGCGCGCGTTGGCCACGATCGTGTTGACGTTCACGCCGATGGTCTCCATCAGCAGTTCCAGGAAGTCCCGGTTGATCTGCGTGAACGGAGCGACCGACGCCAGCTCGATGACCCCCAGGACCTGTCCCTCGACCACGATGGGCACCAGCACCAGAGCGGTGGGGACCACCTCGCCGAGCCCCGAGGAGATGGTCACGTAACCCGGCGGCAGCTCGTCCACCACGATGGTGCGGCGGCTGCGCGCGGCCTGGCCGACCAGGGTGCGGCCGAAGGCGATGCGGGTGGGCTTGGCCGAGTCCTCCGGGTAGCCGTACGAGCCGACCAGCCGCAGCTCGGGGCCCTCGGCGCCGTCCTCCGCCAGGTAGAAGGCGCCGTACTGGGCGGCCACCAGCGGCACCAGCTCGTCCATGATCAGCTCGGCGACCACGGGCAGGTCGCGGTGTCCCTGCATCAGGCCGGAGATACGGGCGAGGTTGGTCTTGAGCCAGTCCTGCTCCTGATTGGCCCGGGTGGTCTCGCGCAGGGACTGCACCATCGCGTTGATGTTGTCCTTGAGCTCGGCGACCTCGCCGGACGCCTCCACGTTGATGGAGCGCGTCAGGTCGCCCTCGGCGACGGCCGAGGTGACCTCCGCGATCGCGCGGACCTGCCGTGTGAGGTTGCCCGCCAGCTCGTTGACGTTCTCCGTGAGGCGCTTCCAGGTGCCGGAGACACCCTCGACCTCCGCCTGGCCGCCGAGCCGTCCCTCGGTGCCGACCTCGCGGGCGACGCGGGTGACCTCGTCGGCGAAGGCGGAGAGCTGGTCGACCATCGTGTTGATCGTCGTCTTCAGCTCCAGGATCTCGCCCCGCGCGTCGACGTCGATCTTCTTCGACAGGTCGCCCCGGGCCACCGCGGTCGTCACCAGCGCGATGTTGCGCACCTGGCCGGTGAGGTTGTTGGCCATGGAGTTGACGTTGTCGGTGAGGTCCTTCCAGGTGCCGGCGACGTTCGGCACGTGCGCCTGGCCGCCGAGCCGTCCCTCGGTGCCGACCTCGCGGGCGACGCGGGTGACCTCGTCGGCGAAGGCCGACAGCGTGTCGACCATCGTGTTGATGACGTCGGCCAGCGCGGCGACCTCGCCCTTGGCCTCGACCGTGATCCGCTGCGAGAGGTCGCCGCGCGCCACGGCGGTGGCGACCTGGGCGATGGAGCGGACCTGCCCCGTCAGGTTCGACGCCATCACGTTGACGTTGTCGGTGAGGTCCTTCCAGGTGCCCGAGACCCCGCGCACCTGCGCCTGTCCGCCCAGGTTCCCGGCCGTGCCGACCTCGCGGGCGACGCGGGTGACCTCGTCGGCGAAGGCGGAGAGCTGGTCGACCATCGTGTTGATGGTGTTCTTGAGCTCCAGGATCTCGCCGCGGGCGTCCACGGTGATCTTCTGCGACAGGTCGCCCTTGGCCACGGCGGTGGCGACCTGGGCGACGTTGCGGACCTGGTTGGTCAGGTTGCCCGCCATGAAGTTCACCGAGTCGGTGAGGTCGCGCCACGTGCCCTTGACGCCCTGCACGTCGGCCTGGCCGCCGAGCCGTCCGTCGGTGCCGACCTCGCGGGCGACGCGGGTGACCTCGTCGGCGAAGGCGGAGAGCTGGTCGACCATCGTGTTGATGGTGTTCTTCAGCTCCAGGATCTCGCCGCGGGCGTCCACGTCGATCTTCTGCGAGAGGTCGCCCTTGGCCACGGCGGTGGCGACCTGGGCGATGTCGCGGACCTGGGTGGTCAGGTTGCCCGCCATGGCGTTGACCGAGTCCGTCAGGTCGGCCCAGGTGCCCGACACCCCCGGCACCCTGGCCTGCCCGCCGAGGGTCCCCTCGGTGCCGACCTCGCGGGCCACCCGGGTGACCTCCGAGGTGAACACGGACAACTGGTCCACCATGCCGTTGAAGACCTTGGCGATGTCACCCATCAGGCCGTCCGCCTCGTCCGGCAGGCGGGTGCCGAAGTCGCCGTCCCGTACGGCGGTCAGGCCCGCCAGCAGACGGCGCAACTCCTGATCGCCCGGAACCGATTCCACGGTCCCGGTGCTGTCGCTGGTCATTCGCACCCTCGTTCCGCTCCCCAGGAGCCCTCGGAGCGAGGACTCGGAACCCCCTCCGGACCGATCGCGCGGTCCGGCCTGCTGCGCGCGCATTTCCGCAGTTCACGGATCTGCCCCATGAGAAAAATACGCCAGAGGCTAACCCAGGTGCGGGGCGTGCACCAAAGCGGGATGCCAGAGGGCGGAGAACGGTGCTCGGACGAGGCACGGTGTGCATGGAGGGCCGGTCGGCGGGTACCCGGCCGGATTTCCCGCGGCCGATCCGCGGCCGGACCGAATGCGGCGGCCCCGGCCGGGTATCCGCTGCTGTGGAGCCGGACCGGCCCGTGGCGTCCGCCCGGCCCCACAGTCGTCATCACCGACACGGGAGGAAAGGGACAGCGTGCCGATGGAGAGCATCTGGTCGTACGCGGTGGGCAGCGGTCACGTGGAGGGACAGGACCTGACGGGCTGCACCGTCGTCGCCGGCGACGGCACCATCGGTCACGTCGACCGGCAGGCCGAACACTTCGGCATGCGGCACCTGGTCGTCGACACCGGCGTCTGGGTCTTCGGCCGGAGCGTGCTCGTGCCGGTCGGCATGGTCCGGGGCATCGACACCGAGGCCCGCACGGTCACGGTGGCCTGCACCAGGGCGGAGGTCAAGGCCGCGCCCCGGTTCCGGACCGACAGCGAGACGATGGACCGGGAGTACCTGGCGTCCGTCGGCGACTACTACCATCGGCTGCCGCCGCGGGAGACCACCGCGGAATGACCCGGTGCCGAACGACGGTACGGCGAACACCAGGGACACCACTGACATGAAACCGATCGACGGGATCACCACGGCCTCGGCAGGTACGGGCTCGCCCCCTGCCGAGGCACCGGGGGCGGGCTCCGTGACCAGCGCGGCCACCGCGCGCGCGTACGCGGAGTCGGTGGCCCGCACGCACTGGGGTGCGGGTCGCGGGGTGCGGGAGGAAGACGTCGTCGACCTGCTGCTGGTGGTCTCGGAGCTGGTCACCAACGCCATCCGGCACGGCGAGGGGCTGGCCGGCTTCGAGGTCCGGCCGACGGGCGAGGGCGTGTGGATCGCCGTCCACGACAACAGCGCGGTGGTGCCCCGGGCCGTGCACGCCTTCCCCACCACGCACCGGGGCAGCGGCTACGGCTGGCCGCTCGTGGCCCGCCTGACCCGGGACATCGCGGTCGACCGGCGCCCGGAGGGCGGCAAGACCATCAGGGCGCTGGTGCCCCTGCGGGACACGGGCGCCCGCTGACCGGAGCGGCCGCGGTCACCCGGGCAGGAGGCCGCGGTCACCAGGGCAGGAAGACGTGGATGTCCTTGCCCCGCTCGCCCGTGACCACGCTCACCTGGTCGGACAGGGTGTGGATCAGATGCCAGCCGATGCCGCCGCCGCCGCTGTTCGGGTGGAAGGCGCGCGGCGCGGGCTCCGTGGTACTGGTGTCGTGCATGACCACGTGCACCCCGTCGAAGGTGCGGCGCAGCCGTAGCTGGAAGGGCCCGGGGGCGTACTGCACCGCGTTCGCCGCCAGCTCCGTGACGACGAGAAGGATGTCGTCCCAGTGCTCGGGCGCCGAGGGTGGCGCCGCACGGGCCAGATCGAAGAGGAACTCCTCCGCGACCAGGCGTGCCCCGGTCACGTTGTGCAGCTCTCCGGTGAAGCTGGCGGTGCGGTTCGTGATCTCCTCGGAAGCCAGTGTCCTGTCCCAACGCGACTCGGCTGCCATCTCGCCTTCCCGGCCCGGCCGATGCCGGGCGTTGTCCCTTCGTCGTATTCCCTTCGTCTCTTAGTTCCCGAGCGGGCCGACCCTACGCGCCTCGTTGTGCCGGACCCCGGGGCCGGTGGCCGGGGGTGAACGGGGCGTCACCCACCGCGCGCGTCACCGGGCGTGGCGAGCGGGCGGTCAGCGCCGGGCGTCAGCGCAGGAAGACGTTGTCCGAGTCCTCCCAGGCGGCCTGCTCCGGAAACGTCGCCTGGGGCGGTCGCCGGGACCGGGCCTCGTACATGGCGTCGATCTCGAAGGCGTAGGTCCGCACGATCTCGTCCCGCCGGAGTTTCATCGACGGCGTGAGCAGCCCGTTGGCCACGTCGAACGGTTCCGGCAGGACACGGAAGACCCGGATGGACTCCGAACGCGACACGGCGCTGTTGGCCGCGGCGACCGCCCGCGCGACCTCCTCGCGCAGGGCGTTCTCCTCGCGTGCCTCGCGGGCCGGGGCGTCCCCTTGGAGGGCCAGGCCCGCCCGCCAGTGCGTCAGGAACTGCGGGTCGAGCGTGATCAGTGCGCCGACGCAGGGCCGGTTGTCACCCACGACCACGGCCTGGTGGACGAGCGGGTGCATGCGCAGCCGCTCCTCCAGGGCGGCCGGGGCCACGCTCTTGCCGCCGCTGGTGATGATGACGTCCTTCTTGCGGCCCGTGATCGCCAGGTAGTTCTCGTCGTCCAGGTGCCCGAGGTCCCCGGTGGCCAGCCAGCCGTCGCGCAGCACCTGACGGGTGGCGGCCTCGTCGCCGACGTACCCCTGGAACATCGACGGCCCGCGCACCAGGATCTCCCCGTCGTCGGCCACCCGGATCTCCGTGCCGGGCAGCGGCTGTCCGACGGTGCCGGACTTCTCCCGGCCCAGCGGCTGCATCGTCAGCCCGCCGCTGGTCTCCGTCAGGCCGTAGCCGTCGTGGACGTACACGCCGATGCCCTCGTAGAAGAGGGACAGCTCGCGGCTGAGCGGTGAACCGCCGGACGTCGCCCGGCGCACCCGGCCGCCCAGCGCGGTCCGCAGGCGGCGGTAGACCGTCCGCTCGTACAGGGCGTGCTGGAGACGGAGGTCGAAGCCCGGCCCCGCCCCCCGGCCCAGCCGCTGGCGTTCCAGCGCGGCGGCGAAGTCGCGCGCCGTGCCGGCGGCCCGCTCGAACAGCGCCCCCCGGCCCGCCTGCTGTGCCGTGCGCAGGAAGTTCTTGTAGAGCTTCTCCAGCACCGACGGGACGGCGTAGAGGTACGTGGGGCGGAAGGTCCGCAGGGCCGAGGAGAGCGCCTCGTCGGTCATCGCCGGTTCGTGCGCCATGAGCAGCCCGCCCCGGACGCACAGGCTCTGGATCATCAGCCCGTACACGTGCGAGAAGGGCAGGAACGCGAGGACGGCGCCCTGCTCACCGGGGGGCGCCACCGTGTGCCCCCAGCCGGCGAGGAGCGTGTCGCACGGACTGGCCAGGCTGCGGTGGCTCAGCGCGCAGCCCATGGCACGGCCGGAGGTGCCCGAGGTGTAGGCGACGACCGCGGTGGAGTCCGGCAGCACGATGCGGCGCATGGAGTCGACCGTGGTGTACGGCAGGTACTCGCCGCGCGCCACGACCGTGTCGAGCGCGCCCGCGTCCAGCTGCCAGACGTGGCGCAGCGACGGCAGCGACGCGCACACCGAGCCGACGGTCATCACGCTCTGTTCGTCCTCGACCACCACGGCCACACAGCCCGCGTCCCGCAGGATCCACTCGACCTGGTCGCGCGAGGACGTCGGATAGATCGGCACGACCTCGGCGCCCACCGCCCACAGCGCGTAGCTGAAGACCGTCCACTCGTACCGGGTGCGGGCCAGGATCGCCACCCGGTCGCCCGGCGCGATCCCGCACGCGATCAGCCCCTTGGCCAGGTCGACCACCTCGTCGCGGAACTCCACGGCCGTCACCTCCTGCCAGACGGCGGAGTCCGGGTGGGTACGGCGGGCGAGCATCGGCAGGGTCGGCTCGCGGGCGGCCCTCTCGAAGAGGCTGTCGGCGAGCCCGCCGGTCAGGGGCGGGACGGCCGGGGGAGCGAGAGCGAGGTCGCGCATGCGCTGGCTCCTGACGTGGGCGGACGGCGGACCGGGACGAGCACCGACGAGCACCGCCGCGCACCGTCGTCGGCGGTGCTCGGAATCTAGCCGAGCCGCAGGCGGCGGGGGGCCGGGACGGCAGAAGTGATCCCGGCCGGTGATCTCGGCGGATCGGGGGACCCGGTCGTCATGACCTACGTGAATCCCGATCCGGAACCCGACCGCACCACCGGACTGACACCGGGAGGGGGCGTACCGCCCGGCGAGACCCCGCCGGGGGAGAGCAGCATGTCCGAAGCCGGACCGTGGGAGGGGAACAACCCGCCCAGAGGCTGGGCCAAGGCGCCGCTGACGGTGATCCTGGCCCTCGTGGTGCTCGTCGCCGCGGGCTTCCTCGGTTACGCCCTGGTCCTGATGCTCTGAGAGCGGGCCGGCCGCGTGCGCCCCGCGGGGCGTCTCACACCGCCTGCGTACGGCGCACGCACTCGGTGACGACGTCCCGCAGGCTGCCCGTGCGCTCCAGCAGTTCCCGCTGCACCCGGGCGCCGTTGCCGCTTCGCAGCAGTTCCTCGACGCCGTCCCGCACCCGGTCGAGGTCGCCGGCGGCCGCCAGCGCCTCCTCGACGTGCTCCAGCAGCGCCCGCAGGACCGTCTCGGCCGGCATCCGCCGCATCGTCGCCGGATGCAGCAGCTCCTCCGTCATCCCGGAGCGGGCGGCCCGCCAGGCCGCGAGGCGCAGCAGGCTCACGCTGTGCCCGGCCGGCTCCGTGCCCTCCCGCCACTCCCGCGCGGCCGTCTCGACCAGGGCGCGGGCCAGCGCGGCGATGAGGACGGCGGTGCTCGCGTCCAGGCAGACGTCCATGACCCGGAACTCCACCGTCGGGTACCGCTGCGACAGCCGGACGTCGAAGTAGATCATCCCCTCGTCCAGGATCGTGCCGGTGGCGACCATGTCCGCGACCCGCCGGTGGTAGGTCTCCGCCGATCCGAACAGCTCCGTCGGACCCGCCGACGGCCAGCGCTGCCAGACCCGGCTGCGGTAGCTGCTGTACGAGGAGTCCCTGCCCTGCCAGAACGGGGAGTTCGCGCTCAGCGCGGTGAGCAGCGGCAGCCAGGGCCGCACCCGGTCGATCACCGCGACGCCCTCCTCGTCGGACTCCACGGACACGTGCACGTGGCAGCCCAGGACGAGCTGCTCGTGGACGACCACGCCGTACTGGTCGGCCATCCAGTCGTACCGGCGGTTCATGCCGATCGAGGGGGTGACCGGCAGCGGCGACGTGGCGAGCGCGGCGACGGCGCAGCCGATCCCGCCGGCGTGCCGCCCGGCCTCCTCACGGCAGCGCACGATCTCCGCGTGCAGCTGTTCCATGTCCGCCTGCGGATGCGTGGCGAACTCGAGCATCTGCTCGTGCAGCTCCTTCTCGAAGACGTCCTGCTCCGCGTCGTCCAGCGAGGCCCGGGCGAGGACGGCGGCGGACAGTGCCCGCGGCTCGCCGCTGAGGGGGTCGACCAGGAGGAGTTCCTCCTCCACTCCGACGGTGCGCACGTGATGCCGCCTTTCTGTGAGCCCGGCCGCGGCGACGACGAGGTCGTCCCGTTCGCAGGATCACCGAATGCCCCGGCAGGGCGGCCGGACACCTCGTCGCGCCGTCCCGTCTCACAGGGTGTACGGCCTCAGCCACACCGTGGCCAGCGGGGGCAGGGTGATCCGGATGCTCCCGTCCTCGGGCTTGACCGGGTCGGCGTTGCTCACGCCGCTGCCCCCGTACTCCTCGGCGTCGGTGTTGAGGACCTCCTGCCAGGCGACGGCCTCGTCGCCGACCGCGAGCGCGTACTCGTGCCGCACGACCGGGGAGAAGTTCGTCACCGCCAGCAACGGAGCGCCGTCCGCGTCGAAGCGCAGGAACGCGAAGACGTTGTCCTCCGCCGCGTCCACGGCGACCCACCGGAAACCGGCCGGGTCGGTGTCCCGCTGCCACAGGGCCGGGGTCCGCGCGTAGCGGGTGTTGAGTTCGCGGACCAGGTCCTGCACACCGCGGTGGTCGGCCGCCGAGTGGTAGCCCTCGTCCAGCAGCCACCACTCCGGGCCCTGCTTCTCCGACCATTCGGCGCCCTGGGCGAACTCCTGGCCCATGAAGAGCAGCTGCTTGCCGGGGTGCGCCCACATGAAGCCGAGGTAGGCGCGGACGTTGGCGCGGCGCTGCCACCAGTCGCCCGGCATCTTCGACACCAGCGCCTGCTTGCCGTGCACGACCTCGTCGTGGGAGATCGGCAGGCAGTAGTTCTCGCTGTAGGCGTACACCATCGAGAAGGTCATCTCGTGGTGGTGGTACTTGCGGTGCACCGGCTCGTGGGCGACGTACTCCAGCGAGTCGTGCATCCAGCCCATGTTCCACTTCAGGCCGAAGCCGAGCCCGCCGGTGTCCGTCGGCCGGGTCACCCCGCCCCACGCGGTCGACTCCTCGGCGATCGTCACCACGCCGGGGCAGCGCCGGTAGACGGTCGCGTTCATCTCCTGGAGGAACGCCATGGCCGCCAGGTCCTCCCGGCCGCCGTACTGGTTGGGCTCCCACTGGCCGGAGTCGCGCGAGTAGTCCAGGTAGAGCATCGAGGCGACGGCGTCGACCCGCAGCCCGTCGATGTGGAACTCCTCGCACCAGTACACCGCGTTGGCCACGAGGAAGTTGCGCACCTCGGTCCGCGCGAAGTCGAAGGTGTACGTCCCCCAGTCCGGGTGGGTCGCGCGCCGCTCGTCCCCGGGCTCGTACAGCGGGTCCCCGTCGAAGCGGGCCAGCGCCCAGTCGTCCTTCGGGAAGTGCGCCGGCACCCAGTCCATGATCACGCCGAGGCCCGCCCGGTGCAGGGCGTCGACGAGGTACTTGAAGTCGTCGGGCGAGCCGAGCCGCGCGGTCGGCGCGTAGAAGCCGGTGACCTGGTAGCCCCAGGACGGGCCGTAGGGGTGCTCGGCGACCGGCATCAGCTCGACGTGGGTGAAGCCCAGATCGCTGACGTAGGCGGGCAGCACGTCCGCCAGCTCGCGGTAGGTCAGTCCCGGACGCCAGGACGGCAGGTGCACCTCGTACACGGAGAACGGCGCCTCGTGCACGGGCCGGTCGGCGCGGGTGCGCATCCACTCGGCGTCGTCCCACTCGTAGTGCGAGGCGGTCACGACGGACGCCGTGTTCGGGGGCTCCTCGGTCCGGCGCGCCATCGGGTCCGCCTTCAGGAACCGGTGCCCGTACCGCGAGTGGATCTCGAACTTGTACCGGGTGCCCTCGCCGACGCCGGGCAGGAACAGCTCCCACACCCCGGACGAGCCGAGCGAGCGCATCGGGAACGCCGTGCCGTCCCAGTGGGTGAAGTCCGTGGCGACCCTCACCCCCTGGGCGTTCGGCGCCCACACCGTGAACCGGGTGCCGGTGACGCCCTCGTGGGTCATCGGCTCCGCGCCCAGCGCCCGCCACAGCTGCTCGTGCCGCCCCTCGGCGACCAGGTGCAGGTCCAGCTCACCGAGGGCGGGCAGGAACCGGTACGGGTCGTGCGTCTCCTGCTCGCCCTCCGCGTACGTCACCACGAGGGTGTACGCCGGGATGCGCGGCAGGGGAAGCACGGCGGAGAACAGGCCGTCCTCCTCCGACACGAGGGCGTGGCGCTCGCCGTCGACCACCACGCTCACCTCGCGGGCGAACGGGCGCAGCGCCCGGAAGGCGATGCCGCCGGGCACCGGATGGGCACCGAGCAGGGCGTGCGGGTCGTGGTGGGCGCCCGCCAGGAGGCGCCCCCGGTCGGTGGGGTCCAGGGGCGGTGCGGTCCCGCACGCCCCGGGAGCGGGCGGGACGGGACCGGACGGCTCGGGGAGCGAGGTGTCGCGGAGGGCCACGGGTCAGTCTCCTCTCACGGCGAGTCGTTCGATCGCCGCCATGGGTACGGGAAGCCAGTCGGGGCGGTGCCGGGCCTCGTACAGCACCTCATACACGGCGCGGTCCGTCTCGTAGGCGCGCAGCAGGCCGTGCTTCTTGCGGGGGTCCCACCCGGCGCGGGCGGCGTAACCGGCGCAGAAGGCCTCCCGGCAGCGGCGCGCCCACTCGGGGCGCCACGGGCGGCGCTGCCGGGCGGCGTAGTCGAAGGAACGCAGCATGCCCGCGATGTCCCGCACGGGGGAGTGGGCGCTGCGCCGTTCGGACAGCGGACGGGACGGCTCGCCCTCGAAGTCGATGACGAACCAGTCCCGGCCGGCCCGCAGCACCTGCCCCAGGTGCAGGTCGCCGTGGATGCGCTGGGCGGGCGGCCCGGAGTCGCAGGTGGACAGCGCCGCGAAGGCCGCCCGCAGCCCGGGGACGAAGGGCCGCAGGGCCGGTACGCAGTGCGCGGCGGAGGTGAGCCGCTCGGTCATCGCCGCGGCGGTCCGGTCGTTCTCCCCGGGCGGACCGGCCGGGAAGGCCGAGGCCAGCGCGAGGTGCACGTCGGCCATCGCCCGCCCCAGCTCATGGGCCTGCGCCGTGAAGTCGTCCCCGGAGGCCAGCGCGTCGAGGGCGAGGGTCCAGCCGTCGGAGGCGTCGTGCAGGAAGGGCTGGAGCACCCCGAGCGTCGCCTCGTACGGGTGGGTCGTGCGCATCCAGGCGACCGGTGCCGGGACCCGGCCGCAGCCCTGCCGGGCCAACGCGTCCGGTACCTCGAGGTCGGGGTTGACGCCCGGCTGGATGCGCCGGAACAGCTTCAGGATGAACTCGTCGCCGTAGATCAGCGAGGAGTTGGACTGCTCGGCGTCCAGCAGCCGCGGTACGAGTCCGCCGGGCACCGGCCGCGAGGGGTCGGACTCGAAGCGCAGCGGGCCCGCCTTGCCGGGCTGCCTGAGCCGTTCCAGGAGCAACTGGGCCGACCGGGGGTCGTGCAGCGCGTCGTAGACCGTCCGGCCGGCCAGCGGGCCGTCCTGCACCTGCCCGATGAGCGCACGGCCCAGGCGCGGCGAGGGCTGCTCGCGCACGCCCAGCAGCAGCTGGTAGCAGTCCCCGGCCTGGGGAGCACCGCCCGGAGCGGGCACGGGGCCGTGCCCGGTGTGCACCAGCAGGTGCAGGCAGCCCGGGAAGAGCTCGGTCATCGACAGCAGACCCAGCTCGGCCACGGGCCGGTCCTTGCCCGCGAACCAGCGCTGGCGCGGCAGCCACTCCCGCAGCAGCTCGCCGAGTGACTCCATGGGCTCGGCGAGTTGCCTGCGTCTGGGGCGCAGGGATGCGGTCTTCGGCATGGTGACGCGTCCTTTCCTCGGCCCGAGCTCAAACGCGGCGGCCGATGCGGGATGCGACTCGGGTGAGCCGGAACCAGTAGAAGCCGTGGCCCCCGAGGGTCAGCAGGTACGGCAGTTCGCCGATGGCGGGGAAGCGGACCCCGCCGAAGAGTTCGACCGGGTGGCGTCCGGCGAACTCGCGCAGGTCGAGCTCGGTGGGCTGGGCGAACCGCGCGAAGTTGTTCACGCACAGCACCAGGTCGTCCTCGTACTCCCGCAGGAAGGCCAGCACGGCGGGGTTGGACGAGGGCAGCTCGGTGTAGGTGCCGAGGCCGAAGGCCGGGTTCTGCTTGCGGATCTCGATCATGCGGCGCGTCCAGTGCAGCAGGGACGAGGGCGAGGCCATGGAGGCCTCGACGTTGGTCACCTGGTAGCCGTAGACCGGGTCCATGATCGTGGGCAGGTACAGGCGGCCCGGATCGCAGGTCGAGAAGCCGGCGTTGCGGTCCGGTGTCCACTGCATCGGGGTGCGGACCGCGTCGCGGTCGCCGAGCCAGATGTTGTCGCCCATGCCGATCTCGTCGCCGTAGTAGAGGATCGGTGATCCCGGGAGGGCGAGCAGCAGTGCGGTGAACAGCTCGATCTGGTCGCGGTCGTTGTCCAGCAGGGTGGCGAGCCGCCGGCGGATGCCGATGTTGGCGCGCATGCGCGGGTCCTTGGCGTACTCCGCGTACATGTAGTCGCGTTCCTCGTCGGTGACCATCTCCAGGGTCAGCTCGTCGTGGTTGCGCAGGAAGATGCCCCACTGGCAGCCGGACGGGATGGCCGGGGTCTTGGCGAGGATTTCGGAGACCGGGTAGCGGGACTCGCGGCGCACGGCCATGAAGATGCGGGGCATGACCGGGAAGTGGAAGGCCATGTGGCACTCGTCGCCGCCGGAGGCGTAGTCGCCGAAGTAGTCGACCACGTCCTCCGGCCACTGGTTGGCCTCCGCCAGCAGCACGGTGTCGGGGTAGTGCGCGTCGATCTCGCTGCGGACGCGCTTGAGGAAGGCGTGGCTGGCGGGCAGGTTCTCGCAGTTCGTGCCCTCTTCGGCGTACAGGTAGGGGACGGCGTCGAGCCGGTAGCCGTCGATGCCGAGGTCGAGCCAGAACTTCAGGGCGGCCAGGATCTCCTCCTGGACGGCCGGGTTCTCGTAGTTGAGGTCCGGCTGGTGGGAGAAGAAGCGGTGCCAGTAGTACTGGCCCCGCACCGGGTCGAAGGTCCAGTTCGACGCCTCGGTGTCGACGAAGATGATGCGGGCGTCGGAGTAGCGGGTGTCGTCGTCCGCCCAGACGTAGTAGTCGCCGTAGGGGCCGTCCGGGTCCTTGCGCGACTCCTGGAACCACGGGTGCTGGTCGCTGGTGTGGTTCATGACGAAGTCGATGATCACGCGCATGCCGCGCTGGTGGGCGGCGTCCACGAACTCGACGAAGTCGGCCAGGTCGCCGAACTCGGGCAGGACGGCGGTGTAGTCGGAGACGTCGTAGCCGCCGTCCCGCAGCGGTGACTTGAAGAAGGGCGGCAGCCACAGGCAGTCCACCCCGAGCCACTGCAGGTAGTCCAGCTTGGCGGTGAGGCCCTTGAGGTCGCCGACGCCGTCGCCGTTGCTGTCCTGGAAGGAGCGGACGAGGACCTCGTAGAAGACGGCTCGTTTGAACCAGTCCGGGTCCCGGTCCCTGGCCGGTGTGTCCTCAAACTTGTCCGGGACGGGCTCGTTCACGCTCATGAGGCTGCTGACCTTCCCTTCTGGGGAGCTGCGGCGGACGGCCGCCGGACGTGGAAGACGTGAGCGGGGGCCCGGCCGGGCTCCAGCCGCACGTAGTTCGTCCGGCCCCAGTGGTAGGTCTCGCCGGTGAGTTCGTCGTGGACCGGCACCGTCTCGTGCCAGTCGAGACCGAGCTGCGGCATGTCGAGCGAGATCGTGGCCTCCTGCGGATGACGGGGGTCGAGGTTGGCGACCACCAGCACGACGTCGGACCCCACGCGCTTGCTGTACGCGATGAGCGCGTCGTTGTCGGTCCGGTGGAAGCGCAGGTTCCTGAGCCGGTGCAGCGCGGGATGGTCCCGTCGGACGGTGTTGAGCCTGGTGATGAGGGGGGCGATGGTGCGGCCCTCGCGTTCGGCGGCGGCCCAGTCGCGGGGGGTGAGCTGGTACTTCTCGCTGTCGAGGTATTCCTCGCCGCCCTCGCGCAGGGGGGTGTTCTCGCAGAGTTCGTAGCCGCTGTAGATGCCCCAGGTGGGGGAGAGGGTGGCGGCCAGGACGGCGCGGACCTCGAAGGCGGGGCGGCCGCCGTGCTGGAGGTAGGCGTGCAGGATGTCGGGGGTGTTGGCGAAGAAGTTGGGCCGCATGTAGGAGGCGGCCTCCCCCGTCAGTTCGGTGAGGTACTCCGTCAGTTCCTGCTTGGTGTTGCGCCAGGTGAAGTAGGTGTAGGACTGCTGGAAGCCGATCTGGGCCAGGGTGTGCATCATCGCGGGGCGGGTGAAGGCCTCGGCGAGGAAGATGACGTCGGGGTCGGCGGTGTTGATCTCGCCGATGACCCGTTCCCAGAAGACGACGGGTTTGGTGTGGGGGTTGTCGACGCGGAAGATCCGCACGCCGTGGTCCATCCAGTGGCGCAGGACGCGGACCGTCTCGGCGACCAGTCCCTCCAGGTCGGCGTCGAAGGCGATGGGGTAGATGTCCTGGTACTTCTTGGGCGGGTTCTCGGCGTGGGCGATGGTGCCGTCGGGGCGGTGGTGGAACCACTCGGGGTGTTTGTCGACCCAGGGGTGGTCGGGGGAGCACTGGAGGGCGAAGTCGAGGGCGATCTCCAGACCGTGGCGGGCGGCCTCGGTGACGAAGTGGTCGAAGTCGTCGAGGGTGCCCAGGTCGGGGTGGATCGCGTCGTGGCCGCCCTCGGGGGAGCCGATGGCCCAGGGGACGCCGACGTCGTCGGGGGTGGCGGAGAGGGTGTTGTTGCGGCCTTTGCGGTGGGTGGTGCCGATGGGGTGGACGGGTGGGAGGTAGACGACGTCGAAGCCCATCGCGGCGATGGCGGGCAGCCGGCGGGCGGCGGTGCGGAAGGTGCCGTGGGGCTGCTCGGGAGTGCCCTCGGAGCGGGGGAAGAACTCGTACCAGGCGCCGTAGAGGGCGCGTTCGCGTTCCACCAGCAGGGGCAGCGGGTCGGAGCTGGTGACCAGCTCCCGCAGCGGATGGCGGGCCAGCACCGCGTCCACCTGCGGCGTCAACGCCGCCGCCAGCCGGGTGGCCACGGGCAGCGTGTCGTCGAGCAGGGCGGTGGCGGCGGCCAGGACCGCGTCGCGCCCGGCGTCCTTCGGCACCCCCGCGGCGGCCCGCCGGTACAGCTCGGCCCCCTCCTCCAGGACGAGGCCGGTGTCGATGCCCGCCGGCACCTTGATGCGCGCGTGGTGCTTCCAGGTACTGACCGGGTCGCTCCAGGCCTCCACCCGGTAGGTCCAGTTGCCCGGGGCGCCCGGGGTGACCTCGGCGCCCCAGCGGTCGCTGCCCGGGGCCAGCTCCCGCATCGGCGTCCACGGGCCCGGCCGCCCCTCCGGATCCTTCAGCACGACGTTGGCGGCCACCGCGTCGTGTCCCTCGCGGAACACGGAGGCGGTGACCTCGAACGTCTCTCCCGCCACCGCCTTCGCCGGGCGCCGGCCGTACTCCACCACCGGGTGGACGTCCCGTACGGGGATACGTCCGATTCCCACGGTCGTGCTCATCCGTTCTCACCTCCGCCGTGCTCGGGGCCGGGCGCCGGCCCGGCCGATTGGGTCAAGCCGCGCCGGAGGGGGTCTTCCGCCCCGACGGGGAGAGTCGGTCCGCCACCGGAGGGCCCCGGCGTGCCGTTCGGGCGGCGCGGGGCCGTTCGTTCTGTTCCTGCAGATAGGTGACGAGGTTCGTGCGCAGGTAGCGCTCGGCCGCGTCCGCGGCCTCGCGAGCGCACCGCTTCCCCATCAGCACGCACAGGGTGTAGCCGGCGTCCTCGAAGGTGGCCCGGACCCGCAGGTCCGCGGGGGACGCGAGCATCGAGCGTTCCCAGGTGCGGTAACGCCGCAGCTGCCGGGCGACTTCTGTCTTCGCAGGAAGCAGCATGGCCGGTCACCTTCCGGACGGTCCGGTACGGACGAGCGAGTCTTCACACATGGTGCATGCGCGGTGACTCCCCGTCTTGTTGGATCTTCAACTTCTCTCTCCTGTTGCACGAATGGAGCACTGCTCCCACTCTGGAGTGACTCAGAAGCGAACAGCGCTCACGCTTCGTGATCGGGGACCCGTCCCCCAAGGGACGGGAGGAGCGAGAGCTCTCGCGGTGAGGAGCCACGACGATGAAGACCGCAGTGCCCTGCTACTACCACCTCGACGTGGAAGTGAGCCCGGAACGGGTCGGACAGGTCAGGCGCATCCTGGCCGCTCACCTCCGGTTCTGGAACCTGGAGAACCTCGTCGAACCCGTCTGCTCAGGCGCCGAGATGCTGCTGCGGGCGATCGACGAGCACGCGAGCGACAAGAACACGTCGATCGAGATGTGGTGGAACCACCAGCACCTCATCACGGCAGTAGGGGGCAACGACCACGCGCTCCGTCCCGACCAGGACCTGCGCACCTGTCTGCAGCACCTCGCCGCGACCAGCGACGGATGGGGCTGTTGCGCCGCCGAGACGGGGGCCAAGGTCATCTGGTTCTCGCAGCGCGCCCGGGCCGGCGAACGTGTCCCGCTGGTCGCCACGGCGCCGGAACCGATCACCCAGGAGGGGCTGGAAGTGCCGCGAGAGATCATGCCGGTGGCCAGGCTGGCGCGTCCGGCCGAGCGGGCCAGCACGACGTACGGCGTACTGGAGGAGGCCCGGTGACCCGCGCCAGGCCGAGCTGGAAGGGGTCGCCCGTGTGGAGCGGGCACCCCTATCCCCTGGGGGCCGCCTACGACGGGCAGGGCACCAACTTCGCCCTGTTCAGCGAGGTCGCCGAACGGGTCGACCTCGTCCTCGTCGACGACGAGGGCCGGCACAGCACCGTCACCATGCCCGAGGTCGACGGCTTCGTCTGGCACTGCTATCTGCCCGGCGTCGGCCCGGGGCAGCGCTACGGCTACCGGGTCCACGGTCCGTGGGCCCCGGCCGTGGGCCACCGCTGCAACCCGGCCAAGCTGCTCCTCGACCCCTACACCCGGGCCGTGGACGGGATGGTGGACAACCACGCGTCCCTCTTCGAGCGGGCCAAGGGCCGGGCCGACCCGGGTGACAGCGCGGGGCACACCATGCTCGGCGTGGTGACCGACCCCTTCTTCGACTGGGGCGACGACCGCCCGCCGAGACGCGCCTACTCGGAGAGCGTGATCTACGAGGCCCACGTCCGCGGGCTCAGCCGTACCCACCCCGACGTGCCCGAGGAACTGCGCGGCACCTACGCCGGGCTGGCCCATCCGGCGGTCGTCGACCACCTGACGTCCCTGGGCGTGACCGCCGTGGAGCTCATGCCGGTGCACCAGTTCGTGCACGACGGCCACCTCCAGGACCGCGGCCTGTCCAACTACTGGGGCTACAACACCATCGGCTTCTTCGCGCCCCACAACGGCTACGCCGCCCTCGGCACCCGCGGGCAGCAGGTCACCGAGTTCAAGTCGATGGTCAAGGCGCTGCACGAGGCCGGCCTCGAAGTCATCCTCGACGTGGTCTACAACCACACCGCCGAGGGCAACGAGAAGGGCCCCACCCTCTCCTTCCGCGGCATCGACAACGCCTCCTACTACCGCCTGGTGGACGGCGACTGGCAGCACTACTACGACACCACCGGCACCGGCAACAGCCTGCTGATGCGGCACCCCTACGTACTCCAGCTGATCATGGACTCGCTCCGGTACTGGGTGACCGAGATGCACGTCGACGGCTTCCGCTTCGACCTCGCGGCCACCCTGGCCCGGCAGTTCCACGAGGTGGACCGGCTCTCGGCGTTCTTCGACCTCATCCAGCAGGACCCGGTGATCAGCCGGGTCAAGCTGATCGCCGAGCCGTGGGACGTCGGCGAGGGCGGCTACCAGGTGGGCAACTTCCCCCAGCTGTGGTCGGAGTGGAACGGCATGTACCGGGACGCGGTACGGGACTTCTGGCGCGGTGAGGAGCACACGCTGGGCGAGTTCGCCTCCCGGCTGACGGGCTCCTCCGACCTGTACCAGCACAGCCGGCGCCGCCCGCGCGCCAGCGTCAACTTCGTGACCGCGCACGACGGGTTCACCCTGCGCGACCTCGTCTCGTACAACGACAAGCGCAACGAGGCCAACGGCGAGGACAACCGGGACGGCGAGAGCCACAACCGCTCCTGGAACTGCGGAGCCGAGGGCGAGACGAAGGATCCGGCCGTGCGGGAGCTGCGCGGCCGGCAGCAGCGCAACTTCCTGGCCACCCTCCTGCTCTCGCAGGGCATCCCGATGCTCTGCCACGGCGACGAACTGGGCCGCACCCAGCGCGGCAACAACAACGCCTACTGCCAGGACAACGAGATCTCCTGGGTCGACTGGCGGCTCGACGGCGAGCAGCGCGCCCTGCTGGACTTCGTCCGCCGCCTCATCGCGCTGCGTGCCGACCACCCGGTGCTGCGCCGGCGCCGCTACTTCCGCGGCGAGACGGTCACCCACGCGGACCAGCCGCTGCCCGACCTGGTCTGGCTGCTGCCGGACGCGCGGGAGATGACCGACGACGACTGGCAGCGCTCCGACGCGCACGCCGTCGGCGTCTTCCTGAACGGCGACGCCATCGCCGAACCGGACCCGTGCGGCCGGCCCGTCACGGACGACTCCTTCCTGCTGCTGCTCAACAGCCACTGGGAGCCGACCGACTTCCGGCTGCCCGACGTCACCTACGGCGAGCGCTGGGCGACCCTGATCGACACCGCCGATCCGGAGGGCACCCCCGACGAGGCGGAGCACAAGGCGGGCACCCGGGTCACCGTCGAGCAGCGCAGTCTGGTGCTGCTCTCCCGGCCGTCCCGCGCCGGCCGGTGAGCCACCCGTGAGGTCAGCTGACGAGACCGCGCGCGGTCACGGTGAACTGCGCGCCGTCGGCGTCACGGAGCACGGCCTCCTCGTCGCCGAGGTGCAGCACGCTGCCACCGTGCCGCTCCGCGGTCCGGGCGCAGGCCGCGACGTCCCCGACCGCGAAGTGGACCTGCCAGTGCGGCCGGATGGCCGGGTCGGGCGCCGCTCCCAGGGCGCCCGACTCGATGCGCGCCACCACGTCGCCCTGGCTGCGCAGGACCACCTCGTCGCCCTCGTACTGGACCTCGCAGCAGCCGTCGGCACCCGCCCAGTCGAAGACCTCGCCGTAGAAGATGGCGGCGTCGAAGGCGTCGCGCGTGTGCAGGCGGATGAAGGCGGGGCGCGAGGTGCGCCAGGTCTCCCAGTCCGAGAAGAGCTCGCCCTCCCAGATCCCGAAGGTCGCGCCGTCCCGGTCGGCCAGCAGGGCGGCCCGTCCGGGCGGGAGGGAGATGGGGCCGACCGCTGCCGTGCCTCCGCGCTCCGCCGCCCGCGAGACGGCGTCGTCCGCGCTGCGCACGGCGAAGTACGGCGTCCACGCCACCGCCATCTGCCACATCGCGGCCACCGCCGCGATCCCGGCGACCGGCGCCCCGTCGGCCAGTGCGATGCGGAACGGCTCGCCCAGCCGGGCGGGCCGCCACTGCCAGCCCAGGACGGCGGAGTAGAACTCCTCGGTGGCCTTCAGGTCACGGCTGGTCAGGCTCACCCAGCAGGGGGCGCCGTACACGGAGTGCGTGGACAGCAGGCTCTCCCCGCCGGCGGAGGAAAAGGGCATGTCGTGGTTCATGGCAGTCGCGTCCTGATCTCGTCCACCGGCAGCCACCGGCTGCACGCCAGTGTCCGGCCGGGAGTGCGGCGGGCGCCTGCCGAGTACCCCGGGCGTGGCGCCGAAACGGTGGTGGCTGCGCCCCTGGCGGCCCAGTGGCGCGGTGGGTCACTTGTGACCACGATGGAGGCGTCGGAGCCGTCCCGCGCGGCACAGACGGCGGTGATCCGCCGGATCCGGAGGTGACCATGCCCACGGACCGGGGCTCGGGCTCGGACCAGGTCTTCCAGCTGCAGGAGCAGGTCCGGCAGCTGAAGGAGGCGGTCGTCTCGCACGCCGTCGTCGACCAGGCGATCGGGATGATCGTCGTCCTCGGCCGGATGACACCGGACCAGGGGTGGATCGTCTTGAAGGAAGTCTCCCAGCATACGAACATCAAACTGCGCAATGTGGCAGAAATGATACTCATCTGGGGGCGCACCGGAGTGATGCCGCCGGAGATACGCGCCACGCTGGAGGCTTCCGTCGACCGGCACGGCCCGACGCAGATCCCCGGCGCCCCGCCGCAGGGCTGAGACCGCGTCCTCAGCGTCCTCAGCGGGCCTCGGCGAGGATCTCGTCGCGGATGCGGTCGAAGCAGCCGCTGAGCAGCCGGGAGACGTGCATCTGCGAGATGCCGAGCTGCTGCGCGATGCGGCTCTGCGTCATTCCTCCGAAGAACCGCAGGTAGAGGATGGTGCGCTCGCGTTCGGGCAGCGCCTCCAGACAGGGCCGGACCGCCACCCGGTCCACCACCGCGTCGAAGGCGGGGTCCGGGCCGCCGAGCGCGTCCCCGAGGGCGTACCCGTCGGTTCCCGGCATCTCCGCCTCCAGCGAGAGGGCGGAGAAGCACTCCAGGGCCTCCATGCCGGTACGGACCTCGACCGTGGTCAGATGCGCGTGATCGGCGATCTCCTCGACCGTGGGCGCACGCCCCGGCGTGACCTGCGCCAGCTCCTTCGCGGACTTGCGGACCCGGTTGCGCAGGTCCTGGATGCGGCGCGGTACGTGCAGGGTCCACATGTGGTCGCGGAAGTGCCGTTTGATCTCGCCCGTCACGGTGGGCACGGCGTACGCCTCGAAGGCGTGGCCGCGTCGCGGGTCGTAGTGGTCGACGGCCTTGACCAGTCCTAGAGCCGCCACCTGGTAGAGGTCCTCCAGGTTCTCCCCGCGGCCCCGGAAGCGGACGGCGATCCGCTCGGACATCGGCAGCCAGACCTGGATCAGCTCGTCCCGCAGCGCCTTGCGCTCCGGACCCTCGGGCAGCCCCGCGAGCCGGTCGAAGGCCGCGGCGGTGTCGGGGGCGTCGTCGTGGGGGTGGGGCTTGGTTCTGCCGGCGATACGCGTCATGCGCACCTCCCTCAGCAAGGGCGCTGGCAAATCCTCATATATATGGATACTGAGCGCGAATGTCCCGGACTGCCACCCGAACGGCTGCGGACCGGTGACCGGGACGGCGGCGCCCGGGGACGTGATGTGCGGCACGCTCCGGGTGACCGTCCGGCGCGGACACCGGCGGATAGTTCCTGCGCAACGCTTGATCGTCGATCAAAAGGGGCGAAGTCCCTGGCCACAGCGCATTCCGCTCATTTGACAGTGCACTGAGCGCACAGATAGGAAGCAGCGTCGAGAGGTCGAGAGGGGCACCGTGTACGAGCCGAACGTGGTCGGGGACTGGCAGGAGTACGACGAGCACGACGGCCTGCGGGTCCGCGTCCACCGTCTTGAGCCGGCCGAGCCGCCGCGTGGACGGGACGACGCGGCCGAGGGGCTGACGTACTTCTGTGTCCGGGTGACGGTGGAGAACCGGGGCGCCCGGCATCTCGGCGTGCACCTGGAGGACGGCCAGATCGACGTGCGGATCGGCCCCGACGGGGAGAGCGCCTTCCTCGACTGGCGCAACTCCCAGTTCATCGAGGGCTTCGACGTCTACCCGCTGCGCCGGGCCACCGCCGTGCTCTACGCGGCGGGCCCGGAGGCGAACCTCTCCCAGGTGGACGTCCAGGTACAGGTCCGGGTGGACGAGGACTGGGCCGACCGCCGGGTGTGGACCGGTGGCCTCGGGCTGCCGGACGAGGGCGCCGAGCCCCCTTCCGGCGCGGCGCGCGGCGACGGGCTGGCGTGTCAGGTGAGCGCCTTCCTGCGGGACCAGGCGGAGAAGGGCACCGCCTGACCCCGCGGCGCCTCAGTGCGGGATGCCGTCGATGATCTCGCGGGCGCCCTGACGCAGCAGGGCCACGGCGACCGAGGTGCCGAGGGTCGCCGGGTCGAGCCGGCCGGCCCACTCGTGGGCGTTCAGCCGGGTCTTGCCGTCCGGGGTGAACACACAGGCCCGCAGGGAGAGTTCCCCGCCGCGGTCCACCCGGGCGTAGCCGGCGATCGGGCTGTTGCAGTGCCCCTGCAGGACGTGCAGGAACATGCGCTCCGCCGACGCCTCCCGGTGGGTCGCGGGGTGTCCGAGGCCGCTCACCGCCTCGATGAGGTCCGTGTCGCCCTCCCGGCACTGCAGGGCGAGGATGCCCGCGCCGATCGGCGGCATCATCGTCTCCGGCGAGAGGACCTCGCTGATCACGTCCCGGCGGCCGATGCGCTCCAGGCCGGCCACGGCGAGCAGCAGGGCGTCCGCCTCACCGGCGGCCAGCTTGGCGAGGCGGCGGTTGGCGTTGCCCCGGAACGGTACGCACCGCAGGTGGGGATGGGTCGCGGCCAGCTGGGCGACGCGGCGCACCGAGGAGGTGCCGACGCGGGTCCCGGCCGGGAGCTCGTCCAGCGTGAGCCCGTCCGGATGGATCAGGGCGTCGCGGACGTCGTCCCGCTCCAGGAACGCGGCGAAGACCGTGCCCGCCGGAAGCGGCCGGTCGGCGGGCACGTCCTTGACGCAGTGCACCGCGAGATCGGCCTCGTCCGACAGCAGCGCGGCGTCGACCTCCTTGGTGAACGCGCCCTTGCCCTCCACCTGCGACAGGTCACCGAGCCACTTGTCGCCGGTGGTCTTCACCGGCACGACCTCGGTGCGCACGCCGGGGTGGAGGGCCGCCAGCCCGGCCCGGACGCGCTCGACCTGCGCCAGGGCCATGGGGGAGTCGCGGGAGACGATGCGGATCAGTTCGGGGACGGACATGCGGACACGATAGTGCTCTTCGGGGCGTGCGGGCCGTGCGGTTCGCCCGACCGGCCCTGCCGCCGGGTCAGGCGTACGGGTCGAAGGGGACGCCGGAGGGTTTGGCGGCGGCCAGGTGGGAGGCGAAGCTGCCGTCCTTCAGACCGAAGTGGGCGCTGCCGAAGTCGTGGGTGCTCAACTTCTCGCGCACACCGGCCGGATAGCCGTTCCAGCCGACCAGCGTCGGGTACTGCCAGCCGCCCCTGTGGTTCTCCGGCGGTTCGTCGCCCGAGGTCGCCGGCCGGAAGCAGTGGGTGCTGATGCCGTCCTTGTGGTAGACGATCTTCGGGTGGGTGCCGTCGAAGCGGATCGCCGACCTCGCGTGCACGCTGAACGAGCCGTGGTTGGAGGTCGAGACGTACTCGACGCCGCCACCGTCCCGCACCCACACCACCACGTGCTCCCAGTCGTGGCGGTGCCCGCCGAGGCTGCTGCCGGGCAGCGCCTGGTCCTTCTCGAAGTAGAGGCCGTACATGTAGGCGCACCAGCCGTTGTGGCACTTGGCGCGCGCGTAGCCGTTGGTGTTGTCGAGGTCGGCGGCGTCGCGGCAGTTGCCGTTGAGGGCCCCGGTCGGGTTGAGCCCGCCGTTGACCGCTCCGTCCACGCCGATGGCCGGGGTGGGGTAGCAGCCGTCGGTGTCGTAGTCGTAGGCGGGCTGGTACGTCCGCTCCGCGGCGTCGGCGTTCCCGGGCAGTCCCGGGGGCGGGGCGGCGAAGGCGGTGGCGGGGAAGGCGACGACGAGGGCGAGGGCGCCGAGCGGCGTGGCGAGCCATCTCTTGCGGCGGGCGGGGGGTGTACGCGAGGGCACCGCGTCCTCCTTTGGTCGGGCGCAGCCCAACGGCTGTGGGGGGAAAGGGACTTCAGCGTGCCGTCTTTCCCCTTCCGCGCCAAGAGGTCCCGGGCGTCCCTGCGGTGAAGGTGAGCCCAATACTTGACCCCGCGTCACACCATGTCGTCCGGCAGGTCGGCGGCCGACTCCTCGGGCGCGAGGTCCGGACGGAGCCTCAGCCACGACGGCTGGCGCAGCATCCCCTCCCGGGTGCGGGTGCTGTAGCGGACCTCGCCGACCAGCCGGGGGACCGCCCAGCGCGCTCCCCGCACCGGCGGTACGGGGTCGAAGGGACACACGTCGGTCTCGGCCGCCCGCAGCAGTGCGGCCAGCTCCGTGCGCTCGGCCGCGCTCCAGCCGGTGCCGACCCCGCCGACGTAGCGCAGCCGGCCCGCGGCGCGCTGGCCGACCAGGACGGCGCCGGGCAGGCCCGTGAGCCGCCCCTTGCCGGGCAGCCAGCCGCCGACCACCACGTCCTCGCTGCGCATGTTGCGGATCTTGATCCAGGCCCGGGAGCGGACGCCGGGCTCGTACACCGAGTCCAGCCGTTTGCACACCAGGCCCTCCAGCCCGTGCTCGCGGGTGGCACGCAGCGCCTGTGCGCCGTGGCCGACCAGGGCTCCCGGCGTCGACCAGGAGGGGCCGACGAGGCCGAGGGCCGTCAGCCGTTCGCGGCGGGCGGTGTACGGCAGCCCCAGCAGGGAGTGGCGTCCCAGGTGCAGGGCGTCGAAGAGCACCAGATGGACGGGGACCTTCGCCGCCCGCTGCGCCACCCGGCCCGGGGCGTGCGCCAGGCCCATCCGGGACTGCAGCAACTGGAAGTCGGCGCGGCCCTCGTCGTCCAGGGCCAGTACCTCCCCGTCCAGGACCGCGGGGGCGTCGCCGAGCGCGGTGCCGAGCGGTGCCAGCTCGGGGTAGGCGGCCGTGATGTCCTGGCCGGAGCGGGCGCGCAGCAGCACACTGCCGTCGCCGGGCAGGTAGACCACCACCCGCTGGCCGTCCTGCTTGGTCTCGTACGCCCAGCGCGTGTCCTGCGCGGCGGGTGGCAGGGGGCCGGGCGTGGCGAGCATGGGAGGGATCAGCGGCAGCTCCACGGGTCAGTTCTCGACGCCCCCGTACGCCGTCACGCGCGCCGTCCGGCAGTTTCGCCTGAACGGCGCCGGTTCCCGGGGGAGCCGGCGCCGTCGCCGTCAGCGGACGGGAGCGGTCCGCGCCTGGGCACCGTCGGCCGGTGCCGGGTGCGGCCCGCCGGCGGCGGGACGGTGCCGGGGGATGAAGGACGCGATCACCAGGGCGAGCAGGGCGGCGCCCGCGCCGATCGCCATGACCACCTTGAACGCGTTCTCGGACGGCAGGGCGAAGCCGCCGAGGCTGATGGTCATCTGAGCCAGGATCACACCGGCCACGGCGCTGGCGACCGACGTACCGATGGACCTCATGAGGGTGTTCAGGCTGTTCGCGACGGCCGTCTCGGCCGCGGGCACCGCACCCATGATCAGGGCCGGCATGGCGCCGTAGGTGAAGCCGATGCCCGCGCTGATGACGCAGGAGAACAGCACCAGCTGCCACACCTCGGCCATCAGCACGATGCCCAGACCGTAGCCCGCCGCGACGATCACCGTGCCGATCATCAGGGTCACCTTGGGGCCGCGGGCCTTGGAGACCTTGGCCGAGACCGGGGCGAACGCCATCATCACCAGGCCGGACGGCGCCATGACCAGGCCCGCGGTCAGCAGTGAGCGGCCGAGGCCGTAACCGGTGGCCTCGGGCAACTGCAGGAGCTGCGGAAGCACCAGGGACATCGCGAACATCGAGAAACCGACCGCTATGGACGCCAGGTTGGTGAACAGCACCTGACGACGGGCGGTGGTGCGCAGGTCCACCAGCGGCTGCGGGGTGCGCAGCTCCCACCGGCCCCACACCAGGAGCACGACGACGGCCGCCGCGAACAGGCCGAGCGTGGTGCCGCTGGACCAGCCCCAGTCGGCGCCCTTGGAGATCGCGAGCAGCAGGCACACCAGGCCGGCCGCCATGCCGATGCCGCCCGGGACGTCGAAACGGCCGCCGGTGCGCACCGCCGACTCGGGCACCAGCACCAGTACCAGTACCAGGGCGACGGCGCCGAGTGCGCCGGAGACCCAGAACAGCATGTGCCAGTCGAGGTTGTCCGCGATCAGCGCGGCCGCGGGCAGGCCGAGCGCGCCGCCGACCCCGAGCGAGGCGCTCATCAGGGCGGTGGCACCGGCCAGCCGTTCGGCGGGCAGTTCGTCGCGCATGATGCTGATGCCGAGCGGGATCACGGCGGCGGACAGCCCCTGCATGGCGCGGCCGACGACCATCGGGACCAGCGAGTCGCTCAGTCCGCAGACCGCCGAGCCGGCGATCAGGAGCACCAGGCTGAACAGCAGCATCCGCCGCTTGCCGACCATGTCGCCGAGCCGGCCGACGACCGGCGTGGCCACCGCCGCCGCGAGGAGGGTGGCGGTCACCGCCCAGGCCGCGTCCGAGGCCGGTGCGTCCAGGAGTTCCGGCAGCTCCGGAACGATCGGGATGACCAGGGTCTGCATCAGCGAGACGACGATCCCGGCCAGGGCCAGTACCGCCACCACGGCGTTCGGCCGCGGCGCGGCGGCCGTCTCGGCGGCGCCGGGGGGTCCGGCGGGAGAAGCGGGCATGGACATGCCTTTCGGGTCACGGGCATGGGACCGGAGGACCGGTACGCGAGCACAATTTAAATCAGTCGCTTGACGTACTCTACGGGCAGAGGGGAGCGCCCGTGCACCCGGGCCGCGCACCGTCCCGCACCCGGGGGTGCGTAGGCTTCCCCGAAGGCGCCGCGCGGCGGCGGACCTGTGACGACTCGAGGGACTGGCCGTCGCGGGGCGCGAGGAAGGTCCCGGCGCGGTGGTGAGCATGGCGGGCAGGGCGGTACGGGCGGAACAGGTCAGTGCGACCCGGCAGCTGATCCTGACCACGGCCGAGCGGCTGTTCGCCGAGCACGGCGTGTACGCGGTCTCCAACCGCCAGGTCAGCGAGGCCGCGGGGCAGGGCAACAACGCCGCGGTCGGCTACCACTTCGGAACGAAGTCCGACCTCGTCCGCGCCATCGCCGAGCGGCACTCGGAACGCGTCGAGGACCTGCGGGCCCGGCAGCTGGCCGCCCTCGGCGACTCGACGGACCTGCGCGACTGGGTGGACTGCCTGGTGCGGCCGCAGTTCGACCACCTGGCCGCGCTCGGCAGCCCCACCTGGTACGCGCGGTTCTGCGCCCAGGTGATGACCGATCCGGCGCTGCGGCAGATCATGGTCGAACACTCCCGTGCCTCCCCCTCGCTGCGCGAGATCATCGAGGGGCGGACCCGGTGCATGCCGGCGCTGCCGGACGAGGTCCGGGCCGAACGGGGTGACATGGCGCGCCACCTCATCGTGCACGTGGCCGCGGAGCGGGAGCGCGCGCTCGCCGAAGGGCGGCCCACCCCGCGTGCCACCTGGCAGGAGACCGCCGACGGTCTCGTCGACGCGATCGTGGGCATGTGGCTGGCGCCCGTCACTCCCCGGGACGGGCCGTGAGGGGTACCTGAAGGTGAGGGGCCGGCGGGCCGGGCGGACCCGGGCCGCGGTGTCCTCGGCCGGGCGGGCCCCGGATCCGTCACCTCCGTGGGCGGTGCCGTCGGCGATCGACATCCTCGGCCGCTGACCCCGCGCGTCACGCGCCGGATTCCCCCTCCCCGTCCGGCCGGGCCCCCCGCCTGTGCCGCGATCGGTGAGCGGTCGCTTACTTGAGTGAGGCAAGGAGATGGTAAAGTGCCCGTATGTCCACCGTTCCGCTCCCCGACGGCCCCGTGTCACCGGAAGTGGCCGAGATCGAGCGGGCGCTCACCAGGGTCGCCTACCTGGGCACCCGGCAGCGGCAGCATGACCGGCTGACCGCCCTCGCGGACGTGCCCCTCGACCGGGCCGCCGTGGCGCTGCTGCGCCAGGTCGCCGACTCCGAGCCGCTGCGCCCGGGGGAACTGGCCGCCCGGCTGGGCGTGGAGGCCTCGCACGTCACCCGGACGGTGCAGCAGTTGCAGCGGACGGGGCACGTCAGCCGTGTCCCCGACCCCGAGGACCGCCGCGCCCAGCGCATCGAGCTCACCGACGCCGGCCGCCGGGCCGTCGCGCGCCTGCGGGAAGCCGGAGCCCGCGGCATGCAACTCGCCCTGGCCGACTGGTCCCCCGAGGATCTGCGGCACCTCGCCACCCTTTTCCACCGCATGGTGGACGACTTCCTCGGTCACGCGGCGGAGGAGGAGCCCCAGGGCCGGTCCGCCGCGAAGACCGGCACCTGACGGGGGACCTGCCGCGCGGGCGCGGCAGGAGGAGCGGCGTCCCCGGTCGGGCGGCGCGGGGGACCACCGTCCGGAACCGATGCTCACCGCAGGTCGGCGTCGCGCGCCGTCGGCGCCCCGACGGCCGGCGGTACCGGGGGCGGTACGGGTTCGCGCAGACCGCACAGGAGCAGCCGGCCCGCGACCGGAAGGACGACCAGCGGGAGCAGGGCGGTCTGCAGCGACGTGGCGTCGGCGAGTGCGCCCACCGCCGGGGCGGCGAGACCGCCGACGCTCACGGTGAGCCCCAGCGTGACCCCGCTCGCCGTCCCCACCCTGCCGGGCAGGTAGTCCTGGGCCAGCGTGATGTGCAGGGAGAACGGCACGTACAGCCCCGCCGAGGCCAGGGCGACGAACAGGTACACCGCCGGTCCCGGGACGAGGACGACCCCGGCCACCGCGAGAACCGTCAGCACGTAGGAGCGCCGTACGACCTTCAGCCGCCCGTACCGGTCGGCGAGCCGGCCCCCGGCGACGGTGCCCACCGCGCCGCCCGCGTAGAGCACGAACAGCGCGACCGTCCCCGCGAGGCTCCCTCCGCCGGTCCGCTCCCGGACGTACAGCGAGACGAAGCTGCTCAGAGCGACGAACACGACGGAGCGGCAGACGACGGCCCCCGTGAGCCGCAGGAAGGAACGCCGGTCCTCGCGCCCGTCCGCCACGGTCGTACGACTTCCCGGCCCCCGGGCCGCCCCCGCCGAACGCACCGCCACCGCGCACAGGACGGCGCCCACGACCGAGGGCACGGCCAGCAGCGGGGAGGCGCCGAGCCCGCCGTTGGCGACGACCGACCACACGAGCGGCGGGGCGAGCGCGAAGCCGACGTTGCCGCCCAGGGAGAACCATCCCATCGCCGTGTGGCTGCCCCGGGCGGCGTCCCGGGCCGCGCGGGCGGCCTCCGGATGGAAGGCGGCAACCCCGACGCCCCCCGCGGCGACCGCCGCCAGGGTGAGCGCGTAGGAGTCGGTGACGCCGCCGAGGGCGATGCCCGCTCCCGCGGTCAGCGTGCTCAGCGGCAGCAGCCAGGGCAGCGCCCACCGGTCGGTGAGCGCCCCGAACAACGGCTGCACCAGCGATGACACCAGCGAGGCGGCCAGTACGACGCCCGAGGCGGCGGCGTAGGTGTAGGCGCGCTCGGCGACGAAGTACGGCACCAGGGCGGCCACCGCGCCCTGGTGGACGTCGACGCACGCGTGCCCGAGGGACAGCAGGACGATGGGTCGGTCACGGATCGAGGTCACCCGTCGATCGTCACGCCCGCGCCGTCTGTCGGGCTTCCGATAATCTGCCAGTCCATGCCGAACCCCCGCCACATGCCGACAGCCACCGCCGGCGCCTCCGAGCCGCCCCTCGGTTCCGGGCCGCTCGTCGGCTCCGGACCGATTGACACCCCCGGGCCGATGGACACCCCCAGGGCGGCCGATGCCACCGTGCTGACTGACGCCACCGTGCTCTCTGGCGCTCCCGCGCCGGTCGCCGCTCCGGAGCCTGCCGCCGCTCCGGCGCCGGCTGCCGCTGCCGTCCGTGGCGACCGCGACCGGGCGGCGGCGCGCGGTGCCACGGGGCCGGGTGGTGCTACGCCGAAGCCGGACCGCCGAGCCCCGAAGCCGGGCGGCGTTACCCCGAGTCCGGGCCGTGGAGCTCCGGAGGCGGTGCGCGAGGCCCCGGTACGCGAGGCCCCGGTGGTGACCGGGCCCTCCGTGGCCGTCCGGCACACCCCGGCGGCCCCGACCCGCGCCCAGCGGCTGACCGCCGGGCAGCGCATCGACGCCCACCGGCACGATGACCACCAGATCGTCTACGCGGGCTCCGGCGTCGTGGCCGTCACCACCGACGCCGGCACCTGGTTCGCGCCCGGCACCCGGGCCATCTGGGTCCCGGCCGGCACCGTGCACGCCCACCGTGCCCACGGCCTCCTCGACCTGCACCTGGTCGGTCTGCCCGCCGACGACAACCCGCTCGGCCTGGACACCCCCGTCGTCCTCGCCGTGGACGCCCTGCTGCGCGAGCTGATCATCGCCTACACCCTCGACCCCGGCGACACGGGCCCGGAACGCCGCCGCCTCCTCGCCGTCCTGTGCGACCGGCTCCGCGCCTCGCCGCAACAGCCGCTGCGGCTGCCCAGGGCCACCGATCCCCGGCTGGCCGCGGTCTGCGCGCTGGTGCACGAGGACCCCGCCGACGTCCGCACCCTCGCCGGCCTCGGCGCCGCCACGGGGACCGGCGAACGCACGCTCAGCCGTCTCTTCCGCCGCGAGTTCGGCATGACCTTCCCCCAGTGGCGCACCCAGTCCCGCCTCTACCACGCCCTGCGCATGCTCGCCGACGACCTGCCGGTCACCACGGTCGCCCACCGGTGCGGCTGGTCCTCCGCCAGCGCGTTCATCGACGTGTTCCGCCGGTCGTTCGGCTACACGCCCGGCGCCCACCGGGGCCGCACCGGCACCGGTGCGGCCCCGTTCCTTACCGTCGAGTAATATCGCGCGGCAGGCCCCCAGAGGAGGAACCGTGTCCCGTTCCGAACGTTCACCCCTGCTGCTCGCCGGCCTGTTGGCCACCGCGGGCGCCGCCCACTTCGCCCGTCCCCGCACCTTCGACGCGATCGTGCCGCGGAGCCTGCCCGGCTCGCCCCGGGCGTGGACCTACGCCAGCGGTGTCGCCGAGCTCGCGCTCGCCGCCGGCCTCGCGCTGCCGCGCACCCGCAAGGCCGCCGCGCTGGCCACGGCGGCCTTCTTCGTCGGGGTGTTCCCCGCCAACGTCAAGATGGCCGTGGACTGGCGGCACCGCCCCGCGCCGCAGAAGGCCGCCGCCTACGGCCGGCTGCCGGTGCAGGTGCCGCTGGTGCTGTGGGCCCGCGGCGTCGCCCGGGGCAGCGAGGGCCGCTCGTGAGCCGGGGCCCGGTCGTGGGCGACACGGTCGAGGACTTCACGCTGCCGGACGAGACCGGCACCCCGCGCCGCCTGTCCGAGCTGCTCGCCGACGGCCCGGTCGTCCTGTTCTTCTACCCCGCGGCCCTGACCTCCGGCTGCACCGCCGAGGCCTGCCACTTCCGCGACCTCGCCGCCGAGTTCGCCGCCGCGGGCGCCCGCCCCGTCGGCGTCAGCGGTGACGCCGTCGAGCGGCAGCGCGAGTTCGCCGCACGCCACACCCTCGGCATGCCGCTGCTGTCCGACACCGACGGCGCGGTACGCGAGCTGTTCGGGGTGCGGAGAGGGTTCGCCCTGGCTCCCACCCGGCGGGTCACCTTCGTGGTCGGACAGGACCGCACGGTGCTCGAGGTCGTCCGCAGCGAACTGAGGATGAGCGCCCACGCGGACCGCGCCCTGGCGGCGCTGCGCGCTCATCGCGGATAGGACTCCGTCCCCGCGCGGTTGAAACCCGGCCACAACGGGGCAATCCTGGACGCTATGGAGCATGTCTCCGCTGCGGCGACCCTGGACGTGCGCGGCACGGTGACGGGGTGGAGCGAGGGCGCCCGGCGGCTGACCGGCTACCCGGCCGAGGAGGCCGTCGGCCGGTCCGCGCGGGACCTGCTCGCCCAGGAGCCGCCGCCCCGGGCGCTGTCCGAGCTGTCCGGCGAGGCCCTTCTCCGCCACCGGGACGGCTCCGTCCGCTCCCTGTCCCTTCGCGGGCTGCCGCTGCTGGGGGCGGACGGCACCCCGTCCGGGTACGCGGTGACCGTCGAGCCGCCGGACGGCCGCGCCCTGCGCCTGACCGGGGAGACCTTCCAGCAGGCGTCCCTGTCGATGTCCGTCCACGACACCCGGCAGCGCTACCTGCGAGTCAACGACACGGCGCGCCGGATGCTGGGGCTGCCGCAGGAGGACCTGATCGGACAACGGCTGTCCGACGTCATGGAAGAGGTCGACGCCGACGGGTCGGGTTTCATGCGGCATCTGAGGCAGGTGGTCGACACTGGCCGGCCCGCGCACTACGAGACCTTCACGCCCGCCTCCTCCCTGCTCGGCGAGCACGCCTGGACCATCGAGATGTGGCCGGTCCGCGACGCGTCCGACGAGGTCGTGGCCGTGGCAGTGGCGGGCTTCGAGAGCACCGCGCAGCACCGCACGCGGCAGCGGCTGGCCCTGCTGAACGAGGCGGCCACCGGTATCGGCACCACCCTGGACGTCGTGCGCACCGCCGAGGAGCTGATCGACCTCCTCGTGCCCCGCTTCGCGGACTTCGCCAGCGTCGACCTGCTCGAATGGGTGCTGGGCTCGGTGGAGCCCTTCGCGGTCCCGGCCGAGGACATCGAACTGCGCCGCGTGGCCCACAGCGCGGCCACCGAGGGCTTCCCCCGGGCGTCCGTGCACCTGGGCGAGACCGACGTCTACCCGCCGTACTCGGCGCCCGCGCGGGCGCTGAGGGAGGGGCGTGCGGTGCTCAGCGTCCCGGGCGACCCGGACTTCGACCGGTGGATGCGGGTCCGCAACGAGCAGGCCCCGCACAACCGCGCCTTCCGCGAGAGCGTCCGCTCGACCCTGGCGGTGCCGCTGCGGGCCCGCGGCACCACGCTCGGCGTCGCGGTGGCCGTCCGCTCCGGGGAACACGCCCCGTACGTCGAGGACGACGTGGTCCTGGCCGAGGAACTCGCCAGCCGGGCCGCCGTCTGCGTCGACAACGCCTGCCGCTTCGCCCGCGAGCGTTCCACCGCCCTCGCCCTCCAGCACAGTCTGCTCCCCAAGGACCTGCCCGGACAGGCGGCGGTCGAGGTGGCCCACCGGTACCTGCCCTCCGTGTCGGCGGCCGGCATCGGCGGTGACTGGTTCGACGTGATCCCGCTGTCCGGCAGCCGGGTCGCCCTGGTCGTCGGCGACGTCGTCGGCCACGGCATCCCCTCCACGGCGACCATGGGCCGCCTCTGCACGGCCGTCCGCACCCTCGCGGACGTCGACCTGCCCCCCGACGAACTCCTCACCCACCTCGACGATCTCGTCAGCCACCTCGCGGCCGGTGACGTCGGCGAGGAAGTCGCCGAGCTGGGCGCCACGTGCCTGTACGCCGTGTACGACCCGGTCACCCGCCATCTCGCCCTGGCCGCCGCCGGCCACCCCGCGCCGGCCGTCGTCCTCCCCGACGGGACCACGCGCCTGGTCCGCATGACCGCGGGGCCGCCGCTCGGGGTCGGCGGACTGCCGTTCGAGGCGACGGAGCTGGAACTGCCCGAGGGCTCCGTGGTCGCCCTGTACACGGACGGCCTCGTCGAGGACCGCGACCGCGACGTCGACCACGCCACCGCGGAACTGTGCCGTGCGCTGACCGCGCCCGCCAGCTCGCTCGACGCACTCTGCGACACCGTGCTCAAGGCCGTGATGCCCGAGGAGCCCAGCGACGACGTGGCGCTGCTCCTGGCCCGCACCCGGGCACTGGGCGCGGACCAGATCCGCACCTGGGACGTCCTCCCGGACCCCGTGCACGTGGCCGCCGTCCGGCGCTCGGTCAACGAGCAGTTGGCGCGGTGGGGTCTGGAGGAGGCGGCGTTCGTCACCGAGCTGGTCGTCAGCGAGCTGGTCACGAACGCCATCCGGTACGGCGAGCCGCCCATCCAGCTCCGCATCATCCGCGACAGCGCCCTCATCTGCGAGGTGTCCGACGGCAGCTCCACCTCACCGCACCTGCGCCGTGCCCACGCCTACGACGAGGGCGGCCGCGGCCTGCTCCTGGTCGCCCAGCTCACCCAGCGCTGGGGTAGCCGGCAGACCGGCAGCGGCAAGACCATCTGGGCCGAACAGGCACTGCCCGAGGAGTGAACCGCCCCTGGCGGGGCCCCGTCCACCCCGCCGGTCGTGGCGCAGCGGCTCGTGCCCACGCCGACCGGTACCGGGTACCGAGGTCAGAACTCCTCGTGCACCTCCGGATCGCCGCCGAGCCGCCAGTGCGCGCGGTCCGCGACCGTACGCAGCCGGCCGGCGTCCAGGGCGAAACCGAACACGTCGAGGTTGGCCCGCTGCCGCGCGGGGTCGGAGGACTTCGGGATGGGTACGGCGCCGAGCTGGGTGTGCCAGCGCAGGACCACCTGGGCGGGTGTCACGCCGTGGGCCTCGGCGACCTCGACGAGGGCCGGATCGTCCAGCAGGTCGCTGCCGCGGCCGAGCGGGCTCCAGCTCTCGGTGCGGATGCCCTTGCGCTCGTGGAAGGCGCGCAACTCCTCCTGCGGGAAGAGCGGGTGCAGCTCGATCTGGTTGACGGAGGGCAGGACGCCGGTCTCCTTCTCCAGCCGCTCGATGTGCCCGGCCGTGAAGTTCGAGACGCCGACCGAGCGCACCAGGCCGTCGTCGCGCAGCTTGACCATGGCCTTCCAGGAGTCGACGTACCTGTCCAGGCGGGGCAGCGGCCAGTGGATCAGGTACAGGTCGACGTACTCCACGCCGAGCCGCGCCCGTGACTCCTCGAACGAGGCGAGCGTCTCCTCGTAGCCGTGGTGCCGGCCGGGCAGCTTGGTCGTCACCACGATCTCCTCGCGAGGGACCCCGCTGTCGGCCAGACCCCGGCCGACGCCGGTCTCGTTGCGGTAGTTCGTGGCCGTGTCGATCAGGCGGTAGCCCGTCTCCAGGGCCTCGCGGACCGCGCGCCGCGCCTCGTCGTCGGTCATCGGCCAGGTGCCCAGACCCAGGGCGGGGAGCGTGGTGCCGTCGTTGAGCGTGTGTGCCGGGATGCTGATCACCGTGGGACCTTCCCTCGACCGTGTGCGGCGGGGTGCCGCCCGTCCAGCGTCGCCCACGGGACGGCCGATGATCAACCGGACGGCGGGGGAGGGGATCCCGGCCGCTGTCTGCCACGATCTCTGCCGGAGCCCGAACGGCCGACCGGGCACACGACCAGACGACCGACCAATGGAGTGCGCATGACGACCGACAGGACGACGGCGGAACGTACGGCGGAAAGTGCGGCGGCGCGGGCGGCGGGGATCGAGGTCGAACCGGCCGCCGGACACATCGGCGCCGAGATCCACGGCGTCGACCTGGCCGGCGGTCTCGACGCGGCCCAGGTCGCGGCGGTCCGGGCGGCGGTGCTGCGCTGGAAGGTGGTGTTCTTCCGCGATCAGCACCTCGACCACGCCGGGCACGTGGCGTTCGCCCGCCTCTTCGGCGATCCGGTCACCTTGCCCAGGCGCGGCAAGGCGTCCCCGGCCGGTTTCCCGGAGATCGAGACGACCGCCGACCGGCTGGAGCTGGGCGGGCGGTTCGGGATGGAGCACGACGAGTGGCTGCGGCGCCGGCGCCACACGCTGCTGCGCGGCTGGCACTGCGACCACGGCGCCCGCGTCGACCCGCCGGCCGCCACGATCCTGCGCGCCGAGACGGTCCCGCCGTACGGCGGCGACACCACCTGGTCGAACCTCGCCGCCGCCTACGCCGGGCTGTCCGCCCCGATGCGCGCCTTCGTCGACGGACTGCGCGCCGAACACCGCCTCGGCGTCGGCTACCAGCCCCGGCCGGGCGACGACGCCTACGTCCGGCACCTGCTGGACCATCAGACCGCGTCCGTGCACCCGCTGGTCCGCGTCCACCCGGAGACGGGGGAGCGGGTGCTCTTCGTGAACGGCTACTACGTCGAGCAGATCGTCGGACTCTCACGCCCGGAGAGCGCGGCGGTCCTGGAGCTGCTCCTGGAGCACGCCACCCGGCCCGAGTACACGGTCCGCTTCCGCTGGCAGCCGGGCAGCGTCGCCTTCTGGGACAACCGGGCCACCATCCACCTCGCCCCGAGCGACAACGCCCACTTGGACCACCCGCGGACCATGCACCGGGTGATGCTCGCCGGTGACGTGCCGGCCGGGGTGGACGGCACCCCCTCGGAGGCGCTCGTCGGCAGCGCACCGGGACGCTGGTGAACCGGGACGCGGGGGCGCCGCGGAGCGCCGTCAGACGAGCGGGATCGTCACCTCGTCCTCGACCGGCGGGTCCAGCTCCTGAGCCCGGTTGCCGGTGGCGGCGTAGCAGCGCAGCCGGACCGCCTCCGGGGTGACGTCCAGCCGCAGGAAGCACTTGAAGAAGGGCGGGCTGTACGTGGCCGAGCTCGGGGAGAACAGCTGGGTGTAGATCTTGCGCACCGGCAGCCGGAACCGCTTCTTGCGGTCGGGCCGCCGTCCGGTGCCCAGCAGACCGGCGACCAGCCGGGTGCGCCGGGTGGTGCGCGCGTCGGTCCGCGGGGCACGCGCCGGGCGGATGCCGAGGCGTTCGGTGATCACGGCCGTCGCCTCGGCCTCCGTCAGGGTGAAGAAGCGCCGCAGCCGCAGCCGCCGGCCGTACAGCCGGCTGTAGAAGGCGAGGGAGTCGCCCCGCAGCGGATAGCAGCGGAAGTCCTCCTCCGTGACACCGGCCACCGAGACCCGGGGGATCGTGTGGGTGGCGTGCATGAACGCCCCGCCGCCGCCCGCGACGACGTACTGGACGGTGCGGCCCCCCACGTCGACCGGATAGCGCTGGTAGTTGTGGATGTCGCCGCCTATCGCGGCGACGTAGTGGTGGGCCGGGTCGCGGACGATGTCGTCGACCGTACCGCCGCCCTCGACGGGGCACGGGTGGTGCTCGCCGTCCACGTACAGGGGCGAGCCGGTGACGAGGATCTTCGGTCCCGGCGCCCGGGACACCTCGCGCAGCCACGCGCCCTGCTCGGCGTCGACCGTGCCCAGGAGTCCCGTGTCGATGCCGACGATCCGCACCGGGCCGGCGTCGATCGCCCAGTACGGTCCCGGCTGGGCGGCCTGCTGGACGGGCGCGGACCGCATCTCGCGCGCCTCGTCCAGATGCCGGCCGTCGTCCGGACGGGGCCGGTGCCAGAGCAGGTTCCGCAGCCAGGCCCGGGTGAGGGGGCGCGGAGCGGGCTCCGGCGGCAGAGGCGGGGCGTCGTCGCAGAAGACCCGCATGAAGGCGCCGAGGTCCTCGTACCAGTCGTGGTTGCCCGGTATCGCGTAGATCGGCGCCGGGTAGTCGCGGTACGGGCGGAAGAACTTCGTGCCGTAGTCGTCGGCACTGCCCACGGGGTAGATCACATCGCTGGCGACGACGGCGAAGCTCGTGCCCTGACCGGCCTTCAGCAGCCCCGGGACGACGGCGTACTGGGGATCGTCGCCCTCGCCGGTGTCGCCGACGACCAGGAACGAGAAACGGTCCGGGTCCGCACGCCGGATCACCCTGTCGGCCGGCGCCCCGGCCGCCGTCCGCTGCGCCGCCCAGCGGGCGCGGGTGCGGCCCGTCGGATCCCCGAACCAGGAGGCCAGCACGCCGTTGCGCGCGGCCCACAGCGTTCTGGGACTCAGCCAGGAGAGCTTCTCGGTGCGCTGCGGCATGAGGTCTCGGTAGGAGCCGCGCTCGGTGGAGCCCCAGCCGGCGCCTTCGGCGGTATCACGTGAGGAGTTGGACACCCGGGCACGGTAACAACGCCCCGCGCACGGACCCACGAGGGGACCCTCCGCCAACTCCCGCACCACGGCCGCCGTTTCCGGAGACGGAGTGGAGAACGCCCGCTCGCGAGGGCCGAGTGCGCCGGTGGTTCCGGCGGACAGGGCCCACCGCACCGCGAGGGGCCGGCACGACGGCCCGGCCCCTCGCGGTGCGCACACGCTCCGCTACTCGAACCGGGTCGTGTCGCCCGCGCCCCGCCGCACGATCTCCGCCCCACCGCCGGAGAAGTCGACGACCGTGGTCGGCTCCGTGCCGCAGTCCCCGGAGTCGATCACCGCGTCCACCACGTGGTCGAGCCGGTCCTTGATCTCCCAGCCCTGGGTCATCGGCTCCTCCTCGCCGGGCAGCAGCAGGGTGCTCGACAGCAGGGGCTCGCCGAGCTCGGCGAGCAGGGACTGGGTGACCACGTGGTCGGGGATACGCACCCCCACGGTCTTCTTCTTCGGATGCTGGAGCATGCGCGGCACCTCCCTCGTCGCCGGGAGGATGAAGGTGTAGCTGCCGGGGGTCGAGGCCTTGATCGCGCGGAACACGTCGTTGTCGATCTGTACGAACTGACCGAGCTGCGCGAAGTCCTGGCACACCAGGGTGAAGTGGTGCCGGCTGTCCAGTTGCCGGATCGACCGGATGCGGTCGATGCCGTCGCGGCTGCCCAGTCGGCAGCCCAGGGCGTAGCAGGAGTCCGTCGGATACGCGATCAGCGCATCGGAGCGGACGCTGTCGGCGACCTGGGCGATGCTGCGCGGCTGGGGGTTCTCGGGGTGCACGTCGAAGTACTTCGCCATTCACCGAGCTTATGCCCGCCGGGGCGTCCCGCCCGACAGGCCTGCTCGGCGACGCGGGCCCGGCCGCGGCTCCCGTCGGCGGGGCCGGGGGCGCGGAGCCGTGCGGTAACGTCCCCGGTCTGGGCCGGGAGACGAGCCGAGGGCGAGGAGAAGGCCGGTGGCGGGCCGCGAGGACGGGACACGGCAGCGGGATGCCGGGGCCGGTGAGCAGGTGGAGTGGGCGGCGGAGCTGCTCGACCACCTGCGGCCGGCCGGACGCGACGTACGCAGGGTCGTGACCTGGCTCGCCGGGGCCGCGGAGGCGACGGTGACGCTGCGGGACGGCACCGGCCGCCTGCTGGCCGGCACCCGGGCTCCGCTGGACGACGGTCTGCTCGCCGACCTCACCTCGGGCCGGATAGCCTCCGCCGCCCTGGAGGATGGGGACCGGCATCTGCGGCTCGTCCGTGTCGAGCGGGTCCACCCGGCACCGGCCGCCGTCCTCGCGGTCGCCCGCGAGAGGCCGTTCGACCGGCGGTCCGCCGACATCGTCACGCACACCGCCCAGGTGGTGGAGCTGCTGCTGGCGGGCCACGAGTCGGCCGCGGCCGGCCACCGGCTGCGGCGGGCGACGTCCGACCTCCGCCTGGCCATCCTGCAACTGCTCATGGTCGAGGACACCGTCTCCGCCCGGCGCGTGGCCGCCGGGCTGTGGCCGGGTCTGCTCGACACCGACACGGCGTGCGTGTACGTCGTGGAGAGCAGCCCCGAGGAGCGCGACCGCCTCGCCGAGCAGTGCCTGTCGGTGACGGAGGACCGGGCGCTGGTCGTACGGTGCCCGGCCATGGACGGCCACGTCATCGTCCTCACGCCCCGCGCAGCGGCCGGCCGGCAGCTGCGCTCGCTCGTCGGCCGCACCCCCGGCGTCTTCCTGGGCGGCAGCGCACGGCAGAGCCTCGTGCGCACCGCCACCGCCTACGGACAGGCCGTGAGCGCGCTTGCCGTCGCCCGGTTCCGCCCCGAGAAGGCGGCGGTGTACGCCGAGCGGACCCACCCCGAGCGCCTGATGGACCCGGCGGAGCTGCACGGCTGGACGGCCCACGTGCTGCGCCCGCTCGACGCCCTGCCGCACCACACCCGTGCCGAACTGCTCGCCACCACCCGCCTGGGCCTGGAGTTCACCGCCGTCGCCGCGGCGAAGATCCTCGGGGTCAGCCGCAACACGGTCCGCGCCCGCATGGAGCGGGTCGAGGCGCTGCTGCGCACCGACTTCACCGACCTGAGCGCCCGCGCGACCGTCCACCTCGCCCTGAACGCCCAGGTGGGACTGGACCAGCGCCTCGCCGACGGCGGCGCCGAGAGCCCCGCCCCCGTGCGTCTGACCGACCTGCTGGCCGGGCCCGCGCTGCGCGGCTGGGCCGGCGACCTGCTCGGCCGTCTGGAGCCGGACACCCGGCGGCTGCGGCGCACCCTGCGCACCTGGCTCGCCGTCGGCGCCAACGCCGAGCGGGCCGCGCAGACCCTGGGGGTGCATCCCCAGACCGTGCGCGAGCACGTCCGCAGCGCCGAGCCCGTCCTCGAACGCCAGCTGCTCGCCGCCGGCAGCGACCTGTACGAGGTGGTGCTCGCCCACCTCGCGGCGGGCGACCTCGACCAGCCCCTCCTGCACGGGACGAAACCGGGCCATCCGGACTCACCTGTGCACGGGTGAGTCCTCTCCGGCCGGCAGCGGGCATCGACGCGATTCACAACGGCCGAGCCGTCCACATAGGTTCGACGGGTCGCGGGGGCACGACCGGAACGGGGGACCGGTCGCGCCCCCGCGGCCCTCTCGCCGTGCGGCCCGGGGCCGGCTCAGCCGCCCAGCCGTACCGGGATCTCCCGCCAGCCGTAGGCGATGAACGACGGCACCTGCCGCAGTTCCCCGGGGTCCACGGCCAGTCGTATCTCCGGGAACCTCGCGAAGAGGGCGGGCAGCGCCGTCAGCGCCTCCGCGCGGGCCAGCGGCGCGCCGACGCACCGGTGCACCCCGATGCCGAACGCCAGGTGGTCGTCGGTCCCCCGCGCCGCGTCGAAGACGTCCGCGTCCGGCCCGTGGTGCGCGGGATCGTGCCCGGCGGCGGCGTACGTCGTGACGATGGCGTCCCCGGCCGGGACGGTGACACCGCCGACGGCGATGTCGGTGACGGCGAACCGCAGCGGCAGCGACGCGATCGACGGGTGCACGCGCAGGGTCTCGTCGACGACCGCGTCCCAGCCGATCCGCCCGGAGCGCACGGCCGCCAGCTGCGCGGGATGCGTCAGCAGGGCGACGACCGCGTTCCCGATGAGGTTCACGGTGGTCTCGAAACCCGCCCCGATGACCAGCAGCAGCGTGTAGAGCAGCTCCTCGTCGGAGAGCCGGTCGCCGTCCTCGTCGCGGACCCGGATCAGCTCGGTGGTCAGGTCGTCGCCGGGATGCTCGCTCTTGTGCGCGATCAGCGTCGGCAGCACCGTGCCGATCTGCCGCTGCACGGACGCGGCGTGCTCCGGACCCGGGTCGGAGGTGTCCATGACGGCGGCGATGAGGCGCCCGGTGTCCTCCCACATCTCCTCGGGCACTCCGAACAGCTCGCAGATCATGCGCATCGGCAGCGGATGGGCGAACGCCTCCCGCAGATCGGTCCTGTCACCGCGGGACGCTTCGAGCGCGTCGAGCAGTCCGGTGGTGATCGCCTCCACCCTCGGCCGCATCGCCTCGGTGCGCCGGTGCGTGAAGCTCGGCGCCACCAGCCTGCGCAGCCGGGTGTGGTCGGGGCCGTAGGTGGAGAGCATGTTGACCACGCCGACCCAGCCGATGATCCAGGCCCAGGAGGGGTGTTCGCCGATCTCCGGCCACAGCCGCCAGTGCAGCCGCGGGTCCTTGCTGACCCGGGGGTCGAGGATCAACTCCCGGAGCGTGTCGTGGCGGGTGGGCGCCCAGGCCGGTATGCCGCCCGGCAGCTCCACGGGCACCATCGGTCCGAGGGCGCGCAGCCGGGCGCTCTCCCCGGGGATGTCGGCGCCGAACGGGTCGAGGGCGATGCGGTCGGTCACGGTCACGAGGAGGCTCCTCCGGACTGCGGGACGGTCCAGGGGACTGTACTGCCGGGGGAGCGCAAAGGCCGGTCGGGGGCGACGAGTTGGCGCGATCGTCGCCCCCGTCCGGCCGGCGGGGCGCAGCGGTCAGCCGTGGGCAAGGATCACCGCGCGGCCGTTGACCCTCCCCTCGTGGAGTCGCTCGTACGCGAGCGGGGCGTCGTCCAGGGAGTAGGTCTCCGTGTGCACCGACACGGCGCCCGAGCGGGCCAGGGCGAGCACCTCGACGAGCTCGCTCCGGCTGCCCCAGTAGGGGGCGTTGACCGACACCTCGAAGGGCAGCAGCCCGAAGCCGACGGGGAGCGATCCGCCGCCGATGCCCACCAGGGTGACATCGGCCTCCACGGCCGCGACGGCGCCCGCGGTCTTCACCGTCGGCGCCACACCGACGAAGTCGAACACGGCCTCCGCGCCGAGGCCGCCGGTGAGTTCGCGCACCGCGTCCGCCGCCTTCGCGTCCGACAGCACCGCCTCGTGCGCGCCCACCTCGCGGGCGAGGCGCAGCTTGTCCTCGCTGACGTCTAGGGCGACGACGCGGGCGGACGTCAGGGCGCGGAGCAACTGGATGGCCACGTGCCCGAGGCCGCCGGTGCCGATGACCACCGCGGTCGACCCGGGGACCAGCTTGGGCAGCGACCGCTTGATGGCGTGGTACGGCGTCAGCCCGGCGTCCGTCAGGGGTACCGCCGCGACCGGGTCGAGTCCGTCCAGCGGGACCAGGTGCCGGGGGTCGTCGACGAGCAGGTACTCGGCCATCGAGCCGGGCCGGCCGAGCCCGGGCGGGCGGATGCCCAGCTCGTCGGCGCGCAGGCAGTAGTTCTCCTTGCCCTCCGCGCACTTGGCGCACGTGCCGCAGCCCCAGGGCCCGTACACGGCGACCGCGTCGCCCTCGCTCAGGCCGGTGACACCGGCGCCGAGCGCGGCGACCGTGCCGACGCCCTCGTGGCCGAGGGTCAGCGGCAGCTCGTACGGGAAGCCCTCCGCGGGCCAGCTCATCACCGCGATGTCGGAGTGGCAGACGCCGGCGGCGGTGACCTTCAACAGCACCTGGCCGGGGCCGGGCTCCGGGTCGGGGACCGTCACCACCTCGGGCGGGGCGCCGATGGTGCGGTACTGCAGTGCCTTCATGGTGAACTCCTTCGTTCTCCCCCCGGTCCGTGGCCCCCCTGGTGGGCGGGTGGTGTCAGACGGCGGTGTAGGCGCCGTCGACCAGGTGGTAGCTGCCGGCCACGAAGGACGCCCGGTCGGACAGCAGGAAGGCGATCAGCTCGGCGACCTCCTCGGAGCGTCCGAGACGGCCGGCCGGGTGCAGGGCGACCAGCCCGTCGTAGGCGGCCCGGTCCATCGTCCGGAGCAGCGGGGTGTCGATGAAGCCGGGGCCGACCGCGTTGACGCGGATGCCCTTGGCGGCGTACTCGGCGGCGGCGGCCTTGGTCAGGCCGACCACACCGTGCTTGGCGGCGACGTAGGCGGGGGAGCCGGCGAAGCCGACCGACCCGAGGATGGAGGCGACGTTGACGATGGCGCCGCCCTGGCCGGCCGCCTCCATGACGGGCAGTTCGTAGCGCATCGAGTAGAAGACGCCGTCGAGGTTGGTGCGTACGACGCGGTGGTAGGCGTCCACGTCGTACGCGCCGGTCGGGGCGCTCGGGCCGCCGATGCCCGCGTTGTTCACGGCGAGGTCCAGGCCGCCGAAGGTGTCGACGGTGAACCGCACGGCCGCCTCGACGGAGTCCGGACGGGTCACGTCCAGCTCGACGGCGGCGGCTCGGACGCCCAGCGTCCTCAGTTCGGCGGCGGCCTTCTCGGCGCCCTCGGTGTCGAAATCGGCGATGACGACGTTCGCGCCGCCGGCGCCGAGGCGGCGGGCGGTGGCCAGGCCGATGCCGGAGGCGGCCCCGGTGACGAGGGCGGTGCGGCCGGTGAACTCGGGGGTGTGGTCGGGGGCGGGGGTGGTGCCGGTGGTGCTCATGGTGCTTCTCGCTCTTCGGTGGTGCTGTCGGGGGTCGCGGCCGCGGCCTCCGAGGTCAGGGCGTCGTAGGCCCGCTCCACGAGGGCGGCGAGGTCTGCGGCTCCCGAGTCCCGGTCGGCGCCGCGTGCCCACAGGCGCAGGGCGGCGATCAGGACCCCGGCGGCGGCGTCGACGACGGCCGCGGGACGCACGTCCCGGGCCTCGTCGGTGCCGAGCCGGCGGGCGACGATGCGGATCGACTCCTCCTGGGCGTCGACCCGGATGCGCTGGTAGGCGGCGAACAGGTCGGGCTCGCTGTCGGCCAGGGCCACCAGCCGGCGCATGCGCGGACGCACGTGCCAGGCCGGGTCCTCCCGGTCGGCCAGCCAGTCGCGCACGGCCCGGCGGTAGGCGAGGAGGGGTGGCTCGTCGGCGGGCCGTGCGCGCAGCAGCGCGTTGATCCGGTCGCCGTCCCGGCGGACGAAGTCGAGGGCGGCGTCCTCCTTGCCGGCGAAGTGCCGGCTGAACGTGCGCCGCGTGACGTCCGCGCGCTCGGCGATGGCCTCCACGGTGGTCGCCGCGGACCCGCGCTCCAGGATCAGGTCGCAGGCGGCGGTGGCCAGCGCGTCGCGGGTTTGCCGCGCCTTGCGCTGCCGCCGGTCCTCGGGGGCGTGGGGAGGCTTCGTCGCCGTCATGCCTCCGAGCGTACACCCGAAAATGTCCCAACGGGACATGTGGCCCGGTGAGACATGTGGCCCATTGGGACGCGAGGTGTGGTGGGGAGATCGCCTGGGGTCGCGGTGCCGGCCGGCCTGCGGGGTGCCGTGCCGGTCCGGCCACGGGTTGCGGTCCCGGCCGGGCTGTGCTGTGTGCCTCCCGGCACCCCGGGTACCCGCACGACCCCTGAGGCCCCGGACCACGCGACGGGTGTCCGGGACCTCGGCGCGTGGTACGGAAAAGAGAGCAAATCGGTATGTGTCGGACCTCGCGCGGCGGGGTACCCGGAGCGCCCACGTGCGCGGCCGACGGCCGCCTCGCAGCTCAGGGCCGCGTCCGAGGGCGGCCACGAGTCGAAGGAGCCCACGAACATGACGGACGTATCGAGCCAGGGGCCCGCCCCGGGCGACGACCGCAAGGTGCTCACCAACCGCCAGGGGCACCCCGTCTATGACAACCAGAACCAGCGCACGGTCGGCGCCCGCGGCCCCGCCACGCTGGAGAACTACCAGTTCCTGGAGAAGATCAGCCACTTCGACCGTGAGCGCATCCCCGAGCGTGTGGTGCACGCCCGCGGGGTCACCGCGTACGGCTACTTCGAGGCGTACGGCTCCTGGGGCGACGAACCGATCGACCGCTACACCCGCGCCAAGCTGTTCCAGGAGCGGGGCAAGCGCACCGACCTGGCCGTCCGGTTCTCCACCGTCATCGGCGGACGCGACTCCGCCGAGACGGCGCGCGACCCCCGCGGCTTCGCGGTGAAGTTCTACACCGAGGACGGCAACTGGGACCTCGTCGGCAACAACCTGGCCGTCTTCTTCATCCGTGACGCGATCAAGTTCCCGGACGTCATCCACGCCCTCAAGCCGGACCCCGTGACCTTCGAGCAGCAGCCCCGGCGCATCTTCGACTTCATGTCGCAGACGCCCGAGTGCATGCACATGCTGGTCAACCTCTTCAGTCCGCGCGGCATCCCGGCGGACTACCGCCACCAGCAGGGCTTCGGCGTCAACACCTACAAGTGGGTCAACGCGGCGGGCGAGACCAAGCTGGTCAAGTACCACTGGATGCCCAAGCAGGGTGTCCGCAGCATGACCGAGGAGGACGCCGCCAACGTCCAGGCGCAGAACCTCGGCCACGCCACCAAGGACCTCTACGACGCCGTCACGCGCGGCGACCACCCCGAGTGGGAACTGCTCGTCCAGATGATGGACGACCACGACCACCCGGAACTGGACTTCGACCCGCTCGACGACACCAAGACCTGGCCCGAGAACGAGTTCCCGGCGAAGCCGGTCGGCCGGATGGTGCTCGACCGGATGCCGGAGAACTACTTCGCCGAGAACGAGCAGATCTCCTTCGGCACCGGCGTCCTCGTCGACGGGCTGGACTTCTCCGACGACAAGATGCTCGTCGGCCGCACCTTCTCCTACAGCGACACCCAGCGCTACCGGGTGGGCCCGAACTACCTCCAGCTGCCCGTCAACCAGGCCAAGAACGCCCACGTGCGCACCAACCAGCGCGACGGCCAGATGGCCTACCACCAGGACGGCGGCGGGGAGAACCCGATCGTCAACTATGAACCGTCCATCACCGGCGGCCTGCGGGAGGCCGAGTACCCGACGCACGACGAGCAGGGACCGGAGATCCAGGGCCGGCTCACCCGCAAGCGGATCCCGCGCACCAACGACTACATGCAGGCCGGGCAGCGCTACCTGCTGCTGGAGGAGTGGGAGCGCGACGACCTCGTGGCGAACTTCGTCAACCTGCTCTCCCAGTGCGACCGGCCGGTGCAGGAACGCATGGTGTGGCACTTCCTGCTGGTCGAGAACGACCTGGGCCTGCGGGTCGGCGAGGGCATCGGCATCAGCCCCCAGGACGTGAGGCACCTGGAGCCGCTGGCCAGTCAGGACCTCACCGACGAGGACCGCGAGCGGCTGGCCAACCTCGGCAAGAACCCGCCGCGCGACGTCGAGGGCCTGAAGATGACCCACTGCGTGCCCAACGAGCGGCACGTCGTGACGCGCTGACGCTCAACGGCCCGGGGGGCACGCCCCCCGGGCCGCCGCGAGGGCCTGCTCGGCGTAGCCGCGCCCGAAGAGCACGGCGTGCACCAGCAGCGGGAAGAGCCGGTGCACGCCGACGCGGTCCGCCCAGCCGTCGGCGAGCGGCGCGGCCTCCTGGTAGCCGGCCACGACCCGGTCCAGGTACGGGCAGCCGAAGAGGCCGAGCATTGCGAGGTCGGTCTCCCGGTGCCCGCCGTGCGCGGCCGGATCGATCAGGCGGACGTGCCCGTCGGCGCCCCACAGCACATTGCCGTTCCACAGGTCGCCGTGCAGCCGGGCGGGCGGCTCCGCCGGTCCCGCCAGTTCGGGCAGCCGCTCGCAGACCCGCTCGACGTCGGCCGCCTCGCCCGGCCGGACGACGCCGGCGTCGACGGCGCGGCGCAGGTACGGCAGCACCCGGTGCTCCGCGTACCAGCGCGGCCAGTCGCTCCCGGCGACGTTGCGCATCGGGGCCCGGCCGATGAACGCCTCCTCGGGTCCGCCGGGCGGCGCGGCGCCGAACGCGGGCGCTCCGGCGGAGTGCAGCGCGGCCAGGTCGCGGCCGAACCGGACCGCCGCCCGCGCACTCGCCGGACCCTCGGGCACGCGGTCGGTGACCAGCAGGCGCCCGTCCTCGCCGACCACCGCCGGAACCCGCACCGCGCCGGCGCCGGCCAGCCAGCGCAGCCCGGCGGACTCGGCCCGCGCCGCGCCCGCGCCGTCGCAGCGCTTGACCATCACCGTACGTCCGTCGGCGAGGAAGACCTCGGTGAGGGAAGCGGACCACCGGCGCTCACCGGTCACCGTCCGGCCGGTGAACCGGGCCGCGGCCGCCGAGGGCGTCATCGTGGGACACACGGTCACCAGCCTAGGGCCGGACTGCGGCCGACCCGGTGAAAGACGCCCGGTGCGCCGTTGGAACACCCCGTACGCGGGGGAGCAGTGGGACCATGACCAGTTCAGCGTTCCATCGCACCATCATCCTGCCCGCCCCCGTGTGCGAACAGGCCGCACTGCACCTTGAGCACGCCGTCCAGAAGGCCATCGACGGAGCCGCGACGCCGTGGCGCGCGTTCCGCGGGGCCGACGGCGACGACTTCGCGTTCTCGGTACCCGTCGTCGAGCAGGCCGCGGGCTGCCTGCTGGTGCTGGCCGCCGAGAGCGCCCAGAGCCTGCGCCCCTCCGCCCTGCGCGCGCTGATCACCGTCGCCCTGCACCTGCGGGACGCCGTCGAGGCCGTCCGCCGGCCCGCGGTCCCCACCGGGGCCTGGTGAGCCCGCGCCCGTACGCCGGGGCGGAAAAGGGCGCGCCCCGGCTCTGAGCCTGTGCTTGGCTCCACGGCATGGAGTTCACCCGCTTCCTCGACTGCCTCGCCGCCGACCACGACCGGCTGCGGGCCGTCGTCGCGACCGGCGCCGACGCCCCGGTGCCCACCTGCCCCGGCTGGACCGTCGCCGATCTGACCCGCCACGTGGGGGAGGTCTACCTGCACAAGACCGTCGCCATGCGCGAGGGCTTCGAGCCCGAGCCCTGGCCGCCGGAGGAGTTCGCGCAGGAGGAGCCCACGGCGCTGCTGGACCGGGGGTACACCGCCCTGCGCGGCGAGTTCGCCACCCGCGCCCCCCGGGACCCGGCCGCCACCTGGTACGGCCCCGACCAGAGCGTCGGCTTCTGGATCCGGCGCATGGCCCAGGAGACCGTCGTCCACCGCATCGACGCCGAGCTCGCCACCGGGCAGCCCGTCGCGCCCGTCCCGGCCGACCTCGCCGTGGACGGGATCGACGAGCTGCTCAAGGTCTTCGCCGCCTTCTCCGTCGCCGAGTGGGGCGAGTACTTCGCCGACGTCCTGGACGGTTCGCCGGGGCGCACCGTCCTGCTGCGTGCCGGGGACACGGCGTGGCGGGTGCGGACGGGCCCCGGCGAGTTCTCCGTGACGGACGGGGCCGGCGACGGCACGGCGGACGTGACGCTGAGCGGTTCCCCGGAGGCGCTGCTGCGCCGGCTGTGGAACCGGGAAGGCGACGGAGACGGCGGGGTGACGGTCGCGGGGGCCCCGGAGGCGGCCGAGGAGCTCCGCCGGTGCCTCGTGGTGGCGACCCAGTGACCGGCCTGGCGCCCGGCGTCCGGTGACCGGCCTGGCGCCCGCCCCGGCGAGTGGTCCACCGAGTGGGCGACGGGAGCGGCGCGGGTACGGCGGTCAGGGCGGCGACGCCGACGCGACGGCGGCCGGGGTGCGGGTCCGCCGGCGGGCGCCGGGGTGCGGGTACGTCGGCGGGCCGCCGGGGGTCAGGCGCCGACGAGGTGCAGCGCTCCCCACAGGGCCACGGTCGAGGCGACGACCGTGGCGGGAACGGTGAGCAGGCCGAGCCGGGTGAACCGGCCCAGCTCGACCTCGACGCCGTACCGGTGCAGGATCCGCCGCCAGAGCAGGGTCGCCAGCGAGCCGACGTAGGTCAGGTTCGGACCCAGGTTCACGCCGATCAGCACCGCGAGGACCTGGCCGGGCCCGGCGGGTGCGGCCAGGGGGAGCAGGGCCAGGACGGCCGGCAGGTTGTTGACGGCATTGGCCAGCACCGCGGCCACCGCCGCCACCCCGAGCAGCGCCGGCAGCGAGTCCCCCTGCGGCAGCAGCCGCCCGAGCCCGGTGGCCGGGGCGCCCGCCATCACGGCCTGTACGACGACGCCGAGCGCCAGCACGAACAGGCAGAACAGCGGGGACGCGGCGCCCACCAGCTCCCGGGGCCCGACCTGGCGCCGGGCCAGCGCCCGTCCGCCGAGCACCAGCACGCCGCCGAGCGCCGCCCACGCGGGGTCCAGACCGACGGGCGAGGACAGGGCGAACCCGGCCAGGGTCAGCGCCACGACGACGACGGTGAACCGGGGCACAGAGGGCGCGGGCCGCGGCTCATGGTCGGGCGTGGGCGTGGGTGCGTGGCCGACGGCCGCGGGCCCGGTCAGGTCCGCGCGGAAGAAGCGGCGGAACACCACGTACTCGACGGCGATCGCCGCCAGCCACGGCAGCGCCATGAGCGCGGCGAACCTGGTGAAGGACAACCCGCTGGCCGTGAACGCCAGCAGGTTGGTCAGATTGGAGACCGGCAGGAGCAGCGAGGCGGAGTTCGCCAGGTGCGCCGTGGCGTACACGTGCGGGCGGGACCGGGCACCGGCCCGGGACGCGGTGGCCAGGACCACTGGGGTGAGCAGGACGACGGTGGCGTCCAGGCTGAGCACCGCCGTGACCGCGCAGGCCATGGCGAACACCCCGGCCAGCAGCCGCGACGGACTCCCGCCGCAGCGGCGAGCCACGGCCGCCCCGACGGCCTCGAACAGTCCCTCCCTGGCGCACAGGTGCGCCAGCACCAGCACCAGGGCGAGGAAGGCGACGACCGGCAGGAGCGTACGCGTCTGCTCCCATGCCTGGTGCGGGGTGACCGTGCCCAGTGCCACGGCCAGCGCGGCGGCGGGCACGGCGGCCACGGCCTCCGGCAGGCCCCGGGGACGGAGCACGGCGAAGGCGAGGACGCCCAGCAGCAGGATGACGGGGACGGCCTCGGCGAGGACGGCGGTACTCAGGGCTTCTTCTCCCCACGCGTGAACCGGGCGGACACCCGGTGACCGGCAAAGGCTGCCCAGGGTCGCACGCCTGGGTAAGGACGGGATTCATGTGCGGCGCCGCCCGGGACCGGGGTGGGGTGGCAGGGGCGGGGGCGGGCCGGGAGGCGCCCGGGGCACGTCGTCGACGAGAGCAGGGCGGGGTTCCGCGTCGCGGCCCGCGGACTACCGGACCCTCGGCCGCGGCCCGTGTGCCGTCCGGCTCCCCTTCGCGTCACGCCGTGCCCGCGGCCGGCTCCCGCCACGGGAGCACCCGGCTCAGGCTGCCGTCCCCAGCGCCGCCCGTGCCGGTACGTCCGTGTCCCCGGTCCGCAACGGCACCGGCACCTTGGAGCGGCGGCCGTGCAGGAGGTGGCCCGCGGTGATGGACGCGGCGATGATCAACCCGCCCGCGACGAGGGCGCCTCGGGCACCGGCCAACTCCATCAGCAGGCCCAGTGCCGGCGGCCCACCGAGGCCCCACACCGTGCCGATGCTGCCCCACACGCCGAGCACCCGGCCCCGCAGGTGCGCGGGCGGGTCGGTCTGCAGCACCGACGTGCCCGCGGTGTCGGAGACGGACTCCACGACGGCCATCGGCAGCACCATCACCAGCAGGACGGCCAGCGACGGTGACAGCCCGGCCACCACCTGCAGCAGCCCGCCCGCCGCCGCCAGCGCGCCGACGACCCGCACGGAGGGACGGCGCAGCCGGGCGCCGAGGACCGCGCCGACGATCCCTCCGGCCGCCAGCACCGTCGACACGGTGCCGAACGACCCGGCGCCGCCCGCGAGCGGCCCGGTCACCAGCACGGCCAGCGTGAGCTGGTAGTTGCGCCCGAAGACCGCGCTGACCCCGGTGACGCCGGCCAGCGCCAGCAGCCGCGGGCGGCGTGCGAAGAAGGCCAGCCCTTCCCGCACCGAGAGACTGTCCGCGCGGTCGTGGCGCTCCTCCTTGCCGGTGCGCTCGGCCGCCCCGCGCGCCGGACGCAGGAAGGGGATGACCGAGGCGACGAAGAGGAACGAGAGTCCGTTGGCGGCGTAGGCGGCGGCCGTCCCGAGGAAGCCGACCGCCACCCCGGCCAGCGCGGCGCCCGTGAGCCGGCCCGCCTGGTGGACCAGCGCGCCCACCCCGATCGCGGACGGCACGTCCTGCGCCGGGACCAGGTCGTTGCCCAGCAGCGAACACGCCGGGCCGTCGACGGTGGCGATGACACCGGTGACGGCGGCCAGCACCATCAGAGTGGTCACGTCGAGCCGGTCCAGCGCCACCATGAGGGCGGTCGCGAACGCGACCGCGCCGAGCAGCGCCTGGCTGACGGCGGCGGTCAGTTTCCGCGGCCAGCGGTCGACGGCGGCACCGCCGAACACGCTGATCAGCAGCGCGGGCGCGGCCTGGACGGACATCGACAGACCCGTCGCCGCGGCGGACCCGGTGATCTGCAGGACCAGCAGGTTCTGCACCGTGAGCTGCATCCACGTGCCGGCGTTCGAGACGAAGTTCGCGACCGACCACCAGCGCATGCTGCGGTACCTCAGGGACCGCCACGGCGAACGGGACGCCGGTGCGGAGGCAGGCGGGGCGGAGACAGGGGAAGAAGACACAGTGCGCCACTCGAAGACGAGTCGTGAGACCCGGGAGGGAAAGGAAAGGGGAGCGAGAAGACCGGCTGCGCTGCGCGGCCACTCCCTGGAGCCGGTTGACGGCGCCGACCATCGTGGCAGAAGGGACCGGCGAGTCCCTCCCGGCGCCCGCTCCGGGGCTCGGCTCGGACGGCACAACCCCCCTGCGTCACAGGGCGCTTGGCCCCCCGAGTGTGCTTGATCACAGGCTCCTGCGCGCCGGGGGTCGGGCCGGATGGGCGTGACGGCCACCACAGGGCTCGACCCGCCCGAGGGGCAGTGGGCCGTCGCAGACGTCCAGAGAATGAACGCGACCCGCCGGGGCACTCGGGGCCCGCTCGTCAGCGCTTCGCGGCGGAAGGAAGGTCGTCCTCATGATGCCGATGGCGACGTTCGGTCCGCGGTCGCAGGCCCGGCCGCCCTGGGACCGTGCCCTGGTGACCGGCGGTGCGGGATTCCTCGGCTCCCACCTGTGCACCCGCCTGATCGACGCGGGCGTCGAGGTGGACTGCCTGGACGACCTCTCCACGGGCCGGGCCGAGAAGGTGGCCCATCTGGCGGGCCGCCCCGGCTTCCGGTTCCTGGAGTGGGACATCTCAGGCCCCGGCTGCGCGGACGCGCTCACCGGCCCCTACGACCTGGTCCTGCATCTGGCGGGCCCGGCGTCACCGGCCGCCTGGCCGGACCGGCCCGTGGAGATCCTCGACACGAGCAGCCTCGGCACCCGTGCCGCACTGGCCGTCGCCGAGCGGGACGGGGCTCGGTTCCTGCTCGCCTCCTCGCCGCCGGCGCTCCCCGGCCGTCCGCCGCGCGACGCCCGGCAGGGGAGCGAGGCCGACCCGGTCGGCCCGCACAGCGCCTGCGCCGAGGCCGTCCGCTTCGCCGAGGCGCTGGTCGCCGCGCACGCGGCTGCCCACGGCTCGAACGCCGGGATCGTCCGCCTGTTCGCCGGCTACGGGCCCGGCATGCGGACGGACGACGGGGGCACGCCCGCCGCCTTCCTGGAGCAGGCACTCGCCGGGAGGCCGGTCACGGTCGGCGGGGACGGCAGCCGGACGCACCCCCTGTGCTACGTGGACGACATGGTCGACGGCGTGCTCCTGGTCGCGGTCGGCCGCTCGGTACGGCCCGTGGACATCGGCGGCGACGAGGCGCCCACGGCCGTGGAGATCGCCCGCCGGGTGATCGACCTGACCGGCTCGGACGCGCCGCTCGTGTTCGTCGACGGGGCGGGGGACCGGCCCGCGGGGCCCCGGCCGGTCACCGGCTTCGCCCGTGAGATCTTCGGCTGGCTGCCGGGGGTGACCTGGCGGGACGGCCTGGAACGCACCGTCGCCGCCCTCCGGGACCGTCCTGACGAGGTGCCGACCGGGGCGGTGACCACCGAGCGCGTGGGGGAGCGGCGGGCCTGAAGGCGTTCCTCGCCCGCCCCGGACCCGACTGGGTGACGGCCACCCGGCCACCCGGCCACCCGGCCACCCGGCGGCCCGGCCGCCCGACGCCGAGGGCTACGGCCCGGCCGCCCGACGCCGAGGGCCACGACCCGAGCGGCCGGGCCCCCCGTCGGCCGGGCGCCGACGCACGCCGGGGCCCGGGCGGGGCTAGACGCCCAGCTTGGCCCGTACCCCGCCCGCCGTCGCCGCGGGGCGGGCCGTGGCCCGGACCGAGCGGTGCACCAGGTGGGCGTCGTGCCGCAGGCCATGGGCGGCGTGACGGCCGCGCCACAACAGCGAGGGGGAACTGCCCGTGTCGTCGGCGGCGATCAGCAGGCCGCCCAGCATGGACACGTTCTTCAGGAAGTGGATGCGCTGCTGGGCGCGCTCGGACGGGTCCTCCGCCTCCCAGAAGCGGTGCCCCGCCAGCGTGGTGGGCACCAGCGTCGCCGCGACGGCCAGTGCCGCCAGGCGCGGGCAGCGACCGAAGCCGAGCAGGACCCCGCCCACCACCTGCACGGCACCGTTGAGCCGTACGAGTTGCTCGGTGCTGTCCGGCAACGCCGACACGCGGTCGGTCACCGGCCGGACGATCGGCTCGGCAGCGGGGGCCACCTGCTGGGGGCTGCGCAGGGACTGCAGGCCGCCGGCCACGAACATCGAGGCGAGCATCGGGCGGCCGACCATACGCAAAAGACTCATGGTGCTCTCTCGCTTTCTCCAGGGGTGCCGAGGCACTGCCGGGAACGTGCTGCCTACTGGGATCATCAGGTGCCCGCAACGGTCGGCGCCATTCGGTGCCCGGAGCGCCGGCGACGCCCACGGGTACCGCTGCGCGCGAGTCCCCCGCAGGTCACGGGTCCGGACGGTGGCGATGAGGTCGATTCATCGATCATCGTGGAGTGCGGCGCATCTGGCGCAGTGACCGCGGCCGACGGCAGAAGGCGCGCCCCGGCAGCTCGCCGAGGGTGCCGGAGGAAGGGGTCCGGCGGGTCGCGGGACCGCGCCGAGGGCGTCGAGGGAAACCCCTTGTGGGAGCGCTCCCAGTCGGGCAGGATGCCGCAGTGACCCCGACCGCCGCCGTACGCCCGTACCGCCCCGCCGACGCGCCGGCCCTCGACGACATCTGCATCCGCACCGCGCACAACGGCCGGGACAGCCGGCCGGTGTACGCCGACCCGGCGGTGCTGCCCGTCATCTTCGCCGCACCCTACGTCCACCTCGACCCGGACCTGGCGTTCGTCCTGGACGACGGACGGGGCCGCGCGGTCGGCTACATCCTCGGCACGGCCGACACCCCCCGTTTCGCCGAGGAGTTCCGCGCCAAGTGGCTGCCGCGGGTGGCACACCGCTACCCGGCGCCGGACGGCCCGCCCGGCACCCCGGACGAGGTCATGGCCGGACTGCTGCACGATCCGGAGCGGATGATCGTCCCCGAACTGGCCGCGTACCCGGCCCACCTGCACATCGACCTGCTCCCCGAGTGGCAGGGCCGCGGGCACGGACGTGCGCTGATGCGGACGTTCTGGCGGGCGCTGCGCGCCCGCGGGGTGCCCGCCGTCCACCTGGTCATGGCGACCGCCAACACACCCGCCAGGGCCTTCTACGACCGACTGGGCTTCCACGAGATCGCGGCGGCGGGCCTGGACCCCGCCGACGTCACCTGTCTCGGGCGTACGACGCGGGAGGAAACCGGGACCTGACGAGCCGGACGGGGCCGCCCGACCACCGCCCGGGCCCCTCGCGCCGCGCGGCGGTCAGGCGGCCCCGAGCCGGTAGACGTTGAAGGCCCGGCGGATGACGGGCTGCGCCACGTTGCGCACCCGGACCCCGCCCGCCGTCATCCCGTGCTCCGTGCCCAGGTGGGCGTGGCCGTGCACGGCCAGGTCCGCGCCGGCCGTGTCGATCGCCTCGGCCAGCAGGTAACTGCCGAGGAACGGGTGGATCTCCGGGGGTTCCCCGGCGAGCGTGTCGGCGACGGGGGAGAAGTGGGTGAGCGCCACCCGGGCGGCGCAGCCCTCGGCGTCCAGTTCCTTCAGCGCGGCGTGCAGGCTGTCCGCCGAGCGGCGGGTGGTGCGGACGAACTCCTTCATGACCGGTTCGCCGAACTCACCGGCGCTGCGCCCGACGAAACCGCCGCCGAAACCCTTGGTCCCGGCGACGCCCACCCGCGTCCCGGCACACTCGACGACGGTCGCCTCGCCCTCCAGGACGGTCACCCCTGCCTCCTGGAGCAGGGCGGTGACCTTCTCGGGCTGCTCGTCGTGGTGGTCGTGGTTGCCGAGGACGGCCACCACCGGCACCGGCAGGTCACGTACCTCCCGGGCGACCACCCGCGCCTCCTCCGGGGTCCCGTGCCGGGTCAGGTCACCGGCGAGTAGCAACAGGTCGGCACAGTCGGGCAGGGTCTCGAAGGCCGGGCGCAGCAGCCCCTGGCTGTCCGGGCCCATGTGGATGTCTCCGACGGCGGCGACGCGGATCATCACAGCTCCTCCGCATGGTCGGGACGGGTCGTCTCCGCCACCACGATGTCGGCGTGCACGGTGAGGCCGGCCAGCTCCTCGCGGGCGACGCGCAGCACCGTGTCGCGGCACTGCGCGGAGGGCACCGTGCCCGTGACCGCGATCGCCCCGGCGCGGATCTCGGCCCGTACACCGAGCTCGCCGAGCTCCTCCGCGGCGAGCCGGTCGTGCAGGTGGGCGACGCGGTACTCGACGTTCCCGGCCGCGGGGGCGGTGCCGCTCGCCGCGGGCCCCTGGTGTGCGACGGGGTCGCTCATCGCCGTTCCTCCTTCACGGTGGCCGCCGGGGCGGTGGAGGGGGCTGCCGGAGGGCCGGCCGAGGCGTCGGCCGGGGGAATGATGTCCAGCCGTTCGAGGATGAAGAAGAACGCCGCGGGCATCGGGTCGTCGCCGCAGTCGCGGCGCAGCGCCTCCCAGTCGATCTTCTCCCGCAGGGTGCGGGCGATCGGCAGCACGGCACCGAAGTTGCAGTGGTGCTCGGAGAAGGCCGCCAGCAGCCCGTGCAGCAGGTCGGTCGGCGACAGCACCGGCATGAGCACGGAGTCGACCGAGAGGTCCTGGGCCCGGGCCAGCAGCTCCGAGGTGACGGGCTCGTGCGCCAGCTCGAAGATCAGGTCGACCTGCTGTCCCAGGCAGTTCGCCTTGAGCAGCCAGTCCTCGGGCGGCGTGTACACCGCCAGGCCCGCTTCCCTGAGCGTCGCGGCGACGGCCTCCGCGTCGTCCGGCCGGATGCAGAAGTCCACGTCGTGCTGGAGGTTCTGGGTGCCGCCGTGCGCGTACACGGCGACGCTGCCGGCCAGCGCGAACGGGTGCTCGTTCTTCTTCAGGATCGACCCCACCTGTTTGGCGGCCTGGAGGATCGCCTGGTTGCGGTCGAGCGGGAGCTCCTCGTGGCGTGGGTCGTTCAGGGGGACGAACTCGGGGTCCCCCGCGGCCAGACGGAGCTCCGAAACGCCGGCGCGCTGGTCGAGAGCGCTGTCGTCGGCGGGCTGCGTCATTGCTGTCCCCTTCCGGACTGTCACCTTCTGTGGACCGGTCTGCCGGTCCGCCCCTGGGAACCCGGGTACCCGGCGCGGTAGCGCCGACACGGGACGCTGTTCCGGAGGTGGGCCGTCCGGCGGATCGGGGGCACTCGGGCGGCATGGACGACAAGCAGCAGCAGCCGACCGGACCCGAGGACCGACGCACCGTGGAACGGCTGGTCACGGCGTGGCTCGCGGAGACCGAGCAGCACGACCGCGCCGCGGCCGGGGAGGCCCGCGCCGGCTGGGAGAGCGGTGACCTCTCGGAGCGGGCCGCCCAGGACCTGGCCACCTGGGTCACCGCGAGGATCACGGACACGGGTTTCACCGAGGACGAGGGGCCCTACGTGGAAGGGCCCGTCCGGATCACGCCCGCCGACAAGGAGACCGTGCGCGACTGGCTGCGTGCGCGAGGCCACTCGGTCTGAGACGCGCTCCCGCGCCCACGGCGTGTCAGCGGGTCGGCGGGCGCCATTCGAACATCAGAATCGTCGCGTCGTCCCGCAGCTGTCCGCCCGACTGGGAGTCCAGGATCGAGTGGATCAGACGGCGCAGCGCCTCGGGTGCCAGCTCGCCGCCGGCCGTGGCCCGGATGACGTAGTCGGCGAACCGCTCCAGCCCGAAGAGCTTCTCCTCGCGGGTGCGGGCCTCGGTGATCCCGTCGGTGTACACCAGCACCCGGTCACCGGGTTCCAGCATCGTCTCGTGCGTCCGGCGCGGGCTCGCGGAGAGCTGGGCCGGTGAGCCCATCGGGGGTTCGGCGTCCCGTTCCAGGGCATCGGTGATCAACTGCTCGTCCCTGATCAGGAGGGGCGCCGGGTGGCCGCAGTTGCTCCAGCGCAGCAGACCGGTCTCGAAGTCCAGCTGGGCGAGGACGGCGGTGCAGTACTGGTCCGGCAGCCAGCGGGCCAGGGCGTCGTCGACGGAGCCCACGAGGGTGGGCAGGTCGGCCCCGTTGCGCCGGGCGTTGCGGCAGGCGGCCAGCGCCACCGCGCTGGTCAGCCCGGAGGCCAGGTCGTGCCCCATGGCGTCGACCACCGAGACGTGCAGGGTCGTCTGGGTGAGCGAGTGGTCGAAGGCGTCACCGCCGAGTTCGTAGGCGGGTTCGAGGACGGCCGTCGACACGACGTGCGAGTTGCCGATGGTGCGGGGCGGCAGGAACGCGCGGAGCATCTCGGAGGGGAGGTGCATCGGCTCGGTGCGGGTGTGCCGGACGAAGGAGTCCTCGAAGGCCCGCTTCGACGTGATCATCATGGCCAGGAGCGAGGCGAGCGCCCGGCCGCGGGTCAGGGTGGCGGAGGTGAGCGCGGAGGCGTGCACCGCCAGCACCCCCAGGCGCTCCGCACCGTCCAGCAGGGGCAGCCACGCCGTGACACCGCCGGTCTCGGCCTCCTCCACCCGCAGTGCCTGGGTCCGGTAGGCCCAGCCCGCGAGCGAGCCGTCGACGGGCATGCTCGACGCCACGTCGGTCTGCGGCACGAGATGCCGTTGTTGCAGGTCCACGAGGTAGACCACCGCGTGCTGCAGGTCCAGGGCCCGGGTGCAGCGGGCCACGGCGGCGGACAGGTCGAGGGTCAGGTGAGCGGGGTCGGCGAGGAATTCCTGCAACAGCACATCGCTCGTCTCCGGCGTCGGCACCTCGTCTCCCCTCGCCTGCCTGCCCGCCGTGAGGTCCGCCGTGGCGGGGCGCGTTGCGCAGCAGTCTGGCACCGCGCACCCGGCGCCGCCCGCCGAGCCGATCATTCGCGGGGTGCTTCGGTCCGGGCGGACCGGGGCACGCGTCACGTCGTACGACCACGAGCGCCGAGGAGTGGTGCCCCATGACCGAGTACGAGCGTTCCCGCACCATGCCCGCCGAGGCGGAGCAGGTCTTCGACCAGGCCGCGAACGTCGGGCAACTGGACACCTGGCTGCCCCGGGACCTGCACGTGGAGCCGGACGACCCGCCCGCCGTCACCGTGCACGAGGACCGCACCGACCGGGACACGTCCGCCCTGCTGAGCGCCCGGCCCGAGCAGATGCGCCTCGAATGGGGCACCCGCGAACAGGGCGGCTACGCCGGCTGGCTGCAGGTGGCCGGACTCGACGGCGGAGCCAGCGAGGTGACGGTGCACCTGTCGTTCTTCGACGAGGGCCACGACCCGGGGCGGTCCGTGGTGGACGACGCCCTCGAGGGCAGCCTGCGCCGTCTGGAGGAGCGGGTGAGGACGCGCACCGGCGACGCGACGGGCTGAGGAACACGACCCGGGACACCGGCCGGCCCGTCCCACCGCGGCGGCGCTCCGCCGCCACCCGCGTAGGCGCCCCCGGCGGACCTCAGGAGGCGCGGTCCCCCTTGTGTCCCGCGCCGGGTTCCGGCACGTCACGCTGCCCCGTGCTCCGCCTGGCCCAGCTGCTGGTAGAGATGGCCGATCCGCTGTGGCCGGTCGTCACCAGCCAGGAGACGATCACCCGTCCCCTGCCGGAGCGCTTCGCCGCGGGGACCGGAGCGATCGGTTCGGTCTGTGTCGCCGTCCGACCAGGGCACCCCACCCTCCCCCGCACGTGCCGACGCCACGTCACGGCCCCACGCGGATGGGGCCGATCGGCTGATCATCCGTATCCGTCCGGGTGTCTCACCACCCCGGAGGGGCGAACCGGCCGTCACCCGAATGGCCCCCGCACGCTACTGGTGGCGACCGATCCGGTGTCTCCTTGGGAGTGTCAGCGGCGTCCAGGCTGGGAGGCCGATCATGTACGAAATGTGCGTGGGCCCGGAGAAGGCGGGCGGAGCGTTGGTGTGGCACGTGATGGCCAAACAGGCAGCGGCCACTCTGTGCGGAGAGAGGCTCCGCGAACGTATCGAGGCATCCGACGGTGAACGGGCACGCCACTGCCCGGATTGCATGGCTTCCTTCGAGAAGTTGATGGCAAGCACACCGTGCTGACGGACCGTCCGCAACCGTCCGCCCCGCCGCATCCCGCGGCGGGGCGGACGGTTGACGTCCCAACCACCGCCGGATGTGGCCCGATTGTCGGCTGGATGCATGGTCATAGGGCTGGGCTGCTTCGGTGATCTTTCGCCGGGTGGGTGCGCGGAGCACGCTCCCCGCGGCAGGGCAGCCGATTGACTGGGGCGCGGCCGACGCGGCCCCGTGCGGGCACCGCCGGTTCCCGCTGTCCGTCTTCGGGTCCCGACCTCGTGAGGAGTAGTACGTGTCGCAGATCACCGACTCGGCCCCAGCAGGTGCCTTCCCGCGTCTGCAGTGGGTCGACGACGTGCTGTCACCCGCGCTGCGGGCGGCGGTCGAGTCGCTGCCCGCCGCGGAGAGTCTGGTGGCCAGGTACCACCGGGGCTGGTGCGAGGCCGACGGCGCGCCCCGCGCGTCCGTGTCCGGCGGTGGCAAGGCGGTGCGTCCGGCCCTCGCCCTGCTGTCGGCGGTGGCCGTCGGCGCCGACCCGGCGGCCGCGGTGCCCGGCGCGGTGGCGGTCGAGCTGGTGCACGACTTCACCCTGCTGCACGACGATGTCATCGACGGCGACGCACTGCGCCGCCACCAGCCCGCCGCCTGGTCCCTGTTCGGAACCCCCGCGGCCGTACTCACCGGCGACGCGCTGCTGGTCGCCGCCCTGCGCGCCCTGACCCAGGCCTCACCGCGGCGCGCGGGGGCGGCCGTTCAGGAACTCGTGGCCGCGCTGCTGGAGCTCGTGGAGGGGCAGAGCCACGACGTCGCTTTCGAGAAGGCCCACGACGTGTCGGTCGCGGACTACCTGACCATGGCCGCGGGCAAGACGGGTGCCCTGATCGGCTGCGCCTGCGCGCTGGGCGGCGTGCTGGCCGGCGCGGACGCCGTCCGGGTGGGCGGGCTGCGGGAGTTCGGACGGCACCTCGGCGTGGCCTTCCAGTGTGCCGACGACATCCTCGGCATCTGGGGCCGGAGCGCGCGCAGCGGCAAGCCGGTCGGCGCGGACCTGGCCGCCCGCAAGAAGTCGCTGCCCGTCGTGGCGGCCCTCGCCGCACCGGGCCCGGCGGCCGAGCGGCTGCGCGAGCTGTACCGGAGCCCGCACCCGCTGGCGGGGGGCGACATCGACCTGGCGCGGCTCCTGGTGGAGGAGGCCGGCGGACGGCGGGCGGCCGAGGAGGAGGCACGCCGGCAGATGACGGTCGCGCTGCGCTCCCTGTCCCTCGCGCAACCCACCGCTGACGCCTACCGCCAGCTGCACGACATCGCCTGGGCGATGACCCGCCGCGAGTCCTGAACCGCGCCGCCACCACCCTCCCCCGACCGGGTGCACCGGCCGGAGCGGTGCGGCAGCCGGTGCGTGACCCCACGACCGGCGGGCCGTTGTCCTGGCGATGACCGCTCCGTCCCCTCGCGCCGGCCGCGCCGCGGCCTGACGCCGCGGCCCCGATACGACGAAAACCAGTGGAGCCGTGCAGCACACCGAGCACAGCGCAGCGCCTCCGGGCGACCTCCCGGCCGTGGCCGCCTACGGGCTGCAGGTGGCCCGGGGGACCCAACCGGTGTTGCGCAACGTCAGTTTCACCGTCCCCCGCGGCTGCATCGTGGGACTGCTGGGCCCCAGCGGCTGCGGCAAGACCACCCTGCTGCGCTGTGTGGTCGGCGTCCAGGAGCCCAGCGCCGGCCACGTCCAGGTGCTCGGTCACGCGGCGGGCGCCTGGCCGCTGCGCACCCGCGTCGGCTACGTCACCCAGGCACCCTCCGTCTACGCGGACCTGACGGTGCTGGAGAACCTGCGGTACTTCGCCGCCGCCCTCGGCATGCGCGGCTGGCGGCGCGAGGACGCCGTGGTCCGGGTCGTGAAGGAGGTGGACCTCGCCGCCTACGCCGACCAGCCGGTCTCCCGGCTCTCGGGCGGCCAGTACTCGCGGGTCTCCCTGGCCGTCGCGCTGCTGAACCGGCCCGACCTGCTGGTGATGGACGAACCCACCGTCGGACTCGATCCGATGGTCCGCCGGGAGCTGTGGCTGGTCTTCCAGCGGCTCGCCGAGGAGGGCACCACGCTCCTGGTCTCCAGCCACGTCATGGACGAGGCCGACCGCTGCGACCGGCTGCTGCTGATGCGCTCGGGACGGCTCCTGGCCAACGCGGACCGGGGCAGCCTCCTCGAACACACCGGCTGCGACGCGGTGGAGGAGGCGTTCCTGTACCTCGTCCGGGCCGCCGCCGCGGCCGAGGCACGGGCCCGGCAGCACGACACCGTCGACGGACTCTCCCCCCACCTGCTCGGCCAGCCCGGCGCACCCGACGCCGAACGCGCCTTCTTCGCTGCGGACTCCCTCACATGACTGCCACCCACCTGACCGACCGGCTGCCGTTCTCGCCCAACATCACCGCGGCGACCGCCGTCCGGGTGCTCCAGCAGGTCTCCCGCGACCGCGGCAGCACCGCCCTGCTCCTGGGCATCCCCTGCATGCTCATGGTGCTGCTCAAGCTGATGTTCCACGACGCCGAGGAGACCTTCGAACGGGTCGGACCCCAGGTCTTCGGCATCTTCCCGGTCATCGTGATGTACCTGGTGGCCTCCGTGTCGACGCTCCGGGAACGCACCTCGGGCACCGCCGAGCGGCTGCTGACCATGCCGGTACGGCGGCTGGACATCGTCCTGGGCTACAGCCTGGCCTTCGCGTTCCTGGCGCTGCTCCAGGCGGTGCTGTCCACCCTGCTCTCGGTGGGCCCGCTGGGCCTGGACATCAAGGGTCCCGCTTATCTGCTGATGGTCATCGCCATGCTCGGTGCCCTGCTCGGCCTCGCCCTCGGCCTGCTGGTGAGCGCCTTCGCCCGCAACGAGTTCCAGGCGGTGCAGTTCCTGCCGGCCGGGGTACTGCCGCAGTTCCTGGTGTGCGGCCTGTTCGTGCCCCGGGACGAGATGCACGGCGCACTGGCGGCCGTGGCCCGGGCGATGCCCATGACCTACGCCGTGCAGGCCGCGGGCGAGGCGGCCACGCACACCGGCGTCACCGGGGTGTTCGTCCGGGACGCGGCGCTGATCCTCGGGTGCGTGGTCCTGGTGCTCATGGCCAGTGCCGCCACGCTGAAACGACGATGAGGGCCGTCCACCGACGGCCCTCATCCATGCCTCTGCCCGGCCGGGCTAGCGCGCGAGACCCCAGGAGAAACCACCGGAGACGCTGCCGAACTTCGGGATCTCGAACGGGCCGAAGTGCATCGGCGGCTCGTGGCCGCCGTTGAACCCGCCACCGCCGGGCCCGGGCGAGGTCACGGTGGCCGGAGCCGACACCTCGGCGGCACCGGCCGCCGAGACGGCCCCACCCGCCGTCAGGGCCAGAGCGGCCAACGACACCACGGCGACGCGGCGCAGCGAGAACGACATGAAAAACCTCCGGAAGAATGCACGAGAGGGGGGTGGAACGAACGAGCGCAAGCCTATCCAACAGCCCTCTCGCACACCGTCAGCGAAAGGCTGAATTACCCCGAATGAAGCGGTGGATACACCAGCAGAAAACGCGATGAACGTCATCGATAAACGCCCGGAAAAGAAAAGGTGAAAAACGAAATGATCGGCATGCCGCGGACGATGCTCGCCCTTGGCGCGGTCCTCACGGCCCTGCAGATCGTCGCGGTACCGGCCGCCTGGGCCGGACCGCCGCCCGCGCCGACGCCCCCCGCCCCCTACCGGGCGCCGCTGTGGCCGGTGCCCGAGCCGGGCCGGTGGCAGCCGGCGCCCGGTCCGGCCGGCACCGGCTCAGGCTCCGGCTCGACCCAGGGTCCACGGCACCAGGCGGGGGGCTCCGGCACGGTTGGCGGCCGCATGGTCGCCGCCGTCAACCGCCAGCGGAGGCAGGCCGGTTGCTCACCGGTGCGGCTGCACGCGGCGCTGGGCCGGGCCGCACGCGCACACAGTGCCGCGATGGCCCGCGGTCACCGGCTGACCCACACCGGAGCCGACGGGAGCAGCCCCGCCGACCGCATGCGGGCCGCCGGCTACCGGGTCGCCTCCGCGGGCGAGAACGTCACCGCGGGGTCCGGCACCGCGGAGGCCGCCGTGGCCGTGTGGATGCGCAGCGCCCCGCACCGCGACATCCTCCTCACCTGCGCATACACCCACGCGGGCGTCGGCAGGGCGAAGGGGTCCGGCGGCCCCTGGTGGACGCTGGACCTGGCCTCGCGGCGGTGACGCGTCCGTATACGACGCGTACTCAGGCGAGGTCAGCGTCCCACCACCAGGCGATGGAGGGGGCTCCCTCCACCGGCCCGGGGCGGCTGTCGGACGGTTCCTCGGCCCAGGTCAGCAGCGTGTCGTCCATCTCGTCGGGCCAGCGTCCGTCGCTCAGGTAGCGCGGCACCCGCAGCCCCCACTCGTTGTTGCCCCGGACCCCGTGGCGCAGTCCCTGGAGGTAGCCGGCGAGTTCGGTGCTCGCGGTCGGCCGGACCCGGTCGTGCAGGTGCGTGAACCGCAGCAGGACGCGGTCCCGCAGCGCGGTGCCGGCCGTCACCGCCTCCTGGAGGGGGCAGGACCGCTCCTGCATCAGCACGGTGTAGAGGTTCTGGTCCGCCTGACCGCCCGCCAGCTCCTTGTGCAGCGAGTGCCGGTCGTTGTCCAGGGCGGCCACGAGGATGGCCATCTCGGTGAGCGCGCGGACGGCCGGACGGTGCAGCTCACGGTCGGGAATCTCCGCGCCCGTGGCCAGTTCCAGGAGGGCGAAGGTGGGTTCGCCGCCCGAAGACAGCAGCCGCATCGCCAGGAAGTCGTCCAGGCCCGGCATGCGGCCGACCGCCTGGTTGCCGATCTGCCAGGCCACCCCCGAGAGCCAGGCGCGGTGGGCGTGCACGAACCGGCTCACCTGCGTGGGCGCGGCGAAGCCGCGGAAGCGGCGCATGATGTCCTGCAGGGCGCCGATGAACCGGTCCGAGCCCACGGCCGAGTCCGTCTCACAGGCCCGCTGCACCTGACCGGCCAGCGCGTTGAACTGCGCGGGTCTGCTGCTCAGGGGACCGCTGTCGCACCGCGCGTCATCGAAGGCGAAGCCCCAGTACACCCAGAGGGCCGCTGCCAGCAGGCGGTCGTCGTCGGCGACGGGTGCGAACCGGGCGAAGAAGTCGGCGCTGTGCGTCGCCACGGTCCAGGCGCGTTCCCGGTCCGTGGCGCACATCCCGCTGTCGGCGATCCATTGCACGGCCCGTTTCTCGACCTGCCGGACCCGGGGATGGATGGCGGACTCGAAAGGACAGAAGACCGGCGGCAATTCGACGCCGGACACGCTGGACGCGGGAGACCCCATGGCAGAGCACACCTTCCGGAAAGGGACCGTAATTCGTGCACGATCATGGGGAAAGAGCCGATCGAAAGGCGAGCGGCCATGCCCGCCCGGTGGTGGGTGTCAGCCGAATGGGTCGTCACGCCGCGCCGGGTGACCGTTCGTGACGATCACTCGGCTGGGGCAGTGTCGGCGCGCGGGCCCGGGGAAGTCGCAGTCCGTGCCCGGGTGCGCAGTCCTCCCGCGCCGGGGCGACGGGACGTGCCGTGGCCGGGATCCCCGAGTCGGCCGCGGCACACCCTTCTCACCGGCCGCGTGTGTCCCTCCTCCGGCTCGCGGAGCGGCGCCCCCGCCTCGCCGTGATGGGTGTCGGCCACCGGACGTTATGGGTGCCGTCCCCGATGGCGGAGCACCGGCCCGGCGTGTGACCGTTGAGCGACGCCGTGCCCCGGGGTTCTCGGGCGCCGGGAGCGTCGCGGGGGAGGTCCGAGGTCCGTCCCGCCCGTCCGCGGGTGTCGCCGTACGGTCCGAGCCGGCTGCGCCGGGCGCGCCCGAGTGCCGAGGCGGCCGGTGGTCATCGTGGCGTACTGCCGGGGGTGACCCGGGTCCGGAGCCCGCCGTCCGTGCACACCGCGGACGAGACGGTGCCCCGTCCGGACCGGGGGCGGTGTCGCGCCACCGCGGTCGGCCGACGGCGCCCGACCGCACGACAGACGACGCGTCACAGATGACAGACGAAGGAGAATGCGCATCCATCCCCGTCAAGTCCATCCCCGTCAAGTGAAGCCCTCCCGACCCTCCGCACGGTCGAAGGCGGTGACCCGTGGGACACGCTGACACCCTGCTCGCCATGGGCGGTGCCTTTCTGGCCGCCGCGTTCCTCGCCCGCCTCGGCGGCAGGATCGGACTTCCGACGATTCCGCTGTTCATGCTCGCCGGCATCCTGCTCGGTCCCCACACGCCGGGCTTCGTCCTGGTGGAGGACGCGCATGACTTCGAGATGCTCTCCGCGCTCGGGCTGGTGCTGCTGCTCTTCTACCTCGGCCTGGAATTCCACCTCGACGACCTCAAGAGCGGCGGCAAGCGGCTGCTGACCGCCGGTGGCATCTATCTGCTGCTGAACGTCGGCGCCGGTCTGGGCTTCGGATTCGTCCTGGGCTGGGGTGTGCGGGAGGCGCTGGTGCTCGCCGGCGTGCTCGGCATATCGTCCTCCGCGATCGTCACCAAGATCCTCATCGACCTGGGCCGGATCGGCCGGCCCGAGACCCGTCTGATCCTCGGCGTCATCGTGGTGGAGGACATCTTCCTCGCGCTGTACCTGGCCGCCCTCCAGCCGGTCATCGCGGGCGCGCACGGCTTCGCGGACATGGCCCTGCAGGCCGGCAAGGCCTTCGGCTTCCTGCTGGTGCTCGCCGCCGCGGCCCGCTACGGCACGCGGCTCGTGGGCCGTCTGATCGCGACCCGGGACAACGAACTGCTGGTCATCAGCTTCCTCGGGGCGGCGGTGCTCGTCGCGGGTGTCTCGGAGGTCCTCGGCGTCGCCGACGCCATCGGCGCCTTCATGGTCGGCCTCATCCTGGCCGGTACCCCCTCGGGGCCGCAGATCCGTGAACTGGTGCACCCGCTCCGGGACGCCTTCGCGGCCATCTTCTTCTTCGCCTTCGGTCTCGCCATCGACCCCGGCGACATCGCGTCGGTCGCGGGCCCGGTCGCGGCCGCCGCGGCGCTGACCATCGTCATGAACGTCGTCGCCGGGCTGTGCGTGGCCCGCGTGTACCGCTACGGCTCGGAACCCGCCGCCGAGATCGCCACCACCCTGGTCGCGCGCGGGGAGTTCGCGCTCATCCTGGCCGCCATGGCCGCGGGCGCGGGGCTGGACGGACGGCTCGCCCCGTTCATCGCCGGGTACGTCCTCGTCCTCGCCGTTCTCGGGCCCGTCTTCGCGGGACGGGCGTACCTGCTCGCCGGTGCCCTGCGGGCCGCCGGCAGGCTGCTGCCCGGTGTGAGCGGAGGGCCGGCCGCCGCGCCGGGGAACCGCTCCGGTGACGGCGACGACGCGGGGGAGGACGACTGCGCGGCGCCCGTGCCGGCTCCCGCCGCGGCGTCCTCCCCGAAGCACGCCGACGCGGAACGGTAGGCAGCCGGCCCCGGGGGGAGGGCCGGGGCGTGCTGCCGGCGGCGGACGACGCCGGGACGGGGCCGCCCATCGGAGCGCCGTTCGCTGCCGGACACGGTCCGCAGAGCTCCCTCCTCCGCCTCGCCGGCCAACTCGAGCGGGCGAACCGGTGGTCGGGCCGGACGCCCGCGGTGCGGGCCGGCACAGACAGGGAGGCCGCTGAGAGGGCCCGGGGGCGAAGCCGCCGGAGGGCTCCGGGCGGACGTCCGGTCCACGCGGTCCGCACGGCCCACCCGGCCCGCACGGCCGCGGCGGTGGCCCGCCGTGACCGGTTGTCACCCCGGCCGGTACGTCGCTCGGCGCGCCGGTGGGACAATCCTCCCGCAGGACCGGTGTCCGACGCCGTGGTCGGAGCCGTCCGGGACCGGAGGGAGCCGTCAGGATGATCGAGTGGGTGCCGCTGAGCCACGGCGTGAGACCCGTCCCCCGCCCGGTCGGGGCTCCGCTGGTGTGGGCGGGCGCCTTCAGCGGCGCCCTCGCCCTCGTGGCACTCCTCAACGGCATCGTGGGGGTGGGCCGTCCGGGACTCGCGCTGGCCGTGCTCTCCCTGCTGGCGGCACTGCTGGGCATCTGGGCGCGGTTCACGGCCGCCCCCGGAACGGCCCTCCTGTGCTGGCTGTCGCTCAACGGCTTCGCCGTCCCGCCCGCCGGCACGCTGACCTGGACGGGCCGGCGGGACGCGATCTGGCTGGCCTGTCTGCTCGGCGCGGCCCTCGTCGGCACGGCACTGGCCCGCCTGGCCCACGCACGGGCCGCCTACCGCCGGCTGACCACGGCGACCGGCTCCGAGAGGACGGAGCCGGGCGCCGGAGCGCTCGACGTCTGACCCGTACCCGGCCGCCGACGGCCGGGTACGGGTCCCGCCGGGGGAGAGGCCCCGCCGGCAGTCCGGCGAGGCCCTCCCCGACGTTCCGGATCAGGCCGTGTGCAGCGTCAGCCCGTAGCGGTTCAGGATCTCGTTGACGGGCTGGAACCAGGTCTCCCCGCCGCTGGAGCAGTTCCCCCAGCCGCCCGAGGTGACGCCCTGCGCCTGGTCGCCGCTGATGAACGAGCCGCCCGAGTCCCCGCCCTCGGCGCAGACACTGGTCTTTGTCATCTGGCGCACCGCGCCCTGGCTGTAGTTGACCGTCTCGTTCTTGGCCAGCACCGTGCCGCAGTGCCAGCGGGTGGTCGAGCCGGAGCGGCAGATCGAGGCCCCGACGGGCGCCTCGTTCGAACCGCGCACGAGCTGGTCGGAGACCGTGCCCCAGCCGAGTACGACCGGTACCGTCCACCAGCCGCTGCCGACGCTCACCCAGGCGTAGTCGTTCTCCGGGAACGACGAGCCCTGGAAGGTGCCGATGTGCGAGCGGTCCCAGCCGCTGACCCCGGCTCCCGCGCCGCCGCAGTGTCCGGCGGTGACGAAACCGCCGTGCACCGAGAAGCCGATGGAGCAGCGGACGTTGCCGGTGTAGTACGGGTCGCCGCCGACGGTGCCCGCCGCGAAGGTCCGGGGTGCCGACGGCACCGAGCGCACCGTGACGGGTCCGGCCTCGCGGGCCCGGTCCACGAACCGCTGGACATCGTTGTCGGAGCGCTCGCCGCGGACCACGTCGACGACCACGGTGTTCGCGGACGGGTCGACGCGCCAGCTGCTGACGCCGGCGGGGGCGTCCAGGCGGTCGATGCGCGCCTTGGCCGCGTCGAGCCGCCGTGCGCTGTGCTCCACGGTACGGACCTGCGCGCCGGTGGCACCGACGGCCCGGACCGTGGTGGCGGGCGCGTCCGAGGTGACGGCCACGGTCAGCCGCCCCTTCGCGGCGTCGAACCAGGATCCGCCGAAGGCGTCCCCGGCGGCCCGGCGTGCCGTGGGTTCGAGGGCGGTGGCGCGGCGTTCGGCCGCGAGCCGGCCCTCGGCCTCGGCCCGGGTGAGACCGAAGTCCCGCTCCATGGCGTCCAGGAGGCCGGCGGAGGCGGCCGGCGGCTTGGCGGGGGCGGTGGGGGAGTCGGCCGCCGAGGCGGGCAGGGTGCCGACCGCGGTGAGGCTGCCGAACACGAGGAGGCCGGCCAGGCCGAGGTATCTGGGTCTGCTGCGTCTCACGGGAGTTGCCCTTCGTCGTTCCAGCTAGGTGGGGGTGGAACAACCGCGGTCTGAGAGCGCTCTCATCGGGTTGCCCCGAGGGTAGCCGGAGCGGCATCGACAGGTCCATGCCAATGCAGGGCCTTTCCGCGGGGCGGCGTAGGCGTCCGGGGCCGTGCCCGTGACGGCGACGCCGCCCTCGGCCGGGGCGGGTCCGGGAAGTCCGCCCGGTTGGCCGGTGGCGAACGGGGCACTCAGTGCAGCGTCCTCGCAGTGACGGTTACTGGGCGTGGGAGGCACGCGTGGCGGTGCGGCATCGGTTGGTCCAGGCGAGCCCGCAGGCGGTGTGGGACGTCCTGGCGGACGGCAACGAGTACGTGGAGTGGGTGGTGGGCCCCTCGGAGGTCACCCCCAAGTCCGGACGGTGGCCGGAGGTCGGCGCGACCATCGAGTACGAGGTCAGGATCGGGCCGGTGCGGCTGCAGAACGAGTCGGTCGTGCGGCGCTGCGAGCCGGGGTCCGTGCTGGAGATCGAGGCCAAGGCCGGCGTGCTCGGCACGGCCCGCATCGCCATCGAACTGCGCCCCTGGGGGGAGCAGTGTCTCGTGATCATGGACGAGCACCCGCTGCGCGGCCCCGGCGGCCTGCTGCACAACGTGGGGGTGGAGGCGCTGATCCAGGTGCGGCACCGAGCGATGCTCGCCAGGCTCGCGAAACTGTGCGAGTCCGAGGCCGGGGAGCGGCGCCGGCCTGACCCGGCGAACACCCCCGGCTCCGTGGAGTTCGGACCGGGAGCCGGCCATGCCTGATGCGGTCGTGATCGGCTCGGGTCCCAACGGGCTGGTGGCGGCGAACCTGCTCGTGGACGCCGGCTGGAGCGTGGAGGTCCTGGAGGAGCAGCCCGAGCCGGGCGGGGCGGTACGCCACGACAGCGAGGTCGCCCCCGGGTTCGTCAACGATCTGTTCAGCTCCTTCTACCCGCTCGCCGCCGCCTCCCCGGTCCTCGCCGGGCTGCGCCTGCAGGACCACGGACTGCGCTGGGGGCACGCCCCCCACGTGCTCGCCCACCCCCTGACCGACGGCACCTGCGCCGTCCTGGACCGCGACGTCGCCACCACCGCCGCCTCCCTCGACGCCTTCGCGCCCGGGGACGGGGCCGCCTGGGACCGTCTGCACGAGGTCTGGGACCGCTACCGGGCCGACATCCTGGACGCCCTGTTCACCCCCTTCCCCCCGGTCCGGGCCGGCGCCCGGCTGGCGCTGCGGCTGCGCGGCGGAGGCGGGCTCCGGCTGGCGCGCACCCTGGTACTGCCGGTGCGCCGCATGGGCGAGGAGGAGTTCCGCGGCGAGGGCGGGAAACTGATCCTGGCCGGCAACGCCCTGCACGCCGACCTCGCGCCGGAGGCCGCCGGGAGCGGCGGCTTCGGCTGGCTGATGTCGATGCTCGGACAGACCTACGGCTTCCCCGTGCCGGTCGGCGGCTCGGGCGCCCTCACCGCGGCACTGGTCCACCGGTTGCGGGCGCGCGGCGGCACCCTGCGGTGCGGGCAGCGCGTCGAGCAGGTCCTGGTCCGGGACCGACGCGTGACGGGCGTCCGCACGGCCGGCGGGGAGACGGTCACCGCCCGGCGTGCCGTCCTCGCGGACGTGTCCGTGCCCGCCCTCTACGGAGGGCTCGTCGCCCCGGAGCACCTGCCGGACCAGGTCCTCGCCGATCTGCGGCGCTTCCAGTGGGACTTCGCCACCTTCAAGGTCGACTGGGCTCTGGACGGCCCCGTGCCCTGGCGGTGCGAGGACGCGGCGCGGGCCGGGACCGTGCATCTGGCCGACGGCCTCGACGAGCTGACCCGCTTCGCCGCCCAGATCGCCATGCGGCAGGTCCCCGACCGCCCGTTCTCGCTGTTCGGTCAGATGACCACCACGGACCCGTCCCGCTCCCCGAGCGGCACGGAGTCCGCCTGGGCCTACACCCACGTCCCCCACGACATCCGGGCCGACGCGGGCGACGAGGGCATCACCGGCAGCTGGGACGCCAGGGAGCAGGAGCTCATGGCCGACCGCGTCGAGCGCCAGGTGGAACGTTTCGCGCCCGGCTTCCGGGGCCTGATCCGGGCCCGCCGTGTGCTGGCTCCGCCCACGCTCCAGGCCATGAACGCCAACCTGGAGGGCGGCGCCATCAACGGCGGCACCACCGCCATGCACCAGCAGCTCGTCTTCCGGCCCGTGCCCGGCACCGGACGGCCGGAGACACCGGTGACCGGTCTCTTCCTGGCCTCGGCGGGCGCGCACCCGGGAGGCGGAGTGCACGGTGCGCCGGGCGCCAACGCCGCGCGCGCCGCCCTGCGCCAGCACCGCTTCGCGGGCCTCGCCCGCGCCCAACGCGCCCTCACCCGCCGCGACCGCATCGGCGACAAGAGATGAGACGCCCGGGCGTGACCACGCCCGTGTTCCCCGAGAAAGGGCCGGCCCGGTGACAGACAGCCCGCTGCAGAACCGCGTCGTCGTGGTGACCGGCGCCGCGCGCGGGCTGGGCGCGGCCCTGGCCCGGGAATGCGCCCGCCGGGGCGCCCGGATCGCCCTGCTCGGCCACGAGAAGCCGCGGCTCGACGAGGTGGCGGCCGAGCTGCCGACGCGGGCCGTCGCCGTCGAGGCCGATGTCACCGACCCCGTCGCGCTGGACGCCGCCGCCCGTGAGGTGCGCGAACGCCTGGGAACGCCGTCGGTGGTGGTGGCGAACGCCGGCATCGCCGAGGGCGGACCGTTCGCCACGTCGGACCCCACCGAGTGGAGCCGCGTCGTCGACGTGAACCTGACCGGCAGCGCCCACACGGCCCGCGCCTTCCTGCCGGACCTGCGCCGCACCGCGGGTTACCACCTCCAGATCGCGTCGCTCGCCTCGCTCGGTGCCGCTCCCATGATGAGTGCCTACTGCGCGTCGAAGGCGGGCGTGGAGGCCTTCACCCACTCACTGCGCGCCGAGGTGGCCCACCACGGGGTCGCCGTGGGCATCGCCTACCTCAACTGGATCGACACCGACATGATCCGTGACGCCGACCGGTACACGGTCCTGCGCGAGTTGCGGGCGCACATGCCGGCTCCGGCCCGCCGCACCTTCCCGGCGGACCACGTCGCCGCCCGGCTGGTGCGCGCCGTGGAGCGTCGCCGCACGGCCGTGTACGTGCCCGGGTGGCTGCGTCTGGCGCAGGTGGGGCGTACGGCTCTGCCGCCGATGGTCCTGCGCCTGTCCCGGCGCGAGCTGCCCCGGCTGGAGGCGGAGGGTGCCATGGACCCCACCGGTCCGCTCGGCGCGGGCGGGCGGGCGGACCACGCGGAAGGGGCCGGGGCGTAGAGCCGTGGACGACCCCTGGCGCGCCCCGTCGGGTCCGTAGGGGCCCGGGACGGCGGGGGCCCGCCCGGCGGGCGGGCCGCACCTTCCGGGGCGGGTGTCCGCCGGGCGGGTGACTGCCGGGCGGGAACGGGCCCGGGCGGCGTCGGTCCCGAGGCGACGGGGGAAGGCATGACGCCGAGTCACCCCACGGCCCGTGGCCGCCGCCGGACGGTGCATCCACGAAGCGCCGCCCGGCCGAAGTAGCCGCGACAGCCGACGTGCCCGGCACGGCTCACCGCCGCGGCCGACGACGAGAGGACCCGGGATGCGCCCCAGCACCGCAGACGACGGCGGTCGACGGCCGCGTGAGCGGCCGTGCGCGGGGGAGGACCCCCGATGACCCGGACGGTGACCGGACGCACCGACCACGTCGTGGTCGTCGGAGCCGGTCTCGCGGGGCTGTCGGCCGCGCTGCACCTGCTGGGGTCCGGACGGCGGGTGACGGTCGTGGAGCGCGACCCGCTGCCCGGCGGCCGTGCCGGACGGCGCGAGCAGGGCGGCTACCTGATCGACACGGGCCCGACCGTCATGACGATGCCCCATCTGGCCGACGAGGCGTTCGCGGCCGTCGGCGACCGGCTGGCCGACCGGGTGGAACTCCTGCCCCTGCACCCCGCCTACCGGGCGTGCTTCGCCGACGGCGGGACGCTGGACGTGCACACCGAGGCGGCCGCCATGGAGGCGGAGGTCGAGCGCTTCGCCGGGGCACGGGAGGCCGCCGGGTACCGGCGGCTGCGCACCTGGCTGAGCCGGCTCCACGCGGTGCAGATGCGCCGCTTCATCGACGCCAACTTCGACTCGCCCCTCGGACTGCTCACCCCCGACCTGGCCCGGCTGGCCGCGCTCGGCGGCTTCGGCCGGCTGGACGCCCGTATCGGCCGCTTCCTCTCGGACGAGCGGCTCAAGCGGGTCTTCTCCTTCCAGGCCCTGTACGCCGGCGTCGCGCCGGCCCGGGCGCTCGCCGCCTACGCCGTCATCGCCTACATGGACACGGTGGCCGGCGTGTACTTCCCCCGCGGCGGTATGCACGCCCTGCCCCGCGGCATGGCCGCCGCGGCCGCCGACGCGGGCGCGGACCTCCGCCTCGGGCAGGAGGTCACCCGGCTGGAGCGGTCGGGCAGCCGCGTCACCGCGGTCGTCACCGCCGACGAACGCATCCCGTGCGACGCCGTCGTCCTCACCCCCGACCTGCCCGTCGTCCACCGGCTGCTGGGCCGCCGCCCGCGCCGCCCGGTCGGGCTGCGGCACGCCCCCTCCGCCGTCGTCCTGCACGCCGGCACCACCCGCACCTGGCCGCACCTGGCCCACCACACGCTCTCCTTCGGCGCCGCGTGGCGGCGTACCTTCGACGAACTCACCAGGACCGGCACCCTGATGACCGACCCCTCCCTGCTGATCACCCGGCCCACCGCCGGTGACGCCTCCCTGGCCCCCGAGGGCCGCCACCTCCACTACGTCCTCGCGCCCTGCCCCAACACCGACATCGGACCGGACGCCCGGGCCTGGGACGACCTCGCTCCCCGCTACCGCGACCGCCTGCTGACCACCCTCGAACGCCGGGGGCTGACCGGCATCGCCGCCGCCATCGAGGAGGAATGCCTGGTGACACCGGCCGACTGGACCGCCCAGGGGCATGCCGCCGGCACGCCCTTCTCGGTGGCCCACACCTTCGCGCAGACGGGCCCCTTCCGCCCCCGCAACCTGGTGCGCGGCACCGACAACGCGGTCCTCGCGGGCTGCGGGACCACACCGGGCGTCGGTGTGCCGACCGTGCTGATCTCCGGGAAGCTGGCCGCCGCCCGCATCACCGGAACACCGGCACGCCGCGGGACGGCCGGGGGCGGGCCCCGGTGACCCGGCGCGAACTGGACGCCGCGGGCATCACCGACCCCGCGCTGCGCGCCGCGTACACCCGGTGCCGGTTCCTCAACGCCCGGCACGGACGCACCTACTTCCTGGCGACCCGCCTGCTGCCCGCCGACCGCAGACCGGCCGTGCACGCGCTGTACGGATTCGCGCGGTGGGCCGACGACATCGTCGACGACATGGGCGCCGAGGCGACGACGGCCGAGCGCGCGGCCACCCTCAGCCGGCTCGAGGCTCAACTCCGGCAGGCGCTCACCGGCGCCCGGCCGTTGGAGCCCACCGGCGCCCGGCCGGTGGACGAACCCGTGGTGGTCGCCCTGGCCGACACCGCCGCCCGGTACGGCATCGACCCGGCGCACTTCACCGACTTCATGGCCTCGATGCGCAGCGACCTCACGGTGACCGACTACGCCACCTACGACGACCTGCGCGCCTACATGCACGGCTCCGCCGCCGTCATCGGCCTGCAGATGCTGCCCGTGCTCGGCACCGTGACCCCCCGCGCCCGGGCCGCCCCGCACGCCGCCGCGCTGGGCCTCGCCTTCCAGCTGACCAACTTCCTGCGGGACGTCGGCGAGGACCTCGACCGGGGCCGGATCTACCTGCCGGCGGACCTGCTGGCGGCGCACGGCGTCCACCGGGACCTGCTGCTGTGGAGCAGGCTGACGGGCCGCCGCGACCGGCGCATCACCGCCGCGCTGCGCGCCGCCGAGGACCTCACCCGCGCCGTCTACCGTGAGGCCGCCCCCGGGCTGGGCATGCTGGACCCGGTGGCACGGCCCTGCATCCGCACCGCCTACGTGCTGTACCGCAACATCCTGGACTCGATCGCGCAGGACGGGTACGCGGTACTGCACCGGCGCGCGGTGGTCCCGCGCCGCCGGCGCGCGGTCGTCGCCGCCGACGGGCTCGCCCGGGTGCTGGCCGCCCGGCTGGGAGCGCGGGGCGCCGCCGCCCGCCGGACGCCGCCCGTGCCGTGCAGGAACGACACCTACCCCGCGAAGGAGGCCGGATGAGGCAGGACCCCAGCCCCCGCCGGGGCCGCTACCCACTGCGGCTGCGCCGCCGCCCCGTGCCCTGGCAGCACCAGCGGCCGACCTGGCGCGAGGCCCGCCCCGCCCTCATCGCGGCGGCGCTCAAGCGCGCCCTGGACCGCCCTTCGGGCAACTGGTACGTCCTGGGCGCGAGCACCGACGTACGGCCCACCCGCCCCCTGTCCGGCACGATCGCGGGCGTCGAGGTCGTCGTCTGGCGGGACGCGACGGGGCGTCTGGTGGGCGGCCCCGGCGCGTGCCCCCACCTCGGGGCCCCGCTGGCCGACAGCCCGGTGCGGTGCGGCACGCTCGTGTGCCACTGGCACGGACTCGCCCTCGAGGGCACCGCCTTCGCCGGCTGGGAGCCCTTCCCGGTGCACGACGACGGCGTCCTGGTGTGGGTGCGGCTGGACGCCGTGGGGGAGGAGCCCCCGACCGCGGCGCCCGTCCTGCCGGCGAGGCCGGCGCAGGCGACGTCCCTGACCTCCGTCTGGCGCGGGGTGGGGGTCTGCGAACCCGAGGACGTCGTGGCCAACCGGCTCGACCCGTGGCACGGTGCCTGGTTCCACCCCTACTCCTTCGTCGACCTCACCGTCGTCGGGGCGCCGGGCGACAGCGCGGGCGACGACGACCGCTTCGCCGTGGACGTGTCCTTCCGGCTCGCCGGACGTCTCGTGGTGCCCGTCCGGGCCGAGTTCACCGCCCCGGAGCCCCGCACCGTCGTCATGCACATCACCGACGGCGAGGGCACCGGGTCCGTCGTGGAGAGTCACGCCACGCCGCTCGGTCCGGACGAGCACGGCCGGCCGCGCACCGCGGTCGTCGAGGCGGTCCTGGCCACCTCCGACCGGCCCGGGTTCCCGGTGGCCCGCCGCCTGGCGCCGGTCCTGCGCCCGCTGATGCGCGCCGCCGCCGGCCGTCTGTGGCGCGACGACCTCGCCTACGCCGAACGACGCAGGCAGCTGCGCGACCAGGGCCGGTTCCCCGGCTGACCGGACAGGAGCGGCATGCAGACCTTCCTCCCCCACCCGGACTTCGAGGAGTCCGCGCTGGCCCTGGACCGCCGCCGGCTGGGCAAGCAGCGGGTCGAGGCGCTCCAGGTGCTGCGCGGCCTGACCGTGCCCGGCTACGGCTGGCGCCGTCATCCGGCGGTGCGGATGTGGACGGGCTACGAGGAGGCACTGGTGCGCTACGGCCTGGAGGTCTGCCGGGTCTGGCGGGAGCGGGGCCACCAGGACAGCTGCGCTGCCTCACTCGTCGCCGGTCTCGCCGTGTGCCGTCCGGGTGAGCCGGTGCGGGACCAGCCGGAGCTCGCGCGCGCCGGGGAGTTGCCGCCCTGGCTCGGGGACGAGGCCTTCCACCGCAGCCACCGCTCGGCGCTGGTGCGCAAGGAACCCGAGGTGTACGCCGAGCTGTTCCCCGGTGTCCCGGACGACCTGCCGTACGTGTGGCCGGCCTCGGACCGTGCGGGCAAGGCGGTGGAGGAGGGCCGGTAGCGGGGTCACGCCTGCTGTTCGCCGGCCAGTTCCTTCATGTCGACGGTCTGGTCGGCGGGCGGCTGCTCGGGGCTCACCGGCTTGCCGTAGTCGCCGAAGGTGACGCTGCCGGGGTTCTTGCCGCCCTCGGTCTCGGACTTGAGGATGTACGGCTCGCCCTCGGTGGCGACGTACAGCGCGAGCGTCTCGCCGGAGGCGTTCTTCTTCGTCAGCCGCAGCGCCTCCTCGCCGTTCACCTCGGTCGTGTCGCCGCGCTTCATGCCCTGGCGCTCGGACTTGTCCTCGTCCATGGCGGCGATGAAGCCCTGCTTGTCGCAGACACCGGCGGTCGCGGCGTCGTTCGCCGGCATCTTCACCCACTTGCCCTGGAGCTTCGGCGCCATCTTCCGCGCCGCGTCGGGCTGCTGCTTCAGCGCGTTCTGCCAGTACTGCTCGTCCCCGCGCAGGAAGAGGGTCGCCTCGGTGTGCCGCACGTCCGCGCGGGTGTCGGCGGCGCCGATGGTGCCCTGGCAGTTCTTCTCCCGGTCGACCGAGACGTCGATGGTGACCGTGCTGCCGTCCTCCAGGCGGGTGTCGCCCTTCACGTGCATGGACTTCGCCTGCCGGGTGGCCTCGACCGCCTTCGCGGCGATGTCGTCGGCACTCTGCCCGTCGAACGGTTCGCTCTCGCCACCGGAATCGCCGCCGCAGCCGGCCAGTAAGGCGATGGAGACGCTCGCGGTCGCCACAGCGGTCGCTACCTTGATGCCGCGCACTGACAGCCCCTTCCCATGTCTGCTCATGACCGTCAAATCCCTTGGTATCCCGATGTGTTGGCACCGGGACGTTCCGACTACCCCGAATATCCACGACATGCACACGAGGGAGGACCGGTGACGACCGTGTGAGGGTGAGGGCGTCGATTGGTCCCCGAAGCCGCCCCGGAAGTGGACCCCGTGGCGGGCCGTCGCGCTCTCTAGCGTCGTCGTCATGAACGCCACCACCACGCGCGGAGCCCTGCTCGCCGCGCTCGCCTGTGTCCTCGTCGGCGGGTCCTTCACCGCCAACAGCCTCCTCGGCGACTATCCGTACGCGGGGGGACAGTTCCTCCGCTACGGCCTGGCCTTCCTGCTGCTGGTCCCGTTCGCCGGCCGTGGCGCGGCGGCGCGGCTGCGCGCCCTGGGCACCGGCCGGTGGCTGCGCCTCGCGCTGCTCGCGGCCGTCGGCATGGTCGGCTTCAACCTGGCCGTGCTCGCGGCGGAACGCAGTGCGGAGCCGGCGGTCCCCGGGGTCTTCGTGGGCTGCGCGCCCGTGGTGGTCGCGGTCGTCGTCCCCCTGCTGGACGGGCGCCGGCCGCAACGCGTCGTGCTGTACGGGGCGTCGCTCGTGGCCCTCGGGGCCTTCACGGTCCAGGGCTGGGGGCGCACCGACGGCGCGGGCATCGCCTTCTCCGTGTGCGCCCTGGTCGGGGAGGTGGGTTTCGCCGTCCTCGCGGTGCCCGTGCTGCGGCCGCTCGGCCCCCGGTTGCTGTCCACGGTGGTGTGCGGCGTCGCGGCGGCCGAGTCGGCGGTCGTCGGTGTGCTGGCCGACGGCGCCGGCTGGCTGCGACGACCGGACACCGCCGAGACCGGTGCCCTGCTGTGGCAGGCGGTGGTGGTCACCGTCGTCGGGTTCGTCTGCTGGTACATGGGCATGCAGCGGATCGGCGCGGAGCGGGCCACGCTGTACTCCGGCCTGATCCCCGTCGCCGCCGCCTGCACCGCGCCGCTCGTCGGCACGGGCTCCTACGGCGCCGCGCAGGCCGTGGGCAGTGCCCTGGTCTGCGCCGGTGTCGCCGCGGGGTCGGGCGCGTCACTCCGGTCCACCCGCCGCAGCGGTGCGCCGGCGACGTGTCAGCGGACCTCGGAGCGCTCCTTGGAGAGGCTGTAGAGGTCCTTCGAGGTGGTGATGAGTTCCCGCCGTTCCTGCCGTTCCCGCCGTTCCTGCCGTTCCCGCCGTTCCTGCCGTTCCTGCCGGGAGCCGACCATGGGCTGCGAACCGCTCGTTGCGAGGAGCCGGCGGGTCAGCCCCTCGCGCACCTGTCGCGGCATGTTCGCGACCGTACTCGGAATCTTCGCCCGGCCCGGAGGGCCGGACCCGCCGTCCGGCTTCGCGTCCTCCACGCTGTCGCCTCTCTCTTGCCTCACCACAGTTCGCCCGAGCGAATTCTGCGCCGCAGTGATCGTTCGGCGCATGCCGGAGCTGCTGCCCGGGTTCACGCCCGCCCGCACTCGTGGCCCCCGGCGGACGACCGCCGGGGGCCACGAGTGCGGGCGGTACGGCTCAGGGCTGTACGGACATGCTCCAGCAGTTGGAGCCCGCCGGCTTCCCGGAGAGCCGGTCGGTGAGCCAGGAGATGGCCTTGCCCTGGTCGGCGAGGAGCGGGGCGAAGTGGTTGAGCAGTCCGCTGCCGACGTCCGGCAGCACGACCGGGTCGTAGGTGACCTTCGCGCCCGCGCCGCACCAGTCGACGGCCAGTTGGCGGGACTGTCCGTGGGGGACCAGGTCGTCGCTGACGCCCGTGGCCACGCGGACGGGTCCGGCCGGCTTGAGCGAGCCGATCCGCTGTTCGGCCAGGAAGGCCTGGAGGGCCGGTTCGGCACGGATGATGTCACCCAGCGACTGTCCGGTCTTCGTCCATGCCGTGCTGCTGTCGCCCCCGTACCCGAAGAGCGCGTCGCCGACGCACATGGTCGACAGGTCCTTCAGCGCCTCCTGGCCCGCGGCGTTGACGTACCGGTCGGCGATGGGCCGCAGGGCGGGCTCGGTCTGCAGGAAGCCGTTGAGCGACCACCCGAGGGCCCCCGCCAGGTCGCCGCCGTCGATCGCCTCGGTGACCTTCGTCAGATCGGCGGGCGGAGCGCCGGCGTAGGTGCCCGCCAGCGGGACGTCCGGGGCGTAGGACGGCTGGAGCTCGGCCGCCGCGGCCGTCGCCCCGCCGCCCTGGCTGTAGCCGAAGAGGCCGACCCGGGAGTCGGGGGTGACCGACGCCGAGTCCAGGGAGCGTGCGGCGCGCACCGCGTCGAGCACGGCGTGCGCCCCGTCGACGCGGTTGACGTAGGTGTGCAGCCGGTCGGTGGTGCCGAGGCCGACGTAGTCGGTGACGACGACCGCGACACCGCGCAGCAGCAGCCGGTAGACGGACAGGTCCTCGTAGCCCACCGAGACCGTCTCGCCGTTGAGCAGCAACGGGTGCTCCAGGGCCATGGAGGCGGCGCACTGGTCGCCCTGGCCCATGGTGCCGGGCGCGACGGCGACCAGGGGCCGGGGTCCGTCGCCGCGCCACTTCGCGGCCGGCTCGATGTAGGCGCCGGTCACGGCGACCGGTTCGCCGTTCGCGTCGGTGGACTTGTACATCATCCGGGTGGCCCGCCCCGGGAGGGGGCCGCCGAGGCTGGGCAGGCTGAGCGCCAGGTGCAGCGGCTCGCTGCGGATCAGCGCGCCGTCGGCGTCGGGCAGCGTGGACGGCGGGGTGTAGAAGGCGGGGATCTCGACGCCGCGGGACACCTCCGTGGTGCCGGGGGCCGACCCGTCGGCCGCGGCGGCCGGGACGGCCTGGGCGCCGAGGGCGAGGGCGACGGTGACCGCCGCGGCGAGCGTGCGGGGGCGTGGGGGCATGGCGAACCTCCTGAGGAAGGGCCGGAACCGGTCGTCCGCGGTCCGGGGGAGAGAGGGCCGTGGTCGCGCTGCTCCTGTGGGGTGACGGGACCGTACCCGGCCAGGAGTTACCGTGGGTAGCACCCTGCTTATTACGGTTGAGTAACTTGACGCTCTGTCTAACAGGGGTGATCCAGGAAAGGTTGACGAAATTGTTGACGATACGTCTCCGGCCGCCAACCCCCGCTGAGCGTGGTCGGCCACCTCACGGCCGCCCTGGAGAACCTCGGCGACGACGTCGACACCTCCATGTACCGGGACGGCGGCCACGGAGCGAACCTGGACGCGCCCGACTTCGTCGCGTGGCTCGGCAGGACCTGCGGCGGCGTCGGGCAGCGGCCCGGTGTGCGGCTAACGGCGGCTGCGGACCAGGAGGTACAGGAAATACGGCGTGCCGATGACCGCCGTCATGAGACCCGCGCCGAGCTGGGCCGGGGCGATCACCGTGCGGCCGATCAGGTCGGCCGTGCACACGAGGACGGCGCCGAGCAGGAGCGCGACCGGCACGACCCGCGCGTGCCGTCGTCCCACGAGGGCACGCGCCGCGTGCGGGGCCACGAGCCCGACGAACGCGATGGTGCCCGCGCAGGCCACGGCCGTCGAACTGAGCACGACGCTGAGCAGCAGGAACCCGAGGCGTCCCGGACCCAGCCGCAGGCCCAGCAGCCGGGGGGTGTCCTCGTCCAGCGAGACCAGGTCCAGCTCGGTGCGCCGGACGACGGCCACCACGATGCCGACGGCCAGCGCCAGCGCCACCGGCGCGATGTCGGGCATCGTCCGCCCGTAGGTCGAACCCGACAGCCAGGTCAGTGCCTTGGTGGCGTTGAACGGGTCGGTGAGCACGATCAGCAGACTGATCAGCGCTGTCGTCGCGGCGGCGACGCCGATGCCGACGAGGACCAGCCGGTTCTGCTGGAACCCGCCGCGGGCGGCGAGCCCGAAGACCAGGACCGCGGTGAGGCCGGACCCCGCGAACGCGGCACCGGCGACCCCCCAGGTCCCGGCGACCGGCGCGGTGGTCACCAGGATCACGGCGCCCAGCGCGCCGCCGCCGGTGACTCCGAGGACGCTCGGTTCCGCCAGCGGGTTGCGGGTCACGGCCTGCACCAGCGTGCCGGCCAGGGCGAGCGCCGCACCGGCCGAGAGCGCGGCGAGCACCCGGGGCACCCGGGTGTCCAGGACGAAGGACACGGTCCGCCCGGCCCTGCCCTGCGCCCAGTTGACGACGTCACCGAGCAGCAGCTTGCTGTCGCCCACCAGCACGGCGGCGATCACCAGGCCGACCAGGACGGTCACCAGGACGGCCAGGGTGGCCAGGAACACCGCCCGGCTCGGGATGCGCAGCCGGTCCGGGGCGCCGGACCCGGCGGTGTCGCGCAGCCGCAGCGCCATGGCGACCAGGAAGACGGCACCGACCAGGCTGGTGACCACGCCCGTGGGCACCGCCACCGACAGGTCGTCCGTGATCAGCCACCGCAGCAGCACGTCCGAGCCCAGCACCAGGGCCATGCCGGTCAGCGCCGCCGCCGGCATCGACGTACGGGAGCGGGCGAAGCCCCGGAAGCGGCGGGCGAGCGGGCGGACCAGCGCGGGGGCGCACAGGCCGACGAAGCCGATGGGCCCGGCGAGCGTGACCGCGGCCGCCGACAGCAGCGCCGCCAGGACCACGACGGTGACGCGAGTGGCCCGGACCGGGACGCCCAGTCCGCGCGCCGCGTCGTCGCCGAGCGCCAGGGCGTCCACCCGACGGGCCGTCAGCATCAGGCCGACGAGCCCGACGAGGGCGATCGGCAGCATCTGCAGGACACCGTCGAAGCCGTTCTGGGCGATGCTGCCCTGGTTCCACTGGTAGAGGCCCTCGGTCTGCTCGGGGAAGAGCAGGAGCAGTCCCTCCGTCATGGAGTTGAGGCCCAGCATCAAGGCGGTGCCGGCCAGGACGAGCCGGACGGTGCCCGTGCCGAGGCCGGACAGCCCCAGCACCACGGCCGCCGCCGCCAGGCCGCCGAGGAACGCCACCCCGGAGGAGGCGATCATCGGCAGTGAGAGGCCGGTGGCGCCGGCCAGCCCGAGCGCCAGGTAGGACCCGGCGTTCACGGCCAGGGTGTCGGGGGAGGCCAGCACGTTGCGGCTGACCGCCTGGAGCACCGCGCCGGCCATGCCGAGAGCGGCGCCGACGAGGAGGCCGGCGGTCATCCGCGGCAGGCGCGAGGCGATGACGACCGACGCGTCGTCGGGGTCGGCCCGTCCGGTCAGGGCCTTGAACACTTCGGACGGGCCGACGGCGGCGGTGCCCTGGGCGATGTCGACGACGGCCAGGGCGGCGACCAGCAGGACGAGCCCGGCCGTCACCGCTGCCGCGCCCGACCGGGGCGTGGGAGCCTTCGTCGAGGGACGGGCAGCGGGTTCGGTTGCGGTGACGGCCATGGCCTCGCTACTTCGTCAGCGCGCCGACGAGGGCGTCGATGTACGCCTCCATCGACCCGGGACCACCGAACATCCAGATGCCGTCGTCCAGCCGGTGCACGTCGCCGGCCTTGACGAAGGGCAGGGACTTCCACACCGAGTTCTTGGCCAGTGCTCCGGTGAACGGCGTGGCGCTCGGGTCGTCCTCGTTGCCGATGTAGGCGAAGTGCACGTCCTTCGGCAGGGCGGTCAGCCCCTCCACGTCGGTGGTGCCCAGGCCGTAGGCCTCGTCACCCTTCACCTTCCAGGCGTTGGTGAGGCCGACCGCCTCGTTGACCTCACCGATGAGGGAGGTCGCGGTGTAGGGGCGCACCGAGACCTGGTTGGAGGCGACGTAGCCGTCCGCGAAGGCGATCTGCTCGCCGGCCAGCCCGGCGTCGGTCAGGGCCTTCTTGCCCTCGGCGACCTTCGCCTCGAAGCCCTCGCGCAGCGACTCGGCCTTGTCCGTGGTGCCGGTGGCCTTGGCGATCAGGTCGACGTTCTCGAGCATCTGCTCGATCTGGCCGGTGCCGTCGGCGGACGTGACCGCCAGCACCGGGGCCACCTCGCGCAGCTGCTTCACGGCGGCGGGGGGCAGGTCCGTGGTGGCGACGATGAGGTCGGGCGCCAGGGAGGCGACGGTGTCCATGCTCGGCTCGCCGCGGGTGCCGATGTCCTTGGGGTCGTTCTTCAGCGGAACGGCGCTGTCCCAGGTCTTGTAGCCCTTGACGTCCGCGACGCCGACCGGGTCGACACCCAGCGAGACGAGGCTCTCGACGACGTTCCACTCGGTGGCGACGACCTTGGTGGCCGGGCCGTCGAGCTTCACCTCGGTGCCCTTGCCGTCCTTGAGCGTGATGGCCTCGGAGGCCTTCTTCTCGGACTTGTCGGCGGCGGGCTCGGTGGTGCCGCAGGCGGCGAGGGTGAGCGCCGCGGCGGTGGTGGCGGCCGCGGTGAGCAGGAGGCGTCTCATGAGGTGGTGCCGAGCCTTTCGGTTCGTATGTGGTGGCGGCCGATCGGGCGGGTGCGCAGTCGGCCGGTGAGGGGGTCGGTGTCGACGTCGATCCGGATGCCGTAGACGGCGCTCAGCCGTTCCGGCGTCAGCACGTCCTCGGGCGGGCCGTCGGCGACGATCCGGCCCGCTTCGAGGAGCGTGATCCGGTCGGCGACGGCCGCCGCCTGGTCGAGGTCGTGCAGGACGACGCCGACGGCGATGCCGTGGTCGTCGGCCAGGTCGCGGACGAGGTCGAGGAGTTCGACCTGGTAGCGCAGGTCGAGGTAGGTCGTGGGTTCGTCCAGGAGCAGGACGCCGGTCTCCTGGGCGAGACAGCTCGCGAGCCAGACCCGTTGCAACTGCCCGCCGGACAGGTGGTCGGCGCCGCGGTCGGCGAGGTCGGCGACGCCGGTGAGTGAGAGCGCCCGGTCGACGGCGGCCGGCCCGTCCGGATCCGGCCGGCCCCAGCGGCCCCGGTACGGGTAGCGGCCGAACTCGACGACGTCGCGCACGGTCAGGCCGCCCGGGGTGGGACGCGCCTGGGTCAGCAGGGCGACGTACCGCGAGAACTCACGGGACGTCAGGGCCAGCCCGTCGGTGTCGCCGTCGATCCTGAGCGTCGCGCTGCGGGCCTTCTGCAGCCGGGCGACGGTCCGCAGCAGTGTCGACTTGCCGCTGCCGTTCGGCCCCACCAGGACGGTCACTTCACCGGGCCGCAACCCGACCGCCGCGTCGTGCACCACGTCGGTCCCGTCGTACGCGACGGTCACACCCGTGGCCGACAGCTCATGTCCGCGCAGGCGCGGGCTGCCGGCTGCGTCTTCACCAGATCTCACGAGGCGAAGGTTAGCCTAACCTAAAAAGTGCTGGTAGAGACGGGGGTCACACCATGTGCGGGCGGGCCGCGCGCCGTCCGTTCCCGGGTCGGCGCGCAGGTGTCAACTCGCCTGCCAGGACTCGGGTTTCCACAATCCCGCCCGGTTCAGGGACTGGGGGCAGTGCAGATAGATCTCGTCGATCTCCAGAAGGAGCGCGAGATCCGGGCGCCGGCCGTCGCGGGCCATCGCGTCGAAGAACGGCGCGTCGGTGAGGATGCGGGCCCGGCCGTTGATCCTCAGCACGTCCTTGCCGCCGGGGATCAGGTAGAGCAGGCCGGCGCGCGGGTTGTCGAGGATGTTGTGGAAGCTGTCCCCGCGCCGGTTCCCCGGCCGGTCGGGGAGGGCGAGGGTGCCCGGCCCGAGGACGTGCGTGAAGCCCGGGGCGTCGCCGCGCGGTGAGACGTCGCAGTTGCCGCGGGCGTCGGAGGTGGCCAGCAGACAGAAGGGGGAGCGGGCGAGTATCCCGAGGTCGTCGTCGGTCAGGCGGTCGTGGACCTTGTCGATGACGAGCGGCCAGGGCTCGCCCAGCAGCTCGCGGAGTTCGGCGCGGGAGCCGAGTTCGACCCAGCCCTCGTCGGTGCCCGCGGCCGGCCGGTCTCCGGGCGCGTCGATGGTGTGCGGCAAGGCCGGCTCCCCAGGTGTGTGCGTCCCGCGGGTGCGTTCCTCCGGCGGGTGGTTGCACAGGCAACATTATCTGACGTTAGGTCTACCTAACCCGGCAGCGTGCAGAGGACGCTGCGATGCCGCGGGACGCGAAGGCTTCTCCCCGTCAGGACGTCTCCCCGTCAGAAGGCGTAACGGATGCGCAGCCAGGGCGCGTGGGCGTCGACCAGCGCACGGAGCCGGGCGATCGCGTCGGCTTTCACGCCGTTGCGGTACCGCACGTTCAGCGCGCCGTTCTCGGAACGCTTGGCCTGCTGGAGGTCCGGGCGCCACAGCACCTCCTCGGCACGGGGATGCCAACCGAGGTTGACCTCGTGCAGCTCCCGGTTGTGCGTCAGCATGATGACCTCGGCCGCGGCCTGCCGCTTCACCCGGTCCGGCAGCACGTCGTCGAGGTGCCGCAGCAGCTCCGCCCAGGCCTCCTCCCAGCCCGGCCGCACCACGACGGGGGAGAGGTTGAAGTGCACCTCGTACCCGGCGTCCAGGAAGTCGCCTGCCGCGGCGATGCGCTCGGCCACCGGCGAGGTGCGCAGGTCCAGCAGCCGGGAGTCGTCCGGCGGCATCACGGAGAAGCGGACGCGGGTCCGGCCGCGCGGGTCGAGGGCGAGCAGGTCGGGGTTGACGAACTTGGTCGCGAAGGACGCCTTGGCCGTCGGCCACTGCCGGAAGGCATGGACGAGGTCCGCCGTGTTGTCGCAGATCAGGGCGTCCACCGAGCAGTCGCCGTTCTCACCGATGTCGTAGACCCAGGCCTCGGGGTCGCACTGGTTCGGCTCGGGCTTCGGACCCTGCCGGGCGATGTGCCGCCCGATGTGGGCGATGATCCGGTCGATGTTGGTGAAGACCGTGACGGGGTTGGCGTACCCCTTGCGCCGGGGCACGTAGCAGTACGCGCAGGCCATGGCGCAGCCGTTGGAGGCGCCGGGGGCGATCCAGTCGGCGGACCGGCCGTTGGGCCGGGTGGCCGGCGACTTCCGCTCGCCCAGCACCAGCGTCTCGCCCTTGACCCGCACCCAGCGTTCCACGTTGCCCTCGTTGCCGTGCAGGCCGGGGATGCGCCAGTGGGAGTCGACCTCGATCACGCGGGCCTCGGGGAACCGGGCCAGGACCTGCCGGCCGCGTTCGGACGCCGCTGCCGCCGGCTCGGCGTACATCTCCCGGACCGGCAGCAGACGGCGGGCGGTGGCCGAGTCCCGGAAGAGCGGTCCCGCGGGCGCGGGGGCCGGCGGGCCGGGGACGAGTGCGTCCAGGCCGAACAGGGTGCCGGGGCCGTCGTCCGGTGCGGTGGACGGGTCGTGCATGCGGTCTCCGGAGCGAGGGTGCGGAAGGACCGGACGGCGGTGTCACGGTCCCCGTCCCCCCACTGTACGAAGCGCGCGGCGACGACGGCCGTGTCACGCGCCCCGTCGGGGGCATACGCGTGGCACGGCACCGATACGGTGCGAGGAATCCGAAGGGGTGTACACCGTGCTCGCCATCATCGCGGCGGTTCTGTTCCTCATAGCCTGGCTGATCAACGCGGCGGAGGTGTCGACGAACGACGTCTTCACCTCCACCAACGTCATGCTCGTCGGCCTCGCCCTGCTGGCCCTGCACGTCGCCGGGATCGGCAGCGGCTGGGCGGCGCGGGGGCGCCGTCGCTGACCCGCCGGCCACGCCCCGGTCAGGGGATGCGGGCGACGCCCGCGTAGATGCCGCTCTCCTCCGGCGCGGGCCGCTCCTGGTCCGCGCCGTACCACTCGGTGGCGGTGACCAGCCCGGGCGGCAACAGCTCCAGTCCCTCGAAGAAGCGGGCCACCTCCGCCCGGGTGCGGAAGCCCAGGCGGATGCCGCCCTTGGCGTACTGGGCGATCACCTGCTCCGCCAGCTCGGGGAAGAGGTCGATCGCCGCGTGCGACAGGATCAGGTGGCTTCCTGACGGGAGGGTCTCGACCAGTCCGCGGACGATGCCGTGGGCGTCCTGGTCGTCCGGTACGAAGTGCATCAGGGCGATCAGCGAGAGAGCGACGGGCCGGTCGAAGTCCAGGATCTCCCGCGCGCGGCGCACGATCTCCCCCGGCTCGCGCACGTCGCCCTGGATGTAGTCCGTGGCGCCCTCGGGGCTGCTGACCAGCAACGCCTCCGCGTGCCGCAGCACGATCGGGTCGTTGTCGGCGTAGACGACCCTGGCGGCCGGAACCGTCCGCTGGACGATCTGGTGGAGGTTGGGCTCGGTCGGGATGCCCGTGCCGATGTCCAGGAACTGGTCGATGCCCCGGGCGGCCAGGTGCGCCACGGCACGGTTCATGAACGCGCGGTTCTGCCGCGCCGCGTCCCGCGCCTCGGGAGGCAGCGTCTCGCCCACCGCCTCGTCGACGGGGTAGTTGTCCTTGCCCCCCAGCAGCCAGTCGTAGACCCGGGCCGGGTGCGCCCGGCTGGTGTCGATGAGGGGAGGCTGGGAATGGTCCGTCGTCATGGCAGGCTCCGTGGTCCGGGAGGTGACGTTTCGCCGCGATTTTCGATCATCGTACTGCGCCGCGACGGGTGCCATGAGCCCGACGGACGGCCGGAGTTGACGGCGGTGACGCGATCACTCCCCGGCCCGGCGCGCGGTGCGGGGCGGGCGGTGGACCCACTCCCGGTCCGCGTCCGTGATCTCGCGTATCACCCGCGCCGGGCTTCCGGCGACGACCACCATGGGCGGCACGTGGGCTGTCACCACACTGCCCGCGCCGACCACCGATCCCCGGCCCACGGTGACGCCGGGCATGAGCACCGCGCCGGCCCCGATCCACACGTCGTCCTCGATGCGCACCGGCGCGGAGAACTGCGTTCCGTCCCTGCGCAGGTCCGGGTGGACGGGGTGCCCGGTGGTGCTGACGGTCACGTGCGGGGCGAACATCACCCGGTCCCCGACGAAGACCTCGACGTCGTCGACGAGGGTGAGGCCGAAGTTGGCGTACACGTCGTCGCCCAGGTGCACTCGGTTGCCGTAGGCCACGTGCAGCGGCGGCTCGATCCACACGCCGCTGCCCACGGAGGCGAGCAGCTCCTTCAGGACGGCCCGGCGGCCCTCCTCGTCCCGGGCCCCGGTCCGGTTGTAGGCGTCGGCCAGCTCCTTGCCGCGCAGACGCTCCTCCGCCAGCCCCTCCAGGCCCGGCGCGCCGTCCGAGTAGAGCTCGTGCGCCTCCATCCTGCGGCGGACCTCGGTCTCGCGCGGGTCGGTCGTCATGTGTCCTCCTCCAGGCGGTGCGTGCGGGGGGCGGCCCCGACCGCACCGCCTCCCGGGCGGGAGGAGCGGTGCGGTCGGAGCCGTAGGCGAGTGAGGGGTGTCAGCCGGTGTGCCGGGTGGTCACGTCGGTCACCGTCCAGCGCTGGTTGGCGCCGGAGTTGGGCGGCCACGTCGTGACGGCGGCACCCTCGTGCGTCGCCTGGCCGCCGACCTCGAGCAGGCGCCCGGTGCCCGCGTTGACCAGGGTCCAGGTGCCGTCACCGGTGGTCGACATGATCCATTCCGCGGCCCGGTCGCGCTTGCCGGTGTCGGGTTCGGTCACCGGGACGTCGTCGCGCACGGCCAGCCGCGTCCCGTCCTGCGGGTTGGTGAACACGTGGCGGTCGAGGACGCCGCTGTCCTGGCGCACCGCGCTCAGCCGCCACCGCTGGGCGCCGGCGCCGGCCTCGGTGCCGAGGACCAGGTCCGTGCCGTTCTCCCCGACGGTGACGGCCTTGCCGCTCTGGACGCCGGTCAGGGTGTAGGTGTGGCCCTTGCGCAGCGGGGCGGCGTCCTTCGCGACGCCCGAGACACCCTTGATCGCGAAGGAGGTGACGGACTGGGCCGGCACGGTGACGGTGGCCGTGCGGTCGCTCACCCTGACCGGGGCCTGCCGTACGAGCTTGCCGTCGGCGCTGGTCACGACCGGGGTGACGGTGGCCCCACGGCTCACGTCGCGGAACTTCGACAGGTCGACGGTGACCGTGCGGGCCTCGCCGGTGCGGTTGACGTGGACGAGCGAGGCGCCCTTGCCGTCGCGGGTGACGGCGGCGGCGCTGGAGGTGTCGTCGGTCCTGATGAGCCGGTCGCCGGGCTTGATGAAGTGGGTGAAGTTGCGCGCGGTGTCGAACTTGGTGTTGGTGCGGATCGGGCACGTCTCGAGGGTGTCCTCGGCGGTGCAGTCGAACGGGAGCTGGATGCTGCCCCAGTTGCCGCCCTTCGCCGACTCACCACCCGGCTTCATGTTGTCGTAGTCCTCGACGGGCTGCCAGAACACCCAGGCGCGCGGCTCCAGTTCACGCAGATCGTCGACGATCTGCTGGGCGAGTCCGAGGCCGGGCCGCATGTCCTCGAAGTCCTGGCCGTCGCCCCAGTCGCCGCCGACCTCGCTCATCCACAGCGGCTTGTCCGCGGCCTTGGACAGGTCCCGCACGGTGGTGCGCTGCCCGGTGCCGTAGGTGTGGACGTTCATCTGGTCGACGAGGTCGCGGTCGGCCGGCGCGTAGGCGTTCCAGTTCTGCGCGAAGGTGCCCGGGTTGGTCTCGTCCATCGCCGAGATGTCCGCCCCGACCTTCGCCTTCCTCAACGCGGGGGCCAGGGCCCGCAGGACCTTGCGCTGGAGCTCGGGCCCCATGTGGGCGCCCTCCTGCCGACCGCCGACGGGCTCGCCGTCCGCGCCCAGCCGTGTGCCCCAGTACGAGGTGTTGGGCTCGTTGAACGGATCGACGGTGTCGACCTCGATGCCCTCCGCCTTCTCCAGCCGCCGGGTCGCCCCGGCCACGTAGGCGGCGAAGTCGTCGACCGACTCGGACTTCAGCTGGTCGGCCGAGGAGTCGAAGCCGCCGGAGACGTAGCCGCTGACGGTCATGAACCAGGGCGGGGAGTTGCTGAACGTCTCCCAGTGGTCGATGTCGTCCTTGATGCGCTCGACCCACCAGCGCTGGGTCGCGTCGGCGTCCTCGTTCCAGTCGGCCGGGTCGTCGGCGCTCCACCAGTCGGTGTCCTCGCGGGTGGTGCCCGCGGGCGCCTTCCACCAGCCCTCGACGGCGCCGCCGGCCCGCAGGTAGTCCCGGACGTCCGGCGCGTTGCCGCCGCCGATGTTGTAACGGGCGATGTTCAGCCCCAGGCCGTCGTCGCCGAAGAGGAGCCGGGCCAGCTTCTCCCGGATCTCGGACGGGTAGTCGCCGGTGGCGTTGGCGAACCAGACCAGGCTGGTGCCCCAGCCCTCGAACCTCTCCTGCTGGTACGACGGGTCCGGCCGTACGGTGACCGAGGCGGCGGCCGCGGCGGGTTCGGCCTGGGCGGGGACGCTGATCAGGGCGGCCCCCGTGGCCAGGGCGGTGAGGGCGGCGGCCCCGAGGAGGCGTCTGCTGCGGGTACGGCGTGCCATCGTGTGCTCCCAACGGGAAGGTGTGGTCGCTGCGGTGGCCCCTGCCGCCGGTGTCCGGGCAGCAGGGGGCGGCCTCGGAGCGGTCGGTGCGCTCCGAGGAGTCGTGAGAGGCGCGGGTGAGCGCTCAGGCGGCGGACGTGCGCAGCACGGCGACGTCCCTGGGGCCGAGGACGACGGAGCCGTCGCCTCCGGTGGCGCCCACCAGGACCTCGCCGGCGAGCCCGGGGACGGTCACGGCCTCGTCGGTCCGGTTGACCAGGAACAGGAACCGGCCGCCGGGGCCGCGCCGCACGGTGGCCTCCACCGATCCGTGGACGGCGGCGGGCAGCTCGCTCGTCACCCCGGCCGGTTCGAGCAGCCGCGGCAGCAGCGAGGCCAGACCCTCGGCGCCGAGCCGCGTCGAGACGTAGGCGGCCGAACCGCTGCCGGCCGCGCGCCGGGTGACGGCCGGGCGGCCCGCGTGCGGGCCGGTGCGGTAGCCGGCCAGCACCTCGGTCCGCGGTGCGGTGACCGTGATGTGGTCGGTCCACAGGGTGCCGGTGCTCGCGTCGTCCAGCTCCACGGACTGCCCGGCGGGCAGCGGGCCGAACTCCTCGACGCGGATGCCGAGCAGGTCCCGCAGGGCGCCCGGGTAGCCGCCGAGCCAGATGTGGTCGTTCTCGTCGACGACACCGGAGAAGTACGTGGTGACCAGGTGGCCGCCCTGCTCGGCGTAGCGGGTGAGGTCCTTGGCGAGCTCGGCCGGGACCAGGTGCAGTACGGGCGCGATCAGCATCCGGTGGCGGCTCAGGTCGGCGCCGGTGGTGACGACGTCGGCGCGGACGCCCAGGGAGAGCAGCGCGGAGTACCAGTCGAGCGCCTCCCGGTGGTAGTCGAGCAGCGACGTGGGGTGCGAGTCCTGCTCGCTCGCCCACCACGACTCCCAGTCGAAGAGGATGCCGACCTCGGCGGGCTCCCGCTCGCTGCCCGCGACCGGCGCCAGGGCCTTCAGGGTGTCGCCGAGCGCGGTCACCGCGCGGAACAGGTCGCTGTCGGCGCCGGCGTGCGGGACCATCGCCGAGTGGTACTTCTCGGCGCCGGCCGCGGACTGGCGCCACTGGAAGAAGCAGACCGCGTCCGCGCCGTGGGCCACGTGCGTCAGCGAGTCCCGGGCCAGCTCACCCGGTCGCTTGGCCAGGTTGACCGGCTGCCAGTTCACCGCGCTCGTCGAGTGCTCCATCAGGAACCAGGGCCGGCCGCCGGCGATCCCACTGGTGAGGTTCGCCGAGAACGACAGCTCGTCGCGTTCCCGGCCGCTCGGCACGACGTAGTGGTCGTTGGCGACGAAGTCCACCTCGTCCGCCCAGTCCGCGTAGTTCATGCCCTTGGTGCCGGGCATCACCATGAAGTTGGTGGTGACGGGGACGTCCGGGGTCAGCTCCCGCAGCACCCGGCGCTCCGCGCGCAGGTGGTCCTTCAACGCGTCCGACGAGAAGCGCTTGAAGTCCAGCTGCTGGGTCGGGTTCGGGTGGGAGGCCGCCAGCCGCGGCGGCAGGATCTGCTCCCAGTCGCTGTAGCGCTGCGACCAGAACGCCGTACCCCAGGCGTGGTTGAGGGCGTCCAGCGTGGTGTACCGCGCGCGCAGCCAGTCGCGGAAGGCGCGGGCCGCGTCGTCCGAGAAGTCGTACACGTTGTGGCAGCCCAGCTCGTTGTTGACGTGCCAGGCGACCAGGGCCGGATGGCCGGCGTAGCGGGTCGCCATCTCCCTGACCAGGCGCAGGGCGTGCTCGCGGAAGACCGGCGAGGTGGGGCGCCAGTGCTGGCGAGCGCCCGGCCACAGCGTCTCGCCCCGGTCGGTCACCGGGAGGATCTCCGGATGCGCCGTGGTCAGCCACGGCGGCGGGGACGCGGTGGCGGTGGCGAGGTCGACCCCTACGCCGTTGCGGTGCAGCAGGTCCATGACGTCGTCCAGCCAGGCGAAGTCCCAGACGTCGGGCCCCGGCTGGAGCCGGGCCCAGGAGAAGATGCCCACGGACACGATGTTCACGCCGGCCTCGCGCATCAGCCGGACGTCCTCCTCCCACACCTCCCTCGGCCACTGCTCGGGGTTGTAGTCGGCGCCGAAGCCCAGACGGGGGACGGGCGCACCGTCCGCCCCGTCCTGGAGACGGGACAGGAGGGTGGAGATCATGGCGGTCCTTCCGGTGGGGTGCGTGCGGGGCGGGGGCGGCACGTACATCACTCCGTCCCCGCGGGCCGCGTCGCGTTGCTGCCGTTGCTGCTACTTGCCTACGGTGAAGCCCTGCTCGTTGCCGTACTTGACGGACGCCTCCTGCCAGGACCGCAGTCCCTCGGTCAGCGTGGTGCCGGACACGTAGGCCTTGCCGACGGTGTCGTTGAAGATCGAGTTCGCGTACACCTGGTAGGGCAGGTACGACCAGTCGTCGGGGACGCTCGCGGCCGACTCGGCGAAGATCTTGTTGGCCTTCTGGCCGCCGAAGTAGGGGAACGCGGTCTCCTGGAACTTCGTGGACTGCAGGTCCGCGGTGGTCGCCGGGAAGGCGCCGTTGCCGAGTCGGGTCTGCACGCCCTTGCCGGCGTTGGCGTACTCGACGAAGGCGTAGGCCAGCGCCTCGTTGTCGCCCAGCTCGGGCAGGGCGAGCGCGCTGCCGCCGTTCTCGGCGCTGGTCTTCCCGCCCGTCTTCCACTGGGGCAGCGGGGCGACGCGCCAGTCACCGGCGGCGTTCTTCACTCCCGAGGCGAGGTTGGCGGGCATCCAGGCGCCGGTGGCCAGGGTCGCGATGGTGCCGTCGCCGAGGCCCTTGTACCACTCGTCGGTCCAGCTGGTGACGGGAGCGAGCAGCTTCTCGTCGATGAGCTGCTGCCAGGTGTCGGTGAAGGTCTTGGCGCCCTGGTCCGAGAAGTCGATCTTCACCTCGGTGCCGTCGACCGTGTAGGGGCGCGAACCGGCCTGCCAGAGCATGCTGGTGGCGAAGCCCGCGTCACCGGTGTCCGCGGTGATGTACGCCTTCGGATCGGCCTTGCGCAGCTCGCGGGCGGCGTCCAGGTACTCGGCCCAGGTGGTGGGCACCTCGATGCCGTGCTTGTCGAAGACGGTCTTGTTGTAGAACAGGGCCATCGGGCCGGAGTCCATCGGCAGGGCGTAGACGCCCTCGCCGCCGGCCCGCACACCGTTCCACGGGCCGGGGGAGTACTGCGCGGAGAGCTTGCCCGCGCCGAACGCCTTGAGGTCGGTGAGCTGCTTGGTCAGGGCGTACTGGCCCATGGCGTAGTACTCGATCTGGGCGACGTCGGGGACGCCCTTCTTCGCGGAGATCGCGTTCTGCAGCGCGGTGTACTGGTCGTTGTTGGTGCCCGCGTTGACGAGCTCCACCTTGACGCCGGGGTGCTCCTTCTCGAAGTCGGTCGCCACCTGTTCGAGTGTGGGCTCCCACGCCCAGACGGTGATGGTGCCGCCCTTCTTCAGGGCGGCTTGGACGTCCGCCGGGGAGACCGCCTTCTGGTCCGGGTCCCCGTCGTCGGAGCCGCCGCAGGCGGTCGCCCCGAGGGCGAGGGTGCAGACGAGGCCTAGGGCGCGCAGCAGGCGGCGCGAGTGCTTGGGCATGGGTGTGCTTCCACTTCTTCGTGGCCGGGACCGGCACCGTTGAGGGTTGGAGGGGCGGGGGAGGGTTACTCCTTGACGCTTCCGGCGGCGAGTCCGGACTGCCAGTACTTCTGGAGCAGCAGGAACGCGGCGATCAGCGGCAGGATGGTGATGAGGGAACCGGTGACGACCAGGTTGAAGACGGCCTCACCGCCGGCGGTCGCGGCCTGGGCGTTCCAGCTGTTGAGGCCCAGGGTCAGCGGATACCAGTCGGGGTCCTTGAGCATGACCAGCGGCAGGAAGTAGTTGTTCCAGGTCGCGACCATGGTGAACAGCAGGACGGTGACGATGCCGGGGGCCAGCAGCGGCAGGGCGACCCGGAAGAAGGTACGCACCTCGCCCGCGCCGTCGATGCGGGCCGCCTCCATCAGTTCGGTCGGGATGGCCTCGCTCGCGAACACCCACATCAGGTACAGGCCGAAGGGCGAGATCAGGGACGGGATGATCACCGCCCAGGGCGTGTTGGTGAGCCCCATCTCGCTGAACATGAGGAAGGTGGGCACCGCCAGCGCCGTACCGGGCACCGCCACCGCGCCGATGACGACGGCGAAGACGGCCCGTCGGCCGGGGAAGTCGAACTTGGCGAGCGCGTAGCCGCCGAGCACGGCGAGGAAGGTGGCCCCGCCCGCGCCGAGCACCACGTACAGCAGGGTGTTCAGGAGCCAGCGGGTGAAGACGCCGTCGTTGTAGGTGAAGGTCTCGCTGATGTTCTCCCACAGCGCGAAGTCGCTGTCGAACCACAGGCCGAAGGAGCGGGACAGGCCCTCCTGCGTCTTGGTGGCGCTGATGGCGAGCCAGACCAACGGCACCAGGCTGTACAGGAGCACCAGCCCGGTGAGGACGGTCAGCAGGACGCTGCGCCGGGGCCTGCCGGGGGAGTGCCGGCGCCGTGGGGTGCGCAGCCTGGGGGTGGAGCCCGAAGCGCCGGACGGCGCGGTCGCGGAACGGTCGGAGACGGTGACGACGGGACTGGTCATCGCTGCTTCACACTCCCTTGCGCATGCCGCGCAGCTGGACGACGTAGGCGATGACCATGGTGATCAGCCCCATGACGATGGCGACCGTCGCGGAGTAGTTGTGCTGCTGGCCGTTGAAGGACAGCGAGTACGTGTAGAAGTTCGGCGTGTAGTCGGTGGTGAGGGCGTTGGGGGCCAACGGCTGCAGGATGCTGGGCTCGTTGAAGAGCTGGAAGCTGCCGATGATCGAGAAGATCGTCGCGATCACCAGGGCCCCGCGGATGGCCGGGAGCTTGATGGCGGTGATCACGCGGATCTGGCCGGCGCCGTCGATCTGGGCCGCCTCGTACAGCGAGTGCGGGATCACGCGCAGCGCCGCGTAGAAGATCAGCATGTTGTAGCCGACGAACTCCCAGGTCACGATGTTGCCGATGGAGGCGAGCACCAGATCGGGGGAGAGCGGGTCGGGCAGCGAGACGCCGAGCGCGCCGTTGATGTCGCCGACCAGGCCGAAGCGGGTGCCGTACATGAAGCCCCACATCAGGGTGGCCACCACGGCGGGCACGGCGTACGGCAGGAAGATGGAGATGCGGAAGAAGTCCCGGCCGTACAGCCGTCCGCTGTCCAGCGCCAGGGCGACCAGCAGCGCGATGCCGAGCATGATCGGCACCTGTACCGCCAGGAAGAGCGACACCCGGCCGATCGCGGCCCAGAACCGGTCGTCCTGGAGCGCCTGGGTGTAGTTGTCCAGACCGACGAACGTGTTCCCGCCGATGAGCTGGTCGCGGAAGAGGCTCAGGTACACCGAGTACGCGATCGGCGCGAGGAAGACCAGGGCGAACACGGCCACGAAGGGGCCGAGGAAGCCCCACCCCGTCCAGGAGCGGCGGTCCCGCCTCGTCGGGGGCGGGGCGGGCCGCGGCTCGGCGGCCACCGGCTCTTGCAGCGTCGTCATGTCGTTCCTCGCTCGTCCACGTCCTGGAACACGGGCGTCGGCCGGACCGTGCTCTCCGCGGGCCGCGCCCCTTGATGTTTACGCAAACACCGACCGTCTGAACAGGGGGCGGTGAGTGCTATGTTTACGTAAACATCCGGTGGCGGCATGTCTACACTGCCCCGATGACGACGGTCAAGGGTCCCAGGGGGCCGGGACCGTGCGGCGACAGAGAGGTGGCGGACGGCGAGTGGGCATGGCAGAGAGGGCCACGGCGGACCCGCCGGTACCGGCCGCGGGCACGAGACGGAGCCGCGGCGGCGTCGGCCGGACGGCCTCGATGGCGGATGTGGCCCGGCTGGCGGGAGTCTCCTCGCAGACCGTCTCCCGCGTCTCCAACGGCTATGCGGGAGTGAACGAGGAGACCCGGCGGCAGGTGCTGGCGGCCATGAAGGAGCTGGGCTACCGGCCCAACAGCGCGGCCAGGGCCCTCAAGCGCGGCGAGTTCCGCACCATCGGGGTCATCACCTTCTCGCTGGCGACCACGGGCAACGTCCGGACCCTGGAGGCCATCGCGACCTCGGCGGCGGCCGAGGGCTACGCGGTGACGCTGCTGCCGGTCGCCGTCCCGACCCAGGACGAGGTGCGCGGCGCGTTCTCCCGGCTGGAGGAGCTCGCCGTCGACGCGGTGATCGTCATCATGGAGGTCCACCTGCTGGACGCGGTGACCCTTCAGCTGCCGCCCCACGTACAGGTCGTGGTGGTCGACTCCGACGCCGGTGAGCACTACACGGTCGTCGACACCGACCAGGCCGGCGGCACCCGCGCCGCGGTGCGCCATCTGCTGGAGCTCGGGCACGAGACGGTGTGGCACCTGGGCGGCCCCGAGGGCTCCTTCGCGGCGCAGCGCCGTACGGACGCCTGGCGGCGCACGCTCACCGAGGCCGGCCGCACCCCGCCGCCGCTGTTCCGGGGCGACTGGTCGGCCGAGTCCGGCTACCGCGCCGGTCTGGAGCTCGCCGCCCGCGAGGAGTGCACGGCCGTCTTCGCGGCCAACGACCAGATGGCCCTCGGCCTGATGCGCGCCCTGCACGAACGCGGCCGGCGGGTCCCCGGGGACGTCAGCGTCATCGGCTTCGACGACATCCCGGAGGCGGGCTCCTTCCTGCCGCCGCTGACCACGGTGCACCAGGACTTCGCCGAGGTGGGCAGGCTCTGCGTGCAGGCGGTGCTGCGCAAGATGCGTCAGGAGGGGCCGGAGCGGGGCACGACGCTGGTGCCGACCCGGCTGGTGACCCGGGCGAGCGCGGCGCCGCCGCCCGTGCGGGGGTGACCGGGACGGTCGGCCTTCGCGAGGGGGGTCAGTCCCGGTCGACGCGGTCGATGTTCCGGGTCCACCAGTGGTGCTCGCAGAACCAGTGGCCGACCATCGCACCGCCGAAGACGACGAACCCGACCCCGATCAGCCAGGACTCCACCACCAGGACGATGCCGACCGTGCCGTAGCTGATCGCGTTGTCGAGGATGAGCGGCGTGAAGACGAGGTAGGAGAAGCCACGCAGGCCGATCAGGCCCACCACGGTCGCGATCGCCCCGGGCAGCAGGTCCCGCCAGCGCACCTGGCTGCCCAGCAGGAAGTGCTGACCCCACCAGAAGAACAGGATTCCCGTCGCCGTGGACAGGGCGATCCGCAGCGACCCGTGCAGGGCGGTCCGCGTCTGCACCTCCTGGTAGAGGTAGGCGGTCAGCGCGATCACCCAGGTCAGCTGCCGCCAGACGCGGTGCCACGGGCCGGAGGGGAGCTCCCAGATGCGCTCGTAGCCGTTCTGCACGCTCGCCGCGAAGGACACGCCGAAGACCGCGAGCGCGATACCGCCCCACACGCTCGTCGTGCCGACCACTTTGGGCGGTGGACTGAAGATGTCGGTCAGCACACGGGCGGACCGGCCGGACAGTCCCATGCCGTCGGACAGCCAGGAGGCGAAGCCGCCGCGTCCCAGCGGGTCGAAGGCGGCCACCACGATCAGCAGTGGCGCCAGTGTGACCAGCGCGAGGGTGGCGAATCCCATGGCCCGGTGCATCAGCTCCAGGTCCCGGCCCCGCCGGACGAGGGAGGACGCGGCCAGCCGGTCCCACACTCGGTGGAACGGCTGCCAGAACCGGTTCACGGGAAGCTCCTCGGGCGGTCCCCTCGATGGCGCGCGGACGCGCAACTGAGTGACCCGCGCGGCGACCGGACAAACGTGCCGCCCCCCGGACGCCCGTCGCTGCCACCCGGACGGCCTTCGCCCGGGTCCGGGCGGTGAGGTCGCCGACGCGGGATCGGTGGGCGGTGGGGTGGTCGGCGCGGGGGCGGTGGGCCATGGGACGGACGGTGCCGGATCGGTGGGCCTGCGGGACGGCCGGAGCGGGATCGGTGGCCTGCGGGGTGGACGGTGCGGGTGCGCTGGGCCTGCGGGACGGCCGGTGCGGGATCGGTGGGCCCGTGGGGTGGCCGGTGCGGGTGCGGTGGGCCCGTGGACGGACGGCGCGGGATCGGTGGGCCCGTGGGGTGGACGGCGGGGGTGCGGCGGCCGTCCGGGGCTGGCCCGGCGCGGTCCTTGAAGCGGGCCACGCGGGCCCCGGCCCCACTCACCGGGCCCCGACCCCACTCACCGGGCCCCGACCCCACTCACCGGGCCCCGGCCCCACTCACCGGGTCCCGCGGGGTCCCACTCTCGTGGTCCCAGGCGCGCTCACGCGGCCCCGTTCCCCCTCCCGCGGCCCAGATCGCGCTCACGCGGCCGGGCGGCGCGGAAAGGACCCGTCTCCCGGCCCGGGTCAGGGGTCCGTGCGCTGCTGCTCGCGCATCCGCTCGTTGTGCCAGGCGATGGCGGCGCGTATCTGCGGCTCCTGGAGGCCGGTCCGGCAGCCGAGCTGGTCCATGGAGAGCGCCGTCGGGCCACTGGTCAGGGCGCGGGTGAGCTTCGCGGCCCACAGCTCCTCCGTCACGAAGGGCCGGTGCGCGTAGCCGTCCTTGATCACGTCGAAGTGTTCGTCGCAGCACGCGGTGATGCGGCGCAGCCCGTCGAAGCAGTCCTCGGTGGCGTGCGCCGCCGAGGAGTCCGGGACGTAGCCGCCCACGGACTCGTCCGCGGGGAAGACCCTGGCGCACAGGTCGCACAGCTCCACGGGGACCGGCCTCGCGGCCCGACGGCTCTTCCTGCCCTTGCGCTTCCACATGGCGCCTCCCGGGGTGCCACACAGCAGTGTCGACGCCGGTGTGCCGATTCGGGTTCGGCGTCCGGAATGCCGGAGTTACCCGCAGGGCGGCGGGCAAACGCCCCGCGGGTGCGCCCCTGGTCCGGCGCGGTGTGCCGGAACCGGGTCAGACCAGCCTGACCGGCAGCTCGAAGAGGTCGTTCTGCGTGACCACCGGCTTGTTGCGCAGTTCCGACGCGGGCACCGCCAGGTCCAGCCGCGGGAAGCGGGCGTAGAGCGCCGGGAGGGCCACGCCGGCCTCCAGCCGGGACAGGGCGGCGCCGGGGCACACGTGCGGGCCGTGCCCGAAGGAGATGTGCCGGTTCTGCGAGGTGCGGGTGATGTCGAACTCGCCCGCCGAGGGACCGTGGGCCCGCTCGTCCCGGCCCAGCGCGCCGTACGACACGATCAGCGCGTCACCGGCGGGGATCACCCGGTCGCCGACCGGGACGTCCTCGGTCGCGAAGCGGATCAGGACGTGCGAGGTGGGGGTCGAGTAGCGCAGCGTCTCCTCGACGACCGCGGACCAGTCGGCCTCCCCGGACAGCACCAGGTCCCGCTGCTCGGGGTGCGTGGACAGGTTGACCACGGCGTTCACGATGAGCGAGATCGTGGTCTCGTGCCCCGCGGCCACCATCAGCTGCAGCGTGGAGACGATCTCCTCGTCGGTGAGGTGGTCGCCGTCCTCGGAGGCCAGGATCAGCGCACTGGTCAGGTCGTCACCGGGCGCGGCGCGCTTCGCGGCGACCGTGTCGGCCATGATCCCGGCCAGCTCGGTGAGGGTCGCCACGACCTCCTCCGGCGGCGTCTGGGTCGAGAAGAACTTCTCGAACAGCACCTTCAGCCGCGGCAGCCGTGCCTCCTCGATGCCCATGAGGTCGGCGACGACGTACATCGGCAGCGGGTAGGCGAAGGCGCCCTTGAGGTCGACGACGCCGCCGTCCGCCGGCAGTTCGTCCAGCAGCCGGTCGGTGAGCTCGGTGATCCGCTTGCGCATGTGCTCCACGCGGCGCACCGTGAGTGCCTGCGCCACGAGCGTCCGCAGCCGCCGGTGCTCGGCGCCGTCCACGGTGAGCATGGAACGGCCCGGGTTGGCCAGCCCGATCAGCGGCCAGTCCGCGGGGATCTCGCCGCGCTGCCACGCCCCCCAGACATTGATGTCCTTGACCAGGCGGGGGTCGGTGAGGAGGGCCTTGGCCTCGGCGTGGTGGGTGACCGCCCACACGGGCACCCCGCCCGGCAGCTCCACCGCGGCCAGCGGACCGGCCGCGCGCAGCCGGGCGCTCTCGCCGTCCAGGTCGGTGACGAACGGGTCCAGCGGTATCCGGGCTTCTTCGGTGCCGGTCGTCATGCTGACGTGCCTCCCAGGGCGGTGGTCGGGGTGAAGCGCACGGGCAGTTCGGTCAGCCCCCGCAGCCAGGGCGAGGGACGACGGGTGAGGGACCCGGCGGGTACGGCCAGGTCGATGTCCGGCAGCCGGTCGAGGACGACCTCGATGCCCGTACGCGCGATGACCTCGGCGACCTCCTGCGCGGGGAACGGGCAGCGGTGCTCACCGTGGCCGAAGGAGAAGTGCGCGTTGTTGCCGCCGGTGAGGGCCGAGCCGTCGGTGCGGACCTGCGGGTCGGAGTTGGCGCCCTGGAGACCGAGCAGCAGCAGGTCGCCGGCGCGGATGCGACGGCCGCCGAGCTGTGTGTCGCGGGACGCCCACCGGCCGGCCACGTTCTGGGTCGGAGTGTCCTCCCACAGCACCTCGTTCATGGCCTCGGCGACGCTGTTGCGGCCACCGAACAGGGACGCGGCGAAGCGCTCGTCGGTCAGCATCAGGCGCAGCGAGTTGCCGATCCAGTCCGCCGTCGGCTGGTGCCCGGCGGCCATCATCACCATCAGGTCCTGGGCGATCTCCTCCTCGCTGAAGCCGCTGTCGTCGGCCAGCATCCGGGAGGCGACGTCGTCGGCGGGCGCCGCCTTCCGGTCGGCGAGGAGCCGGGCCATCGACGTGCCGAGGTGCGTCTGGCCGGCGATGGCCCGCTCCCTGCCGTCGATCATGTCGTTGAGGGCGGTGACGAGCGCGGGACCCTCCTCGTCGGAGAAGCCGTACAGGCGCGTCAGCACGCGCACCGGCAGCAGCATGGCGTAGTCGCCGACGAGGTCGGCCTCGCCCTTGGCGCAGAGCCGGTCCACCAGCTCGTCGGCGAACCGCTCGGCGTGGCCGCGCAGCACGTGCGGGTCGACGGCCTCCAGGGCGTCGCTGATCATGGCGGCGCGTTCCCGGTGCCGCTCGCCGACCGTGTAGAGGATCGACGGCTGCTTGCGGCCGATCATCGGCAGCAGCGGCCAGTCGCCGGGGATGTTCTCCCACTGGTTCCACAGGTCGGAGTCCCGGCTGAACAGCACCGGGTCGCCGGTCACCTGGTGCAGTTCCCGGTAGCCGAGCACCAGCCACGCGGGGACGTCTCCGTCCAGCAGCACCGGGGTGACGGCACCGTGCTCGCGCCGCATCTGCCGGTACAGCAGTGCGGGCTCGGTCTGGAAGCGGGGACCGCTGAGCGGTACGGCGTCGGTGGCGTCGGTGCTCACACGAACTCCTGTCGGGGCTGGGCGGCGTAGCACGCCTGGAGGTGCTCGACCAGCGCGATCAGCACCTGCTTGCTGGACTCGCGGGACCGGGCGTCGCAGGAGACCAGGGGCACCCGGGGGTCCAGGTCGAGAGCCTCGCGGACGGCGTCGGGGGAGTGCCGGGGGCCGCCGAAGTCGTTGCAGGCGACGATGAACGGCGTGCCGTGGTGCTCCAGACGGTCGATGGCGTACCAGGAGTCGTCGATGCGGCGGGTGTCCACCAGGACCACCGCGCCGAGCGTGCCGGAGAACAGCCGGTCCCAGAGGAACCAGAAGCGCTCCTGGCCGGGCGCGCCGAACAGGTACAGCACGTTGCGCGCGTCGAGGCTGATGCGGCCGAAGTCGAAGGCCACGGTCGTCGCGGTCTTCCCGCGCACCTCGCTGATGTCGTCGACCGCCTCGCCGGCCTGCGTCATGGTCTCCTCGGTGTTGAGGGGACGTATCTCGCTGACCGAGCGGACCATGGTCGTCTTGCCGACACCGAACCCGCCCACGACCACGATCTTGAGACCGTTGTCGGCGGACGCACCCAGCGGTGTACGCGCTGGTGTGGAGGCGTCAGAGATTGCGGAGTCCAACGAGCACCTGCTCCAGGATGTCGGGATCGGGGACGGCTGCCTTGCGCGGATGGCGCACGCTCACGCGCCCTGCGGCGTGCAGGTCGGAGAGCAGGATCTTGGTGATGCTCACCGGGAGCCGCAGTTCGGCGGCGATCTCCACCACCGCCGTGGGGGCCTCGGTCATCCGCAGGATCGCCGTGTGCTCCGACTGCATGCCGGGCCCCGGCTCGCACTCGGCGACGATGAGGGTGACGAGGTCGAAGGGGCTGTCGGGCCCCGACCGGCTGCGCCCCTGGGTGACGGTGTACAGGCGGTCGGGTGCGTCGTCCCTGCCGGGGCGGCTCATGACGTACGGGGCTGCGCGGTGAGGTGCTCGCCGAGCTGCTCGATGAGCTCGCTCATGTTGTGTCCGACGAGCCCCGCGTCCGCGTCCTCCGAGGTGACGACGGCCAGGTGCGCGCCCTCACCCGCCTCGACGATGAACAGGATGCCGCCGTAGAACTCGGTCATGGCCGAGCGCACACCGCCGCTGCCGTCCCCGAACTCCACGGACGCGCCGTGGGAGAGCGACTGGATGCCGGCGGCGATCGCCGCGAGCTGGTCGGCCTGGTCGACGGAGAGCTCGGGGGTGCGGCACAGCTTGAGTCCGTCCCGGGAGAGGACGAGCGCGTGCCGCGCACCCGGAGTGCGCTCCAGGAGGCCCTCGATGAGCCAGGTGAGCTTCTCGTCGGCGGTGGTCGAGCCGGTCATGAGGTGGTGTCGCCTTCCGGGTGCGCGTGCGAGTGGGACGGGTGGTCGGGGGCCGTCTCGGTGGGTTCGGGTGCGGCGGTGTCCGGCTGTGGGGCGCTGCCCCGCGCACCGGAGGGGCCGGCCGGCCGTACCGCCTGGCGGAAGCTGCTGAAGCGGGCCGCGCGCACCTTCGCGTCGTCGGCGGGCGGGGCGGGGCGGGGCTCGTCGGTCCTGGTCGTGGACCGGGCGCGCTCGGCCGCGGCGAGGGTGCGGCCGCGGCGGCGCTTGGGCAGTTCCGTGGCCGGCTCGGCGGACTCGCCCGCAGCGTGCGGCCCGCGCTCCGCCGACTCGTGGACGGGAAGCGGTTCGAGGTCCGCGCCGCCGGGGGCGAGGTCGCCGGCGGGGGCGGGCGCGACGGCCGGGTCCGCCGCTGAGCGCGGCGGGTCCGCCGGGACCGCGACCGCGGGGCTCGTGGCGGTCCGGTTCGAGGTGATCCCGTCCGGGGCCGCCGCGTGCGAGGCGGGGCCCTCGGACACGGCCGGGCCGCTGAGGATGTCCTGGGGGATGAGCATCAGCACGCCGGTGCCGCCGCGCGCGGACGGCCGGAAGGACACCTTCAGCCCGTACTTCGCCGACAGCCGGCCCACCACGGCGAGGCCCAGCCGGGTGCCGGTCAGGCCGCCGATACCGGCGGTGTCGCCGGAGACCGCCTGCTGGGCGCGGCGCAGTTGGACCTCGCCCATCACCAGCCCGCTGTCCTCCACGGACACGATGACGCCGGCCGGCACCTCCTCCACGTACACGTGGACCTCGGCGGTCGGCGGCGAGAAGTTCGCCGCGTTGTCGAGGATCTCGGCGAGCGCGTGCATGACGCCCTCGGCGGCGTGCCCGGCGACCGCGCGATCGCTGGCCGAGTGGACACGCACCCGCTGGTATCCGGCGATACGTCCCATCGCCCCGCGCAGGATCGACTCCATGCCGATGGGCCGCGCCCACCGGCGTCCGGAGCGAGCGCCGGTGAGGACGGCGACGGAGTCGGCGAGCCGGCCCGCCTGAGCGGTGCGGTGGTCGAGGTGCAACAGGTCGGTGAGGACGTCCTCGTCGCCGTGCCGCTCCTCCATGGCCCGCAGGTCGGCGAGCATCCCCGTGGCCAACGCCTGCATCCGGCCGGCCGCGTTGGCGGTCGCCGAGACGGCGGCGGCCCGCTCTCCGGTCGCCCGGTCCAGCCGCGTCCGCAGCCGGCCGGTCTCCTCGGTGAGCCGGGCGACCTCCTGGGCCCGTTCTTCGGCCAGACGTGCGCGCTCCTGCTCGAAACCGTCCGCCAGTCGCTCCCGATCCCGGTCGAACTCGCCGAGCAGAAGGGCCCGTTCACGCTCGGCCTCGGCCCGCAGGCGCTCCTGCTCCCGTGCCGCCTGCTCGGCGAGGCGCGCCCGGTCCCGCGTGAGTCCGCCGACGTCCGCGCGAGCGGTGTCCAGCAGGCGGCGGGTGGCCCGCCCCTCGCGCACGGCGTGCACGGCCACGGTCACCGCCACGCAGAGCAGGATCGCCGCGGCGCTCGCTCCCAGGCCGAGGGGGACCCGTACCGAGGGCGGTGCCGCGGCGACGGCGCCGCCGACGACGAGCGCCGAGACCACCGCGCAGGGCAGGGCCACGGATACGAGGGCGCGGGGGGAGGGTCGGTCGCCGGGGCGGGCGGGCGCGGTCATCAATCGGGTCCTCGCCAGGCCGCCGGAGCGGCCCTCGTGTCGGCTTCGGGGCGCGTGTGGGCAGGCAGCTTTCACACGGCACGCAACTGGCGATCACTATACGAGAGTCGGCGATCCGAAGGAGAAGGGTCTTGCTCAATTACCGCGCGGATTCCGTCGGTTTCTCGCGTCGCGGTCACAGACGCTCGCCGGCCACGTCCGCCTCGCTCGGTGTCCGCCCGGGGTGCCGGCGGCCGTGCGCCCTGAGCGTCCGCAGCCGGTCGAGGCGGGCGATCACGGGAGAGGCGGTCACCCCGTGCAGGGCCACGGAGGCGAGGACGGTGAAGGCCACCACGGCCCACAACTCCCCGGCCGGCACGTGGAAGCCCTCCGTTCCGAGGGCGTGCGCGAGATAGAACAGCGAGCCGATGCCGCGGATGCCGAAGAAGGCGGTGACGAGCCGTTCCCGTGGTCCCGCGGCCGTTCCGAGCTGCGCGATCCACCCGGCCGCCGGCCGGGCCGCGAGCAGCACGAGCAGACCGACGGCCGCGCCCCGCCAGGTCAGGTCGGCCAGGGCGCCCTGGGCGACACAGGCACCCAGCAGAAAGAGGAGCCCGGCGGTCAGCAGCCGTTCCACCTGCTCGACGAAGTCGTGGAGCACGGCGTGGTAGCCGTGGTCGCGTTCGGCGGCGCGGATGCTGCAGGCGGTGACGAAGACGGCCAGGAAGCCGTAGCCGTGGGCGAGTTCGGTGACGCCGTAGGACAGGAAGGTGGCGCCCAGGGCGACGAAGCCCTCGCGGTGTTCGGACAGGCGGAACGACTCCGGGCCGGCGCGGAAGAACAGCCAGCCGAGCAGTCTGCCGACGGCCAGGCCCGCCAGGACGCCGACCAGGCACCCGTAGAGCAGGTCGACCAGCAGCCAGTGCCCGACCCAGTCACCGGACATGCCGGTGCCCGCGGACGCTGCCAGTGCGATCGCGGCCATGACGACCGGGAAGGCCAGGCCGTCGTTCAGCCCTGCCTCACCGGTGAGCGCGAACCGCACCTCGTCCTCGTCGTGTTCGGAGTCGGTGGGCGCACCCACCCGCACCTCGGAGGCGAGGACCGGGTCGGTGGGTGCCAGTACGGCGGCGAGCAGCAGCGCGGCGGCCGGCGGCCAGTCCAGCAGCCACCAGGCGAGCAGTCCCGTGGCCGCGATGGTCAGGGGCATGGCGATGCCGATCAGCCGCCAGGGAGCCTGCCAGCGGCGCCGGCCGAAGGGACGGTTCAGCGCGAGGCCGGCGCCCATCAGGGAGACGATCACGCAGATCTCGGTCAGGTGCTCCACCCACACCCGGTCGCGTACGAGGTCGATCTCGGGCAGCGGCGTGGGGAGCAGTTGCAGGACGACGCCGCAGGCCAGGAAGACGAGCGGCATGGACAGGGGTCGCCCGGCCACCAGCCGGGGTATCACGGCCGCCGCGAGCGCACCCGCCCCCAGTACGGCGAAGAGGAAGTCGGCCAAGGTCATCGCTGTCGTGTGCCCGCTGCGGCCGAGCCGTACGCCATCCGGTGCGCGTTCGGGGTCCGGGCGCCTGGAGGGCTCAGGGCGGGCCGCCCCGCTCGCACACCTGGCGGGCGATGTCGCGGAGCTTCACGTTGTGGTCCTGCGAGTACCGGCGCAGCACCGCGAAGGCCTGGTCCTCGGTCAGCCGCCGGCTGCCCATGAGGATGCCCATGGCCTCGCCGATCGTGTGCCGGGTACCGATCGCCTCCTGCATCTGGGCGTGCGTACGGGCGCTGGAGAAGGCGACGGCGGCGTGGGAGGCGAGCAGCCAGCCGGCCAGCTCGCTGGCTTCCGTGAACGCCCCCGGGCGGTAGGAGTACAGGTTCAGGGCACCGAGGTCCTCGTCCTCGGTGAAGAGCAGGAACCCCATCATGCTGCCCAGCCCCAGCCTGCGGGCCGCGGGCACGTACTCGGGCCAGCGCCGTGCCTGATCGGTGAAGTCGGCGATCCGGAACTGCCGCTGCCCCTCGGAGGTGCGCGCGGCGTCGAAGCACGGTCCTTCCCCGACGCGTCCTTGCAGATCGTCGCTGTCCACCACCACCTGGTCGGTGGGGGCGAGGGACTGCACCCGGTGGCCGCGCAGGATGAGGATGCCGGCGGCGTCGCAGCCCTCCACCAGTTCCGTGGCCGAACCGGTGATGCGCTTGAGCGTGTCGTTCACCGATTCCTGGGCCAGCAGATCGCGCGCCAACGACGCCATCTGCTGAGCGAACCCGCGCCAGTCCTCCATGTCGCCACCTCTCTCGTCCCTCACGGGGTGCCCACACAAGGCCGACGCAACAGTGACGGATCCTGACGCCGCCGTGTCTCGTTTCCCGCTCCAGGCGCAGAGGTCCGGCCGCGACGCCACCGCCACGCGCCTGGTCACCGCCGCGCCGGCCGTCCGTGTCCGCCCGCGTCGGCCGGCCGCCGCGGCCTCAGGTTTCGTCGGGCCGGAGCCGGTCGGCGGCCTCCGGGGGCTGGATCCGCATGCCGGGACGCCGTCGGTGCACGGTCAGGTACGTCACCCCGTCCGGTCCGGCGTGGACCGCGCGCGTCGAGCCGTGGGGCAGCCAGGTCAGGGCGCCCGCGCGCAGGGGCCGCCGGCCGTCGGGACCGACGAGGGCGGCCTCGCCGTCGAGGACGAGCAGCAGGACGTCGAGGTCCGGCTCCGTGTGGGTGTCGACCCGCCCCGCCGCGGGGATGCGGACGACGTTGGCGTCGAGCTGTCGTCCGGGCTCCGCGAGCCTCCACAGGGCGCCGGCGGACAGGTCGTCGCCGGGCGGCAGGAGCTCCGCGAGGTCGCAGAGGACCCGGGGGCGAGGGGTGTCCGCCGCCGGGGCGGGGGAGTCGCGGTCTGCCGCTGCCATCGGATGCCACCGTCCCAAGGTCCGAGATGCCCGACCGGACTGTCCGGCCGCCCCGTCGAGCGGCCGGCCCCGGCACGGCCGGTCGAGTGACGCGCTCCACAGGCCGAGGGCGCGAGGTAAAGACGAATCTAGCATGCGTATTTGATAGCGTCCGGGCTGTGCGGCTGACGAAGTTCACCGACCTGGCGCTGCGCTCCGTCATGCGCCTGGCGGTCGTGAGAGACGGGGACGACCCCTTGACCACCCGCGAGGTGGCCGAGGCGGTCGGCGTGCCGTACACGCATGCGGCGAAGGCCATCACGCGGCTGCGGCACCTCGGCGTGGTCGAGGCGCGGCGCGGGCGCGGCGGCGGGCTCACGCTGACCGACCCGGGGCGGCGCGCCTCGGTGGGCCGACTGGTGCGCGAGCTGGAGGGCGACGGTGAGGTGGTCGCCTGCGAGGGCGACTCGCCGTGCCCCTTGCGCGGGGCCTGCCGCCTGCGGGGCGCGCTGCGGGAAGCGCAGGAGGCGTTCTACGCCGCGCTCGACCCGCTGACCGTGACCGACCTGGTGGCCTCGCCGACCGGTCCGGTCCTCATCGGCCTGACGGACCGCCCCTCGGTGTGACCGCTCCTCGGTGTGACCGGAGGGCGGGGTGTGTGACCGTCGCGGACGGGGGGCGAGTCGGCGTCAAAACACGAATTTCAGTTACCAATTAAGGAGTCACCGTGCTCTCCGAACAGTCGGTCCCCGTGGTCCGGGCCACCCTCCCGGCGGTGGGTGGCGCCCTCGGCGACATCACCACGCTCTTCTACCGGAAGCTGTTTGACGCCCACCCCGAGCTGCTGCGGGACCTCTTCAACCGCGGCAACCAGGCCGGCGGGGAGCAGCAGCGGGCGCTGGCCGGTTCCATCGCCGGGTTCGCCGGCATGCTGCTGGACCACCCCGACGTCCGTCCGGACGCGATGCTCTCCAGGATCGCGCACAAGCACGCCTCCCTCGGCATCACGGCCGAGCAGTACAAGATCGTCCACCGTCATCTGTTCGCCGCCATCGCGGAGGTGCTCGGCGACGCCGTCACCCCCGAGGTCGCGGCGGCCTGGGACGAGGTCTACTGGCTGATGGCCCACGCGCTCATGGCCCTCGAAACCCGCCTCTACCAGGAGGCGGGGGTCGCCGAGGGAGAGGTCTGGCGCCGCATGGAGATCGTCGAACGGCGCGAGCAGACCCCCGACGCGGTCTCCCTCGCACTCCGGCCCGTCGACGGCCACCCCACGCCGCCGTTCCGCCCGGGCCAGTACGTCAGCGTACGGTCCGAACTGCCCGACGGCTCCCGGCAGATCCGGCAGTACAGCCTGTCCGCCGGCCCCGGCCGGTCCGACCGGCGCATCACCGTCAAGCGCGTCCGGGGCGGCGCGGGACCGGAGGGCGAGGTCTCGTCCTGGCTCCACGCCCACGCGCGCGAGGGCGACGTCCTCACCGTGTCCGCACCGTTCGGCGACCTCGCGCCGGTGGACGGCGACGGCCCCCTGCTGCTGGCCTCGGCCGGCATCGGCATCACCCCCGTGCTGTCCGTGCTGGACCACCTGGCCGCGTCCGGCGCCACCCGCCCGGTCACCGTCGTCCACGCCGACCGCACCCCCGCCGACCACGCCCACCGCCAGGAGCAGCTGGACCTGATACGCGCGCTGCCCGGTGCCCGGCTCCACCTCTGGTACGAGGAGCCCGGCGACCAGGCACCGCACGCGTCGGCCGGCCGCGCCGACCTCGCCGGCGTCGATCTGCCCCCGGGCCTCACGGCCTACCTGTGCGGCCCGGTGCCCTTCATGCGCGCCGTCCGTGGCGACCTGCTGCGCCGGGGTGTGCCGGCGCGGGCCGTCCACTACGAGGTGTTCGGTCCCGACCTCTGGCTCGGACGGCCCTGACGGGCGGCGGACGCCCCTCTCCCTCTGGGCCTAGGCCGCCGCGGTGAAGGCGGTGCTGATGGCGGTGTCGACCCGGGCATGGACGACCAGCCGCGGGCCGGAGGTGTCGGCGTTGTTCTCCAGCAGCCGCCGGACGGGCGCGCTGTGGGTGACGACGCTCATCAGGACACCCGGGCGACCGCACCACTGATGGGCCCGGAGCACGGCACTGACCGCGGCGGGACCGGCCGCCCGGTCGGTGAGGACGATGACGACGGGGGCCGGCTTGTGGGCGTCGACCAAGTGGGTGATGTGCGTGGTCAGCGTGGCCCGCCCGTCGATTCCCGGGTCCTGGTCCACCGTGATGACCAGGACCCCCTGCTCCAGGGTGTGGGACAACATCGCGGCCTCCGATCCGACGCCTGATGGCGAAGTTGTGTCCAGTGAAGGTGCCCGCGACCGGGTCCGCAATACGCCCGTCCCGGCGCCGGAGCGGGAGTGCCGGCCCTGAGTACGATCATCCGGTCCGTCCCTGACCGCCCCGAGGAGCTCCCACCGGTGCCCGCCCTCCTGCCACCGCCCCGTACCGGGCCCCCGCTGCTGACCCCTCGGCGCCTGACACGCCAGGAGGACGGTGAACGGCTGCACGCCCTGTTGTGGTGCCCGGGCCCGGGCTGGCGGACGGCCAGCAGCGCCGTGCTGGGCGGCGGGATCGGCGAACGCGCATGGGTGCTCAACGCCCAGGTCGCGCACGGCTACCAGCGCACCGACCCCGCACGGCACCTCGCGGCCCTGGCTCGCGCCGCCGGCGCCCGGGGGCCGGGCGTGGGCCTGATGACGGCCGCCGACGTGTCCGCCTCCGGCAGCGCGCGGGACGGCGGCGCGGAGGCCGTGGTGACTGCGGGCGTCACGGTGCGCGGCTGGGCGGCCTCGCTCGCCGAGGGGGCCACCGGGACCGCCGCTCCGGGAACGATCAACATCGTCACCGCCCTGCCCGTGGCGCTGAGCGACGCGGCCCTGGTCAACGCCGTGATGACGGCGACCGAGGCCAAGGTCCAGGCGCTGCTCGAAGCGGGCTTCGACTGTTCCGGCACCCCGACGGACGCCGTGTGCGTCGCCGCCCGCGCCCCACGGGCGGACGCCGAGGTTTACGCCTTCGCCGGACCGCGCTCGGAGTGGGGCGCACGGCTGGCCAGGGCCGTCCACCGGGCCGTGCTCGCGGCGCTGCCCACCGCCCGGTGACCGAGGGCCCTACAGCGACGTCCTGCGACGCACCGCGAGTGCCCGCAGTGCCAGTGCGGCGGCGAGCAACACCCAGGCCACGGCGGAGTACGCCCAGGCCGTCCCGTCCCGGACGACGCCGACGGCGCTCCACACCGCCCACAGCGCGAGCACCACGCACAGCGCCGTCCACGTGATGTCGGCGGCGCGGCTGCGCAACTGTCCGCGCTGCCGGGTGCCCGGTTCCAGAGTGCCGAGCCCGTCGTCGACGGGCGCCTTCCCCTCGTTCACATCAGGCTCCTTCGGAAGTCGGTGCGGAGTGAACTCCGCCTACCCCCGGGGAGGTTGCGCATGCGGTGCGGGAGACAGGGGTGCGCGGGGGCGCCCGGCCGGGCCACCCCCGCGCCTCTCCCTCGGACGCTCAGCGCTGCGACGTCTTCTGCAGTGCCTTGTCGAGGGCGGCCTTGAAGCCGTTCACCCACAGCTGGTTCACCCGGCTGCGTTCGGTGGCGTTCGGGTAGGCGTTGGTGCAGGACGGGCCGGGGCCGCCGCCCGACATCAGTTCGCTGCACGGGCCGGAGTAGTGGTCGGGGAGGCCGAGCACGTGCCCGGTCTCGTGGGCGGTCACGCGGGTCGAGTCGTACTGCTGGTTCTGCCGGTAGTCGAGGAAGATGTAGCCGTTGCCGTGTCCGTCCGTGGAGGCGTACGACCCACGCGAGTCGTTGCCCTCGTAGTAGGCGAAGTCCGCGCCCGAGCTTCTCTCCGCCAGCCGTACGTTGGACACCGAGCTGTTCCAGATCTGGGTGGAGCGGGATATCTGCGAGCGGAAGCTGGGCGCGTTGGTGGCGCTGTAGTAGACGGTGACGGCGGCCGCCGAGGACGGGGCGGCGGCGCGCTTCTCGGCGACGGACTTGATGACCGCCTCGAAGAACGCCCGGTTGGCGGCGGCGTCTTCGCCCGAACCGGCCGCGGGCTGGTAGCCGACCTGCGCGGCCCGGGCCGGCGCCTGGGGGGCGGCGGCGGTGGCGGCCGGACCGGCGCCGAGCACGGCAGCCGTGAGGCCGAGACCGACCGCGGTGGACAGCAGGGGCAGACTGATGCGCATCGATGACTCCTTGTGTGGGGGAGTGGGGAGAAGTCGTCATCGGTGAGTGTGGGACGCACCTGAGCCGCTGTGATGATGGCAACAGGGGATAGGGCCGGGCTATCACCACCGGTGGCACCACCAAAGCGTCGCGGCCCGGGTCCGTCACCGGGCGGACACCGGTGCGGACAGCTTCTCCCGCTGTGCAGAACTCGCCCTGGTCCGCCGCGTTTTGTTCACCTGGCGCAACCAAACGTTCCGCCCTACTCTCCCTCCATGGAGCTCGAGGTGAGGCACCTACGCGCACTGTGCGCCATCGCCGACGCCGGCAGCCTGCATCGGGCGGCACGCCGACTCGGCGTCGCGCAGCCCACCTTGAGCACGCAGTTGAGCCGCATCGAACAGGCCCTGGGAGGGCCCCTGTTCGTCCGGGAACGCACCGGCTGCCGTCCCACCCCGCTCGGCCGGACGGTCCTCGGCCGAGCCCGCCCGCTCCTCGCCGACATGAGCACCCTCGTCCGCGAGGCCCGCGCCGCCGCGACCGGCGGCGACAGCCGGCTGCGCGTCGGCTCCACGGCGAGCCGCGCCCTGGCCGGCTGGCTGCGCCGGCTCAGACGGCCCGGCCTGGAGCCCTCCCTCCAGATGGACGTCTCCGCCAACGCCCTGCTGCGCAGGGTCGCGGACGGTCAGCTCGACGTCGCCTTCGTGCACGAGGTCGAGGGCTGCCCGCTGCACGTCCCCGAGGGGCTGCGGCTGCGGGTGCTCGTCGAGCGCGAACCGCAGTTCGTCATGCTGCCCGCCGACCACCCCGCGGCCGCCCGGTCCGTCGTCCGCCTCGCCGACCTGGCGGAGGACCGGTGGATGGTCGACCTCACCGTCGACGGCGAGTGGGACGGGGTGCACCGCATGCTGCGCGCCGTCGGCCTCGACCCGCGCGTCCTGCACGGGGATTACCACACCGCCGCGTCACTCGTCGCCACCGGCGAGGTCGTGACCGTCTGCCAGCCCAGCTCCCAGTCCCGCCCCGACATGGCGGTACGACGCCTGTACGGCGACCCCCTCGGAGTGCGCCTGCTGCTGGCCGCACGCACCCGGACCGAGGTGGACGCCGTCTACCCGGCGCTGGAGGAGGCGTACTGGGAGGTGGCCCGCCAGTCCACCGCGTACCGGGAGTGGCTGGAGCACACGGGCGCCCGCACCGCCGTCCCGTGCCGCCCCGGGGCCGTCCCGGAGGAGGACCGGGCGGTGTGTGCCCCGGTCCGCTGAGCGGATCGGCCATTGCGGTGGTTTCCCGCCCGAACCGGTATGACAAGACGGTCATACGGTTACGGAGAGGTGCATGAGCTCTGTGCGACGTCTCCCGCCTCTTCGTTCGATGGCCGTCATCTGCGCCCTGGGCAGTTCCGTGCTGCTGATGACCGGCTGCACGAACGCCGACACGACACGCTCCAGTGTCGCCGAGGCGGCTCAGACCACCCCTGCCACCAACACCGCGTCCGCCACCAACACCGCCTCCCCCTCTCCTTCCGCATCCCTGACCGAGGACCAGGCCGAGCGCAAGGCCCTGGTCCCGTTGGCGAAGGTCACCTGGGACAAGGCGGCCGACACCGCCGTCAAGGAGGTCCCCGAGGGCAAGCTCGTCGACCTCGAACTGAAGCGCACCACCGCCGAGGCCACCGCGTCGACCGGCTCGCCCAGCCCGAGCATGCCCAACCCGGCCCCCAGTCAGGGCGCCCCGGAGTGGGAGGCCAAGGTCGCCGCCCCCGACGGCACCGTGACCCGGATGGACATCGACGCCGTCTCCGGCAAGATCTTCCGCACCCAGACCGAGGACCAGGACGCGGACGACAAGCAGCAGGTCGCCGACTGGCTGAAGAAGGCGACGCAGACGCCCCAGCAGGCCGTGAAGGTCGCCACCGACAACGCCAAGGGCACCGTGACCCACGTCGAGCTCGACGAGGGTGACGGCCAGAAGGTCATGTGGTCCGTCGACGTCGTGTCGACCGACAACTGGGACAAGGCGACCGTGGCCGTCGACGCGACGAACGGCAAGGTGCTGAGCGAGAACGTGGACAGCGACTGAGCACCACGCCTCACCGCGGCAGGCGCCGCCGGAAGTACCGCGAGAAGTACGACGGGAGCAGCGGGTGGAGTGACCCCGCTGCTCCCGTCGTGCGTGCCCGTCGTGCGTGCCCGAAGGCGTCAGACCGCGGGCTCGGCGGCCTCCGCCCGGGCAGCGGCCGAGGTGCGCGGCAGTGTCAGTACGGCCAGGAACCCGAAGACCGCCACCGCCGCGAAGAAGTAGAAGCCCCACGGGTGACCGATCCCCGAGGAGACCAGGGCACCCGTGATGGACGGGCCGACGATCGAGCCGATCCGGCCGATCCCGGACGCCGACCCGAGCGCGGTGCCGCGCACCGAGGCCGGGTAGAAGTTGGTCACGTAGGCGTAGACGAGCACCTGGGCCGAGAAGACGAACACGCCGGTGAGGAAGACGACGGCGTTCAGCATCAGGTCGCTCTCCATCCTGACGCTCAGGCACGCCAGCATGACCACCGAGACCGCGAACCAGCCCATCGTGGTGCCCTTGATGCCCTTGCGGTCGGCGACGTACCCGCCGAGGACCAGGCCCACCACACCGCCGACGTTGAGCACGAGGAGCTGAGTGACGGCGGTGGGCACCGGGTAGCCGGCGTCGTTCATCAGCTTCGGCAGCCAGGTGTTCAGGCCGTAGACCAGCAGCAGGCCCATGAACGAGGCGACCCAGACGCCGATGCCCGCGCGCAGGTACGCCGGCTTGAGCAGTTCCGTGAACGGCACCCGCCGGGCCCCGTCCCGCCGGGCCCGGACGAAGGCCTCCGACTCCGGCAGCTTGAACCACTGGACGACGGCGACGACGAGGCCGACCACACCGAGCAGGTAGAAGAGGATCTCCCAGTCGTCGGTCACCTGCAGGGCCAGCAGCGAGGTGATCACCGCGCCGGTGTGGTAGCCGGTCATGGTGAGGGTGCTCGCCCGCGCCCGGCGGTCGGCGGGCATGTTCTCGGCCATCATCGTGAGCGAGACGGGCATGCACGCGCCCAGGCCGAGCCCGGCGACGAGGCGGAGCGCGGCGAACATCGTCACGGAGTTCGCCAGCGGCACCACGATGGTGAAGAGCGAGAACAGCACCACCGAGCCGATGAGCAGGCGGCGGCGTCCCAGCCGGTCGGCGAGCGGACCGACGCAGACGGCGCCGATGGCCACGCCCACGAGCGAGAGCGTCGCGATGGTGGTCGCGTCGCCCGCGGTCATGCCGAGGTGGTGGGTCTTGAGCAGGGTGGGGATGATGGCGCCGAGGACGACGAGGTCGTAGCCCTCCAGCAGGACGGTGATCCAGCAGAGGATCACCGTCCACGTGCTGCTGCCGGCGCGGCCGGTCTGCGCGGACGCGCCGGACGTGGTGGCGGAAGTCATGGTGACTCTCCCCCCGGGGGACGGGTGTGAGTGAGCGGAGCCGGAACGGCGGGGCCGGCCGGGGTGGCCGTGGCGGGCGGCCGCGGGGGCCGGGAGGTCAGAACGGGTAGTCGGCGATGTCCGGGCGGACCGTGACCCACTGGGTCTCGGTGAACGCCTCGACGTTGGCCGTGGCGCCGCCGAAACGGGACCCGGTGCCGGAGGCCTTGACCCCGCCGAAGGGAGCGTGGGGCTCGTCGCTCACGGTCTGCTCGTTGATGTGGACCTTGCCGGAGTCGATCCGGTCGGCGAGCTTCATGGCCGTCCCGACGTCCCCGAGGATGCCGACCGACAACCCGTACTCGCAGTCGTTGACGATCCGTGCGGCCTCCTCCGGCGTGGAGAAGGAGATGACCGGGGCGACCGGACCGAAGATCTCCTCCCGCCAGGCCGGCATACGGGTCGTCACGCCGGTCAGCACGGTGGCGCGGTAGCAGGCGCCGTCGATCTCGCCGCCCGCGGCGACCTTCGCGCCCGCCGCCACGCTGGCCTCGACGATGCCGTGCACCCGCTCCAGCTGCCGGCGGTCGATGATCGGCCCGAGCGCCACGTCCTGCCGGGCCGGGTCGCCGACCGGCAGGGAGTCCGCCTTCGCGGCGAGCGCGGCGGTGTACTCCTCCACCAGCGACTCGTGCACGATGTGCCGGCCGGTCGTCATGCAGATCTGCCCCTGGTGCAGGTACGAGCCGAACGCCCCCGCCGAGGCCGCCTTCGCCACGTCCGCGCCGGGCAGCACGACCAGCGCGTTGTTCCCGCCCAGCTCCAGATGGGCCCGCTTGAGCAGCCGCCCTGCCTGTTCGCCGATGATCCGGCCGACCGGAGTGGACCCGGTGAAGGAGATCACCCTGACCTCGGGAGCCTCGACGAGCGCCTCCCCGACCGCGCCGTCGCCCGGCAGCAGGTGCAGGACGCCCGCGGGGAGCCCGGCCTCCTCGAAGATCCGGGCGATGACCACGCCGCCGCTCACCGCGGTGCGCGGATCCGGCTTCAGCAGCACGGCGTTGCCGAGGGCCAGGGCGGGAGCCACCGAACGCAGGCCGAGGATGAGCGGGAAGTTGAAGGGCGCGATCACGCTCACGACACCGGCCGGGCGCCGGCGGGTGAGCGACCAGCGGGCCTCCTCGGAGGTGAGGACCTCGCCCTGCGGGTGCGTCGGCAGCCCGGCGCACTCGAAGCACTCGCCGATGGCGAGCCGCGCCTCGAAGCCCGCCTTGGACCGCACCGAGCCGGCCTCGCGCACCAGCCATTCCTCGATCTCCTCCGCGTGCTCGGTGAAGAGCTCCCCCGCGCGCCGCAGCACGGCGGCCCGCCGCTGCGGCGGGGTCGCGGCCCACTCGCGCTGGGCCTCGGCGGCCCGGGCGGCGGCGCGGCCCACGTCCTCGGGCGTGACCAGCCCCACCGCGCCGAGCCGTTCGCCCGTCGCCGGCTCGGTCACCGGGTGCTCGGCGGGGGAGTCCTGCCAGCCGTCGCTGAAGAACTTCCGGCCCCAGACGTCGCTGTCCAGGAATGTCATCGTCTTTCCCTTCCTCGGGATCTTCGGGTGCTGGGCGCGTCAGCGGCTCCGCACGCCCGGCCGGTCGGCGGTTCGTGTGTCAGGAGGGCGTGGTGAGGGCCGTGTCCACCTGGATCAGGCGGGGGTGGCCGGGCTGCTCGGCGAGTACGGCGCGCAGTTCCTCGACGCCGCCGACGTGCCGGGCGCGCACTCCGTAGCCCTCCGCGACACGGGTGAAGTCCAGCCCCGGGATGTCCAGCCCCGGGGCGTCCGGCACGCCGAGCAGGCCGCCGAACCAGCGCAGCGCCCCGTACGTGCCGTTGCGCAGCAGCACGATCGTCAGCGGCACCCCGTGCTGCGCGGCCGTCCACAGGGCGGTGATGCCGTAGTTGGCCGAGCCGTCCCCGATCACGCCGACGACCGGGCGGTCCGGCTGCGCCATCGCCACCCCGACCGCGCCGGGCAGCCCGAAGCCGAGCCCGCCGGCCGCCGGGAAGTAGTAGGAGCCCGGCCGGCGCAGGTCCATCTGGCGCCACCAGGCGGAGTTCGTCGACGTCGACTCGACGACGTACGCGGTGTCCGCGGGCAGTCCCTCGCGCAGTGCGGCGAAGACCTGCTCGGGGTGGAGGCTCGGTCCCCCGGCGGTGAGCGGCTCGGGCGCCGGCCGGTACGGGCCCGCGGGCTCGCCGGGCGCGTCGAGCGAGCGCAGCAGCAGGCCGACGACGGCGCCGGGGTCGGCGACCAGCGCCTCGCCCATCGGGGCCCGGGCGGCCGCCGAGGCGTCGTCGGTCACCTGGACCAGCCGGGTGCCCTCGGGCAGGTACCGGCCGGGCAGGTACTCGTGGTAGCGGAAGACCGGGGCACCCAGCACCAGCACCAGGTCATGGCCCTCGAAGGCCTCGCAGACCGGCGCGATCCCGGCGGGCAGCACGCCCCGGAACTGCGGATGCCGGTTGGGGAAGGGCAGCCGGAAGAGGGAGGGGGCGGCCCACACCGGGCAGCCCAGCCGTTCGGCGAGCCGCACGGCGTCGTCGAAGAGGCCGGGCGAGTCGATGTCACCGCCGAGCACGAGCGCGGGGCGCCGGGCGGCGGCGACCCGTTCGGCGAGCCGGCGGCTCTGCACGGCATCGGGCACCGAGGCCCGCTCCACCCGCCGGTCGAGCACGGCCAGGGCGTTGTCGTCGACCTCGGCCGACCAGTCGTCGTACGGCACGGACAGATACGTGGGCCGCCGCTGGAGCCGGGCCTCGAAGACGGCCTGGGCCAGCGCGCGCGGCACGTCCTCGGCGCACGCCGGCTCCGCCGCCCAGCCGACCAGCGGCTTCATGAGGGTCTGCGCGTCGACGCTGGCCAGATTGGCCTCCGGGCCGATGGCGGGCCGGACCTGCTGCCCCGCCACCACCACGAGCGGGGTGCGTGAGGCCACGGCGTTCGTCAGCGCGCCCATCGCGTTGCCCGAACCGGAGGCCGCGTGCAGGTTGACCAGGACCGGGCGGCCCGTCGCCTGGGCGTAACCGTCGGCCATGCCGACGACCGCGCCTTCGTGCAGGCCGAGGACGTAGCGGAATCCGTCGGGCAGGTCGGCGAGGAAGGGCAGCTCGTTGGAGCCGGGGTTGCCGAAGACGGTGGTGAGCCCCTGGCGCTCCAGGAATGCGTGGGAGACACGGCGCACGGATGGCACGTACGTTCCTTTCGAAGTGACGTCCGACACGCTAGGCACCCCGCGACATGGGCACCAATAGATGTTTCGGCACCTCGATATAGAGTCCGTCTATATGGGCACCTTCGACCTCAACCTGGCCCGTGTCTTCGTCCTCCTGTACGAGACCGGCAGCGTCACGGCCACCGCCGAGACGCTCCACGTCACGCAGCCCACCGTCAGCTACAGCCTGGGCAAGCTCCGACGGCACTTCGGCGACGAGCTGTTCCGCCGCAACGGGCGCGGGCTGACACCCACGGCCGGTGCCCGGCGGCTGTACGAACCGCTGCAACGCGCGCTGGCGGAGATCGACGGAACGGTCCGGCAGGGAGACGCCTTCGACGCCGGGACCATGTCGGGCCGTTTCACCATCGCCCTCTCCGACCTCGGCGAGGCCACCCTCCTGCCGAGGCTCCTCGCGGCGGCGCGGGAGCGGGCGCCGGGGGTGTCGTTCACGGTCCGCCCGTTCGACGTGGAGGACGCCGAGAGCCAGCTGCGCCGCGGCGACCTCGACGTGTTCGTGGCCACCCCCGTGATCACCTCGCACCTGACCGTGCGCATCCCGCTCTTCCGGGAGCGCTACGTCCTCATGGTCGCGGCGGACCACCCCCGGGTCCGCGGGGACGAGGTGACGCTGGCGGGCCTGGCCGCCGAGCACCACGCCACGGTCTTCGGGCCGAGCGGCCACGTCGCGCCGCGGGCGGTGCTGGCCGCGCACGGGCTCCTGGAACGGGTGGCGGTGGACGCCACCCGCTTCTCGATGCTGCCCTATCTGCTGGAGCAGACCGATCTGGTCGCCATCGTCCCCGAGTACGTCGGGGAGGTCTTCACCGCCTCCCACCGGGTCCGCCTGGTGCGGCTGCCCTTCGAGACCCAGCCGATCGAGATCGCCCTGTACGCACGCCACGAGTCCTCGCGGAGCCCGGCGCAGCGGTGGCTGGTGCAGTTCATGGCGGAGGTGCTGGGCGAACAGGTGAGCGCGGCCCAACTGCCGCCGACCGCGGCGCCGGCGTAGGCGGCCCCGGAAGCCGCGCGGCACGTCACCAGGATCACCGCATGACGGCGTCCGAGCCCACCATTCTCGCCACCTCGGGAGGTCACCGCACCGGTGGCCGGACCATGGTTGCCTTCGACTCCCTGGTGCACCACACGGTGGACCTCTCGGGCGCCCACGGGCGGCGCCCCCGCGTCCTGTACGTGGGCACGGCCATCGGGGACGCCGAACACTTCACCGCCCGGATGACGGAGGCCGCCCGCGTCGCCGGCTTCGACCGACTCCTTCGGCCCCGAACTGCGCCCCCTCACCGACGCCTTGGGCTTCCTGCCCTACGGCAACGGAGTGCACTACGACGTGGACGAGGGGGCGCCGCCCGCTGATCCACCGGCTCGTCGCCGACGGCACCCTGCCCTCGGCCCACTGCACGGACGACGGCGTGGGGCTCGTCTGCCGCGGCACGGAGCTGGTCGAGGCGGTGACGGAGGTCGCGGGCAAGGGCGCCTACGTGGTCGTGCGCGAGGGTGACACGGCGGTGGAGGAGCGCCTCGAGCCGCGCGTGCTGCCCGGCACGTCAAGGCCCTGACGGTGGAAGCCCGGTGAGCATTCGGGGAACATACGTGTTTGCCGTCGGAGTGAGTGGCAAAGCGGTGTCCATGAGCGATCCGAACAAGGACACGAACCAGAAGACCACCACCACACGGACCGCCGAGTCCAAGGCCCGCAACGCCGCGGACAAGGCGACCGCCCCGGCCACGCGCGCCGGGCAGGCCGCCAAGGGCAAGGCCGGTGACGCCGCGTCAGCGGCCAAGTCCGGTGCCCAGCGTTCGGCGGATGCGGCGAACGGCGCCATGCAGACGGCGGCCAAGGGTGTCGAGGCCGGCCGTCAGGCGGTCATCACCACCTCGGGGCACGTCGCGGCCACGGCGAAGACCGCGTGGACGGTCATCGCCCACCGCAAGTTCGTCGCCGCGGGTGTGGGTGCCGGCATCACCGCTCTGAGCGCCGCGTCCTACGCGGTGGGCCGCCGGGCGGGACGTCACACGCACGGGCCCCTGACCCGTCTCACCGGCGGCCGCATCTGACGCGTTCCGCACGGCCGCACCACGGCGCCCGGTCCGGCGGCCCCCCGAGCCCAGGGGGGAACCGCAGGCCCGGGCTCGTGGTGTGCCGTCTCCACGCGCCCGCGCGACGGTCGTCCCGGCCGGCCGCGATGGCCGTGAGCGTGCGGTGCCTTCCCTCGATGCCGGTTCCGGCCGGTCTCGGCCGGGGTGCCCGGTAGCGCTCGCCCGGGCAGGGGAAGATGGTCCCGCGAGCCAATGCCCGACCGACGCGGAGGAGTGGGCGCATGCAGCATGACCGAGCCGGGAAGCCGGCCGGCCCCGAGGACCTGATCGACGTCGCCCGGCTGGTGACGGCGTACTACGCCCTGCATCCGGACCCGGCCGACCCCGGCCAGCGGGTGGCCTTCGGTACGTCCGGACACCGGGGGTCGTCCCTCGCGGCGGCGTTCAACGAGGACCACATCGCCGCCACCAGCCAGGCCATCTGCGAGTACCGCTCGGCACAGGGCACCGACGGCCCGCTCTTCCTGGGTGCCGACACGCACGCCCTGTCGGAGCCGGCGAGGATCACCGCCCTGGAGGTGTTCGCGGCGAACGACGTGACCGTCCTCGTCGACACCGCGGACGGCTACACCCCCACCCCGGCGGTCTCGCACGCCATCCTCACCCACAACCGCGGGCGCACCTCGGGCCTCGCCGACGGCGTGGTCGTCACCCCGTCCCACAACCCGCCCGCCGACGGCGGCTTCAAGTACAACCCGCCGAGCGGCGGCCCCGCGGGCTCGGACGCCACCTCCTGGATCCAGGACCGCGCCAACGAGATCATCGCGGCCGGCCTGAAGGACGTACGGCGCGTCCCCTACGCCCGGGCGCTCGCCGCCCCCGGCACCGGTCGTCACGACTTCCTCGACGCCTACGTCTCCGACCTGCCGAGTGTCCTGGACCTCGACGCGATCCGGTCGGCCGGCGTGCGGATCGGCGCCGACCCGCTCGGCGGCGCCTCCGTCGCGTACTGGGGAAGGATCGCCGAGCAGCACCGCCTGGACCTGACGGTGGTCAACCCGCTGACCGACCCCACCTGGCGCTTCATGACGCTGGACTGGGACGGAAAGATCCGCATGGACTGCTCGTCGCCGCACGCGATGGCCTCGCTCATCGAGCAGCGCGAGCGCTTCACCATCGCGACCGGCAACGACGCCGACGCCGACCGGCACGGCATCGTCACCCCGGACGCCGGCCTGATGAACCCCAACCACTACCTCGCCACCGCCATCGCCTACCTCTACGCCCACCGCACCGACTGGCCCGCCGACGCGGGCGTGGGCAAGACGCTGGTGTCCTCCGGCATGATCGACCGGGTGGCCGCCGACCTGGGCCGGCGGCTGGTCGAAGTGCCCGTCGGCTTCAAGTGGTTCGTGGACGGACTGGCCGGCGGCACGATCGGCTTCGGCGGCGAGGAGTCGGCCGGGGCGTCCTTCCTGCGCCGGGACGGCTCGGTGTGGACCACCGACAAGGACGGCATCATCCTGGCGCTGCTCGCCTCCGAGATCACCGCCGTCACCGGAAAGACGCCCTCCGAGCACTACGCCGCCCTCACCGCACGCTTCGGCGCACCCGCCTACGCCCGCATCGACGCGCCGGCGACCCGGGAGGAGAAGGCGCGCCTGGCCAAGCTGTCCCCGGCCCAGGTCAGCGCCGACACCCTCGCCGGCGAACCGGTCACCGCCGTGCTCACCGAGGCGCCGGGCAACGGAGCGTCCATCGGCGGCATCAAGGTGACCACCGAGAACGCCTGGTTCGCGGCCCGGCCGTCCGGCACCGAGGACGTCTACAAGATCTACGGGGAGTCGTTCCGCGGCGCGGACCACCTCCGGCAGGTGCAGGACGAGGCCAAGCTCGTCGTCCTCGGCGCGCTGGGCGGCTGACGCCGTACCCGTGCCCCCGGGCCGGTCAGCGACGGCCGGGCCGGGGGAGCGCCACGGTCAGGCCGCGGATCTCGTAGCCGCCGATGACCGGGCACTTCGGCCGGGGCCGCCCCCGGTCGGCCTTGCGCGCGGAGAGCCGCTCGTCGTGCCCCACGTGACCACCCCCGAGTCCGTCGCCCAGCGGCCCCGTCGACCACCCGGCACGATGACCTGGTCACAGGATCGGGTACGGGCCCACCCCCGGCCGGCCCCCAAAACCCGCCGAACCGGCGGGGACGTCACGACCGGGCGGGATCGGCCCGCGGATGGCAGCGCAGGGCCCACGGCGGTGTCCAGACCTCCGTGTCGAGGTTCCCGGCCGGCCGCGAGGCGAGGTAGCCGCGCAGCGCGGCCAGCGCCGGATGCGGGTTGTCGGCGTGCCAGAGCAGGGAGTGCGGATAGACGGGTGTCGGGTCGCGCAACGGGATGCGCCGCAGATCGTGGACGGCGGGCCAGACGAGAGGGGTGTGCTCGCTGAGGAAGGTCGCGATCGTCGACGACCCGGCGATCGTGTCGAGGAGGCCCTCGACGCCGAAGTCGGGGCCGAGGGTGTCGATGGTCAGTCCGAACTCCGCGGCGAGCGCGTCGTAGTAGGCCGACCACTCGGTGCCGGGCAGGTTCCCCGGCATCCAGATGCGGTGGCCGGCGAGCTGTGCCGGGGTCACGGCCCGTGCCGACGCGAACTCGTGACCGGGCCCGGTGCACAGCTGGAGCGGCTCGTCGTGGACGGGCGTGGCCTCGATCCCGGCGGGGAGCTCCTGACCCGGCATGACGACGCAGCGGAAGGACGCGTCGATCGCCCCGGAGCGGATCGCGGCCGCCGCCGCGCCCGCGTCCGAGTCGAAGAGGATCACGACGTCGAGATCGACCTCGGGATGGGCGCGGTGGAAGTCGCGCAGCATGGCGGCCGTGGCGAGCCGTCTCCCGATCACGTCGACTCTCAGCGGGCGCCGTCCGGGCCGCACCGATGCCGCCGCCCGCTCCTCGGCGTCGAGCAGCGCACGCGCGTGCGGGAGGAACGCCTGCCCGTCGATGGTCAGCCGCGCGCCGCGCGCCGTGCGGGCGAACAACGGCACCCCGAGATCCTTCTCCAGAGCGGCGATCCGCTTGGAGACGGCCTGCTGGGTGATCGCCAGCTGCGCGGCGGCGAGCTGGAACTGACCCGCCTCCGCGACGGCGACGAAGGTGCGTACCGCGACGAGATCCACGGCGGCCATCCTAGGAGCACAACCGAGCGTTGTGCGTGTCGGGCGAACGGGTCGCTTGATCCCTTGCCGTCGTGCTCGACCCGACGGCCGGGTCACGGCGCGGCGTACAGGAAGCCGCCCGGTGGTGACCCGGTCGTGCGAAGCTCGTTCGCCCCTCCCCACAACCGCGCGGAGTACGGGATGCTGAGCACCGCACGACGCCGAGGTGCGCGCGGGCCGGTCGGCGCACCGCCTGAGCGGCCCGGAAATCGAGTGCGCCGCTCGACCCGTCGTGCCACCATCCGCCGATGGACCGTCAGACGATCTCCGAACTCGCCCACGCCGATCACCCGATCGCGGCCCCGCTCGACGACGACTCGGTGCACCGGCTGCTGGAACGCGGCATCCCGCACGGCGACGCGCGCGTCCTGGACCTGGGCTGCGGCGGCGGGGAGTGGCTCCTGCGCGCACTCGCCGGACATCCGCGGCTGACGGCCGAGGGCGTCGACGTCTCCGAGCGTGCGCTGGCACGGGCCCGCGCGGCGGCGGGCCGACGGGGAGTCGGAGACCGTCTGGTCCTGCACCGTCGGGACGCCGCGGACTTCACCGCCCCGCACCGCTTCGACCTCGTCCTGTGCGTCGGCTCCACGCACGCCTTCGGCGGCCTGTCCGCCACCCTCGCCGCGGCGCGCGAGCACCTGGCGCCCGGGGGACGCGTCCTGGTCGGTGACGGCTTCTGGACGGACACGCCGTCCGCCGAGGCCGTCGAGATGCTCGGAGACCTCACCGACCTGCCGACCACGCTGGACCGGGTCGCCGCGGACGGCTGGACCCCGGTCGGCGGGCACATCAGCACCCGTGCGGAACTCGACGGCTACGAGTGGTCCTGGACCGGGTCGCTGGCCTCCTGGGCCCTGGACCACCCCACCGACCCGGACCGTGCGCAGGCACTCGAGGCGGCCACCGCACACCGCGACGGGTGGCTGCGGGCCTACCGGGACGTGATGGGCTTCCTCTGCCTCGTCCTGCGCCCCACGCACCCCTAGCGGCCGCCGACCGCCGGCGGTCACGCCCGCCTCCGGTGTTTCCCGGTTTTCGGTGTTTCCCCGTTTTCGGGGTAGACGCCTGGCGTAACGGTCAAGGCTCGGGAAGAGGGCGGATCGCATGGACGGGGCTGCCCGGAACAGGGACCAGCGGGCGGAAGAGCTCGTCAGGGAGTCGGCGGAGTACGAGGGAAGCCCCGGCGACATCGCCCGGGGCCGGGAGCTGGCCCGACGGTTCCTGGCGCGGGTACGGGCGGCCCGGGGCCGCCCGGTGCCCGACCGCGCGGTGGACCTGGTGCAGCTGGTGGTCAGCGAGCTCCTCACGAACGCGTGCAAGTACGCGCCCGGCCCCTCGCTGGTCGATCTGGAGCTGGCGGAGGACCGGGTGGAGGTCACCGTGTGGGACACCGACCCGGTGCTGCCGGTGGCCGAGACGGCCGACCCCGGACGGATCGGCCGGCACGGGCTGGAGATCGTGATGGCCGTCTGCCAGAGCTTCGAGGTGTACCGGGAGCCGGTGGGCAAGCGGATGAGAGCCGCGGTGCGGCTCGCCGACGACCTGAGCGGTACGGCCCTCGGCCACGCGTCCTGACCCCGGCGAGGCGACGGGACCAGCGTGGCACGGCACGGCCGGCGATGCGCACGGGGCCGTGGCGTCACCGCGGGGCGTGCTGCCCGTCGATCACCTCGGAGGACTTCGGCGGCCGCACGTCCAGCGGCTCGTCGAAGTCGGTGAAGGACGTGGACGTGTCGTAGTCGGCGCCCTCGTACACCACCTTGAGGAGGTGCGGCTCGCCCTGCGTGGCGACGGAGAAGGTGTACTTCCCGCCCCGGTCCTCCTCGTCGCTGACCGTCAGCTCGACCGCCTCCCGGCCGCCGACGCGGGTGGACTTCCCCTTCTCGGCGGTGCCGAAGGAGGCGAAGGGACGCGTGCAGGAGGAGAGCCCGTCACCGGGCTGCGCCGCGTCGGCGGACGTCCTGATCCACAGCCTCTGCTCGCCGGTGACGCCGCCGGGCCGCCGGCTCTCCAGGTAGGCGCGGTCGGGGCGGACGTAGTCGGTCTCGCCCGTCCTGATCTGCTCGAGGCTGCCGCCCTGCGAGAACGTGGCCTTCGCGGTGCACCGGCTCTTCAGGTCGGTCACCAGCCGGACCGTCACCGTGCCGCCCTTCGCCGCGGTGCTGGTGGAGTCGATCCGTACCGACTTCAGCGCCCGCATCGCGGCGTTGGCGTCCTCCAGCATCTCGTCGGCGGACTCGCTCCCGTCGCCGCTGCCGCACCCCGCGACGAGGCCGGCCAGCAGACAGGTCAGTACGGCGGTCGTGGTCGTGGTGCGCACGCGTCCCCCTGGGCAAGATCGGCACCGAGAGCCTACCCGAGCCCCCTTCGGCCCTCCGGAGCGGTTCACCCCCGGACTCCGGGGGAACCTGGCGGGGTGGACGGCATCGGAAGGCTGTGAGGGTCGTGGCGTCACGCTGGGCGGGCCACCAGGAGAGCGGCGAGGAGCCGGGGCACGGGGACCCCGGTTTCGCCCGGGCCGTCCTGCGCGCCCTCGGCGCCGGCGTCCTCACCCTCGACCCGTCCGCCCGGATCACCTCGGTGAACCCCTGGGCCGAGCAGCTGCTGGGGCGGTCGGCGCGGGACATGATCGGACGCGACGCACACGACCTCCTGCACCGGCACGCCGACGGCAGCCCCGTCCCGCGCGAGCGGTGCGCGCTGCGCAACCCCCTGCACGGGGCGCCCGCCGAGGAGGGCAGCGAGGAGTACTTCCTGCGGGCCGACGGATCCACGGTCCCGATCATCTGGGCGGCCACCCCGCTGGTCGCGGACGGCCGGCGGGAGGGCCTGGTGCTCGTCTTCCACGACTTCAGCCTGCACCGCAGCGCCGCCGAGGAGACCGAGGCCCGCACCGCCGCCCTGGAGACCCTCTCCGCGCAGCTCCACCTGGTCGCCGAGGTCTCCACCGTGCTCATCCCCACCGAGCGCACCTCCGCCACGATCCGTCGGCTCCTGCGGCTGCTGGTGCCGGAACTGGGTCAGTGGGCCGCGGTCGACGTCTATCCGGGGCAGTCCGACCTCCTCGAGCGGATCGCCGTCCGCAGCAGCGCGTACCCGCACCGGGCGGGCCGGCTGAGGGGGCCGCTGACCTCCCTGCCGGACCCGGCGCGCTCCGCGCTGACCCGGCTGGCCCACAGCGACCGGCCCGTCCCGATCGCCGCCGACGACGTGCTCCACGACCCGCACAGCCCCCTCGCCGCGACCCACCGGGTGCTGTTCGAACGGCTCGGCGGACACGCGGCCGTGATCGTGCCGCTCCGCACCCGGCAGCGGTCGTACGGAACCCTCACCGTGGCACGCGCGGGGGAGCACCCCGCGCACTCCGAGGCCGAGGCCGCCCTCCTCGCCGACATCGGCCGTCGCGTCGGACTGGTCCTGGACAACGCCCGCCTCTACCACGAGCAGCAGAACGTCGCCGAGACCATGCAGCGCCAGCTGCTGACCCCCCTCCCGCAGGTCGACCACGTCCGCATGGCCGCCCGGTACTGGCCCGCCGAGAGCGCCATGGAGATCGGCGGCGACTGGTACGACGCGTTCCTGCTCGCCGACGGCGTCCTGGCCCTCGTCATCGGAGACGTGGTCGGGCACGACCTGCAGGCCGCCGCGCACATGGCCGAGGTCCGCAACATGCTGCGCGCCCTGGCCTGGGACCACCAGGAACCGCCCAGCGTGATCATGCGGCGCCTCGACGAGGCCGTGACCAACACCAGCGACGCCCCCATGGCCACGCTCGTCTTCGCCCGCGTCGAGGGCCCGGAGGGCGGACCCTGGACGTTCCACTGGGTCAACGCCGGTCACCCGCCGCCCCTGCTGATCACGCCGGACGGCCAGGCCCGCTTCCTGGAGGCCGGGCACGGCCCGCTCATCGGCATGAGCGCCACGCTGCGCCTGGGACTCGACTGGCCCGACGCGCACGAGGACATGCCGCCCGAGAGCATCCTCCTGCTCTACACCGACGGTCTGGTGGAGAGCCGCGACCGGCCGATCGACCTGGGCATGGCCAAGCTCCGCCACCATGCCGGGGTCCTGGCCCGCCGGCTGGAGGGGCGGAGCATCGACGAGTTCTGCGACGAGCTGCTCGCCCGGCTCACGCCCCGCGGCGACGACGTCGCCCTGCTCGCCCTGCGCCTGCCCGCCGCGGGGGTCGGCGCCCCCGGCGACACCTCACCGCCCCCGCCGACCCAGTCCGCGCACAGCCAGGCCGCCCCCGACCGGGCCGCCCCGGGCTCGCGCCGCCAGGACCCCGAGGTGCGGGACCCGACGGAGACCGACCCGGACGAGCGGTGAGAGCGGCACCCTCCGGCGTTCCGCGCCGGCGTCCGGGCCCCCGCTCCCAGGAACGCCCCGCCGCCCGCTGTCGCTCCGAGTCCGTCAACTCCGCTGCTCAGAGGGGGCGTTGCCTGCCGGTCCAGGCGGTCGACGGCAGCCGCCGGGCGCCGGCTCGCGGCCTCGCACCCCGGCCCGCGTCCGCCGACCGGGGGAGGCGTTCACCCATCGGGGGACCCGGCCCGCGGGGGAGGCCCCCGTACGCCCCGGCCCTTCCACGGGGCGCGGACGGGCGAACGTTTCACCCGGCTGAGCGCCTTGAGTGGTGCGAGACGGACAGCTGGCTGACGGTGATTCACGTCGGGGCCGGGTCCCCTCGGCTGACGAAGCACCAGCTGCCCGGTCTGACGGAAGGAACCTCAGATGCGTTCTGCTCACATGCTCCTGACCACAGCGGCGGCCTCGGCCGTCCTGGTCCTCGGTGCTCCCGGCGCCTACGCGGCGACCGGTGGCGACTGGGACCACGACGACTCTTCCTACAGCAAGGAGCACGACAAGGCAGGCAAGCACGACGAGCCCCGTGGCGGGATGCACACGGGCGGCGGTGCGCTGACCGCGGTCAACGAGGGCGACTGGGAGGGCGGCTCCAAGGAGGACTCGGGGACTTCCGGGAAGGACGAGGGCGAGAAGTCCCGGGGCGGTGACCACGAGAAGTCCCGGGGCGGTGAGCACGAGAAGCCCCATGGCGGGATGCACACGGGCGGCGGTGCGCTGACCGCGGTCAACGAGGGCGACTGGGAGGGCGGCTCCAAGCAGGGCTCGGGGACTTCCGGGAAGGACGAGGGCGAGAAGTCCCGGGGCGGTGACCACGAGAAGTCCCGGGGCGGTGAGCACGAGAAGCCCCATGGCGGGATGCACACGGGCGGCGGTGCGCTGACCGCGGTCAACGAGGGCGACTGGGAGGGCGGCTCCAAGGAGGGCTCGGAGACCTACAAGCAGGACGAGGGCGGCAAGTCCTGGAGCGGTGAGCACGAGAAGCCGCGCGGCGGGATGCACACCGGCGGCGGCGGGCTGGACACCCCGACCACGACCGCGGGCGGGCTGGCCGTCCTGGCCGTCGCCGGTACCGGTCTGTACGCCGTCCGGCGCAGGAAGTCGGCGCACGGAGTGGCGTGAGCCGTGCCGGGCGCGATAGCAGTCGGGCCGCCGCCCAGGCACCGTGCGGCGGCCCGGCTCGCTCCCACCCCCATCCCGTCCGCCCTGCCGCCGTGTCCAAGTGAGGTGGTCCCCCGATGGCAGTACCCCCTACACCCCCCGCCGACGACGACCCGGCGTCGACCGGACAGGGGTCCCGGTCGAGCCTGACGGTGATGTGCGCCGTGGCCCTGCTGGTGCTGGCGGTGAGCCTGGTCGGCGGCAACGACACGTCGGCCGACACCTCCCGCCCCCCGATCGCCGCACAGCCCGGTGCGACGGCCCCGTCCTCCGCAGGCCCCACGGCCCGGTCCTCCGCAGGCCCGACGGACACGGGCCTGCCGCGCTCGAAGCCGGTGCGCCTGCTCATTCCGGAGATCTCCGTCGACGCTCCGTTCACCGACCTCGCCATCGGCGCGAACGGGCAGCTCCAGGCCCCGCCGCCGCACGACACCAACCTCGTCGGCTGGTACGCCAAGGGCGCCTCCCCCGGGGAGCGGGGCACCTCGATCATCGCCGGGCACGTGGACACGAAGACGTCCGCCGCCGTCTTCGCGGGCCTCGGCCAACTGGACGAGGGCGACGTGTTCCACGTCGAGCGAGCCGACGGACGCAGGGTGTCGTTCGTGGTCGACGACCTGGAGACCTTCGACAAGGACGCCTTCCCCAGCAAGCGCGTGTACGGCGACACGGACCGGGCCGAGGTGCGGCTCATCACCTGCGCGGGCGACTACGACCGCAAGGCCAAGGACTACACGGACAACCTGGTGGTCTTCGCGCATCTCACCTGAGTCCGCACGCCGTCCCGGTACGGCGCAGGTCACCCGCCCAGTGCACACCGGTCGCGCGCCGCCGGGGCCGGGCCCAGGATCGAGGCACGCTGGCGGCGCAGCACCGCGGCCGACGTTCAGTTCCGCCCCCGCGAAGGAGATGTGCGCAGGATGACCATCACGTCCACCCCTGCTTCGGAACCGCTGACGCGACAGGTGTCGCACCATGTCTCCCAGTCCGTGTTCGACGGCTCCAGACTCCGGGTCGTCCTGCTGGTGGAGGTCTACGACGGAGCGCAGCAGCAGTTCCTCGAGACGTACGAGCAACTGCGCAGCCACGTCGAGTCCGTGCCCGGGCACCTCGGCGAGCAGTTGTGCCAGTCCATCGAGAACCCCTCCCAGTGGCTCATCACCAGCGAGTGGGAGAGCGCCCCGCCGTTCCTGAACTGGGTGAGCAGCGAGGAGCACGTGCGGATGGTGAAGCCGCTGCACAGCTGCGTCCGCGACACCCGGTCGCTGCGCTTCCACGTCGTCCGCGAGACGAACCACGCGTCGGCGGGCGCCGGCACCGCCCGCGGCGGTCTCCAGGCCTCCCCGCGGATCGGTGACGGCGTGATCCGCCACGCGCTCACCTTCACGGTGAAGCCGGGCAGCGAGGCAGCGGTCGCCGAGATCCTCGCCGACTACGCTTCGCCCGAACCCAGGGTCGACGACACCACACGGCTGTGCCGCACGTCCCTGTTCCTGCACGGCAACCGGGTGGTGCGGGCCATCGAGGTGCGCGGCGACCTGCTCGCGGCCCTGCGCCACGTGGCGGAGCAGCCCGAGGTGCGGGCCGTCGAGGAGGCCATCAACCCCTACCTGGAACAGGACCGGGACCTCGCCGACCCGGAGTCCGCCCGGGTCTTCTACACACGGGCGGCGCTGCCCGCCGTCCACCACGTGACCGCGGGGGAGGAGGACCCGACCGCCCAGCGGCACGCGTTGTCGTATCCGGCGCGGCCGGGCCGCGGCATGCGGCTGGCCCAGCTGCTCGCCGAGCGGGACGAGGCGGCGGCGGACGATCCGCGCAGCCCGGTCCTGTGCAGCACGATCTTCCAGCGCGACGACGTCGTGGTGCGGCTGGTCGACGTGCGGGGCGGCATCGACGCCGAGGGCGACCCGGCGGTGGCCCTCGGTCTCCCGGACCCCGGTCAGGTGGCCGAACTGACGACACTCCTCGACGGCGCCGACGCCGCCGACGGCAGGCACGGCGCTCCTGCGGCCGGCGGTGAACTCGCCCGCGCCCTCCAGGGTGCCCGCATGGACCTCGTCACCGACCGCCGCGCGCCCGACGCCTGATCCGCGCCCGCACGGCGCGAACGCGTCGGCCGCCGTACCCCGCGTCCCGGCGGGGTACGGCGGCCGACGCGCGTGCGTCCACCGGTCAGCTCACTCCGGCACGGTGCAGTCGAACGCGTGCAGGTAGGGGTTGACCGGGCGGATGTCGTCGATGACGAGGCCCGCGTCGGTCAGTCGGCCCACCATGCTGTCGGTGGTGTGCTTCGCGCCGCCGACGTTGAGGAGCAGCAGCAGGTCCATGGCGGTGCTGAACCGCATGGAGGGCGTGTCGTCGACGAGGTTCTCGATGACCACGACCCGCGTCCCGGGTCCGCCCGCCTCGATGACGTTCCGCAGGGCACGGGCGGTGCTGTCGTCGTCCCACTCCAGGATGTTCTTGATGACGTACACATCGGCCCGGAAGGGGATCGCCTCACGGCAGTCGCCCGGCACGATGCGCACCCGGTCCGCGAGCGATCCGCCTTCTCGCAGCCGCGGGTCGGCGTTCTCCACGACCCGGGGGAGGTCGAGCAGGGTGCCCTGCATGGTGGGGTACTTCTCCAGCAGGCTCGCCACCACGTGTCCCTGGCCGCCGCCGATGTCCGCGACCGACGCGCTGCCCGACAGGTCCAGGAGCGCCGCGACGTCCTGGGCGGACTGGCGGCTGGACGTGGTCATGGCGCGGTTGAAGATCTCGGCCGACTCGGGAGCGTCCTCGTTGAGGTAGGTGAAGAACTCCTTGCCGTACAGGCCCTCCACGACGTTGTCGCCGGTGCGCACCGCCTCGTCGAGCCGGGGCCACGCGTCCCAGGTCCACGGCTCGGTGCACCACAGCGTGATGTAGCGCAGGCTGTGCGGGTCGTCCTCGCGCAGCAGCAGGGACATGTCGGTGTGCGCGAACGTCCCGTCCTTGCGTTCGGCGAAGACGCCGTAGCAGGTCAGGGCGCGCAGCAGCCGGCGCAGTGGCTTGGGTTCGGTCTTCACGGCGGCCGCGAGGTCGGCCACGGTCATCGGGGTGTCACCGAGAGCGTCGGCGACGCCGAGCCGGGCGGCAGCGCGGAGGGCGGCGGCACATGCCGCCCCGAACACGAGTTCCCTCAGCCGCATGGGCGGGGGTGGGGCAGTCTGTGCGGTCGTCATGTGCCGCTTTCCTTCCTGCTTCGGTCCACGGGTGGCTGGAGTGGTCGGTCAGCACATACCGGCGGGCTGGGAGGCGCCGCAGGTGTTGCCTGTGAAGGTGTTGCTCTTGGCGGCGTTCCCGGTCTCGGTACTGACCAGGTCGGCGGGGGAGTTGTCCCGCAGCGTGTTGCCGTTGACCTCGTTGTTCTCGCTGGTGACGCCCACCATGCTCTTGAACAGGACGATGCCGCCCGACAGCGGGGACTTGCCGGCGTGGCCCTCGACGGTGTTGTCCGCGACCAGGACCTTCTCGGTTCCGGTCAGCACGACGCCGGAGCCCTGGAGGGCGGGCAGCCGCTCGGTCTTCGGGCAGGACCTGTTGTTGCGCACGATGTGGTTGTCGCGCACGACCAGGTCACCGGCCTTGGGCTTGTTCTCGTCGCCGACGACGAACACGCCCGCGCAGTTGTCGGCGATGTGGTTGTCGGCGACGGCGAGGTTGCGCAGGCGACGGACGGTCACGCCGATGCGGTTGCCCTCGACGCGGTTGTGCTCGACCACCGTGCCCTCGGTGTCCGTGGCGCCTTCCTCGGCCGTGACGGTGTTGGCGAGGAAGATGCCGGCGTCGCCGTTCTCGCGAGCCGTGTTGTCCCGGAAGGTGCCGTGGATCGACTGCTCCTGGGCGATGCCCCAGACGCCGTTCTTCTCCGCCGTGACGTTCCGTACGGTCAGTCCGTCCGTGGCCCTGGAGAACACGCCGGTGCGGGTGAAGCCGGTGACCGTCAGGCCGGCGACGGTGACGCCCTTGACCTTCGCGTCCTTCGTCCCGGTCACGCAGATCCCGTTGCCGGCCTTGGCGCAGGTGTCGTCCCCGGCGGCCTTCTCCGTGCTCGGCCTGATCACCGTGCCGCGGAGGCCGCGCAGGGTGAGCCCGGGCGTGCTCACGTTCACGCTCTCGCGGTAGGTGCCGGGAGTGACGAGCACGGTGTCGCCCGACTCGGCGGCGTCCACCGCCTTCTGGATCGATTCCCCGGGGTGGACCACGTGGGTCATGTGGCCGGCGGACGCCGGAGCCGCACCGAGCCCCGTTCCGATCATCGCTGCGGTGCACACCAGGTACACGACATGGCATTTCTTCATATTCCGCACGTTATGCCGGAAGGATTCGCGCACTGGTCGGATGAGCCATCCGACGGCGTGTCATGAACGGACGGTGAACCGGTGGTTCTTGGGCAGACGGCGTGAGTGATCTTGATGTCCGCCGCAGGGAGGAATGACACCGTGACCGTGCCCGCACGCCGTACTCGCCCGATACGTCCGGGGCGTCGCTTCGACCTCCGTGCGACGGCCATGTTCTTCGGGCTGGCCGCCGTCGGCCTGTGCGTCGTGGGCTGGGCCCTGCGCATGGCCTTCGACGTCGCGGAGCGGCGTCCCGCCTGGGCCGTCGTCCTGGTACTCGGGCTGGTGCTGGCCGGCATCGTCCACCGGAGCGGGCGCTCCGGTCTCTCCGCGCGGAGGCTGGCGCGGCGCACCACGGGTGCCCTGCAGGAGGCCACGGCGACGGCCATGGAGGTGCTGGAGGAGGAACGGGCCCCGGTCGTACCGGCGGCGCCCGCGCCCGGCGCCGAGGAGGCGGTCACGGTGGTGGTCGTCGACCACCGGGAACTCAGTCCCGACGAGTTCGAGCAGGCGATAGCCGAACTCTGCGTACGGGACGGCTGCGCCGACGTGGAGGTGGTGGGTGGCGCGGGCGATCTCGGCGCCGACGTGACGGCGACCGCTCCCGACGGCCGACGCGTCGTCATCCAGTGCAAGCGCTACGGCGACGACAACAAGGTCGGCTCCCAGGACCTCCAGCGCTTCGGCGGCACCTGCTTCACCGTCCATGAGGCCGACGTCGCGGTCCTCGTCACCACCAGCGACTTCACCGAACCGGCCACGGACTACGCCGCCCAGTGCGGAATACTCTGCGTGAACGAGGAGCGGCTCCGCGAGTGGAGCGAGGGCCTGGCACCGGCACCCTGGGCGGGGGTCCCCTTCGCGGAGGAGGAAGCCGCGCCGCCCCCGGGCCGGGCCGTCCGGTGACCTCGCGGCCGCGCCGCCCCGCCGTCTGCCGGGAAAGCCGCCCCGCCGTCTGCCGGGAAAAGAGGTTTTCCCTCGCCACAGTGGCAACCTGAGGTGCATGAGCAAGACCGCGCTGATCGTCATCGACATGATCAACACCTATGACCACGAGGACGCCGACTCCCTGATTCCCGCCGTCGAGTCCGCGCTGCCGCACCTCACCGGCCTGCTGGAGCGGGCCAGACGGCAGAACGTGCCCGTGATCTACGTCAACGACAACTTCGGCGAGTGGCGTTCGCACCACGGCGAGATCCTCGACCAGGCACTCTCGGGACCGCACGCACGGCTCGTCGAGCCCCTGAAGCCCGACGAGTCGTCCCTCTTCGTGGTCAAGGCACGCCATTCGATCTTCTTCGAGACGCCGCTGACGTACCTGCTCCACCAGCAGGGGATCGACCGGCTGGTGCTGTGCGGCCAGGTGACCGAGCAGTGCGTGCTCTACTCGGCGCTCGACGCCCACATCCGCCACCTGCAGGTCATCGTGGCGCGCGACGCGGTCGCCCACATCCACGCCGACCTCGCGGACGCCGCGCTGCGCATGATGGAGCGGAACATGGGCGCCCGGGTGTGCGACAGCGGTGAGTTGTGGACGTGAGGCGCTCCGCCGCGAAACGGCATGCGCCGGGGGCGTCCGGCCTATCCTGACGGCATGGCCGTCGACCTCTTCGCAGGCATCCCCGTCAAGGACTACGCGACAGCCCTGGCCTGGTACGAGCGACTGCTCGGCTCGCCGCCGACCTACGTCGCGAGCGACACCGAGGCGGTGTGGGAACTCGCCGAGCACCGGTCGCTGTTCGTCGAGCACCGGCCCGACCGCGCCGGCCGGGCGATGCACACCGTCTTCGTCGACGACTTCGACAGCCGTGTGGCCGCGATCGCCGAGCGGGGGCTGGAACCCGTGACGCGGGAGACCTACCCGAACGGGGTGCGCAAGGCGGGGTACCGGGACCCGGACGGCAACGAGATCGAGTTCGGCGGCGCCCCCCGCTGACCGGGGCGCGCGCCGCTGCCCGGCCCCGTCAGCTGCGCAGGCTGCGCACGGGCAGGATGACCTGTGCCGCGGACGAGAGCGTGGCCTCGTCGTTGGCGAAGGCGGCGACCGCCTCACCGTCACCGGGCTCGCCCCCGGACCAGGGGCGCGTGGCGAAGATCAGGCAGGCGTACCCACGCTCGTCGACCGCCTTGCGCCACTCGGGCGTCGGAACGAACTGGGCGTTGACGCCCCGCATGGTCAGCGCCGCGGCGCCCGGCACCACCAGCAGGGTGACGGGCAGGCCGGTCAGGCCTGTGGCGTCGAGGACCCCCTCGCCCACGGAGATCCCGGAGTGGCGCAGCAGCCGTTCGACGGCGTCCGGGACCGCCTGTGGCCCGCCCTCGCCGTCGCCCAGGGAGCAGGCGAGGAGGAAGGGGACGTCGCCGTCGGGTGTCTCACGGCTCCAGGACATGATGACGAGCGTGCCGAGGTCGGCGGTCCGCAGGGGGCGTGTGTCAGTCGAGATCGAGGTCACCGCGAAACCGTAAGGGCACGCCGGGAGGTGGCCGCGCGCCTCTCACCCGACTGGGCGACGTACTCGCCCTTCCTCACACGAACGAGGGGGCTCGCCCGGCGCCGGGACGGGCGGCCGCGGATGTCGTCGTCCGCGACGTGAGAGCCGGCCGTCCCGGCCGCGCCGGGGAGGATTCGCCTGCTCCGACCGGCGTAAGAACGCGGGCCAGGAGCACCGGCCCTCCGTCACATGGTGTAGCAGTCTCAGTATGATCTGTAGACGAAATGCTCATACGAGCGAGACGCGCAGTTCGCACGGCCGCGGCGTCCGTACCGCCCTGGTGGTCCTGTTCGCCGCGACCGCACTGGCCACGACCGGCGAAGCCGTCGCCTCACCGTCGGTCCCGCTGCGCACCGACTGGGACGCCATCGCCGCGTGCGAGTCCGGCGGCAACTGGCGGGCGAACACCGGCAACGGCTACTACGGCGGCCTGCAGTTCGCGCCGTCGAGCTGGGCCGCGGCGGGTGGCCTCAAGTACGCCTCCCGCGCGGACCTCGCCACCCGCGGGGAACAGATCGCCGTCGCCAAGCGCCTCGCCCGGCTGCAGGGGATGTCGGCCTGGGGGTGCGCCTGATGTTCCCGCGCCCCGGACCCGGGCAGAAGTAGTCATGTGAGCCGCCCGGCCGCAGTGGGCGAAGGAGGGCTCGGCAGCCATGAGACTTTTTCCCGGCGATCACCGTCCCGCCCCCCGCGCCCGGCTCGGCGAGATGATCTTCTCGAGGGTGGCGGGTCCGGAGGGGCCGGGCAACCGGGCCCGCATCCACGACACACCCGGTCCACGCTGGTTCGGGCCGGAGCGGCCGATCAGGCGGGTGCACGGGGACGCCTCCATGTTCATCGGGGGCCTGTCCGCCCTGCTGCTCCAGTCGCTCCACCCCCTGGCCATGGCCGCGGTGGCCGCGCACTCCGGCTTCCGCGGCGACCCGTGGGGCCGGCTCCAGCGGACCAGCACCTTCCTGGCCGTCACCACCTACGGTCCCGCCGACAGCGCACAGCAGGCGTGCGAGCGGGTACGCGCCGTGCACGAGACCGTGCGCGGCACCACGGCCGAGGGAGAGGCGTACGCCGCCGCGGATCCGCATCTGCTGTGCTGGGTGCACGTCGCCGAGGTCGACAGCTTCCTGCGCGCCCACCAGCGCTACGGCGCCCGCCCCCTGGACGCCGAGGGGTGCGACGCCTACGTGGCCGACATGGCGCGCATCGCCACCGCGCTCGGCGTCCCGGACCCTCCCGTGGACCGCGCCGGACTCACGGACCGCCTCGCCGCCTACCGCGGCGAACTGCGGGCGACGGCCGAGGCGCGGAGCACCGCGCGGTTCCTGCTGCTCGATCCGCCCCTCCCGCTGCTCGCCCGCCTCCCCTACGGGGCCATCGCCGCCAACGCGGTCTCCCTGCTGCCCGTCTGGGCCTCGCGGGCCCTGTGGCTGCCGCGTCTGCCGCCGGCGGAGGGCGTGTGCGTACGCCCGCTCGGGGTGGCGGTGACCGCCGGGATCCGCTGGGCCATGACTCCGCCCCGCGACGCGGCCTAGGGACCACCGGTCCTGCCGGTTCCCGTCCGCCCGGCGATGTCCGGCCGCGGCATTCCGGCGCCGGCGTCCGCCGGGCCGGCCGCCGCGGGCGGGACGGTCAGGAGCCCGGCCCGGGGTCCGGCTCCACCGGCGTGCGGATGCCCGCCCGGGCCGCCTCCAGCTGGGCCGCGAACGCGATGCCGAGGAAGAGCGCCACGGCGGTGAGGTTGGCCCACAGCAGCAGGGCGATGAAGGCGGTGAGCGGTCCGTACACGGCACCGAAGGCCCCGCTCCGGCCGACGTACAGCGCGAGCAGCCAGGTCGCCGAGATCCACAGCACCAGGTGGACCGCCGAGCCGAAGGCCAGCCAGGTGTAGCCGGGCTGGTCGCGACGAGGCGACCAGCGCAGGATCACCGCCGACGCGACCCAGGCCAGCAGCAGCCCCGCCGGTACGTCCAGCACGCCCCACCACGCGGCACCGCCGTCCTCGTGGCCGACGGTGCGGGCCACGGCGTCGCCGACCGTCTCACCCGCGACGAGCACGAGGAAGCCCAGGACCATCGGCAGGCCGGCCGTGAACGCGAGCACCAGCGCCCGGCCGTACTTGCGGAGGAAGGGGCGGTCGCGCTCGATGCCGTAGATGCGGTTGGCGCCCCGCTCGATCTGCGCCATGGCCGAGGCGAGGTTCAGCACGGCGAACCCCAGGCCCAGCCAGAGCGCGACCGTGCTCCACACGTCACTGCCGGCGCTGCGCCGGGTGCCCTCGAAGGCCTTCTCCACGACGTCCGCGCTGGCGCCCGGCACGATCCGGCCGAGGGTCAGCTCGATGACCCGGCCCACACTCTCGGTGTGCACCGACGTGGCGAGGCCCACGAGCACGACGGTGAACGGGACCAGGCCGAGCACGACCTGGAAGGCGAGGGCCCGGGCGTTGGTGAAGCCGTCCGCGTAGCGGAACCGGGTGAAGGCGTCGACCAGCAGCCGCAGGCCCCCGTACCGCCGCAGGGCGGTCAGGGCTTCGTCGCCGGAGAGTTCGTCTCCGAGCATGTCCCGGGTCTGCGGAACGTGGACGGCGGTTCCCACGATGCGGATGCTCCTCGTGTCGGGGCGGGCGAGGACAGGTCCTCCACCCGTGCGCATGCCCCGTGAACGAGACGGCAGCGCGGACGGGACGGGCTTTCGGCGCGGGGAGGGGCGCTGTCCGCGTGTAGGCCCGTACGGCCGCCCCCCGGGCCGCCCGCGCACGCCGTTGCCGTGTTGACCGGGGTACCCCGTGGGTGGGGAGCTGCGCCCGGGCGCGGCTCGCCCCGTTTTCCGTGACGGGCGGGTGGGCAGTCCCTGGCGGGGGAGCCGAGAGGCGGTCCCGGACGGTCCGTTCGCCGGCCCGCCCGGGGCCGCCCTCGCGCCCCCGTCGGCCCGAAGCTACGCAGTCGCCTGTCCCCGGTCCCGGGTGGCGAGTTCGTGCAGGCGGGCCAGCTCGGCGGCGTGCTCGCTCACCCGCACGCCGAGGAGCCCGTAGGCGAGGAGCGCCGCGCCCGCCACGGACACGGGGACCGAGAGACCGAGTACGGCCAGCGCCTCGGGCCAGTCCCGTTCGTCACCGCACGGGTCCTTCGACGGCCCTTCGTTCGCCGTCCCGTCGTCGGTGAACAGGCGGGGCTCGCACTCGACCGCGTGGGCCGAGTGGGCACGGTCGATCTCGTAGGGGGTGGTGAGCAGGACGCCGCACCACACCCACAGGAGGGTCGCGACGGCCAGCAGGCCGAAGCCCCAGCCCATCGTCCGGCGACCACGTTCACGGAACCGGGTGTCGAACACGTGTGGATGCACGGGGGTCGAACCTAGCAGCAGGAGAGGGACCGCTCCCTCCGGCCGGCCGGACGGCGGCAGGCCGGGGCAGACCGTAGTGCTCCCGCAGCGTGGTGCCCTCGTACGCGGTGCGGAACAGGCCCCTCGCCCGCAGGATCGGCACCACCTGGTCGGCGAACAGGTCGAAGCCGCCCGACAGATAGGGCGGCATGATGTTGAACCCGTCGGCCGCGCCGTGCTCGAACCACTCCTGGATCCGGTCGGCGACCTGCTCGGGCGTGCCGGCCACGACACGGTGACCGCGGGCGCCCGCGAGGCGGTGCAGGAGCTGTCGGACCGTGGGCTGTTCGCGGTCGATGATGTCCAGGACGAGCTGGAAACGGCTGCCGTTGCCGCGCTCGCCCCTCGTCTCGATCAGCCGGCGGGGCACGGGACCGTCCAGCTCGTCGGCGCTCAGTTCGAGTCCCAGCAGGCGCTGGAGCAGGTGGAGTGAGTACTCGGGCTGGGTGAGCTCGTCGAACTCGCGGTGCAGGGCCAGGGCCTCCGCCTCGGTCGAGCCGATGAAGGGGCTGATGCCCGGCAGGACGACGACCTGGTCCGGGTCACGGCCCAGCGCCGCGGCCCGCTTCTTGAGGTCGGCGTAGAACTCCTGGGCGCTGCGCAGGGTCTGGTGCGCGGTGAACACGGCCTCGGCGTACGCGGCGGCGAAGGCGCGGCCGTCCTCGGACGATCCGGCCTGGACGTGGACGGGACGGCCCTGAGGGGAGCGCGGCAGGTTCAGCGGACCGCGCACCTTCAGGTGGCGCCCCGTGTGGTTGATCTCGTGGATGCGGTCGGTGTCCGCGAACACGCCGGCCTGCTGGTCGACGACGAGTGCCTCGTCCTCCCAGCTGTCCCACAGCTTCGTCACGACGTCGACGAACTCATGCGCGCGGTCGTACCGTTCGGCGTGCACGGGGTGCTCGTCGAGACCGAAGTTCCCGGCCGCCTGGGGGGCGCCGGTGGTGACGATGTTCCAGCCGGCCCGGCCGCCGCTGAGGTGGTCCAGCGAGGCGAAGAGGCGGGCGAGGTTGTACGGCTCGGTGTAGGTGGTCGAGGCGGTCGCGATCAGGCCGATGCGTTCGGTGGCCGCGGCGATGGCGGACAGCCAGGTGAAGGGTTCGAGCCGGAAACGGCTGGCGTAGCGGACGTTGTCCGCGAGGGACGGGCCGTCGGCGAAGAACACGGCGTCGAAGGCGGCCGCCTCGGCCCGGCGGGCGAGATCCTGGTAGAAGCGGATGTCCAGGAGCCGATCGGGGTCGGTGTGGTGGTGGCGCCAGGCTGCCTCGTGATGGCCGCCCGGGTACACGAACAGGTTCAGGTGCAGTGTCCGGGTGCTCATGCCGCGCTCTCCTCGCCGTTGGTGCGGGTACGTCGCCCGATCCCGGCGGCCCCGGCGGCCCCGGTGGTCCCGTGGTCCTCGTCGGTGTCCACCCCCAGCCGGGCGAGCAGCCGGCCGCGCAGGGCCGTGTGCGCGGCGCTGCCCTGGCGGCGCGGCGCCGGCACGTCCACGGGAAGGTCGGCCGCGATCCGGCCCCGGTCCAGCACGACGACCCGGTCCGCCAGCGCGATGGCCTCGTCGACGTCGTGCGTGACCAGCAGTACGGCCGGCCGGTGCCGCTCGCACAGCCGTCGCAGCAGGGCGTGCATCCTGAGCCGGGTCAGCGCGTCCAGCGCGCCGAACGGCTCGTCCGCCAGCAGGAGTCGCGGCTCGCGTACGAGGGACCGGGCGAGCGACACGCGCTGCTGCTCGCCGCCCGAGAGCTCCACCGGCCACCCCCGCTCGCGCCCGGCGAGGCCGACCTCGGCGAGGGCGGCCCGGCCCCGCTCCTCGGCGAAGGGACCGGGCAGCCCGAGGATCACATTGTCGAGGAGCCGTTTCCAGGGGAGCAGCCGTGCGTCCTGGAAGACGACGGACACATGGTCGGGCGCGGTCAGGTCGCCGCTGCCCGCCACGTCGTGGTCGAGTCCGGCCAGCGCCCGCAGCAGGGTGCTCTTGCCGGAGCCACTGCGCCCCAGCAGTGCCACGAACTCACCCGGCGCGATCGACAGGTCGAGTCCGTCCAGCACCGTGCGCCCGTCGAAGGAGCGCACCAGGTTCTCGATGCGGACCGCCGTCCGGTCCTCGGTCGTGTTCAGCCCGCCAGAGTGCGTCGCCATGACAGGGCCCTCCTCTCCACGAGTCGTACCAGGGCGTCGGAGACGAGGCCGAGCAGGCCGTACACGACGAGGCCGACGATGATGACGTCGGTCTGCCCGTAGGTCCGCGCGAGCTCCATCATGTAGCCGATGCCGCTGGTGGCGTTGACCTGTTCCACGACGACCAGGGCGAGCCAGGCGCCGGTGACCGCGAAGCGCATGCCGAGCAGGAAGCCGGGAAGGGCGCCGGGAAGGACGACGTGCCGGACGAAGGCGAGCCGGCCGAGGCGCACGGTCTCGGCGAGTTCGGCGTAGCGGCTGTCGATGGCGCGCAGCCCGTTGTGCGTGTGGATGTAGACCGGCACGAAGACGCCGAGCGCGATCGTGATGACCTTCATGGTCTCGCCGATGCCGAACCAGAGGATGAGCAGCGGGATCAACGCCAGCGAGGGAATGGCCCGTTTGATCTGCACCGGACCGTCGATCACCGCCTCGCCGACACGGCTGAGGCCGGCGACGAGCGCGAGGAGCAGTCCGGCCGCGACGCCGAACAGCAGCCCGAGCAGGGCGCGTTGGGCGGAGGTGGCCAGGTGGGACGGGAGCTTGCCGTTGTCGATCAGTTGCCCCGCGGTGTCGGCGATGGTCCACGGCGCGGGCAGGCTGCGGACGTCGACCAGGCCGAGGCCGGTGCCCGCCGTCCAGAGCACGAGGAGCAGCACCGGGCCGATCGCCCAGCCGTAGGGGAGGGGCCGGCCGGGCCCCGGGCGCCTGCGGCGGGGCCGGGGCGGGCGGACCGCGAGGGTCCTGGCCTTCGTCGCCCTGGCCGCCTGTTCGTCGAGGAGGGTGGTGCTCATGAGGGCGTCCCTTCGCCGGCCACGGCCTCGGCGGCCACGGTCTCGTAGCGGCGGTCGAAGAGCAGATCCGCCTTGAACGGCTCCCGGTCCTGCTCCTCGGCCAGCAGGTCGATGGTCTGCTGCTGGCGGCGGACGGCGTCGGTCCAGTCCGCCGGCAGGTCCGGATGGCCCACGCGCCGGACGAGGTATTCGCCGTCCGCGCGACTGAGTCCCTGATCCTCGACGTAGTAACCCGCGACCCATTCCTTCGGGTGCTTGTCGATCCATATCTGCGCCCGTGCCCAGAACTTCACGAGTTCCCTGACGGCGGACGACTTTCCCGTGTCGGCGACGCTCTCCGTCAGCGCCCACAGATGCGCGGGGTCGTCCCGGAGGCCGTGTTTGACGGTGGCGCCGCCCTCCTTTCCGTAATGCGCGAGATAACGCTTGATGTTGACGTCCGCGATGGGTGCGGCGTCCACCTGCCGATTTCCGAGCGCCGTGGGATAGACGTCTCCGGTGCTCGCGAGTTCCACGAGTTCGACGTCCTGCTGGGTGAGGCCCGCCTTCTTCAGGATGCGCAGGACCAGCGCGCCCTGGGCCTGGCCCGGGCTGTAGGCGATCTTCTTGCCGCGTAGGTCGGACAGCTTGCGGATGCCGGAGCCGGGGGCTGTGCCCAACTCGTAGATGGGGTTCCTGATCGGGTCCGAGCGGAACTTCACCGCCACGAGCTTCGTGTCCAGCCCCGTCCAGTGCGCGTTGATCGACGGGATGTCGGCGGCCGAGCAGACGTCGAGGGCGCCGGCCCGGAAGGCCTCGGAGCACTGCGGGCCGCCGCTCATGTTGGCCCACTTCACCTTGAAGGGCAGGTCGTCGATCTGACCCGACAGCTCCAGGGCGACCTTGAGGTCCGGTGCGCCGACCGTGAGCGTGGTGTCGTGGGAGACGGTGGCCGGGATCTTCTCGCCGGAGACGTCCTTGCTGCTCGCGGTGGACTGCGGCGGGGCCACGCAGGCGGTGAGAAGGAGGGGAAGGGCCCATACGGCCGATACGGAAATGCGCCGGAGTCCGGGCATGCGTGTGCGAGGGGTCATTGCGACCTTCACGGGGAATGGGAGGAAAGGGCAGTGGGGCGGTGGAGTTCAGCTACACACCGCGGTGGCGACGCGCATCAGATCGATGGCCCGCCTCTTTGTGAACTGCCGGGATTTCCGCATGCCGTGGACGCTATCGGGGGGCCAAATGGGGGGTCAAGGCCCGTCGGTGGGCTGTGCCGGTGCTGCAATGACGCCTTCGTCGGTGCGTCATGTTGCGGAAACACGTCATGCTTCCGCAACGGACAGCACATGCGCCTCCCGGCCGGCCACTGGACGTGTCGGGGTCGGCCGCCGGGCGCTGGACGGTGCACGATGTCGCCGCCCGTCTCCTCGGTGACCACCACGTCCGCCTCGGACACGGCTGTCGGAGCGGCTTCGCCGAGGGCGAGACGATCGAGGCGTTGGTCCACCGCACGAACCAGGAGTGGGTCGAGCTGCACGCCGATGACAGCCCGCCTCGCTCATCGACGCCCTGGCAGCGGCAGGCGTCCAGCTCGCCCGTCGGCTCGCGGAAGCCGCGTGCCGGACCGTGTCCCTCCTCTGCTGACCGACGCCGGGTGCACCGGCTTCCACCGCGCCCGACCCCGAAGGCGCCGGCGAGGGGCGCCGGCGTCATGCAGTCGGTTTCAGCGCCCGTGGCCGCGGAGTCCCGAGTAGGCCGACCAGCGGCCGTCGCGCCGCATCACCGTGATGTCCCGGCCGAAGCAGGCCGTCAGGAGGGCGTCGGTGAGGACGCCGTCCACGGCTCCGCGGGACAGGACCCGGCCCTCGCGCAACAGCAGGGCGTGGCTGACGGCGGGGGACAGCTCCTCCAGGTGGTGGGTGACCGTCACCGTGGCCAACCGCGGTCGGCTGTCCGCCAGGTGGTGCATGGCCTCGACGAGGTCCTCGCGGGACGGCAGGTCCAGGGCGTTGAACGGCTCGTCCAGGAGCAGCAGGGCCGGATCGGCCATCAGCGCCCTGGCGATCAGCACGCGCGCCCGCTGCCCGCCCGAGCAGACGCCGTACGGCCGGTCGGCCAGCTCCTTGACGCCGAGTTCGGTCAGGAGGTCGTGGGCACGGAGCCTGACCTCGTCGTCGTACGTCCGCCACAGGGGCTGCACGGTGCCGCTGTGGCCGGTGAGCACGACCGTGTGGGCCGTGAGCTCCGGCGGCACCCGCTGGGCGGAGGTGACGTGGCCGATGCGCGCCCTGAGCTCGCGGACGTCCACCCGGCCGAGCCGGCTGCCGAGGACCTCCACCGTGCCGGTCGTGGGGTGCATGAGGGCGCCGAGCAGCCGCAGGACGGTGGTCTTCCCCGCGCCGTTGGCCCCCAGCAGGGCCCAGTGTTCGCCCGGCAGGACCGTCCAGTCGATCCCGTCGAGGATCAGCTGGTCCGTCGTCAGGCGACGGACGGTCACGTCCTGGAGCCGGAGAACGGCCGTCTCACGTTCGTTCTCCGGGGATCCGGCTGTCTGCCCGGCCATACCGGACCTCCTTCGCGCGGGACGCCGATCGGTCACGGTGAAGGGTAGGTGCATTCACCACGCGCTTGCCGGACGGTCCGGGTGGTGGACGGTGGCCGCTCCTGCCCGCCGACGCCCGCGCACGTCGGGTCCCGCGTGCGTCCGCCTCCGCCGGGACGGGGACGGGCGCGCGCGGGACCGGTGGCGGGGGAGAGGGATCAGACGCCCGCTACCGACTGGATCCACGAGCGGTAGGCGGTCACGTTCGTGTACGCCGTGGTGGACTGCCGGTCGCTGGTGGAGGCGACGCCCACCTGGATGCCGCCGGCCGTCATCGGGCCGCCGGAGTCGCCGCCCGCCGTGATGCCGTCCACGGCACGGGCGCAGATCGCCGAGCCGTTGTAGGCGTCGCGGCACCCCTGGGTCACGCTGACGTTCGCGACCTTCAGGTAGCGGGACTGGCAGTTGATCTCCGAGCCGCACCGGGAGGTGGCGCCCCAGCCGTAGACCTGCACGGTCTGGCCGACCCGTACCGTGCCCGGCTGTCCGAGCGGAGCGTAGGAGGCGGAGACGGAGCGGTCGAGCCGGACCAGCGCGAGGTCGGACGAGGAGTGGGCGACGGTCTGCACGCCGTTGGCCACGGTGCCGCCGGACTGCTGGTCGAGGCTGCCGATGCGGAAGGAGAGTCCTCCTCCGGTCACGCAGTGCTTCGCGGTCAGGATCCAGGTGGGGGAGATGATGGTCGAGGTGCAGGTCTGGGTGCCGTTGGAGAACAGCCGGGCGGCCCAGGGGGCGTTCTGCGCGTAGCCGCCGCCGATGATCGGCTGGGGGCCGCCGTCACCGGGCCGGGGCTCCGCCGCGGAGGTGCTCGGCGCGAGCGCGAGGGCGGACAGCAGGGCGGCCAGGAGAGCGGCCACCAGGGTGGGGAGGGGTCTGGATATGCGCAAGGCTCCTCGATTCCGACGACGCGCGTCGCGGCGCGTGGGGGTGTGGGGGCGCTCAGCATGTCCGGCGGCGAGGCGGGGCCACCAATCCCGGCTTCCCATAACACGCCGTTATGCCCGACGGACCGGGCCGGCCGTGGAGCCGGCCGACCGGCCCGGCCCGTGGGTTCAGTCGGCGGACGGGACCGGGGGCTCCGTCCTGTCGCGCACGGTCATCAGCAGGGCCCGGGGACGGACGGTGGCTGCGGCGACGGGCCGTACCGTCCGGCCGGGTAGGAGGTCGAGGCGCGCACCCGCCGGGACGCACGAACCGCGCGCCGACGCGCGTAGCGGCAGGGTGCCGCGGGTCAGCGGAGCAGCAGCTGCACCAGGGCGACCGTCCCCACGGTCACGACCAGCGTTCGCAGCACCACCGGGCTGAAACGACGGCCCACCTTGGCCCCCGCGTAGCCGCCGAGCGCCGAACCGGCCGCGATGAGGCCGACGGCCGTCCAGTCGAAGTCCGCGGCGAAGAGGAAGAAGAGCGCGGCGACCGAGTTGACGACGGCCGAGAGGACGTTCTTGACGGCGTTGAGACGTTGCAGGGATTCGTCGAGAAGCATGCCCATCAGGGACAGGTAGATGATCCCCTGCGCGGCGGCGAAGTAGCCGCCGTAGACGCTGGCGAGCGTCAGGCCGGTGAACAGCAGCGGGCCGCCGTCGCGGCGCGGGGAGGTGCCGGTGCGTTCGCGGCGCCGCTGCACCAGCCTGCCGATCCGGGGCTGGAAGGCGACCAGGAGCAGGGCGAGGCCCACCAGAACGGGCACGATCGTCTCGAACGCGTCGGCCGGCAGGGACAGCAGCAGGGTGGCGCCCGCGAGGCCGCCCAGCAGCGCGCCGGCACTCAGCTTGAGGACACGCCGGCGCTGGCCGCTCAGCTCCTTCCGATAGCCGACGGCCCCGCTGATGGAGCCGGGGATGAGTCCGAGGGCGTTGGAGACGGTGGCGGTGACGGGGGACAGCCCCGTCGCCAGCAGCACGGGGAAGGTGATCAGCGTTCCGGAGCCGACGACGCTGTTGATGGCGCCGGCCCCGAACCCCGCGGTGAACACCGCCGCCATGGCCTCGGGCGTCACGCCGCGCCGTCCCGCACCGGCCGCGCGACCGGCAGGAAGGTGTCTTGTGCATCGTTCACGGGGCCGACTGTACCCACCGCCTTGGCACACGCGGAGACCGGTCTCAACCGACCCTGGATGAACGGTTCTTGACGTAAATTCACCTGATCATGCGGTGATACGATCACCGCGTTTGCGGAGCGGGCGGATGGGAGAAAGACGGCATCCCCGACTTCAGGGACAGCCCGGGCAGCAACCCCGGTGCGGGCGGTCCACCGGACCGCCCGCGTAGACGGACATGCGGCAAGCCGGCCGTCAGTCGCCTGAAGAGAGTCTTATGACGGAATACTTGGGGAACCCACTGCTCTGGGTCCTTGTCGTCGCCCTCGTCGCCGCCGCCGCGCTCATCGGCCGCCAGCGCCGGGCGGCACGATCTCTGCGGCAGGAGATCCAGGGGCTCAGGGACCACTACACGGAGCTGGAGAACGATTACGGGAAGTCCGTGCTGGCCGCTCAGGAACGGGCCGAGGACGAGACGAAGACCGTACTGAAGTCCGCCATGCGAACCCTGCAGGGCCTCGCCGCCGAACAGCAGCTGGTGCTGACCCGGCTGCAGACCAAGTACGGCGACTCCGCCCTTCTGCAGGACCTGCTGGAGATCGACCACACCAACTCGCAGTTCGGCCGTCGCGCCCAGTCGATCGCGGTCCTGTGCGACGGCTGGCTGGGCGGCCGGCGCGACACCGCCTCGGTGTACGACGTGGTCCGCAGCGCCCAGGGCCGCATCCGGCACTTCCGCCGGGTGGAGATCCTCTCCCAGGTCGACTTCGGCATCACCAGCCGCGCCGTCGAACCCGTCGCCCTGGCCCTCGCCGAGCTCCTCGACAACGCCACCAGCTACTCCAGCCCGGACACCGTCGTGGAGATCAACATCAGGACCGTGCCGAAGGGCATCTGCGTCGTCGTCGACGACGCCGGTGTCGGCATGAGCGACGAGGAGCGCGCCCGCGCCGACAAGCTGCTCGCCACCGAGCGTGCCTCGGGCGTGGCGGGCCTCGGCAATCCACCCCAGTTCGGCTTCGCGGTCATCGGGCTGCTGTGCGAGCGCTTCGGCTTCGAGGTGTCGGTGGACTCCTCCTCCCCGTACGGAGGTGTGCGCGCGGTGGTCCTGCTGCCGCACGAGCTGCTCACCGCCATGCCGGAGAAGAAGGCACCCTCCCCGGCAGCCCACACCGTCGCCCGCCCGGGCCCGGACGGCGGACCGGAGGCGGCGATCGCCCCCTCCCGGACCAGTGACGGCCTGCCCCGGCGGCGCCGCAAGCGGCCGATGGCCATCGTGCCCGGCAGTGCCGCCACCCCGCGCTCCGCCGGCCGCTCCGACTCCGAGCAGGCCCAGATCATGGCCGCCTTCCAGCGGGGTACGCAGACCGGCCGCGTCACCCGGCCGGAGGACCCGGACCGGACGAGCAGAACACCCGGTGCAAGCAGAGAAGGACATGAGGACTCGTGAACGACGATCTGTCATGGATGCTCGACAGCGCCCTGGAGATTCCCGGGGCCCTGCACGCGGTCCTGATATCGGCCGACGGACTGCTGATGGCCCGGACGCAGGACTTCGACAAGGACGACGCGGACCGGGTCGCGGCCGCCATGAGCGGCGTGCAGTCGCTCAGCCGCACCCTCGCCTTCTTCTGTGAGGACCCGCACCAGGCGTGGCGGCAGACCCTGGTCGAGTTCGACGGCGGCTGGGTCTTCCTGATCTCCGCCGGAGAGGGCGCCTACCTCGGCGTCTCCGCCTCCCCGGAGGTCGACATGGCGGACATCACCTTCCGGATGCAGCAGCTCGTCGCCCAGCTCGGCAAGCGGCTGACGACGCCGCCGCGCGAGAACCTCGGCACCCGCTCATGACCGGCCACGACGGCTGGGAGCCGGAAGCCGCCGAGTTAGTACGGCCGTACGTCATCACCAAGGGCCGTGGCCTGCCCGACGAGGAGCACCTCTCCCTCATCACCCTGGTCACCGCCTCCGCCGGGCACACGCAGCGGCCGACCCGGCTGTCCCCCGAGGAGCAGAGCCTGCTGGACCTCTGCTCCGCCGGCTACCTCTCGGTCGCCGAGATCGCCGGACACACCCACTTCCCGCTGGGCGTGGTGCGGATCCTGCTGGCGTCCCTGATGGAGGGCGGCCACCTCATGACCCGCCCGCCGGTGGCCCGCGCCCGCCTCGCGGACAAGGAGATCCTGGAGGAGGTGCTCAATGGCCTCCGCGCCAAGTTTGGATGAGCAGGACTACGTACGCGGTGGAGCGACCCAGACCGCGGTGAAGATCCTCGTCGTCGGGCACTTCGCGGTGGGCAAGACCACCCTCATCGGGTCCATCTCGGAGATCGAGCCGCTGTCGACCGAGGAGACGATGACGCAGGCCGCCGAGTCGGTCGACGACCTCAAGGGGGTCCAGGGCAAGACCACCACCACGGTCGCCATGGACTTCGGGCGCCTCACCATCAGCGACCGCGTCGTCCTCTACCTGTTCGGAACGCCGGGACAGCAGCGCTTCGTCCAGATGTGGGAGGACATGGCCCGCGGCGCGCTCGGCGCCCTGGTGCTGGTCGACCCCGAGCGGCTGGCCGACTCCTTCCCCGTCATCGACCTCATCGAGCAGTACGGCCTCGACTACGCCATCGCCGTCAATCACTTCGACGGGGCCCCGCTGCGGGACGAGCGGGCGCTGCGCGAGGCCCTGGACCTGCTCGACGACACCCCCGTCGTCACCTGCGACGCCCGCGACGAGAAGTCGTCGGCCGCCGCACTGACCACCCTCGTCCGCTACTTGCTGGACCGCACCCGCTAGGAGCTGGGAGCAGACATGAACGCCCACGACACCTTCCCGGTGCCTCCGCCCGGGTGCCCCGCCCACGGCTCCGGGGCCCGAGTGCCGTTGCACGGGCCGGAGTTCGCCGCCGATCCGCAGGCCTTCTACGAGTACCTGCGCCACTACGGGGTCGCCGCACCGGTCGAGTTGGCACCGGGCGTCGAGGCGACGCTGGTGACGGACTACTCGGCGGCCCTCCAGCTGCTCCAGGACTCCGGTTCGTTCCGCAAGGACGCGCGTCGGTGGCGGGCCTTCAACGAGGGCAAGGTGGGACCGGACAGTCCGGTCGCGCCGCTGCTGGCCTACCGGCCCAACTGCATGTTCGCCGACGGCGCCGACCACCTCAGGCTGCGGCAGGCGGTCACCGACAGCATGGCGCGGGTGGACACCCGCCGGCTGACCCGGAGCACCGAGCAGATCTCCGGCTACCTCATCTCGCAGTTCGGCGGGCGGGGTTCGGCCGACCTGCTGGGCGACTACGCGCGGCAGTTGCCGCTGTTCGTGTTCAACGAGCTCTTCGGCTGCCCCGCCGACATCGGCGACCGGGTGCTGTTCGGCATCTCCGGCATGTTCGACGGGATCAACGCCGACAAGGCCACCGCCGTGCTGTTCCAGGCGGTGGGGGAGCTGGTCGCACTCAAGCGGAGCAAGCCCGGCGACGACGTCACCTCCTGGCTGATGCGGCACGAGGCGGACCTCAGCGACGAGGAGATGGTCCACCAGCTGGCCCTGCTGCTCGGCGCGGGCGCCGAACCGCTGCGCAACCTCATCGGCAACACCCTCCACCGGCTCCTCACCCACGAGCGGTACGCCCGAGAGGGCGGCCTGATCGACGAGGCGCTCGACGATACGCTGTGGGAGAACCCGCCCATGGCCAACTACGCGCCGCACTACCCGGCCGCCGACACCGAACTCGCCGGGCAGCAGCTGCACTCCGGTGACCTGGTCCTGGTCAGCTTCGCCGCGGCCAACACCGGTCCGGCCCTCAAGGCCTCGCGCCAGGCCGGCAGCAACCGCGCGCACCTCGCCTGGAGCGCGGGCCCGCACGCCTGCCCCTCCAAGGAGCCGGCCCGGCACATCACCGTCACCGCCATCGAGCACCTGTTCAACGAACTGCCCGACGTCGAACTCGCCGTCCCCGAGGACAGCCTGACCTGGCGGCCGGGCCCCTTCAACCGGGCTCTGGCCACCCTGCCGGCCCGCTTCACGCCGGCGCGGACCGGACGCCGCTCCGCAGCGCAGCCGGACCCCCGGGCACCTGAACGGGAACAGGCGCCGAGCCCGGACCGACCGGCCGAACGAGGAGGCATGTGGAGTCAGTTCCTCAACTGGCTCACACGGTGACACGCGCAACATCCTCCCAACCTGTCCCTTTCGCATGAAGGATCAACGGCACGGGTAGTGAGCAACGCGGCATTCAAGTTGCTCACGAGGAGAAGGAGGTGTCGTGGACCACATATCCACGAACGCCGCTCTGCCACCGCCGCTCTCACCGATACCCGCCTCCCCAGGCGGGTATCTCTTTGTGCGGCCCGGGCGAGGGACGGGCCGGTGACCACCGTACGGACCGGCGCGGAACCGGGGGGCGCACCGACCCTCGGCGCCCTCACGAGCGGCCAGTTGCGAAGACTCGGCGCGGTCGCCGGCCTCTCCGAAGCCGACGTCGAGACCTACGCCCGAGTCCTGACCGACGCACTGGGCCCGGTGGCCGCGCGACCGCTGCACCTGCCGCCTCCCACCCGCACCTTCCTGTCCGACGACCACACCCCCGTCGAGTTCTCGTTCTCCTTACAGCCGGACGCGGCCCCCGCCCTGCGGGTGCTCCTGGAACCGGGCTGCGGCGCAGACAGCCTGGCCCTCAACGGCCGTGCCGGACTCGAGACCATCCGGGGGATGGCGCGTCGCTGGAACTTCACCACCGCCCCGCTCGACGAGGTCGAGGACCTGTTCCTGCCGCCCGCTCCGCAGGGTCCCCTGGCCCTGTGGTGCGCCCTGGAGCTCAGGCCCGGCGGCGTGCCCAAGGTCAAGGTCTACCTGAACCCGGCCGCGAACGGGGCGGAACGTTCCGCCGCAACGGTGCGCGAGGCCCTGCACCGGCTGGGCCACCGGCGAGCCTTCGACAGCCTGCCGCGCGGCACCGGTCATCCGTTCCTCGCCCTGGACCTGGGGGACTGGGAGGACCCCCGGGTCAAGGTCTACGTGCGCCACGACAACCTCACGGCCCGCCAGGCGGGTCTGTTGTCGCGCGAGGGGACGGGCCCCGGTCCCGCGGCGGTCGAGGGTTTCTTCAGGGCGGCCGCGGGCGTCGGCCCCGACCGGTCGGGGCTCGACAGGCGGCCCGGCCTGACCTGTCACTCCTTCACCGACACCGGGTCCGGGCGGCCGAGCGGATTCACCCTGCACATCCCGGTCAGGGACTACGCCCGGCACGACGGTGAGGCGCTGGAGCGCGCGGCGAGCGTGTTGCGCCACCACGCGATGGACGAGGCGGTGCTGCCCCGGGCCTTCGCCGCCCTCACCCAGCGGCGGCCGGAGGACGGGGTCGGGCTGATCGCCTACCTGGCGCTGGCCCATCAGCAGGGCCGGCCGCCGCGGGTGACGGCGTACCTCTCCTCGGAGGCGTACGCGGTCAGGGCGCCGGCCGTGGCGGCTGTCCGCCGCCCGGTGGCGGTGCGCTGAGCGGACCGCCCCGACACCGCAGGCTCCCGGTGGCGCCCACCGGGAGCCCTGGGCGCGGGGGCGACCCGGCGCCGGAGAGGGCGCCGGGCCTACGGCTACACGGCCAGCGACTCCCGGAACTCCGCCAGGTAGGGGCCCACGTCGACCTGGATGGAGGCGCCCCGGGTGCGGCCGTAGCGCTGGACGATGGCGGCGAGGTGGGTGCCGATCTCCTCGCGCATCTCGTCGGCCGGGGGCAGTGTGGCCGCGCCGTCGATGATCCGCGCCACCCACCGCGCCTGGGCCTCCACCAGCCGGGTGATCGCGCCCACGGGCCTGACCAGTCCGACGAAGTACAGGCCCGGCAGGTCGGCGGGGACCACCCGCCGGTACAGCTCGACCGAACCGTCCGCCGCCACCGGGCAACCGGCGGGCAGGAAGGGGAAGGTCATGTGGAAGCCGGTGCAGTAGACGACCGCGTCCGCGGCCGTGGAGGTGCCGTCGGTGAACACGACGCGGTCGCCGTCGAACGAGGCGATCGCGGGCTTGGGGGTGACGGCGCCGTGGCGTATCCGGCTGAGGATCTCGTCCGAGAGGGTCACGGCCGAGGAGAAGACCGGATGGTCGGGCTCGGGCAGCCCGTAGTCGGCCAGTCTGCCGCGCGCGACGAGCAGCGCCTGCTCCACCCACTCGCGTCGCTCGGCGAAGGACATCTCGTTCCACCAGGGGGCTTCGGCGATCTCGTCGACCGACATGCCGAACAGCTGTTTGGGCACGATGTGCAGCCCTCGGCGCACCGACAGCACGGTCTGCGCGGCGTGCCGGGAGAGGTCCGCGGCGATGTCCACCGCCGAGGCGCCCAGGCCCACCACGACGACGCGGCGTCCAGCGAAGCCGGCCCCGTCGTGGTAGTCGAGGGAGTGCAGGATCCGTCCGGTGAAGGAGTCGGCGCCCGCCGGAAGCGGGTCGGGCAGCGCGGGGTCGGTGTGGTGCCCCGAGGCGACGATCACCTGCTCGAACCGCCGGGCCGCCACCGCGCCGTGCGCGTCCCGGCTGACCACCGACCACATGCCGTCCGCGTCGCGCCGCACGGACACCACCTCGGTCCGCAGCTCGACGTGGTCCAGCACGCCGGCCCGTTCGGCGAAGGACCGCAGGTAGGCGGCGACCTGGTCGTGCCGGGGGTAGAGCGGGTAGGAATCCGGCATCGGCCAGCCGGTGTAACCCGTCAGCTGCTTGGCGGTGTTGAGGTGCAGGGACAGGTATCCGGGTCCGCGCTCGCCGGCCCCCGGCCGACGCCAGATCCCGCCGACGTCGGGCGCCTTCTCCAGGCAGACGAAGCCGATGCCGCGCTCCTTGAGGGCGTGGGCCACCGCCAGTCCGGACAGGCCGGCACCGATCACGCACACACGCACGGAATTTCCCCCCAGGACGTACTCAACCTCCCCCGATCATGCATTCACTGCCCATCCGTGTCCCCCCGCACACCAGCGCGAGGGGTGAACGGACGTGTCCGTCCTCACGTTTCGCCCCGTGCGGCGCTCAGGTCCCGCGCAGGTCCGTGACCCGGCGGAGCTTGCCGAGGGAGCGCTCCAGCGTCTCCGGGTCGACGATCTCCACCTCGACGGTGACCCCCACACCGTCCTTGACACCCTGGCCGATCGCCCTGGCGGCGGCCTCCCGCCGCTCCGGCCCCGCGTCGGGGCGAGCCTCGACCCGCACCACCATGTGGTCCATGCGGCCGTGCTCGGTGAGCCGGATCTGGAAGTGCGGGGAGACGCCGGGCGTGCGCAGCACGATCTCCTCGATCTGGGTGGGGAAGACGTTCACCCCGCGCAGGATGATCATGTCGTCGCAGCGGCCGGTGACCTTCTGCATCCGGCGGAAGGCGGGCCGGGCGGTGCCCGGCAGCAGCCGGGACAGGTCGCGCGTGCGGTAGCGGACGATCGGCAGCGCCTCCTTGGTGAGGGAGGTGAAGACGACCTCGCCCTCCTCGCCCTCGCCCAGCACGGCGTCCGTGAGCGGGTCGACCACCTCCGGGTAGAAGTGGTCCTCCCACACGTGCAGCCCGTCCTTGGTCTCCACGCACTCCTGCGCCACGCCCGGGCCGATCACCTCCGACAGGCCGTATATGTCGACGGCGTGGATGTCCATGCGCTCCTCGATCTCGCGGCGCATCTCCTCGGTCCACGGCTCGGCCCCGAAGACGCCGACCTCCAGGGAGGTGGAGCGCGGGTCGACGCCCTGCCGCTCGAACTCGTCGAGCAGGGTGAGCATGTAGGACGGGGTGACCATGATGATCTCGGGCCGGAAGTCCCGGATGATCTGCACCTGCCGCGCCGTCATGCCGCCGGAGGCCGGGATCACCGTGCACCCGGCGCGTTCGGCGCCGTAGTGGGCGCCGAGGCCGCCGGTGAACAGGCCGTAGCCGTAGGAGATGTGCACCTTGTGGCCGGGACGGCCGCCCGCGGCGCGCAGGGAGCGGGCGACGACGTCCGCCCACATGGACAGGTCGTTGTCGGTGTACCCGACCACGGTGGGGCGGCCGGTGGTGCCGCTGGAGGCGTGGACGCGCCGCACGTCGGCCATCGGGACGGCGAACATGCCGAAGGGGTACGTGTCCCGCAGGTCGGCCTTGGTGGTGAAGGGGAACCGGGACAGGTCCGCCAGGCTGCGGCAGTCGTCGGGCTTCACCCCGGCGGCGTCGAACTTCTTGCGGTAGAGCTCCACGTTCTCGTAGGCGTGCCGCAGTGTCGTGCGCAGTCGGTCCAGCTGGAGCTCCTGGAGCTGCTCCCGGGAGAGGTGCTCGGCGTCGTCCAGCAGGTGGCGGGGGAGGGGCTCTCCCCGGCGGGGTGCCGGGGCCGTCCCGGTCGTCGGCTCGCTGCTCATCGCGACTCCTTCGTCGTCGTGTCCGGCGTCTCGAGCGGCCGGCCGTCCCGGACGCTGCGACTGCGTCCGCGGAACTCCGCGATCACTTCGCCCGCGCGCCGTACGCTCACGTCGTACACGCCGCTGCGGCCGAACCGGGCGCGTTCCTCGGCGTGCGCCACGAGCAGATCGCCCTCGCGGGCCGGCGCGACGAACACGATGTCGGCGCCCGCCGCGACGGTCACGGGGCCGTGGCTGTTGCACGCGCACGCGAAGGCGGTGTCGGCCAGCAGGAACAGGTAGCCGCCGTGGGCGATGCCGTGCCCGTTCACCATCGCCGAGGTCACGGTCATACGGAGCACGGCCGTGCCAGGGCCGTGCCCGACCAGCTCGATACCCAGCCGCCGGGACGCCTCGTCCGCGGCGAACATGACCTCCGTGGGCGCCGGCTCCGTGGTCCGCGACACCTTTCCCACCACCTCGTTTCCCGACCGACCATTCGGTCAGCTCCTCGCACGGCCCAGTAATCCAGCCGCGGGGCGGCACTGTCAAGAGTGTGTGCGACGGGTGCGCCGGGGTCTTGCCCGGCGCCCGGAAAGGCGTCACACTGATACCGAACGAATGGTCGGTTGGGAAGCTGGTGACGATGACCACGACACACGCCGCCGAGGCACCGCCCCCCGCAGGGCTGCAGGAGCACTTCGACGCGACGATCGCGCACGACCAGCGCGTCGAGCCGCGCGACTGGATGCCGGACGGCTACCGGAAGACGCTGATCCGGCAGATCGCCCAGCACGCGCACTCGGAGATCATCGGCATGCAGCCGGAGGGCGAGTGGATCACGCGGGCGCCGTCCCTGCGCCGCAAGGCGATCCTGTTCGCCAAGGTCCAGGACGAGGCCGGCCACGGGCTCTACCTCTACTCGGCGGCCGAGACGCTCGGCGCGGACCGCGACGACCTCACCCGGCGGCTGATCGAGGGACGCCAGAAGTACTCGTCGATCTTCAACTACCCGACGCTGAGCTTCGCGGACGTCGGCGTGATCGGGTGGTTCGTGGACGGCGCGGCGATCTGCAACCAGGTCCCGCTGTGCCGCAGCTCCTACGGTCCGTACGCGCGCGCGATGGTGCGCATCTGCAAGGAGGAGTCCTTCCACCAGCGGCAGGGCTACGAGCTGCTGATGACGATGATGCGCGGCACCGACGCCCAGCGCGAGATGGTCCAGGACGCCGTGAACCGCTGGTGGTGGCCCTCCCTCATGATGTTCGGCCCGCCCGACGACGCCTCGCCCAACTCCGCGCGGTCGATGGCCTGGAAGATCAAGCGGCACAGCAACGACGAACTGCGCCGACGCTTCGTCGACATGACCGTCCCGCAGGCCGAGAAGCTCGGTGTCACCCTGCCGGACCCGGAGCTGCGCTGGAACGAGGAGACCGGACACCACGACTTCGGCACCCCCGACTGGGACGAGCTGATGCGCGTCATCAAGGGCGACGGCCCGTGCAACGACCAGCGGATGGAGCGGCGGCGGACCGCCCACGAGGACGGCGCCTGGGTGCGCGAGGCGGCCACCGCCCACGCCGCCAAGCAGGCCGCCCGCGCGAGGAAGGGAGCGGCGGCATGACCTCCGACCAGCAGGGCTGGCCGCTCTACGAGGTGTTCGTGCGCGGCAAGCGGGGCCTCAACCACGTCCACGTCGGCTCGCTGCACGCCGCCGACGACGCCATGGCCCTCACCCACGCCCGGGACCTCTACACCCGGCGCAACGAGGGCGTGAGCATCTGGGTCGTGCGCTCCGAGCACATCGCCGCCTCCACCCGCGACGAGAAGGACCCGTTCTTCGCCCCCAGCGCCGACAAGGTCTACCGCCACCCGACCTTCTACGACATCCCCGAAGACGTCCCCCACATCTAGGAGCAGGGCATGAGTGACGACCACGTCTACCTGAGCCTGGCCGAGGGGCACGAGGACGACAGCCGCTGGGCCTACGGCACCGGCTTCGAGGATCCGCTGCACGGCGTCGACACCACCGTGCCCGAGGGTGTCGACGCGGTCGAGCTGGCCGCGGAGTGCGTGGCACTCGCCGACGACGCCCTGGTCTCGGCGCAACGGCTCGCCGAGTGGGTCACCCGGGCCCCGGAACTGGAGGAGGAGGTGGCGCTGGCCAACATCGGCCTCGACCTCCTCGGCCAGGCCCGCCTGCTCTACTCGCGCGCGGGCCAGGTCGACGGCACCGGCCGCGGCGAGGACGCCTACGCCTACTTCAGGGACGCCGCCGACTTCCGCAACGTCACCCTGGCCGAGCTGCCCGACGACGACTTCGCGTTCGCCGTCGTGCGCCTGCTGGTCCTCTCCAGCTGGCGTCTCGCCCACTTCCAGCGGCTGGCGTCCCACCCCGATCCGGTTCTCGCGGCGGTCGCGGCCAAGGGCGTCAAGGAACTGACGTACCACCGGCAGTACGCCGCCGAATGGGCCGTGCGCCTCGGCGACGGCACGGACGAGTCGCACCGCAGGACGCGCGAGGCGCTGGAGCGGGTCGCCCCGTACCTCGGCGAGCTGCACGCGGCGTACGACGCACGGGACGAGGTCGCCGAGGTGCTGCGCCAGGTCACCGAGGCGGCCGGACTGCCCGTGCCGGTGTACCGGCCGTTGCCCGGATCGGGCCGTGCCGGTGAGCACACCGAACATCTCGCGCCGCTCCTCGCCGAGTTGCAGGGCGTCGCCCGTGCCCACCCGGAGGCGACATGGTGACCGCCCTCCTGGACGCCCACCGCGCCCGGCGCGTGGCCGAGCAGGTGCCGGACCCGGAGCTGCCCATGCTGACCCTGGCCGACCTCGGTGTGCTGCGCGCCGTCGAGGTGACCGGCGACGGCACCGTGGTGGCGAGCCTGACCCCGACCTACTCGGGATGCCCGGCCATGGCCGAGATGCGGGCGGACGTCGCCGCGCGGCTGCGGGAGGCGGGGTACGCGCGCGTGGAGATCCGTACGGTCCTCGATCCGCCCTGGACCAGCGACTGGATCACCGAGTCCGGCCGCCGCAAGCTCACCGAACACGGCATCGCCCCACCCGGTGCCGCACCCCGCGGCCCGGTCCCCCTGGTGCTGTCGCCCACCCGGCCCGCGGTGCCCTGTCCCCGGTGCGGTTCGGCGGACACCGAGGAGACCTCCCGCTTCGCCGCCACGTCCTGCAAGGCGCTGTGGCGCTGCCGGGCCTGCCGTGAGCCGTTCGAGTACGTCAAGGAGATCTGATGGCCCCGACCGCCCCCGCCTCGGCGCCGCCGGCGCGCGTCCGCCGGCGCCCGGCCTTCCACCGTCTGCGGGTCGCCGCCGTCGAGCGGCTGTGTGCCGACGCGGCGGCCGTGAGCTTCGAGATCCCGGACGAACTGGCCGAGGAGTTCGCCTTCGCGCCCGGTCAGTCGCTCACCCTGCGGCGCGAGTTCGACGGCCGGGACGAGCGCCGCTCGTACTCGATCTGCGCACCGGTCGGCTCGCTCCCGCGGATCGGTGTCCGCGTGGTGCCGGGGGGCCTGTTCTCGTCGTGGCTGGTGAACGGGGTGCGTCCGGGTGACACGGTCGAGGTGATGGCCCCCACCGGCTTCTTCACGCCCGACCTGACCGGCCCGGGCCACCATGTGCTGATCGCGGCCGGCTCGGGCATCACGCCCATGGTGTCGATCGCCGAGTCGGTGCTGGCCGCCGACGACCGCTCCGGCGTCACGCTGTTCTACGGCAACCGCCGCACCGACACGGTGATGTTCGCCGACGAGCTGGCCGACCTCAAGGACCTCCACCCGGCCCGCTTCCAGCTCGCCCACGTGCTCTCCCGCGAGCCCCGCGAGGCCGAGGTGCTCTCCGGCCGCCTCGACGCCGGACGGCTCGCGGCGCTCGTGGACGCGCTGGTGGACGTGGAGCGTGCGGACCACTGGTGGCTGTGCGGCCCCCAGGGCATGGTCGCCGACGCCCAGCGGGTCCTGGCCGACCTCGGAGTCCCGGCGGACCGCGTCCACCGCGAGCTGTTCTTCGCCGAGGACGAGCCCGTGCGGGAGGTGCGCCACGAGGAGGCCGGCCCGCAGGGGCCCGTCAGCGAGGTCGTCATCACCCTGGACGGCCGCTCCACGACCTCCTCCCTGTCCCGGGAGCGGACCATCCTCGACGGTGCGCAGCGGACCAGGCCCGACCTCCCCTTCGCCTGCAAGGGCGGCGTCTGCGGCACCTGCCGGGCCCTGGTCACGGACGGCAGTGCGGACATGCGCCGCAACTTCGCCCTGGAAGCCGCCGAGGTCGACGCCGGCTACGTCCTGACCTGCCAGTCGTATCCGGTCTCCGAGAAGCTGACCGTGGACTACGACAGCTGAGGCGACGGCGCCGCGGGGCTCAGGCGGGGTTGTCGCCGTGGGTCAGGGTCTCCCAGGCGACGAAGAGGTTGTTCGAGCCGGAGGGGCGGGTGCGCTCGGTCAGGGCCTGGGTGTTGGTCATGGCGAAGCCGAGGCGGTTGTGCAGGGCGTTGTAGCCGACCTCGGTGACCGGCCCCAGGCCGAGGTGGACCGAACCGCCGCACAGCCAGTCCGGCACGGCAGCGCCCTGCTCGTACGTCGCGTGGAAGCCGAGCGCGTGCCGCAGCCGCTCGCCCACGTCGGTGCCGTACAGGTCCTGCCCCTGGATGCGGCTGGTCTCGGCGATGTGCGAGAGGGAGGAGATGCCGTATCCGGTGTGGGTGAAGTCCCGGCAGGTCTCCTGGGTGAGCCCGGTGACGAAGGTGGACTGGCCCTGCCAGTACTTGACGATCTTGTCCCGGGTGTCGAGGTTCTGGCTCGGCACGGTCTTCGGCAGGGGCCCGTCGGAGGCCAGGTACACGTAGGCGGCCGTGCGGGTGCGGAACTTGGCCATCGCCTTGTCGTAGGAGGCCTTGTCCTCCAGGAAGACGGAGATGCCCACGGCGGCCTCCATCATCGTGAGTTCCCAGTTGCCGTTGGAGTTCGAGCCGCCTGCGACCTCGGGCAGGTAGACGTCCCGGAGCATGGTGGCGAAGCGGCCGGCGCCGGCCCATGAGCCCGGGTAGGTGTGCTTGATGATCTCCGCCGCCTTGGACCAGGAGGAGCCGGCCCATCCGGTCTGCAGCGGAGCGTTGCTGTTGGTGTGGTCCCTGATCACGGCGGACCAGGCGTCCATCAGCTCGATGGCCTTGCGCGCGTACCGCTCCTCGCGGGTCGTGTACCAGGCCAGGGCGTTGGTGTAGGCCGCGATCGCGTCCTCGCGCTCGTCGGTGCAGCCGATGTTCGGGTTCGAGTAGGAGCCGCACTCCACCACCGCCCGCGGCTTCGGGACGCGGTTCGGATCGGCGTACCTGCTCGCCGTCATCCGGTCGAAGGCGCCCTTCCAGGGCTGGGCCCCGACGGCGACCTTGGCGCGGACGAAGTCGAGTTGGTTCCGGGAGACCGTGACGCCCGGATGGGTGAACGCGGCGGGCGCGGCTTCGGCCCGGGGAGCGGTCGCTCCGGGGCCGGCGAGGAGGGTGCCGACCAGTGCGGCGGTGAGGCTCGCGAGGAGGACGGCGCGGGATCTGCGGGGGCGAGGTCGGGAGGCAGAGGACATGTGGGGGGTCCGTCCGTTCGTGTATGTGAACGTTACGTCCTGTTCTGAACGCTCGACTGGTCGGTGACGATAGGTAGAGACCAATGGGGCGTCAAGAGTCCGCGCAACGGGTCGACCACGGCGTCGTGCACGGTGCGCGGGTACGGCCGGCCCGGCGGACTGCGTCGGCCCGCCGTGACCACCGCACAGGAACGGGCGCGGGGCGGGATCGACGGTGTGGGGATCGCGTCCTGGGGCGTCCTGGGCAGTGGCTTCCCAGGGGACGCCCCGCAGGAACCGCTCCCGACTGACGAGGCGTCTGCTCAGCGGGTCTCCGCCAGCACCGCCCGGACGACGTGGCGTGCGTTGCCGGCCATCGCGGGGTTGGTGTCCCGGTGGTCGGGGAGCGCGATGACGGCCTGGGAGAGGGCCCGTGCCCGGCCGCGCCGCCAGGTCGCCTCGTCCACGTCGAGGGCCTCACGGAAGAGCTCCCGCGCCCCGGCCGGCAGCAGGTTCCAGGCCGGGAAGAGGTCGCAGGCCGGGTCGCCCACGCCCATGCAGCCGAAGTCGATCACCGAGGACAACCTGCCGTCGGTCACCAGCAGGTTGCCCGGCATCAGGTCGGCGTGCAGCCAGACCGGCGGTCCGGCCCACTCCGGGGCTCGCAGCGCGTCCTCCCACACGGCGATCAGGGCGTCGCAGTCGACGCCTTCCTCCGGGAGACCGCGCAGTTCCTCGATCGCGGCCCGGGTCGCCTCGTCGAGCGTGGCGAGCGGGCCGCCGCGATAGGCGGCCGGCGCGCCCCGCAGGGTGACGGCCCGCATCGCCCGTACGAACCGGGCCAGATCCCCGGCCAGCAGCGCGGGCTCGGTGAGCGCTCCGGCCTCGGGCAGCTCACCGGGCAGCCACCGGTACACCGACCACGGCCACGGATACCCCGCGGCGGGCTCACCGGCCCCGAGCACCTCGGGAACGGCGGTGGGCAGCAGGGGCGACAGGCGGGGCAGCCACTCCCGCTCCGCCCTCACGTCCCCGGCTCCATCCTCGACGAGCGGCAGCCGGACGACCATGTCGTCGCCGAGCCGGTACATCGCGTTGACCGTGCCACCGGACGGGAAGCGCTCGACCGGCAGTTGCGACCACTGCGGGAACCGGCCGGCGAGCAGGCGCCGAACGAGACGGCCGTCCACGCGGAGCGGGTCCGGATGCGTCTGCCCAGAAGTCATGGGCCTCATCCGATCCCTTGACGCGGACGGCCGTCAAACGCTTTCCCGTCCGGCGGACGCGAAGGCGCCCGGGCTCAGACGCCGAACTCCGAGGGCGGCACGCCCAGGGCGGTGCAGGCCTCGCGGATCGCGTACTGCTCCGACGGCTCGAAGACCCCGTCGGCGCCGGCGATGACCATGCCGGTCTGGATGACCGCGCGGGCCTCCGCGGGCTTCTTGGCGGCCTTGGCGATCACCTGCAGCGCCTCGCTCTTGCCGAGCTCGAAGTTGGCGACGAGCCGGTCCACGTGCTGGTTGAACCGCTGGCGGAGCTGGTCCGCGGGGAAGTTCTGCAGCACCTCGTTGGAGACGATCAGTTCTTCCACGCGCTGCCGCTCGGCCGGCTCCACCTGCCCGTCGGCCGCGGCGACCAGTGCGCACATGGCCATGCTGGCGTCCCGGTAGGCGCCGCTCTTGAGTTCGGTCTTGACCGATGCGAGCTGCGTCTTGAACAGCCCGATCAACTGAGCCTTGGAGCCGCCCGAGGACGAGCCCGACCGGCCGGGCACCTGGTGCCCCTGGTGTGCCTGGTGTCCCTGCGGTCCCTGCCCGGGTCCGCTCGCTCCTCGAGTGCCCTGGGACTGCTGGAAGGTCTTGGCCTGGTCCTTGATCTTGTCCCACATCGCCACTCGTGCCACCTCGGCTTCTGTTGCTGCTGCGTATCCGACTTGATCCTCGGCCGCCGAACTCTCGCGGCCACCAGCTTGAACGCCCCCGGGAGCCGCAGGGTTCCCGCAAGGCAAAGACAGGGCAAAGTGTCTCACGGCGGGGGCGTAGTAGGCTGCCGCAGCAGGATGTGACGGTCGGTGAGCTGGGCGGGGGCGGGACGTGTGGCTCGGCTGAAGGAGTCGTCGGCCGCCGAGCCGACCGGTGCTCCGGGCGCCCGGCGCGCCGGGGTGTGGTCCCGGGAGGTCGGCTGGTTCGTCACGATCGGTGTCGTGTCGACGGCCGGGCAGGCGGGGCTGTACTGGGTGCTGCGCCTGTGGTGGCACCCGGCCGCCGCCAATCTGGTGTCGCTGCTGGTGCTGACCGTGCTGAACACCGAGGCGAACCGGCGGCTGACGTTCCGGCACGCCGCCGCGGGGCCGGCCCGCGCCCACCTGGGAGCCGGCGGGCTCTTCCTGCTCGGCTATCTCGCCACGTCCGGCGCCGTGCTGTGGTTCACACACGCGGAGCCCGGCGCCTCAGCGGCCGCCGAGACCGCGGTCCTCGCCGCCACGTCGGTCGCCGTCACCGTGGTGCGGTTCCTCGTCCTGCGACTCGCCGTCTTCCGGGCCCCCGGTCGCGCAGGGCGCTGAAGCCCCGAGCGCGCCGGTGCACCGCGCTCCGGGGCACCGCTCTCCGGCGCACCGCCGGTCGGACACGCGCCCACCCGACCGCGGCCGGGCCGTCCCTCAGCCGCGGGTCGCCCGGTCGATCAGGCTCTGCAGGTACAGGCCGCGCCGTGCGTCGACCGCCGTGGGCGTGCCGGTGCGGACGGCCGTCGCGAAGTCGTGGCGCAGGACGGGCCAGCACTCCTCGTGGTCGATGCCGGCCGTGTCGTAGACCAGGGGGTGCTCCGGGCCGAAGAGTTCGACCCGGGTTAGCGTGCGCGGGACGGCCACGGACCCCGACAGGGAGGCCTGGCTCACGGCTCCGTTCTCGTGCTCGCAGGTGAGTTCCACCCAGCGGCGCGGGTCGCCGGTGGCACGGACGCCGGTGATGGGGCCCACCGAGGCGTCCAGCAGATCGAGCAGATGGGGGCCGAGGTCCAGCAGGGCGCCGTGTTCGAGGCGCCAGCCGGTGGCGAACTCCCCGCCCAGGAAGGCGCCGTGGAGGTAGCAGGAGCGGGCGCCGGCCGCGTCGAAGGTGCGCGCCGCCTCCAGGAAGGCCCGGGTGGTCGGGTGATAGCGCTTGGTCAGCACGAGCTGCGAGACCACACCGGCCTCGGCGACCGCGTCGGCCACCCGGCGGGCCGCGGCCAGATCGGGGCCGAGCGGCTTCTCCAGCAGCAGGGCCTTGCCCCGCTTCGCCGCCAGCGGTGCCAGCTCGGCCTGGACGGCGGGCGGCACGGCGAAGGCCACGGCCTCGCAGTGGTCCAGCAACTCCTCGAACTCGGCGGCGGCATGGGCCGCGTAGGGGGCGGCCGTCTCACGGGCGGCCTCCGTGCGGCGGGCCCAGACCGCGGTGAGCCGGGTCTCGGGCCCGGCGGCCAGCACCCGGGCGTGCATGGCCCGGGCCCAGGGGCCGGCACCCACGAGCCCGACCTCGACGGGCCGGTCGGTCCAGGGGGCGGGGGCAGCGGTCACGGTGTTCCTGTCCTGGTGCGTCGTCGTGCGGACTCGGTGCGTACGCGCGGGTGCGGCGGCGTCACGGCGCGAGGCGTTCGAGCCGGGCGTCGGCGCCCGCGGGGGAGTAGAGGTGCTCCACGACCATGGCGGCGGCCCCGATGAGCCCGGCGTGGTCGCCGAGTCGTGAGGTGACCACCTGGAGGTTGGCCGTGGCACGGGGCATCGCGCGCTGGTAGACCAGCTCGCGCACCCCGGTGAGGAAGGGCACCCCGGAGAGCTCACCGGCGATCATGAGCACTCCGGGGTTCAGCAGGGTCACGACGGTGACCAGGACCTCGCCCACCCGCCGTCCGGCCTCCCGGGCCAGACGTACGGCGTCGGGATGGCCCTCGTTGAGCAGCCGCCGGACGTCCCGCCCCGAGGCGGTGTCCAGGCCCAGGGCGGAGAGCTCCTTGGCGATCGCCCGCCCACTGGCGACCGCCGCCAGGCAGCCGTGGGAACCGCACATGCACAGCGCGTCGGACCGGTCGTGCAGACGGATGTGGCCGATGTCGCCGGCGCCGCCGTCGATGCCCCGGTAGAGGCTGTCGCCGATCACGACACCCGCGCCGATGCCGGTGGAGACCTTCAGCAGGACGAAGGACGAGCAGTCGCGGTGGGCGGCCTGGTGCTCGGCCAGAGCCATGAGGTTGGCGTCGTTGTCCACGAGCACCGGGATGGCGCCGGCCTCCGCTCCCAGCCCCATCCGTGCCGCGTACGCCTTCTGGAGCCGCTCCCGGATGGGGTAGCGGTCCCAGCCCGGCATGATGGGCGGCTCGATCACCCGCCCCGACTCCCAGTCGACGGGACCGGGAACGGACAGCCCGACGCCCGCGACGTGGGACGCCGGGATCCCGGCCGCCGCGATCAGGTCGGGGAACCACTCGGCCAGCCCGTCCAGTACGTGCTCGGGTCCCTCGCCGACGTCCATCGGACCGGTGTGCTCGGCCAGGATGGTGCCCCCCAGGTCGACCACGGCCGCGCGGGCGTGCCGCGTCTCCAGGTCGAAGGCGACCACCGAGGCGTGGGTCGGGTCGAAGGCGATCCGGTGGGACGGGCGGCCACCGGTGGACTCACCCGTGCTGTGCCGCAGCCACCCGGCGCGGTTGAGCAGGTCGAGGCGCTGGCCGACCGTCGACCTGGAGAGCCCGGTGGCGTGCTGGAGGTCGGCGCGGGTGTTGGCGCGCCCGCTGCGGATCAGTTGCAGCAGCGCGCCCGCGCTGGCCTGACCTGACGTCATCATGGAGTCCCCCACGGCTCAGCTCTTGTCGGCACCGCTGGTCAGGCCCTCGGTGAGGAGCCGTTCGGCGGCGAAGAACAGAAGTACCACGGGGATCGTCAGCACCACGGAACCGGCCATGAGGACGGTCTTCGGCACCTCGATGCCGTTGGAGAGCTGGGCCAGGCCCAGGGACACCGTCCACTTGTCGGGGTCGGCGGCCAGGAAGAGCAGCGCGAAGAGGAACTCGTTCCAGGCGATCATGAAGACGTACAGGCCGGTCGCCATCAGGGAGGGCAGCGCCAGCGGCAGGATCACCTTGCGCACGGTCTGCAGCCGGGAGCACCCGTCCAGGGCCGCCGCCTCCTCGATGGAGGCGGGGATGGTGACGAGGTAGTTCTTCAGCATGTAGATCGACACCGGCACCGTCTGCGCCACGTAGACGATGGCCAGACCGACCAGGCTGGAGGAGAGACCGACCTTCGCGAAGATGACGAAGAGCGGCACCGCCAGCAGGGTCGCGGGGAACATGTACACGGCCAGGAAGAGCGCGCTGACCTGCCGGTGGCCGAAGAACTTCAGCCGGCTGACGGCGTACGAGCCGGGCACGGCGGCCACCAGGGTCAGCACCACCGTGCCGAGGGAGACCAGCGCGGAGTTGAGCAGGAACTTCAGGAAGCCCTGGCCGCCCGCGTCGGTCGAGCGGAGCACGTCCTGGTAGGTGGAGAAGGTGAAGTCCTTGGCCGAGATCCACAGGGAGCCCGGGTCGAGCAGGAGCGCGTCGATGGGCTTCAGCGACAGCAGCACCATGTAGTAGAAGGGGATCACGGTGATCAGGGCGAGGAACACGATGACGAACCAGCGCAGCACGCCGAAGAACCGCTCCTCGAACTGGGCCCGGGTCAGGGCCGCCTTGCGCGTCACGCTTCCTCCTGGACCTTGTTGCCGAAGAACTTGAAGTAGAGGCCGAGCAGGATCATCAGCACGACGGCCAGGGTGAGCGCCTGGGCGGCCGCGGCTCCCACGTCGTAGCGGGCGGTCAGGAAGTCGTAGACGCGCACGGCGGCGACGTCGGTGCCCGCGCCACCCCCGGTGAGCAGGTACACGTCGTCGAACTTGTTGAAGGTCATGATGAACCGCAGCACGCACAGCAGCGCGATCACCGGCATCAACTGGGGCAGCAGGACGTGCCGGAACCGCTGGGTCATGGTCGCGCCGTCGACCAGCGCGGCCTCCTCAAGGGTGTCCGGGACCGCCTGGAGCCGCGCCAGGATGAAGAGGAACGCGAAGGGGAAGTACCGCCAGCACTCGAAGACGATGACCGTCAGCAGGGCCAGCGGGATGTCGAAGTGCAGGCCCAGCAGATGGACCTCGTACTCCCGCGTCGACAGGAAGGCGATGGGGTCGTCCCAGCCGAACAGGCGCCGGCCCCAGTCGTTGACCACGCCGTACTGCGGGCTGAGCGCGACCTCCCAGACGAAGGCCACGGCCACGACGGGCGCGACGTACGGCAGCAGCATCGCCGCGCGCAGCAGTCCGCGCCCCTTGAAGGGCCTGCGCAGCGCGAGAGCCGCGACCAGGCCGAGGGCGACGGAGCCGAGTGTGGAGCCCGCCGTGTACAGCAGGGTGGTCCACAGGCTGGACCAGAAACCGGCCGAGTCGAAGACCTGGGCGAAGTTGTCCAGGGACCAGTTGCCGAACAGGCCCATGCCCTGGATGTCGACGAGCTTGGCCTTCTGGAAGGCGAGCAGCACCGTCCACGCGATGGGCAGGACGACCACCACGAGGACCACGAGGAAGGTGGGGGAGACGAACGCGAGGCCCGCGCGGTTCGCGCGCCGGCTGGCGGTCATCGGACGCCGGCCCGGGGAAGCGGGCCGGTCCGTGGACCGGGGGTCGGTGTCCCGGCGCTGCGGCGCGCCGGCTGGGGCTGTTGTCATGAGGGACCTTAGTGACGTGCAGGCGGGCGGCTACTGCAGGGACTTCTTCAGGGCGGCGACCTCTTCGTCGGCCTCGCGTGCCGCCTCGGACGGCGAGCTCTGGCCGCTGGTCATGGCGCCGATGGCCTTCGGTACGGGCAGTTCGCCGTTGGTGGCGCCGACCAGGGCGCCCTCGCCCTGGGTGATGCCCCAGCGGCGCATGTTGCTGACGCCGTCGGCGAGCTGGTCGAGGAGGCTCTCGGGGAAGACCTCGTCGAGGGGCTTGCGGGTGTCGACCCCGATGTCGCTGGAGCGCCAGGCGTCGAGGTAGCGGCCGGGATCGGCGGCGGTCCCCTTGCGGACCGGGATCTTGCCCTCGGGAGCCATGCCGAACCAGGACTCGTAGCCGGTGCCCATCATGTACTCGATGAACTCGCGGGACGCGGCGGTCTCGGCCGTCTTGGTGGTCACCCAGGACGTGATCTCGCCGAACTGGGCCGCTTCCCGGGCGTCGGGACCCTGCATCGCGGTGACGATGCCGCTGTTGTCCGACAGGAACCGGGGGTCCTTCGCGCACTGGGGGCAACTGGGCAGGGCGTCCTTGCGCAGGCCGGCGAGTTCGTCCAGCAGGAAGGAGGACCAGATGACCATGGAGGACTGACCGGCGAAGTAGGTGGCGCGGGTGGAGTCCACGGTCTGGGTGCCCGGGGCGCCGTAGGTCCGGGCGAGGCGGTCGTACGTGCGGAAGGCGGTCTCGCACCGCGGTGAGGCGAGGGCGACCTCGTGCGCGTCGTCGACCAGTTGGCAGTCGTTGGCCAGGGCGAGGCTCTCGAAGCTCTGCGAGGTGAAGACGTCGCTCGGGTCGGTGGCCGCCGAGATGCCGTCGTGGCCCTTGGTGGTCAGCGCCTCGGCGGCGGCCAGCGTCTTCGCGTACGTGTCGGGGGCGGCCAGCGCCTTCTTCTCGAACTGGTCCTTGCGGTAGACCAGCAGCTGGAGCCACGCGTCGGACGGCACCCCGAGACTGGTGCCGCCGTCGGAGGTCAGCTCCAGCGCGTTGGCGTTGAAGGTGTCCCGGCCCAGCTCGCCGACGATCTGCTGCGGGATGTCGGTGTTCAGCAGCCCGTTGCTGTACATCTGCCACACCTGGCCCATGGGGGCCGCGCCGATGACGTCGGGCAGCGTGCCCGACGCCGCGGCCGACATGATCAGCTGGGGCATCTGCCCCTCGTCGACCCCGACGAGATGGACCTCGATCCCGGTCTTCTTCTCGAACGCGTCGACGACCTTCTGCGTCGCGGCGACGCGGTCGGGGAGGTTCTCCTGGGACCAGACCGTGATCTCACGGTCCGGCTTGCCGGGCCCGGTGCTGCCTGCGCAGCCCGAGAGCAGCCCGATCCCCAGGGCTGCCGTGACGCCGACCGCGGTCGTCCTCGACCGCAGGGTCCTGATGCGCATTGAGTGTCCTCGTTCCGGCTTACGTCTGCTCGTGACGCATCACAGCATCACTTTTGCTTGTTGACAAGACATAAGTTGCGGATATTGTCGACGCAACCGCAATCAGCAACCCTTCCGGAGCCACCCGTGTCATCCGTGTCGCCCGCGTCCTCCCCGGAGCGCGTCGTCCAGTTCACCGGCCCCCGACAGGTGGAGGTGGCCGAGCACGTCAGGGCCGACCTGCCGCCCGGCCACCTGCGGGTGCGCACCCGCTACTCGGGCATCTCGGCCGGTACCGAACTCACCGCCTACCGCGGCACCAACCCGTACCTGACCCGGACCTGGGACCCCGAGGCACGGCTCTTCCGTGACGGCGCGCCCGGCATCGAGTACCCGGTGGCCGGCTGGGGCTACTCGGAGGTCGGCGAGGTCGTCGAGGTCTCCCCGGAGCTGGCCGGCACCCCGGGAATGCCGGTCGCCGGCGACCTGGTGTGGGGCATCTGGGGGCACCGCAGCGAGGGCATCGTCCCCGCCGAACGCATGATCGGCCACACCCTGCCCGCCGGGCTGGAGCCGCTGGCCGGAGCCTTCGCCCGGGTCGGGGCCATCGCGTACAACGCGGTCCTCGCCGGGGACATCCACCTCGGCGAGGACGTCGCCGTGTTCGGGCAGGGCGTCATCGGTCTCCTCACCACCCGGCTGGCGCAGCTCAGCGGCGCCCGCGTCACCGCGGTCGACGCCCTCGACGGCCGGCTCGAGACCGCTCGGCGCTTCGGTGCCCAGCACACCCTCAATGCCCGCACCGACGCCGTCGCCGAACGCGTCCGCGAGGCCACCGGCGGTCTCGGCGCCGACCTCGCCATCGAGATCAGCGGCGCCTACCCGGCCCTGCACGAGGCGCTGCGCTCGGTGGCCGCCGGCGGACGGGTGGTGGCCTCCGGCTTCTACCAGGGCGACGGCATCGGACTGCGCCTGGGCGACGAGTTCCACCACAACCGGGTCCAGCTGATCTGCTCCCAGATCGGCGGCGTCCCCCCGCAGCTGTCGAACCGCTGGACGGTCGAACGCCTCCAGCGGACCTTCCTGCGCCTGGTCGCGGAGGGCCAGGTGGACGTCGACGCGCTGGTGAGTCACGTCGTCCCCGTCGCCGACGCCGCCGACGCCTACGTACTGCTGGACGAGCGGCCCGCGGAGGCGCTTCAGGTCGTCCTGGAGTTCTGAGCCGATTCCTGAGACCCGATTCCGGAGACCGGCTCCCGGAGACCGGCCGTGACCGACACTTCCGAAAGGCCCCTCATGCTCAAGACCGCGGTCCAGGAACAGCTCCTGCCCGGAGACACCCTGCAGGCCAAGTGGGACTTCGCCCAGCAGGCCGGCTACGACGCGATCGAACTGCGCGGCAAGGGCGACCTCCACTTCGCCTCCCGCCGCGAAGAACTCCGGCAGGCCCGCAAGGACGGCGTGGTCATGCCGACCGTCTGCGTGGACATGCTGCACTTCCTCGGCGCCTTCGACGAGGAGCTGCGCCGCGACGCCATCACCCAGATGAAGTCCCAGCTCACCGTCATCGCCGAGATCGGCGGCGTCGGCGCCCAGACCCCCGCCTCGTACGGCATGTTCTCCCGCCGGCTGCCCCCCTTCGAGCCGCCGCGCACCGAGACGGAGGACCGCGAGGTGCTCCTTGACGGACTGGCCGAACTGGGCGAGCACGCCCGCAGGGAGGGTGTCACGCTCTTCCTGGAGCCGCTCAACCGCTACGAGGACCACATGGTCAACCGGCTCGACCAGGCCGCCGACCTGATCCGCGCCGTCGGCCTGGACTCGGTCCGGATCGGCATCGACAGCTACCACATGAACATCGAGGAGACCGACCCCGCCGCCGCGATCCTCGCCCACGCCGACGTCATCGGCCACGCCCAGGTCTCCGACTCCAACCGCTTCCAGCCCGGCGCCGGACACCTCGACTGGCCCGCCTGGCTCGGCGCCCTGCACACCATCGGCTACGACGGACACCTCGCCCTGGAATGCCGGCTGACCGGCGACCCCGCCGAGGCCGTGCGCTCCGTCCCCGCCTTCCTGAAGAGGTCCGGCGCGTGAGGGCCGCCCCGAACCTCCTGGACCGGCCCGCGCCCACCGCGCCCGCAGACCTGACCCTGCGGCGCGGTGCGGCGCGGGTCCTCATCGACAACTGGACCGGCGCCTCCACGGTCCCCTCCCGCACCCTCTACCCGCACCAGTGGAGCTGGGACAGCGCCTTCATCGCGATCGGACTGCGCCACCTCTCGGTGCGCCGCGCCCAGCGGGAACTGGAGTCCCTGCTGGCCGCGCAGTGGGCCGACGGACGCGTCCCGCACATCGTCTTCAACCCCGCGGTGGCCGCCGACGCGTACTTCCCCAGCCCGGACTTCTGGCAGTCCTCCCGGGCGGGCCGGGCCGCGGGCGCCCCGGCGGCCGCACAGACGTCGGGCATCGTCCAGCCGCCGGTGCACGCGCTGGCGGCCTGGCTCGTGCACCTGGCCGACCCGGCCGAGTCCCGCCGCAGGGGTTTCCTCGCCCGTGTCCACCCCCGCCTCACCGCCTGGCACGACTACCTCCTCACCCGCCGCGACCTCGGCGGCGGCGGGCTGGCGGCCGTCGTCCACCCCTGGGAACCCGGCATGGACAACAGCCCCTGCTGGGACCGGGCCCTCCAGCGGATCGAGCCCAGCCCGCCCGACACCTTCCGCCGCGCCGACCTCGACCACGGCCACCCCGCCGACCGGCCCACCGACCTCGACTACGGCCGCTACGTCCGGCTGGCCACCGAGTACCGGGACGCCGGCTACGACGACCGCGTCGTACGGCACCGCTTCGCGGTGGAGGACCCGTGCTTCAACGCGCTGCTGGTCGTGAGCGAACTGGCCCTGGCCGCCATGGCACGCGAGATGGGCCTGCCCGCCCGGGGCCACACCGAGCGGGCCGCGGAGCTGACCCGAGCGCTCGTGGACCGCCTCTGGGACGAGGAGGCCGGGCTGTTCCGGGTACGCGACCTGCACACCGGCACCCCGGTCGACGAAGGAAGCGTCAGCGGCCTGATCCCGCTCCTCGTCCCGCACCTGCCGACAGACGTCGTCCGGCGCCTGCACACCACGCTGACCGGTCCGCGCTTCAGCGCCCCGGCCACCCGGCTGGTCCCCAGCTACGACCTGACCGGCCACGCCTTCGACCCCACCCGGTACTGGCGCGGCCCGGCCTGGTTCAACACCGCCTGGCTGATCGAGCGCGGGCTGCGCACCCACGGCCTCCAGCAGGACGCCGCACGTCTGCGCGCCGACTTCCTGGCCCGGGCGGGGCACTCCGGCTTCGCCGAGTACGTCGACCCCTCCACCGGAGCGGCCCGCGGCACCCGGCACTTCTCCTGGACCGCCGCCCTCACCCTCGACCTGCTGAGCGCCGACCCGAAGGAATTCACACCATGACCGCGGCCGACCCCCGCGTCCAGCTGGTGCGCGACGCCACGTTCGTCCGGCTCGGCGCCGGCGGTGAGATCAGCGGCACCCGCGGCTCGACTCCCGACGGGCTGTTCTTCCAGGACGCCCGGCACCTCAGCCACTGGCGGCTCACCGTCGACGGCACCGGCCCCGTCGGCCTGGTCCCGGCGACGGCGGAATCCGACGACTCCGCCGCCTGCGTGCTGACCCCCGAAGGCACCCGGGACCACCCGCCCGCGTACACCGTCTTCCGGCGGCAGAGCGTCACCGCCGGCACGCTCACCGAGCACCTGAGCCTGGTCAGCAACCGGCCCGACCCGGTCACCGCCCGCCTGGCCCTCACCGTCGACAGCGACTTCGCCGACCTCTTCGAACTCCGCGCCGACGACCGCGACTACGCCAAGCCCGGCGCGGCGTACGAGACCCGCGACACCGCCGACGGACTGCTCTTCGGTTACCGGCGCGACGACTGGCACGCCCTCACGGAGCTCACCTGCCGTCCCGCGCCGGACACCACCGGACCTGCGCAACCGGAGGCGCCGGCGTCCGCCACCGCCCGGACGCTGACCTGGCACCTGCCGCTCGACGCGCACGGACGGGCCGATCTGCACCTGACCGTCCGCGCACGTCCGCACGGAAGTTCCCGGCCCGCCGCGTCCGCTTCTGTCGCCTCCGCCTCCGCCTCTGACGCGTCCGGCGCCGAACGGCGTCCGTTCCGGCACGGCGGCGCGGCGGCGGCCGCCCCGGACGACCTGGCACGCACCGTCGAGCGTGGTCTCGCCGACATCGACCTGCTGACCATCCCGGTCACCGGTGTCGACGGCGACGAGGTGCACGTCCCCGCCGCCGGCATCCCGTGGTTCCTCACCCTCTTCGGCCGCGACTCACTGCTGACGTCGTACTTCCTGCTGCCGTACCGGCCCGCGACCGCGGCCGCCGTGCTCAGCGCGCTCGCCGCCACCCAGGGAGAGCGCCACGACACCTTCAGCGGCGAGCAGCCCGGCCGCATCGTCCACGAGACACGGCACGGCGAACTCGCCCACTTCCGGCAGGTCCCCTACGGCCGCTACTACGGCGCCGTGGACGCCACCCCGCTCTTCCTCGTCCTGCTCCACGCCCATCACGAGGCGACCGGCGACCCCACCCTGGCCGCACGCCTGGAACGGCACGCCCGGCGGGCCGTCGACTGGATGTTCACCGACGGCGGCCTGGAGACGCACGGCTACCTGGTGTACACCCCCGATCCGGGCGGACTGGTCAACCAGAACTGGAAGGACTCCGCGGGCGCCATCTGCTTCCGCGACGGTACCCAGGCCGAAGGCCCCGTCGCCGTCTGCGAGGCGCAGGGCTACGCGTACGACGCACTCCTGCGTACGGCCGAACTCGCCCTCGACGTCTGGGGGGACGAGGCGTACGCGCACCGGCTCCGCGAGGAGGCCGCCCGGCTGCGGGACCGCTTCGCGAGCGACTTCTGGATGCCGGAGGCGGACTTCCCGGCCCTCGCCCTGGACGGCGACGGCCGCCAGGTGGACGCGCTGGCCTCGGACGCCGGACACCTGCTGTGGTCCGGCATCCTCGACCCGGACCGCTCCCGCCGGGTGGGGCGGCGGCTGCTGGAGCCGGACTTCTTCTCCGGCTGGGCGATCCGCACCCTCGCCGCCGGACAGCGGCCCTACCACCCGCTCTCCTACCACCGGGGCAGCGCCTGGCCCCACGACAACGCGGTCATCGCCCTGGGGCTGGCCCGCCAGGGCCTGACGGCCGAGCTGCGCGCCGTCGCCGAGGGCCTCGTGGCGGCGGCGGCCCACCACGGGCACCGGCTGCCCGAGGTCCTCGCCGGCTACGACCGCTCCGCGACCGCCGCACCGGTCCCGTACCCCCACTCCTGCTCGCCCCAGGCGTGGGCGGCCGCCGCCCCGCTGGCCCTGTGGACGGCGCTGGGCCGCGAATCGGCCGACGACGAGGATTGGCATCGATGATTGGCATCGATAACATCCTCTGTCATAGTCGGTCGGGTCAACACCGGCTCCCTACAGGAGATCGATAACAGCGCGGGCCGGGCCGGGCACGACCACCGGAGCCGTCGAGTGACCCTCTCCAGCACCCCGCCCCCGACCGGCACCCCGCCCCCGACCGGCGCCGCGCGCCCGACGGCCACCCTGACGCACACCCACGGCGCGTTCCTGCGCCGGGGCCGGCCGCACCGTGTCCTGTCCGGCTCACTGCACTACTTCCGGGTCCACCCCGAGCAGTGGGCCGACCGCCTGGACCGGCTGGCGGCCCTCGGGCTCAACACCGTGGACACCTACGTCCCGTGGAACTTCCACGAACGCCGCCCCGGGGAAGCGCGCTTCGACGGCTGGCGCGACCTCGCGCGCTTCGTCCGGCTGGCGCAGCGCGCCGGTCTGGACGTGATGGTGCGGCCCGGTCCGTACATCTGCGCCGAGTGGGACAACGGCGGACTGCCGGCCTGGCTCACCGGCACCCCGGGCATGCGGCTGCGCGCCGGCCACCAGCCGTACCTCGACGCGGTCGCCCGCTGGTTCGACGCACTCGTCCCGCGGGTCGCCGAACTGCAGGCGGTGCACGGTGGTCCGGTGGTGGCCGTGCAGATCGAGAACGAGTACGGCAGTTACGGCGACGACCACGCCTACGTCCGCTGGGTGCGGGACGCCCTCGTGGACCGGGGCATCACGGAACTGCTGTACACCGCCGACGGGCCCACTCCGCTCATGCTCGACGGCGGCACCGTGCCCGGCGAGCTGGCGGCCGCGACCTTCGGCTCCCGGGCGGCGGAGGCGGCGGCCCTGCTGCGCTCGCGCCGGCCCGGCGAGCCCTTCCTCTGCGCGGAGTTCTGGAACGGCTGGTTCGACCACTGGGGCGAGAAGCACCACGTCCGCTCGCGCGACGGTGCCGCACAGGAGGTGGAGGAGATCCTCGATGCCGGCGGCTCGGTCAGCCTCTACATGGCCCACGGCGGCACGAACTTCGGGCTGTGGGCCGGGGCCAACCACGACGGGGGCGTCCTGCGCCCGACCGTCACCAGTTACGACTCGGACGCCCCGGTGTCCGAACACGGCGCGCTCACCCCGAAGTTCCACGCCCTGCGGGAGAGGTTCGCCGCCCTCGCCGGCCGGACGGCGCCCCGCGCGGCCCTGCCCTCCGATCCGCCCCTCCTTCCTCCGCGGACGCTCCCGGTGACCCGGCGGGCGGCCCTGCTGGACGCGCTGCGGGCCGCCGCCGAGCCGGTGGGCGCTCCCGTACCGCTCAGCTTCGAGGAACTCGGGCAGTCCGCGGGCCTCGTGCTCTACACCGCCCGCCCCCTCCTGCCCCGGGGACCGCAGGAGGTGACCGTGACCGGACTGCACGACCGCGCCCAGGTGTTCGTGGACGGCGCTTCGGCGGGCGTGCTCGACCGCGAGACGTCCTCGTTCACCGTGGCCGGCACCGGGGCCCGGATCCGGCTGGAGCTGCTGGTGGAGAACCAGGGGCGGATCAACTACGGGCCGCTGCTGGGCCAGGGCAAGGGCATCCTCGGCGGGGTGCGGGTGGAGCGCCGACTGGTGCACGGCTGGACCATGCACCGGCTCCCGCTGGACGAGTGGACACCGCGCGACATCGCCCGCGCCGTCTCGGCGGGGGAGCCCGGCGGCGCCGCCGGGTTCGCGCACGCGCGCCTGGACGTCGCCGAACCGGCCGACACCTTCCTCGCCCTGCCGGGCTTCGCCAAGGGCTTCGTCTGGGTCAACGAGTTCCTCCTGGGGCGCTACTGGGAGGTGGGCCCCCAGACCACGCTGTACCTGCCCCGGCCCCTCCTGAGACCCGGAGCCAACACCCTCACCGTCCTGGAGCTGGAACGGTTCGGTGACCACCTCGCCCTTCGGGACCGGCCCGAACTCGGACCGGCCGAGGAGTACGTCGAGACCTTCGACTGAGGGCGCCCCGGCCGTGCGGCACTACTGCGGGGTCGTGCGGGTCCGGTCCTGGTCGTAGGCGTGGGCGTGACGAGGGCACGCGGCGTCGTGCTCCGCGCCCAGCGAGGTCCACCACCGCTCGCAGCAGTCGGCGCCGAGGGGGACGCGGGCGGCGGCGGGACGGGTGCACTCCGGGCCGTGCACCATGCCGTCGGAGTGCCGCCAGAACGCACAGCACGGCTTGAGCACGGCGCCGAGCGGCCGCGGCGGCCGGGGGCGTGCCAGCCGCTCGGCCTGCAGCGCCCGTACGAGGCGGCGCCGGTGCTCCGCCCGGGCGCGGGCGGCGCACCAGGCGAACACGGCGGCGGCGTACAGGCCGGGCAGGGCGAGCCAGGGATGGTGGGTGGCCGCGTACCCGGCGGCGACGAGAAGCAGGGCGGTGGCGGCACCGCATGCACGTGCGGTGTGCAGGCTCGGGGTCACGGGAGCTCCCGCTGGTCGGCGACGGAGAGGGCCTTCGGGACATCCGTATGCCCCCTGTTCGCCGACGTACGTGCGCGGGTCGCCGCCCGGCCCCGCAGACCTGGCCTCGCTAGGACGGATCCGGTTCCCGCCCCCGGGGGCCTCGTCGGTCCTGCTCCTGCCCCTGCTCCTGCTCCCGCTCCCGCGCCTGGTGCCCCAGGGCCGCGCTGCGGCTCGTCGCCAGATGGTGCAGTACGAGGCCCTGCACCCGCTCGACGTCGCGTTCCGCGATCGCCCGGTACAGCGCCTCGTGTTCCAGCGCCACGCCCAGCAGGTCGTCGTGCTGGCCCATGAGCCACCTCAACCGACTGCGCAGGACGCGCTCGAGTTCGTTGAGCAGCTCGTTGGCGGCCAGGGAGATGACCGTCTGGTGGAAGTCGGCCGCCGCCCGGCGGGCCCGCACCGCGTCGCCCGCGCGGGCCGCCTCCAGTTCGGCGTCCACCGTCGCGCGGAGCTTCTCCAGCCCGGCGCGGGTGTGCCGCTGGGCGGCGAGCCTGAACCCCAGGGTCTCCAGACCCGAACGCACCTCGTCGAGATCGGCGATGTCGCTCGCGGTGAACTCCCGTACCACCGCCCAGGTGCGCGGTCTCGGCGTCACCAGGCCCTCGGACACCAGGGTCTTCAGGGCCTCCCGGACGGGCAGCCGGCTCACGCCGAGGGACTCGGCCAGCTCCCGCTCCACCAGGCGGCTGCCCGGCCGGCGCACCCCGTCGACGATCTCGTCGCGCAACTGCCGCGTGACCCGCTCGGACTCGGGCACGAAGCCCTGTGACGCAGCCATCGCCGTCCTTCGTCCGTCGTCCCGTTCCGAGGCCCCCGACCGCGCTGGTGCGGAGCGGAGTCGGCGGCCCGTCAGAATACCCCGCGACCGGGAACGACCGGGGGACGGCCGCCTGCCGGGGGACAGGGCAGGGGAGCGGTACGGGGGCGGCGCGCGCGTGTCAGCCGGCCTGCGGGGGCCAGTTGACGATCCGCTTGGCGCGCGGACGCGCGTACGTACGCACCTTGGAGGTGGACAGACCCAGACGGACCAGCGACTCGGCGATGGTCACGGCGGCGGCGACACCGTCGACCACGGGGACACCGGTACGCTCCACCACCCGCTCGGCGAGACCGGCCATGCCCCCGCAGCCCAGGCAGACGACCTCGGCCCGGTCGTCCTCGACCGCACGGGCGGCCTGTTCGGTGATGGCCTCGACGGCGGCCTGTTCGTCCCGTTCCAGTTCCAGCACGGCGAGGCCGCTGGCGCGCACGGAGGCGCACCGGGCGCTCAGGCCCGCCACCGCCAGGCGTTCCTCGATCAGCGGGACCGTGCGGTCCAGGGTGGTGACGACGGAGTACCGGCGGCCCAGGAACTGGGCGGTGCTGGCGGCGGCCTCGGTGATGTCGACGACGGGGACGTCCAGCAGTTCCTGCAGCCCCTCCCGGCCGTGCTCGCCGTAACCCGCCTGGATCACCGCGTCGAACGGTCCCGGGTGGGCGCGGACGGCCTCCATGACGGCGATCGCGGCCAGGTAGCTCTCGTAGTTGCCCTCGACGGACTCCGCGCCGAAGGCGGGTGTCAGGGGGACGATCTCGGTGCCCGGGGAGGCCGCGCGGGCCGCCTGCTCGCCGATCGCGTCGGTGATGGACTGCGTGGTGTTGACGTTGACCACGAGGATGCGCATGGGGTGGGCCTTCTGCTCGGACGGAGTGGTGCGCGGCGGCGGGGTCATTCCGCGGCGACGGCGATGGCCTCGCCGTCCACGTCGCGGATCGGGGAGGCGCGGTCGGCGATGGCCGCGTACAGGACGGCGGCGATGATCGCGCCGACGAACCAGGAGAACCCGGCCACCGCGTGGAAGAACGGCACCAGGGCGACGACCACGGCGATCGCCGCGGCGGGGACGAACGCGCCGACGGCCCGCGGGTTGTAGCCGCGGCGGTAGTGGTATTCGGCGCCCGCGTCCTCCGTGTAGAGGGCGGGCACGTTCACGCGTGACCTCCGCAGCAGCCAGTAGTCCGCCATGATCACGCCGAAGAGCGGCCCGAGCAGGGCGCCGAGCCCGCCGAGGAAGTAGTTCACGACGACCGGGCTGTTGTAGAGGTTCCAGGGCGTGATGACCAGGCCGAGGACCGCGCTCACCAGTCCGGCCCGGCGGAAGTCGAGCCGGTGCGGGAAGAGGTCGACCAGGGCGTAGATCGGGGCGACGAAGTTGGCCAGCAGGTTCACCGCCACCGTCAGGGCGCTCAGGGCGAGCGAGGCGACGGCCAGCAGGAACATGTGGGGGACGGTCCGGACGATGTCCGTCGGACTGGTGATGACGTGCCCGTCGAGGGAGAACTGGGCGCCGCTGAGGACCGCCACGATGCCGGCGAAGAAGAGCATGTTGACCGGGATGCCGATCACGTTCCCGCGCACGATGGAGCCCCGGCTGCGCGCGGACCGGGTGAAGTCGCAGAAGTTCAGCACGAAGGTCCCGTAGATCACGACCCACAGGGCGGCGGCCTGGAGCACCTGGAGCCACATGGCGCCGCCGGTGAGCGGGTCGCCGTCGGACAGGGAGATCGATCCGTCCGCGCGGACGAACATCCACACCGCGAGGGCGCACATGGTGAGCAGCGTGGTGGGCGCCGCGACGGCCATGTACCGGCGGATCATCTGCATCCCGTAGCTGACGATGAGCACCTGGAGGGCCCACAGGACCAGGAAGGTGATCCAGCCCAGCGTCGACTGGCCGAGCAGGGAGTTCGTGTCGAGGCGGGCCAGGCCGGGGTACAGGGCGATCAGCAGGGTGCTCAGCACCGCCGAGGCGAGGTACGTCTGGATACCAAACCATGCGATGGCCACGGCGCCCCGCACGGCGGCCGGAAGCTTCGCCCCTTTGATGCCGAACGCGATACGGCTCATGACCGGGAACGGCACGCCCGTCTTGTGGCCCATGAAGCCGGACAGCGTCAGCAGCAGGAAGAGCAGGACCGACGCGAGCGCGAAGGCGGCGAGGATGCCCCACACGTTCAGCCCGAGCGCGAACAGTCCGATGGCGAACGCGTAATTGCCCAGGCTGTGGACGTCGTTGGCCCAGAGCGTGAAGACGTTGTAGGCGCCCCAGCGGCGCCCTTCCCTCTTGGTGGGGGCCAGGTCGTACGTGTAGAGGCCGGAGCTGGTGACGGTGTCGCTGGTCTCCGCGGACGAGCGGCGGTCTTCCAGGGCAGTCATACGGGACTCCTGGGATCAGGTACGGGAGTTGGGGAGTTCCACAAAGCGGAAGCGCAGTTCCGACGGACTGAACGTAGTTTTCGCCGAACGACACCGTCAAGAGGTGAGCCCAAAAATGGAATACCATTTTCCCCGGCTGCGGCTGCGGCTGCGGCTGCGGCTCCGGCTCCGGCACCCGACCGGGCCGCTGCCACGGCGGCCTTCTCCTTCACGGGCACCCGCATCGCCCTGCTCTCCGTCAAGGACACCGGCAACGGCTACGCGGCCGTCGACGTCGACGGCGGCCCCGAGCAGCGGGTGGACTTCCACGGCCCGATCCGCGTCGGGGAAGCGGTGCGGTACACCAGTCCGCGGCTCGCGTACGGCAACCACACCCTGCGGGTCGGGGTGACGGGAGAGCGCAGCCCCGGCTCCGGGGCGTCGTTCGTGAGCGTCGACCGCGCCGAGGTCTACGTGAACGGACGCGACCGGCCGGCCCACCCGCACCCCGGCGCCGTCGGCCGCCCCGCACGTCAGCGCGGCCGCCGGCCCTCCGTGCTCTCCCTCAGGACGAGCCGGTGGGCCACGATGCGGTCCTGGGGCGAGAGCACGCCGGACTCGGCGCTCTCACCCGCGCCGTCCGGTCCCGTCGCCTCCTCGATGCGGTGCTGGAGCAACTGCACGGCGACCTTGGCCACGGCCGCCTTGTCGGGGGCCACCGTGCTCAGCGTCGGCACGGAGTACCGTCCGCCCTCCACGTCGTCGAAGCCGACGACGGCCACGTCCTCGGGCACCCTGACGCCGTGCTCGTGCAGGGCGCGCAAGGCGCCCAGCGCCAGCTGGTCGTTGAGGCAGAGCAGCGCGTCGGGCCGGGCCCCGCTCGCCAGCGCCCGCGCCACGGCCTCCGCGCCGTCGGGCATTCTGAACGAGCCGACCGGCAGCAGGGCGGCCGGATCGAAGGCGATGCCCGCCTCCTCGAGGGCGGCGCGATAGCCGCGGGTCCGGGCCTGGGCCGTCCCGAGGCCCGCGTCGTCCCGCCCGCCGACGGCGAGGACGGTACGGCGGCCGAGGCCGATCAGGTGCGCGGTCGCCTCGCGCGCGGCCCGCTCGTTGTCGATGGCCACGTGGTCGGCGCCCTCCTCCAGCAGTTCGCCGAGCAGCACGGTGGGCGGGGCGCCCGCGCGGTCGCGCAGGTCGTCGGCCGTCAGGGCGAGCGGGCTCAGGATGATGCCGTCCACGAAGGTGGAGCCGAAACCGGCGAGCGCCGCCAGCTCGTGGGCGCGGTCGGCCCCCGACTGGTGGATGAGCACGGTCAGGGAGCGCTGCTCCGCCTCGCGGATCACGTGCCGGGCCAGCTCGGCGAAGTACGGGACGTCGAGCTCGGGTACGACCAGGGCGATGATCCCGGTACGGCCCTTGCGCAGGTGGCGGCCGGCCAGGTTGACCCGGTAGCCGAGCTGTTCGATGGCCTCCCGCACGACCCGCCTCGTCCGGTCGGAGACATGGGCGTAGTCGTTGATGACGTTGGACACCGTCTTCTCCGACACCCCCGCGTGACGTGCGACGTCCTTGATCCTGGGCCGTGCCACCGAGACCTCCCTGCCTCATCCGCGCCGCCCGAGTCTATGTCCCGCCCTCCCGCGGGCCCGAGCGGAGGCCGAGGCGAGACCGATCTCCCGGTCGCCGCCGCACTTCCCCGGCCCAGCTCTTTACAGCCAATGTACATCGATGTAAAAACTAGCCACCGCATCAGCGTCCGGCCGTCGAAAGGTCCGCGATGAGTTCCCGTCCGCCTGCCCAGGAGATGTCGGCGGCGTCCGATCCCGTACGCCGCCTCAGCCGCCGTCGGCTTCTGCGTCACACCGTGGCCACAGCGGGAGCCCTGCTCGCCGCGGCCCCCCTGTCCGGCTGTGCTTCACCGGCCTCCGCCTCCGGGGCGTCCTCACTGAGCGTGTGGGACCTCTTCCAGGGCGGCGACGGCATGCTCATGGACGACATGATCGAGGCCGTGTCCCAGGGGGCCGGGGGCTTCGACGTGGACCGCACGATCCTGGACTGGGGACCGTCGTACTACACCAAGCTCGCGATGTCCGCCGCGGGCGGCCGCGCCTCCGACGTCGCCGCCATGCACCTGTCCCGGCTGGCGGGATACGCGCCCGGCGGTCTGGTGGACCCCTTCGACCTGGACCTGCTCGCCGAGTTCGGGGTCACGCACGAGGACTTCACCCCGGCCGTCTGGGCGCGGACGCAGCACGAGGGCACGGTCTACGCGATCCCGCTCGACGTCCACCCGTTCATCGTGTTCTACGACAAGGAGGCCGCGGAGACCGCCGGCCTGCTGGACTCCTCGGGAGAACTGGCCCCGATGGGGTCGCCCGAGGCCTTCCTGGAGGCGGGCAGGGCCCTCGCCGAGGCGACCGGGCAAGCGGGCATCCTGTTCGGCCACGTCACCGACACGGCGCAGAGCTGGCGCCTGTTCGCCGCCCTCTACGCGCAGACCGGTGCCGCGTTCACGCTGCCCGACGGCGGGCCCCCGAAGATCGACGTCGACGCCGCCGTACGCGTCGTGACGTTCATGAAGCAGCTCTTCGACGGCCGGACCAACCCGAACGACCTGGACTACAACGGTGCGCTGGCCGCCTTCACCAGCGGCCGAGGCGGCATGGCCATGCTGGGGGAATGGGAGCTGCCGACGCTGAAGAAGGCCGGCATCCCGCTGGGCGCCGCCGCCTTCCCCCAGGTCTTCGACCGACCGGCCGTCTACACCGACAGCCACAGCTTCGTCCTGCCGCACCAGAAGGACCCCGACCCGGCACGGCGCCGCGAGGCCCACCGGTACGTGGCGGAGATGCTCAAGCAGAGCCTCACCTGGGCGAGCGCCGGACACATCCCCGCCTACCAGCCCGTGCTCGCCGAACCCGAGTACACCGCCCTCGACCCGCAGTCCTCCTACGCCGAGGCCGCGAAGGCGGCGGTCCTCGACCCGCCCAACTGGTTCGTCGGCGCCGGCTCGAACTTCCAGAACCGCATGTGCCAGCCGCTCCAGTCGGCGCTGCTCGGCAACACGTCCGCCGAGAAGGCGGTGCGTCAGATGGTCCGCGAGGCGGACGCGCTGCTGCGGCAGCCCAACCCGGTGGCCTGACCAGGCCGGAGGAGTGACCGACGTGACCACCACCGCACCCATCGGCGCCGGGACACCGGCCGACCCACCCGCCGCCCGCCGGACCGGCGGGCGCGACCGAGCCGTCCTGCGCCGGATACGCACCACCCCGAGTACCGGGTTCGTCTTCGTCCTGCCCTTCCTGCTCGTCTTCGGCCTCTTCATGGTGTGGCCGGTCGTGCAAGGGCTGTGGATGAGCTTCACCGACACCTCGCTCGCCCTGCGCGACACCGCCTTCGTCGGTTTCGACAACTACACCGAGGCCTTGGGCGATCCGGACGTCTGGAGCAGTCTCGGCAACACGGTCTTCTTCACCGCCGTCTCCAGCGTGCCGCTGGTGCTGGTCGCGCTGGCGATGGCGCTGCTGGTGCACAGCGGACTCGCCGGACAGTGGGCGTGGCGACTGGCGTTCTTCGCCCCCTACCTGCTGCCGGTGACCGTCGTGACCCTCATCTGGACCTGGCTCTACCAGCCCGACCTCGGCCTCGGCAACCAACTCCTCACCACCCTCGGCCTCGACTCCGTCGGCTGGCTGTCCGACGAGTCCGTCGCCATGTGGTCGATCGCCGCCCTCACCGTGTGGTGGACGGTCGGCTTCAACTTCCTGCTCTACCTCGCGGCGCTCCAGTCCCTCCCGTCGACCTTCGACGAGGCGGCGGCGCTCGACGGGGCCGGCGCGTGGCGGCGCCTGTGGTCCGTCACCCTGCCGCAGCTGCGCAGGACGACCGCGCTGGTGGCCATGTTGCAGGTCCTCGCGTCGCTCAAGGTGTTCGACCAGATCTACATCCTCACCAAGGGCGGACCCAACGGCTCCACCCGCCCGGTCCTGGAGTACGTCTACGACGTCGGCTTCACCGGCTACCGGCTCGGATACGCCTCCGCGATCTCCTACCTCTTCTTCGCGCTCGTCATCGTCGTCTCGCTCGTGCAGCTCCGCCTCTTCCGCCAGGAGGACTGACCGTGTCCGCAACCGCACCCACCGTCCGCGCACGGCGCCGTCCACCCCGGGAAGCGGCCGGCTCCCCCCTGCTCCTCGGCCACGGCCGGCTGCCCCGCGTCCTGGCCGGCACGGCTCTGGCCGTCCTGGCGGCCCTGTGGCTGGTGCCCTTCGTGTGGGCGATCGCCACGTCGGTGCAGAGCGAGCAGGACGTCTCCACCCCCGGACTGTCCCCGCTCAAGGGCGCCTTCACCCTGGACGCCTACCAGCAGATCCTGGAACGCGGGAACGTGGCCGTCTGGGCCCTCAACAGCTTCCTGATCGCCGGCCTGGTCACGCTGATCACCGTGGTGGTCTCCACCCTCGCGGCGTACGGCTTCTCGCGCGGCACCTTCCGCGGTCGCCGGGCCCTGCTCGCGGTCACGGTCGCCGCCATCATGGTCCCGCCGCAGCTCCTGGTCGTGCCGCTCTTCGAGCAGATGCTCCTCTTCGGCCTGGTCGACACCTACGCGGCGGTCATCCTGCCCCAGGTCGTCGCGCCGATGATGGTGTTCATTCTCAAGCGGTTCTTCGACGGCATCCCCCGGGAGCTGGAGGAGGCGGCCCGCATCGACGGCGCCTCCGAGTTCCGGGTCTTCCGGTCGATCGTGCTGCCGCTCTCCCGGCCGATCGTGGCCGCGGTCGCGATCTTCGTCTTCATCGGGGCGTGGAACAACTTCATGTGGCCGTTCATCGTCACCAACGACCCCGGCCTGATGACCCTCCCGGTGGGCCTGGCCACCGTGAAGGACGCCTACGGCATCCAGTACGCGCAGTCCATGGCCTCCGCCCTGCTGGCCGCGCTGCCGCTGATCGTGGTCTTCCTCCTCTTCCAGCGCCGCATCGTCAACTCCGTCGCCACCACCGGCCTCGGCGGTTCCTGACCCTCGCCCGACCCGCTGTACACCCGGGACCGGCGCTCCCGCGCCGGCCCACCGATCGACTGGAGCATGTGTGCCCACTCACTCCGTACCGCGCCCGGAGTACCCGCGCCCGCAGTTCGTGCGCCGCGACTGGCTCAACCTGAACGGCGCCTGGCAGTTCGAGACCGACCGCGGCGACAGCGGACTCGAACGCGGCCTCCTCGACCGCGAGCTGCGAGGCGAGATCCTCGTCCCCTTCCCGCCCGAGTCCGAGCTGTCCGGCATCGGGGACACCGACTTCCTGGAGGCCGTCTGGTACCGGCGGACCCTCTCGCTGCCGGCGGCCTGGGCCGGACGCCGGGTGCTCCTGCACTTCGGCGCCGTCGACCACGACGCCACCGTGTGGGCCGACGGAAAGGAGGTCGCCCGGCACCGCGGTGGCTTCACGCCCTTCACCGCCGACCTCGGCGACATCGCGGGGGCGGAGGAGGAGGTCGTCATCACCGTCCGGGCCCGCGATCCCAAGTCCGGCCCGCAGGCGCGCGGCAAACAGGCCGTCGAGTACGCCAACCACGACTGCAACTACACCCGGGTGACCGGCATCTGGCAGACCGTCTGGCTGGAGCCCGTCCCCGAGCTGCACCTGCGCCGCCCCCGGATCACCCCGGACCTGGCCGGCTCCGCCTTCCACCTGGAACTGCCCCTGTCCGGCAACCGGCCCGGCCACCGGGTGCGCGCCGTCCTCAGCGACGCCGCCGGCGAGGTGAGCCGCGCCGAGGCACGCGCCGACCTGGACCTCGCCCCGCGCCTCCACCTGCCGGTGCCGGACGACCGGCGACGCGAGTGGGGCCCGGACGACCCGCACCTGTACGACCTGCGCCTGGAACTCCTCGACGCCACCGGGCAGGTCGTCGACAGCGCGGAGAGCTACGCGGGCCTGCGCGCCGTGGGGCTGCGCGGCAAGGCCGTCACCCTCAACGGCCGTCCGCTGTTCCAGCGGCTCGTGCTCGACCAGGGCTGGTATCCGGACGGGCTCATGACGGCCCCGACCGACGCGGCCCTGATCCGGGACATCGAGCTGGGCATGGAAGCCGGCTTCAACGGAGCCCGACTGCACCAGAAGGTGTTCGAGGAGCGCTTCCTGTACCACGCCGACCGTCTCGGCTACCTGGTCTGGGGCGAGTTCGGCGACTGGGGCTGCGAGACGGGCGGTTCCTCCGGCGACAACCAGCAGCCCGACGCCTCCTACGTCGCCCAGTGGCTGGAGGCCCTCGAACGCGACTACTCGCACCCCTCGATCGTCGGCTGGTGCCCGCTCAACGAGACCTACCAGAAGCTGCACGACCGCATCACCCGGCTCGACGACGTCACCCGGGCCATGTTCCTGGCCACCAAGGCCATGGACACCACCCGCCCGGTCGTCGACGCGTCCGGCTACGCCCACCGCGTCGCCGAGACCGACATCTACGACTCGCACAGCTACGAGCAGGACCCGGCGGTCTTCCGGCAGCTGATGTCCGGCCTCGCTAAGGACGCCCCCTTCGTCAACGCCTACGAGAACGGCGCCCCGTACTCCCTGCCCTACCGGGGTCAGCCGTACTTCGTCAGCGAGTTCGGCGGCGTCTGGTGGGACCCGGAGGCGGCCGCCGACCGGTCCGGTGAGGACCGCACCGAGTCCTGGGGCTACGGGGAACGGGTCCGCAACGAGGAGGAGTTCCACGAGCGGTTCGCCGGCCTGACCGGAGTGCTGCTGGGCGACCGCGACATGTTCGGCTACTGCTACACCCAGCTGACCGACGTCTTCCAGGAGCAGAACGGCATCTACCGGTTCGACCGCGGGGTCAAGCTCGACGTCGCACGCGTCCGCGCCGCGCAGCTGCGGCCGGCGGCGATCGAGGAGCAGGACCCGGCCTAGCGACCGCGGGCGGGGGCCGGAGGCGTTCACCGCCTCCGGCCCCGTGCGCACGGGGCCACAGGGGTCAGAAGGGACGGTCGCCCTCGATCGCGACGCGTTCGGCCACGCGCCGGTCGGAGCCGTAGTCGCCCACGGCGTAGTGCTGCGTGGCGCGGTTGTCCCAGAACGCGATGTCGCCGGGCTGCCAGCGGAAGCGCACCTGGAACTCGGGGACGTGCGCCTGCTGGAACAGGAAGCGCAGCAGGCGGTCGCTCTCGTCCCGGTCCATGCCCGTGATGTGGGTGGTGAAGGAGGCGTTGACGAAGAGCATGCGCCGCCCGGTCTCCGGATGGGTGCGCACGACGGGGTGCTCCACGGGCGGGAAGGCGTCCTGATGGGGGATCAGGCGCTCCGGCCCGTAGAACCTGGCGAAGCCGGGGATGAAGTCGTGCACGGCACGGGCCCCGTCGACGCGGTCCCTCACCTCCCGGGGGAGGTTGTCGTAGGCGGCCGCCATGTCGGCCCACAGGGTGTCCCCGCCGAACGGCGGCACCTCGCGCAGCTGGAGGACGGCGCCGAGCGCGGGCCGCTCGCGGAAGGTGACGTCGGTGTGCCAGACGTTCTCGTAGGTCGGGGTGGAGGCGTCGGCCTTGTCGAAGCGGACCACGTCCTCGCGGGAACCGGCCGCGAGCAGGGGGTTGGTCTCCAGCCGCCCCCAGTGTCCCGCGAAGGCGCGCTGCTGGTCGGAGGTGAGGTGCTGGGCACGGAAGAAGAGCACCTTCCACTCCAGCAGGGCACGGTTCAACTCCTCGCGCAGGGCGGCCCCGAGCGGACGGGAGAGGTCGACCCCCCTGATCTCGGCACCGATCGTGCGGGCCAGCGGGACGACGTCGAAGAGTTCGTAGGGCCGTTCCTCCCACCCTTCGGGCAACCGGCGCAGGACGCGCCGTCCCTCGTACATCCCGTCTCCCGGAATGTGTGCTGCGCGCAGGCCGGCGGTCGGGCCGGCAGCCGTGACGGTCATGGGAGTCCTCCCCTTGGTACGGCGGTACGGGTGGCGCCCGGCCACGGCGGGACGACGTCACCGCCGGGTGGCCGGGGAGAGAGAAAGTGCTCCGGGCTGCTCGCCGGAAGAGACACCGGGGCGCCCACGACGCACGACGCGTCGAGCCCTCGGTCCGTGTGCGGCCGTTATCGGCCGGAACGCTCACAACCGGTTCGCTCGGGCACGCGGGGACACTCCGCGGTGGTGCCGAACCGGTATGTGGTCATGGCACCGATTGTGTGATCTTCCCCCGCCGATGTCAACGGGGTCAGACGGGCTGGGGAACGAAGGGGAGCATGGCGTCGCCCTCCGGCTGGACGACGCCGTAGCTGCTCTCGGGCACCTTGTTCCAGACTCCCGGCAGATCGCCCAGCGGTTCCGACACGATCAGTCGGGTGTCGTCGGACGCCTCCCGCAGGAACGGCAGGTCGGGATGGAGCGCGCGCAGACTCTCCACGGCCGAGCTGTAGTAGAGCGACCGGGAGTCCTGCTGGCTGGAGTAGCGGAAGGCCCACAGCCGTCGCCCCTCGGTCACGGCGACGGTCATCTGCAACGGGTACTCCACGTGGTGCTCGTGCCCGATCTCCTCCACCAGCCCGGCCATCCGCGCCACGGCCCCCGGCGGATCGTCCTCCAGGCCGAAGGTGAGAGCCAGGTAGAACATCATCTCCGAGTCCGTCGACCCCTCGATGTCCAGGAAGAGCCGCGGGTCGACGGCGAGGGCGAGGTCCCGGCGCAGCCGGTGGAACTCCGCGATCGCGCCGTTGTGCATCCACATCCAGCGGCCGTGGCGGAACGGATGGCAGTTGGTCTGCTGCACCGGGCTCCCGGTGGAGGCCCGGATGTGCGCGAAGAACAGAGACGACCGGACATGGCCGGCGATCTCCCGCAGATTGCGGTTGCTCCACGCCGGACCGATCTCCCGGACGATCGCGGGCGTCTGCATCTCCGGACCGAACCACCCGACCCCGAACCCGTCCCCGTTGGTCGTCTCGACGCCCATCCGGGCGTGCAGGCTCTGGTCGATCAGCGAGTGCTCGGGCTTGTAGAGGATCGTCTCGAGCAGCACCGGCGTTCCCGAGTAGGCGAGCCATCGGCACATCGTCTGCAGCCTCCCTGGTCCCCGCACCCGCGCGCGGGGCGTCGCGCCTCAGTCGACCGGCCAGGTGTGCACCGGGGCGTTGAGATGCATGTAGTCCATGTACTGCTGGGTCATCCGCCGCAGCGCCTCGTGCCGCCCCGGGTGGGCGGTGGCGTCGATGTGGTGGAACATCTCCTTCTGCCACACCGCACCGTTGCGGCCGGTGACGCACCGCTGCTCGATGATGCCGAGCAGGGGCTCCCGCCAGGCCGCGTCCATGCCGGAGAGCTCCAGGCCCCGGTGGGCCAGCGGCAGCAGCCGCCGCAGGACGAGTTCGGGCACGGTCACCTCACCCGTGCCGGGCCAGTACAGCCGCGCCTCGATGCCGTGCCGCGCCGCGGCGTGCAGGTTCTCCTCGGCGACGGAGAAGGACATCCGCGACCACACCGGCCGCTCCTCCTCCACCAGCGCGCGGGTGAGCCCGTAGTAGAAGGCGCCGTTGGCGAGGGTGTCGGCGACGGTCGGGCCGGCGGGCAGCACGCGGTTCTCCACCCGTACGTGCGGTACGTCGTTCGCCACGGCGTAGACGGGCCGGTTCCACCGGTAGATGGTGCCGTTGTGCAGGGTGAGTTCGCCCAGTTCGGGGATGTCGCCGCGGTCCAGCGTCTCCACCGGGTCCTGTTCGTCGCACAGGGGCAGGAGCGCCGGGAAGTAGCGCAGGTTCTCCTCGAAGAGGTCGAAGACACTGTTGATCCACCGCTCCCCGAACCACACCCGGGGCCGCACACCCTGCGCCTTGATCTCCTGCGGCCGCGTGTCGGTCGCCTGCTCGAACAGCGGGATACGGCTCTCGTGCCAGAGTTCCTTGCCGAGCAGGAAGGGGGAGTTGGCGGCGAGGGCGACCTGGACGCCGGCGATGGCCTGGGCCGCGTTCCAGTAGTCGGCGAACTCCTCGGGAGAGACCTGGAGGTGGAACTGCGTGCTGGTGCAGGCGGCCTCGGGCGTGATCGTGTCGGCGTACGTCCGCAGCCGGTCGACGCCGTCCACCTCGATGTGCAGGTCCTCGCCCCGCGCCGCGAACACCTGGTCGTTGAGCAGCCGGTAGCGCGGGTTCTCCGACAGGGCGGCCTCGCCCACGTCCGACTGCCGCAGCGTCGGAAGGGTGCCCACCATGATCAGATGCGCACCGACCGAGGTGGCGCCCTTCTCCGCGTGGTTCAGGGCGGCACGGATCTCGGTCTCCCACGCGTCGGGGCCGCCGGCCGTCAACTGCCGGGGCGGGATGTTGATCTCCAGGTTGAACCGGCCCAGCTCGGTGGACCAGGCGGGGTCCGCGATCGCCTCGAGGGCGTCGCTGTTGCGCATCGCGGGCTCGGCCCGGTCGTCGACCAGGTTCAGCTCGATCTCCAGCCCCACCTGGGGCCGCTCGGTCTCGAACCGCGACTCGCGCAGCATCTGCGCGAACGCGTCGAGGCACTCCTGCATCTTGATCCGGTACCGGCGGCGGTCCTCACGGGTGAAGACCAGCGCCGGGACGTCCCGTCCCATCGGTCCTCCCGGGGTCGCCTTCCTCGGACACGTCTCCACCCCAGCGTCGCACCACCTGGCGCCCCCCACCAGACGGGACGGAAAGGGGCCCGCCGCACGATGTGCGGCGGGCCCCTCGGGTCAGGTCCTCGTACGGCCGATCGGCCTCAGAGCTTGCCGGACTCCCGCACGGTGATCTTCGCGGAGGTGCGGCCGGACGGGGAGGAGCCGTAGCCCTCGATCCGGTCGACCAGCTCCGTGCCCTCGACGACCTTGCCGAAGACGACGTGCTTGCCGTCCAGCCAGGGGGTGGGCACGGTGGTGATGAAGAACTGCGAGCCGTTGCTGTTCGGTCCCGCGTTCGCCATGGAGAGCAGGTACGGGCCGGTGTGCTTCAGCTGGAAGTTCTCGTCCGCGAACTTCTCGCCGTAGATGCTCTTGCCGCCGGTGCCGTCACCCCGGGTGAAGTCACCGCCCTGGAGCATGAACTGCGGGATCACGCGGTGGAACGGGGAACCCGCGTAGCCGAAGCCGTGCTCGCCGGTCGCCAGCTCGATGAAGTTCTTGGCGGTCTTGGGGGTGACGTCCTCGAAGAGCTCGAAGACGATGCGGCCCGCATCCTGGCCGTCGATGTCGATGTCGAAGTAAACCTTGGAATTGCTCATCGCACCATTGTGACCTGCGTGCCCCGATGCTGCCGCACCGGCCGCCCTTTCAGGGCGTGGCGAGCAGTTCCAGCGTGTCGATCACGCGGTTCGAGAAGCCCCACTCGTTGTCGTACCAGGCGACCACCTTGACGTGACGTCCGTCGACGCGGGTCAGGGCGGAGTCGAAGATCGACGAGGCCGGGTTGCCCGTGATGTCCGAGGAGACCAGCGGATCCTCCGAGTACTCCAGCACGCCGGCGAGCGGACCCTCGGCGGCGGCGCGGTAGGCCGCCAGCACGTCCTCGCGCGTCACGTCGCGGGCGACGGTCGTGTTCAGTTCGACGATCGAGCCGACCGGGACCGGGACGCGGATCGAGTCGCCCGAGAGCTTGCCGTCCAGGTTCGGCAGCACGAGGCCGATCGCCTTGGCGGCACCCGTCGTGGTCGGCACGATGTTGACCCCGGCGGCGCGGGCGCGGCGCGGGTCGCGGTGCGGTCCGTCCTGGAGGTTCTGCTCCTGCGTGTAGGCGTGCACCGTCGTCATGAAGCCGTGCTCGATCCCGGCGAGCTCGTCCAGCACCGCGGCCAGCGGCGCGAGCGCGTTGGTGGTGCAGGACGCGTTCGAGACGATCGTGTGCGCGGCCGGGTCGTACGCGTCGGTGTTGACGCCGTAGGCCAGGGTCACGTCGGCACCGTCGGAGGGTGCGCTGACCAGGACCTTCCTGGCGCCCGCGGCGAGGTGGGCACCGGCGGCCGCGGCCGAGGTGAAGCGCCCGGTGGCCTCCAGCACGAGGTCGACGCCCAGCTCGGCCCACGGCAGCCGCGCCGGCTCCCGCTCGGCGAGGACCTTGATGCGGCGCCCGTCCACGACGAGGGTGTCCCCGTCGACGGTCACCGGGCGGCCCAGCCGGCCGGCGGTCGAGTCGAAGGCGAGCAGCCGCGCGAGGGCGGCGGGCTCGGTGAGGTCGTTGACGGCGACGACCTCGAGCTTGCCGTCGCGCTCCAAGAGCGCGCGCAGCACGTTGCGTCCGATGCGTCCGAAGCCGTTGATGCCGATGCGGGTCATGAGCGGTGCCTTTCCGTTTCGCCGTGCGGTGCCTCCAGGTTCACGCGCGGAGTCGGCCCGCGGGAGCGGCGGGACAGCCACGGTTCGCAAGGATCACGCCAGGCCGCCCACGCCTCTCGGTTACTCCGCTCGGGTGAAGGTGCGCCGGTACTCGCTCGGTGTGGTGCCGAGGATGCGCTGGAAGTGCAGCCGCAGATTCGCGCCGGTGCCCAGACCCACGTCGGCGGCGATCTGCTCGACGCTGCGCTCGGAGCGCTCGAGCAGCTCACGGGCCATGTCGACGCGGGCGCGCATGACCCACTGCATCGGCGTGTACCCCGTGTCCTCGGCGAACCGGCGCGAGAAGGTGCGCGCCGACACCGCCGCGTGCCGGGCGAGGGCCTCCAGGGTGAGCGGTTCGCCGAGCCGGCGCAGTGCCCACTCGCGGGTGGCGGCGAAGCGCTCGCCCAGCGGCTCGGGCACGCTGCGGGGTACGTACTGCGCCTGCCCGCCGCTGCGGTAGGGGGCCGCGACGAGACGCCGGGCCGCGTGGTTCGACGCGGCCACCCCGAGGTCGCCGCGCAGGATGTGCAGGCACAGGTCGATGCCGGAGGCGGCGCCCGCCGACGTCAGCACGCTGCCCTCGTCCACGAAGAGCACGTTCTCGTCGACCCGCACACGGGGGTGCTTCGCCGCGAGCGCCCGTGTGTAGTGCCAGTGCGTCGTGGCCCGCCGCCCGTCGAGCAGGCCCGTCGCGGCGAGCGCGAACGCGCCGGTGGAGATGGCGGCGAGCCGCGCGCCCCGGTGGTGGGCCGCCGTCAGCGCGTCCAGGACGGGCCGCGGCGGGTCGTCGAGGTCGGGGGAGCGGTACCCGGGCAGGAAGACCACGTCGGCCCACGTCAAGGCGTCGAGACCGTGGGCCACGTGGTACGACAGGCCGTCGCCGCCGGTCACGAGGCCGGGTGCCGCGCCGCACACCCGTACCTCGTACGGCATGCTGGCGCGCGTGGTGAACACCTGCGCCGGAATGCCGACATCGAGCGGCTTGGCGCCCTCCAGCACGAGAACGGCGACACGGCGCAGGCGGGAGGACGGCACGGTGGACAGCGTACGCGGGGGTGCGGCTCAGCTCAGGCCGAGGACGTCCATGGTCCGCTCGGCCATGCGCCGCTCCCCGAGGGCGTTGGGGTGGACGGGGACCAGGCTCTGGCCGAAGAGCAGCGGTTCGATCCACCGGGTGCCGGACGCCTTGCACGCGTCGTGGCCCTCCGACACCGAGGAGAAGTCCACGAAGGTGGCGCCGGTCTCCTCGGCGGCGCGCTCGACCGCGTCGTTGAGGTGGGCCTGGATGCCCCTCAGGTACGGGACGTCGCCGGCGGCGATGGGCAGCTTCGCGAAGCAGGACGGGTCGGCGGTGGCGGGTGTGATCCACGGGTAGCCCAGGGCCGCCACCCGGGCGCCCGGCGCCTTGGCGCGGACGCTCAGCAGGGCCGCCTTGAGTGCGGGATAGGTGTTGGTCTCGATCTGGTCGTCGAAGGACGTGCCGTGTCTGTCCTTGCAGGGGCTGCCCTTGCCCCCGCTGAGGATGCCCGCGGTGCCGCAGGCCGTGATGGCGTTGATGAACGTGCTGTTGTCGTTGCCGCCGATGGTCAGCGTGACCAGGTCCGTCTCGGCGGTGAGGGCGTTCACCTGGGGGGCGACGCCCGGGTACTGCGCCTGCGTGAAGTGGGCGGTCTGGGCGGCGCCGCAGGTCACGTCCTTGAGCCGGGCGCCGGTGGCGGCGGCGATGACGTGGGGGTAGTTCGCCGTGGAACGCAGGCAGAGCAGTTGGGTGGGATCCACGGGCAGGACGCCCGAGCCGGCGCTGTAGCTGTCGCCGAGAGCGACGTAGTCCAGGGGAGGGGCGGGGGTGGCGTGCGCGGTGGCGTCGGTGAGACCGAGGGCCAGCGTGCCGACTGCGGCTGCTGTCGCGGTCATGACACGGCGAAGGGCATGCTTCGGCATGTGCTCTCTCTTCTCGGGAGGAGTGCGGCCGCAGGTTACTGGTCGGTTTTACTTTTAAGTAATGTGCAGGGGTGCTGACTTGAAGTCAACGCTGCTGACGGAACTTCTTGCAGCGGGCCGTTCGTCCGGCGCGGTCCGACCGGCCGCGACGGGCACCCGGGCTGTTTTAGAGTGATCCCGTCAGTGCAGACGACTGCGGACCTGTGAGGTACTCACCAGCCATGCCGACCGAAACGTTTGAGTTCCAGGTAGAGGCGCGTCAGCTTCTTCAGCTGATGATTCACTCCGTCTACTCGAACAAGGATGTCTTCCTGCGCGAGCTCGTCTCCAACGCCTCCGACGCGTTGGACAAGCTGCGTCTCGCGGCCCTGCGGGACGACGTCACCGACGTCGACGTGACCGACCTGCACATCGAGCTCGAGGCCGACAAGGAGGCCCGCACCCTCACCGTGCGGGACAACGGCATCGGGATGTCGTACGACGAGGTCACCCACCTCATCGGCACCATCGCCAACTCGGGCACGGCCAAGTTCCTCCAGGAGCTGCGCGAGGCCGAGGACGCCGCCGGGGCCGACGGACTCATCGGGCAGTTCGGCGTCGGCTTCTACTCGGGCTTCATGGTGGCCGACGAGGTCACCCTGGTGACCCGGCGGGCCGGCGAGGCCAAGGGCACCCGCTGGACGTCGCGCGGCGAGGGCACGTACACGCTGGAGACGGTCGACGAGGCGCCGCAGGGCACCTCGGTCACCCTGCACCTCAAGCCCGCGGACTCCGAGAACCAGCTCCACGACTACACCTCCACCTGGAAGATCAAGGAGATCGTCAAGCGCTACTCGGACTTCATCACCTGGCCGATCCGCCTGCTGCCGGAGCCGGGCGAGGACGGCGCCGAGGCCCGCGAGGCCGAGACGCTCAACTCGATGAAGGCGCTGTGGGCGCGTCCGCGCGACGAGGTGTCCGACGACGAGTACCACGAGCTGTACAAGCACATCGCCCATGACTGGCGTGAGCCGCTGGAGACGATCCGGCTCCAGGCGGAGGGCACCTTCGAGTACCAGGCCCTGCTGTTCGTGCCCTCGCACGCCCCGCACGACCTGTTCACCCAGGGCTACCAGCGCGGTGTTCAGCTCTACGTGAAGCGCGTCTTCATCATGGACGACTGCGAGGAACTGCTGCCGCCGTACCTCCGCTTCGTCAAGGGCGTCGTCGACGCCCAGGACCTCTCGCTCAACGTCTCCCGCGAGATCCTCCAGCAGGACCGCCACATCCGCATGATCCAGCGCCGCCTGACGAAGAAGGTGCTGGCCACGATCAAGGACCTGAGGTCGTCCGCGCCGGACCGGTACACCACGTTCTGGCGGGAGTTCGGTGCCGTCCTGAAGGAGGGGCTGGTGACCGACTCCGAGAACCGGGACGCGATCCTCGCCGCCGCCTCGTTCGCGACCACGCACGACGCCGACGAGCCGACCACGCTCCAGGGTTACGTGGAGCGCATGAAGGACGGTCAGAGCGACATCTACTTCATGACGGGCGAGTCCCGGCAGGCCATCGAGGACTCCCCGCACATGGAGGCGTTCCGGGCCAAGGGCGTCGAGGTCCTCCTGCTCACCGACGCGGTGGACGAGGTCTGGGTCGACGCGGTGGCGGAGTTCGAGGGCAAGCGGCTGCGCTCGGTGGCCAAGGGTGAGGTCGACCTCGGTGGTGACGAGGACGAGAAGAGCGACGCCGAGAAGACCCAGCAGAGCGAGGAGTACGCCGGACTGCTCGGCTGGATGACGGAGCACCTGGGCGAGGACGTCAAGGAGGTCCGCCTCTCCTCCCGGCTCACCGTCTCGCCGGCCTGCGTGGTCTCCGACGCGAACGAGCTCACGCCCGCGCTGGAGAACATGTACCGGGCGATGGGCCAGGAGGTGCCGCACGCCAAGCGGATCCTCGAACTCAACCCGGAGCACCAGCTGGTGAAGTCCCTGAACCGGGCCTACACGCAGCAGCAGGACCGGGCGGAGCTCACCGAGACGGCGGATCTCCTCCACGCCCTGGCGGTACTCGCCGAGGGCGGCCGGCCCAAGGAGCCGGCCCGGTTCGTGAAGCTGGTGGCGGACCGCCTGGAGCGCACGCTGTAGCCCACCGGTCCGCTTCCGAGAGGACGCCCGGCGACGCCGGGCGTCCTCTCGGCGTCCGGATCCCCGGACCGCGAGCTCGTCGTGTCCGTGAGGCGGGCTGGGGCCTGCCGGCTTCAGCCGGTGGGACGACGGCCGGTCGTCGGTGACCGACGACCCGCGGACGGCACATGGACGGCGCGTGGCCGGGTGCTCGCCCCGGCTCCCGTCCACGGAGCCATCCGCATGGCGAGACGGCCTGGCATCCGGAGCGTCGCACTCCGTATATTCGCACGCATGTCTGCATCGGCTCCGCTGCTGTGCCTCGCGCTCTTCGCGAACTCGGCGTGGTGCGTCGACGACGGCCTCTGTCGCCGCTGAGTCCCGCACCGGCCGCGTGATCCGCGCCGTCGGTCGCCCAGCGCCTCCGCCCGCCGTCCCCGTGCACCCCACCGGAGATCTTCCGTGACCACCGCACCCCCAGCCGGGTCGGCCCCGGCCGCCCCGCCGCGCGCGCCCGCCGTCCTGTTCACCCCGTCCCCCACCTCCTCGGCCCGGCCCGAGGCGCCGCCCCTGCCCCCGGTGCGGCGGACGCCCCTGGTGGTGTCCGGACTGCTCGCCGTCGCGCTGACCACGTACGTCTGGTCCGCGCACGGTGCCAAGCCGGGCGTACTGCTCCTGCTCGGCCTCGGCCTGGGCGTCGCTCTCTTCCACTCCCGGTTCGGCTTCACCTCCGCCTGGCGGCAACTGGTCGCGGTCGGCAACGGCTCCGGGCTGCGCGCGCACGCCCTGCTGCTCGGCACCACCGCCACCCTCTTCGCGCTGCTCATCGGCACGGGCACCGGACTGTTCGGCTCGCAGCCGGCACCGTCCGCCGGGCCGATCGGCGTCGGGCTGCTGGCGGGGTCGGTGCTCTTCGCGATCGGCATGCAGCTCGGTGGCGCGTGCGCCTCGGGCACCCTGTTCGCCGTCGGCTCGGGACAGACGTCGATCGTCCTCACCCTGGGCGGCTTCATCGCCGGGGCCACCCTCGCGGCCTGGCAGTTCGACCTGTGGAAGGACCTCCCGGCCTGGGAGCCCGTGGTCCTGTCCGACCACGTCGGCTGGTTCGGCTCATGGGCGGTGACGATCGCCGCGCTGCTGCTGGTGGTGTTCGTCACGCGGCGCGTCCAGGCCCGCCGCAACCCGCCGCCCCTCGGTGCCGTGCCCTCGGCGCGCGGCGCGGCCGTGCGGGCCCTGCGCGGCTCCTGGCCGCTGGCCGCCGGAGCTCTGGTGCTGGCCGTGCTGGGCGCGGGCGTCCTGTGGGTCTCGGGCGGCGCCTGGGGTGTCACCAGCGCCTTCAGCCTCTGGGGCTCCGAACTGGTGGGTGCCCTCGGCGGCCACCCGGAGAACTGGACGTGGTGGCAGCGGCCCGGCAACGCCGAGATGCTGGCGGGCCCGGTGCTCGCCGACAAGACCAGCCTCACCGACATCGGCATCATGATCGGCGCCGCCGTGGCCGCGGCGGTCGGCGGCACCTGGGCCCTGCACCGGGGCATCCCCTGGCGCACGGCGCTCGCGGCGGTGCTGGGCGGTGTGCTGATGGGCATCGGCGCCCGCCTGGCCGGCGGCTGCAACATCGGCGCCTATCTGGCGGGCATCGCCTCGGGCAGCCTCAGCGGCTGGCTGTGGGGCGCCTTCGCCCTGGCCGGTACCTGGGTGGGCCTCAAGCTGCGCCCCCTCTTCGGTCTCGGCAACCCCAAGCCGGGCGACGGCGTCTGCTGAGACGGGGCACCCCGTCTGCTGAGACGGGGCACCCGTGCGGCACAGGGGTCAGGCCTGTGCCGCACGGGCGGCTACGGGGCGCGCCGGTCCGTGGTGGTGCGCCGGTCCGTGGTGGTGCGCCGGTCCGTGGTGGTGACGCGGGCGATGGCCTCCCGGGTGAGGGCCCGCCCGTGGGGCTCCCGGGCCAGGGCGCGGTGCAGCGTCAGCCCTTCGATGAGGGCGTCCAGCTGGCGGGCCGTGTCCGGGTCGAAGTGCTTCTCCAGGTGGACACGGCTGCGGCGCATCCACTCGTGGGTGAGTTCCCGGTAGGCCGGCTGCCGCGCGGCCAGTGTGTAGAGCTCCTGGGTGAGCACCAGGTCCCGCTGGCTCCCCTCGGACAGCAGGTGCACGAGGTCGGCCACCGCCTCCCGGGCCTGCTCGCGGTCGGCCGCGGCACCGAGGTGCTCGTCGAACACCGCGACGATGTGGTCCGTGAAGCGGCCGAAAGCCTCCCGCAGCAGCTGGTCGATGCCGCTGAAGTGGTAGGTCATCGAGCCCAGGGGGACCCCGGCCCGGGTGGCGATCTTCCGGTGGGAGACGCGCGCGATGCCCTCCTCGGCGATCAGGTCGAGGGTGGCGTCGATGATCCGCTCGCGCCGCTGCGGGTCGGTGTGTCCGGTTGCCATGGGAGCAGGCTTACACGTTCCGCACCGGCCGGGCCGGGTTGCCCACGGCGACGACACCCGCGGGCACGTCCTTGGTGACGACCGCCCCGGCACCGATGACGGAGTTGTCGCCGATGGTCACGCCGGGCAGCACGATGGCGCCGCCGCCCAGCCACACGTTGTCGCCGATGGTGATGGGCCGGGCGGCCTCCAGCTTGTCGCGCCGCGGCTCGGCCTCGAGCGGGTGCGTGGGGGTGAGCAGCTGGACGTTCGGCCCGATCTGGCAGTCCTCGCCGATGGTGATCGCCGCGACGTCCAGCGCCGTCAGGTTGTAGTTGACGAAGGTGCGCGCGCCGATCGTGATGTTGCTGCCGTAGTCGACGTACAGCGGTGGCCGCACGTGCGCCTCGGCGCCCAGGGAGCCGAGCAGTTCCGCGAGGACCGGCTGCGCCGCCGCCGCGTCGTCCACGTAGGCCGCCTGGTAGCGGGCGGCCAGCCGCACGGCCCGCTGCTGTCTGCGGGCGATCTCCGGATCGTCGGCGATGTAGAGGTCGCCCGCCAGCATGCGTTCGAGGTTCGTTCGGGGGTCCTGTGCGAAGTGGTCCGTCGGCATGCGCCCGATCCTACCGCCTCAAGCGTACGAACGTACACTCCTGGTCGGTGCGCCACCGGCCGGCCCGGGGGAGGGCGTGCTCGTGCGGCTCAGTCGAGGAGGCCGGCGACCAGGGCGGCGAACTCCTCCGGGGTCGCCAAGCGGATGCCGAGTTGTTCCGCCTTGGCCCGCTTGGAGCCGGCGCCCTCGCCCGCGACGACGAGTGTCGTCTTCCTGGAGACGCTGGAGGAGGAGTGACCGCCGGCCCGCTCGACGAGTTCGTTCATCTCGTTGCGCGAGAGCTTCTCCAGGCTTCCCGTCATCGCACCGGTGACCACCACCCTCATCCCGGCCAACGGGCCGGCCGCTCCCGGCGCCGCGACCGGGCTCCCCCCGTCCTCCTCCTCGGCGTCGGCACCGGTGACCGGGGGCGGGGTGGCGCCCGGCTCGGTCATCCCCACGCCCGCGGCGGCGAGCTTGTCGATGAGCGGAGCGAGTTCGGCGATCTCCGCCACGATGGAGGGGGCCTTCTCCGGCCCGATGCCCTCGACCTGCTGCATGGCGTCGGCGTCGGCGGCGCGGATGTGGTCCATAGTGGCGAAGTGCCGGGCGATGCGCCGGGACATGGAACGGCCGGTGCCCCGGACCCCCAGGGCGCAGAGCACCCGTGACAGCGGCTGCTCCTTCGCCGCGGCGAGCGCGGCGAGCAGGTTGTCGGTACTGGTCTGCCCCATCCGGTCCAGGCCGAGCAACTGCTCGCGCCCGAGGGTGAACAGGTCGGCGAGATCGGCGACGAGCCCGGCCTCGACGAGCTGGACGACACGGGTGGCGCCCAGCCCCTCGATGTCCAGCTGGTCGCGGCCGGCGGCGTAGGCGAGCGAGGCGACCAGGTGGCAGTTGCGGCCCTGGGCGCAGCGCCAGCGTTCCTGGCTCGTGTCGATGTCCGACCCGCAGCGCGGGCACACGGAGGGGAACGCTATGGGCCGCTCGTCCCCCGTGCGCAGATGGGCGACCGGGGCCTCGATCCGGGGGATGACGTCGCCGGCGCGGTGGACCATGACGTGGTCGCCCAGACGCAGGCCGCGCCGGGTGATGTCGGCCGGATTGTGCAGGGTGGCGTAGGTGATCGTGGAGCCGTCGATCACCACCGGCTCCAGGACGCCGCGCGGGGCGATGACACCGGTGCGGCCCACGTTCCACTCCACCTCCAGCAGCCGCGTGATCCTCTCCACGGCCGGCAGCTTGTACGCGACCGCCCATCGGGGTGCCCGGGAACCGGATCCGGCGGCCCGCCGGTCGGCGGCGAGGTCGGCCTTGACGACGATCCCGTCGATGCCGAAGGGGAGTTCGGCACGCAGGGCCGCTGTCTCCCGGACCCGGGCCACGACCTGCTCCGGCGTGGTGACGACCACGTCCGGGACCGCGGTGCCGGCGCTGGTGTGCACGCCGAGGCCGGCAGCCATGGACATCAGGTCGCTCTGGGCGAGATCGTCCAGCCGTCCGGCGAGTACGGCATCGGTCTCCGGCAGGGGCAGCATGCCGTACCCGAAGAACGTCATCGGGACCGTGTACGCCCGCTCCCTTGCCCGCAGCGTGCCCGCGGCGGCGTTGCGCGGGTTGGCGAACGGCTGCCCGCCGTGTCCCGTGCGGACCTCGTTCGCGTGCTCGAACTGGGCCGTCGTCATGAGGATCTCACCGCGTATCTCCACGGTGACCGGCTCCGCGAGCGTCTCGGGCAGCCCTTCGACGGTGCCGATGGCATGCGAGACGTCCTCCCCGGCCGTCCCGTCACCGCGGGTGATCAGCCGGGTGAGGCGGCCCGCGCGGTAGCGGGCGGCGACGGCGAGCCCGTCCAGCTTGGGGCCCACAACGAACCGGTCGACCTCACGGCCCGTACGCCGGGCGAGCGACACCGTCCAGGCAAGGAACTCCTCCGGTGAGAAGACGTTGTCGAGGCTGAGCATCGGCACCGTGTGCGGCACGTCGCCCTCGGCCGCGCCGCCCGCGACCTTGCCGGTGGGAGAGTCGGGCAGCACCTCGTCCGGGTGCTCGGCCTCCCAGGCGGCGATCCCTCTCGCCAACCGGTCGTACGTCGCGTCGTCCAGTGGCGAGGAACCGCCCGCGTAGTAGGCGGCGGCCGCGCGTGCGGCGTCCTCGACCGCCTGTGCGTAGGCGGCGGAGTCCACGATCACTGCTGCAGGTGTCGTCATGGACCGCATCCTGCCGCCCACCACTGACAACGGCCCCGGTCACGGGGCTGCCACCGCATCGTGAGACGGACCCGCGGGCGGGAATGGCGGGAAGGAACGTGTCGTTGACACCTGTCATGCCCGCACCTTCCCCACGGCCCGCAGCGGCCCGCATGCCGCTCGCCGTCTACATCCTCGGCCTCTCCGTCTTCGCGCTCGGCACGAGCGAGTTCATGCTCTCCGGCCTGTTGCCGCCCATCGCCGACGACATGGACGTGTCCATTCCGCAGGCCGGGCTGCTGATATCCGCCTTCGCGATCGGCATGGTGGTCGGTGCGCCGCTGCTCGCGGCCGCGACCCTGCGGCTGCCGCGGAAGACCACTCTGGTCACGCTGATCTCGGTGTTCGGCCTCGGCCAGGTCGCGGGCGCGTTGGCGACGACGTACGAGATCCTGTTCGTCTCCAGGGTCGTCAGCGCCCTGGCGTGTGCCGGTTTCTGGGCGGTGGGCGCCGCCGTCGCCATCGCGATGGTGCCGAAGACCGCCCGGGCCCGTGCGATGGCGGTGATGATCGGCGGACTGTCCATCGCCAACGTCCTCGGTGTGCCGGCGGGTGCCTTCCTCGGCGAGCACCTGGGATGGCGGTCGGCGTTCTGGGCCGTGGGCGCGGCGTCGGCCGTCGCGCTCGTCGGTGTGGTGACCCTGATCCCGCGCATCCCGCTGCCCGAGCGGCGGCCCCGGCTCCGGGGCGAGCTGGCGATCTACCGCGACCGGCAGGTCTGGCTGTCCATCGTCGTGACCGCGCTCGCGGCCGGCGGTGTGTTCTGCGCCTTCTCGTACCTGGCGCCGCTGCTCACGGACGTGGCCGGGCTGACGGACGGCTGGGTGCCCGCCGTGCTGGCGCTGTTCGGTGTCGGCGCGCTGATCGGCACGACGATCGGCGGCCGGATCGCCGACGCGCACCTCTTCGGCGTGCTGCTCTCCGGCATCACCGCCTCCACCGTGCTGCTGGCCGCGCTGGCGTTGTTCGCGTCGAGTCCCGCCGTCGTGATCGCCCTTTCCCTGCTCCTCGGCGTCTCGGCCTTCTACACGGCACCGGCGCTCAACGCCCGTATGTTCAACGTGGCCGGCGCCGCGCCCACCCTCGCGGGGGCGACGACGACCGCCGCGTTCAACCTGGGCAACACCGGTGGTCCCTGGCTCGGCGGCACGGTGATCGACGCGGGCCTCGGCTACGCGGCCACCGCCTGGGCCGGCGCGGCGATGACCCTCGTCGCGATCGCCTTCGTCGGCGTGTCCCTGCGGCTGCACAGCCGCTCGCGCGTCGTCATGGGCGCCCTGGCGGCCGAGCCCGCGAGCGCGGACCTCGGCCGGCGGGTGTGACACCCGCCGGAGCGCGCGAGCGGCGCCTGCGGCCACCGGCAGGACGGGGGACGAGGGTGGGCCGGGGCGGTCCGCGGACCGGCCGACCACCCGGTGGCGGGGCGGCCCGGTGCCCGGGGGGGAGGGGGCGCCACCGCGCACCGCTGCGAACAGCTCACCCGTCGGGCGCCGGGTCCGCCGTCGACGTCGCGGTCGCGCTGGGCGTGGACCGCGCCGCGGCGGTGCAGCGGCGGGCGAGGAGGGCGAAGGCTTCCCTGAGCGCGGGCGGGCCGACCACTTCCACGTCCGTGTCGAAGACGACGACGGCGGCGGCGAGGGCGGGCCAGGACCAGGAACCGAGGCTGAGCCGACAGCGGTCCGGGCCGAGCGCCTCGACGGTCCCCGCGGGGGCGTGGGCCGACACCGCGGCCGCGGGCAGGCGCAGGACGACCTCCCCGCGGCAGGGCCAGTCGGGCGACCGGTCGGAACCGCGGAACCGGCCGGTCACGAAAGCGGCCACATCCCCGCCCGGCAGCTCCCGTGGCGTGAAGCGGGGCCCGGTGGGGGAGCGCGGAGTGATGCGGTCCGCGCGGAAGACGCGCCAGTCCGCGCGTTCCAGGTCCCAGGCGACGAGGTACCAGCGCCCGCCCTGGGTGACCAGATGGTGGGGCTCGACCCGGCGGGGCGGCGCGTCCGCCGTGCCGTCGGTGTCCGGCGGATACGGCCGGGCGTGGTCGAAGCGCAGGACCTCGTGGGCCTGGACGGCGGCGCTGAGCGCCATGAGGACACCGCTGTCGGCCTGCGGCAGCGGCCGTGGCGCGGCCCGCTCGACCGCGGTGACCTGAAGGGCGTCGACGCGATGGCGCAGGCGGGCGGGCAGGACCTGCCGGAGGGTGGTCAGCGCGCGCGCCGCTCCGTCCTCGATGCCGGCGCCCGTCAGGGTGGCGGTCCGCAGGGCGACGGCCAGGGCGACGGCTTGTTCGTCGTCGAAGAGCAGCGGGGGCAGACGGGTCCCGGCGTCGAGCCGGTACCCCCCGTCCGGGCCCTTGACGGCCACGACGGGATAGCCGAGTTCCCGGAGCCGGTCGACGTCGCGGCGCAGGGTGCGCGGGCTGACGTCCAGCCGCTCGGCGAGCACCGCTCCGGGCCAGTCCCGGCGCGCCTGGAGCAGGGAGAGCAACGACAGCAGCCGTGCTGAGGTCTTCTGCATGCCTCCCATGCTGCCGGAAGAAGAGGACACCCCCTGGCCGCTACCTACGCCAACGTGGGAACCGCGGGGCCGGACCGGCCCCGCCGGCGGTCCCGCCGAGGCGGGCCGTCCGACCGTGCCCCGAGGCGAGGAGCCCTTCGTGTCCGTCAAAGCCGTGACCCACCTGAACTTCCGTGGTGACGCCCGCGAGGCGCTCACCTTCTACCAGTCCGTGTTCGGCGGCGACGTGGCCGCGGTGACCTACCGGGACGCCGGGAACGTCCAGGACCCCTCCGAGGCCGAACAGGTCATGTGGGGCCAGGTGTCCGCCGACAGCGGCCTGTGCGTGATGGCCTACGACGTGCCCGCCCGCCTGCCGTGGAACCAGGGCGAGAACGCCTTCTTCGTCTCGGTCCGCGGCGAGAGCGCCGAGGAGATCACCACGTACTGGAAGAAGCTGTCCGACGGCGCGACCGTCCTGCAGCCGCTGGCGGCAGCGCGGTGGGCACCGCTCTACGGGATGCTGCGCGACAGGTTCGGCGTCACCTGGGTCCTGGACGTGGTGAGCGGGTACGACGCGTCCTGACCGCTCGGGGCCGGGTGGCGGACGTCCGCCACCCGGCCGGGCCACGACGCCCGCCCGCCGACCACCGCAAAGAAGACAGGACGCGACCGTGAGCAGTCACCCCCGCCCCGCCGGTGCCACCACCCCGCGCCGCGCCGGGAGGTTCTGATCCCATGACCGTGCTCGACACCCGGGCGCTCAACCGCGCCACGCTCGCCCGGCAGGCACTGCTCGACCGTGCCGACCTCCCGGTCCTCGACGCCGTCGCCCACCTCGGCGGCCTGCAGGCGCAGGAGCCGCAGGAACCGTTCGTCGGACTCTGGTCACGACTGCGTGCCTTCGCACCGGCGGCGCTCTCGGACCTGCTCACGGAGCGACGCGTGGTGCGCACCCACCTCATGCGCCGCACCGTCCATCTCGTCACCGCCGACGACGTCCTCGCCTGGCGGTCGCGCCACGACGCCATGCTGCGCGGACGGGTCCTCGGTACCTACCGCCGCGAACTCGAAGGCGTGGACCTCGACGAGCTCGCCGCGGCGGGCCGGGCGGTCATGTCGGACGGCGAGCCCCGCTCGATGAGCGAGCTGGCCCGGGCGGTCGCCGGGGGCCGCCCGGGGCCGGCACCACGTGCCCTGGGGGAGATGCTGGTCGCCGCGCTCATCCCGATGGCCCAACTGCCACCGCGCGGGCTCTGGCGCACGAGAGCGGGCGTGCGCAACCTGCCGCTGTCCGCCTGGCTCGGCCGGGACATCGACCCGCCGTCCCCGCCCGGCTCCGACCCGGTCGGTCAGACGCTGGTACGGCGCTACCTGGCCGCCTTCGGTCCCGCCGGCTCGGCGGATCTGCGCGCCTGGTGCGGCCTCGCCGGACTGCCCGCGGCGGTCGCCGCGGTGCGCGGGGAACTGGTCGCCTTCCGCGACGAGCGGGGCCGGGAACTCCTGGACCTCCCCGACGCACCGCGTCCGGACCCCGCGACCCCCGCCCCCGTCCGGTTCCTGCCGGCGTTCGACAACGCCCTCCTCGGCTACCAGGACCGCGGCAGGATCGTCGACGACGCCCACCGCGGCCTGTCGGTCGCCGGAGCCCGCGTGGCACTGGTCGACGGGCGGGTCGCCGCGACCTGGACCGTCGAGGCGGGGACGGTGACCGTCACCCCGCTGCGCCGCTTCTCCCGGGCCGAACGCACGACCGTCGCCGAGGAGGGACAGGCCCTGGCGTCCTTCCTCTCCGACGGTGAGAGCGACGGCGTCCGGGTCACCGAGTCGTCGGGGTGAGCGGACTGCCTCCCGGGCTCCCACGGCGCGGCGGCCCCGGACGCCGCGGAGCGGGTGCGGCGTACATCCATTGCCGTGGCCTACACCCGGGGGAGAGGAGCACGGTCGTGCACTACACCCGATGCAGTACACCGGTCCAGCCCCAGGGACGGATCAAATGACGAAATGCCCAGGTGAGCATAAAGGGGTACCCCGGTCAGCACCCTGCGTCCCCATGTGCCGGGTTTCGTCCTGCCCGCAACCCGACGGATTGGTCTCAGGTGGCTACGTTCCTCTATCGACTCGGCCGACGCGCGTTCCGGCGTCGCGGCCTCGTCGCCCTGTTGTGGGTGGCCATACTCGTGGGCGCCGGCGTCGCCGCGTCCACGGCGCCCGCCCCGCCCGAAGACTCCTTCTCCATGCCCGGTACCGAGTCCCAGAAGGCGTTCGACCTGCTCGACGAGCGCTTCCCGGCCGCGAGCGCCGAGGGCGCCACGGCGCGCGTCGTGATTCGCGCCCCCGACGGCGGGAAGATCTCCGACCCGGCGGGCAGGGACCGGGTCGAGGACCTCGTGACGGCACTCGGCGACGGCCCGCAGGTCGCCTCGGTGGCCGACCCGTTCGAGGCGGACGCCGTCAGCGAGGACGGCACGACCGCGTACGCCTCGGTGACGTACAAGGTCAACGCCATGGAGCTGACCGACCAGGCCCGTGACGCGCTCACCGCGGCCACCGACGACGCGCGCGGCGACGGATACACCGTCGAGACCGGCGGCGACGCGGTCATGGCCGAGCAGGAGATGGGAGGCACCGCCGAGCTGATCGGCATCGGTGTCGCCGCGATCGTGCTGCTGCTGACCTTCGGTTCACTCGTCGCGGCCGGCATGCCGCTGCTGTCGGCGATCATCGGCGTCGGCATCGGCATCTCCGCCATCGGAGCGCTCGGCAGCACGCTGGAGCTCTCGGCCACCACCTCCACGCTCGCCATGATGATCGGCCTCGCGGTCGCCATCGACTACGCCCTGTTCATCGTCTCGCGCTACCGGGCGGAGATCGCCGAGGGCCGTACCCCCGAGGACGCCGCGGGACGCGCGGTCGGCACCGCCGGCTCCGCCGTCGTCTTCGCCGGACTCACCGTCATCGTGGCGCTGGCCGGCCTCGCGGTGGTCAACATCCCGATCCTCACCAAGATGGGTCTGGCCGCCGCCGGCACCGTCGGCATCGCCGTGCTGATCGCGCTCACCCTCACCCCGGCGCTGCTCGGCTTCGCCGGTAGGAAGGCGCTCAGCCGCAAGGACCGCAAGGCACCCGCCGGGCAGGCGCAGGCCCCGGCGAAGCCCAAGCTCGGCACCCGCTGGGCCCGCTTCGTGCTGCGGCGTCCGGTGACCGTACTGCTCACCGCGGTGCTCGGCCTCGGCGCCGTCGCCGTGCCGGCCGCGAGCATGGAGCTGGGCCTGCCCGACGAGGGCAGCTCCGCGCCCGACACCACGCAGCGCAAGGCCTACGACATGCTGTCGGAATCCTTCGGCGCCGGCTTCAACGGCCCGCTCATGGTCACCGTCGACGCCCGCGACGCGGACGACGCGAAGGCCGCCGCCGACACCGTCGGCAAGGAGATCACCGGCCTGGGCGAGGCCGCGGCGGTCACCCCGGCCAACTTCAACGAGGCCGGTGACACCGCCGTCCTCACGGTCGTGCCCAAGACCGGGCCGAGCGAGGCGGCCACCGAGTCGCTGGTGAAGGACATCCGCGCGCTGTCCGGCGGCATCGAGACCGAGACGGGCGCGACCATGCTGGTCACCGGCGCGACCGCGATGACCATCGACTTCTCGCAGACCCTGGACGACGCGCTCGTCCCGTACCTGGCCCTGGTCGTCGGCCTCGCCTTCCTCCTCCTGATGCTCGTGTTCCGCTCGGTCCTCGTCCCGCTCAAAGCGGCGCTGGGCTTCCTGCTCTCGGTGGCCGCGGCGCTCGGCGCGGTGGTCGCGGTGTTCCAGTGGGGCTGGCTCGCGGACGTCTTCGGCGTCGACCAGCCGGGTCCGATCATGTCGATGATGCCCATCTTCATGATCGGTGTGGTCTTCGGCCTGGCCATGGACTACGAGGTGTTCCTCGTGACGCGCATGCGTGAGGCCTACGTCCACGGATCGTCCGCCTCCGAGTCCGTCACCACGGGCTTCACCCACGGCGGCCGGGTCGTCGCGGCGGCGGCGATCATCATGATCAGCGTCTTCTCCGGCTTCATCATGGAGAACGACGACATGATCAAGATGATGGGCTTCGGCCTCGCCATCGCGGTCCTCTTCGACGCCTTCGTGGTCCGTATGGCCATCGTGCCCGCCGTGCTCGCCCTGCTCGGCACCAAGGCGTGGTGGCTGCCCAAGTGGCTGGACCGCCTGCTGCCGAACGTCGACGTGGAGGGCGAGAAGCTCCACAAGGAACTCGGCGACGGCGGCACGCCCGCGCAGTCCGAGCGCGAGCCCGAGACCGCCGGAGTCTGACACCCCCGCGTACGGCCCCGCCCACCCGGACGACCGGGTGGGCGGGGCCGCACACATGTCGGCCCGCGCACATGTCGACCCGGACGCATGTCGGCCCGGACGCATGTCGGCCCGGACATGCGGACGGTACCTGACCGCAACGCTTCGTACGGTCCTTCCATGACACCGACACAGCCCCAGAAAGTCCTGGTCACCGGCGCCACCGGAACCGTCGGCCGTCAGGTCGTCGCCGAACTGCTCGCTCGCGGCCACGCGGTCCGCGCCCTCACCCGCGACCCGGCGCGTGCCGCCCTGCCGGACGGTGCCGAGGTGGTCCGGGGTGACCTGACCGAGCCCGACAGCCTGGCCCCGGCCCTGGCCGGAGTCACCGGCCTGCACCTGATCACCTTCGACGGTGCCGGCTTCGCCCCGCTGGAGACCGGCCCCAGGATCCTCGAACTGGCCCGGGAGGCCGGCGTGCGCCGGATCACCGTGCTGCACGGCGGCGGGCCGTCACCGCTCGAGGACGCCGTGCGTGCCGAAGAGGAGGCCCTCTGGACCGTCCTCATGCCGGTCGAGTTCATGGCCAACGCGCTGGAGTGGGCCGACGGGATCGCGGCCCGCGACGAAGTGCGTGAGCCGTTCGTCTCCCGGCTCAGCGCCATGGTCCACGAGGGCGACATCGGCGCGGTCGCGGCGGTGGCGCTCACCGAGGACGGCCACGGGGGCCAGGAATACCTGATCACCGGCCCGGAGGCGCTGACCGTCGGGGACAAGGTGGCGGCGATCGCGGCCGCCCGCGGCAGGGAGATCGCGCTGGTCGAGCTCACCGCGGAACAGGCGGCCGCGCAGTGGCGGGCGGCGGGACAACCGGAGGAGGTCGTCGGCTTCCTGCTGGACGTGTACGGCAACACCCCCGAGGTGGGACGCACGGTCCTGGACACCGTCGAGAAGGTCACCGGCCGGCCGGCCCGCACCTTCGCCCGGTGGGCCGCCGACCACGCGGACGCGTTCGCGGCGACGGCCCCCGCGGCAACGCCGTGACGCCTCCGGCGGTCGCGGCGGCACCTCCGCTCTCGGCGCGCCGGTACCCCTCGGCAGCGCACGCGGCGCGTCGAGCGCCTGGCCGGCTCACGCTGGTCCCGGCTGTGGTTCGCAGGCGGCCGAGGGGCTGAACGCCCGCTGTCACATCCGGAACCCGGCGGGCCCTCGCACCGCGGCGGCGGCGAGCTCCTCGATCCGGGCGGCGGGTACGGGCACACCGGGTGCCTGCTGCACCCAGGCCACGAATTCCAAGGTGGTGAGGCCGGACGGCGGCTGCCCCACGTACGGGAGGGCGTACAGAGGGGTGTTCGGTTCGCTGCGCCAGCTGTCGGCCAGTGTGCCGAGGTCCACCGCATCGAAGCCGAGGACGTTCAGCAGGTCGGCCACCTGCCTCCTGGCGTCCGGGTCGTCGCCGGAAAGCGGCAGCGCGGTGCGGTCGGGGGCTCCGGGCGGGCGGAACAGCTCCAACAACTGCTTGGGGCCGATGTTGTGCAATGCCTTCACCACCTGGGCATCCACGAGGTGGCGCTGCACCAGTTGGCTGGAGGTCAGCTCGTCGCTGTCGAGTTCCGGCAGGCCGAACTCGCTGTGCGGCGCGTAGTTCATCGGGTCGATCACGGCCTTGCCGGCAAGCTCCGCCCGGGGCAACTGCTCGTAGGCGGCCAGCGGCACGGACGCGAGGACGGGATTGCCGGCTCTCGCTGCTTCGGCCGGGGTGGCCGCGCGGGCCCGCTCGCCGAGCTCCGAAACGACGCCGGCCAGCGTTTCGGGGCCGCGTGAGTTGCTCAGGACGACGTTCAGGCCGGCGTCCACGGCGCGACGGGCGGCCCCGAGGCCGACCATGCCGGTGCCGATGACGCCGAGGGTTGGTGTGCTCACTCTGTTCTCCGTTCGCATGTCCCCGCGTCGCGGCATCCGGTGGGCAGGGCCGCCCCGGCGGGCTCGTATCCATCACAGCCGGAGTGACCTGCGCGAACAATGACCAGAAACGCCCGGCAGCGATCACATCATGTGATAGATCGGGCCGATGGAACTGAGAGCGTTGCAGTACTTCGTGGCCGTGTCCGAGGAGTTGCACTTCGGGCGCGCGGCGCAACGGCTGGGCATCGTGCAGCCGGCGGTCAGCCAGCAGATCGCCCGGCTCGAGCGCGAGCTCGGCGTGCGCCTGCTCGACCGCACCTCGCGCCGGGTCCGGCTCACCCCGGCCGGCGAACGCGTGCTCGCCGCGGCCCGTAGGACCCTCGCCGCGGCGGCCCGGGTGCGGGTGGTCGCCGGAGAACCGGCGGCCGTCCTGCGGATCGGGGTGGCGTCCTGCGCCACCCGACGGCTCGACCGGGCGGTGGGCCGCCTGAGCGACAGTGAGCGCCCCGCCGAGCCGAGATTGGTCGATCTTCCGGTGGCCGCGCGACTCGACGCCGTCCGCGACGGAGAGCTGGACCTGGCGCTGGTGCGGGGCGCGCTCACCTCCCCGGCGGTGACGGTGGTGCGTGCCTGGTCCGAGCCGCTGCACGCGGTGCTCGCGCGTGAACACCCCGCCGCGCGCAAGCCCGTGGTCAGCCTGCACGATCTCGACCCGTACGGTCTGCGGCTTCCCGCCCGAGACGGTGACCCGCCGATGCACGACGCGATCCTCGCCGTCTTGCCCATGGCCCCGCTGCGGCCTCCTGCCGGGGACATGCTCAACGTGCTGTTCGAGGTGGGCCGGGACCCCGAGGGCTGGACGCTGATGCCGGCCGAGCAGCTCGACGTGTCCCGCTCCGAGCGGCTGCACCAGGTACCGCTCGACCCGCCGGTGACCGTGGACGGCCACGTCGTCACCTCACTGGCCACCCCGGAGCCGTGCGTGGCGTCGTACGTGGCCGCGTTCGCGGACTGAACTTCCGCCCCGGGCGAGTGCCTTGGACCTGGTGTCACGCCATGGGCGGGACTTCGGGCAGGGTGAGGGCCGAATGGGCCGGTCGGGGCTCCGCGGAGGGCAGGGTGCTGAGCCTGCGCAGCCTCTCGTTGCGCTGTTCCAGGGCCTCTGGCGTGGTCGGGAAGAGAGTGGCGCGGCCCTCGCCGACCAAGTCCTGGTTCAGCGTCACGAACTCCCGGGTGTCGCGTTCGTAGGCGGCGAAGCCCGCGGCGTGGTCTCCGGAGGCGGCGGCCAGGGAGCCGGCGAGCATGTACGCGCCGACCAGTGCGAGGCTGGTGCCCTGGCCGGTCAGGAACGAGGGCGCGTACGCGGCGTCGCCGACCAGCGCGACCCGACCGCTGGACCAGCGGGGCATGCGGATCTGGCCGACCGCGTCGAAGAACACGTCATCGGTCTCGTGCAGGGCGGCGAGCAGGCCCGGGACCTCCCATCCGCCGTCGGCGAAGACGTCGCTGAGCAGCCGCCGTCGGGCTCCCGCGTCGTGGAAGGCGTCGAACGGTGGTCGCGGGTGGGCGAAGTTCAAGAAGGCGTGCACCTCGTCGGTCTCTCCCACGGCGTAGAGGGCCGCGGCCCTGCCCGGGGTGTTCCACATGACGGTCTCGTGGGAGAGCCCGAACGTGTTGGGCAGGGGGAAGACGGCGAAGCAGTAGCCGAGATGGCGGTGGAACGGATCCTCGGCGCCGAACACCGACTCGCGTGTGGGGGAGTGCGCCCCGTCCGCGCCGATCACCATGTCGAACGTGCGCGTGCCGCCGCCGCGGAAGGTGACGTCGACTCCGTGCCCGGGCTGGTCGAGGGTGCCGATGGAGTCATGGAACAGGAACTCCACATCGTCGCGGACCGCCGCGTACAGGACGTCGCTCAGGTCTCCGCGCCGCACCTCCAGGTCTTGTCCTGCCACGCCGCCGGAGATGATGTGCGGGTGGAGCGAGGCCACCGTGTCGCCTTCGCCGTCGAGGAACGTCAGCCGCCGCAGGTCGATGTGCGCCTCCCTCAGGTGCGGCAGGAGGCCCATCCTCCTGACGACCTCGAGCGCGGTGCCGCGCACGTCGACGGGGTAACCGCCGCGGCGCGGCGTGGCCGCCTTCTCGACGACGGTGACCGCGAACCCGGCGCGGTTCAGCCAGAACGCGAGGGCGGGGCCCGCGATGCCGGCCCCGGAGATCAGGACCGTGCGCCGTTGCGTGGTGCGGATGCCTGTCGGGTCGATACGGGTCATTCCTTGACTCCTTTGCTCAGGGTGCGGGTGATCAGCAGGGCCGACGCGGTGACCGCGCCGGCGATGACGAAGCCGGTGACGAAGGCCGATTCGGCCGGGACGTCCGAACCGGCAGGGGTCGCGGCGGTGAGGAGGGCGCCACCGAGCTGTGCCCCCACGGCGTAGCCGACCACGCGCGTCACCAGGACCAGGCTGGTGGCGATGCCGGTGTCGCTCTGATCGACGGAGGTGGCGGTGCTGGTCATCAACGCCGTGACACACAGGCCGTTGGCCAGCGCGATCAGCGCCTTGCCGAAGACGAGGTGCCAGGGCTCGGTGTGCACGGCCGCCAGGGCGGTCAGGGCGGCGACCATGGTCACGACGCCCACGGTGACCACGGGGCGCGAGCCGAACCGCCGCGTCCCGATCCCGCCGAGCGGCCCGGCCAGTGACGCGGCGACGGCGCCGGGAAGCAGGAAGAAGCCGATCTCGGTGGCACTGGCCCCGAAGCCGTACCCGTCGGTCGGCGCCGCGAACAGCTGAGGGACGAGATAGACCGCCATGGACGTTCCGACGCAGATCACGAACGTCAGCACGCACGCCTTCCAGATCGCCGGCCGTGCGAGCATGCGCAGATCGACCATGGGCGAGGCGGCGCGGCGTTCCACGGCCGTCCACCCGGCCACGAAGGCGGCCGTCACCACGACGAGGGCGCCGAGCACGAGTGGCCGCGAGGCTGCCTCGGGAGCCAGCGCGAGCACGAGCATGAGCGTGGTCAGTGCCCCGCTCAGGAGGAACAGACCGGCCCAGTCCATGCGGACCTGGCCGGACCGGGTCGGGGGATCGTGCGGCAGCAACATGCTCACCAGGAGGGTGGACCCGATGACGGCGCAGGTCGGCAGCGCGAACATCCAGTGCCGGGACAGCGTCTCCGCCACGGGCCCGGCCGACAGCGTCCCCGCCATCCCGCCCCCGACGAACAGGCCGCTGACCACCCCGATGGCCACCTTCGCCGCTCCCTGAGGGAGGTGTTTGCGGACGACGATGAACGACAGCGGCAGCGCGCCCACCATCGCCCCCTGCAGCACCTGGCCGAGCAGCAGCACGGGCAGATTCGGCGCCAGGGCGGACACCAGTCCACCGGCCGAGACCACCGCCATCAGTCGGGTCAGGACGCGTTTCCCGCCGTAGCGGTCGCCGAACTTTCCGGCGACGGGAGTGACGAGGGCGCCGGTGATGAGGAGCACGATGCTGAGCAGCGCCCCCTGCGCCGGGGTCATGTCGAGCTCGCGCTGCAGCAGCGGCAGCGTCGGTGTCACCACCGACTCCAGCGCGCCGGTGGCGAGCGCCAACAAGCCCACGGCCCCGACAGCGGCCTTCCCGATGTGGACCGGGGGATCCAGGGTTGTGGTCATGGGTGTCCTCTCCGTCATGGCAGGTCGTCGAAGGCGGCTTCGTGCGCGGCGCTGCCGCCTGGGGCGGGAGTGCGCGCCGAGGTCGGTAGGGATGTGCGAGGGCGCGGCAGCGGCTCCCTTCAGGAGCCGTGCGTCCTGTGCCTCGCGAGGGGCGAGAGCCCGGCGTGCTGCTGGGTTCCCGCCCCGTGGCGGGTGTGCGATCTCGAGGCGCGCTACGACCAGCGGCGCAGGGCTCTACGCGCCGGCAGCGTGATCGCGAGCAGCGTCAGCCCGCCGGCGGCTGCCGCGAAGGAGCCGTACACCAGCGGGGGTGCGTACGGCGCCTCCCCGGTCATGCCGCTCATCATCGGGAACAGCGTGGCCGCGGCGATCGCGGTGCCGAGGAGCACGCCGGAGGCCGACACCAGCAGGCTCTCCCAGCCGAGCATCCGCACGACCTGGCGGCGGGTGGAGCCGACCAGGCGCAAAGTGCCCAGTTCACGGCGGCGGTCGAGGACGGTCATCACCAGGGTGTTGGCGGCGGCGATGGCGGCGAAGCCGCCGAGAACCGCGGCCATGGTGTTGTTCATCCAGGCGCCCGTCCTGGCGTCGAGACTCTGCTCGGCGGCGTAGCCGGAGGCGTCGGTGACCTCGCCCAGAGCGGCGAGCGCCGCCTGCGTGCCGCCCCGTACGAGCAGCGTGTCGTCGAAGCCGGACGTGGTGTGCCCGGCCAGGGACGCGCGGTCCATGGTCACTGCCGGGAGGCCGAGGCCTCGGTCGTAGACCGCGACGACCTCCGGGCGAGTCCTGGTGCCGTCGGGAAGGTACAGCGGGAGCCGGTCGCCGATGCCGGCGTCCGCCGTGTCCGCCAGGTTCTTTCCGATGGCGATGCGGCCGGTGCCGATGCGCTCCAGGCTGCCCTGCGTCACGCCCAGGTCCTGCACCTCGGCGAGGTCGGCCGCCGACCCGGCGACGCCCTGGACCGCCGCGCCCCGCAGTGCCTTGAACTCGCCGGAGCCGGTCGGCACCAGCAGCTGTGTGTTCAACAGGCCGACGGCCGCGTCCACGCCGGGCGCATGGGCCGCCCGCCGCACCGCGTCCACCGGGAGCCCGGCCGGGTCGGTGACCACGTGGTCGGCGGTGATGCCCGCGCGCAGCTGTTCGTCGGCGACGTGGCGCTCGCTCGTGTTCATGAACACGAGCGTCGAGGCGAAGGCCACGGCCAGCACGATCGGGGTGATCGCGGAGGCGAGACGCCGGGAGTGGGTACGGGAGTTGGTGGCCGCGAGCCAGGCGGCGGGCCCGCCGGCGCGCAGCGGCAGGCTGAACAGGGCCGTGCACAGCCGCGCGATCAGCGGGCCGAGCAGTCCGACGGCGAGCATGAAGGACATGACGACACCAAGGGCGGCACCGGCGGCGCCGTCACCGCTGGAACCGGCCGCGACGCCGGTCAGCGTCGCGCCACCGGCCAGGGCGACCACACCGAGGACGGTACGGGCGATACCCGGCCGCAGCCGCTCCACCGATGCCTCGGCGAGCGCCTGCCCCGGCTTGGTCTTCGCCGGCCGGCGACCGGCGACCCAGCCGGCGCCGAGTGCGGTCAGGAGCCCGGCACCGACGGCGACGAGGAGGGGAATGCCGGAGAGGTGCAGCGGTACGGCCTCGGGGACCGCGCCGCGGTCCTTCAGCTGCCCCAGCCACCAGCTCGCGAGCCCGATGCCGGGCAGCGCGCCGAGGGCCCCGGCCAGTGGCGCGACGAGCAGGGCTTCGAACGCGACCGCGCGGCGGATCTGCCGCGGGGTGGCTCCGATGGCGCGCAGCAGGGCGAATTCGCGGGCGCGCTGTCCGACCGACAGCGCCACGGTCCCGGCCGCGGTGAAGATCGCGACGATGGCGGCGATCCCGCCGAACGGGCCGCCGACACCGAAGAGGATGTCCTTGGCGTAGGCGAGTCCTGGATCCTCGAGGGCGCCGCGGTCGTCGCCGGTGTGCACCTGGGCGCCGGATCCTGCCAGGGCCTGCTCGACGGAGCCGGCGATGGCGTCGGCATCGGTGCCGGGCTCCGCGAGCACGGCGATGGCGTCCGCCCGGCCGGGATGGCCGGCGAGCGCGGAGGCCTGGCTGTCGGCGAACCAGGCGAGGGGCCCGGCCCCCTTGCCGGCGTCCGCCGGTCCGGCCTCGGCGATGCCCGCGACGCGGAAGTCCCGCTGCCCGGCGGCGGTCTGCAGCACGACGGTGTCGCCGACCCCGGCCTTCGCGGCGCGGGCCGTGCCGGTGGCGAGCACGACCTCGCCCGCGGCCGGCGCGCCTCCCGCGGTCAGCGCGGAGCCGGTGAAGGCGTGCGAGCCCCACCCGTGCCCGGTCAGCACGCCGCCCGCGACGGGCAGCTCACCCGTCGCCCGCACCGGGAAGCTGAAGTCGGGCACCGCCGCCCTCACCCCGTCCGCGCGAGCGGCCTTGTCCGCGAGAGCGGCGTCCACGCGTGCCGTGTCCGGCAGCGGCACCGCTTCCTTCTCGCGGTCCTCGCCGCTCCCCGTGACGACGTACTCGTACTGGTCGGCCGCCGCGACGACCGGAGCCTTCGCGTAGCGTTCCGCCGGCACCGACGCGCGCAGGCCGGTCTCCAGCAGGATGCCGCAGGCCGAGACGATCAGTGCGGAGATCATCAGCACGACGAAGGTCCCCGCGAAGGAGGCGGGCTTGAAGCGGACGGCCGCGCGGGCGAGCCCGTTGGGCTTCGGTTTCATGCCGCCGCCCCCGCCATGGCGTCCACGGGAGCGGTACCGGCGGTGAGTGCCGTCATCCGCGCCGCGATCCGCTGCGCGGAGCCGCGCTCGAGACGGTCGGCGAAGCGGCCGTCGGCGAGGAAGAGCACACGGTCGGCCCAGGCGGCCGCGACCGGGTCGTGGGTGACCATCACGACGGTGGCACCGAGCCGGTCGACGGCGTTGCGGAGCAAGCCGAGGACCTCGGCGGCGGTGCCGGTGTCCAGGGCGCCCGTCGGCTCGTCCGCGAAGATCACGTCCGGGGACGCGACCAGCGCGCGGGCGACGGCCACGCGCTGCTGCTGGCCGCCGGAGAGCTCCCCGGGCCGGCGCCCCGCCTTGTCGGCCAGTCCGACCTGCGCGAGCACCGCGGCCGCCCGGCGGTGGTCCTGGCGCTGCCCGGCGAGACGCATGGGCAGCAGCACGTTCTGCTCCACGGTCAGCGACGGCAGCAGGTTGAACGCCTGGAAGACGAAGCCCAGGCGGCTGCGGCGCAGCTCGGTCAGCTCGTCCTCGCTCATGCCGGTGATCTCCGTGCCGCCCAGGAACACGGATCCCGCGGTCGGCCGGTCGAGCCCGGCGGCGCACTGCAGAAAGGTGGACTTGCCGGACCCGGACGGCCCCATGACCGCCGTGAACGTGCCGCGCGGCAGGGCGAGGTCGACGCCCGAGAGGGCGTGCACCGTGCCCGCCCCGCGGCCGTACCGCCGCCGGACGTCGCGCAGTTCGACGGCGAGGCCGGGCGTGGCCGCCGACACCCCGGGCCGGTGGTCGGCCTCCGGCCCGTGGTCCGCCTTCTGCCGCTGGCCCTTGCGTAGCCTCATGTCCCGTCTCCCTCTGACGCGCACCTTCTGTGACGGGTGAAGAGTGCGGGGACGGCCGTGCGCCGGGCGTCATACCGGGGAGCCAAAGTGGAAGTGCTACCCCGGTAGGGGGTGAAGGAGGGGCCGGGGCGGGGCGGTCCTACGCGCCCGGGGTCACCAGCCCCGACTCGTAGGCGAAGACCACCGCCTGTGCGCGGTCGCGCAGGTCGAGCTTGGTGAGGACGCGACTGACGTGCGTCTTCACCGTCTGCTCGGCCAGCACGAGGGTCTGGGCGATCTCCGTGTTGGACTGACCGCGGGCGACCAGGGTGAGAACCTCGGTCTCGCGTTCCGTCAGCCCCTTGAGCCGCAGCGCCGGCCTGCCCCGTGTGGTGGGACGCTGCTTGGCGAAGTCGGCGATGAGGCGTCGCGTCACCGAGGGAGCGAGCAGCGCGTCGCCCGAGGCCACCACCCGGACCGCCGCGATCAGGTCGGCCGGCGGCGCGTCCTTGAGCAGGAACCCGCTCGCGCCCGCCCGGAGCGCCTCGTAGACGTAGTCGTCGACGTCGAAGGTGGTAAGCATCAGGACGCGCGGCCGGTGTGTGACGCCCGCCGGCGGGTCCAGGAGGCGGCGCGCCGCCTCCAGGCCGTCCATCTCCGGCATCCGGACGTCCATCAGCACGACGTCCGGACGGGTACGCCGGCTCAGTTCGACACCCTTGGCGCCGTCGGGGGCCTCCCCCACCACGTCGATGTCGCTCTGGGCGGCCAGCAGCGCGGCGAAGCCGGCCCGCACCATGGCCTGGTCGTCGACGATGATGACTCGCGTTGTCACGTCAGGTCTCTTTCGGTCAGGGGAAGCTGGGCGGCGACCCGGAAGCCGCCGTCCGGGAGCGGACCCGCGTCGAGGGTGCCGCCGATGATCCGTACCCGCTCGCGCATGCCGACAAGGCCGTGCCCGGTGCCGCTGGATTCGAGGGGCCCGGCGGGCGGCTCCGGCGGTGCCCCGTTGACGACCAGGAGGGTGAGCCGCGCGCCCCGCTCCGGACCGGGCTCCGTCACCGACAGGGACACCTGGGTGCGGGCACCGGGCGCGTGCCGCACGACGTTCGCCAGGGCCTCCTGGACGATCCGGTACGCGGACAGGCCGACCGCCTCGGGCACCTCGACGTCGCAGGGGGTGAACTCCACCGGCCCGCGGGCCCGCTCCGTCGCCTCCACCAGCTGCCCGATCTGCGCCAGGCCCGGCTGGGGCACCAGCTCGCCGTGTGCCTCCTCGTTGCGCAGCACGCCGAGGAGGCGCCGCATCTCGCCGAGCGACTCGCGCGCGGTCGCCGCGATGGACGTGAACTCCCCCCGCACCTCCTGCGGCAGCGTGCCGAGGCGGTACTCCGCGGTGCCCGCCTGCACCGTGATGACGGACATGTGGTGGGCCACCACATCATGCAGCTCGCGGGCGATCCGGGCGCGCTCCTCCAGCAGCGTCCGACGGCCCCGCTCGGCCTCGCTGATCGTCTCCTGCTCGACCAGCCTGCGCTGCACCTCGGACCGCTCGCGCAGCACCCCGCCGAGCAGCAGCGCGACGCCTCCGAGGATGGTGAGCAGCAGGCCCTTGGCGCTGAAACCGTGCGGCGCGGCGAAGCCGAGGGCCACGTTCGCTCCCGCTGTGGCCAGCCACACCAGCAGCAGCGTCCGGCGCGGCTCGCGCAGACCCAGGGCGAGGCAGAGGCCGACGTACCCGACGATCTCCATGGGCGGGAACGGCCACAGCAGTCGCTCCTGGAAGTCGACGGTGAGCAGGACGAGCGCGCCGGCCACGTCCGCGGTGAAGACCACGTACCAGGCCTGCAACGGCCGTAGGACGGCGAGCAGCAGCGGCGCGGCCTGCGCGACGGCCAGCCCGGCGGCGACCGCGCCGTTCAGGCCGTAGTCGGCGGTGAGGACCACGATGGTCGTGGGCAGCAGGGCGACGCACAGCACGAACGCCACGGCCCACGGCAGCAGCCGCACCCACCGGCGCGAGGCTCCCGCGAGCAGCGCGTGCGGGCGTTCCTCCTCCACTGGGGTCATGCGCACCAGCCTAGGCGCGCGCGACGCGGTCGAAGAGGCGCAAGGTGAGCCACCATGGGCTGCGCGAGCCTCAGGTGCGGGCGGGGCATGCTTCCTCCGTCTCGGCGTCGTGAGGGAGAGAACGTAAGAGGACGGTGGACAGTTGGACGTCACACCAGGGGGCCAAGTCGAGGGGATACGACGGTAGGGGGTGGGTGAGGACCCCCCTGCGACAGCGGCCGGGGCAGCGTACGCCGTTCTCAGCCGGAGGCGGGGCCCGGAAGGCGGCTGTGCGTGTCCTGGAGCTTGATCCGCTTCGAGGTGCGGAAGTTCTCCGCCTGATGGTCGCCCAGGAACGAGGTCACCCGCCGGGTGCCCGCCTCCCTCACCGGAAGGCGGGCACGGGCACGCACGCGGGGAGCCCGTCGCGCGGAGGACCGGCGGGTCAGCGGCCGGCGGTCGTCGGGTCCTCGGCCCCGGCCTCTCCCGCCGGTCTGAACTCCACGGCGACGACGCCGTCGACGCGCCGGCAGAGCTCTTCCAGTTCGGAGACGGCCACCTCGCCCGGGAGCCGGCCGCTCACCACGACATGGCCGTGCTCCACGTCCACCTGCAGCGACGAGGGGGCCAGGCCGAGGGACTGCACCAGAGCCTCCTCGATGATCTCGGTGCGGATCGCCCGGTCCTTGCGCAGGAAGACGCGGAGCAGGTCGCTCCTGCTGACGACCCCGATCAGCCGTCCGCCCTCGTCGACCACCAGCAGCCGTTTGATCCCGTGCCGGGCCATCACACGGGCGGCGTCGACGACGCTCCAGTCCTCGCGGGCGCAGAGGGCGGGCGACGTCATCAGACCGGCCGCGTCCGTCGCGGACGCCTTGGCACCGGCCGACGGGGGTCCGTCGCCGTGCCCGGGGGGACCGGCCAGGTCCTGACCCCACATCTTCTGCAGGAGGTCCGCCTCCGACACCACCCCCACGGGCCGGTTCTCCTCGTCGACGACCGGTACCGCGGTGATGTCGTACTCCAGCAGCAGGTGGGCGATCTCCTTGAACGGTGTTCCGCGCTGGACGCGGACCACGGCGTCGCTCATCAGATCGCACACCTTCTGGTGCTTCATCGAGGGTCTCTCCTCCGCTGCCGGCCGCTGCCGGCCGGTGTCCGTCCTTCTTGCCAGGTGAAACGATCTGTCGGCCGTGCGAGTGCCCGGGCGTTCACGGGCCGGGACTGATGAGGAGCAGGGCGATGTCGTCGCCGGGGGTGGGCGAGTGCCGGATGAGCGTGTCGGCCATGGCGTCGAGGTCGGTGGGGTCCGCGTGTTCGAGGAGTCCGGCGAGGGCCGCGGTGGCGTCGTCGAGGTCGACCCCGGGGGCTTCCACGAGCCCGTCGGTGTAGAGGGCGAGCACGCTGCCGAGGGGCAGGGCGAACTCCAGCGCCGGGTAGAGGGTGTCCGGTTCGATGCCGAGCAGGAGACCGGGCGGCACGGGCAGGAGCTGGATGCGTCCGTCGGCATGGCGCAGGAGGGGCGGGGGGTGTCCGGCGGTGGCCAGGCAGGCGCGGCGCGTGGCGAGGTCCAGGTGGACGTAGACACAGCTGGTGAACAGGCCCGGATCCAGGTCGGTGAGCAGGCGGTTGGTGCGGGCCAGGACGTCGTCGGGGGAGGCGCCCACGGTGGCGTGGGCGTGGACGGCGGTGCGGACCTGCCCCATGAGGGCCGCGGCGTCCACGTTGTGGCCCTGTACGTCGCCGATGGTGGCGCCGACCGTGTGCTCGTCCAGCCGGATGAGGTCGTAGAAGTCGCCGCCGACGTTCAGGCCCCGGGCGGCCGGGAGGTAGCGGGCGGCGACCCTCAGGCCGGGCACGTGGGGGAGGGTGTGCGGCAGCAGCGCGGACTGCAGGCGATGGGCGAGGTGGTGTTTGGCGTCGTACAGACGGGCCCGGTCCAGAGCCTGCCCGACCAGCCCCGCCAGCGAGGTGAGGGCGGCCCGCTCGCCGGGCGGGAAGACGTGGGGGCGTTCGAAGGCGAGGAGGAGCGAACCGATGGGGCGGCCGGACGCGATCAGCGGCAGGAAGGCCCACGCGGCCATGCCGTCCTCGTGCACGGTGGCCGGGTAGGCGTGCCGCAGTTCGGCGAACGTGGCGAAGAAGCCCGGGACGCCCGTGGCCAGGACGTCGGCGCCCGGGACGTCCGAGCTCAGGGGGACGGCGTCGAAGCGGGCCACGACCTCGGTGCGGTAGCCCCGGTGACCGAGGATCCTGAGCCGGCCGTCCTCGCCGGTCATCAGCACCATGGCCTGCGCGCCCAGTGCGGGCAGCAACTGGTCCGCGGTCTGTGCGATCACGTCCTGCACCCCGACGGCCTCGGTCAAGGTGGAGGCCAGGTGCATCAGGTGGTACAGCACGGTGGCGCGGCCGGGGCCCGCGGTCGGCATGGACGGCGGCGGGGCCGCCCCCTCGGACGGACTGCCCCGCGTGATGCGGACGCTGATGCCCGTGGGATCGGGGTACAGCTCGAAGGCCAGCCACGTCTTCGGCGGGCGCAGCACGGTGAAGGCCTGGGGCAGACGGCTCACCAGCGCGGCCCGGTAGCGGTCCTCGACCTGGGGGACGTCCATCCAGGGCAGCGCCTCCCAGGGCAGCGCACCCACCAGGTCGGCCGGATCGGCGCCCACCAGGTCGGCCGCGGCCGGGGTGATGAAGGTGATCCGGCCGTTCACGTCCAGGCCGCAGGACCCGCCCGGCAGCCGGTCGACGAAACCCGAGAGCGCGGCCGCCTCGCCGGGGGAGGGCAGACGCCCCGCCGGAGGCCGCAGGGTGCGGGGCCGGTCCCCGGGCAGCACCGGGGCGCCGCCGTCCGCGGCCTGCCGCAGAAGGTCTCCGAGACGGTGGCAGCCGGCCTCGACGGCGTCCTGTTCCTCGGTGCTCAGGCGCGCCGACCGCATGCCGGACCACAACAGCACCAGCCCGCCCCGGACGCTCCCGCCCGCGGTGATCGGGGCGGCGGCCAGCGCGAAGTCGTAGGGCAGCACGAGTGCCTGCCGCGGGTACTGCCGCGCCATCTCCTCCCTGCCGCCGACCCAGACCAGGCGGCGGTCCCGCACGGCGTCCGCCACGGGCGTGGGATCGTTCGGCGCGACGCGCCTCCACGGGACCGCGATCTCCTGGGGGACTCCCGCGATCGTGACCAGCCACAACGCGTCGTCGCCCGGGGGAAGCACGTAGAGCATCCCTCCGAACGCGCCGCTGTCGCGCGCTACGGCATCCATCGCGGCATCCATCGCGGTGTCCATCAGATGTCCGCCGGCCGACGGGCACGTCTCACCGGATCCGGCAGGGCCGCGCACCGCCGACCGCACCGAACAGCAACCATATGAGGACACTACGCCCGTCTCGGGGCGACGGCATGCGAGGGCGGGCCCACCGCTGCTCCGTCAGTGGTCCCACGCGTCCGGGCCGCCGCCGCGCCACTCGATGAACCCCGACCGGACCACGTCCATCTCGTCCCAGTCCTGCAGGCCCGCCTCCTGCAGGAAACGGGCGACGTCCTGCACGCCGTAGGCCCGGCCGAGCAGCTCCCCGTCCACGCGGACCCGCCGCCCGCCCTCCTCGTCGGGCGGGTACACGATCACCGGCGGCGCACTCGTCATGGCACCAGCGTGCGGCCGGTGCCCCCGGCGCGCATGCCGGGACGCCGTGCGGTGGGTTCAGTGCTGGGTGAGGGTCTGGGGGTAGTCGGTGATGATGCCGTCGACGCCGAGGGTGGTCATTTTGCGGATGGCGCCGGGTTCGTCGACGGTCCAGACGTTGATGTGCATGCCGAGTTGGTGGATGCGGTCGACGAGGGTCTGGTCGGTGACGGTGTGCTGGGGGTTGATCTGGTCGGCCCATTGGCTGAGCTGGAGGAGTTCGGTGTCGGTGGGGCGTTGGGCGTTGAGGATGCCGATGGGGATGTCGGGGAGTTGGGTGTGGAAGGTGTGGGCGTCGTCGGTGTGGAAGGACTGGACGGCGAGTTGGTTGCGGGTGAGGGCGCGTTGGAGGTAGCGGGGTTTGGTTTTGAGGTGGTTGGCGAGGTCGGTGGCGATGGTGGTGTGGTGGGTGCAGGGGCTGAGTTCGGCGAGGAGTCCGGTGCGGGTGTGGTTGATGCGGGTGATGACGTCGTCGAGGGTGATGAGGGGTTCGCCGGTGTAGGTGGGGTGGAACCAGGATCCGGCGTCGAGGGTGCGTAGTTCGTTCCAGGTGAAGTCGGAGACGCGGTAGCGGGGGCGGTCGGGGTAGCGGTCTTCGATGTTGGTGGTGCGTTCCATGGTGCAGTCGTGGAAGTTGATGAGTTTGCCGTCTTTGGTGCGTTGGACGTCGATTTCGACGTGGTCGGCGCGTTGTCGGACGGCGAGGTCGATGGCGGCGGCGGTGTTCTCGGGTGCCATGCCCGAGGAGCCGCGGTGTGCGATGGCGTCGGGTGTGGGGGTGGTGTGTTCGTCGGCGTGGACGGTCGTCGAGGTCAGTGCCAGGGCCAGACCGCCCAGCACCGCCACCACGAAACCGGAACGCCTCTTGCTCGCAAGCTTCACTACAGCCTCCCGCGTTCGATGACTTCCTGGAGGCTGACGGACGGTGGTTACGGGAAGCCTGCCGCGGGCCGGCGACGGCGGGATCAGCCAGTGGACCCGAGCGGTGAACCGGCTGATCCGGTGCCGAAGGGGTTGATTACGCGCATCAGCGCCCCTGACCCCGTCCGCGGACGGGGTCAGGGGCGCTGATGCGGGGAGCGGCCGGCGGTCGGACGCCGCTCCGTGCGTCACCTGCCGAGGAGGCCCTCGGGGACCAGCGACTGCGGGGACGTGGCCGGGTTGCCCACTTCGAGGGTCCCGAGCAGACCGTCCAGGAGCGGTCCACCGGGGACGCCGGAGGACGGGCCGGGCGCGGGAGCGGCCACGGCGGCGGGAGCGGACGCGAGGAGCGCGGTGGCCATGACGGAGACACAGGCGAGCTTCTTGATCATGTCCGCCCTAACGAACGACGGTCTGCGGAGAAACGCTCCGCGTCCGCCGGCTGGCCCACTCGGGTGGCCGTCGGCGCGGTGTGCGCCGGACGCGAGGGGTCGTGGTGGCGGCCGTCCCCGGCGAGCGGGTGCCGCGCGTGCTCGCCGAGGGGACGGCGTGCGCGGCGCACGGTTCCACTCGGTGACGGGTGACGGGTGACGGGTGACGGGTGACGTGCGAGGGGTGATCAGTGGTCGCACCGGCCGCGGCCGGTGGGCGGCTCCCGGCCCCTGACCGACCCCGAGGCTTAGCGGCGTGTGTACCTGGAAACGACTACTCCCGAACGGTTGTCGCACCGATGGTCGGTTCGACACGGGGAGGGGTCTTTCGTGGATGTGCCCTTATATCTGAGGCCGCGGGTGGATCCACCGCTCGCCTCACTGCTGGGCGCCGCACCGTTCCTGCACTCGCTCGTCGACGCGCTCGGGTCTCCGCTCAACGTACTGCTCCCTGAGACCATCGCGGAGAACGCCGAACGCTTCCGGGCCGTCTACCGGCGCCATCACCTCACCGGACGGGTGTACTTCGCGCACAAGGCCAACCGCTCCAGCGCCCTGCTGCGCAGACTGGCCGCCGAGGACCCGGCCCACGTAGGTGTCGACGTCGCCTCGCCGGCGGAACTGCGGCACGCCCTGGGATGCGGCTTCACCGGGGATCGGATCATGGCCACCGGCCCCAAGGACCCGGAGTTCCTGTGGCTGGCCGCCCGCGTGGGAGCGACCGTGAACCTGGACTCGCTCCGCGAACTCGACCAGCTGGCCGAGCTGGTGCGCACCTACGGACTCGGCCGGGCCGACGTCCTGGTGCGCCTGTCCGGATTCGAGTCCGTCGACGGCCACGGGGGAGCGGGCACCAGACTGCTCTCCCGCCGCAGCCGGTTCGGCACTCCGGTGCGTGAGGTGGAGACGGTCCTGTCCGCCGTGGAACGGCACGCCGACGCCGTCACGCTCACGGGCCTCGCCTACCACCTGGACACCACCGGCCTCGCGGAGAAGGGCCGCGCCCTGGAGCGGTGCGTGCTGCTCATGGACGAGTGCCGGGCCAGGGGCCTGGCGCCGCGCGCCATCGACATCGGCGGTGGCTTCGGCGTCGGCTACGTCGCCGACGCCGAGGAGTGGGAGCGCTGGACGACCGCGCTCAGCGAGGCGGTCCTCGGAGGCCGCCCGCCCCTGACCTGGCGCGGGCACGGCTACGGGCTGCGCAACGAGGGCGGCACGGTGCGCGGCTCGGTCGCGCTGTACCCCGGCCACCGCCCCCACGCCGGCCCCGGCTATCTCGACGAGCTCCTCTCGCTCCCCGCCCCGGTGCTGGGCCGGGCGCCGGGCACGCTCCTCCTGGAGCACCTGCACGACCTCCACATCGAGCCCGGCCGGGCCCTGGCCGACCAGTGCGGGCTGTCCCTGGCACGGGTCCTGGACGTGCGGCCCACGGGGGAGGGGCCGGACCAGTACCTGGTGCGCCTCGGCATGAACGCCGGGGACGTGAGCCTGGAGGAGCACGGCGTCCTCGTGGATCCCGTGCTGCTGCCCCGCGGGGGGCCCGAGGACGGCGGTCAAGGACCGGTCGGAGTGCACCTCGTCGGCAACCTGTGCCTGGAGGCCGATCTGATCACCCGCCGCCTGGTCTTCCTCCCCGCGCTGCCCCGCGCCGGTGACCTGCTGGCCTTCGTCAACACCGCCGGATACGCGATGGACTTCCACGCCCACCGGGCCCAACGGCAGCCTCTGGCACGGACGGTGGCGGTGGTGGGGGAGGGCGACTCCTGGCGCTGGTGCATGGACGAGGACTACTGGCCGATCACACACCCGGGGGGAAAGCCCGTATGAGGTACGACAGCATCACGGAGGCCATCGGCAACACACCGCTGGTGCGCATCGACCCCGCCGTGCACGGGCTGCGCAACATCGACCTGTACGCGAAGCTGGAGATGCTCAATCCGTTCGGCTCCGTCAAGGACCGGCCCGCCTGGCACATGGCGCGACCCCATCTCGAGGGCGCGGGCGCGGGGGAGGGGACGGTCGTGGAACTCTCCAGCGGCAACACCGCCAAGGCCCTCGCCCTGCTGGCCGGCATGCACGGGCTGCGGTTCAAGAGCGTGACCAACCGGATGCGCGTACCGGAGATCAAGGAACTGCTCCTGCTCCTCGGCGCCGAGATCGAGGAGCTCCCGGGGCGCAGCGAATGCCTCGACCCGACGGACACGGACGATCCGCTGACCCACTTCCACCAGGCACTCTCGGAGCCGGGGAGCACCTACCTGCACACCGACCAGTACTTCAACCCGCGCAACGTGGAGGCGCACGCGGCGGGAACCGGACCCGAGATCGTCAAGGACCTGGACGGGCGGGCGCCGGACTGGTTCGTCGCCTGCGTGGGTACGGCCGGTTCGTCGACCGGTGTCGCCAGGGTGCTGCGCGAGCACGACCCCGACGTGCGGGTCCTCGGCCTGGTCGCCCACAAGTCGGACTTCATCCCCGGCATCCGCACCATCGACGAGGTGCACCAGGTCGGCCTGTTCGATCCGGCGACGTACGACACCATCGAGTCCGTCACCTCCGGCGAGGCCCTCGACGGGATGCTCACGCTCGTCCGCCGCTGCGGAATCCTGTCGGGGCCGACCGGGGGCGCCGCCTACCAGGGCGCCGTACGTCACCTGCGGGACGCCGACTCGGCGTTGGACGGGTCGGGGCGCCGCGAGACCGCGGTGTTCATCGTGTGCGACCGGGCGGAGAGCTACCTGAGCTACGTGCGCGCACGCCGCCCCGAGCTGCTGGGCAGGGCGGTGCGCGGGCACACGCTCGCGTCGCTCACCGAGGACGACGTGCGGGCCGAGGCCCTGTCGGTCGGCGTCGAGGCCGCCCGCCGTCGGATCGCGGAGGGGGACCCCGGACCGCTCGTCGTCGACCTGCGCAGCCCGCACGCGTACGCGGCCCTGCACATCGAGGGTTCGGTCAACATCGTGGACGAGCTCTTCGAGGAACTCGTCCGCGGCGGGCTCCCCTTCGGCAAGCGGACACCGGTGCTGCTCGCCTGCCCCGTCGGCGAGAAGTCCCTCCGGTACGCCGCCCTGCTGACGCGCATGGGACACCCCGAGGTACGGAGCCTGGCCGGCGGGATCGTCGCCTGGCGGGACGCGGGCGCACCGCTGGTGCGCGAATGAGCCGGGCCCGTCCGCCCGCCGGGACCGAGGGCGACGAGAGGGAGCGGGGAGCCGCCCGGCAGCGCCAGGAGGAGAGGGAGGCCGCCCGGCGTCGGGAGGCGGGACGGGAAGCCGCCTGGCAGCGGGAGCTGCGGGAGCAGTTCCCCATCGTCACCGCCCACCCGGAGTCGGCGTATCTCGACAGCGCGGCGACCTCCCAGAAGCCGCGAGCCGTACTGGACGCCGTCCAGACCTACCTCACGACCTCGAACGCCAACGCGGGCCGCGGTACCTATCCTTGGGCCAACCGCACGACGGAGCTGGTGGAAGCGGCGCGGGAGCGGGTCAAGGAGTTCCTCCACGACCCGGAACCGGACCGTTCCACCGTCCACTTCACCAGCGGCACCACCGAGGGCCTGCGCACCGTCGCCCGCGACTGGCTCGTGCCGTACCTCTCCGACGGCGACGAGATCCTCGTGCCGTTCGCCGACCACCGGGCCAATCTCGACCCTTGGCTGGAGGCCGGGCGGCTGCTGGCCGAACGCGGCGTCGACGTCCACGTGCGTGCCCTGCCGTACCAGGCGGTCTCGGGGGACTACGACCACCGCGCCCTCGGTGACCTGGTCGGTCCGCGGACCCGGTTCGTGGCCGCCACGCACGTGCACCACGTCTACGGCGGTGACATGAACCTGCACCGCATCCGGGCGGCGGTCGGCCCCGACGTGCCGATCTGCGTGGACGCCGCCCAGAGCGTCGGCCACCTGCCCGTTGACCTGGCCGGTGCCGGACTCGACGTCGACTTCGTGGTCTTCTCGGGACACAAGGCGATGGCCCTGCCCGGCACGGGAGCCCTCTGGGCGCGCAACGCGCGAGGCCCCGCGCTCCGGCCCGCGGGCTGGCAGGGCACGCCCAACACGGCGGGCATCGTGTCGCTGCGGGCGGCACTCGACTGGCTCGACGCGGCCGGCCCGGACCGGATCGCCCGCTGGACGGGCGGGCTGACGACCCGGCTGACCGATCGGCTGAGCCGTCTCGACCCGTACGAGATCCTCGGCTGCCCGGCCAGCCTGGCCGCCGACTCCGCGCTGCCCGACGCCCAGCGCCGCCACGGCATCGTCACCTTCCGGCACCAGGACATCCCCTCCGACGACCTGGGGTTCATCCTGTACAGCCACGGATTCATGGTGCGGGCGGACAGCCTCTGCCAGGCCGGCGCCACCGCCGAGGACGGGTCGGTGCGCGTCAGCCTGCACGTCTACAACACGGCCGAGGAGATCGACCGCCTGCTCGCCGTCCTCACCTCATTGGCGTGAACCACGAGCCGTACGGCAAGTGATAACCGTTTCCACCTTGTAGATTCGGTCGCATCCACGACGGGTGAGACACGGGAGAGGTGGCGCGACCAGATGGGCATCAGCATGGCGGTGGCCAAGGCGTGGGTGGAACGCTGGGAGCGGCAGCAGCAGCGCTACGCCGTGGACCGCGAGGAGCGGTTCACGGTGATCACGGACGTCGTCGAGCACGTCACGGCCGGTCGCCCGCGACCGCTCCTGCTCGACCTGGGCTGCGGCCCCGGTTCCCTGGCCGCCAGGCTCGCCGAGCGCCTGCCGGACGCGGAGATCGTCGCCGCCGACATGGACCCCCTGCTGCTGGAACTGGGCCGGACCCACCACGCGAACGCCGCCCGGTACGTCGACACCGTGATCGGCGCCGACGGCTGGACCGATGCCCTGGGGCTGCGACGCCCCCTGGACGCCGCCGTCTCCACCACGGCGCTGCACTACCTTCCCGAGCCGGTGCTCCTGGACACGTACCGCCGTCTCGCCGCGCTGCTGTGCCCCGGTGGGGTGCTCGTCAACGGGGACCACTTCCCGCCGGCCGAGCGGTCCTGTTCGGGCGTCACCGCGCACGTGGGCCGCCGTCGCGCCGAGCGGACCGGCGGCCACGCCCACGAGGACTGGCAGGCGTGGTGGACCGCTGCGGCCCGCGACCCCGAACTGGCCGACCTGGTCGCCGAGCGTGCGCAGCGCCGTGCCGCGCGCGCGGGCGGTGCGGGCGGTGCGGACCTGTCGGCGGACCGCCATGCGGAACTGCTGCGCAGGGCGGGGTTCCGTCATGTCGTACCGGTCTGGCAGTTCGGCGACAGTGCCGTGCTCGTGGCGCTCAAGGGCGACTGATCCCGGCCGCCCACGGAGGCCGGGATCAGAGGGCGAGACTCATCAGGATCTCGTCACGGTCGTCACCGGGAGCCACCCGCAGGGCGCCCGGCCACCGGCCGACCTCGGTCCAGCCCACCCGGCCGTAGAAGTCCTCGAGCCCCAGACCGGCCCGCGCGGTGAGCCGGAGTCTCTCCATGCCCATCTCGTCGCGGGCGATGTCCGGCAGCCGGCGCATCAGGGCGGCTCCCACTCCTCGCCGCCGGAACCGGACATGGGTCTGCAGGTGGTTGACCGTCCCGCAGTGCGCCTCGAGAGGATGCGGCTCGCGGCTCAGCAGCACCCAGCCCGCCAACGTGCCCTCGACGGTGGCCAGCAGGAGCCGGCCGCGCCGGGGTGCGAGCCTCTGGACGATCGCGTCCAACGCCGGGTCGACCGCCTCCGGGGACACCGGAGGCAGAGGGCACCCCATGGGGATGACCGCGCCCCCGGCGTTGATCACCGCCGCCCAGCACTCCCCGAGATCCCGCCGTACCGCCCCGGTCGCGTCCTCGGGCCGGGTGATCTGCGCGAACGCGGGCGCGTGCGGTGTCTCGTGCGCTGTCACGCCCGCCAGTCTGCCAGGCGCCACGGGCCCACGGGCCCACGGGTGAGAAGATCCCCCGGCCCGCGCGGGAGAGTCCTCAGGCTCTCGACCCCGTGCGGTGGAGGAGCAGGAGGCCCACGCGCGGACGGAGATCATCGAAGTGCAGAATGATCAGCATGGCCATAACGAGTACCCCGAGGACGGCGACGGTCGACGACGCGGCCCTGATCGGCCGGACCCTGGCCCGTGCCTTCGACGACGACCCGATGATGCGCTGGTTCTTCCCCGACGACTCCTCGCGGGAGAAGTCGCTGGGCCGCTACTTCACCACGCTCCTCACCCGGCAGTACGCCCACCACGGGGTGTGCGAACGGACCGACTCGGCGGCGGCCTTCTGGGTGCCGCCGCAGGCCCAGGCGGTCCCGGACGCCGGGACCGTCCGGGAACTCCAGGACATCCTCGGCGACCGGGCACCGCTGTTCCGCGACGCCGTCGAGGCCGCGGCCGAGCACACACCGCGGGAACCGCACTGGTACCTGGCGGTGATCGGCGCCGACCCGGCCGCACAGGGCGGGGGACACGGCGCCGCGCTGCTCCGCTCAGGGCTGGCCCGGGCCGACGCGGCGAGCCTGCCGGTCTGTCTGGAGTCCTCCAAGTCGGCCAACCTCCCCTTCTACGAGCACTTCGGATTCACCGTGCGCGAGAAGTTCCCGCTGCCGGGAGGCGGGCCGCTCCTGTGGGCCATGCGACGCGAACCCCTTTCCGGGGCAGACGTCCGGGACCGGCTGCCGTAGACGGCGCGGACCACCGGGTTCACCTGGCGGTGACGCACCGGCCAGGCACCGAGTCGGTCGGCCGGGGCGGTGGTCGGTCTCACGACGGCGGTCGTCGCGAGGGACTCCGGGCAGGGCACCGGTGACGTACGCCGGCTCCGCGAGGAGTAAGAGCTGTTCCGCCGCATGACGGAGAAGCGTGGCCTGCGGCGTGCGACGGCCTCCCCGCCCCCGTCCCTTCGGCCCGCCCGACCCGCTGGGGCCCCGGCCCGGCGACGTTCGCACCGGCGACGCGCGACGCCAGCGTGTGGCCGGCGAAGTAGGCAGGGCGCGTCCGTGGGTGCGCGAGCAGGGGACGCCCCGGACGACACGCTGCGCCGGGCGCCGGGGCGCAGGCCCCCGGCGGACCCGACCACGCGACGGGTGGTCCGGGTCAGGACGACTCCCGCACCACCAGCTCCGTCGGCAGCGTCAGCTGCTGCCGTGGTGCGCCCTGGCGCGTGATGTCGGTGAGGATCCGGGCCATGGACCGGCCCAGTTCCTCCACCGGCTGACGCACCGTCGTCAACGGCGGGTCGGTGTGCCGGGCGAGGACGGAGTCCTCGAAGCCGACGACGGCGACATCCCCGGGAACCTGCCGTTTCCACCGGCGAAGTTCGGCCAGGGCGCCGACCGCGGTGAGGTCGGAGGCGGCGAACACGGCATCCAGATCCGGGGCACGTTCAAGAAGCGAACGCATGGCCCTCCTGCCCCCCTCCTCGGTGAAGTCGCCCGCCTCGACCAGGTTCTCCCGCGCGGGCACCCCCGCCTCCTCGTGCGCGGTGCGCCAGCCGGCGAGCCGGCTGCGGCCCACGTCCATGTCGAGCGGGCCGGTGATCGTCGCGATCCTCCTGCGCCCGCGGTCGAGCAGGTGCCGGACCGCCGCGCCGGCCCCCCCGGCGTTGTCGGCGTTGACGTAGCTCAGCCGCTCGCCCGCGTCGCGGCGGCCGGCCAGCACGGTGGGCAGGCCCATCTCCTCCAGCATCCCCGGCAGCCGGTCCTCGGAGTGCACCGAGACCAGCAGGACGCCGTCCACCCGGCGGGCCGCCACCGAGTCGGTCAACTGGTCCCGCTCGGCCTGATCGCGGACGAGCATCAGCTGCAACTGGGTGCGGCTCTCGGCGAGGGCGCCGCTGACGCCCCGGATCAGTGCGGCGAAGAACGGCTCCGAGCCGAGCCGGCTCTCCGATTCCGGGATCACCAGGGCCACGGCATCGGTGCGGTTGGTCACCAGGCCGCGGGCGACCGAGTTGGGAACGTAGTTGAGTTCCTTGATCGCCGCAAGGACCCGGGCGCGTGCGTCGGCGCTGACCAGGTCGGAGCCGTTGACGACACGGGAGACCGTGGTGCGGCCCACGCCGGCGCGGGCGGCGACCGTTTTGATCGTGGGACGGCGGTTGCCGGTCATGCAATCCCCCCTCGGCGGCCGCGGCGACGAACCTACCGCGGAGGTGACCTGCGGCAATTCTTGCAGACACTGCCGTAGGCACAGCACCCCCGAAGCTCCGGAAACCCGCACCGGGACCGAAGTTCACCGGCAACTTGCGTTCAAGTCATTGACAGATGGGCCCGCTCCCACGAGTCTTCGATGCGCCGGTGGGAACGTGCCCACCAAAATTGGGCACGTTCCCACCCCGTTCAGAGCCGCTGTAGTCATCGCTGTAGCCATCGCAGAACTCGTCGCTCCGATGTGTCAGCGCCGTCGCTAGGAGGAGATCCATGGGCACTCTCGGTTCGTTGCGCAGGAAGGCGGTGGCCACGGCTGCGGCCGTCGGCGCGCTGACACTGGTCGTCGGCTGCAGCAGCGGCGACGACTCGGCCACCGGCGGTGGCAAGAAGGACGGCAAGACCACCATCACCATGGGCCTGTACGGCGTGATGGGCATCAAGGAGACGGGCCTTCTCGAGCAGTACGAGAAGGAGAATCCCGATGTCGACATCAAGGCCGAGATCGCCGGTGACGAGCAGACGTACTACACCGCGCTGCAGACCAGGCTCGCCGCGGGCAAGGGCCTGAAGGACATCCAGGGCATAGAGATCGGCCGGGCCAAGGAGATCACGGAGACCCAGGCGGACAAGTTCGCGGACTTCTCGAAGACGGCCGGCACCGACCACTTCCTGCCCTGGAAGGAGTCCCAGATCAGCACCGAGGACGGCAAGGTGCTGGGCCTGGGCACCGACATCGGCCCGATGGCCGTCTGCTACCGCAAGGACTACTTCGAGAAGGCCGGTCTGCCCACCGACCGCGAGGAGGTCGCCAAGCTCTGGGCGGGCGACTGGAAGAAGTACGTCGAGGTGGGCCGCACCTTCAAGAAGGGCTTCAAGGGCGGCGACGTGGCCTACATGGACGCGGCCAGCGGTCTGTTCAACGCCATGGTCTACGGCTACCCCGAGCAGTACTACAACGACAAGGGTGAGCTGATCTACGACAAGAACCCCGCCGTCAAGGAGGCCTGGAACCTCGCCGCCGACGCGGCGGAGGACGGCCTGAGCGCCAAGCTCCGTCAGTTCCAGCCGGGTTGGGACCCGGGCCTGGCCAACGGCACGTTCGCCACCGCCGTGTGCCCGGCGTGGATGCTCAGCCACATCAGCGAGAAGGCCGGTGAACCGAACAAGGGCAAGTGGGACGTCGCCAGGGCCCCGAAGGGAGCCAACTGGGGTGGCTCCTTCCTCGGTGTGGTGGAGAAGAGCCCGGTGAAGGCGGAGGCCCAGAAGCTCGTCGCCTGGCTGACCGCACCGGAGCAGCAGGCGCACATCTTCAAGGAGATCGGCAACATCCCGTCCTCGCGCACGGCGCTGGACAACGCCGACGTGAAGAACGCCAAGTCGGCGTACTTCAGCAACGCCCCGATCGGCCAGATCTTCGGCGCCGCGGCCCAGGAGATCCCGGACAAGCAGGTCCTCGGCCGCAAGGACGGCACGATCAAGGACACCTTCTCCCAGGGCCTGACCCTGATCGAGCAGCAGGGCACCGCGCGTGACGAGGCGTGGCAGACCACCGCGGAGCGCATCGAGAAGGCCGTCGGCTGACCTTCCGCCCACCGTGGCCGTCCGGGCCCGCCGGCAGTCCCGCCGGCGGGCCCGGGGCCCCGCTCAGACACCCGCTCTCAGGAAGGAAGTCCGGTGGCCACCTCCACCACCAAGGCCCTGGCCGGCGAGGAGCCGCCCGGCGGGCCCGGCAGGACAGGCGGCGAGGGCACCGCCCGGCCGCGCGGCGCACTGCTGCACCGGCTGGACGTCAAGGGCGCCCCGTACGCCTTCGTCGCGCCGTTCTTCGTCGTCTTCGCCGCGTTCAGTTTCTACCCGCTCGTCTACACGTCGTGGATCTCCCTGCACGACGTGGAACTGGCCACCCTCGACGTGATGGAGTGGGTGGCGTTCGACAACTACGTCGAACTGTGGGGCGACTCGCGCTTCTGGAACGCGCTGCAGAACACCCTCACCATCGGCGTCATCTCCACCGTGCCGCAGCTGATGATGGCGCTCGGTCTGGCGCACCTGCTCAACTACCGGATGCGCGCCTCACTGTTCTTCCGCGTCGCGTCGCTGGTCCCGTACGCCACGTCGGTGGCCGCCGCCGCCCTCGTGTTCACCATGATCTTCGAACGCGACTTCGGCATGATCAACTGGGCGCTCGGCACGGTCGGCATCGACCCGGTGAACTGGGAGGCCGACAAGTGGCCCGCCCAGGTGGCGATCTCCACCATCGTCATCTGGCGCTGGACCGGCTACAACGCCCTGCTCTACCTGGCTGCCATGCAGGCCATCCCCGCCGACCGGTACGAGGCGGCCTCCCTCGACGGGGCCTCCCGGTGGCAGCAGTTCACCCACGTGACCATCCCCGGCATCCGCTCCACGATCGTCTTCACCATCGTGCTCTCCACGATCGGTGCCACCCAGCTGTTCGGTGAGCCGCTCATCTTCGGCCAGGGGCCCAACGGCGTCACGGGCGGCGCGGACAACCAGTACCAGACGCTGGGCCTGCTGCTGTACGAGGAGGGCTGGAAGAACTACCAGATGGGCCGCTCGGCGACCGTCGCCTGGGCGATGTTCATGCTCCTCGTCCTCGTCTTCGTCGTGCAGCGCCTGATCAAGCGCCTGCGTTCCCGTACGTCCTGACCTGGAGTCGCCATGACCACCCACAGCCTCCCGGTCCGGACGGACGCCCCGGACCGTACCCCCACCGAGAAGCCGGCCGGCCGCGGTGGCCGCCGGCTGCTGCGCCAGCGTGCCGGACGCCAGCACCACGCCGGTCCGCTCGCCTACGTCCTGCTCGCCGTCATGGCGCTGCTGTCGATCTTCCCGCTGTACTGGACGATGGTCGCCGCCTCCACCGACAACACACGGGTGAGCCAGACACCGCCGCCCTTCCTGCCCGGCCCGAACCTGTTCAGCAACCTCGCCCGGGCCTGGGACGAGGCGGCGATGGGCAAGGCCATGGTCAACAGCCTGATCGTGGCCGGGGTGATCGCCCTGTCCACGGTGATGTTCGCGACGCTGGCCGGGTTCGCCTTCGCCAAACTGCGGTTCAAGGGCCGCAACGCCCTGCTGATGCTGGTGATCGGCACCATGATGGTGCCGCCGCAGCTCGGCGTCGTACCGCTGTTCATGATGATGTCCGAGCTCGGCTGGTCGCAGCAGCTGCCCGCCGTCATCTTCCCCACGCTGGTGAGCGCCGTCGGTGTCTTCTTCATGCGCCAGTACCTGTCCGAGGCGCTGCCGGACGAACTCGTCGAGGCCGGCCGCGTGGACGGGGCGCACTCGCTGAGGATCTTCTGGAGCATCGTGCTGCCCGTGGCACGGCCCGCGATGGCGGTGCTGTTCATGATCACCTTTGTGCACGCGTGGAACGACTTCTTCTGGCCGTTCGTGGTGCTCGACATGACCAACCCGACGGTCCCCGTCGCCCTCACCCAGCTCAGCGCAGGATACGTCCGCGACCAGTCGCTCATCATGGCGGGCGCGCTGCTCGGCACGCTGCCGCTGCTGTTGATGTTCATCGTCTTCGGCCGTCAGATCGTCAGCGGCATCATGGCGGGCGCCGTCAAGGGTTGATCCGCCGTCCTGCGGGCCCGGCACCGAGCCGCCGGGCCCGCGTCGCCTCCCCGTCTCTCCCGGCCTTCGCGCGCTCGCGCACACCCCCACCTCGAAAGGACTTACGTGGTCACCGCAGCAGAGCAGACCGCGTCCGCCCCGGACGCCGCCCGTACCTTCCCCAAGGGCTTCCTCTGGGGTTCCGCGACCGCCTCGTACCAGATCGAGGGCGCCGCCGCCGAGGACGGCCGCACGCCGTCCATCTGGGACACCTACGCCCGCACTCCGGGCCGGGTCCGCAACGGCGACACCGGTGACATCGCCACCGACCACTACCACCGCTGGCGCGAGGACGTCGCCCTCATGGCCGAACTCGGCCTGGAGGCCTACCGGTTCTCCCTCGCCTGGCCCCGCATCCAGCCCACCGGCCGCGGCCCGGCCGTGCAGAAGGGGCTGGACTTCTACCGGCGCCTCGTCGACGACCTGCTGGACAAGGGCATCCAGCCCGTCGCCACCCTCTACCACTGGGACCTGCCGCAGGAACTCGAGGACGCGGGTGGCTGGCCCGAACGCGCCACCGCCGAGCGGTTCGCCGAGTACGCGGCCCTCGCCGCGGACGCCCTCGGCGACCGGGTCAAGACCTGGACCACCCTCAACGAGCCCTGGTGCAGCGCCTTCCTCGGCTACGGCTCCGGTGTGCACGCCCCCGGCCGCACCGACCCGGTCGCCGCCCTGCGCGCCGCTCACCACCTCAACCTCGCGCACGGTCTGGCCGTCCAGGCGCTGCGCGACCGGGTCCGCGCCGGCGCCCGGTGCTCGGTCACCCTCAACATCCACCAGGTCCGCCCGCTCACCGGGAGCGACGCCGACGCCGACGCGGTCCGCCGGATCGACGCGCTGGCCAACCGGGTCTTCACCGGCCCGATGCTGGAGGGCGCCTACCCGGAGGACCTGTTCAAGGACACCGCGGCGCTGACCGACTGGTCCTTCGTCCAGGACGCCGACCTGCGGCGGATCAACCAGCCGCTGGACTTCCTCGGCGTCAACTACTACACGCCGACCGTCGTCTCCGAGGCCGACGGCAGCGGCACCCACACCTCCGACGGACACGGCAGGAGCACCCACAGCCCCTGGCCGGCGGCCGACCGGGTCGCCTTCCACCAGCCTCCCGGCGACACCACGGCCATGGGCTGGGCCGTCGACGCCACCGGCCTGTACGACCTGCTGCGCCGGCTGTCGTCCGACTTCCCGCGGCTGCCGCTGGTCATCACGGAGAACGGCGCGGCGTTCGACGACTACGCCGACCCCGCGGGCCAGGTCAACGACCCCGCCAGGATCGCCTACGTGCGGGACCACCTGGCGGCCGTCCACCGGGCCATCGTGGACGGCTCGGACGTGCGCGGCTACTTCCTGTGGTCGCTGCTGGACAACTTCGAGTGGGCCCACGGCTACAGCAAGCGCTTCGGCACCGTCTACGTGGACTACCCGACCGGCACCCGCATCCCGAAGGCCAGCGCCCGCTGGTACTCCGAGGTCGCCCGCACCGGCGTCCTGCCCGGCGCCTGACCAGGCCGGTGCGGCACGTCACGGCCGCCCCGCTGGGTGCCGCACCACGGGTCCGCCCCCGGCTCCGCGTCAGCGGGGGCCGGGGGCGGACTCCTGTCCGGTGCCGGGTCAGTCGAGCGGATCGAGCGTGAGCTGGGCCTGGGCCGGGTCGCCGTCGTGCACCAGCGACTCGTGGTGGCCGACGTCGTCGAACGCGAAGGCGTAGGCCTTGCCGTCGGCCATCCGGTCGTGGATGACACGGGCATAGTGGTTGGTCGTGGACTCCCGGTAGAAGTTCGCCGCCGAGGCGTCGGGCTGGTTCGGGTTGCTCAGCAGCGTCGAGCGGTTGAAGCCGGCACACAGCGTGCGGGAGATCGGGCCGCGTACCTGGTCGTTGGGTGCGTCCAGGAGCCGGTGACAGCCGAACACGCTGGAGGCGTCGGGCTTCTGGAAGCTCGTGACCACCGCCCCCGCGCTGTTGGTGAAGTTCATGACGCCGCCGGAGACCCGCCCGAAGTACTTGGTGCCCGGCCGGTCGGCGAACGGGGTGACGGTGAGCGTGGCGGACGCGTACTTCTGCCAGACCCGGTTGACGTAGTCGTCCATGACCGACGCCGGCAGTGCTCCCGTCTCCACTCCGTACAGCGGCGACAGGGCCCGCAGTACGGTGCCGTCGGAGCGGGTCTGGATCAGCCCGCCCCAGCCGCTCTGCGCCCGCAGCGCGTCGAAGACCGCCTTGTAGCCGCCCGCCTTGAGCCGTCCGGCACTGCTCACACCGCCGTCGGCCCGCTGCACCCCGACGGTGTACGGCGCGGAGAACATGTCGACCTGGGTGCTGTTCAGCCACAGGCCGGAGTCGTTGAGGGTGTACTCGGACCAGTTGAACAGGGTGTTGCGGTTCGGGTCGCTCGGATTCTGCACGGCCGGTTGCACCAGGCCGCCCGCGGTCAGCCGGAAGTCGAGCTTCTGGCCGTACGAGAAGTAGATCCGTCCCGAGAGTTTCGGTATCCGGATCGTCTTGGTCTGCCCGGCGGCCGGCCCGGGGATGGACGCGTCCGGTGCGGGGGTGGGGGGATTGCCGCCGGCGGGCCAGGCGTGGAACGTGCCGTTCGCGTCGGCCCAGCCCTGCTGTCCCGTCGTCAGCGAGGTGCCCAGCGTGTAGAGGTGGACGGGCTCGCCGCGGCTGGAGTTGTTGGTGATCTTCAATGGAATGGTCGCGGGTACCGCCGCGTCCGCGGGCGGTGAGGCGCCGAACATGAGCAGGGCGCCGGCCAGGCCCGCGGCCGTGGCGGCGGCGAGCAGACGGTGTCCGAGGCTTGAGAGCACTCTCCACCTCCGTGCGGTGTGGGGGGAGGAAATTGGTCCGTACCGATTCTGAGAGCGCTCTCAGCGTTGCGCCGAGACGCGTCCATGTCAATGCTGCGGTCAGGGAACGTCGAGCTCGACGGCCGTACCCGCCCCCCTGGGACGGCCGTCCGGCCTCCCGGCCCCGCCGACGGCCGGGGAGCGGCCGGGCGCGGACCCGTCAGCGGGGCCGACGGGAGTGGAGCCGCGCGGCCTGGAGCGTCAGGTGGTCGCGCTCGGCGAGGGTGGGCGCCTTGTGTGCCGCCTCGGCGTACAGCCGGGCCGCCGTCGCGAGGTCCCCGTCGCGCTCGTGCAGGTGTGCCGCCACCGCGGCGTGGCGGGGCAGGGACGCGTCCAGTGCGGCCAGTGCCGCCAGTCCGGCGCGCGGGCCGTCCGCCTCGCCGACGGCCACCGCGCGGTTGAGCCGGACGACCGGGCTGTCGGTCAGGCGCACGAGCTCGTCGTACCACTCGACGATCTGCACCCAGTCGGTCTCCTCGGCGGTGGGCGCGTCGGCGTGGAGCGCCGCGACGGCGGCCTGGGCCTGGAACTCGCCGAGCCGGTCGCGGGCGAGCGCCGCCTGCAGGATCGCCACCCCCTCGGCGATCGCCTCGGTGTCCCACCGGCCGCGGTCCTGCTCGGCGAGCGGCACGAGAGTGCCGTCGGGCGCGGTGCGGGCGGCGCGCCGCGCGTGGTGGAGCAGCATCAGGGCCAGCAGCCCCTTCACCTCGGGGTGGTCGATGACGGCCGCCAGCTGCCGGGTGAGCCGGATGGCCTCGGCGGCGAGGTCGACATCGCCCGAGTAGCCCTCGTTGAACACCAGGTAGAGGACGCGCAGCACGGTGGCGACGTCACCGGGCCGGTCGAACCGCACACCGGATACGGTGCGCTTGGCCCGGCTGATCCGCTGCGCCATGGTCGCCTCGGGCACCAGATAGGCCCGGGCGATCTGGCGCGTGGTCAGCCCGCCGACGGCACGCAGGGTGAGGGCGACCGCCGACGACGGGGTCAGCGACGGGTGGGCGCACAGGAAGTAGAGCTGGAGCGTGTCGTCCACCGCGGGCGCGGACCCGGGCGCCGGCTCCTCGTCGGCGCGGTCCTCACGTCGGCGACGGGCGGCGTCCGAGCGGGTCGAGTCGAGGAACCGGCGCCAGGCCACGGTGACCAGCCAGCCCTTCGCATCACGCGGAGGGTCGGCCGGCCAGACGCGGACCGCCTCGAGCAGGGCGTCCTGCACGGCGTCCTCGGCCGCCGTGAAGTCGGCTCCGCGGCGGACGAGGATGCCGAGGACGCTCGGCGTGAGGCTGCGGAGCAGGGCCTCGTTCATCCGTGCGGGCATTCCGGGATGGTGGGCGGCGCCGCCAGGAACGGGCGCAGTTCGAGCCACTCGTGGATCGGCTTCCCACCGGCCCCGGGGGCCGCCGACAGTTCCCCGGCCAGTTCCACGGCGCGCTCGTAGCTGTCGACGTCGATCACCATCCACCCGGCGATGAGGTCCTTCGTCTCGGCGAAGGGGCCGTCGGTGACCGGCGGCCGGCCCTCGCCGTCGTAGCGGACCCACGTTCCCTCGGGGGCGAGCGCCTGCCCGTCGACGAACTCGCCGGTCTTCTCCAGCCGGGCCGCGAAGTCGTTCATGTACTGGATGTGGGCCGAGATCTCCTCCGGCGTCCACCGGTCCATGGGGACGTCGTTGGCCGCGGCCGGGGCGCCCCGGTAGTGCTTGAGCATCAGGTACTTGGCCATGGTGACTCTCCTCGGTGCTGTGCGGCCCATTGTGGTCGCGTTCACCCCGGGGACGGAGCCGGCCACGCGTTCTCGACATCGTCGCCGGAATTCTTCTCCGGCGCGCGGGACCCCTCGTCACCGGCCGCCGCGCCAGGGTGAACCCTGCTCCGAGCCCGTCATCGACCGGGCCGGGCGGACGGGTCGCCGAGCACCCGGTAGTGCCGTACCGCGGCGGCTCCTCGCCGTACCGCTTCGGGCCACAGACAGTCCAGGACCGAGGCGGACGGAGGGAAGAGCGCCGCGGGCACCGCGGGCCGGGCGAACCAGTCCCAGCGCGCGATCTTGTCCGGCTCGGTGACCCGGGGCGTACCCGTCGCCCGCTCGGTGACGGCCGCGGCCGTCACACGGGTCAGTCCGTTCAGGCCGTCGACGAGCACCGCCAGGACCCTCACCTCCGCCGCGGGCACCGTGAGGCCGGTCTCCTCCCACAGCTCACGGGCGGCGGCCGCTTCGAAGTCCTCTCCGGTGTCGACCTTGCCGCCCGGGAGTTCCCAGCGGCCGTCGTGGCCGAGGCCGAGCAGGACGCGGCCGGCGGGATCGAGGACGGCGAGGCCCACACCGGTGAGACTGTGGGAGGCGGGACGGGCGCGCTCGGGTCGCTCGGCGCCGGAGGCAGGGAAGTTCACCCGGCCATTCCACACCACCGCCGCGAACCGCGCCCCGGCGCCTCAGAGGAGATCGCGTGGCACCGTCTCGTTCCACGTGTGGGAGAACACCCGGCGACCGCCGTCGTAGCCGTCCAGCGTGGCGTCGACGAAGAAGCTGCTCTCGTCACAGGTGAGGCGGGTGTGCGTGACCACGCGCACGTCCCACTCGTCGCGCCGGAAGCTCATGGTCCAGGTGGACTCGCCGCTGACGGACGTGAAGTCGTCGGCGACGGAGGCATAGCGTTCGTAGGCGCGGCGGCCGACGTCCAGGCCGATCTCCTCGAAGCGGACCGTGCCCCGGTCCTTCACCGTCTCCAGTTCGGCGTTGTAGCCGACCAGGTCGCGTTTGACGTCCCAGCGTTCCTCCGGAGGCGTCAGCGTGGTGGTGGCGACGGGGGAGGTGCCCTCCGGGTCGCCGAACGGCGTGGCCTGCGTGTCGTCGGCCCGCTCCGGGGGGCGCACCGGGAGGGTCAGTGTGCTCGAGTGGTCGTACACGCTGAGCATCGCCGGCTTGGGCGGCGGCCAGGCGAGCGGCCAGTACGACGTGGACAGCGAGAGCCGGATGCGGTGGCCCGGCGGGAAACTCTGCGCCACTCCGTTGAGGTGCACGGTGGCGCGGTAGCGACGGCCGGGCTCCAGCGGCTCGGGCTCTTCCGCGCTGTCGCGCCGGGTGAGGTTCAGCAGACCGTAGGTGACCCGGGTCGCCGCTCCGTCGGGGCTGACGTCCGAGAGGCGTGCGGCCACCATGGCGACCGGTGCGTCGGCCGACAGGTCGAGGTCGACGGTCGGCGAACCGAGGATCTCCACCCGCTCGGTGAGGGGTTCGGTCTCGAAGACGAGTGAGCCGCCGTCCTCCTCGCGCTGGTCGTAGGGCAGGTCGGGCGGCGCGTTGTACGAGGCCCACTTCCCCGCGAACTGCCCGACGGACAGGGGGGACCGCACGGTCGACGCGTCGCCCTGCGCGCTCGCCGCCGACCGGTCGCCCGCCTCGTCGGGAGCCCCGATCCGGTGCCGGGAGAGCGGATGCGTGACCGGATGGACGTGCGGGGAGGGCCAGCAGGGTTCGGCCACCCAGCGGCCCGGCCGCTCCTCGTACGACGTCGACGGCGGGACGCTGTCCTGCATCCACGTCTGCAGCATCGGGCCGTCCATGACGCCGTTGTCCACGCCCTTGAGCCAGTGGTCCCACCAGCGGACCACCTCCTGGAGGTAGCCGATGGCGGGACCGGGCTCGCCGAGGTGCGGGAACTTGTGCGACCACGGACCGATGAGGCCCTTGCGGGGCACGTCCAGGTGGGCGAGGAGCCGAGTGACGGCGTTGGAGTAGCCGTCCGCCCAGCCGCTGGACGCGAGTACCGGGCAGCGTACGTCCTGGTAGTTCTCGGCGACCGAGGCGTGCCGCCAGTAGTCGTCGCGGCGCTGGTGGCGCAACCACTCCAGGACCCAGGGCTGGGAGTTCTCCAGACGTTCGTGCCACATGTCCCGCCAGCGGTCGCCGACCACGGCCGGATCGGGCGGACAGGTGGCATAGGCGAACATGGTGCCCGCCTCGGCCAGGTTGTCCGAGAGCATGGCTCCGCCCATGTAGTGCATGTCGTCGGCGTGCCGGTCGTCGGTGAAGGAGGCGATGACGATGGCCTTCAGGCTCGGTGGCCGGCGCGCCGCCACCTGGAGGGCGGCGAACGCGCCCCAGGAGAGGCCCATCATCCCGGTGGTGCCGTCGCACCAGGGCTGTTCGGCGATCCAGGCTAGCACCTCCTCGGCGTCGCTCTGCTCCAGTTCGAGGTACTCGTCCCGCAGCACCCCCTCCGACTCGCCGGTGCCGCGCAGGTCGACGCGGACGCAGGCGTAACCGTGCCCGGCGATGTAGGGGTGGTGGACGGAGTCCCGCACGGCGGTGAGGTCCCGCTTGCGGTACGGGATGTACTCCAGCACCGCGGGCACCGGCTCCTGGTCCGAAGACGTCGGGCGCCAGATACGCGCCGACAGGCGCACGCCGTCGGACATGGGGATGACGACGTGTTCCTCTTCCTTCGTCGTGAAGGGAAGGTTGGTCACATGACGCATGGTCGGCCGCTCCTTGCTCTCACGCCGTCCCGGGGGCCTCGTCGAAGGTGAGGCCCAGGGCGGCGACGCACTGGTCGTACTTCCTGCGCAGGTCCTCCTCGTCGTCGCCGCCGGTGAAGATGTGCGCGAGTTCGTAGCTGTAGCTGTCCTGCTGGGAGAGTTCGGAGAGCCGCTGTCCCCGTTCGGGCAGGACCTCGATCCGTACGCCCGGTATCTCCCGCTCGATCCGGGACACCTCCTCGGGGGTCGGGACATGACGCACGACACCGTCCGTGAACCACCGGTAGTACCACTTCGCCGCCATCGCGTAGGGGCCCTGGCGGTGCGGCATCCGCGGGTCCTCGCCGAGGGCGAGGGCGAGCATGCAGTGGTGGTTGGGCACGCCGTCCACGTACTGGAACAGCTCGGCGTGCGACTGCGAATGACGCGGGTTGATCTCCAGCAGGCTGATGTCCTGGCTTCCCGGATCGTAGAAGTACTCCACGCTGAACGTCGCGGATTCGAAGCCGATCTGCCGCATCACCCGCTCGGTGACGTCGTGCAGCCGGGCGATGACCTGCGGGGGCAGCATGGAGGGGTACTGGTGGCGCAGGAAGCACGGCGAGTTCGGGTAGTCGATGCTGTCCAGCGTGCCGTACACGGTCACCTCGCCCTGGTGGACGTAGCCCTCCACGGCGACCTGGACGCCCTTCAGCGACTCCTCGGCGAGACACACCTGGCCGCCGACCCCGTCCATCTCCGCCGGGAGGTCGACCTGGTCGAGGATGTGCTCGAACGGCCGGCCGATGCGGGAGACGCCTTCGCGTATCTCGGCGACGGCCGCGCGGAACTTCTCCTGGTCGTCGACCCCGAAGGCGAGCTCCGAGGAGTAGGACAGGGCGGGCTTGAGCCACATCGGGAACCGCATGCCGTCCGGCGGACGCGGCGGGTCCGCCTCCAGGTCGACCCGGCCGAAGCGCGGGTGCCGGTCGGTGACCTTCTGCTGCTCGAGCCTGCTCCAGTACTTGTGCTCGCACTTGACCACGGACTCCAGGCTCGTGGTGCGGGTGCCGTAGCGCGCTCCGAGGATCGGCACCAGCGTGCTGACCGGGAAGTCCCAGTAGCCGACGATCGCGTCGATGCTTCCGTCGAAGGCGTCCAGTACCTTCTGCGCCTTCTCGATGACCGCCGGCAGCGAGACCTCGCCGCCCTGGAGCTCCTCGACCGTCAGAAGACCGTGGAAGCGCAGGGAATCGGCGCCCGGCACGGCCTTCAGCGTCGGAAGGTTGGCCTCGTCGAGACCGACCACGAAGACGTTCCTCACGTGTTCGTCGGACATGGCTCTCCTCTCTCTCGAAGATCGGCGGGGTACCCGCGCATGCTTCGGGCAACCCCGCGGACCGGACCCGGATCCGCGGCGAGGGAGCGCACGAGGGCGGCGGAGAGAGGAGAGCGGGGAGGGCTCGGTTCAGTGCTGGGTGAGGGTCTGGGGGTAGTCGGTGATGATGCCGTCGACGCCGAGGGTGGTCATTTTGCGGATGGCGCCGGGTTCGTCGACGGTCCAGACGTTGATGTGCATGCCGAGTTGGTGGATGCGGTCGACGAGGGTCTGGTCGGTGACGGTGTGCTGGGGGTTGATCTGGTCGGCCCATTGGCTGAGCTGGAGGAGTTCGGTGTCGGTGGGGCGTTGGGCGTTGAGGATGCCGATGGGGATGTCGGGGAGTTGGGTGCGGAAGGTGTGGGCGTCGTCGGTGTGGAAGGACTGGACGGCGAGTTGGTTGCGGGTGAGGGCGCGTTGGAGGTAGCGGGGTTTGGTTTTGAGGTGGTTGGCGAGGTCGGTGGCGATGGTGGTGTGGTGGGTGCAGGGGCTGAGTTCGGCGAGGAGTCCGGTGCGGGTGTGGTTGATGCGGGTGATGACGTCGTCGAGGGTGATGAGGGGTTCGCCGGTGTAGGTGGGGTGGAACCAGGATCCGGCGTCGAGGGTGCGTAGTTCGTTCCAGGTGAAGTCGGAGACGCGGTAGCGGGGGCGGTCGGGGTAGCGGTCTTCGATGTTGGTGGTGCGTTCCATGGTGCAGTCGTGGAAGTTGATGAGTTTGCCGTCTTTGGTGCGTTGGACGTCGATTTCGACGTGGTCGGCGCGTTGTCGGACGGCGAGGTCGATGGCGGCGGCGGTGTTCTCGGGGGCCATGCCCGAGGAGCCGCGGTGTGCGATGGCGTCGGGTGTGGGGGTGGTGTGTTCGTCGGCGTGGACGGTCGTCGAGGTCAGTGCCAGGGCCAGACCGCCCAGCACCGCCACCACGAGACCCGTACGTCTGTTGCCCACCTGTCTCACTGCAGCCTCCCGTGTCGTGCGACCAGTCGGTGGAGCGGAGTGGAGCGGGGAAAGGCGGCCGGCAGCCGGTGGTGTCCCGGAACGGGTCGCCACCGGCCCCTGTCCGGCCAGCCTGTCCGGTCAGGAGGAGGAAGACGCGGGGACGGCGTGGAGCACCGCGATGGCCAGGGCCACCGGGTCGCCGGACGGCCGGACGGGATATCCGTCCCGCTGCCGGTTCCAGTCGTCCTCCAGCGCGAACCAGTCGATGGCGACCGGCGGCCTGCCGGTCACCAGGGCGGTGTCGAGCGAGTCGAGGTACTTCGTCCAGCGCATCGCGTAGAAGTCGGAGACCAGTCCGGACCATTCCCGGTTGGCGTAGTCCCGCAGGCCGCCCGCGTCGCTGCCGGAGCGGTGCCCCCAGGTGGTGAGGATCGAGCGTGCGTCGAACTCGGCGGCGGCCCTCTCCGCCTCGGTACGGCCCCAGGACTTCGCGTCCTCCAGCCACGGGCCGAGGAGGAAGCGGGCGTCCGTGGCGAGCAGCCGGTCCAGCAGGGAGAGGCAGTTCTTCCACTCGGCGGCACGTGCCCGGAAGCGGGGCAGGTCCTCGGCATCGTAGGCGGCCTTGATCTGCGGGAGCAGGGTCCGGCTGCGGTTGGCCAGGACCTGGCGGGCGACGTCGACCAGGTCGAAGCGGTAGGCGTCGGTGGCGCGCAGCGCCGGTGCGACCCGCACCAGCTCGGTCAGCGCCCGGCGCACCGTGCCCGGGTCGTACCTCATCGCGCCGGGACTCCAGCTCGCCGCGTTGGTGGCCGTGAGCCGGGGCCGGGCGGTGAACAGGCTGTCCTGCGACTCGCTCCAGGTCCCGGACGGTGTGCTGTACGGGCCGCTGCGCAGCAGCTCCCACGCGGAGGCCGCATGCGGGTCGGCGCCGCCGTAGCGGCGTTGCGCGTACTCGGCGAACCACTTCCGCTGGTCCACGGGCTCCGTACGCCAGGCCAGTTCGGTGAAGAGCTCGTAGGCGACGGGGTTGCCGCCGGTGCCCTCCGGCATGTAGGCGATGCCCGCGAGGGCGCTTCCGGCCTTGGTGCGCCACTGGTCGAATCGCTCGGCCCAGACGGCGGTGTTGGCGCCCATGGTGGTGTGACCGCCGAAGTTCGGGATCGTGCCGAAGGCGTAGGGCGCTCCGTGCCAGGTGGCTTCGCGGTCCAGGCCGTCGTAGCGGTCGGACAGACCGTCGACGATGAGCAGCCTGCGTTTGTCGATGGCGTCGATGATCTGCGTCGACGGGTTGTTCTGCCAGCCGATCAGCGTCCATACGGCGCCGGGGCGGGCGGTCTGGAGAGCCTTCATCACGGCTTGCGCGGCGTCCCTCACGGGCACGTTCCCGGGCCGTCCGCCCTCGTGCAGCAGATCCATCTTGTACATCGTCGAGGTACCGAACAGCTCACGCTGGTGGCGGTAGAACGCGGCGGCCACCCTCGGGAACACCGCGCTGCGCGGGTCGAGCCAGTCGGGCCGCTCGAATCCGACCCAGTCACCCTGCGGCACGACCGGGCCGACGGGATTGCGCTCCGTGAAACCCGGCGGCACGGTGCCGTAGTAGCCGGGCAGTACGGGAGTCATGCCGAGTTGGCGGAGCCGGTCCGCGATCCGGCGGCCCAGATCCGCGCGATCCTCGAGCAGGCGCTCGGAGACGGGGCCGCCGAAGCCGGACATGTTCTGCATCAGCCACCAGGGCTGGTGCGCCGGGCCGGGGATCCAGGACCTGAGCTCGTCCTCGGAGTAGCCGAACTCCTGGAGGGTCTCGTAGTAGACGGCGTCGGCCCCCATCTGCACGAAGACCTCGTTCACGCCGTGCAGGGCGAGCAGGTCGATCTGCTTCTCGTAGGAGGCCCAGTCGCGGTAGGCGCCGGAGTAGCCGTCGTCGGTGTCGTTGAGTGCGAAGCGGTGCGGGACCGTGGCCTGCCTGTGCACGGGGCCGGCGGGGGCGGGCAGGGTACGGGGCAGTCGGGCCGTGCTCCGGCCGGGCCATCCGAGGTCCACCTCGGCCGTGTGCTTGAGGTACCAGTTGACGCCGCTGAGGAGCACGGCGGGGCTGGTGCCCCGCACGCGCACCCGGCCGGCGCGGCCGGAGACGTCGAAGTAGTCGCCGGACTCCGGGCGGTCGACGGCGACGAGGGTGAACTGCGAGGCGTGGCGCGGCAACAGCCGGGCGAGCGCCGCCCTGGCGGGCTGGGTGGCGAAGGCCGGCTCGCCCGGAGGCGCGGCTGCCGTGGGGGAGGGGAGGGGCCCCAGGGCCGTGGTGAGAAGGACGAGAGCGACGGCTGCGTACAGGGCGGCCCAGGGTCTGAGGCTTCTCACTGGTCACCTCGTCCGAGTTGTCGACGGTGTGTTCGTGAATATGGAGGGCGGCGGGTCACCAGTCAAGACCGACTCTCGGCCCCTTCGCCCCGTGCGGCGCGCGCCGGACTCCGGCCACTGCATTGACATGTCCCCTACCGATCGCGATGCTGGGCGTGTCTGCTTCCATCGATGTAAAAGCGGCCCGGGGAAGAGGCGCTGGAACGAGGAGCCGGCCGCGGACCCGCACACCCCGTGGAGCCCACCGAGGAAGGGGATCATGCAACCTTTCCGTCATCTCTCCCGCGCCGTCGCCGCCGTCTCGTCCGGCGTCCTCGCCGTTCTGCTCCTCCTGTCGTCCGGCGGGCCCGCCCATGCGGACCGGACCGGCCTGCGGGCCGCCGACCCCAGCGTGATCCGGGTCGGTGGCACCTACGTCTCGGTGCAGTCCGCCGGTGGCGGCATCGCCGTACGGCAGGCCGCGTCGACGGCCGCCCTGGCGGCGGCCCCCGCTCGACAGGTCTGGTCGGACACCCGCGACCGGGGTGAGGTGTGGGCGCCCGAGATCGTGCGGGACGGCGGCCGCTACTACATCTACTTCTCGGCCGGCCGCGGAGCGGCCCACCGGATGTACGTGATCAGCTCCGCCACCGCGGACAGCGGGTACACCGCCGAGACCCGCCTGGCGCTGCCCGACGACAAGTGGGCCATCGACGGGACCCTGTTCACCTTCTCCGGGCAGCGCTGGTTCGTCTGGTCGGGCTGGGCGGGGGACACCGACGTCGAGCAGAACCTCTACATCGCACGGATGAGCAGCCCGACCACGCCGACCGGCGCGCGGTACGTCATCTCGCAACCGCGGGAGAGCTGGGAGCGGGTGGTCGGCAACCCGTTCGTCAACGAGGGGCCCGAGCCCGTCAAGGACCCGAACGGGCAACTGCACATCGCGTACTCGGCCAACGGAAGCTGGAGCGACCAGTACTGTCTCGCCGACCTGAGGCTGCGGGCCGGCGGTGATCCGACGTACGTGTGGGACTGGTACAAGTCCAACGGCTGCCTGTTCGGCTCCCACCGCGCCACCATGATGCCCGGCTGGGACCCCACGCTCCACGTCGACGGCCCCGGCCACCACAGCTTCGTCCTGCTGGACGGCGACATCGCCACCAGTCCGCCCGCCGGTCCCAGGTTCCCCCTGATGTTCCACGCGGTCGCGAAGGGAACGCCGTACGCGTGGGAGAACCGGTACTGGTACACCGGCACCTTCTGCTGGTGGGGCGACACGACCTACAGCCGCGCCGACGTCCCCGGCCCGCGCACCGACACCGGCTGGAGCCTCAAGTACTTCGAGTAGGGCCGGACGGGCAGGGGTGTCGTTCCCGGCGGAGGCCCTCCGCCGGGAACGGCACCGGTGTCCGCGGGTCGGTACAGCTAACAGCTGAGGTTGTCCCCGGGGGCCACGCCGAGCAGTTGGGTGAAGCGCTGGTAGTTGTCGATCCGGCTCTGGACCTGGGCGGGGTTCCCGCCGTCGCACTCCAGGCTGCCGTTGATGGCCCGGACGGTCTCCCCGAAGCCCGCGCCGTCGACCATGGCGTCGTGCGGTGTCATGGTGCCGGGCCCGCTCTGCGTGTTCCAGTACCACAGGCCGGTCTTCCAGGCCACGGCCGCGTCGTTCTGGACCAGGTCCGGGTTGCCCAGCAGATCGATGCCCAGGGCGTCCCCGGCGGCCTTGTAGTTGAAGTTCCAGCTGAGCTGCACGGGACCGCGCCCGTAGTACTTGTCGTGGCCGGCCGGGCAGCCGTACGGCTGGGTCGTGTCGCAGTAGTGCGGGTAGTTGGCGGTGTTCTGCTCGACGACGTGCACGAGTCCGCCGGTCTCGTGACCGACGTTGGCGAGGAAGGCGGCGGCCTCCTGCTTGCGCACCGTCTCGTCGCCGGTGTTCGAGAAGCCGGGGTAGGCGCCGAGCGCGGCGGTGAGACCGTCGTAGGTGTAGAAGGAGTTCCTGTTCGGGAACATCTCGTCGAACTGCGCCTCGGTGACGACGAACTCGGCGGCGGCGCGTGCGTCGGACTTCCCGGCGGCGGAGGCCGGTGCGAGGGTCGTGGTGCAGAGGGCGGCGGCCGCGCCGGTGGCGGCCAGTAGGGCGAAGGTGCGGCGGTGCACGGTATCGGCTCCTGATCGGGTGAGGGTACGGCGGGTGAGGGACGGAGGGGGCGGGAGCGGGGCTCCCAGCGTGCTCCCGCCCCCGGCCGGGACGGCTTCGGGCACCCGGGGGCGGGCCTGTCGCCCCCGGACCTGATCCACCGGATCCGTCAGCCGCCGACGTTCACGTCGATGCACGCGTAGAACGCGTTGTCGGTGTCGGCCACGTTCCACACGGCGAGCACCTTCTGCCGGCCGTCGAGGCCGCCGAAGTCCACCTGGTGGTCGACCACCGCGCCGGGCTTGGCGCCGCCGTCGTCGAACAGGGCGATCCGCTGACCGCCGACGTAGTACTCCCAGGTGCTGGTGGAGTGCTGGGCGGTGAGCTTCCATGAGAACGTCGCGTTCCTGGGCACCGGTGTGACGGCCCAGCCCTTGCTGTCGTCGTCCAGCTCGGCGAAGCGGCTGTTGCCGCCGCTGCAGCTGGTCAGGCCCTTGGGGCCTTCGACGCTCTGGGGTTCGTAGGTGATGTCCCCGCAGGACACGGTGCCCGCCGCGCACTGGGCCTGGCGACTGGGCGGATTCGAGATGTAGCCGTGGGCGCTCGCCGAAGCGGCGGGGAGGCTGACGGCGATGACGGGGGCGAGGGCCGCGCCGATCAGTACGGCGGTCTTCCTGCCTGCGTGCATGGGAAACTCCTTCAGCTCAGGCCGGCCCCGGAGCACGCGCGGTCATGAGTGGGGGGTGACGCGCACGTCGGGTGCGGCCTCTCGTGAGTGGGGGGTCGAGAGACGCGAAGGTGGACACACTCGTCGTTCCCGTCGGGGAGCGTGATCCCGGCAGGGGTCAACTCTCCAAGCGGAACGACGAGTTCTGTTGGACTAGACCATACAAGCGGCCGACATGACCGTGTCAAGGGTGTGGCGTGACGGGGTCCGTGAGGTGTCCGGCTCCCCCGGGGGCGGGTGGTGCGCTCCTCGGCGATCCGCGTTCCGGTTCGAGGTGCGACGCGCCCCGACTTGGTAGGCAAGTGAGTGCTTGCCTATCATGAGCGCGTGGCCGATGACCTCTTCAAAGCCCTGGCCGACCCGACGCGCCGGATCATCATCGACGAGCTCGTGGAGCGGTCAGGGCAGACACTGTTCGAGATCTGCTCGCGACTGAGCATGAAGCATCGGCTCGGCATCTCGCGGCAGGCGATCTCCCAGCACCTCGCGGTGCTGGAGGCCGCCGGCCTCGTGGAGGTCAGGCGCGAGGGCCGCTACAAGTACCACGACCTGAACACGGCCCCGCTGCGGCAGATCACCGAGCGATGGCCCCTGCCCGACGGACCGGAAGAGAGCTCCCCATGAGAATCCATCTGACCAGCGTGTTCGTCGACGACCAGGCCGAGGCCCTGCGCTTCTACACGGAGGTCCTCGGCTTCGTGAAGAAGCACGACGTCCCGCTGGGTGAGAAGGACCGGTGGCTCACCGTCGTCTCGCCCGAGGAGCCCGGAGGCACCGAACTCCTCCTGGAACCCGCGGGCCACCCGGCCGCGCGGACCTATCGCGACGCGCTCGTCAAGGACGGCATCCCGCTCGCCCAGTTCGCGGTCGGCGACGTGCGGGCGGAGTTCGAGCGCCTGCGCGGCCACGGCGTCCACTTCACCCAGGAGCCGCTGGAGATGGGCCCCGTCACCACCGCCGTCTTCGACGACACCTGCGGAAACCTGATCCAGATCGCGACGCAGGCGCAGTAGCGCCCCGCGCGGTTCCCGGCCCCCTCCGGAGCAAGGAAGCGTGGAGGGCGGGCCAGGGTGCCGGCGGGCGCGGCCCGGCGTGCCGCCGTGCGGGATCGACGTGGGCGCCCGATTCCGGCGACCGGACGGTCCCGAGGCCGCCGGGACCGCCGGACCCGGGCCGGTGCCGCCGGTGGGACGCCGGTCAGGCGGCGGCCTGCATTTTCTCGTGCTTCCAGAAACCCGAGAAGGTGATGCGGTCCTTCGGCAGTCCCGCACGGTGCAGGTGCCTGCGGCCCTCGGTGGCCAGGGCCGACTCGCCGACGACGAAGGCGTAGCCCGTCGCGGCGGCGGAGGTGAGCCGTCGCAGTTCGCGGAGTGCGGCCGCGCCGGGGACCGCCGTGCCGTCCTGGCGCACCACCCAGGAGACGGCCACGCCGGCCGGGGCGTCCAGCGTGCGCCGGTCGCCCGGGGTGGGGACCTCCTGGATGAGCCGTCCGACGGTCGCCGCGGGCAGGGACCGGAGAATGCTCGCTGTGGCGGGCAGGCCGGTCTCGTCGGCCACGATGGTGACTTCGGAGGCGTCGCGCGGGCAGTCGAACAGGATGCCCTGGTCGAGCAGGGCGAGCGCGTCTCCCGGAACGGCGTGGCAGGCCCAGATCGCGGCCCTGCCCTCGATCTCGCCTCCCGGACCGCGGTGGACGACGAAGTCGATGTCGAGCTCGGCCGACTGCCGCCGGAAGTCCGCCACCGAGTAGTTGGCGCAGTGCGGCCGCTCGTGTTCGGGTATCGCCAGGTAGGGCTGCCACCATTGCGAGCCGGTGAACTCCGGCAGGCGGAGCCGCCGTTGGCGGGGGAGCGGGAAGAACAGCCGGAACCAGTGGTCGTAGCCCGCCCACGGGAACTCGGAGAGGCTGTCCCCGGTGACCGTCACGCGTTGCATGGAGGGGGAGACGCGTTCGGCGCGCACGACGCGGGCGCGGAACATCCGGGGGTGCTGCGGCGTGAGCCGGCGAACCTTGGCCATGAAGGCAAGGCTAGCCTAACTTCAGAACGGCTCGAAGGGCGCCTGGACGGACCCCCCTCCTCCCGCCGCTCCGCCGGATCCGGGACCGAGCGATGAGTTCCGGACCGTCGGCGGGTCGACAAGAGGAGAGGAAGGAGTCCGTCATGCCCACACAGCCATCCGCGACGCGACCCACGACGCGACCCACGGCCGAACTCGACGCCCGCTACAGTTCCGCGCAGAACCCGCGGCCAGGGGCCGAGGACGTCACCGTCACGCAGTGGACCGAGGCCCTGCGGCAACTGGACGAGGCCGAGATCTTCTGGGCGTCCACCGTGCGGCCCGACGGTCGGCTGCACGTCACGCCCGTGATCGCCGCCTGGTGCCAAGGGGTGCTGTACTTCTCGACCGGTCCCGGGGAGCAGAAGGCGCGCAATCTCGCTCATGACGGGCACTGTGCGCTGACCACCGGAAGGAACTCGCTCACCGAAGGGCTCGACCTCGTCATCGAGGGCACGGCGGCGCAGGTGACCGATCCGGCGGTGCTGGAACGGGTGATCGAGGCGCACGAGACCAAGTACGGGCCGCACATCACCGCGCCCGAGGGCACCTTCCACGGGATGGGGGACCTCGTCCGGAAGGGAGACGTGATGGTCTTCGCGCTCGCCCCGGCCACGGCGTACGGATTCGGCCGGGACGACGGGGTGTACACCCATACGCGCTGGTCCTTCTGAGGAGAGCGGGCTCCACGCCAGAACGCCGGGGCGGGGGTACGAGAGCCGTGCCCGACCGGAGGCCGCCCTCGTCCGCCGCGGCCACCCGGCCGGGCTCGGCATGCCCCTTCCGGGGGTGAATGAGAGACTTGCACTGGTCGGACCGCGCGGTGGTTGCCCCTACGGAGGCGGTCCGGCTCGGGAGTGGCGGATGTTCCGAAGACGTCCCGCACCTGACGGTGAAGAGCTGCTGGCCAGGCTGGCGTCGCTGACCACCCGGACGCGGGAGCTCGCCGAGCTGCGGCGGTCCCAGATGGAACTGGCGATCGCACTGCAGCGCGACATGCTTCCCGCGGACCTGCCCGTCGTGCCCGGCATCCACCTCGCCGCCTGCTACTCACCCGCGTACGCCGGACTCAACGTGGGCGGCGACTGGTACGACGCCTTCGTGCTCCCCGACGGCCGGATCGGGCTCTCCGTCGGAGACGTCCAGGGCCACGCCATCGACGCGGCGGCCTTCATGGGGCAGGTCCGCGTCGGACTGCGGGCGCTCGCCTCCGTCACCGGTGAACCGGGCGACCTGCTCGCCCGCACGAACGACCTGCTCCTCTCCCTGAACAAGGACCTCTTCGCCACCTGCACGTTCATGCGCTTCGACCCGGCCACCGGCGTTCTGGAGAGCGCGCGGGCCGGGCACATTCCCTGCGTCTGGGCCACGGCGGACGGCAAGGCCGAGGTGTCCGAGGACGAGGGAGGACCGCCGCTCGGCGTTCTGGGCGGAACCGAATACCCCGTGACCCGGTACCAGCTCGACACGGGCGGCGTCTTCGTCCTGCTCACCGACGGAGTGGTGGAGGGCCCCTCCCTGAGCGTCGACGAGGGACTCGCGAGGGTGGTGCGGCTCGCGGGCATCGCTGCCGTCGCGGGGATGGAGGCGCACTCGCTCGCGGCGGCCGTACTGAAGAACGCCGAGCTGGTGGGCCACGAGGACGACGCCGCCGTGCTCGTCGTCGGCCACGACGGGCGGGCTGTTACGCCGTAGGGCGGGACGGGACACGTCTCGGATCGCTGACCCGGGCGCCTCGGTGTCTGATGGCTGCTGTGGTGGGTATCCATGCTTGGCCGCGACCGGCCGTCCTCGCCTGCGAGACGCTGCTCGTCGCCGTCTGCTACTACGCGGCGGGGCGACTGGGGCTCTCGCAGCAGTTGGTCGCGGACGGAGCGGTCGTCACCCCCATCTGGCCACCCACCGGCGTCGCGGTGACCTGTCTGCTGCTCTTCGGGTTCCGGTGCGTGCCGGGCATCGCCGTCGGCGCCCTGCTGGTCGTCGCGTCGCTGTCGACTCCCGGACTGTCGGCCGCCGGGATCGTGCTCGGCAACACCGTCGCCCCCGTGTGTGCCTTCCTCATGCTGCGCGCGGTCGGGTTCCGCGTGAGTCTGAGCCGCCTGCGCGACGGCCTCGCACTCGTGTTCCTGGGAGCGCTGACGGCCATGCTGATCAGCTCGGGAACCGGCGCCGGTGTCCTCCTCCTCACGGACAAACTCGCTCCCGACGACTTCTGGCTCGTCTGGCTGGCGTGGTGGGTGGGAGACGCCATGGGCGTCGTCCTCGTCACCCCCCTGCTGCTCCTGCTGCACCGGGCCCGCCGGCCGCCCCCGTCCGGCCGGTGGGCCGAGGCGGTGGGGCTCGCCCTCGTCGTGTGCGTACTGGTCCCGATGGTCACGTACAGCTCGGTCAGTGCCCTGTTCCTCGTGTACCCGCTCCTCGTCTGGGCCGCCTTGCGGTTCCAGCTGGCGGGAGGCATGCCGTGCGCCCTCTTCGCCTCCGTGGTGGCCACCGTCGCGGCCAGACAGGAGACCGGCTCCTTCGGTGGACTCACCGATGTCGAGACCATGATGAAACTCCAGGCGTTCAACGGGACCCTGGGGCTGACCGCGCTCCTGCTCTCCTCCGTCATCAGCGAACAGCTCAACACCAGACGGTCGGTCGAGCGGGCCTGTCACGAGCTGGTCGAGGCGTTGCAGCACCTCAACGCCGGTGGCTCCGGCACCACGGGGGCGGCCGGCCGGGACGCCCGGTGAGCGCGGCGGCGCGCTCGCGGAGAACCGCCCGCGTGGCCGGCTCGGCCGCGCCCACAGGGCGTACGGCCTCCGGTGATGACGCCGGTTCCCGCTCGGCGGGTCACTGCCGGTCGCGGCGGTGGCGTCCGGTCAGCGCTCGATCAGGTTGCGCCGCCGGTAGGTCTCCCGTTCGTACCTTGGCGGTCGGCCGCCGTGGCCACCGCGCCTCAGCCGGTGCCGTCGCTGGTCGGTCTTCTCGGGGATGGTGTGCGCGATGCCGCGTTTTTCGCAGGCAGGGACGGAAGCCGCGGGAGCTGTCAGCAAACGAAACCGCCCAGCCCGCGCAAGCACCTGCGCCCAGGCCCGTGTCCAGCCCCGTCGTTAGGATCGGTGCCATGCCGCTGACGATGACCGATGTGGACCGCTTCGAGGCCGCGCGCCCGCGCCTCGAAGCCATCGCCTACCGCATGCTCGGCTCCGCAGGCGAGGCCGAGGACCTCGTGCAGGAGACGTATCTGCGCTGGCAGGCGGCCGATGTCGAGCGGATCGAGGTTCCCGAGGCCTGGCTGACCAAGGTGCTCACCAACCTCTGCCTCAACCAGCTGACCTCGGCCCGCGCCCGGCGCGAGACCTACGTCGGCCAGTGGCTGCCCGAGCCGCTGCTCGAAGGCGATCGGATGCTCGGCCCGGCGGACACGGCCGAGCAGCGCGAGTCGGTCTCGTACGCCGTCCTCACGCTCATGGAGCGGCTTTCCCCCAACGAGCGCGCGGTGTACGTGCTCAAGGAGGCCTTCGCGTACGCGCACCGGGAGATCGCCGAGATCCTCGAGATCAGCGAGGCCGCCAGCCAGCAGACGTTCAGCCGGGCGAAGAGGCGCCTCGCGGAGGAGAAGGCCGGCAAGGTGCGCACCGAGATCGACAAGGCGGCGGCGAAGCGGATCGTCGAGGAGTTCCTCGCGGCCGCGACCAGCGGGCGGACCGAGCCGCTCGTGAAGCTTCTGACCTCCGACGCCATCGCGATCGGTGACGGCGGCGGGAAGGTCCCGGCGAAGGCCACGCCGTTCGAGGGTGCCCTGGCCGTGGCCACCTTCCTGCGCGGGATGTTCAGGCCCGCCGACAGCAAGCGCCGCATGCTCGGCGGCGCACCACAGGCCTACGCCACCACGGCCAACGGCTCCCCGGCCCTCGTCATCGTGGTCGAGGGGCGGGTCTTCGGGGTCATGTGCCTGGAGCGCACCGAGGAAGGCATCGTCGCCGTCCGCAGCCAGGTCAACCCGGACAAGCTGGAGCGGGTCACGGAGGCCTGGGCCGCGTCGGAGCACGGGGAACCGCTGGTCCTGGAGGCCTGGTGACCGTACCCGAAAAGGTGTGACGTAGGTCACCGTCTCTGTCTGTCAGGAATCCGGGGGCTGCCCGGTTCAAGGGGCGTAACCGCGAAGAGGGGCCCCGATCCGAGAGCTCGGGGACTGACAGACAGGGGCAGGAAAATGACCGGTATCCGCAAGCACCGCATCGTCGTTCTCGGCGCCGGCTACGCCGGAGCGGCCGCAGCAGGCCGCCTCGTCAAGCGGCTGCACCGCGAGGATGTCGCTCTCACCCTCGTCAACGACCAGCCGGACTTCGTCGAGCGAGTCCGCAACCACCAACTGGCCGTCGGCCAGGACCTCAAGCACCGCCCCTTCGACGCGATCTTCGCCGGCTCCGGCGTGGAACTGAAGATCGCGAGGGTGACCCGGGTGGACGTGGACCGCAAGGCCGTGACCGTCACCGGTACGGCGGGCGAGGAGGAGCTCGGGTACGACACGCTCGTCTACGCGCTCGGCAGCCGCTGGAACGACCACGGCGTGCAGGGCGCCGTCGAGCACGCCCACGAGGTGGCGAGCCGGACCGGTGCGCTGCGGCTGCGGGCGCGGCTCGCATCGCTCGCGCCCGGCCGGAAGGTCCTGGTCGTCGGCGGCGGGCTCACCGGCGTCGAGGCCGTGACCGAGATCGCCGAGACCCGCCCCGACCTCGACGTCGCCCTCGCCGCCCGCGGTGAGCTGGGTGACTGGCTGAGCCGCAAGGGCGCCGCGCACCTGCGCAAGGTCTTCGGCCGGCTCGGCGTCACCGCGTACGAGCACACCGTCATCGCCGGCGTCGAGGCGGACCAGGTGAAGACCGCGGACGGTGAGGCGATCGCGGCCGACGTGACCGTGTGGACCACCGGCTTCGCCACCCACCCGATCGCTGAGGCCAGCGGTCTTCAGGTCACCGAGGGCGGCCAGATCGTGGTCGACGCGATGATGCGCTCGGTCTCGCACCCGGACGTGTACGCGGTCGGCGACGCGGGCTACGCGATGGGCGCCAACGACAAGCCGCTGCGGATGTCCTGCGCCACCGGCACCCCGATGGCCTGGCAGGCCGCGGACGCGATCGTGTCGGAGCTGACCGGTCGCAAGCAGCCCAAGGTGCCGCTGCGCTACTTCAACCAGTGCATCTCGCTGGGGCGCGGTGACGGCCTGATCCAGTTCGTGACCGCTGACGACACCTCGGTGGAGCGGGTCCTGACAGGCCGGATGGCGGCGCGCTACAAGGAGCTCATCTGCAAGGGCGCGGCCTGGAACGTGGGCAACCCGGGAGCCACCGTGCTGGCGCGCGGACGGCGCGTGGTGCGTGGGCGGGCCGCGGTGGAACAGGCCGCTGCCTGAAGCCGCCCGGCGGACGTCACGTAGCGGCGGACGTGGCGTAGTGCCCGAGACGGACCCCGCAAGATCCGGCTCGCAGGTGACGACCCCGTGATCCGGGGCGCATCTGCCGACAGAACCTAGTCGCCTTCCGTCCCCATGACCCGTCGGGCCGCCTCGCCCTCCGCCGCCGACGGGGACAACTCGTCGAGGGTGTCGAGGTCCGTGTCCGCCTCGAGCTCCCGTTCCCACTCCTTGGCCAGCCGTTCCTGCTCCTCGCGTGACGTGGCGCGGACGGCTTCCCGGTGGTCCGGGTCCAGAGCCGCCAGGAAGCGTCCGACAGAGTCCGTGGGCATGGCCGTGCTCCTAGGGTGGGGATGGGCGCCGGTACCGGCCCAGGATGGCCAACCGGTCCCACGGCCGCCGCTCGACACGGCCTCCGGCCACCCTTTTGGGCGCAGCACACCCGATGCGGACACCTGCCTGCCGGCCACCGAGGACGGCCCGGACGAGGGCGTACAGCAGAATGACCGCATGGCCTCCCCTTCCCGAACCCGCTTGTGCGCCGACGGCGCTTCGCCGCGCACGCGTGCGGTGGCCGCGGTGGCCGCCTTGTCGGTCGTCGGCGCCGGACTGGGACTCAGGGCCGTGGCGGACGGGGGAGTGGCCAAGTACGGCGGGGACGCCCTGTACACCCTGCTGCTGTTCGCCCTCGTCGTCCTGGTGGCTCCGGGCATCACGCCGCTGAAAGGCGCCGCCGTGGCCCTGGCCCTGAGCTGGGGCGTCGAGTTCCTCCAGCTGAGTGACGTCCCGGCCGAGCTGTCCCTGCGGAGCACAGCGGCCCGCCTGGTCCTGGGTTCCACCTTCAACGCACCGGACCTGTTCTGGTACGCGGTCGGCGCGGCGGCCGGCTGGTCGCTCGGACACCTGCTGCGCCGCGGTGCCGGTGCGCGCAGGCCGGGTTCGCGCCGCCGGCTCCGCGGAACCGGTGTCAGTGGGCGTCCGCGGCCACCGACGGCGGACGGAAGCAGGCGATGACCGTCTTGCCGTCGGGGCAGGGACGGGTCTCCCAGCTGTCGGCCAAGGCGTCGACGAGGAACATCCCCCGCCCACCTAGGCGTTCCTCGCTCGGGGGCCGTGCTCGTGGCAGCGTGCTGGAGGCGTCGTGGACGGCCACGTGCAGGCAGCGGCCGTCCCAGGTCATTACCAACTGAGCGTGCGATTGGGCGTGCACATGCGCGTTGGTGACCAGTTCGGACACCGTGAGCAGCACGGCGTCCACCGTCTCGGGGGCGCCGGCCGTCCAGTCGAGGGTGTCCAGGTGCCTGCGCGCCCAGTCACGGGCCGTCTTCGGGCCGGTCTGCATCGGCAGCGAACGCGCCCACCCCACTGCCCGTAGCGACGATTCATCCACGGCGGTCCCCATCCCGGCTCGAGTTCACTGCGTCGCGATTACCCCCGGTGCGCGGATTGAAGCGGTGACGTCCACGGACCGGGACGGAAATCTCCCGGAACGGCCGCCCTTGACGCCGGGGCGAGCGCCTCACATACTTGCGGCCAAATCGATTTGGCCAAATCGATTTGGCTCTCCGTCCAGGGCCGGATCGCGGCTTCAGTCCGAGCGTGTCGCCTGCCCGAACGGAGACCGAACGTGTCCCATGCCCCCCAGAGCCGGCCGCCACAGGCCGGACGCACCGACCGACCCCCGCTCCCCGGTCGCGGAGAGACCGGGCCACCGGCCACCGGCCCCGGCGCCCCTCCCGAGGACACCGCCCCTGTCGGCCCCGGCGATGCCTCGAGCACCGGGGAAGCGACCACCGAGAGCACCGCGCCCGCGGCCGGGGACGGGGCCGGGCCCCGGGTCCACCCCGTGGACGAGTGCCGGCCCTTCACCCGCGTCCTGCTCTTCGGTGTCCAGCACGTCCTGGTGATGGCCGCCACGCCGATATCCGCCATCTTCCTGATGAGCGCCACACTCGGTCTCGACGCGGACCTCACGGTCGACCTGCTCTCCGCGGCCTTCGTGCTCTCCGGTGCCGGGTCCCTCGTCCAGTCGCTCGGGCCCTGGAAATTCGGCCCGCGGCTGCCCTTCGTGATGCTCCCGGGCGGCGCTCCGCTGATCCTCTTCCTCGCGATCGCCGAACAGCACGGTCTGCGAACGGCCGGCGGCGCCGTGATCCTCACGGCCGTCTTCTGCTTCGTCGTCCTGCCGGTGTTCTCCCGGTTGCTCGCCTTCTTCCCGGCCCTCGTCATCGGCACGATGATCGTCATCGTCGGTGTGAACCTGGTGAAGGTCGGCGCGGTCCTCGTCACCGGGACGCCCGGCTCGCCCGGCTTCGCCGATCCGGGCGACCTCGGTCTGGGCATGGCCACGATCGGCTTCACCGTCGTCTTCTACCTGGTCTTCACCGGTGTCCTGCGCCAACTGGCCGTGATGCTCGGCCTGCTGGCGGGCACCGTGCTCGCCGCGGCGACCGGCGCTCTCGAATCCGGCCACCCCGTCGGCGGGCAGCTCGTGAACCTGCCACAGCTGATGCCCTTCGGCACACCCGAGTTCCATCTCGTCGCCGCACTGCCCCTGATGCTCTACAGCCTGGCCTCGATGGCCGAAGCCACCGGGCAGACCGTCATCAACGCCGAAGCGGTCGGCAAGAGGATCGACCGGCGCACCGACGTGCCGAAGACCGTGCGCGGCGACGCGCTCACCTCGCTCTTCGGCGGCTTCTTCGGGCTGCCGCTCATGGTCACCAGCGGCGAGAACATCGGCATCGTCCGCGTCACCGGCGTACGCAGCCGGTTCGTGACCGCCGTGGCCGGTGTCGTCCTCATCGTCATCGGGCTGCTGGCACCCGTCACCCACGCGATCAGCGTCGTTCCGTCCCCGGTCGTCGGCGGCACCGCCATGGTGGTCTTCGCCGTCATCACCGTGCTCGGCATCCAGATGCTCGGCCGGTCCGACCTCGACCGCCACACCAGCACCTTCGTCTGCGCCGTCGCGCTCGCCCTGGGACTGCTGCCCATCCTCGTTCCCGGTGTCTACGGCGGCTTCCCGCCCGACGTCCGCATCCTTCTCGAAAGCGGCGTCGCCGTGGGCGCGTTCGTCGCCGCCGTCCTCAACGTGCTCTTCCACCATGTCAGGCCCGGTCTCGCAGCGCGTGCGACCCTCACCCGTACAGGAAGCGACCGATGAAGGCATTCGACCGCGAGGTTCTCCGCTGCCCCGGTAGGTTCCTGCTCGCGCCGGACGCCGTACTGCTGCCCGAGGGCCCCGCCGACGGGTGGGCCGTGGTGGTGGCCGGCGGCCGTTTCGAGGACGTCGGGCCGGCGGACGAGCTGGGGAGCAGGCATCCGCTGGCGCGTGCCGTCCGCCTGCCCGGCCACCTGCTGATGCCCGGATTCGTCGACGCCCACCACCACCTCACCCAGAGTTTCGGCGCCGCCCTCGCCTTCGGGGAACCCTCGGAGATCTTCCGCCGGGTCTGGGTGCCCCTGGAGGGAGCGCTGGACGAGGAAGCGGCCTACACGGCGGCCAAACTCGCCGCTCTCGAGGCCCTGCGCGGTGGGTTCACCACCGTCGCGGACGCCGGCATCCGCGCCGACGTCGACGTGGACGTGGTCGCGTCGGCCGCGCGGGACGCGGGAGTGCGCTGCGTCCTCGGCCTGGTCTGCAACGACGTCGACGCCGGTGTCGCCGCGGAGCACCGGACCGTTCTCGAGGCCGCCGAGAAGCACCTCGCCCGCTACGAGGGTGATCCGCTCGTCCATCCCTCCCTCGCCGTCTCCATCCCGGAAGCGGCGACCGAGCGCACCCTGCGCGACACCGCGCGCCTGGCCACCGAGGCCGGGGCGGTCATGCAGATCCACGTCAACGAGCACCTGGCTGGCGTGGAACGTTCCCTCGTACGCCATGGGCTGCGGCCCCTGGAACACCTGCACCGCGTCGGCGCGCTCGGCCCTCACCTGCTCGCCGCGCACGCCACGCTCCTCACCCCGCGCGAGCTGACCCTCCTCGCCGACACCGGGACCGCCGTCAGCTACAACCCGGTCGCCAGCGCCTGGAAGGGCAACGCGGTCGCACCCGCTACCGCCATGACCGAACGCGGAGTCCGCGTCGGGCTCGGCACCGACGGCACCCGCGGCGACGGCTTCCGGCTCGCGGAGGCCGCCGAGTTCGCCCAGCGGCTGGCCTACGGACTGGCCACCGGGGACTCGTCGTGCGGCGCCGGCTGGACCTGGCTGGAGCAGGCGACCCGCGGGGGAGCGGACGCCGTCGGGCTCGGCACCCGGATCGGCACCGTCGCACCGGGCAGTGCGGCCGACTTCCTCCTGGTCGACATCGGCACACCGGAGCTCGCGCTCTCCTGGGACCTGCCCTGGGAACTGGTCCGGCGCGGCAACCGCGACCAGATCACCGCCGTCTTCGTCGCCGGCCGCCTGCGCATGTGGCGCGGCCGGCCCACCGACTGGGACGGGGCCGCGCTGGTGCGACGCGCGGCCGAGCTGGCCCGTGCCGCCGTGGCCGAGGCAGGGGTGACCCGGGCGCACCCCACCTCCACGGCGGCGAGGGCGCTGACCCGGGCTCAGGAACGGAGCGCGGGCCGGTGAGTACGCAGACACTGGCGGTCCTGGCGCTGACGGTCGCCGTCGCCGCGTTCGTCCAGGGCAGCAGCGGCCTCGGATTCGCGTTGATCGTCGCGCCCGTGGCCGGAATCATCGACCCCGGCCTCGTACCGGTCTTCGTCCTGGCGTCGATGATCCCGCTCAACCTGTACGTCGCCTGGCGTGAACGGACGTCGCTCGACCTGCGTGGCGCGGGCTGGATCACCGGGGCGCGGCTCGCCGCCACCCCGGCGGGGCTGGCCCTGCTGTGGCTGATCCCGGAGCGCAGTCTCGGCCTCTTCGTGGGCGTCGCGACCGTCCTCGCGGCCGTGGTGAGCCTCGCCGCGCCCGTGTTCACGCCGGGTAGGGCCGCGTACGTCGGCGCCGGCGCGGTGACCGGGCTGACGGAGACGGCGACCGGCGTCGGCGGGCCGCCGCTCGCGCTGGTCTACCAGCACCGGACACCCGCGGAACTGCGTTCCACCGTCGCCGCCTGCTTCCTCGTCGGGGAGGTCGCCTCCCTGGCGCTGCTGTTCGCGACGGGCAGGGGAGAGGTGGCCGAGCTCGGACGGGCGGTCGTCCTGCTGCCCGCGATCGGCGCCGGTGCGTGGCTCAGCCGCCTGGTGCACCACCGGCTCGACGCACACAGGATGCGCCTGTTCGTGCTGGTCTTCGCCCTGGTCTCCGGGATCGTGCTGATGCTCGGACTCTGAACCGGCCCGGGGCGGACCTCGGGCGCCGGCTCCTGTTCGCGGTGCCCGTGCTCGTGCTGTGCCGGGCGGGGCGCGGTGCCGGGGCCGGCGGGGCTCGGGGTGGGTGGTCAGGCGGTCGGCCTGCGCACCGATGAGGCCCGCGCGATCAGGCGCGGCTCCGGGGAGACCGCCACCGTCGGCGTGGCGGTCTCCCCGCGCAGCCGTCCCAGCAGCAGTTCCACCGCGTCGGACGCCACCCGGTCCAGGTGCAGATCGACCGCCGTCAGGGGCGGTTCGCAGGTGCGGGCCCGCAGACCGTCGTAGCGGGTGACGACCATGACGTCGTCCGGTACGGCCCGCCCGGAGTCCCGGATGGCCCGGACCGCGCCCACCGCGAACGCGTCGACCAGCGCGCACACCGCGTCGATGCCCGGATGCCCGGCGAGCAGCGCGGCGCACGCCTCGTACCCCGCCTGCTCACCGCCCGCCTCCGCGACCCGTGCCACGCGCGGTGTCCAGTCGTACTCCTCGGCCAGGCGCTCATAGGCGGCGAGCGCGTCGACGGACGAGTGCCGCGAGCCGGATCCGACGAGCAGCGCCGGCCGGACCGCTCCCTGTCCGTGCAGGTGGCGCAGCAGCAGCTCCGCGACCCGCCCACCGCGCAGGTCGACGTAGGGGGCGTCCTCGTCCGGCGCCATCGGCCTGCCGAGCGACACGTACGGCAGCCCGCGCTCGCGCAGTTGCGCCGCAGCCGCGTCCTCGACGTCCGGCTCGACCACGATGGCCCCGTCGATGTCCACGGAGTACAGCGCCGAACCCGACTGCACGGGCGGCACGAGCACCAGGGCGAAGCCGTGCGACAGGGCACTCTCCGCGGCGGCCGCGGCGACCTCCATGTAGAACCCGAGCCGCGACGGCCCGCCCGCCACGGCGAACGGCATGGACGACGCGAGCGCGATCGCCTTCGCCTGTCCTCGGCGCAGGCGTTGCGCCCGGAGATTGGGGCGGTAGCCCAGCTCCGTCGCCGCCCGCCTGACGCGCTCCCGGGTCCGGGGGTCGACCTTGCCGAGTCCGTTGAGGGCGTGGGACACGGTCGTGCGCGAGACCCCTGCGACGCGAGCGACGTCGGCGATGGTCGGCTGTCTCGGGCCGGGGGCGGAAGCAGGCATCCGCGCGGACTCTCCTCGCTGGCGGTACGGGGTGGGCCCCACCATCTTCCCCGACCCGGCGGACACCTGCGCGCACCGGTGCCGCCGGACTCCGGTTCCGGCTCACTCGTTCTTCGCGCGGTCAGGAGGCCCCGGCCGTGAGCGCGGAGAGCTCCCCGAGCACGCGGGCCGCCGGTGCCGGGTCGACCAGCCACTTCAGGTGGCTGCCCCCGAGGGTCCGGACGTCGTACGGGTTGTCCGGTGTCAGTTCGTCGCCCTCGCGGATCAGCCGGTCCTGCATGACCAGAGGCATGCTCGCGTCGTCCGCCAGACGCACGAAGGTCTTCGGGACGCGGCCCCACGTCGCCGCCTGCGCCCGGTCGGCGGCGCCGCCGACGTCGAGGTTCTCGTCGGGCTGGAAGGTGTTCAGGAAGGTGAGGAACTCCTCCTCGGTGCCGTCGGCGAGGAAGGCGGCCTTGAGCGCGGCGAGGGCGGCCTGGTCCGCGGTGCGGAAGTTGACCCGCAGCAGCCCGAGTTCCGCCGGATTCCCGGCCATCGCCAGACCGACCGAGGCGGCGTCGACCGTGGCCATCTCCGGCTCGGCGTAGTAGTCGTTCACGTCCAGCCGGACCGGGCACCAGGCGGCGACGTAGACGATGCGGTCGATGAGGTCCGGGCGCGCGTTGGCCACGGCGGTGGCCGTGATGCCGCCCCGGCTGTGCGCGACCAGGATCACCGGTCCGTGCTCCTTGGCCCGCTCCAGGACGCCGATGACGTGCGCGGCGTTGTCGGCGAGGGTGACCCCCTTCAGGGAGCCGGGCGCGGTCGCGAGACCTTCGGCGTCCTGCGGCGCCTGGTACGCGTGCGAGTAGCTCGCCGCGAAGCCGTGGCCGGGGAGGTCCACGGCGACGGAACGGTGCCCCAGCAGGCCGAGTTCGGCCTGAAGGGGTGCGAAGGAAAAGGAATTCGCGAAGGCGCCGTGTACGAGTACGAACGTCGGCTGCATGGTCTACCCACTCTCCGGCCGGGGCAGCGAACGGTTGCCCGATAGAGCATCGGACCCTACGCAGCGAAAGATCAGCGGCGCAACCGGTCCGAAGCCCTCCGCTTCTCCGTCGCGACGGCCCGGAAGCGACCGTACGCCCGGAGACGGACCTCCTCGCGGCCCGGCCGGCTCAGTCGCGTGCGTGCGGCGTCGCCGACCGGTGGAGTTCCCACAGGAACGGGCTGTCGAGGCGGGCGTCGTCGGCGCGGTCTCGTACATCGGTGAGCAGCCAGCCCAGCAGTTCCACGGTGGCGGGGTACTCGCCGTAGAAGCCCATGTGCAGGTCGGTGATCTCGTAGGCGCACAGCACGTCGTCGACGAGGTCCGCCAGGTGCGCGTCGGCGGCCGGATGGCGGGTGGCGGTCCAGGTGTCCAGCCAGGGGCGCAGGCCGTTCGTGGCGACGCTGACGAGGCTGAGGGTCTTCCTGATGGAGACGGGACTGGGGTGGGTGTGCAGGGTGGCCTCCCACCAGGCGGACCACACGTCGCGCAGAGCGCCGGTCAGGGGCGCCTCCCAGGTGGTCCAGCCCACCTGGAGCAGGCGGGAGGCGATGAGTTCCTCGTCGACGTGGAGTTCACCCGTGACGACGGACCGGACGATGCGCGGGACGAGACGCCGATAGAGACGTGCGGGGGCGTCCCAGTGGTCGGGCCCCTCCGCGGCGACGGCGGGCACCAGGTCGTCCGGGACGAGGTGCAGCGGACCGGACAGCGCGGCGAGGTCCTGCTCGGAGTAGCAGTACGTACACCCCGTGACGGGGAAGGGCTCTTCGGAGGCGAAGGCGTGGTCCAGCGCGTCGAGCGCGGCCGTGAGCCGGCGTGGGACATGAGACATGGCGACCTGCCGAGGGACTCCGTCGGCAGCGCCGTCGAAGAGAGCAGGTTAGCACGCGTGTTCCACTCGCCCCCTCCGGCGGTCCGGCGACGGGGAGGTGAGCGCCGATGCTCCCGTCCCCGCTGCCTCCGCGGCCGAGACGGAGGCGGTGAGGAGCCGGAGCACGACCGGAGCCGGTGGGTGAGCGTCTGCGAGACTGACCCGATGATCGTGAGACTCGGGCGGGACGCCGATGTGTCCGGCTTCCTCGGCCTCGCGGCCCAGGTGGAACACTGGTTCGGCCCGATGGTGGACGAGCCGGGCTTCCGTCGCGCCGTCGAGGACCATGTGCGCCGCTCCCTGGCCCTCGTCGCCGTCGACCCGACGTCCGGTGAACTCCTCGGAGGGCTGCTGTTCGGGGTGGCGGCACCGGTCCATCACGTGCACTGGCTGGTGGTGGACGAGCGGGCGCGCGGGCTGGGGGCCGGCCGGGAACTGATGACGCAGGCGGTACGGCGGTTCGTCCGCGGGCCGGGCACCATCGAGGTGGTGACCTTCGGCGCGGATCACCCCGGAGCCGTGGCGAGCGGCGCCCGTGTCTTCTACGAGCGCCTGGGGTTCCGTCCCGCCGAGGCCGCGGAGCCGGGCCCCGAAGGCGGTTCCCGCCAGGTCTACCGCCGCCGAGCCCCGGGACCGCCCGACACCCCTCCTCGCCGGGCGGCTCACTGAGAAGACCGCGCCGGCCCCGCGAGCGACGGGCGGGAGGGAGCGGGGCCCGGCAGACACGCCGGACCCCGCCGGGCGGGGGCCGTTCAGCGGGAGGGAGGTTCAGCCGCTGAGCGTGAACGTCTGCGCGGAGGTCCCGGAACACGGCTGCTGGGACAGGCGCGCCCCGTCGGCCGTGGAGGCGTCGTCGAGCGAGCGTGAGGACCGGCGGATGCGCGAGGCGGCGGCCCGTCAGTGGGGGGAGGCGGGTGCCGCGGGGGCGGTCGCGGTGCCCGTGAAGGCGTCCAGGATGCGTTCCGCGGCCAGCGTGGCCGTCAGCTCCCCCTCCCTGACCTGCTGTTCGAGCCGCGGGGCGAGAGTGCGAACGGCCGGGTCGGCGTGCAGACGGCCCAGCAGCTCCTCGCGGACCATGGCCCAGACCCAGTCGACCTGCTGGGTGCGCCGCTTCGCGGCGAGGCGGCCGGTGGTGTCCAGCAGTGAGCGGTGCTGCTCCAAGCGCTCCCAGACGGCGTCGAGACCCGCCGCCTCGCGCGCGCTGCAGCTGAGCACCGGCGGTGTCCAGAAGGCGTCCTGGCCGTGCATGAGCCGCAGGGCGCCCGCCAGTTCACGGGCCGCCGCGCGGGCGTCGCGTTCGTGCGGGCCGTCGGCCTTGTTGACGGCGATGACGTCGGCCAGCTCCAGCACCCCCTTCTTGATGCCCTGCAACTGGTCCCCGGTGCGGGCCAGGGTGAGCAGCAGGAAGGAGTCGACCATGTCGGCGACGGCCGTCTCGGACTGGCCGACCCCGACCGTCTCCACCAGCACCACGTCGTAACCGGCGGCCTCCATCACCACGATCGACTCGCGGGTCGCCTTCGCGACCCCGCCGAGCGTCCCGGCGGTGGGGGAGGGGCGGACGAACGCCGCCGGGTCGACGGCCAGCCGTTCCATCCTCGTCTTGTCGCCGAGGATCGAGCCACCGGTGCGGCTCGAGGACGGATCGACGGCGAGGACGGCGACCCGGTGCCCGAGCCCGGTCAGCATCGTGCCGAAGGCGTCGATGAACGTCGACTTGCCCACGCCCGGCACGCCACTGATCCCGATCCGCCGGGCCCGGCCGCCGTGCGGCATCAGCTCGGTCAGCAACCGCTGGGCGAGCGCCCGGTGCTGGGGACGGGTCGACTCGACGAGGGTGATCGCCCGGGCGACGACCGCGCGCCTGCCGTCGAGGACGCCCTTGACATACGCATCGAGATCGAGAGCCATCACGTCACCGGCTCACAGCTCGCCGAGTCCGAGTGCGGACGCCAGCCGTCGCACCAGGTCACGGGCGGCGTCCGGGATCACCGTGCCCGGCGGGAAGACCGCGGCCGCACCCATCTCCAGCAGAGTCGGCACGTCCTGCGGCGGAATCACCCCGCCGACGACGACCATGATGTCCTCCCGCCCCTCCTCGGCGAGCGCCTCGCGCAGCGCCGGGACGAGCGTGAGGTGCCCGGCGGCCAGGGACGACACGCCGACGATGTGCACGTCCGCCTCGACCGCCTGCCGGGCCACCTCGGCCGGGGTCTGGAACAGGGGGCCGACGTCCACGTCGAAGCCGAGGTCGGCGAAGGCGGTGGCGATCACCTTCTGGCCCCGGTCGTGACCGTCCTGGCCCATCTTGGCGACCAGGATGCGCGGTCGGCGGCCCTCCCCCTCGGCGAAGGCGTCCACCACCGCCCGGGTGCGCTCCACCGCCGGCGACTCGCCCGTCTCGTTGCGGTACACACCGGCGATGGTACGGATCTGCCCGGCGTGCCGCCCGTACACCTTCTCCAGGGCGTCCGAGATCTCGCCCACCGTGGCCTTGGCGCGGGCGGCGTCCACCGCCAGCTCCAGCAGGTTGCCGTCGCCGCCGGCGGCCCGCGTGAGCGCGTCCAGGGCGTGGCGGCACGCGCTCTCGTCCCGCTCCTCGCGCAGCCGCCGCAACTTGGCGAGCTGCTGCGCGCGTACCGAGGAGTTGTCGACCTTGAGCACCTCGATCTGCTCGTCGGACTCCACCCGGTACTTGTTCACGCCGATCACGGGCTGCCGACCGGAGTCGATCCGCGCCTGGGTGCGGGCGGCGGCCTCCTCCACCCGCAGCTTGGGGATGCCCGCGTCGATGGCCTGCGCCATGCCGCCGGCCCGCTCCACCTCCTGGATGTGCTGCCAGGCCCGGCGGGCCAGGTCGTACGTCAGCCGCTCGACGTAGGCGCTGCCGCCCCAGGGATCGATGACACGGGTCGTCCCGGACTCCTGCTGGAGCAGCAGCTGGGTGTTGCGGGCGATGCGGGCGGAGAAGTCGGTGGGCAGGGCCAGCGCCTCGTCGAGGGCGTTGGTGTGCAGGGACTGGGTGTGCCCCTGGGTGGCGGCCATCGCCTCCACGCACGTGCGCGTGACGTTGTTGAAGACGTCCTGCGCGGTCAGCGACCAGCCGGAGGTCTGCGAATGCGTGCGCAGGGAGAGCGACTTGGCGTTCTGCGGGTCGAACTGCCTGACCAGTTTCGCCCACAGCAGCCGCGCCGCCCGCAGTTTGGCGATCTCCATGAAGAAGTTCATGCCGATCGCCCAGAAGAACGACAGCCGGGGCGCGAACGCGTCCACGTCCAGCCCCGCCTCCCGCCCGGCCCGGATGTACTCCACACCGTCGGCGAGGGTGTACGCCAGCTCCAGGTCGGCCGTCGCCCCGGCCTCCTGGATGTGGTAGCCGGAGATGGAGATCGAGTTGTAGCGGGGCATCCGCTGCGAGGTGTACGCGAAGATGTCGGAGATGATCCGCATCGACGGCTTCGGCGGGTAGATGTAGGTGTTGCGGACCATGAACTCCTTGAGGATGTCGTTCTGGATGGTCCCGGCCAGCTTCTCCGGCGGCACACCCTGTTCCTCGGCCGCCACGATGTACAGCGCCAGCACCGGCAGCACGGCACCGTTCATCGTCATCGACACGCTCATCCGGTCCAGCGGGATGCCGTCGAAGAGCTGCCGCATGTCGTAGATCGAGTCGATGGCGACGCCCGCCATGCCGACGTCGCCCGTCACCCGCGGGTGGTCGCTGTCGTACCCGCGGTGGGTGGGCAGGTCGAAGGCGACGGACAGGCCCTTCTGTCCTGCCGCGAGGTTGCGGCGGTAGAAGGCGTTGGACTCCTCGGCCGTGGAGAACCCCGCGTACTGGCGGATCGTCCAGGGCTGGTTGACGTACATCGTCGGGTAGGGGCCGCGCAGGTACGGGGCGATGCCCGGACGGGTGCCCAGGAAGTCCAGTCCCTCCAGGTCCTGCCCGGTGTACAGCGGCTTGACCGTGATCCCCTCCGGCGTCTGCCAGAGCAGGTCGTCGCCGTCGGCGGCCTTCTTCACCGCGGCATGCCACTCGTCGAGGCCGGCGGCGGGGGAGGGGGTCCCCAGCTCGATCGCCGAGAAGTCGGGGATGGACATCAGGACACTCCCATGCGGTCGAGGGTTGCGCGGAGCACGGCGACCGCGTCACAGCCCGCGAACACGTACGTGTCCACGCCCGCGTACGGTCCGGGACGGCCGGCCAGGAACACGTGCTCGGCGCCCGCCTCCCGCAACGCGGCGGCGGTGGCCTCGGCCTGCTCCGCGTAGAGCGCGTCGCTGGAGCACAGGCACACCTCCCGCGCGCCGCTCTCCTCGAAGCCGCCCTCGGTGACGGCCTCGATGCCGCCCGCCTGGAAGAGGTTGGCGGCGAAGGCGAGCCGGGAGCTGTGCGCGGCGGCCGGGCCGAGCGCTGCCAGGTGGACGCGCGGCCGGGAGCCCGTCGCGGCCAGATGCGCGTCGGAGCGGGCGCGCAGCGCCTCGAAGGCCTCGTCCCGCCGTACCCGGGGCAGGCCCCCGGACGGCCGCGGGGGTGCGGGCTCGCGTGCGACGGGTTTCTCGTCCAGGTGCGGGAACTCGCTGACCCCGGTGACCGGCTCCCGCCGCTTCGCCAGCTGCGCGCTGCGCACGGCCCACGTCTCGGCCAGCCGTTCACCGACCGCCCCGGAGCGCAGCGCGGCCGCCTGCCCGCCCGCCCGCTCGATCTCCTGGAAGAACCGCCAGGCGGCGTGCGCCAGTTCGTCGGTCAGACGCTCCACGTACCAGGAGCCGCCCGCCGGATCGATCACCCGGGACAGATGCGACTCCTCGATGAGGATGGTGGAGGTGTTGCGGGCGACACGTCGGGCGAAGGCGTCCGGCAGACCGAGCGCGTCGTCGAAGGGCAGCACCGTCACGGCCTCGGCGCCACCCACCCCGGCGGCCAGGGCGGCGACCGTGGTGCGCAGCATGTTCACCCACGGGTCGCGGCGCGTCATCATCACCGGCGAGGTCACCGCGTGCTGGAGCTGGGCCCCCGCCCGGGGCGCACCGCAGACCTCGGCCACCCGAGCCCACAGGCGGCGCGCCGCGCGCAGCTTGGCGATGGTCAGGAACTGGTCGGCGGTCGCGGCGTACCGGAACTCCAACTGCGCCAGGGCCTGAGCCGTGTCCAGTCCGGCCGCGGTCAGTTCCCGCAGGTAGGCCAGGCCCGTCGCCAGTGAGCAGCCCAGCTCCTGCGCCGCCGAGGCGCCGGCCTCGTGGTACGGCAGCGCGTCCACGGTCAGCGCACGCAGCGCAGGGTGGCGCGCGGCGCACAGCCGGGCCAGCTCGGTCACGGCTCCGCTGTCGTACGGCCTTCCGGAGCGGGCCTCGTGCCCCAGCGGGTCGGCACCCAGGTTGCCGCGGGCGGCGTCCGCGGCGACGCCCCGTTCCTCGTGGATCCGCAGCAGCTCCCGCGCCGCCGGCTCGAACGCGTCGCCCGCTTCCAGGACTACGGGAGCCAGGTCGAGGAGGACGCCGTCGAGAGCGCCGTCGAGTGCGGTGACGGGGATGCCGGCGGACCCGCCGACGGTCAGCCACAGGGACGTGACGCCGTTCTCCAGGTCGGCCAGGACCGAGGCCGGGTCGGCCGACGCGTGCCGCTGGCGCACGTCCCAGCCGCCGACGGCGGCGCCCTGGGGGCGGCCGCCGCGCACGAAGGGCGGGAAGCCCGGAAGGCCGGGCTCGGGCGCCTCGTCGCGCGCGGAGTACAGCGGACGGGCCCGCAGCCCGTCCTGCAGTGCCGTGGACAGGGCGTCCTCCGCCTCGTCGTCCGGCACCTCCCGGCCCGACCTGCGCAGCACACCCGCCACCAGGCGCTGCCACTGCTCATGTGTCGCGTCGGGGAACTCGGCCGCCAGGGCGAGTCCGTCGTCAGGCAGGAGCGTCATGCTCGGATGTTAGGTCAGGCCGGCAGACGAGCAGCAGAGTGGGCCGGTGTGAGGTTGTTCTCTCCGGCGGTGTGACGTGCGTCGTCGGGTCCTCCGTGGGCCCGTCCCCTCCGGGCCCGTCAGCGGGCATCGGGCATGTGCCGTTCGAGTGGTCGGGACCGCCCCCGGGTGCCAGAGCGATGAGTTCCGGCGGCGTGCCGGGTCTCATGGGGGTGACGGTCGCCGAAGCGCACTCGGGGGGATCGCCGCACCGCACCCGCACCGGAACCGCTGTCGAGGAGACGACATGACCGCCACCTACACCTTCGACGTGTTTTCCAGCCTCGACGGCTACGGAGCCGCCGGGGGCGACTGGTCCGGCTACTGGGGCAAGCAGGGCCCCGAACTGCTCGACCACCGCCTCGCCTTGTACGGCCCGGAGCAGCGGATGGTCTTCGGGGCCCGTACGTACCGGGTCTTCGCGCAGATGCTGGCCGCGAGCAGTGAGGGGTCCGACGTGCGTGATCCCTGGGTCACCCGGATGAGGAACCTGCCGGCCACCGTGGTGTCGACGACGCTGGAGGGCCCCCTCGACTGGCCGAACGCGACCGTCGCGAAGGGCGACGCCGTGGATGTCGTCGCCCGGCTCAAGGAGGAGTCCCAGGTGCCGTTGCGCTCGCACGGCAGCCTGTCGATGAACCGGGCCCTGATGGCCGCCGGCCTGGTCGACCGGGTACAGGTCACGCTGTTCCCCGTCATCACCGGTCGGACCGGGCTGGACCCGGTCTTCGAGGGGGCGGCCGACTTCGACCTGGAACTGGTCGAGAACCGGACGCTGGACGGTCACATCCAGGAGCTCGTCTACCGGCCGACCCTCCACTGAGGGACCGCCGGGACCGTTCGCGCCACGCACGCAGGGCCGCGAGACCCGGGCCGAGGGGCCACCGGCGTCCGGTGGCTGGTGGCTGGCGCCTGGTGGCTGGTGGCGGAGGTTGCCCGGGCACCGAGACGGCACGCGGCGGGACCCGCGCGCGTCCGGAGCACTGCGGCCGGGTGCGCCAGGGACTTCGAGGTCAGCCGAGTGTGCGCCGGACGAAGGCGAGGATGGCGTACAGGGCGGGGAGGGTCTGACCGGCTCCGCCGCCCGGCAGCGGTGAGGCGTGGGCCGAGGTGGCGGCTGTGGCGAGGACGGCGGCGGTGGTTGCCATGGTCGCGGCCAGGCGCTTGATCTGTCGCATGCCCCGACGAACGACGTCCTCGCCGGAAAGGGTTCGCGGTCCGGCGGAGTCCTCACCGCAACGGAGGGGGTGGTTCACCGCTACGGAGCAGGACGAGCGGACGCGGGGCGCAGGACACGCGCCGACGCCGGAGCGGCCGGGAAGCGTCCTCGGGCGGCGGACCCGATCCGGCGTTCCCCCACCCCCGGATGACGCACCATGGGACAACCAGGGGCGCCACCGCCCCGCGGGAGCGCCGCACTGGGCGCCGACGGGGAGGAGAGACGTGGACGTGCACGGATCGCGGGCGACGGCCGCGGAGATGCGGGAGGCGGTGCGCGTGCTGCTGCGCGTACTGGAGCCGGAGCAGGTGAAGGAGTTGCGGGAGCGGCCCGCCCGGCTGGACGCGCCCGAACTGCGGGAGTGGACCTATCTGCCCGGCCCGCGCCCCGGTCTGTCCACCGAGGGACTCGACGCCCGGCAGCGCGAGGCCGTCGACGCGCTGCTGACCACCGCGCACAGCGCGCCCGGCGCGGAGCTGGCGCGCGGGGCGATCGAGGTGGAGCGCCACCGCCGCGCCACCGTCGGCGCCGCGGGGGCCGACCGCTACTGGGTGCGACTGCTCGGGGATCCGGAGGGTGACGCCCCCTGGGGCTGGCGGATGAACGGCCACCACCTCGCCGTCCACGTACTGGTGACGACGGCCGGGCTGCGGGTGACGCCGCACTTCGTCGGTGCGGAGCCCGCCCGCGTCGCGCACGGCCCGCAGGCCGGGCGGCGGCTGCTGGGACCGGAGGAGGACCTGGCCCGGGAACTGGTCACGGACCTGGACCTCGGCCGACGGTCGAGGGCCGTCTTCGCCGCCGAGCCCCCGGACGACATCCTGACCCGCGACGACCCGTTCGCCGATCCCGGCCTGCTGCCGGCCGGCCTGGCGCACGGCGACATGTCGCCCGGTCAGCAGCGGCTGGTGGAGCGGCTGGTGCGCCGCTACCTCGACCGGGCACCCGCGGTGTACGCGCGGGAGTGCTGGTCCGACGTCGTGGCGCACGGGCTGGGCACCCTCTCGTTCGCGTGGGCGGGCGGCCGCGAACCGGGGGACCGGCACTACTACTGCGTTCGGGGCCCGGATCTGCTCATCGAGTACGACAACACCCAGGACGACGGCAACCACGCCCACTCCGTGTGGCGGCACGTCCGGCACGACTGGGGCGCCGACCTGCTCCGCGCGCACTACACGGAGCAGCACGGGTGAGGGGAGCCCGCGCGCCCCGACCCCACCCCGGCGGCTCGCGGCCCGGAAACCTCAAACAGTGGTGAAAAGCGTACAACCACCGAAGGGGTGCAAAGGTCTCAACAGGTGGCTTCAGCAACACCATGGGGAGGCCAGTCGATTCACGGATCGAGGTGCCATGAAGCGTTCCACACAAGCCGTCGGGGCGACACTGATCGCCGTCGGGGCCATCGGGGCGGGGCTGCTGGCGACGGCTCCCGTCGCCGGCGCGGCGACCAGCGGTACGACCGCGGCGTACAACGGGGTCTGCGGCTCCGGGTACAAGGTGGTGAACTCCATGCCGATCGGCAGCACCGGCACGGTGTACCTCACCTACAACTCGTCCACGGGCAAGAACTGCACGGTGACGATCCGCAACACCGCCGGCGCACCGAAGTACATGGTGGCCTACGTACGCAACGTCGACACCAGCGAGGACCAGTACGACGCCGGTGAGTACCGCTCGTACGCGGGACCGGCGTACGCGTTCGCGCGCGGTGCCTGCGTCGAGTGGGGCGGGGTCATCGACACCCTGCAGGCCTGGAACTACGGCTCCAACTGCGGTGCGCTCGCGGCCAAGGCCCCGCAGAAGGACTGGTTCGCCGGCGAACGGTGAGACGGCGGCCCACGAGACGGACCGAGGGCTCCGCCGGACGGCGGGGCCCTCGCACGGTGTCGGGACCCGTGTCCGCAACCGGCGGTGCCGCACCGTCCGCGGACCGCCGGCCCGGCTCCGCCGGCCCCGGCATGTCGCGGCCCGCTCCGCCGCGACAGTCGGCGAAGATGCCGGGGCGGTGGATGCGGCCCCGGGGATCCGGAACCGACGGTCTCGGCGAACAGAGCACCCCCGGGCACCTTTTGCGGAACGGGCAGGGAGACGGATGTGGCGATCGGGCGGGTCGGACTCGTGGTGCACGGTGGTCGCGAGGGCGCCGCGGCGGCCGCGCGGGACGTCCGGGACTGGTGCGGCGAGAACGGCGTGGGGTGCACCGACATCGACGTGTGGAGCGACGACGGCCGGCACAGCGCGCGCGAGGAGGTGGAGGCGGCGGGGAACCCGGACCTCGTCGTGACCCTGGGCGGTGACGGCACCTTCCTGCGCGGCGCCCGGCTGGCGGCCGAGAACGACGCCCTGATCCTCGGCGTCGACCTGGGACGGGTCGGGTTCCTGACCGAGATCCCGGCACCGGCGGTGCGCTCCGCCCTCGATGCCGTCCGGGACGGCGGCGTCGACCCGGAAAGCCGCATGCTGCTCACCCTGCGCGCGTCCCGCCGTCTGGAGGTGCCCGAGGCCATGGAGGCGCTGCTGCGCTACGGGCGAGGCCCGTTGCTGCCTCCGCCCCGGGTCCGCACCGACTGCGAGAGCGGCGACGAGTGGGGCATCGCGCTCAACGTGTCCGCCCTGAACGACGTGGTGCTCGAAAAGCTGTCGCGGGACCGGCAGATCTCCGTCGGCGTCTACGTCTCCGGCCGCCTGCTGGCTTCGTACTCCGCCGACGCCCTGGTGGTGGCCACCCCGACGGGATCCACCGCCTACAGCTTCGCCGCGGGCGGGCCCGTCGTCTCGCCCCGGGCGGAAGCGCTCGTCTTCACGCCCGTCGCCCCGCACATGACGTTCGACCGCTCGGTGGTCGCCGCACCGGACGAACCGATCGGCCTGCGGATCCTGGAACGGTCCGGGCAGGCCGCCGTCAGCATCGACGGGCAGCTGCGGGGCGTCCTCGACCCGGGGGACTGGCTCGGCGTCTACGCGGCTCCCCGCCGGCTGCGCGCGGTGCGGCTCGGGCCCGTGGACTTCTACGGCCGGCTACGGGAACGCATGCGTCTGACCGATGCCCCGGCCGCGGTCGCCGACGGCACGCCCGCTCCGTTGTGGCCGGTGAGCACCCCACCTCCCGGGGACCTCGCCCACCTGGCCATGCCGGCGCCCACCACCGGAGGGGCGTGACGCCCCGGCCTCGGCGGGACGAGGGGAGGGCCGCGGCCGGAAAGGGCCGTCGGCGCACCCGCCCGGGAGCCGCCGTCACGGCTCGATCGGTTCGTCCAGCGCCGCGAGCAGCGCCAGGTCGGGAACCCGCCCGTCGGCGAGGGACTGCTCCGTCCAGACGACCTTCCCCGCGGGGGTGTAGCGCGTTCCCCAGCGCCGGGCGAGCTGTGCGACCAGGAAGAGGCCCCTGCCGCCCTCGTCGGTGATGGCCGCCTGCCGCAGATGCGGGGAGGTGCTGCTCCCGTCGGACACCTCGCAGATGAGCGTGCGCTCGTACAGCAACCGCACGTGGATCGGCTCGGACCCGTACCGGATGGCGTTCGTGATCAGTTCGCTGAGCACCAGTTCGGTGGCGAACGCCATCTCGTCCAGACCCCAGGCGGCCAGTTGACGACTGCACGCGGTGCGGACGGTGCCGACGGCGGCGGGGTCGCGGGGGACGTCCCAGTCCGCGACGCGGGAGCTGTCCAGGCGCCTGGTACGGGCGACGAGCAGTGCGACGTCGTCGCGTCGGTGTGCGGGCAGCATGCGGTCGAACACCGCCTCGCAGGTCTCCTCCGGAGAGGCGCCCGAGGAGTCGGCGAGCGTACTGCGCAGCATCTCCAGACCCGCGTCGATGTCGCGGTCGCGCTGCTCGACCAGGCCGTCGGTGTAGAGGACGATGCCGGTGCCCTCGGCCAGGTGCAGCTCGGCGGTCTCGAAGGGGAGACCGCCCAGGCCCAGCGGAGGCGCGACGGGGACGTCGGGGAACTCCACGGCGCCGTGCGGATGGACCAGGGCGGGGGCGAGGTGCCCCGCGCGCGCCATGCTGCACAGGCCCGAGACCGGGTCGTAGACCGCGTACAGGCAGGTGGCGCCCGTGATCCCCTCTCCGCCCCGGCCGTCGGGGTCCTCCTGGTCGAGGCCGCTGACCAGCTCGTCGAGATGGGTGAGGAGCTCGTCCGGAGGCAGGTCGAGGGTCGAGAAGTTGTGCACGGCGGTGCGCAGCCGGCCCATCGTGGCCGCGGCGTGCATCCCGTGCCCGACCACGTCGCCCACGACGAGGGCGACCCGGGCGCCGGGCAGCGGGATGACGTCGAACCAGTCGCCCCCGACCCGGGCCTGGGCGGACAGATAGCGGTAGGCGACGTCGACGGCGCTCTGGTGGGGCAGCACGTGCGGCAGCAGGCTGCGCTGGAGAACCTCCGCCATCGTGTGCTCGCGCGTGAAGCGACGGGCGTTGTCGATGGCGACGGCGGCGCGGGCGGCCAGCTCCTCGGCGAACGTGACGTCGTCCCCGTCGAAGGGGCCCGAACCGTCCGCACGCCAGAAACGTGCCAGGCCCAGCGGAATGCCGCGCGCCTGCAGCGGCACCGAGATGAGCGAGCGGATGCCGTACGCGAGGACCTGCTCCGCGCCGGCCGGGTCGAGGGCCTGCCGGCCGTGGGCTGCCGTCAGGTCGGCCTCCAGCACCGCGTGGCCGTCGGCCCGGCCCGGCGCCGAGGGCGCGCCCGGGGCGGCGAAGGGTGCGACCGTGCTGCCGACCGGGTGGAACGGGTGGTCCTCCCGGACGCCGCGCAGGGCCGCCCGCCGCAGCTCCGTGGACGCGCCGGAGGGCTCGTCACCGCGCATCACGGCGTCCAGGAGCTCCACGGTGGCGAAGTCGGCGAACCGCGGAACGGCCACATCCGCCAGCTCCTCGGCCGTGCGGGTGACGTTCAGGGTCGTCCCGACGCGCATCCCCGCCTCGTGGAGCAGCTTCAGCCGCTCGCGTGCCACCTCGGCCGTGCCGGCCAGCGAACGCAGCTCCGTGGTGTCGCGGAGGGTCGCCACCTTGCCCGAGGGGCCGCCGTACGGGGCGGTGCGCCTGGTGTTGACGGCCACCAGCCGGTCACCGGCCAGGTGCACCTCGTCCGTCACGGAGCGCTCGGAGGAGAGCAGCTCCACGATGGCGGAGTCCAGGCCCAGCCCGGTGATGTGCCGCCCGTCGCAGTCCTCCGGCAGTTCCAGCAGGCGCCGCGCCTCGTCGTTGGCCAGCACCAGGTGACCGTCGTCGCTCACGATGAGGACGCCCTCGCGGACGGCGTGCAGCACGGCGTCGTGGTGCTCGTACATCCGGGTCATCTCGGTCGGCCCGATGCCCCGTGTCTGCCGTCTCAGTCGTCGGCTGACCAGGGCGGCGCTGCCGACGGCGAGCACCAGCGCGACACCTCCCGAGACGAGGATCAGCGGAATCTGGCCCGCCAGCGCCTGCCCGACCGTCCCCAGGGTCACCCCCGCGGCGACGAGCCCCACGACGACGCCCCGGCCGTCCGTGACCGGGACGACGGCCCGGGCCGCGTCCGACGGATCGCCCTCGTAGATCTCGGTGTACGCCTCGCCCCGCGCCGCCCGCCCGACGTCCTCCGCCCGCTCACCGATCAGCCGCGGATCGGTGTCGGCGTAACGGGTGCCGTCCGTCTCCATCACGGCGATGAAGTCCACCCCGGTGCCTTCGTGGGCCGCGGCCACGTACGGCTGCAGCGCGGCGGTCGGATCGTCCGACCGCAACGCCGTGACGAAACCCGGTGACCGGGCGAGGGCCACCGCGACGGCCCGCGACCGCTCCTGCGCGTCGTGCTCCGTGTCGCTGCGCGTCTGGACGGTGACTCCGACGGCTGCCGCCACGATCAGCAGCACGGCGACCACGACCTGGAGGAACAGGACCTGCCCGGCGACACTGCGTCCGCGCAGCCCCCACCAGTGGCGCGGACTCCTTCCGCCACCGGCCAGGTCGACGGGCGGTCGACCTGCGCGAACGGATCGAGCAGTACGCCCAGACATACACCATTTCTAACACTGTCCGATGGTCTGCCGCCCCCGCGCTCTCAGCCGAAGATGTCGTGCGTGCGGCGGTACAGGGCGTCGGTCCGGTCGCGCACGTCCCGGTACACCGCCTCGAGGCGGCGGTAGAGGCCGGTGTCTCCGGGTTCGCCCGTGCCGCCGGGCCCGCGTGGCCCGCCCTCGGCACACGGCGGTCGAGGGTCCCGGGGACCCTACGCGGTGGCCCGGATCGCGGAGATGTCGAACTGGAGCCGGACCTTCTCGCTCACCATGCTGCCGCCCGCTTTGAGCCGCTGGTTGTAGACGAGTCCCCAGTCCCTGCGGTCGATGGTCGTGGTGCCGTCGAAGCCCGCGCGCTCGTAGCCGAACGGATCCATGACGGAGCCGAGGTAGTCCAACTGGATCTCCACGGGCCCGGTCGTGTCCCGGATCGTGAGGTCCCCCGTCATGCGGAAGGTCTCCCCGGCCTCGTGGACCGTGGCGGTGCTGCGGAACGTCATCTCCGGATAGCGGCGCGCGTCGAAGAAGTCCCGGCCCACGAGGTGACCGTCGCGTTGCTCCACGCCCGTGTCGACGCTGGCGACTCGGATGACCAGTTCCGCCCGGGACTGGGACGGCCGGGCCCCGTCGAAGTAGAGCGAGCTGTCGTAGTCGGCGAAGGCCCCGCGGACGGTCGTGACCATGGCGTGCCGCACGGAGAACCCGATCCGGCTGTGCGGGCGGTCGATGGTCCAGTGCCCGGTCAGCGCCCGAAGTGCCGGGTCGAGTGTGGCGTCGGCCGCCGCGGTCTGCACGAGGGGATGGTCGGAGTCGACAGCCGACGGCGGGTCGATCACGGAGGTCTGGCGGCGGCTGAAGATACCCATGAGTCGTGGCCTTTCCAAGTTGGATCACTTGGTGTTATCACGGAGCCGACGGGTTGGACGGGTCGAGATGTCTGGCCTCGTCTGGCTTCCATGATGCCGACCGCAGAACTGCACAAGTTCGTCATGAGTGATGAGGCGGCTGCCTGGCGACGCGGAAAGCGGTGGGGCAGTGCACCGGGTGCGGGTGCGGGTGCGGGTGCGGGTGCGGGTGCAGGTGTGGGGTGTGGGCCGGGCCGGCCGGGTCGCCGGGTGCGGCGACGCACCCCGGCGGGCCACCGCGCGGATCGAGGCGAGTGCCGACGGCCCGCCGTCCTATTCGGCCGGGTCCTCCTCCGACTGCCGGACGGCGCGCTTGACCGCCCTCTCGACTCCTTCCGTCGTCTGGCCGCTGACCGTGGCGTGGTCGGCGAACGCGGCCTGCGCGGCTTGGACGGCCTCCCGCCAGGCCCGGTGCTGCGCGTCGAACTCCTCGCCTTCGAGTCCGGCGAGCCGGGCACGCTGCTCTTCCGCCGCCCGTTCAAGAACGATCAGGTCGTGAGGAATGTCCACGCCGCCGATCCTAGGCCCGGACCCGGCGAGGCCCCGCCCCCGACCCGCGGGCATCGTGAGGCGGCCGCGAGGACCGGAGAGGGCTTCTGCGGGGGTCCGGCGGCGTCGCGGGCAGTCGGCCTCCGCCCTGCGGGCGCGCCCTCCCCGGAAGCTCGACGGTTCGGCCGTGTGGGCAACGCCTGGGGAGGGGAACCGGCAGGGGAGCGGACGACACCGGCTACTTGCGGAGGATCCATGGGCGACTACCCCCGACTGCTGCAGACCGTGCTGGACACCACCGACCCCCGGCAACTGGCCGAGTTCTACAGGAACCTGCTCGGTCTGACGTACCGGCCGGGGGACGAGCCCCCGGCCGACGGTGCGCCGGAGGAGCCTGACTGGCTCGTACTGCGCACGCCCGGCGGAGCGAACCGCCTCGCCTTCCAGCTCGTGGACCGTCTGCCGCGCACGACATGGCCGTCGCACGACCTTCCGATGCAGGCGCACCTCGATCTCACCGTGCCCGACACCGCGGCGCTGACGCGCCAGCGTCTGAGGGCCGAGTCGCTGGGGGCGGAACTCCTGCTCGACCGCTTCGACGATCCGGAGGAGCCGCTGTACGTCCTCGCGGATCCCTCGGGACACCCGTTCTGTCTCTTCGTCTCCTCGGCGCAGCCGATGCCCACGGAGGTCCTCGACGGCCCGCCCGGCGACGAGGCGTAGGGCCTGCCCGGCGAGATTCCGGCCGGACAGCCCGCTAACGCGCGCTACCGGCGTCCATCAGGGACTGCGGGCCCGGCTGGGTCGCGATGCGGTCGGTCTCGTCCTGGACGAGCAGGGACAACAGGGAGGCCACGGTGAGGCCCGCCTCCGCCGGGTGGCGCAGGACCTTGTTCGGGTCTATGCGGTACGTGTTGGTGCGCCCGTCGCGGGTGTGGGAGAGGTAACCGTCCTGCTCCAGATCGGAGATGATCCGCTGGACGGCGCGCTCGGTGAGCCGGCAGTGGGCGGCGATGTCGCGGATCCGGACGTTCGGGTTGTCGGCGATGACCGCCAGTACACGTGCGTGGTTGGTGACGAACGTCCATCCGCTGTGCGACTCAGGTACTCCAACCATGCACAGCATTGTAGGACCACCTTTGTCGGATGCAGAATACGTGACATACTTTTCGCGTAACAGATGACGCGATCCCCCACGGGAGAGTCACAGGAGGGACCCGAGGGTGTCTATCGACGGGGCCGAGACAGAGGCCGAAGCAGAGGTCGCGGCAAGCGGGAGCGTGCTCGACGCCGGCGACGAGAGCGGGGCGTCGGCGGTCCCGGCCGGCGTGCGCGTTCCGGACGGTTCAGCGGTGGTGCAGTACGCGTGGCACGACGCGTGGGTCGTCGTCGCGAGCGGCTCCTACGACATGCACTCCATCACGCCGCTGGCGGAGGCGATGGGGGTGGCGGCGGCGAAGCACGAGAAGGTGGTCGTGGACGCTTCCGGGATCGCGTTCGCGGACTCGACGCTCCTCAACCTGCTGATCCACACCCACCTGGCCACTGATCTGCGCGTGGCCGCGCCGACACCCCAGCTGCGGCGGGTCCTGGAGCTCACCGGAGTCGACGCCGTCCTGAAGGTGCACGGGACGGTGGAGGACGCCGCTGCCCGGTAGCCCCCCTTCGCAGGCCGCGAAGTCCCGTCGGCTCCCGCGGAGGCCGCCCTACTCCTCGGAGAGCCTTCCGTGGGAGCTGTCGACCGGGGGCGGGTCCCGCGGGGAGGCCGACCACGGCAGGAAGTACCGCGACATCACGCCGCTCACCCATTCCGGCTGCTTGACGTCCACCACGTGGAACCCCGTCATCGCCGGCATCAGGCCGATGGTCGGCGTGCCGAGGCCCACCACCGTCAGCTGGCGCTGTCCACCACCGGCATCAACGCCATGCTGACGCAGGCCACATCTGCCCCCGGCATGGTCATCAACGCCGCCCTCCTGGACGCCGACCCTTACGCGCTGTGCACCCCCGACGGCATGGTCGACCTGCGCACCGGCCTGGTGAAAGCACCGGACCCGCCAAGGACTTCCACTCACGGTCCACCACCATCGGACCCACGAACCATGCCGACTCCACGCTGGGAACGCTTCCTGGCAGACGCCTTCGGCGAAGACGCCGAAGCCCAGCACATGGTCAGCGACTTCCAACTGCTGCTCGGCTACTCCGTCACCGGAGACGTCGGCGGACAGGTCCCGCCGCTCCTCTTCGACTCCGGCACAATCGGCAAGTCCGTTCTGCTGGACGTCCTGATGAGACTCCTGGGCGACTATGCCGACGCAGCACCGCTCGGCTTCTCATGGCACGCCCTCCATGGCCGACGCGCCATCTTCTGCTCAGAGGTAAAGCACGGAGACAAGTACACCGAAAGATCGACAACCTGGCAGACCCCCTCGTCACCGAGGAAGGACCCGGTTCGGAGCCGGTATTACGCTGGGCGGTCTGAGTCTGGACGGAACTCTATAGAACGGTCTGAATCGGCTGAAGGCCGTCCGCACCCTGATGAAAGGTCCGAGCATGACCACACCGGACGATCCAGCTCCGCTGGATGAGACCTTCGAGTGCACCTTCGAGTTCCAGCCGGGGTGGATCGATCTCACGCTGCGCGACGGGACCAAGGCCGAGGCCAAGGAACTGGCAACGGAGGTCGTGAACCGGCTCAATCCACTCGGCCTCCAGATCGAGAAGAGCGCGGTCTTCGACGACATGGTCGAGCGGGCCGTGGACCTCAACGACGGCACGCCCACACTCGCGGCGGCGTACTACTCGGAGGCGGGGGAGGCCCTCGCAAACCTCATGGTCGACTCGTACGGCGATGAGGGCGTGCCTCGGCCCGACCGGGGAGAGGTCGTCCCGCTGCTTCTGCAGTGGGGTAACGCGGAGGTCACGGGTACACCCCAGATCGCTCACCTCGAGTTGGCCGCGGGACCTGCGGTGCGTATCCAGGCAACGCTCAAGATCAAGCGGATACTCGGCTTCGGTCGCAAGCTGACCGAGTTCATCAAGTACGCCGTCTTCCCTCCCGGCATGGAGAGTCTCATCGTTGTCACGGTGACCTGGGAGAAGATCGCTCTCACAGAACAGATCACCGAGTTGGCTGACGAAGCAGTTCGGACCATGCGGATTACTCCTCTCTTGACCGGAGACGTCTCGACTCCCGCTGATGGAGGGGCGGCATGAAGACGGTCGACCAGTTCTCCTCACCGCCCACGGACTACAACGTGGCCGTCCCAGACGGCTGGTTCCAGCTCGGGCATGTGAAGATCGCGCGCAGACGGCTTCCGCGGGATTGATCTTGGGCATGCATCGGCCGCACCTCAATGACCCCACCATGAGGAGAGCCGAGCACAGTGACCACGCCCCCCTTCACGCCCACACCGACTGCGCCGGGCAGCCTTCCTCTGATTGGGCACGCCCACCGCCTCGCTCGCACCCCCCTGCCCTTCATGGCCTCGCTGCGAGAGCACGGCAGCGTCGTGCGCATACGTATCGGCACCGCGCCCGCCTATGTGGTCACCGACCCTGCCCTCACGCGCAAGGTCCTGGTCACCGACGCCGCGGACTTCACCAAGGGCGGCAAGATCATCGACGCGCTCCGCGTGTTCTTCGGTGACGGACTCGCCACCGTGGCGGACGGAGACGTCCACCTGCGCAACCGGCGCCTGATGCAACCGATGTTCAACAAAGCCCACATCGCCACCCGCGGCGACGCCATGATCAACCAGGTTCAGTCCATGGTCGACGCCTGGGAGGACGGCGAACACCGTGACGTCTTCGCCGACATGAACAACCTGACCCTGGCAGCCTTCCTCGTCGCACTGTTCGGCACAGACCTGCCACCCCACCTGCAAGAGGAATTCACCGCCCTCATGCCGGCCATCATGAAAGGAACCATCCGTCAGACCATCCTGCCGCCCTGGGCCAACCGGCTGCCACTGCCGGCGAACCGTGCCCACGCGGCCCGGGTGGCCCGCCTGCGCACGCTCATCGACCAGGCCATCGACCACCACACCAGCCGACTGTCCACCACGTCCGCGACGACGACGCAGGCCACCGGGTGCCCCCACGCCGACCGTCCCACCGGTCTCTTCGAAACGCTCCTCACCGCACCAGAGCCCCTCAGCCGTCAGCAGCTCCAGGACGAAGCCATCACCCTGCTGACCGGAGCCATCGAGACCACCGGTACCACCCTCGCCTGGTCCCTGTACGAGATCAGCCAGCACCCGCACGTCGAACAACGCCTGCGCGCCGAGCTCACCTCTGTCTGCCAGGACCGACCGCTTCGCTATACCGACGTCGACCAGCTCCACTACGCCCGCAGCGTGCTGCAGGAAGCCGTGCGCAAGTACGGGCCGGCCTGGATGGTGACGCGCACCGCGACCCGAGACACCAAGTTGGGCGGACACGCCATTCCGGCAGGCGCAGACGTCGTATGGAGCCCGTACCTCCACCAGCACGACCCGGAGGTCTTCCCGGATCCCGAGCGTTTCGACCCGGACCGCTGGACGCGCGGAGAGGCCGCGGCCACCCGTGGATCATTTCTCGCCTTCGGCGACGGACGACGCAAATGCATCGGCGAGAACTTCGCCTGGGCCGAGCTGCAGATCATCCTGGCGACCATCCTCCAGAACTGCTCGCACCTTCAACTGACGACACGACCGCCGCGGCCGCAAGCTGTCGTCACCGTCAAGCCCGACCGTCTGACCATGTCCTACAGCCGCCCCACCACAACAAGGAATGAAGACGACGAAGGCCAGGCCCACTGCCCGACCGCCCAACCGAGCACCCCGTGATCCACCAACCGTGAGCGGATAGGTCGTCCCCTCTCGCGTGCAGAAGCAGAGCGCCCCGGAGGGACGTCCGACGGTACTGGAGGACAGCAGAAGTCGGATGCGGTCCCACTGCCGGTCGGTCAGCGGGGTGTGACGAGGCATCAGGACCAGACCGCAGAGGCGCTGCGCACCCCGTTGGCAGCCCCGGTCGGGTTCAGTCGATCGTCTTGATCACCCGGGCTGGCACTCCCGCGACCACGGTGCCGGCAGGAACATCACGTGTGACCACCGCACCGGCAGCGACCACCGCACCGGCGCCGATGGTCACCCCTTGCGTGATCACGGCAGCCGTCCCGATCCAGACGTCGTCCTCGATGACAATCGGGGCGAACGAGAGGTACTCGCGGCGCTCGGCCAGGCGCAGGGGGTGGCCCCCGGTGATGAGGCTGACCCTTGGGGCGATCATGACGCCGTCGCCGATACGGATGCCTCCCTTGTCCATGAAGGTGCATCCCTGGTTGACGAAGACGTTCTCCCCGAACGTCGTGTTGAGCCCGTACTCGGTGAAGAACGGCGGGTAGATCACCACCGACTCCGGCAGCGGACCGCCGAACACAACAGAAAGTAGTTCCGCGCGCCCTTCGCTGTCGCTGAAGGGCAACACGTTCAGCCGAGACGTCGCATCGGTCACCTCCACGATCCGCTCCGCATGACGCGTGAACTCAGGGGTCCGGACGTACATGACCTGCTCTGTGCGAGTAGACATGCGCCTATCCCACCACCGCGCAGAACAATCGATCAAACAACCCGCACCACGCCAGACACAACCATCAGTTGTAGAAGTAGGGTAGAAGTGTGGATGCTGAAGCGCTACGGACATTCGTGGCAGTCGCCGAGACCGGCCAGTTCCAGGCTGCTGCCGACCAGCTGGGGATCAGCCAACAGGCGGTCTCCAAGCGGATCGCGGCCCTGGAGAGGCACATCGAGGTCACGCTCTTGGTGCGGACCTCCCGAGGCTCCCGACTGAGCCTGGACGGGCAGGTTTTCCTGCCGCACGCCAAGAAAGTCCTGGCGGCCATCGAGCAGGCCGAACAGGCCGTACGACCCGGAAGCCGTCCCTTGCGCGTCGATGTCCTCAATCGGCGTATCGCCCCGGCCCAGGCTGTCTACCGGTTCTACCGCTCCCACCCCGAGACGGACCTGGACGCGGTCACGCTGAGCGCGGAGAACGCCGCCCAGGCCGCCCAGGCGGTGCTCGAAGGGACCGTCGACGCGTCCTTCCGCGCCCTGCCGGCCGACCAGGTCCCGGCGGGCATCATCGCCGAACGACTCCTGGACGCACCCCTGGAGCTCCTGGTGGGACCCGGCCACCCACTGGCTGACGCGCCCTGGGTCAGTCCCGCGGCCCTGGCCGGCCACCGCATCTGGATCCCCGGGATCAGGTCCGACACGGAGTGGGCGGCGTTCTACCAGGCGCTGTCCAAGGCCTTCGGCCTGAGCATCGACGCGCTCGGCCCCAACTTCGGTGACGAGGCCCTGATGGACGCGCTGGCCGACTCGGCCTCGCTGGCCACCCTCGTCGGCAGCGGAGACCGGTACCTGTGGCCCCAGGCCCACGACCTACGGCGCATCCCGTTGCACGACCCGACCCCGGTCTACCCGCACGCATTGCTGTTTCGCAGCGGAGACCAACACCCCGTGCTGACCGCGCTACGCGACCATCTGCGCACCGCAGGCCCGAGGCCCCCGCACGACGTGTGGGCACCGGACTGGAGTGTCGCCTGAGGGGCGACTGTGCATCCGCCTGTGCACAGTCGCCGCGCACGCCGACTGTGCAGGACCTCCATCATCGTTGTGCAGCCGCCTGCACAATGAGTGCCGGAAGCCCCCGCGCAGCCGGGAGTGTCCACCGCCCTGCACGCGAGCGGCCCGTGGCGAGGCTGTTGGGCGCGAGCTGGTGGTTACCGTTCTTCAGGCGTGAACGGGCCGCTCGCGGGGGCTACGCACATTTCGACGACGGTCTGTTCGCCGGCCGCCGAGCCGTCCAAGCAGAGTCGTCCGCCGCGGTCGCGCAGGTCGACGAAGAACCGTGTGGTCGTACCGGACTGCTCCAGGTCGTGGATGCGCTCGTCGATGTAGCCGAGATCGTTCAGGATCGCCCTGACCTTGGCGGGGGTGGGGTCCGCCAGATCCCACAGCTCCTGGGCGATGCGCTGTTCATGGCGAACGCCCGCGCACCAGTCGCGAGCGTTCAGCTCCACTTCCGGCCCCGCCGTGGGGGCGATCGGCTCGATCGCCTCGCTCGGCGGTGTCTCCACCGAACCGGGCGACAACGTCTCCGCCGGACCGATCGGCGGCGCCTCTGGCGCAGCGCTCGGGGGACACGACTGCGCGACCTGACTCAGCATCTCCGTGAAGGCCGCGTTGGGCCGGGCCCCGGCGGTGTCAACGTGCTTGCTCTGCGGTCCGTCGGCGTCTGTCTTCTCCGTGCCGCAGGCGGTGAGCGCCAAAGTGGTGAGAGCTGCTACCGCGAGCGTGAGCCGCAGGCGGCGCGGGGAGCGGGCGACCGGGCTCGTCGAGACAAGGGTTCTCATGTGCCAAGTCTTCGATCAAGCCGCCGCCTCTACGTGAGTGCACGTACTCACAGGAGTAGGGGTGGGGTACTCACTCGGACCTCGATGACACGTGCCCAAGCTTCAGCAATCGTGTCAACAGGATAGGGGAGACCTTCGCGTCGTGGACAGGGTCAACAGCGCAGCGGTGGCGCCGCGGGGGAGGGCATGGCCCGATGGCCTCCTGGTGGCCAGGAGGCTTACGAGGGTCGGGTTCGTCGGAGAGCGGCGCGGGCGTCGTGTCGTACGCGGCCCGAGTGGTTACTGGGCGGTGTAGCCGCCGTCGACGGGCAGGGCGATGCCGGTGACGTAGCCGGCGCCGTCGCTGCAGAGCCACAGCACGGCCTGGGCGATCTCGTCGGCGGTGCCGAGCCGGTCGATGGCCTGGCCGGCTTCGGCCCGGCTGAGGTCGAGTTCTCCGCCGTCGACCATGGCGTCGACCATCGGGGTGCTGATCGTGCCGGGGCATACGGCGTTGATCCGGACGCCGCGGGAGCCGTATTCGAGGGCGGCGCTCTTGGTCAGGCCGATCACGCCGTGCTTGGTCGCGTGGTAGGCAGCGCGGCCGGGGTTGCCGACCAGGCCACCGAGGGAGGAGCAGTTGACGATCGCGCCGCTGCCCTGCTCCCGCATGTGGCGCAGTTCGTGCTTCACGCTCGCCCAGATGCCCCGCAGGTTGATGCCCTGGACGCGGTCGAACTGCTCGGCGCTCTCGTCTGCGGCGTCGGTGGGCGGGGGCATGATCCCGGCGTTGTTGTAGGCCATGTCGAGCCGGCCGAAGGCTTCGACCGTGCGGTCAACGGCGGCGGCGACCTGGTCCTCGTCGGTGACGTCACAGACCAGCGCGAGGACCTGATGGCCGTCGTCCGCGAGCCGCTCGGCGGCGGCGTTCACGGCGTCCTCATCAATGTCGGCGAGGGCGACGGCGGCTCCCGAGGCGGCGAAGGCGCGGGCGGTGGCCAGGCCCATGCCAGAGGAGGCGCCGGTGACGAAGGCGACCTGTCCGGTGAAGTCGTAGGTGGGGTTCATGGCGGTTGCTCCCAACGAAGGCGTACAGGCGTGGAGTTCAGCGTGCGGTCGTCGTGGCGGCTTCAGCTGTCTGCCGAGGTTCGTCGGTGTCGGTGATGTGGTGGGCGACGATCCGCGCGGGGCCGGCGGTGCCGCGCAGCGCGAGGGCGATCAGGGGCAGCAGGGTGAGCGCGGCGAAGACCGCACCGACCAGGGCCGGACCGGACAGACCGAGCGAGGAGTCCAGGGCCCGGCCCGCGACAAGGGAACCGGCGGCAATGCCGGTGTTGTAGCCGGAGGTGGTCAGCGCCGAGGTGAGGGTGGGAGCATCCCCGGCGAAGCGGACGGCCAGGGAGGTGACGACCGGGTTGACGGTGAACCCGGCCAGGGCCATGCCGAAGACCAGAACCACGGCGGCCACCGGACTGCTGGAGGCCGGGATCAGGGCCAGCAGGATGAGGGCGGTGGCCGCCGACGCGGTGATCGTCGTCACCATCGGGCGGCGGTCCCCGAGACGGCCCCCGATGGCGGTGCCGCCCAGCGCACCCACACCGAAGGCGATCAGCACCAGCGGCACAGCACCCGCCGGGATGCCCGCCCGGTCGGTCAGCAGCGGCGTGATGTACGTGTACGTCGCCAGGACACCGCCCATGATCAGCACGGCCGCGCCGAGCGCCAGCCACAGCCGCCCCTGTCCCAGGGCCCGGACCTCGGCCCGCACCGACACCTCGGCCCGCAGTCCGGTACGAGGGATGAACCGGCCGACGAACGCGGCGGCCAGCGCGGCGAGAACGGCCAGCGCCCAGAACGGGCCGCGCCAGCCGGTGTACTGACCCACGAACGAGCCGATCGGCACGCCGACGACATTCGCCAGCGTGAGGCCGCCCATCATGACGCCGACCGCCCGCGTGGCATGTGCGGGCCCGGCGGCGGTGGTGGCGATGACGAAGCCGACCGCCCAGAACGCTCCGGTGGCCAGAGCGGTCACGACCCGGGCGGTCAGCACGACGGTGAAGGAGGTACTCAGGGCGGCCACGGTGTGCCCGAGTGCGAAGACGGCGAGGGCGCCGACGAGGGTGTGGCGCTGGGGCAGGCGCAGGGTGGCCATGGCCATCGTCGGCCCGCCGACGATCATTCCGACGGCGAATGCGGTGATCAGCAGACCGGCGTGCGACAGGCTCACGTTCAGGTCGGCGGCCATCTCGGGCAGCAGTCCGGCGATGACGAACTCGGTGGTGCCCATCAGGAACGTGCCGGCGGCGAGCACCCAGACGACGAAGGGCAGCTTGCCGCGGGCGGACCCGGTGGCGGAGGACATGCGAAAACTTCTTCCCGTACGAGGAGGCGGGGTGGACGAGGTCAGGAGGTGGCCTCAAGGGTGATGCGGTCGGCCCCGGACAGCTGGTCGGCGTCGGCGTCGATGTGCCCGAGGATCAGCAGGTCGGAGGAGGCGGAGGGGCCGTTCTTGTAGAAGAAGGCGAGGTTGCCCCAGGGCGCGAAGTAGGCGATGTCTCCGACCTTTGCCGCGGCCGGTTCGGGGGCGTCTTCGGTGGTCAGCTTCCTGGGCGGGTCGGCGATCCGCTCGGTCCCATGGAAGTCCTCCAGGTCCAGGGTGAGTGGGAGCAGGGAGGCGAGGTCACGGGCGGCGGGGCTGTCGTTCAAAGTCGCGTCGACGGGCCGGCCGTCGATGGTGACGCGGATGTCCATCGGAGTTCTCCTGTCTGAGACGGACGCGCTTGCTGACACCGAAGTCTGCGGCTGCCCGGTCACGGACGATGACGCGGAGCCGGTGGCCGGCGCCTGCTCGACGGGCGAGTCGTCGGAGCAGGCGGTCGCGGTCACCAGCAGTACGCCGGTGATGGCGGTGGCGGTCAGGGCCCGGCGAAGGATGAAGGTCACGGAGGGCCGTCCAGCAGGTCGGGCATGGGCTCGGCGTAGTGGCGGAAGCCCTTGCGGTCGGTGTGCAGGCCGTACAGCCGCTCGGCCAGCGCCGTGGGGCTGGAGGTCGCGGAGTCGGGGCTGATCGCGCCGGGGACGATGAGCTGCGCGGCGTGGATGTTCTCCGGGGCGAGCGCGGTGTGGAGCATGGCCGCGTAGGCGCTCTCAGCGGCGAACGCGATCGAGGTGCCGGCCCGGTCCGGGTGCGGGCGTACCGCGCTGCCGCCGTTGACGAACAGCAGCGTGCCCCGGCCCAGCTCCCGCATTCCGGGCAGGACCGTGTTCACGCAGGTGAGCGGCCCTTTGACGGAGAAGCCCAGCGGGTCATCCAGGTCGGCTGCGGTGGTGTCCAGGACCGGCTTCATGAAGTCGCCGCGGGGCACCGGGCTGAACTGCAAGATCTCGACGGGTCCCAGCGTGTCCGCGGCTTCACGCAGGGCCGCGGTGAGGGAGGCGGGGTCGAGGACGTCGGCGGTGAAGCCGCAGGCGTGGATGTCCTCCCTCGCCAGGTCGGCTACCAGGTGGTCCTGATGCTGGGCGCTGCGTGAGAGAAGGGCGACGCTGTGGCCCGCTTTGCCGAAGCGACGGGCGGCTGCGAGCCCCAGGCCGGGGCCGGCGCCGACGAGGGCGAAGGTGGTCACGGTAGTTCTCCTCAACAACGTGGGTGCGGGCGGGCCCCGTAGAGGCCGCCCGAGGAAGGAGCAGTGTGGTCACCGAGCGGCTTCACGGCGGGGCATGCGTCCGCGGTGCTGTGCGGCGCCCTGGACCAAGGGCCCGGGCTCAGCTGGTGGCCGGGGCTCCGGCGTACCGCAGGGTGTGGAGCTGCGCCTCAGCCGCCTTGGCGGCCGAAGGAGAAGCACCACACCTTCCAGGTAACCCCCTCTTCACGCGCGCAGCGAGGCACTGACAAGGGGTGCACCGGCAGTACATCCCTATGGCCGCGTGCGGGACGTACCGTCGAAGACATGGACAACCGTGAGGAGGTCCGCGAGTTCCTCACCTCGCGGCGCGCGAAGATCACCCCTGGCCAGGCGGGACTGCCCGAAGGTTCCCGGCGCCGTGTGCCGGGCCTGCGCCGCGGCGAGGTCGCGGCCCTGGCCGACATGAGCGTGGAGTACTACTCGAAACTGGAGCGTGGCAACCTCGCCGGGGTCTCCCCGTCCGTCCTCGAAGCTCTCGCCCGCGCCCTCCAGCTCGATGACGCCGAGCGCGCCCACCTGGTGAACCTGGCCCAGGTCGCCGACGGCTCCGACGCCCTCACCCGCCCCCGCCGCCGTACCAAAGGGCAGTGGAAGCCGCACCGCAGCCTGCAATGGACCCTGGACGCGATCACCGCCGGACCGGCGTTCGTCCGCAACGGGCGCATGGACATCCTCGCCGCCAACCAGCTCTTCCGCGCCTTCTACGCCGACGTCTACACCACGCCCGGCAACCAGCAGAACCTGGCCCGCTTCACCTTCCTCGACCCCGCCGCCCGCCGCTTCTACCCCGACTGGGACGCCTTCGCCGACATCACCGTCGCCATCGTGCGCGCCGAAGCCGGCCGCAACCCGCACGACAAGGGCCTGCACGACCTGGTCGGCGAGCTGTGCACCCGCAGTGACGAATTCCGTACCCGGTGGAGTGCGCACAACATCCGCCACCACGGCACCGGCACCAAGCACTTCCACCACCACGCCGTCGGCGACCTCTCCCTCGCCTTCGAGGGCCTGGACATGGCCGCCGCCCCCGGACTCACCCTCACCATCTATACCGCCGAGCCCGGCTCCCCCTCCGAAGAAGGGCTGCGCCTCCTCGCCACCTGGGCCGCCACCCAGGAAGCCGACCCGGGCACCGAACGGTCGGCGATCGGCTGACCGCCGACAGGGCTGGGAGGGTCCGATCAGCGGTGCCCGGAGCGCCGGGGGCTGACGGGGTGGTGTCCGGAGCGCCGAGAGGCCGGCGGGGCGCGGCCGGGGTAGGCGACCCGCTGGGAGCGCGTGACCCCACCCCTCGTGTGCGGGGTGGGGTGCACGGGTGGAGCACGGACGGTTTCCCTGAGCTTTCGGTCAGTCTCCGACCAGGACGGGCCGCGGCGCAGGTGCCCGGGAGGTCGCGGAGAAGTTGCCCTCGACCTCGGCCTTCTCGGCCGCGTTCGGGTAGGGGTTGGTGCAGGGGACGCCCGCGCTGGACCCCGACATCAGACTGGAGCAGGGGCCGGGCTTGCGGTCCGGCAGCCCCAGGATGTGCCCGAGTTCGTGGGACGAGATGCGCACCGTGTTGTAACCCTGGTTCACGGCTTGGCGCCCGATGTAGACGGTGCCGTTGCCGAGGGAACCGGGCAGGGCACGCGGCCAGCCGTTGTCCGCCAGGACGCGGATGTTGGCGCGCTGTCCGGACGCGGCCGGTCGGAGCTCCACGCTGTCGACGCTCTCGTTCCAGATGGCCGCGCCGCGGTCGACCGCGGATTTGAACTCCGCGGAGCCGCTCGCGTCGTAGGTGAGGATCCGGGCGGCTGCGGCAGCGGGAAGCGTGGAGCCTCCGGACGGGCCGGCGGCCGAGGCCTGGCCACCGAGCAGGGGTAGGGACATCAGCAGCGTCGCGGCCAGGCCGCCGGTCAAGGTACGGACGTGCATGGTCGACCTCCTTGTGGGGGGAAGGTAGTCGCGTTCATGACACCACCTGCCTCCCTGCCCGCATCGCACGGCCGCCAATCCGTCATTCCGGCTGCCGAGCCGGATCACCGGATGCCCCCACCCGTGTGCCGGCGGTTCCGTCACCCCCCGCGCGACCGGCGGGAGTCGGGCCGACGGGCTCCTGTCGAAGGGTGACGTCATCCGTCCCGCGAGACGTCGTCCGTCCCGCAATGCCTTGTCAGGGCCGCAAGGTCTCCTCAGGGCCGCAAGGTCTCCTCAGGGCCGCGAGACCTCGTCGGGCCCGGGAGGCCCTACCCCCAGGAGCCGACACCCGCGAGCTCCTCGGAGATCCGCCAGATGCGCTGCGCCTCCCCGGTGTCGCGCAAACGGCTGTACAGCTTCTGCTCCCCCGGAGGGCCACCCATGTGCCCGGGCCCCTTCGGTCCGTAGAAGCCCCCGCCGACGGCCTGGGGGGACGTGGCGGCGAGCAGGGCAGGCAACTGCGCCGTGTGCACCGTGCCGACAAGGATGCCGCGGGTGGACAGGGCGCGGATCAGGCGTACTCCCAGCGTGTCCTCGGTGCGGCCGACCTCGGGGCGGGCGGCGAGCAGGCTCGTCGGCGCGATTCCCGGGTGGGAGAGGTTGCTCGTGATGCCCCAGCCCGCCGCTTCGGAGCGCCGGTCGAGTTCGAGTCCGAAGAGACCGAGGGCGATCTTCGACTGGCTGTAGGCGCGCATGCCGTTGTAGGAACGCTGCCAGCCCAGGTCGTCCCAGTTGATGGCGTTGCGGTTCGCGGCGACGCTGATCTGGGACGTCACCCGGGCCCGGCCGGCTCGCAGCAGCGGCAACAGGTGGTGGACCAGGGCGAAGTGGCCCAGGTGGTTGGTGCCGAACTGCAGCTCGAAGCCGTCGGCGGTCGTCTGCCGGTCGGGCGGGGTCATGACGCCGGCGTTGTTGACGAGGAGGTGGATGGGGCGGCCCTCGTCCAGCAAGGCCTTGCCGAGTGCGGTGACGGAGGCGAGCGAGGAGAGGTCGAGGGCGCGCAGCGACACGTTCGCGTGGGGCGCCCCCTGACGGATCCTGGCAACCGCTCCCTCGCCCTTGCGCGGATTGCGGACCGGCATGACGACCTCCGCGCCGGCGGCGGCCAGACGCGTGGCGATGCCGAGTCCGATTCCGTCACTCGCTCCGGTGACGACGGCACGCTTCCCGGTCAGGTCGGGAACGCTGATGTCGGTGTCCTGGCGTGGCATGTGTGCACTCCCTCACGATGTCGTCGTCCCCAAGGTGTCCCCGGCGACCGGACGTGTCCAGGACCTCCCGATCCACTGATGGGCGGGCCGGGTCGCGGCGGACCGGGGCCGCGGCGGACCGGGTCGCGGCAGGCCGGCGGGGCCGTGCCGGGGACACGTCTGCCGTCCGCCCGGCACCGTCGGCCGGCCGCGCCGGAGAGGGGGATCGACGATCCGTGGATAAGCGCGGGGCCACGCGCTAGAAAGGGACCGGTACGAGAGGGGGAAACGCATGGACATCGACCGGGCCGGGCTCGCGGCGTACCTGCGGCGCCGCAGGGAGCTGCTGCAACCCGAGGACGTCGGTCTCCCGCGCGGACAGCGGCGCAGAACGAGCGGTCTGCGCCGGGAGGAGGTCGCCGACCTCTGCCACATGTCGACCGACTACTACGCCCGCCTCGAGCGCGGGCGCGGCCCGCAGCCGTCCGAGTCCATGATCGCCTCGATGGCGCAGGGGCTGCACCTCTCCCTCGAAGAGCGGGACCACCTGTTCCGTCTCGCCGGTCACGCCCCGCCCGTCCGGGGCACGGGCACCGTCAGCGAGCACATCAGCCCCGGCCTGCTGCGCGTCCTCGACCGGCTGGGCGACACGCCCGCGGAGGTCGTCACCGAACTCGGGGAGACGCTGCGGCAGACCCCGCTCGGCATCGCTCTCACCGGGGACGGGACCCGCCACACCGGTCCGGCGCGCAGCATCGGCTACCGCTGGTTCACCGATCCGGAGACCCGCGAGCTCTACGCGCCGGCGGATCACGCGTTCCTCTCCCGGATGTTCGCGTCCGGCCTCCGTGAAGTGGCCACGCTACGAGGGCCGGGCTCCCGAGCCGCCGAGTACGCCGAGCTGCTCCTCGCGCGGAGCGACGAGTTCCGTGTCCTGTGGGACAAGCACGAGGTCGGCGTCCGACCCCATCACGTCAAGCGCTTCGTCCACCCGGAGGTCGGTGCCCTCGAACTGAACTGTCAGATGCTCCTCGACCCGGAGCAGTCACACCGCCTCGTCGTCTACACCGCGGTACCGGGCGGCGAGAGCCACGACAGACTGCGCCTCCTCGCGGTTATCGGCTCGCGGGCGCTGCGCTGAGGCCGGACGCCGTCCCGCCGGATTCGTCCGCCTGGGCGACGCCGTCGCCGTTTACAAACCCCGTGTACGGCCACGGCCTCACGGTCGGCGCGCAGTGTGCTCTCGCGGGCGCTGCAAGGGCCGCCCCCCGAGTGACAGCGAGCGGGAAGAACGCCGCGTCCTGAATCCGGTGGAGCGGGGCCCGGCGCGGCAACCGCCGCCCGCGTGGCCGCACCTGTCCGGAACGCACGCCGCCGTTCACGGTGATCGTATGAAGAATCGCCGTGACTTGTCCGGTGGGCCTGGAACGGCGTACCGCGCACGGTGAGACTGGCGGTCAGCCGTGGCGGCCGGGCCGGGGAGACGGCCGACCGCCGTACGTCGTCGGCCGAATATCGATGGAGGAGTCCAGATGCGTCAGTGCAAGGGTGTGGTGGCAGCCGTCTTCATGACCACCGCAGCCTTCTCCGCCCTCGTCCCCCAGGCCGTGGCGGCCTCCATGCCCTGGGAGACCGGCGGGCGTTCCGCGGCCACCACCCACCACGTCGTCCCCGCGGCGGCCGGCGACGGCGGGATCGTCGGTCTGCTCTGCGCCGGCGGCTGCCCGCAATGACCGGGCGCCGCCCACACCCAGCGCCGTGACGCAGTGGGGGCGCTGACCGACGGTCCCGCGGGCCCACGCCGGACAGGACGGCAGCCCCGAGGGGGCACGGCGCGGGCTGTGAGCGGACGGAGGGGCCGCGGTCACCGCTCGTCGAGGGACTCCTGCCGGGCGAGGAACCGTTGTGGCTGTGCGGACACTTGTTGCTGTGGACTTCCTCTTACATGAACGGGTCCGGTCCGGCGATCGGGCGGCGTTCGCCGAGATCTTCGACGAGCACGCGCGCGTCGTCTACGCCCACGCGATCCGGACGACGGGCGACTGGGCCGTGGCCGAGGACGTCCTGTCGCTCACTTTCCTGGAGGCGTGGCGGCTGCGTGACAAGCTGCGCGAGGAAGTCAGAAGCGTCCGGGCGTGGCTCTTGGGCATCGCGACGAACGTGATGCGCAATACCGCCCGGGCGGCACGCCGGCACCGGGAGGCGATGACCCGTCTGCCGCCGCCGGAAGCTTCGCCGGACTTTTCGGACGAGGTGGTCGGTCAGATGGCCGACGCTCAGCGGCTGGCCGCCGCTGCCAGAGCGCTGCAATGTCTCAAGCGCGGCGAGCGCGAGGTCTTCACGCTGGTCGTCTGGTCCGGCCTGGGGTACGCGGCGGCCGCTGAGGCACTGGGTGTTCCGGTGGGCACCGTACGTTCCCGGCTTTCCCGGGCGAGAGGGAAACTGCGCAGGCTCGTCGAGGAGGAACTGGCGGTGCCGAATGCGGACGGTGCGGAACCGCGGACCGGCAGCGGACACATCGCACAGCGGGGTGACCGCAGCCCGCACGCCCACCGAAGGAGACCACGATGAATCTGGAGCAGCGGGAACAAGTCGAGCGTGAGCAGGCGAGCCGGACGCTGCCTCCCGCGCCCTACCCGGACCCGGCACCCGAACGCGTGGCAGCACGCCGCGCACACTTCTTGAGCGAGGTCGACCGGCACGCGCGATCCCGCCCTTCCCGCCTCGCCTCGCGGCCGAGAGTTCGCTGGGGCCTGCTCCTGGGCACAGCGGTGGCTGCCGGAGCTGCCGTCGTCGTCCTCAGTCTCGGTTCCGGATCTCCTGACACCGCGCGTACTGTGCCACCGGCCTCGGCAGCATCGGTCCGGCTGCTGGAAAGAGCGGCCCTGGCCGCCGCGACGACACCGCGGACGACGGTGCGCGCCGGCCAGTACTCCTACGTCAAGACGGTGGGTCACACGTCGGTGCTGTCCGAGACCACAGCCGGCGAAATGGAGCTTCTGCGCGAGGACGAGAGCATGGAGCGGTGGACCTCGGTGGACGGCAGCAAGCCGACCATGCAGCGCAAGGGCGGCAGCGACAGCCTGCTGCCGGGCACTGCGGGTGGAGGGAACCTGAACGCGCCGACCTACATCTTCCTCGCCGCCCTGCCGGCCGATCCTGACGCCCTGCTCGAGCAGATCCGCGACGACGCCGAGAAGAACCACGGAGCCGGATCCGGCTCCACGACAGGACCGGACCAGGAAGCCTTCGTCACGATCGGCGACCTGCTGCGCAACGGGGTGACTCCCCCCAAGACCACTGCGGCTCTCTACCGCGCCGCTGCGCTCATTCCCGGAGTCGGCATCGTCCCCGACGCCGTGGACGCGGCGGGCCGGCACGGGGTCGCCGTCGCCCGGACCCACGACGGCGAACGCACGGAATGGATCTTCGACAAGAGCACGGCCCGGCTGCTGGGTGAGCGCACGGTCCTCGTGGAAGACAACGCCTGGGGCCGAGCCGGAACCGCCGTCACCTCCGTCGCCCTCATCGACTCGGGCATCGTCGACGAGGCCGGACAGACCCCATGAGATATGTCACAGCGCAGGGAGGCGGCATAGCCGAGTCGGCTCCCTGCCTGGTAGAGAACTCGCCACATGGTCGCGCACCTCGTGTGTGTAGGCGTTGTAGCGGCGCAGGCGTTGGCCTTGAGTGGCCCGCAGCCCTTGATCGAGGATTGCGCATGGCAACGGATCGGCGGTAGCGCTACCCCGGGTGGTGCCCGAGCCGGAACTCTGGGGCGGCCACGAGGGCCGTTGGCAGTGGCGATTGGCAAGATTGCGGCCATGAAGGTCACTCCTGTCACTCCGCCACGGCCCATCGACGTTGCCGCGGTCTTTCCTCAACTGGCTCCGCTGGCCCGCACGGCGACCCGCCTGCACCCCCGCACTGGGGCGCCGACATGGCACGACAGCTCGATCGGCGGGCCGCTGCTGTGGCCCGCTGAGGAGCCGTGGCCGCACTGCGAGGAGCCGCATGTGGTGGATGGCATCAACTCAGCCCAGTCCCCGGCGGATCTGTGGCTGGAACGACGGATCTTCGCCGCCTCGCACGGCCGGGACCTGACTCCGGAGGAACGGGAGACTCTCGAGCGGATCCGGCCCCCTCGGACGTATCCGGTGAGGCTGGCGGTCCAGGCGTACGACGGCCCCATAGCGATGCTGCCCGTCGCGCAGCTGTACGTACGGGATGTGCCCGATCTGAGCCCGCCGGAGGGCAAGGACCTGCTGCAGGTTCTGTGGTGCCCCTTCGATCATCTTCCTCGAACGTGGCAACGGTCATCAGGAGCTCCATGCCGGTGCCGCACTCGGAGCAGGGCTGCGAGCTGGGGTCGTTGGAGTCCCAAGCGGGCCAGCCGCCGACCTTCCAGCCGGGTGCGTTGGACAGCACACAGTCGTAGTACGTGTCCGGGTCCATGTCTTCCTCTGCCGCCTGCGGCACACTCCACTGCTTGAGCTGCTCCCGCAGTCCTTCGCTCAGCTCCAGATGGTCGGGGTACTCGGTGATCTGCTCCGGTTCGAGCACGCACGGTTCCGGTAGATAGCCGTCGAACTGCACTGCGGGCGGCTCGGGGGGCGTGTCGAGGATGTCGGCGACCGCGGCTGCCGAACGCCAGAAGAGCAGGGTCCTGGGCATGATCAGGGGACGACGCCGGCAACAGCTGGTCTCCGCACCCCCATCCAGGTGCTGGACCGTACCCCGGCCACCGCGGCTACAACGCGACCGGGGTCCAGATAGGCAGCGGCTACCGGCAGCACCTGTTCGTCTGCCCGGCGGAGCCCGAGCATCCCCACATCGAGTTGATGACGTAGCCCGTCCGCGGTGTGCAGCGGGGGCATCACGATGCGGGCATGCCGTGACGCCGGTGGCCGCGAGGCTCAGGGTGCCTGCCTGCGGCCCGACATCCGAACAGGAAACAGGCCATCCTTGACCCGACCACGATGCATCGCCCCAGGTTGAGCGCATCCCGGTGAGCTCGCCGGTCGGTAAGCCGCCCATTCCACCAGAGTTCGAGTCTTCCAGTGGAGCCTGATCCACTGGTCCTCGCGTTTATGCGCGTCGGAGGTCTCCGGGCAGGTCAGGACCGGCAGGGGGGTGCCTCTATGTCCTTCGTCAAGCGAGTCGAGGGCTCCTCGGCTCGTAGAAGGTTCCGTCGCGGAGCAGGGCGAACAGGACGCTGATGCGATGGCGGGCGAGGCGGAGGAGGGCCTGGGTGTGGGTTTTGCCGCGGGCTCGGCAGCGGTCGTAGTAGGTGCGGGAGGCGGGGTCGTGGAGGGCTGCGAACGCGGAGAGGAACATCGCTCGTTTCAGCTGCCGGTTGCCGCCTCTGGGGGCGTGCTCGCCGTGGATCGACGTGCCGGACTGCCGGGTTACCGGGGCGAGGCCGGCGTAGGAGGCCAGGTGGGCGGCGGTGGGAAAGCTGCTGCCGTCGCCGACGGTGGCCAGGAGGACTGCGGCGGTCCTGACGCCGATGCCGGGCATCGAGGTCAGGACCTGGGAAAGAGGGTGGGCCTCCAGCAGTGCCTCAATCCGCGTTTCCAGGGCCCGGCGTTGTTCGTGAACGGCGGCCAGCGACTTCGCCAGCGACGGGACGATCACGTCGAGGGTGCCGGTGCCCGGGACGACGACGGTCTGCTCGTCGAGTGCGGTGAAGGTGTCGTCGACCAGCCGCTCGGCCATGCGCGGGGCTCTCGGGCGGACGACCTCGACCAGCTTGCGGCGGCCCGCTTTGCGGAGTGCTTGCGGGGATCCGTAACGCTCGAGGAGCCAGGTCACTGCCGGATGGTCCAGGCGCGGGCCGAGGACGCGCTCCAGGCTGGGGTGGAACTGGGTGAGCAGGCCGCGGATGCGGTTGGAGGTGCGGTTGGCCTCGCCTGCGAGGTCCTGGTCGAAGCCGACCAGCATGGTCAGCTCCGCGGTGACCTCATCGGTCAGGTCGAGGGTGCGCAGGGTGTGGGGCATGGTGCGGGCAGCGTCCGCAATGACCGCGGCGTCCTTCGCGTCGGTCTTGGCCTCGCCCGGGTAGAGGTCGGCGATCCGGCGCATCGCCAGTCCGGGCAGGTAGGCGACCTGGCAGCCGGCGTCCCGGGCGACGGTCAGTGGGAGGGCGCCGATGGAGGCGGGCTGGTCCACGATCACCAGGACGGTGCCGAACTTGGCCGTGAGCTTGTCGAAGACAGCCCGCAGCTTCGGTTCGCTGTTCGGCAGCTGCTTGTCGAACACCTTCTTCCCGGCCGGGGTCAGGCCGTGGCCGTGATGCGTCTGCTTGCCGACGTCCAGGCCCAGGAAGACGCCCACCCCGTCGATGCTGATCACCGTGCCCCCACATGTGTCGATGCGTGCCGGCCTCAAGGTCGGGAGCCGTTCTCGCGCATCCACGTTATGCAGACCTGCCGCCCGCGAGCGGCCTGGCATTGCGCCCGGCCGGACGGTGGTCGGACCTCTGATCAGCGTCTCCGACGGCACCCCTCGGACCCGGTGACACCACCCCCCAGGTCATCCCATCGACAGGGGGCAACAGTCATGCCGGGCCCGGAGGCCAGCGGCCCTCTTGCAGGACCGCGAAAAAGATAACGGGGGCAGGCCGAGCCGTGGTGCTATGTCGGTGTTCGCCTCCTCCTCCCAGGTAGTGGCCCAGACCAACTCGCACTGCAGTCCTACGGCCACGGCGTTCTCACGGGCCCGCTCGCCGGCCCGCGAGGACGGAGCCTCGGGCAGGAGGTGAAGCGGCCGCAGCGTCGACCAGTCAGGGCCTTTGGGGTGCGGGTTCGCATACCCGCGTCAGGCTCGGCTTCGGTTGGGCGAAGGCCGACAACACGCCCACCCGGCGCCTCGGTCACATCAAGATCTCCCGCCGCCGCTTCGAAGCCTGAGGTACTTACTGCTCGTTTCAGAATGAGTTGAGCCCCAGGTCTTGCGCTCGGTGATCATGGGCGGCAAGGTCGCCGCGTGCGTGCTGATCTTGTTCCTGACGCCCTGTGGGAGCGGGTGGCCCCGCTGTTGCCGCCCGCTCCCGAACGGCGCCGACGGTGTCCCGGGCGGTTGCGTGTTTCCGACCGGGCGGCTCTCGCCGGCGTCATGTACGTGCTGCGGACTGGTGTCGCGTGGCGCGATGTCCCCGCGGAGACGGTGGGTTGTTCCGGAGTGACGGCCTGGCGTCGGCTGAGGGACTGGACCGAGGCTGGCGTCTGGCCACGTCTGCACGCCGCCCTGCTCACAGAACTGCGCCGCGCGGGCTCGTTGGACCTGGACGACTGCTCCGTGGACGGATCACACGTCCGTGCTCTCAAAGGGGGGACCATGTTGGGCCGTCGCCGGTCGACCGGGGTCGGCCGGGCTCCAAGCACCATGTGCTCGTTGATCGCCGCGGCACTCCGCTCGTCGTCTCGCTGACCGGCGGGAATCGGCACGATGTCACCCAGTTGCTCCCTCTACTCGACGCTGTCCCCCACATACGAGGAATGCGAGGCCGGCCTCGGAGCAAGCCCAAGCGGTTGTTTGCCGACCGCGGCAACGACTTCGACAAGTACCGTCGTCTGCTGTGGAAGCGCGGCATCAAGCCCTTCATAGCGCGACGCGGCGTCGCCCATGGTTCAGGGCTGGGCAAGACGCGCTGGGTGGTCGAGCGCACTTTCGCTGGCTCCATCAGTTCAAGCGGCTGCGAACTCGCTACGAGCGTCGCTCCGACTTGCATCTAGGGCTTCTGCAACTTGCGTGCTGTGTCATCTGCCTGCGCCGATTGTCCAAGAGCCGGCCCAGTGACCAGGCTGTCGGGCCCTGGCGGCAGTGATGCACTGGCGGACTGTCACACTCGCCGGATGACCTTGGAGAGTGCGCACGGTCGTGCCGTTGATCCGGAGGAACTGCTGCTACGGACAGACTGGAGTTCGGTGGAGCACTGCTGTCCGAACGTTGCTCCAGTGACGCCCGTGATCTTGCGACAACTACTCGACGACGACGCACGCAACCAGGGCGCTGCCCTCCGCGACCTGCAACAGGCCATCACCCATCAGAACACCTTCTACAATGCCACGGCCCCTGCAGCGTCATTTGTCGCGGCGAACCTCGGGCACCCGCGGACTCTTGCCATCGTCACTGACAAGAGACGGGGAGAAGCATCACATGCCACTGAGGAGCCTGGATTCTTCCTTCGCGTCGGCCTTCTGGACTGGCTCGGCAGCACCGCCGAAGACGCCAACGAAGAGTCACCTGACGGATATGCCGTCGACATCGAAGCGTTCCGCGTCCTTCGACCCACCCTCTTTGATGCCATCCACCCCTTCCTTGCGGACCGCGAGCCGGAGATCCGCAGGGCCGCCCTGGCCAGTGCACTTCCGTTGCTTACGTCACCCGTCCTAGCTCATCACGTCGAAGCTCTACGCAAGGATGCCCGGGCTCTTGCTGCCGACGACTCCCCGTACCGGCGGCGGGCGATCGAAACACTCGCTCGCTGGGGGGAAGACGTCACTCTCTTCCAGCAAGGCACGGACATGCAGGTGCATGCAGAGGGCTACGCGGACGACCCGCCATTTTGAAACGACCTTTAAGCCGCCTGGTCCCAGCTGTTCGGGAGGTGGTTTTCGTCGGGCGGGTGCTGAGTGGTCTTTTGACGGGCGCGCAGGATGGCCCAGGCCGGGATGGACAGGCTGGTGAGGTACCAGGGCAGGGGCCACACGACACCCCACCAGGGTGCCTGGGGTTCGAGGAGCAGGTCGGCGGCGGCGGTGGTCATGCCGGCGGCGAGGCTCCAGCACAGCAGGCGTCCGGTCCGCTGCACGGCGCGGGTGGTCCGGTGCGTGGCGGGGGAGGGGTGGCGGCTTGGGCTGGAGCAGGGCATGCGTCTGCCCAGTGCGTTCATCGGGGAAGAACGTCCTTCACAGCAGGGGTGGTTGCCGCGGGCTGGGGGACCACGCATGCAGGACGGGGAAAGTGTGCATTCCGTGAAGCCGTGCATGCAGGGGTGCCTCACGTCCGCCGCACGCTCTGAGACAACTTGCCTGGACAGCGCTTTCCGTCCATGACCGGCGACGACGGCCACCGAGTGCCGTCCGGCAGCGCAGGAGGCGGGCCTGAACCTGGCCGAAACAAGATGCCTGCTGACCTCCCCTTTCATGAAGAAAGGCCAGGTCACAAGGTTTCGGTCAAGGTATCGCCCAGGAGTGGTAACAGAACCATCAATTCCGCCCGGTGGGCAGGGTGGTTGGGGTGGTTAGGTTCCGGTTTGCTGTGCTGAAGCGGTGGGGCTGGTTCCGGCCCGCATGTCAGGGGCGTTCGGGGGGATGTCGCGCCGGATTGTGTGCTTCTCGTGACAGCTTGTGTGCCACTGGTGACCGCTGGGGTCGCCGGTTCTGACTTCCTGTGGGGGGAAGCTCATGCACCCGCGTGCCGACAGCACGCCGTTTCGGCGTGCCCGGAGAACACACAGAACCGCTCTCGTCTCGGCGATCACCACGGCCGCCGTGGTGATCGCCGCGGCTCCCGGCCTGGCGGCGACACCGAAGCCCGAGCTACCGCAGCCGGAGAGCCCGTGGACGAAGCCGACGAAGGTGGAAGCGCCCGCGACACCGGCCGGCTCGATCACGGCGCCGGAGTCGGAGGCCGAAGCCAAACCGCCGGCCGATGTCGCAGCCTGGAGGGCAGCGCAGAAGGCCCGTGCCACGGGCGAGGCACCGGCCAAGGACTCGGCGTCCCGCTCGGCGGCCACCGCTGCCGCGGCGTCCGACTACCTGCCCGAAGGCCAGGGCGAGGTGCCCTGGCACCAGATCCTCGACACCCGCCTCAACGACGCGCTCGTCGCGCGCATGAACATCTCCAACGGCAACCTGATGCTCGCCGCCACCGACTTCGACATCGCCGGCGTCGGCCAGAAACTCCAGCTCACCCGCACCTACAACTCCCTCGAAGCCCCGTGGGGGAAGGTGTCGCAGCACTGGTGGCAGGGATACGAGCGCTACCTGCAGATCAACGACGGCGAGGTCGAGGTCTTCGATGCCACCGGCAACCTGCTGCGCTTCACTGCCCGGACGGACGGCGGCTACACCACCCCGGTCGGCTACTCGAAGGACCTGAAGAAGAACGCGGACGGCACCTACACCCTCACCGACCGCAAGTCCGGCACCAAGGACACCTACAGCGAGCACGGCACCCTGACGAAGGTCACGGACAAGAACAAGGGCACGATCACCGTCGACCAGCACGACGAGGGCGGTGAGCACAAGGGCTTCAAGCTCACCGAGACCCGCTCCGGCCGATGGATCGACCTGGTCAAGACCTACCCGAACCAGTGGCAGGCCAAGGACCACACCGGCCGCACCGCCGTCCTCGACCTCGACAGCGCGGGCAACCTCGCCAAGGTCACCGACACCGCCGGCAAAGCCACCGCCTACGAGTACGACGCCTCGCGCCGGGTGACGAAGGTGACCACGCCCGAGGGCACCGTCACCCTGTTCACCTACGACAGTCACAACCGCGTCACGTCCATGCAGCGCGCTACGGAATCCGCCTCCGGCGGGCACACGGGCCCGACGTGGCGCTACGACTACAGCGCGGCCACCCCCTCCGACGCGGGCACGACGACCGTGACGGACCCGGACGGCGACGAGACGATCTACACGCACAACGCGGACGGTGAGGTCACCAAGGTCACCGACCCCCTCGGCCACTCACGCCACGCCACGTACAAGAACCACCTCACCCAGACCGCGATCGACGCGATGGGCACCGGCACGGACGGCACCGGCGGCAACACCACCACCTACGGCTGGGACAACCGCAACAACCCCGTCTCCCAGAAACTGCCCATGGGCGCCACAGCCTCCGTGACGGCGTACCAGACGATCGCGGGCACCGAGCTGCCCAACGACTTCACCACCGCGGACGGCCGCAAGGACTCCTTCAAGTACGACGCCAACGGCAACACGATGTCGGTGACCACGTCGGGCACCGCGGGCGGCACCCGGGAGTACACCTACAACGAAGCCACCCCCAAGTGCGGCGGTTTCGAGGGCCAGCGCTGCACCGCCAAGGACGCGGGCGGCAAGGTCACCTCCTTCACCTACGACGACCGGGGCAACCTGTGGAAGGTGAAGCCGCCGGCGCCGCTGGGGGAGACGACCTACACCTACGACGCGCTGGGCCGGGTGGAGACCGTCACCGACGGTCGTGGCATCAAAACCGTCTACGAGTACGACAACCGCGACCGCGTGCGCGAGGTCTCCTCGACCAACTCCACCGTCACCTACACCTACGACGGTGACGGCAACGTCACCACCCGCACCGACGCCTCCGGCACCACCACCTGGGAGTACGACAAGCTCAACCGCGAGAAGCGCCGCACCCTGCAAAACGGCGCCCAGACCGTCCTGGCCTACACCCCGGGCGGGGATGTCGACTTCTACACCGACCCGACCGGGAAGACGGACTACACCTGGGACGCGGCCGGCCGCCTCGATCACCTGACGGCGCCGGACGGCAAGAAGACCGACTTCGACTACAACAACAACGACAAGCGCACCAAGACCGTCTATCCCGGCGGCACCACCCAGACGGTGACGATCGACAAGAACGGCCGCCCGGAGAAGATCAAGACCACCTCGGGCACCCAGACCTTCATCGACCTCACCTACAGCTACGCCAGCGCGGGCAAGGACACCACCAAGATCCGCACCCGCACCGACAACCTCACCCAGTACAAGACCACCTACACCTACGACTCCCAGGACCGCCTCACCTACGCCCTGGAAGCCGACTCCGCCGGCGCGCGGAAGGCGTCGTGGCTGTACTGCTTCGACAAGGCCGGCAACCTCACCAGCCGCGATGGCAGCAAGAACACCTGCCCCGGCGCCACCACCTACACCTACAACGACGCCAGCGAGCTGACCGGCAAGAACGGCTCCACCACCGGCTGGTCCTACGACAAGCTCGGCAACGAGACCGCCGCCGCCGACACCACCCCCCGCACGGGCGAGTCCTGGACCGACCACAGCCAGCTGGCCGGCATCACCACCGGCGGCAAGACCTACGATCTGGTCCACGCCGGCACCAGCAACGCGGAGCGCACCAAGCTCGGCGACACGTGGTTCCACCACACGGCCCTCGGCCTGGCGTCCACGACCACGAACGGTGTCGACACCGGATTCATCCGCGAGCCTTCGGGCACGCTGAACTCCATGACGACTGGGGGGAAGTCCTACTACTACCTCACCGACGCCACCGGCAACGTCCTCGGCCTCGCCGACAGCACCGGCAAGCGCACCCACACCTACACCTACGGCCCCACCGGCCTCCCCCGCACCACACCCACGGAGTCCGTCCCCCAGCCCTACCGCTACGCGGGCGCCTATGCCGACCCGACCGGCCTGTACAAGATGGGCCACCGCTACTACGACCCCACCCTCGGCCGCTTCACCCAGCCCGACCCCAGCGGACAGGAGACCAACCCTTACCTGTACGCCGCCGGTGACCCCATCAATAGCTCTGACCCCACGGGGTTGTGGTCCGTAGCAGACACGATCAACACCACGATCGCAGTGATCGGTCTCGCTGCCGCCATCCCTACCGGCGGGGCCTCTTTGACCGTGCTCGGTGGAGTCGGCCTAGCCGTAGCCCAGACCGGACTGGTCTGGGCAGTCGGCTGCGGCTTCTCGGAGAATTGCTGAAACAGGAAAGTGGAAGCGATATGTCTCAGCGTGACGCAAACGGACTTTACATCCCCATAGCTGTCATCGTGTTGGTGGCCTGTGTAGGGGTTAGTATTTTCGCCGGAAATTCCGGAAATACTGGCCTTCAAACGGTGGCCATGGTCCTCGGCGGCGTGATTGCCGTGGCACTCGTGGCGCACAAAGTCGTGTCGATGCGAAACCGCTGAGGCCGCTTGCAGGGGCCGTGCCGATTTCGCAGACACGGCCCCTATTTCACGTCACAGCGCGAATGCTGCAGCATTGGGTGACGACTGAGAGGAATCCGTACTACAACCTCATCACACCGACCCCAACGGCCTCTTGGGCTGCCCTGGGTGGCTCGAGGACGCCTGCACAGTCACGAAGGAGTCCGCGATCGGCCTGTCGATGCTGGCTAAGACGTCGTTTCTTATGGCGTGACAGTTCGTTGATCCGTGCATGACGGATCTCGTGGAGTGACTGGTGCCGGACGAGTTGCGGGTGCTGTTCAGGCAGGTGGTACCACCGACTGAAGTGATACGTCCGCAGGGCGGCGGTCGACGCCGAGCAGGTGACCGCGAGGCCTTGGCGGCGATCATCTTCGTGGCGACCTCAGGCTGCACCTGGCGGCAGCTGCCGCCGGTGTTCGGCCCGGCCTGGCCCACGGTCTACCGCCGGTTCGCTCAGTGGAGCCGGGACCGGGTCTGGGCCAGGCTCTACCGCGTGATCCTCGACGAACTCGGAGCGCGAGGCGAACTGGACTGGTCCCGGTGCGCGTTCGACTCGGTCAGTCTGCGGGCCGCAAAAGGGGGCCATTGACGGGGCCGAATCCGACCGACCGCAGCAAACCGGGATCGAAAATCCACCTGATCTGTGACCGCAACGGACTGCCGCTGTCCCTGGGCATCTCCGGCGCGAACATGCACGACAGCCAGGGCCTGGAGCCGCTCGTCCGGGGCATCCCGCCCATCCGCTCCCGCCGCGGACCCCGGCGCCGGAAGCCGGCGAAACTGCACGCCGACAAGGGTTACGACTACGGCCACCTACGGCGATGGCTGCGCCAGCGGGGCATTCGCCCTCGCATCGCCCGCAAGGGCATCGAGTCCTCACAACGGCTGGGCCGGCACCGCTGGGTGGTCGAGCGAACCGTGTACTGGCTGGCCGGCTGCCGAAGGCTCCACCGCCGCTACGAACGCAAGGCCGAACACTTCCTCGCCTTCGTCGGCATAGCCGCAGCCCTCATCGGCTTCCGAAGACTGGCAGGCTGAGACGCCGGTTATCCGATGAACTGTTCCGTCGTCTGGCGATACTGCTTTGTTCGATCTTCCGTCAGTTTCCACAGAGCAGGAAGACCGCCCTCCCGCATCCGGGCTTCCGCCTCTTGCTGGCACGCTGCCTCGAAGCGGAGCAGGCTGTCGAAGGAGCCGATACGGACGGCGGTCGGCCAGGATGCCGCCGCCTTCGAGGTAAACTCCAGGGTCTTCGCTGACGTAATGTTCTGTTGCTTCGGCCTGGTCAGCACCACCGTGCCGAAGACCAGAGATGACCATCCTTTGACATAGGCGTGGCCGGCGAGATCTGCCGGATACCTGGCATCCAGGGACCAACTCTCGGCGAACGCAGAGCCGAGCAAGTTGTCATCGAGCCCTCGACCGTCGAGAAACGCTGTGATGTTCTCCAGCCCCGCCATGATCGGGTTGTAGTGGTCAAGCAGGGCAGATCGCGTGGTCAGTACCTGCACGGCTCCGCCCAGCCGGATGGCTGCGGCGCAACACAGCGCCGTTCCCGCAGCGTTAAACGCCTCGTCCACGATCCCCCACCCCTTGCCCAACCCCAGCGATGGCTCCTCGGCACGATAACCGCAAGAGCGCCATAACTGATCATTTCAGAATGAGTTTGGCTCACTGGCTTGGCAGTTGGGCTGGTGGGCGGCAGAGTTCTCCGGGTGTCGGAGGATCTTGTGCCTGATGATCTGTGGGATCGTGTCGCACCGCTGCTCCCGCCTCGGCCGCCGCGGCGTCGGCGGTATCCGGGCCGGCTGCCGGCGGATGACCGTGCGGCTCTGCGCGGGATCATCTACGTGCTGCGCACGGGTGTGACCTGGGCGGACGTGCCGACCGAGACGATCGGCTGCAGCGGGGTGACGTGCTGGCGGCGGCTGCGGGACTGGACCGAGGCCGGCGTGTGGCCCCGCCTGCACGAGATCCTCCTGGCGGAACTCCGCAAGGCCGGACTGTTGGACATGGAGGACGCCGCGGTCGACGGCTCGCACGTCCGGGCCCTGAAAGGGGGGCTCACACCGGACCTTCGCCGGTCGACCGCGGCCGTCTCGGCAGCAAGCACCATGTGATCACCGACCGGCACGGAACGCCCCTTGCGGTGTCGTTGACCAGCGGAAACCGTCACGATGTCACCCAGCTCATGCCCCTGCTGGACGCGATTCCCCGCATCCGCGGCCTGGTGGGCAGGCCACGTCACCGACCACGGCGGCTGTTCGCCGACCGCGGCTACGACTACGACAAGTACCGACGGCTCCTCCGCGCTCGCGGCATCACGCCGAAGATCGCCCGCAAGGGCACCGCCCACGGATCCGGCCTGGGCAAGACCCGCTGGGTCGTCGAGCGAACCTTCGCCTGGCTCCACCAGTTCAAACGCCTGCGGACCCGCTACGAGATACGAGCCGACCTCCACCTCGGACTGCTCCAACTCGCCTGCAGCATCATCTGCTTGAGACGACTCCGAACCTCATTCTGAAATGATCAGTTACCCGGGCCGGTAATGCTCGGTGAACAATCGCGCGACGAGTTCGCCTCGACTGGAGACCCCCGCCTTGCCGAAGACGGCCTTGAGATGGTCGCGCACGGTATGCGGAGAGATGAACAGCGTTGCGGCGATCTCCGTGGTGGGAAGCCCGCGCGTGATGAGCTGGGTGATCTCCAGCTCGCGTGACGTCAGGCCGTACGCCTCGGCTATGAGGACCGCCCGGTCGGCAGCGGCCGTCGGCTCGATGACGAGTGCCACGGGACCGGGTTGCCCAGCGGGGCCGCTGAGACAGGAGGCATGGCAGGTCAGCCAGTGGCCGTCGATGGTTCGGATACGTGTCCTCGCGCCGCCTGCCCGGGCGCGGCCCCGGGTGATCGCCCGGGCCTGCAGCGCAGTGGCGACCACCCAGATCGGCAGCCTCAGGCCCAACTGCGAGGAGATGGAGGGACCTTCAGGGAACTGCAAGAGGAACTGCCGCGCCTCTTCGTTGATCGACATCGGCTCGCCGGAGGGATCGAAGAGCACCAGTCCGGGCGCGGGTGCGTCAGTTCCGCCGCCGGACGCGGACGGGCGGGCGAACCGGCGTACCCGCGAGGCCAGCGGACCGGACAGACCGGCGAGCAGCGTGGTCTCGGCAGGACCGAAGGGGGCGCCACCGCGCATACGGAACAGACTCACCACGGCCCATGTCCGGCCACCGACCCGCAGCACGGTCCGTAGCTCGTCGTCCACGCCCTGACTCCCGAGCAGTCGGCGGAAGCGCGCGCTGCGCGCGGGCAGGTCGCCGGTGGCCGCGCGCAGACCGGCCGCCGGGACGGTGGCGCGGGCAAGGTCTCGGAACGGGAGGACGTTCTCCTCCAGGAGCTCGCTTTCCCAGTATTCGGCGCAGCCCTCGCCGGAGCCGAGGTTCTCCACCAGCATCGGCGCGGTGATGAGACCGGTCTCCGGGTCGGTGGCCGCCCATACGGCCGAGTCGAACGGCACGAGCCGTCGCAGCTTGGCGGACGTCCGGCTGAAGAGTTCGCGTGTGTCGGTGACCCGATCCGCACCCGACAGCACCTTGGCATGATCTGAGAGCATCTCGGCGTGGCGGCGCGCATCAGGCATGGAGATCCGTCCCGTGGTCTGGATGCAGGCCAGCCTGCCCGCACTCCTGTCCTGCGCCAACCCCCCATTTGAGGGGGTCATTCCCGGCCAGTCACCGCTCGTGGGGGATGGGGCTCGCTAGTGGCGACGGCGAGGCTCGATGAGGTCGCGGCTCCTTGCGGCGGCGGCCTGGCATAGGAAGGGAAGAACATGGACATCGCAATCGTCGGAGCGGGTGCAGCCACGGTCGGCTTGCTGGACACGCTGGCGGCCACCGCCGACAGCCCTGGGGCCATCACGGTGTTCGAGCCGTCCCCGCATCTTTGGCGAGGCCGCCCGTACGGTCCTGAACTGGACACAGTGCTGGTCAACGCACCGCCGACCATCATGTCGATCCGCCACTTGGACTTCGGCCACTACGCGTCCTGGCTGGGCACGCCCAGCTCGGCTCACCTCGACGAACGGCTGGGCCAGCCGCTGGTTCCGCGCGCGCTCTACGGCGAATACTTGGCGCACACGGCGGAGACGGCGCTGGCCTCCCTGCGCGAAGCCGGCTGGCGGGTGCGGATCGTCACCGCCCGTGTCGTCGGGGTAGCCCGACCCGGGGCCACCTGGTCGCTCCGTACCGAGGACGGAGGTGGGCACGAGGCCGACCACGTGGCCTTGTGCGTGGGCGGGGGGACGCCGCAGGACCACTACGGTCTCGGCGGCGCGTCCGGCTTCGTGGACGATCCGTACCCACTGGCACGCACACTCGATCGGGTCGCGGCCGGCAACAACGTCGCGGTCATCGGGAGCGGTCTGACCGCGGTCGATGTCGCCGTGTCGCTCGCCGCGCGCGGGCACACGGGGCCGATCACGCTGCTGTCCCGCAGTGGTGTGCTGCCCCACGTCTGGCAGCGCCCGGTCGAGCACCGGCCGCAGCATGTGACCGCCGAGCGGGTGGCGGCGCTGCACCGGCAGCAAGGCGCCGTCACTCTCGAGGACCTCATCGGGCTGCTGCGTGCGGAACTGGCTACAACCGGAGAGGACTTCGAAGGTTTCGCGGCCGACCTGCTGGCGACCACAACCGAAGATCCAGTCCGGCGCTTGCGGGCGCAACTGGACGCTGTCGACGACTCCAGGATCGGCCGCCGGGTCCTGCAGGAGGCGGCGCACAGCATCGGCCCCTACGCGTGGCGGCTGCTGCCCGAGCCCGACCGTGTGCGGCTGCAGCGCCACTTCCGCATGGCGACGAGCGTGGCCTCACCGATGGTCCCGGTGAACGCCGCCACCATGATGCGGCTGTTGGACTCTGGGCAACTCGCCCTCGCCGGGGGTGTCCACAAGATCAAGATGGTGCAAGGGGTGTTCCGGGTACACCGCGACAACGGCGAGCACATTTTCGACGCCGTCATCAACGCCGTAAACCCGCCACCGCGGGCGATCCCACGGGGGGCCAGGCAGTTGGTCACGGCCTTGCTGGCCGACGGCTCCGCCGAGCTGCACCCGGCCGGGGGGCTGGTTCCGGCTGACCCACGCCTGCACGTGGTGGGGGACCTCGCCGGCGGCGGTCCGTTCATTACGTCAAGCATTGCGGGCATAGCGGCCCAGGCGGCATGGGCCGTGCATACGATCGTCGCGGCCGGTGAGTGAATCCCCACCCACCCCTTTCGGAACGGCGATGCAGGAGTCACGCCCCAACCGCCGACCCGGTGCCAGGCTGATGTCCTGGGCAGTGGCGTGTCCGAAGCCTGTCGGGTCAGGCGTTGAGTGCGTGTCCGGTTGTCGAGTCGACGTGCTCTGGGATCTCGTCGTGACGATCGCCCACGGTCGGTGTCCCGGTGGGCTCGAACATGAGGATTGCGGCGCCGGACGGAGCGTGCGGCTTGTGCTCCGTGCCTCGGGGAACGGTGAAGACCGCCCCCTGGGGGAGCAGGACAGTGCGCTCCCCGTCGGGCTCGCGCAGGGAGATGCGCAGCTCGCCGTGGAGTACCAGGAAGAACTCGTCGGTGTCGTCGTGGACGTGCCAGATGTGTTCGCCCTCGACTTTGGCGATGCGGACGTCGTAGTCGTTGACGCGAGTGACGATGCGAGGGCTCCACAAGGCATCGAAGTAGGTCAGAGCCTTGTCGAGAGAGATGGGTTCGCTGCTCACGGGCTCATCCTGAGCCGTTTCGCATGGCCGCCGTGAGTGCTAGAAATCGCACATGGCGAAAGAATCCTCGCATGCAGCTCGTGCGGCGGGCCTACACCGGGTCGTCGTAATCGTGGACGAGAACTCGAATCCCTTCGAGCTCGGCTGCGCGACCGAGGTCTTCGGTCTGCGCAGACCAGAGATCGGCCGTGATCTCTACGACTTCAAGCTCTGTTCCCCCGAGCCCCGAACCCTGATGCGTGACGCATTCTTCACGCTCACGGGCGTCGCCGACCTGGAAGCTGCCGACGCGGCGGACACCTTGATCGTTCCCAACCGCCCGGACATCGAAGTGCCCCGCCGTCCTGCCGTGCTGGACGCCGTCCGCCGTGCACACGCCCGCGGCGCGCGACTGGTCGGCTTCTGCAGCGGCGCCTTCACACTGGCCGAGGCCGGAGTCCTCGACGGTCGCCGGGCCACCGCACACTGGCAGTGGGCGGATTCCTTCCGGGTCCGCTTCCCCTCTGTCCAGCTCGAAGCAGACGTGCTGTTCGTGGATGACGGTGACATCCTCACCGCGGCAGGGAGTGCAGCTGCGCTTGATCTTGGGCTGCATGTGGTCCGCCGCGACTACGGCGCGGAGGTCGCCAACGCTGTAAGCCGACGGCTGGTCTTTGCGGCGCACCGGGACGGTGGGCAGCGGCAGTTCGTGGAGCGTCCCATGCCCGACCTGCCGGACGAGTCCTTGGCGCCAGTTCTGGCCTGGGCTCAGGAGCGGTTGGACGCGCCGCTCACTGTCTCTGGCCTCGCGACGCGTGCGGCGGTCAGTCCGGCGACTCTGCATCGCCGCTTCCAGGCGCAACTGGGTACAACGCCGCTGGCGTGGCTGACGGGGGAACGGCTTGCTCTGGCGTGCCGGTTGATTGAGCGAGGTGAGTCCCGCTTCGAGGTGGTCGCGCGACGCAGCGGGCTTGGTACCGCTGCCAATCTGCGCACGCTGATGCGCAGGGAGATCGGCATCACACCGTCGGCGTACAAGCGCCGGTTCGGGCCGGAGACGACCTGAGGGCGGATATCCCTTGTGCGGATCCCCGAACGTCGACGGCCGGTGGGGTCGATGGAGGCGCCGTCGAACCTCGTTGCAGGGCCGCAACGACGAGGCGGGCCTGCTGCGGTTCATCGCGCGGACGGCCCCGCTGTCGGCGACGGACAGCGGGAGGTCGGCGCTCTCCGCTTCCTGGGCGACATCCGTGGCGGCACCGCCGCTTCTCGGCGGGCTGGGGCACGCACAAGATGATCGAGCACCGGCCGGTGGTGCCATCAGGAACGATCAACGTCATTGTTCTCCTTCCGCCTGTCCTACCCGGGCAAGGCCGTCCACCGTGTCTTCGCCTCGTCTGCCACCGCAACAGCGAGCCACCCTTGAGGCCTGTCTCGCTCCCCGTTGACCGGTTCAAGCTGCGGTGACAGCGGCCTCGGCGGGAGGCGCCCCATAGGCGAGCAACTCGTCGTATGTCCTGCCCTGCTTCGGGCAGTGGCAGAGCCGTCCGATCATGAGGTTGAAGAGATTGCGTTGGGCGCCGGCGTGCCAGTCCCCGGCCTCGCGGCGACGCCGGTAGTGAGTGCCAGCCCCGCGCGAATGCCGGAGAGCGGCGAAGGCCCATAGGCAGTCGGCGTGGTTGAGCCGGTCGTTCTCACCCAGCGTCTGGTGATGGCGGACTTCTTGCCGGAGGCACGTGACGGGTGAGGAGCCGGCGTAGGCATGGAGGCCGCGGGCGTCGGCGAAGCGGGTGCGGTCGTCGCCGATCTCGGCCAGGACTCTGGCGGTGATCTGGATGCCGAGGCCGGGGAAGCTCAGCATGATCTCAGCGTCCGGGTGCTGGGGAAGGCTTCGTCCATCGCTGCGGCGAGCTGGTCGGCGGCGGTGCAGGCCGCGTCCAGCTGGATGAGGAGGGCGAGCATCTGCTTGCCGAGCGAGTCCTCGACCGGTGGCGGCTGGTGGGCCCACTCGGCGCGGAAGACCTCGCGGAGACGTTCGGCCTCTGCTTCGATTCCGCGCTGGCGATCGGCTTGCTTGAGGGCGGCCTGGATCGGGGTGCGGGTCAGTCGCGCGGCCCGGACTGTGGCGGGGCGGTCTTGAGGAGTTCGCGGGCCTCGGACGGCACAGGCCGATGGTCCAGGCGGCCAGGGCGGCAGGGTAGTACTCACACAGCAGGGGCCGGAGTTGGTCGGCGAGCTGCTGCCGATTCCACAGAGAGTCCAGCTGTGCGAGGCGGTCGGTGCCCATGTCCCCGCGGGCGTAGAAACGCCGGTTGTCGGCGATCCACTGCCCGAACGGGAAACCGGCGAGCGAGGCCGGCCACCCTGCCTACTCGATCTCTTGGAAAACGGGACCGCCCGTGTCGAAGAGGACCTTTTCTCTCACCCAGCGGGGCGCATCACCATCCGTGTCCATGTCCAGGTACTGGCACTCATATCCGGTGTCGTCCCCGAGCTTGGCCTTCTTGAAGGCGGGGATCCGGTCGCAGCGCATTTCCTTCGCGGTCTTGTGGTGCTGCTCCCAGAACAGGCCGTAGACCGCCTTGGCCAGCAGCACGCCCGAGTCAGGAGGGTAGACGTCGTACCAGATGAACTGCGAAGGCCCGGAGCCGGAGATGTCTGAGACCCACACGTCCCACGTCAGCTTCGTATCTTGGTAGGTGACAGTGCACAGCGTTTTGTGCCCAGCCTTCGGCGTGACCTGACCACCCTCACATCCAGCACTGACCTTGGAGTGGATTCTCGTCATGACGAGCGTCTTCTCCTGTATCTCGCCCAGCACCCTCTCGGTGAGCGAGGCGTCACCGGACGCCGGCGGCAGGCCCATTTCTGCACGTTCGGAGCCGATGCCAATGAGCTCCGGTTCTTCCGCATCGACCACGACCGGCAGTTTCCTGATCGTTGGCATGGCTCTGGTGCTCGTGCCGCCGTCCCCATCGGAATCCGACCAGACCGCTATCCCAATGCCCACTGTCGCCAAACACACAACGACCACCACGGATACCGCTTCGAAGCGGCCAAGGCGTGTGCGGCGACGTCGAATCACCGGGCCAGCCTAGAGGGGCGACTCGGTCCCGGGCCAGACTGAGGTGCTGCGCTGCGCGCGGTTGGACGCCGGGGCAGGCGCCCCGCAGGCAACCCTCGGCCCCGGTCGACAACCTGCTGCGCGACCGGCCCCACCGTGCGGCCTGCTGGTCACCACCACACCAGCACCAGCACCATCAGTCGCCATGGTGTCAGGCGGATGACGGTCAGCCTCGGCTCGCCTGCTGAGGTGGTCCGCTCAGGAGACGCCGCCCCTTGTCCACGAGGCGGCCGTCGCAGCGTGACTCGGCCAGCCTGCGCGGTGTCCCGGAGTTCGTGGACGCCGGCCGTCAGGGTGCCGTCCTCGTGCCTCGTCCGCCCGCGCCCGTACCTCAGGCAGGGCGCGGGCGGGCCGTCCAGACCGTGCCGCGCGCCTCGTACTCCAGCATGGCCTCCAGGCCTAGCGCGGTGTCGACGCCCAGCTCGCGGCGGGCCAGCCACAGGGCGAGGTCCAGGCCGGAGGTGACGCCTCCGGCGGTGACCAGGTCGCCGTCGTCGACGACCCGGGCGTTCTTCAGCAGCCCGCCCTGCTCCTCGAGGTCCTGCCGTGCCCGGTGGTGGGTGGTGCAGGGCCGGCCCCGGGTCAGGCCGGCCGCGGAGAGCAGCATCACCCCGGTGCACAGCGCGCTGATGGTGAGTCCCGGACGAGGGGACTGGGCCAGGGCCCGGGGCAGCGCTCCCCGCCGGATCTCGGCCCAGACGCCGGGGTCGTCCCGGCGGGCGTAGCCACCGCCCGGGACCACGAGGAGATCGGCCTGCTCCGGCGCCCACGCGTGGTCGACGCGCAGGGTGGTGCCGAAGGCGGCCCTGACGGTGCGTGGGCCGCCGAGGGCGACGTAGCGCACGTCGACCAAGCGGTCGGTGAAGTAGTCGGAGGCGGCGAGCACTTCGTAGGGGGCGGAGAGGTCCAGTTCCTCGACGCCGTCGAAGAGAACGACGTGCACGCGGAAGGGGGCGCCGTCGCCGCGCGGCGAGGGAGCCGCGGCGGCAGTGGGCGGGGCGGCGCCGGCGGCGAGGCCGGCGGCACCGAGAGCGGTCGCGCCGCGCAGGAGGGTGCGTCGTTTCACGGATCGTCCCTTTCGCTGGGTGGGGGCAGGTGCAAGAGGGGGCCCTGGAGGCCAGGCGGCCCGGTCGGTGGGTCAGCCGGCGAGCGGCTCGTCGGCGAGGTAGGGGGGCGCGGGGTCGTACTGGAGCTCGCGGCGTACGGCGCGTGCGTGGTCACGGCCGTGCAGCCGGCCGACGAGCCAGAGCGCGCTGTCGATCCCGGCGGAGACGCCCTGGCTGGTCAGGAGCCGACCGTCGACGACGTACCGGGCGTCGGACACGACGGTGACGTCCCCGCGTGCCGCGAGGGCCACCTCGTACTGCCAGTGGGTGGCCACCCGGTGGCCGCGCGCCGGTCCGGCAGCGTGCAGCAGGAAGGCGCCGGTGCACACCCCGACCACCCACTGCGCCCGCGCGGCCCGGCCGGCGAGCCATCCGGTGACGCGCGGATTGTGCGGCTCGGCCTCCCGGGCCCCGGAGCCACCGGGAACGAGCAGGACGTCGAGCGGCGGATGGTCGTCGAGGGTGCGGTCCGGCAGCACACGCATGCCGTTGGCACAGCGCACCGGACCGGGCCGTTCGGCGAGGAGGATCGCGGTGTCGGCGCCGTCGCGCAGCGCCGCGGAGGTGGTGAAGACTTCCCAGGGGCCCGCGAAGTCGAGTTCCTCCGCGGTGTCGAAGAGGAGGATGCCGTAGGTGGTCATCGCTGAGCCGTTCGGTGTCGGGGCTGCCGCGGGGGAGCGGTGCCGGAGGTGGCGGACATGCTTCCGCCGGTTCGCCGGGCGGCGGTACGGCGCCCGGATCAACGGGTGTTGATGGTGCCCCGGCGCTGGTACTCCAGCACCTCCTCGGCGAAGAGGGCCGTGTCCGGCCCGAGGAACCGTTCGAGCAGCCAGATGCCGAGGTCGATGCCCGAGGTGACACCGCCGCAGGTGACGAGGTCGCCGTCGTCGACGACCCGGCCGCCGACCACGTGTCCGCCCTCGCGCCGCAGGTCCTCCTGGGCGATGTGGTGGGTGGTGCACCGGCGCCCCGTCGTCAGTCCGGCGGCGGACAGCAGCATGGTGCCCGTACACACCGCCCCCAGGACGAGGCCCTTCCTGGGGGCCGCCTTCAGGGCGCGGGGCAGAATGCCGCGCCGGATCTCCCGTTGCAGCCCGGAGCCGTCGCCGTACCCCGCTCCGGGCACAATGATCACGTCGGCCGAGCTGGGCGACCAGACGTCCCGGCACAGGATCTCCATGCCGGCTGCCGTCCGCACCCGCCGCACCCCCTCGGCGTGCACGAAGGACTGGGCGACCAGGTCCTCGCCGGCGATGCCGAGGACCTCGACGTGCCCGGCGAAGTCCTGCTCCTCGACGCCGTCGTAGAGCACGGTGTGGACGCGCAGCGGGCGCCGCGTCCGGTCGCCGGTGCGCGGGAGCGGGACGGGGTCAGGGGTGGGCATGGGCGTCTCCGGGTGGACGTGGCAGCGCGGTGTCCGGCGGCCGGCGGAAGCGGGAACGCGTTCAGTCTTCCGACGGCCGGTGACCGACGGCACCGGCGTGCGGGCCGATCATGCGCAACATGCGGCCAGCCCCCGAGGCTCGCCTCACGGCTCACATGCGGAAGGCGTCCCGGTACGCGGACGGGGTCGTGCCGACCTGCCGGGTGAAGTGGTGGCGCAGCGCCTCGACGGAGCCGAAGCCGGTCGCGTCGGCCACCCTCGTCAGCGGCAGCGCGGTCGTCTCCAGGAGTTCCCTGGCGTGCTGCACGCGCTGGGCGAGCAGCCAGCGCAGCGGGGTCGTGCCGGTCTGGGCGCGGAAGTGCCGGGACAGGCTGCGGCGGCTCATCATCGCGTGCGCGGCGATGTCGGCGAGGCTGAGCGGCTCGTTCAGCTTGCCGCGCATCCACTGCAAGGTGTCACCGAGGTCGGCCGAATCGTCCTCGGGCGCCCGGTACTCGATGAACTGGGCCTGGCCGCCGGTCCGTTGTGGCGGCATCACCAACAGGCGCGCGACCGCCGCGGCGGCCGCCGCGCCGTGGTCGCGGCGGACCATGTGCAGGCACAGGTCGAGGCCGGCGGCGATCCCGGCCGAGGTCAGCACCTGGCCCTCGTCGACGTAGAGCACGGACGGGTCGACGCGGGCGCCGGGGAAGCGTTCGGCCAGGCGGTCCGCGAATCGCCAGTGGGTGGTCGCGCGGCGGCCCTCCAGGAGTCCGGCGTGGCCGAGGGCGAAGGCACCGGTGCAGATGGAGGCGATGCGCGCCCCGCGGGCCGCCGCCTCCCTCAGCAACCGGACGGCCCGCGGATCGGGGACGCTGTCGTGGGGGATGCCGGGCACTACGACGGTGGCCGCGTCGAGGACGTCGTCCCAGCCGTACGGGGCGGAGATGCTGAACGGCTGTGCCGGGCCGGCCATCGCCGAAAGGGCCCGGTCGGCGCACACCCGCACCTCGTAGGCCGGTGTCCCGTTGTCCCGGGCGGCGAACGCGAACACCTGGCAGGGAATGGCCAAGTCGAAGGCCGACACCCCGTCGAGCGCGAGAACCGCAACCACCTGCATGCGACCGGAGCCTAGTACTGCAACGGTGCTTGCCGTGACTGCTGGCCGGCTCGGTCGTTGGTGCGGTCTCGGGTGGGGACGGGCCTTGACTCCGAATCTTGGACACGGGTTATGCGGCTTGGGCCGGCGTAGTTGGTGTGAGTTGGAGGGCGTTCTCGAAGGCGATCGGTGATCGTTGTCCGAGGCGGGAGTGTCGGCGGCGGGTGTTGTAGCGGTGGAGCCGTCCGAAGGCGTCGAGTCGGGCCTCGCGCTCGGTTGGCCAGCTCTTTCGTCCTTGCGGGGTCTCGCGTTTGAAGGTCGCGTCGAAGGACTCGGCGAGTGCGTTGTCCGCGCTGGACCCGACCGCGCTGATGCTTCGCTGAACCCGCGCTGACCTGTAGGCTTCGGCGAAGGCCCTGCTCGTGTACTGAGCTCCGTGGTCGGTGTGCATGATCGATCCGGCGAGGTCTGCCGCGGGGGCGGATCGCTGCGGCCAGGGCGTCGGTCACCAGGTCCGCGCGCATGTGGTCGGCGATCGCCCATCCGGCCAGACGGCGCGATGCGAGGTCGATGACGGTCGCCAGGTAGCAGAACTTCCCACCGGCGATGGGCAGGTATTTGTCCGTTTGCTCGTGGACGGTCGTTGTGCTGGTGTGACACCTGAGGAGTTGGCCGGAGTCCGGGAGGACTTGGAGGCGTTCGCTGCAGAGTTGTTCGACGGGTTCTTCCGTGCTGATCAGCGGCGGTTGGGGGGCAGGCGTATGTGCGCGGGCTGCTGCTGGACGGGCGGCGCAGGTCGGCGGAGCCGATGGCGGCCCGCCTCGGAGGGGACGGCAACCGGCAGGCGCTGGCCCACTTCATCACCTCCAGCCCATGGGATTCGGCGCATGTGCGGCCCGGCTGGCCTGGCGGATGCACGAGGCGATCGGCCCGGAAGCGCTGATCGCCGACGACACCGGGTTCCTGAAGGATGGAGACGCCTCGGCATGCGTGGCCCGGCAGTACACCGGCACCGCGGACAAGGTCACCAACTGTCAGGTCGGCGTCTCCGTGCACCTGGCCACCGATCACGCCTCGGCCGCGATCGACTGGCGACTGTTCCTGCCGGCCTCCTGGGATCCGGCCTCCCCGCAGGCGGCCTCCCCGCAGGCGGACCCGGCCAAGGTCACCCGCCGCATCCGCTGCGGCATCCCCGACCAGGTCGGGCACGTGGAGAAGTGGCAGCTCGCTTCAGACATGATCGACGAGACCCTCTCGTGGGGCATCGACATCCTGCTGGTAATCGCGGACGCCGGCTACGGCGATGCCGCCGCCTTCCGTCTCGGTCTGGAGGAACGGGACCTGCCTTATGCGGTCGGTGTCTCCGGCCGTCACACCGCGCATCCGGCCGATGCCCGGCCCGTCCAACCGGTCCATGCGGGCACCCGGCGCCCGCCGAAGACGCAGTACCCCGAGCCTGCGCGGACCGTGAAGGACCTGGTCATCGCGGCCGGCCGGACGGCAGCCCGGCCGGTGTCCTGGCGGGAAGGATCCCGGCCGGGCAAGGGGCGCAGTGGCTTCAAGCGCAGGTACTCGCGGTTCGTCGCCCTGCGCATCCGCCCGGCCGGACGCGGTGTCCGCAAGGCCGTCGACGATCCGGGACTACCCGAGCGGTGGCTGCTGGCCGAATGGCCGGCCACCGAGCCGGAACCGGTGCAGTTCTGGCTGTCGAAACCCGCCCTCCGGCATGCCGCTGGCCACCCTGGTGCGGCTGGCCAAGCTCCGCTGGCGCATCGAACACGACTACCGCGAGATGCAACAGGCCCTGGGCCTGGCCCACTTCGAGGGCCGCACCTGAGCCGGCTGGCACCATCACGCCACCCTCGTCTCCGTCGCCCACGCCTTGTGCACCCTGCAACGACTGGCCCGTCACCCAAAAGACACGGCGCAGGCCTGAGCCTCGACCAAGTTGTCGGCGAGCTCCAGACGTTCCTCGCCACCTGGGTCGGCGCCTGCCCCACCTGCCACCGCGACATACCCACACCCATACGAACCTGACCAAGCCCTACCAGGGCCTGTTGCCAAAGTGGATCAAGGTCGTGAATGATCAGGGAATCTGACGTCAAAGGGGGGCGACTTGCGATTTGCTGATGGTCCGAGCGTGCACTGCGATGTTCATGTCGAGGCAGTCGTGCCGCGGGTCTGGGAACTGGTGACCGACATTCGTCTGCCTGCCCGTCTCAGCCCGGAGTTGCAGCGTGTCGAATGGCTGGATGGTGCGAACGGGCCCTTGGTGGGGGCGTGCTTCGAGGGCTACAACCATCACCAGCAACTCGGCGAGTGGCGGACCGTCTCCCATGTAGTCGAGCTGGATGAGCATCAGGTTTTCGCCTGGGCCGTCACGGATGCGGATGGCCGGTATGGAGAACCGACGCTGGATCCGGCCAAATCCATGGCGTCCTGGCGCTACGAACTTCAGGCCGAGGGCGGTGGCACCCGGCTGCGGCAGTCAGCCCTCATCGGGCCGGGCCGCAGCGGCGTCACCCTGGCCCTCGAGCGCTGGCCGGACCGGGAGGAGGAGATCATTGCCTTCCGGCTGAGGGAACTGCGCGCCGGGATGGAAGCCACCCTTCGCGGCATCAAGTCGCTGGCCGAGGAAGGCTTTTAAGCTACTGTTTCGAGGGATGCCACAGCCACTCGTTGTGATGGCGGCGACGAGGACGGTCGACTCGTAACGGACCGCGAGCTTGTCATATCGCGTGGCTACGGCCCGGTGTCCTTTGAGGCGGTTATTCCCGCACTCGACCGCGTACCGCTCGCGGTAGTCAATCGGGTCGAACTTCGGCGGCCGGCCGCCGAGCGAGCCGCGTTTCCTCCGGTTGCGGGCCTGGTCCCGGCCTCAGCACATCCGAGTGAACTCACGTAGCACGCCTGAGTCCTTCGTCGATGCGGGTGCGCAGGGAGCGTAGTGCCTGCCTGAGCTCTGCCGGTTCGATGTCTGTGATGTCAGCGTCGAAAGTCAGGAGCAGTCCTGCCAGCCCTGCCCATGACCAGGCACCGAGCGTGAGTCGGCAGCTGGAGTCGGTGTCGTGCTCGACCGTCGACCCGCCGGGGGCGAACCGGGCGACAATGGGCGCAGGTAGTGCGACGAGCGCCGACCCGCAACATGGCCATTCCGTCAAGGTGTCGCCGCGGTCGTGCGTGCTCATGACGAATGCGACCGGATCGCCGTGCGGGACGTCGCGGCGGTCGAAGGTTCTCCCCGTGGGCATGCGTGGTTCGAGGCGGTCGACGCGCATCGCGCGCCATCGGTCCGTGTCCGGTTCGAACGCGACGAGGTACCACCGTGCCGCCCACACGACGAGGTCGTGCGGTTCCAGCGTGAGCGTCGCCGGTTCGTCCTCGCCGGTGTAGTCCACGCAAACGACGTGCTGTCGGTTGATCGCGCCGCCGACTACGCGGATGATCTCGGCATCGATCGGTGCTGCGGGGAATTCCCAGTAGTTGCGCGCTGCGGAGACGCTGAACGACTCGGTGTGGATGCGGCTGCGGGCTGGCATCGCTTGCTGCAACGTGGCGAGGGCGCGTGCCGAGTTCTCGCGGATGCCGGAGAGGATCGTGGGGACGGTCTGGAGCGCGACGGCCGCCGCGACTGCTTGGTCCTCGTCGAAGACGACCGGCGGCAAGCGGGTGGCGCGGCCGAGCCGGTAGCCTCCGCCCACCCCGCGCACGGCCTCGATCTCGTACCCGAGCTCTCTGAGCGTGTCGATGTCGCGTCGCACGGTCCGAAGGGAGACTCCGAGCCTTTCGGCGAGCTCCTCGGCGGTCAGGGTGGCGCCGATACCGAGGATCGACAGCAGCCTGAGCGTCCGTGCGGAGGTCACAGCCATGCTCCCGCCCTCCGGGAAAGCGGTCATTCAATGGCAACTATAACTGTGACCCTGGCCGGTATGACCGCTCCACAGACATCCCGAGAGGGCAAACGCGCCCCCGACGCTCACCCAGCACCTATCTCCGGCGCAGGCGCGAACGTGGCGCTCCTGGTCGTGTTGTTCGGCTCCTTCATGGACCTCGTCGACGCGACGATCGTCACTGTCGCGGCCCCTGCGATTGCCCGCGACATGGGAGCCGGGGACGCTCAGATCCAATGGACGATCGCTGCCTACACCCTCGCCCTGGGCGCGGGACTGATCACTGGCGGACGGTTCGGTGACCAGTTCGGCCGCAAGCGGCTGTTCATGATCGGCCTGGTCGGGTTCATGGTCACCTCCGCGCTCTGCGCGCTCGCCGTCACTCCGGGAATGCTCATCGGCATGCGCGCCGCGCAAGGACTGACTGCGGGGATCATGGTCCCGCAGGTGTTCGGCGTAATTCGAGCATCGTTCGCCCCGGCAGAGCGCGCCAAGGCATTCGGCGCCTACGGGGCCGTCCAGGGGCTCGCCTCGGTCGCAGGCCCACTGCTGGGCGGACTCCTTGTCGAGGCCGACCTGTTTGATCTTGGGTGGCGCACCATCTTCTGGATCAACGTCCCCATCTCGATCCTCGCCCTCGTCGTCGGGGCGAGGGTCTTGCCGGAGTCCCGTTCCGCCTCTGCCGCGCGACTGGACCTCGTGGGTGCCCTACTGGCGGCCTCGGGCATCCTGCTCCTCATGCTGCCGATCATCCAGACCGAGACATGGGGGTGGACCGCGGCCAGCTACGCTCTCCTGGCGGCCGGAATCATCCTGCTCACGATCTTCCTCGCATACGAGCGCAGCCTCGCCGGCCGTGGGGGCGAACCCGTCTTCGACCCGGCCCTGCTCAGAATCCGCGCTTTCGCCATCGGTCTGAGCGCATCCGTGCTCTTCTTTGGCGGTATCGGATCGTTCTTCCTCACCCTGTCGGTCTACCTTCAGCTTGGCACCGGCCGGACCGCGTGGGAGACCGGTTTGGTGATCCTGCCCTATGCCCTCGGCTCGATCATCACCTCAGGTCTCGGCGTCGCTCTCGCCGCCAAGGCGGGCAGAGCCCTGCTGGTCATCGGCTCGCTCACCATCGCGGCATCTCAGCTCGTGCTCTTGGCCGTCATCAGGGACGGCAGCGACCCCGGATTCTGGCTCCTCGCGCTCGGCCTGTTCATCGGCGGCCTCGGACTCGGCCTCGCCGCACCCGTTCTCGTCAACGTCGTGCTCGCCGGTATCCCCGGACGCAATGCGGGCGCGGCGGGCGGCGTCCTCTCCACCGTCAACCAGATCGGCGGCTCCATCGGCATCGCCGTGCTCGGAACGATCTTCTTCGCCGCGGTCACCGGATCGACGACTGGCGCACCAGGACTGGCCGACTACGGTCACGCGCTCACCATCGTCCTCGTCGTCACCGCGGTGCTCTACCTCGTGGCGGGACTCGTGATGCTCGCGCTCCCGAAGAACGCGGCCGAGCGCGTCGACCAGTGAACCCATGCGGGAGGAAAGCACACCGCTTGTCCGGTGAGCTCAGCCTGGAAACCGGTCAACTCCAGCTCGCGGGCCGACGGGTCCGCAGTCAGCCGACCATGCTGACGCAGCAGCGAGACCAGCCGATCGGCGCGCTACGAGAACCTCATCGCATACATGACCAAGGGTGTCGTGATTTGTTGGAAGGCTCGTGAGCACCGACGTCAACGATGGCGGCTACCGCGCCCATGGACGTACGTATTCCCCGTATTCGAATGGAGCTGAAGTGGCAGTGAAAAGAACGGCAGTCAACCCGGTGACGTGGTCGGTGGAGATGGGATTCAACCAGGGGGAGATCGTCTCTGGGCACACCCGGACTCTGTACTGCTCCGGGCAGACCGCGATGAGCGGCGAAGGGAAGCCACAGCATGACGGCGACATGGCCGCACAGTTGGCGCTGAGCCTCGACAACCTGGAGGCCGTGCTCGGCGAGGCAGGCATGTCCCTCGCGAACCTCGTCCGGCTCAACGTCTACACCACTGACGTCGATCTGCTCTTCCCGCACTACGGCGTGTTGGCGTCGCGATTGGGCGCCGCCGGGGTGGCACCGACTACCACGATGCTCGGGGTGACACGGCTGGCGATCCCCGGCCAGATGGTCGAGCTCGAGGGGACCGCCGTCGCGTGATGCGACCTTGCCGTCTCACCTGCTCGTGCCGGTTGAACCGGCACGAGCAGCAGGCAGGTGGGTGATGCCGGCGATCAGAATAGTGACAGTCGGCGTCTATGGCTTCAACGGCGAGTCCTTCCTGCAACGACTGGGGCACGCAGACGCCCCCCTGCTGCTCGAAGTACGTCAGCGCCGCAGCGTCCGTACCCCCGAGTGCGCCAGGAGCCGGAGGCCGTTCTCTCGCACGAGAAGCTGGCCTCCGCGGTCGGCGACGCCGACGTCCTCTTCCTGGACTCCAACCTGCGTAGCGAGGTGAACGCCTTTATGAAGGACCTCCGAGCCACCTCGCTCAACAAGCAGCTGCCCGCCCCACCGACGCCCACTACACCCTCGACCGGGTCGAGGACGCGCTGAAGGCCCTTCAGGCCGAGTAGCCGAGGAGGCGGCCCGGGCGGACGCCCCGGGCCGGGAGCACGTGCGGCCCGCGACGACAGCGGCGATCGGCCCCCAACTGCCCCCGGAGACCCGCCCGTCGCGCGACCCGAGCGGTGGATAGCATCACTTGTCCCATCCACCGCTCATGCCTCTGGAATCCCCCCATGGACCGCACTCCCGGCTCCCCCCTCTCCCTCTCCCGCCGCGGCCTCCTACGCACCGGCGCCGGCGCCGGCGCCTCGCTCGCCGCGCTCGGGCTCGGGCTCGGCGCGCAGACCGCCTCCGCCGCCGTGCCCGCCACCCAGCGGTTCGAGCTCACGGAGCCGTCGTACGACCTGTTCCGCTCGAAGAACACGCACGGTGCACGGGTCCAGCAGAGCTTCGCGTTCGACTGGGTGAACAAGTTCCTCTTCGTGGCGACCAAGCGGACCGGAAGCTCCGAGTCGGCCGGTGACCTGTGCATCAACAAGATGGACTTCGACGGGAACTACCTCTCGTACATGCACCTCGACGGCTTCGGTCACGGCGTCGCCTTCGCGGCGCTGCCGAGCGGTTCCGGCACCGAGCTGTGGATCGAGTGCGCCGCCAACACCGGCGGCTACGGCACCGCCCTCGCCCCCATCGACTACGTGGGCGGCACCACCCTGAGCTCGCCGGCCGGCTCGGCCGCCTACCGGCCGATCCCGGGCGCCACGGAGTACACCTGCTCAGTCGATCCGGTCCACCAGCGCATGATCGTGCGCTACCAGAGCAGCGGCGGCAAGCGCATCGCCGTGTACCCGCTCTCCGCCTTCACGACGCGCGACTTCGGTACGCCGCTGGTCGACTTCAAGCAGCCGGCGATCCCCGGCACGCCCCAGGGCTACACCCTCTACGGCTCGTACATGTACTACCTGACCGGCGACGCGTACCCGGGCAACGGCACACCCACCGGTGACGGCAACTCCTACATCACCAGCATCGACATCAACACGGGCACGGTGAAGCAGGATCCCGTCCTCACCAAGGCCGGCTCCACCCTCCACCACCGCGAGCCCGAGGGCCTGGCGGTCTACCGCACCGACGCCGGTGAGGCCCGGCTCTTCATCGGCTTCGCCACCGGTGTGGAGGGCGACCGGCGCTCCAGCATCTTCTACAAGAAGGCGCTGGTCTGAGGAGTGCGGGACCGGCGGCCGCACGTCGGCCGCCGGTCCCGCCGTCCCCCCGGCGGGGCGGCGTGGGACAGGCGCTAAGCTGCAAGGGCCTCGTGGGGGAAGTCCGGTCGAAGTCCGGCGCTGACCCGCAACGGTAGGCGGAATCCCGTACAGGTTTCCGTAAGCCCGATTACCCGCGGTGGTGAAGCTCCTGTCAATCGCCGTGGACTGCGAGAGGTGCTGCGCACGGCGCACGGCGCCCGGGCCCGCTCCTTCGAACACGCAGGCGCACGGCCCGAGGCGAAAGCGATCCGCCTGTGGCCACGCTCCGCGACCGCACATCCGCCGCCCCGCACCGCGGTACCGGCAGCGGTCGGCCCCCACCACCCCGACGCATCCCGTTGCCCCTGCTCGTGACCGGCCTGTGCGTCGCGCTCCCCGTCTCCCTGGCCTGCGGGGCGGGGTTCGGGTCGTCGGGGCTCGCGTGGAGCGAAGCACTCTCCTACCTCTGGGCGGGTCTGACCGGAGGGTCGATAGCCCCGGACGAGGTCTCCTCCTACACCATCGTGTGGGAACTCCGCTTCCCCCGCGCCCTGCTCGCCGCGGTCGTCGGCGCCGGTCTGGCATCCGTGGGCGTCGCCGTCCAGGCCATGGTCCGCAACGCGCTCGCCGACCCCTTCGTCCTCGGCATCAGCTCCGGTGCGGGCGTGGGAGCCAACGCCGTGCTCGTCTTCGGCGCCTTCGGAGCACTCGGTGTCTGGGCGCTGTCCACGGCCGCGTTCCTGTCCGCGCTGGCCGCCATGACCCTGGTGTACGCGATCGCCCGGACCCCGCGAGGGCTGACGCCGCTCCGGCTCGTGCTGACGGGTACCGCCCTGTACTACGGCTTCTCCGCCGTGACCACCTTCATGGTGTTCGCCGCCGAGCACGGTGAGGCCGCCCGGTCCGCGGTGATGTGGCTGCTCGGCAGTCTGGGCGGCGCGAGTTGGTCCTCCGTGCCGATCGCCGCGGGCGCGGTGCTCGGCGGCCTCGTCCACCTCGGCTGGTCGGCGCGGCGCCTGAACGCCCTCGCCATGGGCGACGAGACCGCTGCCGCACTGGGCGTCGACCCCGGCAGGCTGCGCAAGGAGCTCTTCCTCACCACCGCCGCCGTCACCGGCGCCGTGGTCGCGGTCAGCGGCGCGATCGGCTTCGTGGGCCTGATGGTGCCGCACGCCGCCCGGATGCTGGTCGGGGCGGACCACCGCCGGCTGCTGGCCGTGGCACCCCTGGCGGGCGCCGTACTGCTGATCTGGGTCGACATCCTGTCGCGCGTGGTGCTGGCCCCCGCCGAACTGCCGCTGGGCGTACTGACGGCGGCGATCGGTGTGCCGTGCTTCATCCTGCTCATGCGCCGCCGCAGCTACACCTTCGGAGGCGTGTGATGCAGGTCGACATCGACGCGGTCACCGTCGGGATCTCCGGCGCGCTCCTGGTACGGGACATCTCGCTGCGCGCGGGGAGCGGCCAGGTCGTGGGCCTCGTCGGGCCCAACGGCAGTGGCAAGTCGACCCTGTTGCGATGCGTGTACCGGGCCCTGCGTCCCACGGCCGGCGCGGTACGTATCGATGGCGAGGACCTGTCGGCCATGAACGCGCGGGAGAGCGCGCGCCGGCTGGCCGCCCTTCCGCAGGAAGCGGGCGCGGAGTTCGACTTCACGGTGGCCGAGGTCGTGGCCATGGGCAGGCTGCCGCACCAGGGGGCGATGGCCCGGGTCACCGACGAGGACCGGCGGACGTGCGCCGCCGCGCTGGAGGCAGTCGGCGCCGTCCATCTGACCGACCGCGGCTTCCTCACACTCTCCGGCGGCGAGAAGCAGCGGGTCCTGATCGCCCGCGCGCTCGCTCAGCAGCCGCAGGTCCTGGTCCTGGACGAGCCCACCAACCACCTGGACATCGCACAACAGCTGGAGGTCCTCTCCCTCGTACGCTCCAGCGGGCTGACCGTGCTCACGGCGCTGCACGACCTCAACCTCGCCGCGCTCCACTGCGACCTCCTGCACGTCGTCGACGGCGGACGGACCGTCGCCTCCGGCACCCCCCACGACGTCCTCACGCCCGCCCTGCTGGCCGATGTCTTCGGCGTCCGGGCGCACCGCGTCCCCCACCCGGAGACCGGCGCGGTCCAACTGCTCTTCGACCGTCTCCCCGCCCAGTAGTCCGCCTCCCAGGTCCGCCCTCCAAGGAGCCACCGTCACCATGCCCGACCTCGCACGCCCGCTAGCGCTCGCCCTGGCCCTCGCCCTCGCCCTCACCGGCTGCGGGGCGGACGTCTCCTCGGAGAAGGGCCAGGGGGACGAAGCCCGCCCCTCCGACGGCCACTATCCGGTCACGGTCGAGAACTGCGGGGAGAAGAAGACCTTCGACAGCGCTCCCCGACGCGTGGTCACCAACGACGTCGGCATCACCGAGATCATGTTCGCCCTCGGCCTCGAGGACCACATGGCCGGATACGTCATGCCCGACGACAAGGGAGACCTGGCGACGGTGCCGTGGAAGGACGGCTACCGGAAGACCGAGTGGCTCTCGAAGGACCGGATCAACAAGGAACTGGTCCTGGACGCCCGGGCCGACCTGGTCTTCGCGGGCTGGAACTACGGCTTCAACGAGGGCGAGGGCTTCACCCCCGACGCACTGCGGCGCGTCGGCATCGACTCGTACCTGCTCACCGAGTCGTGCCGCAACGGACAGGGCGAGGCCCGCGGCGTGATGGCGCCACTCGACGCGCTGTACACGGACCTCAGGAACCTGGGCCGGGTGTTCGACGTCGAGGACAGGGCCGAATCCCTGATCAGGAAGTTCCGCCGGCAGGTGGCCGACGCGCAGGCGGGAGCCTTGCGGGGCGCTGACCGGCCGCGCGTGTTCCTCTACGACGGCGGCGAGGACAAGCCGTTCACGTCCGGCGCCTACGCGGGGCCCCACGACATCATCACCAAGGCCGGCGGTGACCACGTCATGAAGGACCTTAAGGACAGCTGGACGACCGTGGGCTGGGAGACGGTCGTCGACCGCGACCCCGAGGTCATCGTGATCAACGACTACGGGGACGTCACCGCGGAACAGAAGCGGAAGTTCCTCATGACCTACAAGCCGCTCGCCGACGTCTCGGCGATCAGGAACGACCGGATCGTCGTCCTCGACTACGTCGACCTCGTCGAGAGCCCGCGCAACCCCGCGGCCATCAGCTCCCTCGCCGAGGAGTTGAGGAGCCTTGGGCGGCGAGAGGGCTGAGGAGGCACGTCTCGGGACGGGGAGGCACCCCTGCACCCATGCGTCGGTCCGAACCCGATCCGCGCTCCCGGTCTTTACTGTGACGTGAATCACCGGGACAGTGCTGAGTGTCGGCCGGGGGAGCGCTCCGTATCCCCGCGTGAGGGCGGAGCCAGGGATGCGAGGATGAGCCGCCATGACTGCTGGGTGGTGTTCCCGCACGACGAGGGCCGCGGTGTTCGCGGCCGTCTGCGTGCTGCTCGCCACCCTGGGACACGTCCTGATGTCGGGCACCTCGGTGCCCTGGTGGGCGTTGGCCCCGGCGACGGTGGTGACCGCGGGAGCGGCGTGGTGCCTGGCCGGCCGTGAGCGCGGACTGGTGCTCGTCCCCTCGGTCGCCGTGGTCGCCCAGACCGCCTTGCACGCCTGGTTCTCGTACGCGCAGGAGCGGTCGCTGCCGCCCGCCGCCCCGCGGCCGTCCGCCTCCGTGGGGGGCATGGCCGACGGCACCCCTTCCATGGACCACATGGCGTCCATGGCGCACATGGGGCATGCCGCGCACTCCATGACACACGGCGCGTCCACCACGGGCGCGACGGGTGTCACGGACTCCATGGCGGGCATGGGCCACGCCATGGGCGGAATGTCCTCCTCGGGCATGCTGGCCGCCCACCTGCTGGCCGCGCTGCTGAGCGGCCTGTGGCTCGCGCATGGTGAACGCGCCGCCTTCCGCGTCCTGCGGGCCGTCGCCGGACGGCTGGCCGCCCCACTGCGGCTGAGCCTCGCGCTTCCCGCGCTCCCGCACCGGCCCCGCCTCCTCACCCGGCGCGGCCGCTCGGCGCGGAGGCCGCGCCGGCTCTTCCTCGTGTACGCGATCACTTCTCGGGGCCCTCCCACGGGGACCGCTGTCGTCTGAGACAGCCGGCTCCCCGACACCGCCCCGGTGCAGCGCGCCCGGGCGGCTCGGGCGACGGACGTACACCGCCGTGCGCGGGTACGCCCGCCACTCCCCACCGTCACCGGATCCGCCCCGTGTCCCACGCGGCCGGATCCGGGTGCCGGGCGCCCGCATGCCGGGCCTCCGGCCTCCCGAGAAGGACACCAGGTGATCAGTCCTGCCCTGCCCGAGACATGTGACATGACGTCACGAGCCGCACGCGACCGCGACGCGAGGACGTCCGCGGACGTGTCGACGACGACCTGGGCGCTCGCCGCCCGCGACGGTGACACGGAGGCCGTCGACCACCTCGTACGCGCCCTCCACCGCGACGTACGCCATTTCGTCACCTATCTCGGTGCCGACCCCCAGACCGCCGACGACCTGGCCCAGGACACCTTCCTGCGGGCCCTCGGCAGCCTGCACCGCTTCGAGGGCCGCTCCTCCGCCCGGACCTGGCTGTTGTCCATCGCCCGGCGCGCGGTCGTCGACAGCTACCGGCACGCCTCGGCCCGGCCCCGCCTCGCCGACACCGACGACTGGCAGACCGTCGCCGAACGCGCGCAGGAGCGCGGCCTGCCGGGCTTCGACGACGGCATCGCGCTCGGGGAGCTGCTGGCGGCGCTGCCCGACGAACGCCGTGAGGCGTTCGTGCTCACCCAGCTCCTCGGCCTTCCCTACGCGGAGGCGGCCGCGCTCAGCGACTGCCCGGTCGGAACGGTCCGGTCCCGCGTCGCCAGGGCCCGTGCCTCCCTGATGCGGGCCCTGCACGACGCCGAGCGGGCCGAACCGTTGGGTGCCACCGCCTGACAGGCCCCGTGACACGCCCGGCGAAGGGCCGCTCACCGGGCTCCGGAGCGATGGGCGCTCCGGAGCCCGGTGCCGCGAGAAGCGCCGGCGGCTCGCGGGTGCGAAAGAGCCGCAAGCGCCAGAAAGGCCCGCCGCACACACCGACCACCCCGCAGCGCCGCGCGCCGGCGTGACCGAGCCTCCTATTCCGTGGCGGGGAAGGCCTGTTCGGTCCAGATGGTCTTGCCGGTGCCGGAGTAGCGGGTCCCCCACCGCTGGACGAGTTGCGCGACGATGAACAGGCCTCGTCCGCCCTCGTCGTCCTCGCTGCTGTGACGCAGGTGCGGTGACGTGTGGCCGGTGTCGGCGACCTCGCACAGAAGGGTGCGGTCCCGGATGAGGCGGACCCGCACCGGCCCCGCGGCGTACCTGACCGCGTTGGTCACCAGCTCACTGACGACCAGCTCGGTCGTGAACGCCAGCTCCTCCAGTCCCCACCGGTCCAGTTGCCCGGTGGCCAGGTCCCGGAAGCGGCCCGCGGTGAGCGGCTCGGCGGGAAGCTCCCATTCGGCGACCTGCGAGGTGTCCAGTTCGCGGGTGCGGACCAGCAGCAGTGCGGTGTCGTCCGCCGTCGAGCCGCCGGGGAGGAGCTCCGCCACGGCCCGGTCGCACAGTTCCTCCAAGGACGCGTGCCGGTCACTGAGCACCCGCCCCAGAGTGGCCAGTCCGTGATCGATGTCGTGGTCGCGCGCTTCGACCAGGCCGTCCGTGAAGAGGGCCAGCAGGCTGCCCACGGGCAGTTCGATCTCCGTGGACTCGAAGGGGAGGCCACCGAGACCGAGGGGCGGCCCGGCCGGGAGCTCCGGGAAGGAGAGCCGGCCGTCCGGGTCGACGACCGCCGGTGGCAGGTGGCCGGCCCGGGCCATGACACAGCGCCGCGACACCGGATCGTAGACCGAGTAGAGACAGGTCGCCCCCGTGGTCACATCGGCGTGCCCGCCGTCCGGCGCACCCGTCTCGCCCCACTGCTCCTCTCCCGACTGGGCGACGAGGTCGTCGAGCCGTGACAGGACCTCGACGGGGTCCATGTCCAGCTGGGCGAACGCGCGTACGGTCGTACGCAGCCGCCCCATGGTGGCGGCGGCCTGCAACCCGTGGCCGACCACGTCCCCGACCACGAGCCCGACCCGGGTCCCGGACAGGGGGATCACGTCGAACCAGTCCCCGCCGACGCCGGTCACGTCGTCCGTGGGCAGATAGCGGTAGGCCAGTTCCACCGCCGACCCCTCGCACAGCTGCCGCGGCAGCAGCTGGCGCTGGAGCGTCAGGGCGGCGTTGCGCTCACGGGTGAAGCGGCGGGCGTTGTCGATGGACACGGCGGTACGGGCGACCAACTCGTCGGCCAGCGCCACCTCGCCGCCGTCGAAGGTGGCCGACCCGGCGCCGCGGACGAAGGTGACGAGGCCCAGCATGCCGGCACCGGCCCGGAGCGGTACGACGAGGGTCGTGTCGTCGAGCACGAGGCCGCCCGAGGAGAGGCAGCGGTCCTGCGGCGAACCGGACGGGTACGCCACGCGTGAGGACGGGGACGCCACGTCGGGCTTCCGGGCGTGGTGGTCCGCGCTCGGGCAGCGGGCGGCCCGCACCAGAGGCATGGGCGCCGAGCCGTCGGTGGCCGGTACCTCCCCCTCCAGGACCTCGCTGGCCAGGTCGACCGTGACGACGGAGGCGAACTCCGGAACCGCCACCTCGGTGATCTTCCGTGCGGTGACCATCACGTCGAGCGTGGTGCCGATCCCGCGGCCGGCCTCGACGAGCAGGGCCAGCCGTTGCTGGGCCCTCTGGCGGTCGGAGATGTCGAACGCGTCCTCGCAGACCCCGAAGACATGGCCGTCGGCGTCCTGGAGCCGGTAGTAGGCGCAGGACCAGAGGTGGTCCGTTTCCGGATCGCTGGGCGGCCGGCCCTGGAAGTGCAGGTCCAGGAAGGGCTCCCCGGTGGCGAGCACGCGCCGCATGACCGCCTCCAGGGTGGGCGGGTGCCCCTTGGTCACGAACCGTCCCTCCGCGTACAGCTCATCGGCCCGAAGGCCGCGGAACTCGGCGAAGGGCCGGCCGATCTCCCGTTCGTAGGCCGCGTTGCACCAGGTGAGACGCAGTTCGGTGTCGTAGATGGCCAGCCCCACGGGTGACTGGGTGGCCAGACCGTGCAGCAGGGCCATCCGGGCGTCCCACATCCTGAGCTGTTTCAGCTCCGTGGCGACCAGGACGCGCACCGCCCTGCCGGCGCCGGGGAGGGGGCACACCGCGGTGGCGACGACCACCTCGCGCCCCTCCCGGCTCCGGGCGGCGCGGATCTCGTTCCCCTGCAGAGACAGGGGGAGCGGGGAAACCGAGGGCGTGGGGCCGCTCGACAGGAACGTGGACAGAGGCCGGCCGACGATCTCCTGAGACGGATAGCCGAGCAGCCGCTCCGCCGCGGGGCTCCACCCGATGACCGTGTCCTGGGCGTCGATGACCATCGTGGCCGCCCTGGTGATGTCGAGGGGGCCCCGGAAGTCGGCGCCTTCGTCCGCGGTCCATCCAGTCATAGGCCCGTACCAGCCCCCGTTCGTCCCCTACAGAATCCGCCGTACCACCGGTGGACACAACCGCAGGGCGGCACACCGGCCGGGGGAGGGGGTCGTCACCGCTGAGCGGTGGGCCGCACCACGATCTCGTCCACGGCGACTCGCGCCGTTCGCCAGACCGCGGTGAGCCGGTCACTCGGCCCAGAGCGAGGCCTTCCGGCAACGGCACGTGGCGGCGTGCCCAGGGCCGCGGTCTGCGCGGGAAGCCGGTCGTCCGCTATTCCGGCAGGTGCGCCTCCGGGTCGTCGGGGCGGTGGTCGGGCAGGGCCGAGCGCGCCGCCGCCTCGTGATGCAACCGCAGGAACTCCAGATGGCGCTCGTAGTGGTCGAGCACGTCCGCGATGAGCTGCTCCCTCGTGTAGCCCATCACGTCGTAGCCCTGGTTCCCCTCGGCCAGCTGGACCTCGCAGCGCACGTAGCTGTCGTGGGTGCTGACCGAACGGGTCGCGAAGCCGGGTGTGGGCAACTCCACGGGCCAGATCCGGTAGACGAAGACGTCGCTCGGGCCGGTCGGCGCCTGGAGCCCCACGTGCGGCAGGGCGCTCTCCTCGCTCTCCCCTTCCAGGAGCTCCGCCGACGTGCCCTGCTCCCGCAGTTCCTCGACGACGTCCTGGAAAGCGGGGCGGCACACGTCGTCGAGGAACCGCAGGGCCGCCCGACGGCCGGGGAAGGTCGTCGCCCGTGCGAGCCGCCGCCGCCAGTTCCGGGTACCCGGTGGGCCCTGCTGGGTGGTACGCCCGGACAGCGAGGCAGGGAGCGAGGTGGCCAGTGCCTCCTCCCGCATGCGTTCGGTACGCAATGCCAGGTAGAGACCGATCATGATCAGGAACATGACGACGGAGAAGGGCAGGCCCATGATGATCGTGGCGTCGGTCAGGGCCTGCACACCGCCCACGAGGAGCATGGCGAGCGTGAGCAATCCTGTCGCCACCGCCCAGAAGATGCGCAGCCACGGTGCCGCGTCGGTCACCGGGGTCGGCAGGTCGGAGCTGAGATTGCCCATCACCAGCGCGCCGGAGTCCGCGGAGGTGACGTACAGCAACAGCCCGACGAACGTGGCGAGGCCGGCGCTGAAGGTCGCGCCCGGGTACTGCTCCAGCAACCCGTAGAAGGCCTGCTCCGGCGAGTCCATCGCGGTCCGGCCGAACTCGGTGTTTCCGTCCCGTACGAGGAACAGGGCACTGTTGCCGAGGATCGAGAGGAAGAGCCCGGTGAAGAGGAACGGGACGATCAGCGTCGCGGCCACGAACTGCCGCAGGGTGCGGCCGCGGGAGATCCGGGCCAGGAACAGTCCCACGAAGGGGGCCCAGGCGATCCACCAGGCCCAGAAGAACAGCGTCCACGCGTTCAGCCACTCGGTGGGCTGGTCGTAGGCGAACGTGTTCAGGGTCATCGAGGGGAAGCCGCTGATGTAGTCGCCGATGTTCTGCACCAGCGCGTTGAGCAGTCTGAAGGGTTCGCCCACGACCAGGACGAAGAGCATGAGGAGGACGGCGAGCAGGACGTTGAGCTGTGACAGACGCCGGATGCCCTTGTCCACTCCGGACACGGCGGACACGGTGGCCATCACCACCGCCACCACGATCAGGCCGATCTGCGCGGGCAGCCCCTCCGGCACGCCGAAGAGGACCTTCAGCCCGTAGTTCAGCTGGACCACGCCGATGCCGAGCGACACGGAGATGCCGAAGACGGTGCCGATGATGGCCGCCAGGTCGACCGTGTCACCGATCCTCCCGTGGATGCGGCGGCCGATGACCGGGTACAGCGCGGAGCGGATCGCGAGCGGGAGCCGGTACCGGAAGGCGAAGTAGCCGAGCACCATGCCCATGAGGGCGTACATCGCCCAGCCGGTGATGCCGTAGTGGAACAACGTCCACACCACCGCCTGTCGCGCCGCCTCGACCGTCTCCGGGGAGCCCTCCGGCGGCGCGAGGTAGTGGCTCACCGGACCCGCCACGGAGAAGAACATCAGGTCGATGCCGATGCCCGCCGCGAACAGCATCGCCGCCCACGCGAAGAGTCCGTAGTCCGGCTTGTAGTGCTTCGGTCCCAGCTTGACCGTGCCGTACTTGGACACACCGATGTAGACGACGAACACCAGGACCAGCGTCGCGGCGAGGAAGTAGTACCACCCGAACCAGGACGAGATCCTGTCGACGGCCACTCCGATGGCCTTCTCGGCTCCGGAGGGCGAGATGATCGCCCACAACGAGAGGGAGAGGATCAGCGCGGCCGAGCCGAAGAAGACCACGGGCTTGAGCGTGCCCGAGCCCGCCGGGTGGTCGTCCGAGGCCGCCTGTTCGGTCACCGGTCCGCCTCCCGGCCCGCCGCGCCGGGGCCACCGCCGAGCAGGTCCACGGCACGCTCGGCGACCAGCAGAACGGTCACCATGGGGTTGATGGTGGGCATGGACGGGAAGACCGACGCGTCCACGATGCGTACGCCGTCCACGCCCCGCAGTCTCAACTGCGGGTCGCACACGGCCATCGGGTCGTCCGGGGCACCCATCCGGCAGGTGCCCGCCGGGTGGTAGACGGTGTGCGCGGCACGGCGCCCGTACTCCGACAGGGCGGCGTCGGAGGTCACGTCGGGGCCGGGCGCCACCTCCCGTACGAGCCAGTCGCGCAGCGGGTCGGTGGCGGCGATCTCGCGGGCGACCCTCAGGCCGTCGACGATGGTGCGCTCGTCGTGTCCCTCGGGGTCGGTGAAGTACCGGAAGTCGAGCGCGGGATGCTCGGCGGGGTTGCTGCTGCGCAGCCACATGCGCCCGGTGGACCGGGCACGCGGAACGTTCGGCGTCATGCACACGCCGTGCTCCGGAACCGGGTAGCCGAGGCGTTCGGTGTTGACGGTGAACGGCACCTGGTAGAAGTGGAACATCAGGTCCGGGCGTGGCTGGTCCGGCTCGCGCCGAAGGAAGAGCCCGGCGTCGGAATCCATCGCGGAGTTCGGCGGCAGCGGGCCGGCCGTCTCCCAGACGATCACCGACTCCGGATGGTCCAGCAGGTTCTCTCCCACGCCCGGCAGGTCGGCCCGCACCTCGATGCCCAGGGCGCGCAGCTGGTCGGCAGGCCCGAAGCCGGAGAGCATCAGCAGCCGCGGAGTGTCGACGGCTCCCGCACACAGGAGCAGCTCGCGCTCCGCGCGCACGGCGGCGGGCATGCCGTCGGGGCCCCGTACGGCGACGCGGGTGAGCCGGCCCGCCTCGTCGGTGAGCAGGCGGTGGGCCCAGGTCTCCAGGCGGAGCGTGAGGTTGGGGCGGTCCAGGACCGGATGCAGGTAGGCGACCGAGGCGGAGGAGCGCAGGTTGCCCTCCGGCTGGTAGGCCAGGGAGAAGAAGCCGGTGCCGTCGGCGAAGGGTTCGGCGTTGAAGTCCTCGACGACGGGAACGCCCGTGGCGCGCGCGGCGGCGGTGACGAAGTCCCTCGCGATCGGATTGCGGTCCGCCTCGGCCACCGGCACGATGTGCGTGCGCAGCCGGTCGCGGTAGGGGAGGACGGTCTGCGGATCCCAGCCGACGCAGCCCCGGGCCACCCAGTCGTCCAGGTCCTGCGGCAGGGGCATGAAGCTGATCAGCGTGTTGTGCGAGGAACACCCGCCGAGCACGCGGGCGCGCGAGTGGAGGATGTGGGAGTTGCCGCGTGGCTGCTCGACGGTCGTGTAGCCGTAGTCGAACTCCGAACCGAGCAGGTTGATCCAGTTGCGCAGGCGCAGGATCCGGTCGTCGCCGACGTCGCTGGGGCCGCCCTCGATGACGCAGACACGGCAGTCCGGGTCCTCGCTCAGGCGCGCCGCGAGCACGCAACCGGCGGTGCCGCCGCCGACGATGACGTAGTCGTAGGAGGTCTCCGGGCCGTGCGGGGTGGTGGAGGCCATGAGGTGCCTTTCGTCCGGGGCCGGTCTGCGGCGGTCCTGCGGCCGGGCGGGGGAGCGCGTCCCGTTCAGCCCTTGAACCAGCCGGAGGGGGCGGGGGAGAGGTTCTGGTAGATGTGCTTGGCCTCCTGGTACTCCCGCAGCCCGGCGGGCCCCAGCTCCCGTCCGACGCCGGAGTGTCCGAAGCCGCCCCATTCCGCCTGGGGCACGTACGGGTGGAAGTCGTTGATCCACACGGTGCCGTGCCGCAGCCGCTGGGCGACGCGCTGGGCGCGGCTCGCGTCGGAGGTCCACACGCCGCCGGCCAGGCCGTAGCGGGTGTCGTTGGCCAGTTCCACCGCCTCGTCCTCGGTACGGAAGCGCTCGACGGTGACGACCGGGCCGAACACCTCCTCCTGGACGATGCGCATGGACCTGTCGCAGTCCGCGAACACGGTCGGCAGGACGAAGAAGCCGCGGCTCAGCGCGGGATCGTCCGGACGTGTGCCGCCGGTGACGAGCCGGGCGCCCTCCTCCAGGGCGGCGGCGATGTGCGCCTCGACCTTGGCGCGGTGCTCGGCGGAGCTGAGCGGACCGCTCTCCGTGCCCTCCTCCAGGCCGCTGCCGAGCCGGATCGCCGCGGCCCGGCGGGCGAGGGCCTCGACGAACGCGTCGTGCAGGGTGTCCTGCACCAGCAGCCGTGAACCGGCGGAGCAGACCTGCCCGGAGTGCAGGAACGCGGCATTGAGCGCGTGGTCCACGGCCGTGTCGAAGTCCGCGTCCTCGAAGACGACGTTGGGATTCTTCCCGCCCAGTTCCAGGGCCACCTTCTTCGGGCCCTCGGCGGCCGCGGCCATGATGGCGCGTCCGGTGGCGAGGCCGCCGGTGAACGACACCAGGTCCACCTCGGGGTGGCCGGTCAGGGCGGCGCCGACCGTCGCGCCGGCCCCCAGGAGCAGGTTGACGACGCCGCGCGGTGCCCCGGCCTCCTCGATGAGCCGGACCATGGCGATCGTGGTGAGCGGGGTGACCTCGCTCGGCTTGAGGACGATGGTGTTCCCCGCGGCCAGCGCGGGTGCCACCTTCCACGAGGCCTGGAGCAGCGGGTAGTTCCAGGGGGCGATGAGCGCGCACACCCCGACCGGCTGGTGGACGACGCGGCTGAGGACGTCCGGCCCCACGTCCACGACCCGGCCGCCGTCCTTGTCGGCCAGTTCTCCGTAGTAGCGGAAGGCGTTCGCCACGTCCTCCACGTCGATGCGGGCCTCGGTGAGCGTCTTGCCGGTGTCGAGGGTTTCGGTACGGGCGATCTCCTCTTTGTCGCGCAGCAGCAGGGAGTGGACGCGCATCAGGAGGTCGGCCCGTCGGCGGGTGGGCACGTCCGCCCACTCCTCCTCGGCGAACGCGCGGCGGGCGGCGCGCACCGCCCGGTCCGCGTCGGCGGCGTCCGCCTCGTCGACGGTGGCGACGACGGAGGCGTCGAACGGGTTGAGCACCTCCCGCCGCGCGCCGGCCGCCGCCCGCGTCCACTCACCGTCGATGTACAGATCGCTCACGGGGGAACCTCCTGTGGGGCCGGACGTCGTCAGGGCCGCTGCGGCGACGGACCGCTCCCCGGAAGCGGGAACATGACACGCCCTGGCAAACCGGGACATTACCCTCTGCTGTCGCCTTGGCGGCTCCCTTGCGGTTCTCGCGAGTGACTCGGGCGAACTCTTCGCCCGGACGGGCCCCTCCGTATGGCGGGGGAGCCGGCCCGGTGAGCGCCGGACGGTCCCGGCGCCCCCGGGTGGACGCCGCCTCATGCAGCACTCTGGTCGCGATGGGCCGGTTGGGCTACCGTCGGTAACACCTTCGGTAACCTCCTGCCGTCGCAGTCGTGACGCGCGCGCTCTCCCTCCGTACGCCATCGGAAGGCAGCCCATGCAGAACTCGTCAGCACCTGCCGGGATCACTCGCCGCCACGCCCTCACCGCCACGGGAGGCGCGCTCGCCGCGGCCGCCCTGGCACAGACCGCGCCCGCCTTCGCCGCCGAGTCGCAGCAGGCGGACGCGATCGTCGTCGGCCACGGCCTCGCCGGCCTGGTGGCGACGGCCGAACTCGCCGCGGCCGGCCGTAAGGTACTGCTCCTCGACCAGGAACCGGAGGCCTCGCTGGGCGGTCAGGCCTTCTGGTCCTTCGGGGGCCTGTTCTTCGTCGACTCGGAGGAACAGCGCCTGATGGGCATCAAGGACACACGTGACCTGGCCTGGCAGGACTGGCTCGGCACGGCGGGCTTCGACCGGGGTGTCGGTGACCCCACCGGACAGGACCACTGGGGCTACAAGTGGGCCGAGGCGTACGTGGACTTCGCCGCGGGTGAGAAGCGTTCCTGGCTCGCGGGCCTCGGCGTCCAGTGGTTCCCCCTCGTCGGCTGGGCCGAACGCGGCGGCGGACTGGCCGACGGACACGGCAACTCCGTACCCCGGTTCCATGTCACCTGGGGCACGGGGCCGGCCGTCGTCGAGCCGTTCGAGAAGAAGGTCAGGGCGGCTCAGGCCGCCGGCCGGGTCGCCTTCAGGTTCCGGCACCGCGTCGACGGCCTCGTGACGACCAACGGCACCGTCACCGGCGTGCGGGGCGCCGTCCTGGAACCGAGCGCGGTGTCCCGGGGCAGACCGAGTTCGCGCACCGTCGTCGGCGAGTTCGAGCTGCGTGCCCCGGTGGTTGTCGTGACGTCCGGCGGCATCGGCGCCGACCACGACCTCGTCCGGCAGAACTGGCCCGACCGCCTCGGCACACCGCCCAAGACGATGATCACCGGTGTTCCGGCGCACGTGGACGGGCGGATGCTGGCGATCGCCGAGTCCGCGGGCGGTCGTATCGTCAACCCGGACCGCATGTGGCACTACACGGAGGGCCTCAGGAACTACGACCCGATCTGGCCCGGCCACGGCATCCGCATCCTGCCCGGACCGTCGTCCCTGTGGTTCGACGCCACCGGCAGACGGTTCGGCACTCCCGACATACCTGGCTACGACACCCTGCACACCCTGAAGTCGATCACGGACACCGGGTACGACTACTCGTGGTTCGTCACCACTCAGAAGATCATCGCCAAGGAGTTCGCGCTCTCGGGCTCCGAGCAGAACCCGGACCTCACCGAGAAGAACGTCTGGAAACTCCTCTCCCGGATCTGGCAGACACCGGAACCGATCGAGAAGTTCAAGAAGCACGGTGAGGACTTCGTCGTGGCGACGAGTCTGCCGGAACTCGTCAGAGGCATGAACAAGCTTACCGGTGACGGTCTGATCCGGCACGACGACCTCAAGCGTCAGATCGAGGCCCGTGACCGGGAGATGGGCAACCCGTACACCAAGGACGTGCAGGTCATGGGCATCCGCAACGCGCTCGCCTACCCCGGGGACGCGCTGAGCCGGACGGCTTCCGCCCACCGGATCCTGGACCCGGACGCCGGACCTCTCATCGCCGTGCGCCTCAACATCCTCACCCGCAAGACCCTCGGCGGCCTCCAGACCGACCTCGGCGGCCGCGTCCTGAACGCGTCGGGCGAACCCGTTCCGGGACTGTACGCCGCCGGCGAGGTGGCGGGGTTCGGGGGAGGCGGTGTCCACGGGTACCGGTCACTGGAGGGCACCTTCCTCGGCGGTTGCCTCTTCTCCGGCCGCCAGGCCGGGCGGGCGGCGGCCGCGGCGACAGCGACCTGAGAGCTGAGACCTGCGACCTGCGACCTGAGACCGGCGGGAGCTCAGCGGGGTCGCTCCGGGGAGTCGGCCTCCGGGCGACCGGGTGCGGTCGGAGCGCCGGCCGGCGGGGCGGGGCTCAGCAGGGTCCGGGCCCTCGCGGTGCGGCGGTAGTGCACGTACCGCCCGTTGCGCTCCCGTCGGACGAGGTCGGCGGCGAGGAGACGGGAGAGGTGGAAGGAGACGGTGGCGGCGGTGAGGTGATGCCGAGCGGCCAACGCCGTGGTCGTGCACGGTTCGGTGAGGCCGCGCAGGATCGCCAGACGGGTGGCCCCGAGGACCGGGGCCATGACCGGCTTCGTCTCCGGCGACGCGGTCACGGGGACCACGAGCTGGGCTTCGTCGCGGTCCAGGGGCGCGTGCAGGCCGATGCGCGTCAGGAAGACGCTGGGCACGAGCGTGAAGGGGTGATCCCCGCTCACCTCGCCGTCGAGGGGGGAGGCGATCTGCAGGGACCCCTCCTTCCAGCGCATCGAGGAGTGCAGGGCCGCCAGTGCGCCGCCGAGTCCCTCACGTGCGGCGACGGCGCCCTGCCGCTCGACGAAGCCTTCGAAGCTCGCGGTGACCGCCTCCCAGCGGGCCGCCATCGACCGCTCCCACAACCAGTGCAGTTCGCCCGCCAGCCGCTCACGCAGGTCGTGCTCGCTCACTTCGATGCGGCCGCGCACCCGCGCGTCGGCCCGCTTCAGCTCGGACTCCCCGAGCCACGGACAGCGGTCCCTGCGCGCCGTTCCCCCGGAGAGGAACGCCGTGAACTGGGCGCTCACGGTGCTCGTCGGCGTCGAGGCCACGGCGTGCAGTTGCTCCTCCACCGGCGGCAGGAAGGTGCGGGGCGGCGGGGTGAGCAGTTCCGGGAGGTAGGCCGTGTAGCCGCGGGTGACGGCTGCCAGTGTGGGCAGGTGCCCCGAGTTCAGCAGGGTCCGGAGGCGACGCAGGACCGGGTCGCCCGTCCTGGCCTCGGAGACCGCGACCAGCGCGGCGGCCAACTCGCCCACCGGGGACACCGCCCACCGTAAGCCGACGAGCCGCTCGGCGGACATGTGCAGGCGGATCAAGGCGGGCCTCCTGGGGGTGCCGGGACGTTTTCGAATCTGATCGAATCGACGTCCGGAGGCGGCGGCCGGTTCCTAGGCTCCGATCACGGGCCTGCCCGCGACGGCACTCGGCGTGCGAGACACTCACGAGAGGGACCCAGCACGTGTACCAGCAGATGGTTTTCGTCAACCTGGCCGCCAACGACCTGGAGGCGTCGAAGAAGTTCTTCACCGAACTGGGATATGCCCTGAACGACCAGTTCAGCGATGACACGACGGCTTCGATCCCGCTGAGCGACACCGTGACCCTGATGCTGCACAGCCACCGGAAGTACGGCGAGTTCACGAAGAAGCGGATCGTGGACTCGACGACGTCCAGTGAAGTGCTGCTCGCGCTGAGCGCGCCCAGCCGTGAGGCGGTCGACGAACTGGTGGACAAGGCCGTCGCCGCCGGCGGCTCGGTCACCGGTGAGACCCAGGACCACGGGTTCATGTACGGCCGTGCCTTCGACGACGTGGACGGACACACCTGGGAAGTCATGTGGATGGACGCCGCCGCGGCCCAGAGCTGACCGGGCGTCCGACGAGCGCCCGGCACCCGGCGCCCCAGTACCTCAGGTGCACCGGCCCCCGGCGGCCGGGTCAAGATCTGTCGGGTCACGGGTCTGTCCCGGCGGTCGGTGACGGTGCGTCATGGCCCACCGCCGGCCGAAACCAGTGACCCGGCCGACGCCCTGATGCGTGTCCCGGGTCGGAAGGACACTGCGTTCCCACCCTTTTTCTCCCGTCCTGAGACCTCGGTCCAGGGGCGGGGAAGGGGCCGGTTCCCACGGGGTGGGCCGCGCTGTGCCGGGCCGTACGTGTAACAGAGGTGTCTTAGGGAGGAGGCGGGCGGAACGGGCCGGCGGGCCCGGCGGCTCTTGGTGATCAGAAGCGCTCGCTCGGACCGACCGGTGCCGGGCGGGCGGCCTCCCACCGAGACTGAGGAAGACCGATGCGCGTTCGCAAGCTCACCTTCACTGCCCTGGTCGTCGCCGCGGGTCTCTCGCTCGCGGCCTGCAACGGCGACGACGGCGCGGCACAGGGCGACGGGTCCTCGGCGTCCTCCGCCTCCTCCACGTCCTCCTCGGGTGGCGGCTCGGGCTCGGGTGGTCCGGACCAGGGCGCCGGCAAGGGCTCCGCCGGTGAGGGCTCGGGCGGGCAGGACACGGCCACCGGGAGCGGCTCCGACGCCGACGCGGGGGCCGGCAAGTGCCGCACCGACGAACTGGAGGTCACCGCGTCGGACACCACCATCGACGGCGACCCCGAGGGGTCGGTCGCGGTCACGTTCAAGAACGGCGGCGGCCGGGACTGTGCCCTGTCCGGCTACGCGGGCGTCGACCTGAAGACCGCCGAGGGCGAGCTGTCCGCCGAACGCAGTGGTCAGGAGGCCGACCCCATGGTCCTCGAGGACGGCGAGTCGGTGTCCTTCGGCATCACCTACCCGCTCAACGACTCGGGCGGCTCGGGCGTCGGCATCACCGGGCTCGTCGTGACGCCGCCCGACGAGACGAAGTCCGTCACCCTCGCATGGCCCGGCGCGGCCACCCTGCCCGTCACCGACGGCAGCGGCACGCCCGTGCGGGTCGGCCCGATGGGCAGCGCCGGTCAGGGCGGGGCGAACTGACCGGTCGCGTGCGCGGTGACGCCGCAAGGACCGGCATCCCGTGGACCGGGCCGTGGAGCGTGCGACGGCCCGGCGGTGCCGGCCGGGGCGTGCGTGCCGCGGGCGGGGGCGTGCGTGCCGCCGCGCCGGCGAAGACGCACCGCGTCACCTGATCGCCGTGTCGCTCCCCAGGCGGCTCAGCGCCCGCATGGCCTCGCGCTCCAGGCGGGACAGCTCGCACAGGGTGGCGCCCGCCCGCACGAGGCACCGCTCGTCGTGTGTCTCACCGGCCTTCGCGATCAGCGCCGCGGTCTCCGTCCACAGGGTCGCCGCCTCGGTGTACAGCCGGTGGCCGGTGCGCAGGTGGCCGCTGTCGAGCAGTCGCGTGCACTCGGCGAGGAAGTCGCGGTAGAGGTTGCGGAACAGGGCGCCGCCGGTGCCGGCCTTCTCCATCAGGAGGGCGGCCTGCGGCAGGTGCCGCTCCGGGGCGTCGGTCCGCCGGAGCCATGTCGGGACCAGTTTCCCGGCCTTCTCGACGCCGCGGTGTCCCAGGTTGGCGATGGGCGGGTCGAGGAAGGCGTCGGCGCAGGCGGTGATGGCGGGGACGATCCGCCGGTGCAAAGAGGGCCGGTCGTGCGGCGCGGTGAGGGTGAAGGACCGGTGCCTGGCGCTCATCGGGCCGCGGGCGGCCCTGGCCCGGGCGAGGCTGGTCAGGCTGGTGGTCACCGCGCCGCCCTGCTGTTCGGTGTCCACCAGGTGGGCGTCGCGCTCGTCGTAGCCGTACATGGCGACGACATGGCCACCGAAGTGCACCTTCGACCCGAAGTACTCCAGGTGGTAGCTGTCGAGCTGCAGTCCGACCGGGCGGCCGGCGTCGAGGTGGGCCGTCACGTTCGCCCATGCCCTGCGGGCCGAGGTCGTCTCCTGGACCCGGAGGTCCAGCCCGAGTCCCGTGGCCAGGTTCCTGGTCAGCTCGAACGGCTTGACCCGTCCGCCGAGGAAGGGGAACTCCAGGCGCTTGCTGTCCCAGTAGACGAACGACAGACCGCGGCCGAGGCCGAAGAGCATGGGTTCGGACAGGTCGAGCCCCTGGGAGCGCAGCAACACTCCCAGAGCGGTCGTCTCGCAGTGCTGCCCACCGCGGGCATCGACGCCGTTCACCTGACCGACCTCTGTTCCCCGGTGAGCCGCACTGACCTGTTGTACCAGGTGAGTGTCCCCTGATGCAGTCCCTGAGCGGACGTAGCGCCCGGCCGTGGCCGGTGTCCGGGTCAGGCCGCGGTGGCGGGCAGAGCGGCGATCAGGGTCCGCAGCTCGTCGAGTTCGAGCGGGGTCAGGTCGGTGAGCGGGGGGCGGACGGGGCCCGCACCGTGACCGGTGGCGGTCATGCCCGCCTTGACGATGCTGACCGCGTAACCGGCCTGCCGGTTGCGGATCTCCGTGTAGGGCAGCACGAAGTCCGTCAGCATGCGTGTGACGTCCGGCTGCCGGCGCTCGCGGACGGCGGCGTAGAAGGCGAGGGCGAACTCGGGCGCGAAGTTGAAGATCGCCGAGGAGTAGGTGGTCACGCCCAGTTGGAGGTAGGGCAGGGCGAACGTCTCGGCGGTGGGCAGACCGCCGACGTAGGTGAGGCGTTCGCCGAGCCGGGCGTGGATGCGGGTCATGGTGTCGATGTCGCCCACGCCGTCCTTGTAACCCACCAGGTTGGGGCAGGTGTCGGCGAGACGGGCGACGGTGTCCGCCGAGTAGACGGCGTTGGCGCGGCTGTAGATGACGACACCGAGTGAGGTGGACCGGCAGACGGCTTCGACGTGCCGGGCCAGTCCCTCCTGTCCCGCTTCGGTGAGATAGGGCGGGAAGAGCAGGACGCCGTCGGCGCCGGCGCGTTCGGCGGCCGCGGTGAACTCGACCGCGGTCGCGGTTCCGTATCCGGCCGGGGCGAGGATCGGCGTGTCGCCGGGAGCGGTGTCGGCGGCGGCGGCCACGACCCGTTCGACCTCGGTGGGGGTGAGGGAGAAGAACTCGCCCGTGCCGCCGGCGGCGAAGAGGCCGCCGACGTCGTACGTGGACAGCCGCGCGATGTTCTCCCGGTAGGCGTCCTCGTCGAAGGACAGGTCGTCGTGGAAGTGGGTCACGGGGAAGGACAGCAGGCCGGAGCCGATCCGGCGGCCGAGTGCTTCCGGGGTGTAGGACGTCATGGCGTGCTCCTGAAGGTCGTGGCGGTGAGGTGGCGGTGCGCGAGTGCGGGGGTGTCGCGGGCGGGCCTCGCCCGACGGCCCGCCGCACGGTGGTGCCGGCGCGAGCGGCGCGGCTGTCCGGTGTCGACGCCGCCCGTGCCGGGGGCCGTGGGACGTCGGGCCCCGCCGGCCGTCGTCCGGCCGGGTCTCCTCAGCGGGGCGACGGGCACCGGCCCGTCAGCGACGGGCCCGGAGAGGCGCCCCGGTGACGGCGCCGGGTTCGAACCATGGTTGCGTGCTCCAAAGTGCGACGCCCCCGCCGGTCGCGGGCCGCGACCGAGGCATGCGCAAGGTCGCCGTCTGTCCACGTCCGACGCTACGGTCGCGAATGATTCACGTCCAACACAGTTTTTGGATCTCGCGATACCTGGAGAGCATCAGTGTTCACCCTCGCCCAGCTGACGAGCTTCGTGGCCGTCGCCGAAGAACTGCACTTCACGCGGGCCGCGGAGCGGCTGAACATGACGCAGCCGCCGTTGAGCCGGCAGATCCAGCTGCTGGAGAGCGAGCTGCGCGTGCAGTTGCTGGACCGCACGAACCGGAGCGTGCGGCTCACCCCGGCAGGCCGCGCCTTCCTGGGGGAGGCCCGCCGCATCCTGCGGCAGTCGGAGCAGGCGGCCCTCGCCGTCCGCCAGGTGTCCACCGGCGAGGCGGGGGCCATCGCCGTCGGGTTCACGGCGGCCAGTGCCCACTCCGCGCTCGGCGGCCTGCTGGAGACCGCCAGGACGGCGCTGCCCGGAGTGGAGATCCTGCTTCAGGAACTGGTCACCCGGGACCAGTTGAAGGCCCTCAGTGAAGGCTCGCTCGATCTCGGGCTGATCAGGCCCACGACCACGGGGGCCGGCCTGTCCGCCCGCACGGCACTGCGCGAGGGGCTGCTGGCCGCCCTCCCCGCCGCTCATCCGCTGGCCGCCGTCGACGGGCCGATGCGGATCGAGGACTTCGACGGTGAGGACTTCCTGATGTACTCGCCCATCGAGGCCCGCTACTTCCACGAGCTGTTGATCAGCATCTTCCGGTCCGCGCGGGCTCGCCCCGCGTTCACCCAGTACCTGACGCAGGTGCACAGCATGCTGGCCCTGGTCGACGGCGGCTGGGGCATCGCCCTCGTCCCCGAGGCCGCGGCCCGGATGCGCTATGGCGGCGTCGTCTTCCGGACGGTGGACCTGCCGGACCCGCAGCCCGTCGAGCTGAGCCTCGTATGGCGTCCCGACAACGACAATCCGGCACTCGAAGCCCTGCTGCGACACCTGTGACCCCGCCCTGACACGTCGCCGTCACGAAACGGTCATCCAGGAAAGGTATGGCAAGCAACAAAATTCGACATGGACGTGAATCAGAAGCAACTCTACGGTCAACTCAGCCACCGGCCGCGTGGCTCGGACCGTAGGCGGCACCCGCTGTCGCTCTCCTCCCAGGTCTAGGAGATTCGTCCATGCTCGATCTCGTCCGGCAGGACGAGCCGGCGGTGACAGCCGCCCTCGGAACCACCCCGCCCGCGCACCACCGCCGACGGCCGCGAGGATCCGCGCCCCGCAGCCGTCGCCGCCGGACACCACGGTCACGCGTGAGGTGAGGCGCGGGGCGGCCGTCCGGCCCCAGAGCGGCCGGCGGCAGGAAGCCGAACCGCCCGACCGTCCCACCCGCGCCCGTCCCGGTACGCCGCCTCCCGTGCGGGGTCCCCTCGCCGGACCCCGCCCCGGCTCCTCGGACGGCCGCAGATCCGCGTCCGCGCATCCCGCTCCGGCCCCTCTCCCGAGTCGTGCCGTACCCCCTGCGGCGTTCGGGCCCGGCCACCCACATCACAGTTCAAAGGGGAACTGCCATGCCACTTCTCGTCGTGGGAATCAGCGTTCTGGTTCTGCTACTCCTCATGACCAGGCTGAAACTGAACGGCTTCGCGGCCCTCCTCCTGGTCGCCGTCGGTGTCGCCGTGGTCCAGGGCATCCCGGTGACGGACATCCCGGACGTCCTCTCCGAGGGCATCGGGGGCCAGATCGGCGACACGATGCTCACCATCGGGCTCGGTGCCATGGTCGGCCGCGTCATGGGTGACTCCGGTGCCGCCCAGCGCATAGCCGACAAGCTGCTCGACGCCTTCGGCCCGCGCTGGGTCCAGGTCGCCATGGTCGTCACCTCCATGCTCATCGGCGTGACGATGTTCTACGAGGTCGCCTTCATCATCGTCGTGCCCATCGCGTTCACCCTCGTCCGGGTCACCGGCGCGAACCTGCTGTGGGTCGGGCTGCCGATGTCGATCGCCCTGTCCACCATGCACAGCTTCCTTCCGCCGCACCCCGGCCCCACCGCCGTCGCGGCCACCTTCGACGCCTCCGTGGGACTGACGCTCTTCTACGGCCTGTTCATCGCGGTGCCGGTCGGCGCGTTCATCGCGCTGCTCTGGCCGCGGCTGCCGTTCATCAGGGCCATGAACCCGTCCATCCCCCAAGGGCTGGTCAGCGAACGCCAGTTCACCGACGAGGAGATGCCCGGCCTCGGCTGGTCGCTGTGCGTGGCACTGTTCCCCGTGGTCCTGATCGCCGGCGCCGCGGTGACCGACATGGCCGCCACCGGCGAGAGCCCCCTGCTCAACACCGTCGCGTTCGTCGGTTCGGCACCGATCGCGCTCCTGCTGGCCCTCCTGCTGGCCGTCTGGGCCTTCGGGCCCCGGATCGGGCGGAGCCTGGCGGAGGTCAGCGAGTCCTGCTCCTCGGCGGTCAAGGCCATGGCGATGATCCTGCTGGTCATCGGAGCCGGCGGCGCCTTCAAGAACGTTCTGGTGGAAGGGGGCATATCCGACTACATCAAGGACGTCACCCATTCCTGGTCCATCTCCGCCGTGGTCCTGGCGTGGCTCATCGCCGCCATTCTCCGTGTGGCCCTGGGGTCGGCCACGGTCGCCGTCGTCACGGCATCGGGCGTGGTGCTGCCGCTGCTCGCCGGCAGCGGTGTGCATCCCGAGATGATGGTGCTCGCCGTCTCCTGCGGCTCGATCGCCTTCTCGCACGTCAACGACCCCGGTTTCTGGCTGTTCAAGGAGTACTTCAACCTTTCCGTCATCCAAGCGATCAAGGTCCGCACCACCTACACCACCGTGCTGTCGATCCTCGGCCTGGGCGGCGTCCTGGTGGCCGAGTGGGCCCTCGACGTCCTCAGCCTGTGACCCCCGGCCGTCGCACCACCTGATACGAGGAAACCTGAGAAGACATGACCAAGAACCAGCCCACCGTCACCGCGTTCTCCGTCTATCCCGTCGCGGGCCGCGACTGCATGGAACTGAACCTCTCCGGCGCCCACGGCCCCTACTTCACCCGCAACATCGTCGTCCTGACCGACTCCGAGGGGCGCACCGGCCTCGGCGAGGTGCCGGGCGGCGAGAAGATCACCCGGACCCTCGCGGACGCCGAATCCCTCGTGGTCGGCGCGAAGGTCGGTGACTACAAGCGCGTCCTTCGCGAGATCGGTGACCGCTTCGCCGACCGTGACTCCGGCGGACGCGGCGCCCAGACCTTCGATCTGCGGACCACGGTCCACGCCGTCACCGCCGTCGAGTCGGCGCTCCTCGACCTCCTGGGCCAGCACCTCGACGTGCCGGTCGCCGCCCTGCTCGGAGACGGCCGGCAGCGGGACTCCGTACGGGTGCTCGGCTACCTCTTCTACGTCGGCGACCCCGACCGCACCGATCTGGAGTACGTGCGCGGCCACGACGCGGAGACCGACTGGTACCGGATCCGCCACGAGGAGGCCCTCACCCCCGAGGCGATCGTCCGCCAGGCCGAAGCCACCTACGATCTCTACGGTTTCCGCGACTTCAAACTCAAGGGCGGCGTCCTCGACGGTGCCGAGGAGGTCAAGGCCGTACGCGCGCTCAAGGACCGCTTCCCCGAGGCCCGTGTCACCCTCGACCCCAACGGCGCCTGGTCCCTGAAGGAAGCCGTCGAACTGTGCGCGCCCCTGGTGGGCACGCTCGCCTACGCCGAGGACCCCTGCGGTGCGGAGAACGGCTACTCCGGGCGCGAGGTGCTCGCCGAGTTCCGCCGCGCGACCGGGCTGCCCACCGCGACCAACATGATCGCGACCGACTGGCGGCAGCTGACCCATGCCCTCGCCCTGCAGTCGGTCTCCATCCCGCTGGCCGATCCCCACTTCTGGACCATGCAGGGTTCCGTCCGCGTGGCGCAGTTGTGCAACGCGATGGGGCTGACCTGGGGCTGTCACTCCAACAACCACTTCGACATCTCGCTCGCGATGGTCACGCACTGCGGGGCCGCCGCACCCGGCGGGTACAACGCCCTGGACACCCACTGGATCTGGCAGGAGGGCCTGGAGCGCCTCACCGTCGAGCCGCCCCGCATCGTCGACGGCGAGATCGCGGTGCCCGACGCCCCCGGCCTGGGCGTGCGGCTCGACATGGACCGGCTGCTCGCCGCCCACGAGCTCTACCGGACGAAGGCTCTCGGCGCCCGGGACGACGCCCTCGGCATGCAGTACCTGGTCCCCGGCTGGGAGTTCGACGCCAAGCGGCCCTGCCTCGTGCGGTAGGTGCGGGCCGTCGTGGCCCGGCGGGGCTGCCGCGCACACGTGCCGCCCCGGCCTGACCCGGCGCACCGGGCCGGGCCGGGCAGGCCCGCCGCACACGGCCGCCACCGGTCCATCCGGAGACCGAACCGATCAGGCCTCCGTACGCGTCGTTTACGGCCGACGTACGGAGTCCGTACGTGTCACAGTAGGATTCCGGCCAAGGAGGTGCCGGATGTCCGAGTTGTTCGACGCGGTCGACGCACTGGTCGCGTCCCGCGCCCAGCTGCCGCCGGCGGAGGAGCGCAAGCGGCTGCGGACCGCGCACGGCCTGACGCTGGATCAGGTGGCCGCCGCGCTCCAGGTACGGCGGGCGACGGTTTCGGGCTGGGAGTCGAGCAAGAAGCCGACCGAGCCCCGGGGGCCGGAGCGTGAGGCGTACGCGCGGCTGCTCGGACAACTCGCGCAGCTCTACCCCGCACCCGGTGCGAAGGCCGAGCCGCCCGCCGCGACCCCGGCACCCGCCGCACCCACCGGCACGCCCGCCCCGACCGAAGCGCGGACTCCGCTCACGGGTCCGGAGCCCGGGCGCCGGTCCCCGGCGGCGACCGTGGGCACCCGGGACCGCTCCGTCGGCCCTCCGGACCTCCCACCGGCCGCGCCGCGGCCGGCGCGCACCACCGGGCCGTCGTCGACGTCACGCCGCCCGGTCACGGGGAAGGCGGCCCCGGCCGCGGTTGTGGCGAGCGGCACCGACCCGCGCTTCGAGAACGGACCGCTCGCCGTGGTCGACGCCGGTACCGACGGGCGGGTGCTGGCGTACTGCCCGGGCGGTCGCGTCCTCGACGTGCCCGCCAAGTCGCTCCCGGCTCTGGTGGACTGGACGCTCAAGGAGGCGAAGCTGGGCGGGCCCAGACTGTCCGGGCCGGGCAAGGACGCCGATCCGCTGCTGGTGCTCACCGAGTCGGCGCTGGAGCGCTACGGCCTGCCCACCGCCCTCACGGATGAGGAGCGCCTGGCCGGACGGATCCCCGAGGGGCACAAGGCCGTCAGACAGCTGAAGCGCGCGGAGTGGAAGCTGACGAAGCGCGGGTTCGGACCGTGGGCACGGATCTACCGTCCCGCCACCGGCGCGGAGCGGGCCTGCGTGCAGCTGTGCATCCCGTCCTGGCAGGCGCTGGACGCCCGGCACTGGGGTGGGGCCGACCGCCTGCCGCCGGCGGAACTCGCCCGCGTGCTGGGCGTGTACGCGGCCAGGGTGATGACGCCGCGCGGCTCCACGGCCGTGACCGGCCTGGAACTGATGACCGCGCTGCACCCCCCGACCCGCGCCTCCGAACCCGGCGCCGACGGCACCCGGCACTCCGAGCACAATCCGGGCTCACTGGGCAGAGATCCCGTGGACTGCGCCCCGTGCGAGGCCCCCGACGGGCACCCGCTCCTCGCGGACCTGCCGCGGTTCCACGTGCGCGGTCCGGACGAGAAGCTGTTCGAGGAGGCGTACGACTGGGCGAGGCCGCTCACCGACGACGAATGCATGCGCCGCCACCTCGTCGGCATCGACGTGAACATGGCCTTCGCGGCCGGTGCCAACGGCCTGACCGTGGGTCTCGGGGCGCCCACGCACGTCAGGACACCGGCGTTCGACCCGAAGCTGCCCGGCTCCTGGCTGGTCGATCTCTCCCACGTCGATCTCTCCCGGGTGAAGGTCGGCAAGGACAGCTGGGCCGACCTGGACGCCGGGCTGCTGCCCAGCCCGTTCACGCCGAAGGGCGAACGCCCCGAGGGCCCGGCCTGGTACGCGACGCCGACCGTCGCCTACGCGGTGGAGCTGGGGTACGAGGTGCGCCCGACCGAGGCGTACGTCCGCCCCGAGAACGGCCGTTACCTGGACGCCTGGTACCAGCGGCTGAGGGACGCCTTCCTCACCACGATGGCCGACCTGGGCGTGGGCGCCGACCTGCCCCCGGCCGACTTCCTCGCGGCGATGGACGGCTGGGAGAAGCGCGATCCGCAGCTGGCGATCGTCGTGTCGGCGATCAAGGCGACCGTGAAGGGCGGCCTGGGCAAGCTGCGTGAGCGCCCTCGCGGGGAGGGATGGCGCCCGGGTGAGCCGTGGCGTGCCCTGTCCCGTCCGACGTGGCGGCCGGACATCCGCGCGGCGGTCATCTCCCGCACCCGGGTCAACCTGCACCGCAAGATCGTCAAGCACGCGGCGTTCACCGGGCGGTACCCGGTGGCGGTCCTCTCCGACTGCGTCGTCTACGCGGCCGACGGGAGCTCGCCGCTGGACGTCCTGCCCTACCGCGACGGCAGGCCGCTGCCCGGCGGCTTCAAGCTCGGCATCAACCCGGGCCTGGTCAAGCACGAGGGCACGCAGAGCGTCCTGTGGGGCGAGGGCGTACGGGAGCGTTTCGACGCCCCGGACCTGAACCTCGCCCGGTACATCAAGGACGGCACCGTCACCGACGCCGACCACGGAGAGTAGGACGATGCCGATGAACCTGTTCGGGGAGGGCCTGGAGAGCGCGGTACAGAAGGCGTTCACCCGCCCGGCGCCCAAGAGCGCGGGCGCGCAGATGCGCTACCTGGTCAGGCAGCTCAAGGGCACCGGGGCGGTCGCCCGGACGCTGCGCGTCTCCCAGCGCACCGTCGAGCGGTACGTGAAGAACCAGATCAAAAAGCCCCGACCCGACCTTGCGGCCCGCCTGGAGCGCGAGGTCAGAGCGCGGTGGCAGCCGCAGATCCGGGCGAAGGCCAGGGAGAGGGCGGCGACCACGGGCGGCATCGTCATCGACACCCGGGCCCGGATCGGCTACACCGCACCGGTCGGCTCGACCGACGAGAACCGGGTCCGGCACCTGACCGTCGCGCTGCCGCCGCAGTACGCGGCCCGGCTCTTCGACGCCCAGCAGGCCGGCGAGAGTGACCGGCGGCTGCAGCAGATCGCCGCCGAGGCGCTCAGGGACACCTACTTCCAGGACGGCGGCCGACGCGCCGGCGCTCTGGAGGAGGTGCGCTTCACCGACGTCGAACACGTCGAGTTCGACCTGTAGGGCGCACTCCGAGCAGCCGCCCGCGCGGCTCCTCCGGCGGCCTCGACGATCAGTTGCCCCTCCGCTGAGAAAACCTGCCCTTGTTCGTACAACCATTCGTTCCGTGGTGAGTCATAGGGCTGTGAGGCGCATGGTGCGCCTGTTGCATCCAGAAGGAATCTCACGTGCCCCTGGCCCGATCGACCCGACGTCGGCTGGTAGTCGCCGTCACCGCCGTCCTCGCCGTGACGCCCGCCGTGGGCGCCCTGTCCGTGCCGGCCTCGGCCGCCCCGGCGGCGGTGACGGCGGACACGGCGGCCTCCGACGCCGTTCTCATGCCCTTCCTGAAGAAGGCGAAGCTGGTCGACGCCGGTCTGACCGGCTTCGTGACCCAGGCCGAAGGGTCCCTCGACAAACGCTGGACCCGCTACGGGGACCCCGCCGGGTCGGGCTACTCGAACCGGACCTACCTCCGCTCGACGCGCACGGCGGACTACCTCGTCTTCGCGGGCCGCTGGGGTGTCCAGCAGCGGAACCTCAAGACCCTGTCGTCGTTCGACGTCTTCGTCGGGGACCTGGCCGGTGAACCGCGGTACGCGGGCTCGGCGGCGAACGCGATCTTCACGACCGTCGAGACCGACGGGACCCTCAAGCTGCGCAAGCACACCGCGGACGAGGGCGTGAGGACCGTCACCGGGCTGCCGACCGGTGCGAGGGACGTCGAGATCACCCCCGGCACCCCCGAGGACGCCCTGCTGACCTTCACCGACGGCGCCCTGAAGAAGTGGGCACTGATCGATCTCGCCACCGGCGCGGTCCACGAGACGCACGACCGGACCGCCGGTTCCACCGGGGGCGACTTCGCCGTCTCCGGGACTCACGTCGTCTGGACCGAGGGTGACGGCACCGGCACCCCGGCGGTGTTCCTCCTGGACCGCGCGTCCGACACCGTCGAGGAGATCCCGGTCACCCCCGCGTACGCGAGTGACCTCCAGGTGGGTCTGGTCGGCGGCTGGGTCGTGTACGGAGAGGCCGACGGCATCTCCTCCGGCGCGGCGAACCCCCTGCACGCCGTCACCGCGTACAACCCCGCCACCGGCGTCTCGGTGAAGCTGCTCGACCACCTGACCTCGTCCGCCACCGCCCCCGACGGCCTGTACGTGCGCGGGGGCACCGTCGCGGGCGGCGAGGGTCTGTTCAAGATCACCGCCGGGGACGCAGGCGCCCCCGTCGTCACCCGGGTGGCGAACGCCGGAGCACCCACCCAGGTCGAGATCACCGGCCACACCGTTCCCGCGCTCGTCGACCTCGACCAGAACGGTGGGTCGGCGTCCCTGCGCTGGGACTTCTCCCGGAGCAACGTGGACGTGCGGATCACGCTCCGCCACGTCCGTACCGGGAAGACGGTCGTCGCCACCGCGAAGCACCCCGCCACCCCGTCCGTCACGCTGGACTGGACCGGTGCCCTCTCGGGCGGGTCCGAGGCCGCCCCCAACGGCGCCTACACCTGGGAGGCCGTGGCCGAGCCCCTCAACGGCATCGGCCCGGCCGCCACCGCCGACGGCACCTTCACGGTCAGCCGCAAGGGGCAGCCGCACGACTTCAACGACAACGGCACCCCCGACGTCCTCACTCGGGACTCGGCGGGCAAGCTCTGGCGCAGCGACACCTCGTTCGACGCGGGCACCGGCGCTGCCGGGCAGCTCGGCGCGGGAGAGGCCAAGGCCCTCGTCGGTGGCGGCTGGAACGTGTACGACCGCATCGAGGCCACCGGCGATGTCGGCGGATCCTCGGTCGGCGACATGGTCGCCCGCGACACGGCCGGAGTCCTGTGGCTCTACCAGGGCGACGGCCGTGGTGGCTTCGCCACCCGCGTCAGGGTCGGCGGCGGCTGGCAGGTCTACGACAAGGTGGCGGGCGGCTCCGACCTCACCGGGGACGGCCGGAACGACCTCCTGGCGACCGACCGGTCCGGTGTCCTGTGGCTCTACCCGGGCACCGGCAACGCCACCGCTCCCTTCTCCGCTCGCAAGAAGGTCGGCGGCGGCTGGGGCGTCTACAACGACCTGACAGCCGTCGGGAACATCGGCGGCGCTGCCGCCGGAGACCTGATCGCCCGGGACAAGGACGGGGTCCTCTGGCTCTACCTGGGCAAGGGCGACGGCACGTTGGCGCCCCGCACGCGGATCGGTGCCGGCTGGGGTCCCTACACCCACCTCGTCGCGGTCGGTGACGCCGACCGCGACGGCCGCGGCGACCTCGCCGCCTTCAGCCCGACGGGCAACTACCTCTACCGGGGCACGGGTGCCTGGAAGGCCCCGTTCCTCGGCCGCCAGTCGATGGGCCTGGACCGCCCCAGTAGCGCCCAGCAGCCCGTCGTCTGACATCGGCGACGCGCCGCCGGACGGGCCGGCCTCCACCGGCCGGTCCGGCCGCGTCACGCCGGACACACGCGCCGTACCCGGCCTTTCAGGGCCGGGTACGGGCTCGGTCAGCCTGTCGTCGGCTCCTGCCCGCGCGTGAACCCACTGCTCCGTTCCACCTTGGCCACGTGCAGCGTGTAGCTCCGGTACCACTCGGCTCGCCCGCGCTGCTGCGCCGCGCGGTGCTCGGCGTTGGTCCGCCACCGTGTGAGGGCCTCGACGTCACGGAAGTATCCGACGGTGATGCCGAGCCCGCCGGGAGTCTGCGCATGGTCCATCCCCAGGTAGCCGGGGACGTCCCTGACGAGCTCTTCCATGCGTGCGTTGGTCTCGCCGTAGCCGCTCTGCTCCTGGGTCCGCACCGTGGTGAAGACAGCTACGTAGTACGGCGGTTCATAGGGGCCGACCGGCCCGACGGGTACGTCCCCCGAGTGACTTGTCATGACGCCACCGTAAGCCGGGAGGCGTCGACGCGCGGACACCTTGCTGGGCCCCGGGCGCCCTCAGCACACGGTACGGGGATTGAGCAGTCCGCGCAGGAACCCTTCGGGGTCGGGGACCAGGTCCGCGACGGTCCCGAGGTCCAGGCCCGGGACCAGCGGGACGGCGGGCGCGAGGGGGCCGAGCACCACCGGTGCCAGGAACTGCCAGTGCTCCATGTGCTGGATCGAGCGCAGCAGTTCCCGCAGCGTCTCGCGCCAGTCCACGGCCGGGACCTGCGAGGGCACGGGAAAGCCGACCAGGTGACCGGTCTTGCCGCCGGCCGGGGGCATCCGGCCCAGGCCCGCCAGCGCGTCCTCGTGCAGCGACGGGTCCTCGTTGAGGTGTTCGCCCCAGATCTGCGTCCGCAGGGCGCGGACGGACACGCCGACCCGGTGCGGGGCGCCGCCCATGGTGCCGTCGGTGAGGTCGGTGTCGAAGACGCCGAGATGCAGCTCCGAATCCGTGGTGTGGGAACGGAAGTTGAGGTTGGCGCTACCCGCGGCGACGTACTGGTCGTCCACGATCATCAGCTTCGCGTGGACGTAGACCTGCAGCGCGGTCGCCGCCTGCTCCAGGTGGAAGCAGTGGACGTTCGCGGGCGCCACCGAGGCGATGCGCCGGAGGGCCTCGGCCCGCAGCGCCTTGTGGGTGTCGGCCAGCCCCGGTGCGTCGAAGTCGCGTGCGGTGACCAGGACGACCTGGACGCCCCGGGCGGCGGCGTCCCGCAGGTCGTCGACCAGGGGCGAGGGCCACAGGTACTGGTCCTCGACGTAGATGTAGTGCCGCGCCCGGCGCACGGCCTTGCGGTAGGCGGCCGTGACGGTGAACTCGCCGCCCGGCAGGAAGGAGTAGATCCCCTTGCAGGTGAGGGTGCGCAGCACCTGCACGGCCTGCGTGCCGGACATCGGTGACGGGCCGGGCGCCTCCGACGGGGAGATCGGCACGGGTGCGCCGTCGACCCGGCTGGGCCGGGTGGGGTCGTTCCAGCGCTGCACCAGAGCCTGCCAGATCTGACCGACGGCGGGGCCGAACACCGCGCACTGCACGTCGTGCCAGCCGGGCAGCGAGATCTTCTGCCCCAGGAAGTCGGGTTCCCGCTGCCGTACGGGAGGGTCGACGTGAGCGGCGTTGTCCCACCGGTCCAGACAGACGTCGATCCCGCCGACGAACGCGGCCGGGCCCTCGGCGGCGCCTTGCACCACCGCACACTTCTGGTGGTGGGAGCCGAAGTCCGCCACCCGGGCGTCGAGGACCGCCTGCGCACCGGCGTCGACCAGCCCGGTGCGGAAGTCGAAGTTGTCCTTGGACGGCAGGGTCGGGACCCTGGGCCTGCGCACCGGCAGCGTGGAGAAGTGCGAACCGTACAGGAGCGCGCGGACCACGACGCCCTGGGCCCGGAGTCCGCGGAGCCGGTCGAGGATGCCCGCGGAGCCCGCGACCGCCGGGCGCAGCACCTGCTCGGGCGAGAACCGCCAGCCGGCGAACAGCACCTGGTCCCCGCTCCGCAGGCCGTCCAGCCGCGAGGCCAGCGTGTCGTAGTACCCCTCGGCGTCGACGAAGTACAGGACCACGTTGTCCAGGGTGAAGGCGGGGGCGCGGAAAGGGCCCATGTCGTGGTCGGTCAGCAGCCAGTCCTCGGGGGCGACGGACGGGGCGGGTGGTTGTTCGGCACGCGCCCGCATCTCGTCGAGCTTCAGGACGGTCAAGGGGCCGACGTCGTCGATCACCTCGGGCGGGGGGACGCCGAGCACCTCGATCTTGAACCGGGCCACCGCACCGGCGGTCTCGTCCCCGTAGTCGCCGTCCGCGCCGAACACGGGGAGGCAGTGCGGGTCCCGGTCGAGCAGGGCGGTCTGCACCTTCCGCACGGCCGGGTCGGTCCGGTGCCGGGAGCGTGAGATCCGGTCCTGGTCCTGAGCGACGGCTTCGAGCAGTGGATCGCCGGCGAAGAGCGCGGAGGTGAGCATGCCGGAACTCCTTCACCGAGGCACGATGCCTGGAGCGGCTTCCCGGGTCGGCGAGCACCAGCGGACGCCGGGAGTGGGGGACCGGTCGAGGGCGGCTGACATGACTGCGCGGCCCACGGGTCGGCACCCCTCCATGGTCGCACCTCCGCGGCGACCGTGCCACGCGGGGCCGGAGCACCTGACCGCCGTCGCGTCCTCGGGTCTTCTCCCCGCCCACCGACCACGTATGACGTTGCGTCAGGTACGTGCTCCCGGCCTTCCGCGGGCTCGTCGGCCGGAGCCCCTGCCTCGGGTGCGGACGGTGCTTCTGCGCGCCGGCTCCGCGTGGCGGGCGTCGATGCCTTCGACTAGGTTGGTGAGTCGCAGCAATCACACGCATCCGGAAACCCTCGCGAGCGGGACCCCGCGGATGACGCGCTCCCGTCCTTGAGGTTTCGGGGCAGCGCGAGTGCCCGGCGCCGTTGCGCCGGAGCAGCCCCTTCCGATGCTTCAGGACACCGAAGTCCTTCAGGACACCGAAGTCGCGGTCGACCTCGGAAGGAGCCTGCCATGAGTGAGCCGGGAACGGTGGCCCGCTCCGTCGAACACCAGGGCTCGGTCCAGGCCATCGCCTTCAGCCCCGACAGCACCCGCTTCGCCAGTGGCGGCAGCGACAACACCCTGCGGGTACGGCCGGTCCTCATCGGCGAGGACCTGGACGTGCCCGTCGGCGGGTCCGTGACCGGCATCGCCTTCGGACCCGACGGCGGCACCTTCGTCGTCGCCGACTTCGAGCAGGTGTCGTTGCGTGACGGAGCGGACGGCGCGGCCATCTGGCAGGGCCCGCTCGATCCGGGGAACTCCGTGAACGCCGTGCGGTTCGCGGGCGACGGACAGATCATCGCCACCACCGACGTCCTCGTCGCCGTACTGGACCCTGCCACCGGCGCGATCACCCGGCGCGTCACCGTCGACCCGCCGCTGATCGCCGACGTGGACGTGAGCGGGGACGGCACCCGGGTCGCGCTGGCCGTCGACCACCGCCACGGCGGGAACCACCAGTTCACCGGAGACGCACGAGTGGTGGAACTGGCCACCGGCGAGGTCCTCGGGAAGCTGACCCCGGACGACGCCGTCCACGCGGTCGCCTTCAGCCCCGACGCGGACACGGTGCTCTGCTGCGCCGCCGACGACACCACCCGGATGTTCGAGTCGGTCGGCGGCGGGCAGGTGTGGCCCCTTCCGGAGGAGACCGACGAGCAGATCACCGCCCCGAACTGCCTCGCCTATGACCCGAAGGGCCGCTGGACGGTGGTCGGCGGTGCCGACGGCTTCGCCCGGGTCCTGGACGCCGCGACCGGGGTCGAGAAGTGCCGCGCGCCCAAGCTGCAGCCCGGGGCGCCCGATCCGGGCCTGGGCGCCGTCACCCACGTGGCGTTCAGCCCCAACGGAAAGCTGGCGGCCAGCGCCTCCATCGACAACGTCGTCCGCCTGTTCGGCCTCACGGGCCAGGAACTCTACGCCGCGCCCACCGACGAGGTGCTCACCCTGGAGTTCAGCCCCGACGGCCGCTGGCTCGGCGTCGGTTGCTTCGCCCGCGCGCTGGTGCTCGACAACGGTGAGTCCAACTCCACGCAAGGATGAGGCGGCATGGACCCGCATCAGCTCCTCGACGACGTAGCCCGTCAGCTGCGCACCCTGGTGCAGGGCGCGGTGGACGGCCTGGTCCGGCAACTGCCCGAGCTCGGTGAGGATCCCTCGGCCGCGGGCACCGTGCTCGCCGGCCGGCTGCTCGCCGTGCACGACCGGCTCCCCGCGGGCGACTCACTGGTGGAACTCGTACGGGAGATGATCGGGGACCTGGCCGCCGACTCATCGGTGCCGCTGCGCCTGCACGGATGGCGTCGGGCGCCGGGCGCCCCGCTCGGGGTGGCCCTGGTGCTGACCGACCCGTCCGGACCCGCGGCCGGACGGGCCGTCCTGGGGGTGACGCCGGAGGGGCCCGTGTTCGACCTGGTCGTCACCCCGGGAGCCCTGCTGACCCTGGCCGCCACGGCGCCGCAGCCGTGGAGCGCGACAGCGGACATCGAGACGGACGCCGCGGACCCGAAGGGCTGGGACGTGGCCTTCGGCCCCGGGCTGCAACCGGCGGCAACACGGGGCACCGCGACGATCAAGGTGCAGCGCACCGGAAGGCTGGCCGCCGGCATGACCGACGGCCCGGGAATCGGCGTCGAGGGCATCGCCCTGGCCGTGACCGCCGCACCCGACACCGCCGCCGCCGTCGAGATCGAGCTGCGCGGCCTCACCGCCGCCGTCCTGCCGAAGGCGCTGGCCCAGCTGGTCGGGGGCGGTGGGGCGGGCCCGGCGGGCGGCGGCGCCCGACCGGTCGACGTCACCCTCCGGGCGGACCGGCCGGCCGGACTGCGGTTCACCGGCACGGGCACCCTGCGCGTCCCCCTCCCCCTGCGGTTGAACGCGCCGCACGTCTCCACCCGGGACGCCGCGCTGGAGCTGATCTCGGACGGGGACGGCACCCGCGTGGGCGTGTCCGTGTCGGCGACCGCGGGGCTGCCGGGGCTGCCTCTGAAGGTCTTCATGGACGGCGCCGGCATCGAGCTGCCGGTGGCGCTGTCCTCGGGGACTCGGCCGGGCCTCGACGGGAGCGACCCCCGCCCCCGGTTCCCGGACGCCATCGGAACGGAACTCAAGGTGCCGCCGGTGTCGGGCGGCGGCATGGTGCGCCGCAACGAGGACCACAGCTACGGCGGATTGATCGACATCGACCTCGGCGTACTGCGCCTCCAGGCCATGGCCCTGTTCCGGCCACCGGACGGGGACGCCCCCACGAGCTTCCTGGTACTGCTCGCCGCCCAGTTCCCGCCGCCGGGCATCCAGCTCGGTCTGGGATTCGCGCTGGAGGCGGTCGGCGGACTCGTCGGCATCAACCGGCGCGTCGAAGTCACCGCCCTGCAACAGCTGGTGTGCGACGGCAACGCCGACCACGTGCTGTTCCCCGACCGCGCCGTGGAGCGGGCCAAGGAGATCATCGGCTCCCTCGGCGCGGCGTTCCCCGTCGCCCCCGGGAGGATCCTGGTCGGCCCGATGATCCGCCTCACCTGGGGCGCCCGGATGGTGTCGCTGTCCGGAGCGGTCATCCTCGAACTGCCCGCGCCACCGCGCGCGATCCTGCTCGGACGTCTGCTGGTCGGCCTGCCCGATCCGGCCCTGCCCATGGTCCGTCTCCAGGCCGGCGTGCTCGGACGCATCGAACCGGCCGTCCCCATGGTGGAGCTGCTGGTGTCGCTGACCGGCTCGTGGATCGTCGGCCTCGCCGTGCGCGGCGAGATGTACCTCCTGGTACGCGGCGGGCGGCAGCCGGAGTTCGTCCTGTCCGCCGGCGGCTTCCACCCCCGCTACACCCGCCCCGCCGGGGTGCCCCCGCTGAGCAGGCTCCAGATCGACCTGGCCCCCGGCAACGGTTTCGGACTGCGCATGGAGGCCTACTTCGCCGTCACCTCCAACGCGGTGATGTTCGGTGGCCAGGTGCAACTGGACGCGACGATCGCGGGCTGCGGTGTGACGGGCTGGCTCGGACTCGACGCCCTGTTCGTCTTCGACCCGGTGTTCGCCTTCGCCGTGCAGGTGCGGGCCGGTGTCGCGGTGCGTGCGTTCGGACGCCGACTGGCAGGTGTCGCACTGGACTTCACCCTGGAGGGGCCGGCCCCCTGGCACGCCTACGGCACCGGCAGCATCTCGGTGCTGTTCTGGGACGTCGAGCTGGACTTCGACATCCGCTGGGGATCGCCCCCGCCCGTCTCGGACCGCCGCGGACGCGAACCGCTTCCGGTGCTGGCCGAAGCACTGCGGCGGACGACGGCCTGGGCGGCGGAGCGGCCGGCCGCCGAACGCACCGCCCTGGTCTTCACCCCCGCGGCGACCGAGAAACTGAACCAGGGGAGCCTGGTGCACCCCGACGCCACACTCCGCGTCACCCAGAAGGTCGTGCCGCTGGGCGTGCCGATCTCCCGCTTCGAGCGGCGGCCGGTGCCGGGGCAGACCTGGACGATCAAGGAAGTGACCTTCGGCGAGCCCCAGGCCGCGGACGGGGCCCGTTCTCTGCCCGAGCGCTTCGTGCCCGGCGAGTTCTTCGACCTCACCGAGGACCAGCAGCTCACCGAGCCCGCCTTCGTCGGCCACGCCGGCGGACTGCGGGCACGCACCGACGGAAGCCGCACCGGTGAGGGGCACCGCGTCGACGACGGTTACGAGACCAAGTACGAACCGTCGCGAGATCGGGAGTCCTCGCTCTGGCCCGGCCTCTTCCCGTGCGAAGCCACCCTGGCCGTCAGCGCCTCCGAGCGGCTGGAGAGGTGGCGCACCCCCGAAGTGGCCGTCACGGTGCGTCCGGCGACGCTGAGCATGGTCGCCGCCGACACCCTGGAGCCGCTGCTCGACGACTTCAGCCCGGTCGACGCCACCGAGGACCCCTGGGAGGCGGCCCGCACCGGAGCCGCGCGACCCGCGCGGTTCGTCGAGACCTGGGAACACCGATGAGCACCCGGGACGGCGCACGCACACCACCGGCCCCCTCTCCCGTCGGGAGCGACGCATGAGCACGCGATGGTTCTTCTCCTGGGCGCGGATCGGCGCCGGCGCCTCGGCCACCGGACAGGCGCTGCGGACCTCGGTGCGGTTCGGTCGTGACATCGAGGGCCGCCACGAGGAGCCGTCGGTGCAGGGGCCGGAGCTCGCGTTGGTCGGGCCGGGGGACGTGCTCGGCTTCGACCGCGCCACGGTCCTGCGGGAGGAGCCGCGCGCCGGGACGCCCGACGCCCCCGAGAACCTGCTGGCCGGGGTCGAGCTGGCACACGCCGACCTGCCCTGGCTGCTGTCCCCGGCCATGGCACCGGCGCACCTCCCGCTCACACCGCAGCCCTGGATGACGCTGATCGTGCTGGCCGACGACGAGGCGGCCCCACCGCGACCCGCGCACCCGCTGCCCGTGCTCACCGCTCCGGTCGCCGCACTGCCCCGGCTCACCGAGCGGTGGGCCTGGGCCCACGTCGAAGCGCGTCTGCCGGACACCGTCACCGAGGCGGAGAGCGCGAGGCGACTCGTCGAACAGGGCGCGCGCGACCACTCCCCAGGCGTCGTCGCACGGCTGCTGTGCCCGCGCCGGCTCGCCCCCGACCGCGGCTGGATCGCCGCGGTCGTGCCCGCCACCGCCGCCGGGCGGGACGTGGGCCTGCGCGCGGCGTCCGTCGGAGCGGCCACGGACGACGCCTGGCCCGTCGCCGGAACGGGTACCGTCGACCTGCCCGTCTACCACTGGTGGACCTTCCGTACGGCAAAGGAGGGCACCTTCGAGGCGCTGGCACGCCGACTGGAGTTCCGGCCCGCGGCCGAGGCCGGCCTCGGCAGCCGCGTCCTCGACGTCGGCCGCCCCTGGCCGGCCGAGCCCTCCCTGGGGCCCGCCACCCTCGCCATGGACGGAGCCCTCCGGCCGCCGGGCACGACGGTGCCCGAGACCTGGACCGACCCCGCCGCCCAGGAGCGCTACCGGAACCTGCTCGCGCAACGTCTGAACGCACCGGCCGGCCTCCGCGAGCCGGCCCCGGAACCGGCGGGGGAACCGGACGGCGCCGCCGAGGACCGACGGGCCGCCGCCGTGGGACCGCCGCTGTACGGCAGCCACCACACCGGTGAGCAGACCGTGCCCGCCGCACCGGACAGCTGGATGGCCACACTCAATCTGGAGGTCCGCCGCAGGGTGGCCGCCGCACTCGGCGCCCGCTACGTGCAACTGGAGCAGGAGTTCCTGATGGCCCGGGCCTGGGAGCAGGCGGGCGAGATCCGGCAGGCGAACCGGTTGCTGGCCACGGGGGAGCTGGCCGCTGCCGCGGCCGAGCGGGCCAAGGAGAAGCACCTCGGCCCGCTCGGCCTGGCCGACCTGGTCACCCTGCTGGCGCCGGTCGGTGAGCGCGTGACCGTGTCCGCCGTCCGGCCGGACGCCGACGCCACCACGCTGGCCACCATGCTGGCCTCGGCCGACGAAGTGCCGACCGGAGCGGCCAGTACGTCCTTCAGCCGGCTGACCCGTGCCAACGGAGCCCTGTCCCGCCGCGCCCACCGCGGCACCGACGGGGAGAGCGCACCTGCCGAACCGGTCCTGGTGCAGAGCCTGCGGACCATGGGAGCCACCGTCGATGAAGCGCCCGGCAGCCCCGGCCTGCCGACGGAACTGCGCGACCGGCTGAGCCCCACCCGCCTCCAGGTCCTGCGCATGGCCGACCGTGTCCCCGGCGACTTCTGGGCGCAGCGCACCGAGGACGCCTCGCGGCCGCTGCGGCCGATCATGACCCACCCGAGGTTCACCGTACCGATCGCCACGGAACTGCTCTCCCGCTGGCCCGAATGGGCCCTCCCGGGCATCGAGTCCCTGCCCCCCGACTCGGTGACCCTGGTGGAGACCAACCCCGAGTTCATCGCCGCGCTGCTGGTCGGACTCAACCACGAGTTCAACCGGGAACTGCTCTGGCGGGAGTTCCCCACCGACCAGCGCGGCACCCCGTTCGCCAGGTTCTGGCCCAGCGACGACGCGGACGTCGAGGAGATCGCGCTGTGGCCGACCGACGCCCCGTTGGGCAGCCGGCTGCACACCGGTCGCGAGGGTGACCTGGCGCTGCTCGTGCGCGGCACGCTGTTGAGCCGCTTCCCCGGCACCTCCCTGGTCGCCGTAGCGGGGGTGGACGGCAGGCTGCCGCCCGCGTTCGACGGGGTGGCGGCCACCCCGATGGTGTTGGACGAGTCCACCGTGCTGTATCTGTTCGCCGGCCTGGACGAGGAACGGGCCCGGACCGAGGACTGGTTCTTCGTGTTCCGTGAACCGATGCAAGGCACCCGGTTCGGCTTCGACACCGGACCCCCGCCCCTCGCCATGGAGAACTGGTCCGACCTCACGTGGGAAGGCCTTGGCGTGGACGTCCGAGGAAGCGTCGTGCTGGACCCCGCCCCGACCGCGCCCAGCCCGGCCCCGGACGGCTCCGCCGTGTGGGCCGCGGACGCGGCCGACATGGCGCGCATCGCCTTCCAGCAGCCGTTCCAGCTGGCCTTCCGGGCCTCCAGGCTGCTGGGCGGCTGACCTCCGTCACGAGGACAGGAGCCCCGACATGACCGACGCGTTCGCAGCCCGCGCACAGGCGGACCGGGCACACACCGAAGCGGACGCCGCTCAGGCGCTCGCCGACGAGCAGTCGGCCGTGGTCCTGCGCCTACGGGCCCACATCGCGGCGGGCCTCCCCGATCCCAACCTTCCCGACACGATCCCCTCCGCCGTTCTGCTCGCCCAGGCCGAGGCCGCACTGCCACAGCTGCAGAGCAGTGCCCAGCAGCTGAACGGCCTGGCCGCCGAGGCCGAGGAGGAGCTGAGGCTGGCCCTGAGCGAGGGGGAGGCGCTGTTCCCCGACGACAACACCGCACCGATCGCCCTGCTTCCGGTACGGCTGGAGACCATCTGGTGGGAGCCGCGGACCCTGCGGGTGCGGGTGTACCCGGACGACATCCAGCTCTCCGGGTTCGAGCCCGCCCTGACCCCCGCCGAGGCGCAGGCGGGAAGCGCCTACTGGCAGAACCCGGGCCCGGAAGCCTGGCAGAAGGTGCTGACCGGGCTGCGGCCCGCCCGGGCGTCCTGGACGGTCCACGCCTGCCGCCCGGGGGCTCCGCCGCCCGTGGTGCGCCCCGAGGAACCGCTGGAGCGCCGCGGTCGCGGGGTGCGGATGCCGAAGCGGTGGCGCTTCCTCGGCCTGCGCGACGGCCAGGTGGTGGTGGACAAGCCCGGCCGTCCGGTGCCCGACCCGCTGCCCGTGGGCCTGTTGCGGGGCGAGGAGGAGGGCTGGGAGACCGACTGGTTCGAAGCCGTGAAGGCCGGCATGGGCATCGAGCTGGTCTTCCCGCCCGAGAGCACGGAGCACCTGGACCAACTGCTCGTCGTCGGTGTGCGTGAGGACCCTCCGGCGGACGGCGCGGCGCTGCTGGGCGAGCTGCTGCGCGGGCACCGCTTCGGCGGCGGGCTCGGTCTGCTGCCCCCGGGCACCTCCACCAACAACACGCCCCGCACTCGCTCCGGCTGGTCCTCGGCACCCGCCTTTCCGGGGCCCGACCCCGACCCGGAGGCGGGGGAGCGGCCCGTCGCGGACGCGCTGGCCGAGGCACTCGGTCTTCCCGACGCGGGCTTCCTCCGTGGCTGTTCAGGCGCGGCCGACGGCGACTCCGCGGCCGTGGCGGCCCTCACCATGCTCACCTGGCCCACCCTCGGCAAGGGCTTCGCCGAGGCCGCGCTGACCACGCTCGACCTGGGCACCAAGGAGGGGACCGCCTTCGCTCCCGAAGGACCCTGGCGCGCCGTCCGCGACCATCTCGCCCGGCAGGTCCGCAGCCGCGGTCCGCTGCCCATGCTGCGGGTCGGCCGCCAGCCGTACGGAGTCCTGCCCGTCACCGCGCTCGACGACTGGCGCGCCGAGCGCGTCGACGACGCGGGCGCGCTGCTCACACCGTGGCTGCGGCGGCTGCGGGAGTGCTGGCGCAGGGTGCTGGACGACGAGAGCGCCATCGACCCCGTCCCCAGGATCCGGCCGGGCGAGCCGGCGGACCAGGTCGCGGTGGAGGCGCTGCAGCGGCTGCCGGTGGCGACCGGTCTGGCCATGCGTCGGATGAACGGGCCACGGTTCGCCGTGCCGAGCACCGAGCGCGACGAGCCCCCGGCCCGCACGGGTCTGCCCGGGATGCCGCCCGAGGGGGCGCTGCGCTGGACCACGAGCGGCGACGGGACGACCTTCTTCGGCTGGGGCCTGGACGAGAAGACCGGCGTCCCGGCGTTCGTCGACCGGATCGCCCCGGACCCGGAGGCCTTCCCGGCCCGGGCCACCGCGACCGCGGACTACCTCGGCGCCGTCCGGGCCTTCCTGGCGGGCGAGCTGGACGCGCAGGCGTACGACCTCGCGTGGCCGGTGGAGCTGTCCACGGGCCGGGAGACGCCGCCCCGGCGCAGCACCTTCTTCGACCTGCCCTCCCCGGAGGCCGAGCCCGGCGCCGAGGGCGAACCACCGGCCGGGGAGCAGCCGCCGGTCGGGGAGCAGCCGCCCGACGGCGGAGAGCCACCGGGCGAGATCGCGCCGGACACCGAACCGGACACCGAACCGGACCCGGAACCGGACGGCCGCGGACTCCTCGACGCCCTCCTGTTCCTGCCCAACTGGTCGACCTTCCACGGCGACTTCGACGAGAACACGGACGATCCGCTGCGCCAGGCGCTGGCCGTGACCGGCGAGGTGGACCAACTGGTGGCCGACGCGCTGGAAGGTCCGAACGACCAGGACCGCACGGCACGCCTCGAGGCCGCCCGGCGAGCCGCGACCGCGCTGCCCCGCTTCGAGGAGGCGCTGCGGACCCTCGCGACCGTGCCCGTGACCCGTCTTCCCGAGCTGCTCATGGAGGTCGTCGACGTCCATGAGCACCGGCTGGACGCCTGGATCACCTCCCTGGCGTCGGCCCGGCTGGACGACCTGAGGGCGGGTGGCGTCGACGGCACCCGGATCGGGGCGTACGGGTGGGTGGAGAACCTGGGCCCACCGCGGGAGAGGGAACAGCTCGACATCGTCCTGGACGACGTGGACACCCCCATCGAGGTGTCGGCCGAGGACGGCTACATCCACGCCCCGTCGCTCCAGCACGCGGCCACGGCGGCCGTCCTGCGCTCCGGCTTCCTGGGCAACCCCGACGAGCAGAGCTACGCCGTCGACCTCACCTCCCGCCGCGCCCGGGTCGCCCGCTGGCTGCTGGGCGGCGTACGCCAGGGCCAGACCCTCGGGCCGTTGCTCGGCTACCGCTTCGAACGGGCCTTGCACGATGCCGAACTGGACCACCTCGTCGAGCGGTTCCGCCGCCAGTTCCCCCTCCCCGTGGTGCCCGAGACCCAGGCGCCGGAACCCGACGCCGACCTGTGGGAACGCAGCGCCGAGGCGATCTCCGCGCGCAACGTCGTCGACGGCATGGCCCTGGCGCGGGCCGGGACGGCCGCCTGCGACCGGCCCAGCGTGATCGACGGGGAAGCGCTGGTCCGGGCGGACCCGGACCGGGCGGCGGTGACACCGCTGCTGGAGGACCTCGCCGACGCGCTCGACGCGGTGGGCGACCTGGTGCTGGCCGAGAGCGTCCACCAACTCGTCGGCGGCAACCCGATCCGTGCGGGCCTGACCGCCGACACCCTCGGCCGCGGCGAAGACGTACCCGACACCTTCCGGGTGCTGCGCACTCCGCACCGGGCACGCGCCCTGACGCACCGTACGGCCGTGTTGCTGCCCGCCGGGCCCACCGGACCGACCGGCTGGCCGAGCGATCCGGTGGCCGACCTGCAACCCGCGCTGGAGAGCTGGGTCGCCCATCTGCTCGGTCCGGCGGCGGGCTGGGTGCTCGGCGGCCGGCTGGGCGACGGGGAGTTCGAACTCGGCGCCGACGGACTGGGGTTGAGCGCGCTGAGCGCGGTCCTGGACGCGGCGGCCGTCGAACCGGCCGGACTGTACCGAGCGGTGCGCGGGGCCAAGGGCGTGGCGGCGGACACACCGGTCGTCTTCTCCGGGCCCGGCTGGAGCGCGCTGCACGGCGTGGCGACCCGGATCAGGACGCTGCTGTCCACCGCCCAGCCACTGCTGCCCGCCCATCTGCCCGAGGAACCGGCCGGGCGGTCGGCCGACCCGACCGCCCTGCGGGCACGGCTCGCCGCCTTCGCCGACAGCCCGCAGGCCGTCGACCACCCCGCCACCGCGCAACTGCGCGACCTGGCCACGCAGCAGGTCACCCCGGACACGAGCGACGCGTGGCTCTCGCGGGCCAGAACGGCCCTGGCCGACGTGCTCGGCGCGGACCTGCCGCTCCTGCCCGCCCTCAGCGTGCCGACACCGCCGCCCCCGGGCCGCGGTGACCTGTCCGGAGCCGCGATCGAGGACTGGCTCAGACGCAACGCGGCCGTCCGCCCGGCGGTACGCGCCCTGCACGAGACCCTGCTGCTGGCCGGAGCGCGGGCCGGACGAGCCGAACGCCTGCGTGCGGCCCAGCATCCGACCGTCGGCGGCGACTCCTGGATCGGCGGCACCTTCCCGGCCGGACAGCGCCCGCCCGCGACGACCCACCTGGTCTGGCACGCACCCGCCGACCTCCTGCCGGACGCGGAGGTCACCGGTGTCGTCCTCGATGAGTGGATCGAGCTCCTGCCCGGCGCCGAACAGCCCGCGCGGACGCCCGAACCTGCTCCGCAGACCGAACTCACCGGAGTCGCCTTCCACTACGACCGCCCGGACGCCAAGGCCCCGCACAGCGTGCTCGTCGCGGTACCCCCGGACCTCGGCCGCGGATGGACCGCCGACGCCCTGGTGCAGGTGGTGCGCGAGACCCTCGACCTGGCCAAGTTGCGCGCCGTCGACCGCGACGACCTGAGACGACTCGACGACCTCCTCCCGGCGATCAGCATCTCCCAGCAGGGCGCGACCGGCACGGCGCTGTCCAGGGTCGAGACCAAGAGGCGGAACACCGACCCCCAGGGGCCCTTCCGGCTGGAGACCACGCACCGCACCCCCGAGGTCGAGGCGGGGCTGGCCGCCCGGGTGCACGACCCGCTGTGGCTCCTCACCCGGCAGTGGCAGTTCGGGGAGTTCGCCGCCCAGGACGCGGGCTCCCCGGCGGTGGTCCGGATGACCGGTGGCAGCACTCCCATCGACGCCTGGCGGCCGGCCGAAGCCGCCGAATGGGTGCCCTACGACCCGCGCCTCGGCCCGCTGGACACCGTGATCGAGGACGAGCCGGTACTGCCCGACGAGCGGCTCCGTGCCGAAGGAGGCGCCGCACTGCTGAGGATGTGCCACGAGGCCGCCCTGCCCGCCACGGTCCTCACGGCGCTGGCCCCCCATCTGCTGCGGACCGAGGAAGCGGACGCGAGCCTGGTCGGTCTGCTCGCCGGACGGACCCCCGACGCGGTGGCGGTGGCGGCGGCCCTCGACGCGGGGACCATCGACAGCGGACCGGACCCGCGGTTCGGCGAGGTGCTCGCCGCATGGCGGACCTGGTGGTCCGGCCGGCAGAGCGAGCACGGCCCCGACTGCTTCGACCCCAACCGCTTCGAGTACGCCGCCGAACTGTCCGCCGGCGGGACGGTGCTGCGCGCCGCGGAGTACCACGGCGACGGCCTCGACTGGTACTCCCTGGACGTGCACCCGGACCCCGACGCGGTGGGGGCGCCGCCGGGGCAGCGCCTCTCCTTCACCGAGGAGAGCCTCCCCTCGACGGTGCGCTACGGCGGGCTGCCCGCCGACCGGTTCTGGGAGATGGAGGACGCCCGCGTCGACCTGGGGGCGGCGGACGTGTCCACGCTCGACACCGGCCGGCTGCTGCTGATCTCGTTCGCCACGGTCTTCGGCAACGACTGGTTCCTGGTCCCGCTGGAAGTGCCCACCGCTTCCCTGACCGTGCTCGACCAACTGCTGGTACGGGACGTCTTCGGGCGCCACCACCTGGTACGGCGCGCGGGCCGGGACGACCCCAGGTGGTCGATGTTCAACCTGACCGGTCCGGACCCGGACCACCCCGCGACGTCGGGGCTGCTGATGCTGCCCACCGAACGCGGCCAGGCGGGGCAGCCGCTGGAGCGTGTGATGCTGGCCCGCGACGAACTGGCCAACCTGGCGTGGGCCGTGCAGCACCACTGCACCGACGGCCGTGGCGAGCAGGTCGACCGCCGGGACCGCTGGGCGCGCGCCCGGCCGCCCGAGCCGGCGGTGGCCGGGGAACTCCCCGTGTACGCCGTGCAGAGCATCGTTCCGGACTACTGGTTCCCGCTCGTTCCGGAGGCGGTCTCCACCGAGCGGATCCGATTCAAGCTCGCCCCGCTCACCGGCCCGGGCCGGGATGCTCCCCCCGGGGGCCGGCTGATCACGCCCGACCTGTGGGTGCACGAGGAGGAGGTGCCGCGCGACGGGGTGCAGGTCGTCCGCCGGCCGGTGCTGGCCCGCTGGTGGGACGGCTCGTGGCACAGCTGGATCCGCAGGGAGAAGACCCCCGGCACGGGGGAGAGCTCCAGCGGACTCGCCTTCGACACGGTGCGGCCCACGGACCCGTGGCCGTGAGGGTGCCCGAGGCGCCCACCACGACACGGTGACCGGGGCGGGCCCGGGTCATGGCCGGCACGGAGCGGGCAGTGCGGCCGCGTCACGACTCGCTGCTCGACGGCGGCGCGGGCCGGCCACGCTTCCCGGGATCGGTCGCCGCCCACCGGGGTTCAGCCAGCGGCCAGTGCGGCGTTCCACACGGGACTGTCGACGTAGTGGTTGTCGAAGCGCTCCGAGGACGCCTTGATCTCCTCGAAGCCGGCCTCGCCGCGCATCACCCGGCCCAGGAGCCGCAGGTAGTCGAAGCGCGCCATCCCCGGTGTGAAGGTGAACAGCACGTCGGCCGTGCCATCCGGGGCCGCCGCGAAGGCATGCGGGGTGTGCGGCGGCACGAGCAGGAAGTCGCCGGCGCCGAGCACGGTCACCGCTTCCCCCACGAGGACGCGCAGGGAGCCGTCGATGACGTAGAACATCTCCGCGGCCCGGGTGTGGAAGTGCGCCGGTGCGCCCACCGCTCCCTCGGCGAAGGTCGAGCGGTAGCTGGTCAGCAGCCCGCCCGTCGCCTCGGAGTCCGCCAGCAGCGTCATCGTGCTGCTGGGGTCGCTCGTCGTCTCCGCCTCGGCGGCCCGAGTGACCACCGGCGCGAAGTCGGTACGCATGCCGCTCATCTTGTGTTCTCCCCTGGTAGCGGGCCTCGGCGAACCTTGTACTCACCATTCTGGTGGGTGAGTTGACCAGAGGCGTGGTGCAATCAGGGCCGGGATCCCTGGGCCAATCGCATCGCGTTCCGGGCTGCTATCTTGTACGCGGCGGTGACGACCGGTTCCGCTGTGCCTGTCATGGAGACCGAAGGAGGCGAGTTGATGACTGTCGTGGAGACCACTGCCGTGTGCAGTGCTCGGATCATCCTCGCTTCCCGGACCTCGTCCTGACCCGCACCTGCCTTTGCTCCCCTTCCGTGGGAGTCCTGGCCGCACGTGCCGTCCGGAGGGGTCCGCTTCCGCCGACATGTCGACAAGGAAATCGGTCATGGACCTCCCTCGCATCTTCACCATCCGCGAGAGCAACCACCGCATCCACAACCCGCTGACTCCTGACAAGTACGCCGTCCTGGGCCGGGCTCTCCATCTGGCCCCCGGGACACGAGTGCTCGACCTGGCCAGCGGCTCGGGCGAGATGCTGTGCACCTGGGCCCGCGACCTGGGCTTCACGGGCACGGGCGTGGACATCAGCACCGTCTTCACCGAGCGGGCCCGGGCCCGCGCCGTCGAACTCGGTGTCGCCGACCGGGTGGAGTTCGTCCACGCGGACGCCTCCGGCCATGTCGCGGACGAGCCCGTCGACGTCGCCGCCTGCATCGGCGCCACCTGGATCGGGAACGGCGTCGCCGGAACGGCCGAGTTGCTCAGCCGCAGCCTCCGCCCCGGGGGCCTCATGCTGATCGGTGAGCCCTACTGGCGTCGTACTCCGCCGGACCAGGAGACCGCGCAAGCCTGCCATGCCGGCCACCCCTCCGACTTCCTCCCGTTGCCCGACCTCATCGAGCGGTTCGGCGACCTCGGGTACGACGTGGTGGAGATGGTGCTGGCCGACCAGGACAGCTGGGACCGGTACAGCGCGGCACAGTGGCTCACCATGCGCCGCTGGCTGGACCGGAACCCGGACGACGAACTGGCGCCCCAGGTACGGGCCGAGCTCGCCACCGAGCCCGCACGTCACGCGCGCTACACACGTGAGTACCTCGGCTGGGGAGTCTTCGCCCTGCTGAAGCACTGATCGTCGGTTCCGCGCGGGGGCGGGCGGCACGGCGTCGCCCGAACCCGCGCGGGGGCGGCCACGCGTGGCCGCGGTACCGACCGTGCGCGCTGTGACGGCGGTGGCGGCATCCGGTAGAAATACCGGATGCTGCATCTGCGCGTGATCACCCCGGCCGACCGCACCGACGAGGTGGTCCGTCTCATCGACCGGACGGTGGGCACCACCCATCTGGTGGTGCTGCCCGGCGTCGCTCGGGACCCCGAGGGCGACGTCGTCATGTGCGACGTGGCCCGCGAGGCGGGCGACGAAGTCATCGGCGGGCTCAGGGCGCTGGGCATCGACAGCTGCGGCGCCATCACCGCCGAGAACATCGACCTGTCGTTGTCCGAGCGCGCCGACAAGGCGGAGAAGGACGCGCCGGGCGAGCCCGCCGACGCGGTGCTGTGGGAACAACTGGAGGAGGCGACACACGAGGAGTCGACCCTCTCCATCACCTACGTCGCCTTCATCACCCTCGCCACGATGATCGCGGCCTGCGGCGTGGTGCTGGACAACGCGATCCTCATCGTGGGAGCGATGGCGGTCGGCCCGGAGTTCGGTCCGCTGGCGGGCATCTGCACCGCGATCGTGCAGCGCGCCCCGCGCCTGGCACTGCGCTCACTGGTCGCCCTGCTCGTGGGCTTCGCGGTGGCGATGGCGGTGACGGTGGGCTTCAGCTGGATCATGGCCGGGTTCGGCTTGTTCACCGAGAGCAAGTTGGAGGGAGACCGTCCGAACACCGACTTCGTCTATGCCCCCGACGCCTTCTCCTTCGTGGTGGCGATCCTCGCCGGCATCGCGGGCACGCTGTCGCTGACCTCGGCCAAGTCCGGCGCCCTGGTGGGCGTCGCGATCTCCGTCACCACGGTCCCGGCCGCGGCGAACGCGGCCGTCGCGCTGAGCTTCGGTGACACCGGCCAGATGGTGGGCTCCAGCGAACAACTGCTGCTGAACCTCTTCGGCATCGTCCTGGCGGGCACCCTGACCCTGGTCGCCCAGAAGGCCCTGTGGGCGACCCAGCGCAGCCGCTTCAGGAAACCGGAGAACTCCTGACCGACCGGGCTCGAGTCTCCCTGCGCCGGGCCGCCCGCCCCCGCGCCGGCCACGTGGGGCTCGGGGGCGGGCGGGAAGGACGGTCAGGCGTCGCCCGGGCCGCGCACGGTGGTCAGGTCGGAGAGCCCGGACACCTCCAGCACCGGTGCCAGGAGCGGGGTGGCGATGAGCTGGAGGCGGTCGACGTGGCGGAAGAGGACACTCAGTCCGGCGCTGTCGAGGTACTCCACCTCGGTCAGGTCGAGGACGAGAGGCCCCACCGTGGTCTCGATCGCTCTGGCGAGCGTGTCGGTGTTGCTCATGTCGATCTCACCGACGGCTGTCAACTGATGGACACCATCGGGCCGTCGACTGGGAGTCAGGGTCAGGAGCGTGCTCATCAGGCAATCCTCGTGTGCATGTCGACGGTGGTGCCGGCGGTGCCGGAGGTGATGGTGACCTGGTGCATCAGCGCCCGCATCAGCGCCACGCCCCGGCCACGGTGGCTGTTGGCCCCGGGCTGCGGCGTCTTCCAGCGGCCGGTGTCGGCGACGGTCAGGCGTAGGTCGTCGACCAGTGCCTCGGCGCGCAGCCGTACCGTGTCGCCGGGAGCGTCCCGGTGGCCGTGCTCGATGGCGTTGGCACACGCCTCCCCGGCCGCCACCAGGACGTTCTGCACCGTGTGCGGGGGGAGTTCACACTGGGCGAGCCAACTGCGCAGCGCCTTGCGGACCGGCGCCAGCTGCGAGGACTCGGCCGGGAAAGCCACCTCCAGGGGGGCCGGGTGGCGGTACAGCAGGAGAGCCACGTCGTCGTCGTAGCCGCCGGACGGCGCCAGTTGCGACATGACGTGGGTGGCGAGATCGTCGACCGCCACGTCGCGGCCGGCCTGGACGGCTTCGCCGGCCTGGTCTATGCCCGCCGTCAGCGGGCGCCGGCGACGCTCCACGAGCCCGTCGGTGTACAGCAGCAGTGTGGCGCGGGCGGGCACGGTACAGGTGCCTTCGGGACGTTCCCTGCCCGGGCGCACCGCCAGCGGCACGGAGCGGCCCTCGTCGAGCAGGACGGTGGTGCCGTCGGGGTGGCTGAGGATGCCCGGCGGATGGCCGGCGCTCGAGTAGGTGAGGCTGCCGGTGTCGGGGTCGAGGACGCCGCAGAACACGGTGGTGCACATCGCACCGGGAACGCCTGCGGCGAACTGGTCCAGCGCCATCAAGGTCTGCGCCGGGCTGGAGTCCTGCAACAGCAGGGCGCGGCAGGCGCTGCGCAGCTGACCCATGACGGTGGCCGCCTCGAGACCGCGGCCGACGCAGTCCCCGACGACGATGCCGATGCGGCCGTCCTGGAGCCGGACGGTGTCGTACCAGTCACCGCCGACCTCCAGCGGACGGGTGGCCGGCTCGTAACGGACGGCGAAGCCCTCGGGAAGGTTGGACGGACCGAGGATGGAGCGCTGCAGGGCGATCGCCGTCTCGCGCTGCTGGTCGATCTGGTAGGCGCGGGCCAGGCCCTGGGCGAGCTGACCGGCGAGGAGGGACAGCAGCAGCCGGTCCTCCTCACCGGTGAAGGGCCGGTGGTCGCCGAAGTCGATCCACAGCACCATCGTCCCCTCCGGGTGGCTGACGGTGATGCCCGCCCCGGCGGTGTCGTCGACGGGCGTCAGCAGAGGTCCGTCCAGCCAGGCGGACAGTTGCTCCCGACGCGCGGGGGACAGGTCCTGCCAGGCCAGGTCGGAGTCGGTCGCCGTCACCGACACCTCCTGTCCGGTGGTCGCGACCGCGGCCAGTACGCACTCGGCGCGCCACAGGTCCTTCAGCACCGCCAGCGAGCCCGCGAGGGCCTCCGGCAGACTGGTCGCCTGCGTCAGCCGCATGCTCAGGGCGGCCTGCGCACTCTCGCGCTGCACCTTGTAGTGCTCGGCGGTGACGTCGCGGAAGGTGCCCACGGTCACCTGCCGGCCGGTGTCCGGGTCCTGTGCCTGGTTGAAGGTGGCGGTCACCCACAGCCGGTGCCCGTCGCGGTGCGCGACCGGAATGGTGTAGGAGCCCTTGGGGTTGTTCAGCAGTTGCGCGAAGGCCTCACCCACCTCGCGGTGCGCTTCGGGGTCGACGTCGGCGTCCGGCCACCAGGGGTGCACCGGCTGGTAGGGGAGACCCTCGGGGTCGTAGCCGAGGATGTCGGTGAACGCCGTGTTGATCTCGATGACGGCGCCCTCCTCGTCGCAGACGAAGAAGGCCTCCTGGAGAGAGTCCACCAGAGCCTTGCGCCAGCGCGCCTGGTGGTTGCGGAGCCGGGCCAGTTCGACGTTGGCCCGCACCCGGGCGAGGAGTTCGGCCGCGGCGAACGGCTTGACGAGGTAGTCGTCGGCACCGGCCTGCAGGCCCTCGATCGACGCCTCCTGCCCGGCGCGGGCGGACAGCAGCACCACGGGCACCGACACGGTCCGCGGGTCGGTGCGCAGAGCGGCCACCAGGCCGAGACCGTCCAGGCCGGGCATCATGACATCGCTGATGACCAGATCCGGAGCGTCGGCACGGACGGCCTCCAGGGCCGCCAGACCGTCGTCGACGGTGTCCACCTGGTATCCCGCGCCGTCCAGGAGCCGCGTGAGGTACTCGCGCATGTCGGCGTTGTCGTCGGCGACGAGCACCCGCGCGGCGACGGCGGGGGCGGGGGCGTAGCCCGACGGGTCGGCGGCGGTCACCGCCGTGCGGGCGCCGGCGGCCACCTCGTCCGGCAGCCAGCGCAGCGCCTCCTGCACATAGGGGTCGGCGGTCGACGAGCCCCGGCCGTCCTCGGACGGCGCGAGGGCGTCGGCGGGCAGATGGGCCGATCCGAAGGGCAGACGGACGGTGAAGCGAGTACCCCCACCCTCGGTGCTGTCGGCGGTGATCGTGCCGCCGTGCAGCCCCACCAGCTCCTTGACCAGGGCCAGCCCGATACCGCTGCCCTCGTTGGAACGGGAACGGGCGTTCTCGATCCGGTGGAACCGTTCGAACAGGCGCGGCATCTCCGCCGCCGGCACGCCGATGCCGGTGTCGGCGACGGTCACGACGGCGTGCGTGTCCTCAGCGTGCACGGTCACGCGGATCGAGCCGTCGAAGGTGAACTTCAGAGCGTTGCTCAGCAGGTTCAGGATCACCTTCTCCCACATGCCGCGGTCGGTGTACACCGGCTCGGGGAGCGGGGCGCAGTCGATGTGGAAGCCCAGACCGGCCTTGTCGATGGCGGAGCGGAACACGCTGGCCAGGTCGGCGGTGACCAGGGAGAGGTCGGTCGGCTCGTAGCGGGCCTGCATCCGGCCTGCCTCGATACGGGAGAAGTCGAGCAGGGAGTTGACCAGCTTGCCCAGGCGCAGCCCGTTGCGGTGGACGACGTCCAGCTCCTCCCGTATGTGGGCGTCGGCTCCCGCCAGCTGGGTCCGGAGCTCCTCCACCGGCCCCATGATCAAGGTCAGGGGAGTGCGGAACTCATGGCTGATGTTGGAGAAGAAGGCCGTCTTGGCCCGGTCCAGCTCCGCGAGTTCCTCGGCCCGCCGCTGCTGGGCCTCGTAACTGCGGGCGCTGGCGATGCCCGCCGCGAGATGACCCGCGACCAGCTCGACGAACCCGCGGTAGGCGTCGTCCAGTGACCGGTAACGGTTCAGGCCGGCCACCAGGAACCCGTACGGAGAGCCGCCCTGTTGGAGCAGCGGCAGCACCAGCGCCTGCGAGGGCGACCGCGGCCAGTCACCGGCCGGCAGTTCGGCGAACGGGGCGTCGTCGAGCGGCACCAGCATCGACTCGCCGTGCGTGAGCGCCGTCACGGGCCACACGCCGGAGCCGTCGGCCGGCAGCGTCTGGGGCGCGGCGGGGTGGCCCCCCGTCAGTCCGGTGGCGTCCGCAAGGTGGGCGGAGCCGTCGGCCTCCAGGAGATACGTCAGGGTGAACGGCAGATCCCGCCGGTTGCCGGTCAGCTGCTGGTTGGCGAAGGCGAGCCACTCCTGCTCGGTGCGGACCACGCTGGGGTCGGAGCCGAGATCGCGCAGTGTCGCCATCCGGCGTTCGCCGATGACCCGTTCGGTGTCCTCGCTGACCACGCAGAGCATGCCGACCACGGTGCCCCGGTCGTCCCGCAGCGGGCTGTAGGAGAAGGTGTGGTAGCTCTCCTCCGTGTACCCGGACCGTTCCAGGAACAGCAGCAGGCCCTCGTCCCAGGTCGCCTCGCCCGTGCTCATGACGGTGTCGATGCGTGGGCCGATGTCGTCCCAGATCTCCGCCCACACCTCGCTCGCCGGCCGGCCCAGGGCCCAGGGGTACTTGGCACCGAGGGTGTCCCGCCGGTAGGCGGCGTTGCAGAAGAACGTGAGGTCCGGACCCCACGCCATCCACATCGAGAACCGGGAGGACAGCAGGATGCTCACCGCGGTCCGCAGACTCTGCGGCCACTGCTCCGGCAGGCCCAGCGCGGTCGCCGACCAGTCGACACGTGCCAGGTCCTGGCCGATCTCCTGGTCGGCAGTGAACACGCCCGTCCCGATCGCCGACGCGATCTCACAGGCGGCGTCTTGCGAACGCTCCACCGGTCACCCTTCCCTCACGCCGCCGGCAGGCAGCCGAGCCCGCCGGTCCCACGGCCCGCCGACTCCCGCCCGACTCCTTGCCGACCGCCCACCGCCCACCGCCGCCCGAGGGCAACACCGGGGGAAGGCACCTGCACCGCCACTGCCACTGCCGCGTCCTGCGGAAAAGCCCGGGGGCCTGCCCACCACGTGCGACGACTTCGTAGGATAAGCCAGCCGGCCGGGTACCCACCGCCCGGACGGCCACAGCCGGCCGGAGACGACGAGCAGGGGAGACGATGACGGCGAGCCCCGTACAGGCCGGCCCGGCGCTACCGGCCGCCGAGGAGGCGCGGCTGGCCGCCGTCCGCCGCTACCAGGTACTGGACACACCGCCCGACGGCGCCTTCGACCGGATCGCGTCCCTGGCGGCACGCCTCTTCGACGCGCCCATGGCCACCGTGGCGATCGTCGACACCGACCGCGTGTGGTTCAAGGCCGCCCACGGCCTCGGCGGCGTCACCGAGACCGACCGCGCGCCCGGGCTGAGCGCCTCCGCCATCCTCCACGGCGAGCCCTACGTGGTGACCGACACCGACGCCGACAGCCGCGCGTTCGCCCACCCCCTGGTCCGCGGTGATCTCGGTGTCCGCTTCTACGCCGCCGCACCGATCACCACGGCCGACGGACAACGCCTGGGCACCGTGGACGTCCTGGACACCCGGCCCCGCAAACCCACCGACGACCAGCTCGAGGCCCTGCGGGACCTGGCCGCGCTCGTCATGGACGAGCTGGAGCTGCGGCTGTCGGCCATGCGCACCGTCGCGGCCGAACGCGAACGGCGCGCGGAGGCGGAGCGTCTCGCGCGAGCCCTGCAACGCACGCTCCTGCCGCCCGCCCTGCCCGACGTCCCCGGCCTCCAGGTGGCGGCGGCCTACCACACGGCCTCACCGGACGAGGTGGGCGGCGACTTCTACGATCTGTTCCCCCTGGACGACGGCCGGTGGGCGTTCTTCCTGGGCGACGTGTGCGGCAAGGGGGCGGACGCCGCGGCGCTGACCTCGCTGACCCGCTACACGCTGCGCGCGGCCGCCATCTACGACCCGGACCCGTGCGCCGCGCTCGCCAACCTGGACGTCGTCCTCAAGGGGGAGTACCAGGGCAGTGACCCGCGCTACTGCACCGCGGTCTTCGGCGTGCTCCAGCCCCTGCCCGACGGCTCCCACGCCATCACGCTGGCCGGCGGCGGACACCCCTCCACCCTCGCCGTGCGCGCCGACGGAACCGTGCAGGCGATCTCGACGGCAGGGGGCCAGCTCGTCGGCATGCTGCCCGACCCCCAGTTCGTGCAGAACACCACACGGCTCCTCCCGGGTGAATGCCTCCTGCTGTACACGGACGGCCTCACCGAGGCGCGCACGTCGGACGGCACCATGCTCGACGAGGACGGTCTGACCCGTCATCTGACCGAGACGGCCCCGCGCACCGCCGAGGAACTGCTGCAGTCGGTCGAGGCGCTGTTGGAGCGCCTGGGCGAGGGTGTCAGTGACGACACCGCCGTCCTCGCGCTGTCCGTACCCGCACCCATCGAACCCCGCCCCCAGGAGAACCGGTGACCGACTCCGAACACCTGTTGACCGTCACCCCGCACGCGACCCCGTCGGGAACCTTCGTCCTGGAGGTGTCGGGGGAGCTGGACCACCACACCGCCCAGCTCCTGACCCACGCGGTCAACGACGCCCCCTTCGACGACGGCGGCGTGGTCATCGACCTGTCCGCCCTCACCTACTGCGACTCCACGGGCATCACCGTGCTCATCGGCGCCTACCAGAGGTCTCAGGCGACCGGCTCTCCGCTCAGCCTGGCCGGGGTCAATCCGGACCAGATGCGGGTCTTCACCGTCGTTGGGCTCGATCAGGTCTTCACCTTCCACCCCACCACCGCGGCGGCCATCGCCGCCCTGGGACGGTGACCGGGGCCGGCCCCTCCCGGTCCTGCGCCGGCAGGACGGGGACGGTGCCGGCGGACCGGGAACGGACTAGACTGGCCGGTACACACGTCCAGCCGCACGAGGCGTGGGGGGCGGGGGCCTTGGCCGATCGGAGCGGTGGGGGAGGGGTTGGGGACCGCAGTGCTCACACACGAGCGTACGGAACGCCGGGTCCGGGACATGGATCACGGTGATCACCTGTGCCTGGCGTTCGCCGATGACGACGAGCAGCGCCGGGTGGTCACGGCCTACGTGTCCGCCGGAATCGAGCGCGGCGAGCGGGTCATGTACTTCGCCGACCAGTGCACCCCGGCAGAGGTCCTCGGCTGGCTGAGCGAGGCGGGTGTCGATCCCGGGCCCGCGCTGAAGACGGGGCAGCTGGTGGTGACCACGGCCGACGAGACCTACCTGGCGGCCGGTTCGTTCGACGCCGACGACATGGTGACCGTGCTGCGGCGCGAGGTCAGGGAGTCGCTGGCCGGCGGCTACACCGGGTTCCGGGTGAGCGGTGAGATGGGCTGGGCCCTGCGTGCCGTTCCCGGCGCCGACCGGCTCGGCGAGTACGAGACCAAGGTCAACTCGGTCTTCGCCGGCCAGAAGGCGTCCGCCATCTGCCAGTACGACGCGCGCCGCTTCACCAGCACGCAGCTGGACGGATTCGACCGGTGCCACCCCGGAGCGGTGGAGGCTCAGCCTCTCCATGACGACGGCACGCTCCGACTGCTCCCCTCGTTCCACGAAGGGCACCGCGCGCTGCGCGTGGCCGGCAGTGTCGACCACCGCACCACGCACGCCCTCGCCGCGGCGCTGGACGCGGCGCTGACCTGGCCGGGCGACATCCGGGTGGACATGACGGAACTGGAGTTCATCGACCTCGCCGGGGTCCGCGTCCTGTCCCGGCGCGCGGCCGGGCTGGAGCCGGGCCGACGTCTCCACGTGGTGGAACTGGCACCTCTGCTCTGCCAGGTGATCACCATGGTCGGCTTCGACGAGACCCCCGCCCTGGTCGTCACCCCGCGGAGGGCCACCGCGTGACCGAGACGCTCACCGTGGACCCGCCGCCCCCGCACGGCGGCAGCCTCGCCCACCAGGCGTTGGTCTACGGCAGTGACGACGAGTTCCTCGCCGCGACGGTGCCGTTCTGCCTGGACGGACTGGAGCAGGGCGACGCCGTGCTGGCGGTCACCACACTGCGCAACACGGACCTGTTGCACCAGGCCCTCGACGGGGCGTCCGCCCACATCGAGTTCGCGGACGCCGACGAGTGGTACCGCACCCCCGGTCGCACGCTGGGCGACTACTACCGGTACGTGGACCGGCTCACCGGCACCGGAGGGCACCGACGGGTACGCGTCATCGGTGAGCCCGTCTGGACTTCCAGGGACGCGCTGGAGACGGCCGAGTGGACCCGCTACGAGGCCGCCATCAACGTGGCCTTCGCCGACTGTCCGGCCTGGATCGTCTGTCCGTACGACACGCGCGTCCTGCCGGAGGGCGTGGTGGCCGACGCCCGCCGGACCCACCCGGTGATAGAGGTGGCGGCGACCGTCCTGCCCAGTGACCATTACGTGGCTCCGACGGCCGAGGGCGGCTGGCGACGGCCGCTCCAGCCCTTGGGCACGGACGACGGAGGCATCGTCATGCGCTTCGGAACCGACCTGTCGGCCGTGCGGGCCGAGGTTGCCGAGTCCGCCGCCCGGATGGGTCTGTCCGAGGACGGGATCCGGCGTCTGGTCTTCGCGGTCAACGAGGTGGCCACCAACGCGGTCCAGCACGGCGGAGGCGCCGGTGAACTGGTGGTCCGACGCGCGGGCCGGCGTGTGGTGTGCGACGTCACCAGCAGCGGCGACAACGACTCCGACTGGTACGTGGGATATCTGCCTCCCGACCCGCAGCGTCAGTCCGGGCACGGCATGTGGGTGGTGCGCCAGTTGTGCGACCTGCTCGAGGTGCACACGGGTCAGAACAGCACGACCGTACGGCTTCACGTCGGCCTCGGATGAGGGGGCCGGCGCCGTCCGGCGGACGGGGGCCGGCCACCGCGGGGGTCAACGGAGCGCGATCAGCGCCGTGACGCGCTTGCCCGACGCCTCGCGCCGGATCTCTACGGCCTGGCTCAAGGCGGCCACGATCTCCAGCCCGTGCTGGCCCACCCGGCCGGGATCGGCGGGCCTGGTGACCGGAAGCGTGGTGCCGCCGTCCCGCACGGTGACGGTCAGCGTGTCGTCCGTCCGCGCCAGGGTCAGTTCGATGAGCCCGCGCCCGTATTTCACCGCGTTGGTGATGAGCTCGCTCACCACCAGCTGGACGGCGTCGGCCGTCCTTTCGGGCAAGGCGTGATCGCGGCCTCGCTGGGAGGCGGCGAGGTACTCGGCCGCGACGCGACGGGCCTCGGCGATCCGCAAGGTCTCCCGCCGGAACGTCGTCGAGAGTCCTTGCGGACCCGCCTCCGCGCCGTCCGGCGCCCGCCGTATCGACGGACCGTTCAGCCCGGACCCACCCATGTCAATCGCCACGTTACCCCCGCGTGATGCGCTGCGCGCCGACGTCTCCCGCGCCGCCGGAACATTAGCCGCTCCTACGATAGTTCCGCTTTCCGCCGGCCACTGCCTTTCACCCGGCGAGGGAGCGGTGCCCGCCGCCCCGGTGTGCCCACGGTGAGGGGCCCTCGCCTCAGGCCGCGCTGAGCATGCCTTCGCGCAGGCGGGCCAGCAGGCGCGAGATCAGCCGGGAGACGTGCATCTGGGAGACGCCGAGGCGCTCGCCGATGTCCTTCTGGGTGAGCTCCTCCACGAACCGCCAGTGGATGATCTGACGGTCGCGCTCGTCGAGCTCGGCGATCATCGGGGCGAGCGCGTGGAAGTCCTCGACCAGGGCGAGTGCGGTGTCCTCGGCGCCGATGAAGTCGGCCAGGGCGGACTCGCCGTCCTCGCTGCCGCTGATGGCCGCGTCCAGGGAGGCGGAGTTGTAGCCGTTGGCGGCCAGGCGGGCCTCGACGACCTCGTCCTCCGGCAGGCTCATCAGCTCGGACAGTTCCTTGGTGGTGGGGTTGCGGCCCAGTCGGCTGCGCAGCTCCTCGGTGGCCCGGGCCAGCTGGACGCGGGCCTCCTGGAGGCGGCGGGGCACGTGGACGGCCCAGGAGGTGTCACGGAAGAACCGCTTGATCTCGCCGACGATGTAGGGCACGGCGAAGGAGGTGAACTCGACCTCGCGGGTGAGCTCGAACCGGTCGATGGCCTTGATCAGGCCGATCATGCCGACCTGGACGATGTCCTCCATCTCCTCCGGTCCGCGGCTGCGGAAGCGGCCGGCCGCGAAGCGGACCAGGGACATGTTCATCTCGATCAGCGTGTTGCGCGCGTACTGGTATTCGGGCGTGCCCTCTTCGAGGACCGACAGCTGCTGGAAGAAGAGCTTCGACAACTCCCGCGCGTCCTTGGGCGCCACCTTGGACGGGTCCGCCACCTCCGGCATGCCCGTGGTGGTGTGCTCGGTGATCCCTGCGGTCATCGTCGCCATGATGGGCCCTCCCTGTTCGAACTGCCTGCTCGTCAGCAGCGACTCGGCCAATACCCCCGGTCTCGGGGTGTATGCAAGGCCGTGCGGAGAACTTTTTCATACGCCGCGCCACCCGGCGCCTCCAGGTACACGGAACGGGGGGTGTAGACCTGTCGGCGTGGGGCATTCGGTGTTCTGCCTGACACGCACCGGTCCCGATCGTGGCCGTCGGGCGCCATGAGGCCGTTACTGGCGGGGTTTGTGAGGGGAGACGCACCACAATGATCATTCCGGCGGAGAAGGAACTGCGCTCGGTCCTGGCCCGGTTCGCTCAGGCGCGCATCGAACACGACGTGTGCCCCACCGGCCTGACCAGCAGGACGCTCGAGGACACCACGTACACGCTGTGCGTGATGACCGGGGCCCGCACGGCCGAGGAGGCTCTGCGCACGGCCGATGCCCTGCTCGAGCAGTACGCCGACCGTACGAGCGTCTCCCGCGAGGACGAGGCACTGGCCGCATAGGCCACGGCCGGGTGGGCCACGGCCGGGCGGGCATAGGCTTCCCGCCATGAACCGATGGGAGCAGCTGACCGGCGGCGGGTCCGGCGAGCGGTACGCCGCTCGTTTCGCGGAACTCGCCGAACGAGGTGAGGACGTACACGGCGAGGCGCGCCTGTGCGCCACGCTGGTGCCTCCGGGATCGCGCGTGCTGGACGCCGGGTGCGGCACCGGGCGGGTCCTGGTACAACTCGCCGAACTCGGGTACGACGGTGCGGGCGTGGACCAGGACGCCTCCATGCTGGCCGTGGCGCGTCGAGCCGCCCCGCAGCTGACCTGGGTCCAGGCCGACCTGTCGGACTTCGATCCGGCCGCTGCGGGGATCGCCCCCGGTTTCGACCTCGTCGTCGCCGCGGGCAACGTCTTCCCCCTCCTCGCCCCGGGTACCGAGGCGGCCGTGGCCGCCGCACTGTCCCGGGCCCTGCGCCCGGGCGGCCTCCTCGTCGCCGGCTTCGGCCTGGACCGGGAGCACCTCCCGGTGCCGCCCGGTCTCACCCTGGCGGACTACGACGCGCACTGCGCCGAGGCCGGCCTGACCCTCACGGACCGTTTCGCCACCTGGGACGCCGACCCGTACGAGGGCGGCGGCTACGCGGTCAGCGTCCATCGCCGCTGACCCGTCGCGGTCCGCCGCACCACGGTCTGCCTCCTGACGGCCGCTCCGACGGTGTGCGGCGCGGCTCGGGCGGCGCTCGTGTCCCTGACCCAGGGCCACCGCTGACGTCCGGGGGACGCGCTGTCCCGGGCCATCCCACGCGCGACGGTGTCGGTGAGCGACTCGATCCGCGTGGCGCCGTCCCGGGCGGCGACGTGCGGGTGAGCATGGGGTGGCCCAGTCCCCCTTCGCGCCGAGGCGATGCGATGCCCGACCGTGCCCCTGACGTCCGCCCCGATCCCGCCGCACCGCGAGGGGCCCTGCACCCCAGGCTCGCCGAACGCTGGCTGTTCCGGGGCATCTACGGTCTGGTGCTGGCCAGCGCCATGGTGGCCGCGCTGGATGTGCCGGGCGGGGAGGCCGATCCCGGGCAGGACGCGCTGTGGGTCCTGCTCACCGCGCTGGCGTCGGGTGCCGCCCACGGGTACGCGCACGTCATCGCCCAGCGCGCGTCGGGAGCGGGGACGGCCAGGCCGAGCAGAGCGCGGGCGGTGCTGGCCGAGTGGCCGCTGGTGGCCGCCGTACTGCCCACCGTGTGCCTCCTGCTCGGAGCGGTCGCCGAGTGGTGGACGGAGGACACGGCGGTCGACGTGGCTCTGCTGTTCAACACCGTCGCCCTGTTCGTGCTCGGGGTCTCGGCGGCGCGCACCGCGGGACTGGGCTGGCTGTCCTCCTGCCGGGCGGGGTTCATGGACATGCTGATCGGGCTCGTGGTCATCGCCGCGGACGCGCTGATCGAGTAGCGCGGCCGTCGGCCGCCGTGTCGTCGCGCGGGACCTGGCTCACCCCTCGGCGCCGGTCGGTCCGTCGGTGCGTGAGCTCGACCGACCCGGCACCTTACGGTGTATGAATGCCGGAAGACCGGTAAGGCGGCTGGGATGAGCAGCTTTACCGGAAGGTCTCCGAATGAGGGCGGGTTCCCCGCGGCCGTCCCTGGACGCGAGCCGTCGGCCCGCACGGTGCCGGCTGTGAGCGCGGCTCCCATGCAGCCCCGGCGGGACGGCGAGGGAAGCCTCGCGCACGTGGTGGAAACCCTGTTGGACAAGGGCCTGGTGCTCAACGCGGACATCATGGTCTCGGTCGCCGGGGTCGAGTTGCTGGGCATCCGGTTGCGTGCGGCCCTCGCCTCCTTCGAGACGGCCGCCCGCTACGGACTCGAGTTCCCTTCCGGCACGGACACGGAGACCGCCGCGTGGCGTGAGACCCGGGAGGAGAAGGAGACCTGCCCGGCGTGCGGCAAGCGCGTTCCCGTCGAGCAGTTGCTGGACCAGTGGTGCCCGTGGTGCGGCTGGCGCAGTGCGCAGGCCCAGTTGCGGGACGGCTCCGGGCAGGCCGCCCTGACGGGCCGCCAGGAAGCCCACGCCGAGGGGGACGTCGAGGGCGACGGAGCCCGCGAACGGGACGAGGCCGAACGAGAGGCCGAGCGGCGTGACTGACCGGACCCCGATGCGGCCCACGCGTGAGCCGAGAGTGACCCTGGACGACCTGGTGGAGGTGCTGCTCAACAAGGGCGCGGTCCTGCACCTCGACCTCATCGTCGCGGTCGCGGACATCCCCCTGATCGGGGTCTCGGTGCGGGCGGCGATCGCCGGGATGGAGACCATGCTGGAGTACGGCATGATGCGCAACTGGGACGAGGCCACCCGCGCCTGGGCCGAGCGCTCCGCCGGCCGCCGCGCCCTCGACCTGCGGGAGGGGGAGAGCATCGTCCGCCGGATGAGCGGCGGCCACCTGCTGACCGAGGGCGTCTACCACGGCTGGCGGCCCGGCACCGTCCACCTCACCGACCAGCGTCTCGTCGTGCTGCGCGAGGAGCCCAGGGAGGTGCTCTGGCAGACCGAGCTGGACGCCGTGGGTTCGGTCCGGCTGAAGCCGGAGCGGACGGTCGGCGGCGAGGAACGCCTGCGCCTCGAGGTCTCGTCGGCCGACGGCCGGCGGGACCTGCTCTCCGCCAGGGAACCGGAGGCCCTGCACGACCTGCTCGTCCGGGCCCTCGCCGGGCGCCTCGCGCCGGCCCTCCCGGCCGCAGCCGCGACCGAGGAGGAGCCGCCGATCGCCGAGGGACACCTCTGGTACGAGGAACCGCGCAGGGCCGGCCCGTTGTGGCGCGGCGGAAGGGCCCGGCTCACGGCCGGCCGGCTCACCTGGAAGTCGCCCGTGGACGCCCGGCCGGCGCTGGCGCTCGCGACGACGGACCTGGCCGGGGTGGAACGCGTGCCCGGGTACGGGCCCGCCGGTGAGGGGAGTGTCCTCGTGCTGTGCACCACGGCCGGCGACGAGATCCGGCTCGCCGCCGACGATCCGGAGCGCTGGCTCCGGTGGCTGACGTCCGCGAGCCCCGTGCCGGCCACCGCATGAGGGGTGCAGGGACCGACCGGGCAGTGCAGCGAAGAGAAGGGAAGACGACATGCCGTTGACCGTCGACGAGAAGAGCCTCAAGCACGGGGTGCTGTCCCTCGTCGTGACGCTGGTCGAGGTGATCCAGGAGGCCCTGGACCGCCAGGCCATGCGGCGCATCGACGGCGGCGACCTCGACCCGGAGGAGGCCGAACGCCTCGCCGACGCCCTGCTGGAACTGGACGAGGCGATGGAACAGATCAAGGAGGACCACGGCATCGTCGGCTCGGTCGCCGACCTGCACCGCGGGCTGGACGACGTGGTCGACGACGTCGTGGACAAGCTGATCAACCCCCAGCGCTGGGCGGAGGAGGCCGGCCGATGACGGAGAACACCGCCCTGTACGTGTACGCCCTGCTGCCCGACCGGGCCGACGCCGCAGAGGGGGTCACCGGTCTCGACGGGCGGCCCCTGCGCGTGGTGGCGGTTCCGGGCACCGGCGTCGCCGCGCTGGTGCACGAGGCCACGCCGGCCCCCTTCCAGGGCGACGACGACCGGGTACGGCGCTGGGTGGCCGAACAGAGCGAGGCGGTCACCACGGTCTGGGAACGTGCCGGCAGCCTGCTGCCCATGACCTTCAACGTCCTCGTCGCGGCCGACACCGCGTCCGGACGCAGTGCCGAGCAGCGGCTGGGCGACTGGATCAGGGAACAGGAGGAGGACATCACCGGGCAGTTGGACGCTCTGTCCGGGCGGTGCGAGCTGCGCGTGGAGGTCACCCTCGACCGGCAGGCCGCGTCCGCCGGCGGTTCCGCCGCGAGTACGGAGGAGACCGAGGGCGGCGCGCGGTCGCCGGGCATGCGCAGGCTGCTCGCCAAGCAGCGGGAGCAGCGGGAGAAGAACGCGGCCGGGCAGCTCGCGGACACGCTGCACGCCGGTCTCCGGCGCCGCCTGCTGGCGGTCGCCGAGGACCTGCGCGACCGCGGCGCGGCCCACCGCGATCCTGGAGAGACCGATGTCCTGTCCGCCGCCCTGCTCGTGCGGCGCGAGGACATCAACTCGGTCGGCGCCGTCCTGAGCGAGGCGCAGGCCCTCCAGCCCGCGCTGCGCATCCGCTTCCTCGGGCCCTGGCCCCCGTACTCGTTCACCGAGACACGGCCGCAGGCGGCGGCGGAACACGCGGCGGGCTGACGCCGGGACGACGCACCCGGGCGCACCGGCCGGTGTGCGCGCCCGGTGCGCCGTCAGGAGCCGTACCCTCAGCCCGCGCCGTCCAGATTGCGCCGCAGGCCGCCGGGGGCTCTCAGCGCCTTCTCGATGCTCTCCAGCGACCTGCCGCGCGTCTCGGGCACCTTGAGGACGACGAAGACGACGCAGAGCACGTTCATGGCGGCGTACAGGAAGAAGGTCCCCGAACGTCCTATGGCGTTGACGGTGCTCAGTGCCGTCACGGCGATCAGCAGGTCGAAGCCCCAGACGGTGAGCGTGGCCAGGCTCGTCGCCGGGCCGCGCACGCTCAGCGGCAGGATCTCCGGAGCGATGAGCCAGACGACCGACTGCATGCCGATGCCGTTGAACAGGATGTAGGCGAACAGGGCGCCGATCACGGTCCAGCGCTGGGCGGGGGAGTCGTCCAGCAGGAAGGCGGCTCCCAGGACGGTCATGGCCAGCCCCGACAGCGGTACGAAGCAGAGCATCGTGCGGCGCCGGCCGAGGGCGTCCACGGCGATCGCACCGGTGACCCCCGCGACGACGAGCATCGTTCCGATACCGATGCCGGTGAGGAGCGCGACCGAGTCGCCGAACCCGGCGTCGGACAGCATCGTCGGGGCGTAGTAGACGACGGCGTTGATCCCGGTCAGCTGTGAGAAGGCCGCCACGCCCAGGGCGACGACCAGGGCCGGCCGGACCCAGGGCCTGGTGAGGGCGCGGCGGTCCGCGCGGGGAGAGGCGGCCGAGACCTCGCGGATGCTGTCGATCTCGGCCGCGACGTCCGCGTCACCGGGCCGAAGGCGCCGCAGGACGGCCGCCGCCGCGTCCTCGTGACCGTGTTCGACGAGCCACCGCGGGCTCTCCGGCAGTCGCAGCATGCCGACGGCCAGAACCATCGCCGGGACGACGGCCAGCCCGAACATGATCCGCCACCCGCCGCTGCCGGCGAACAGCCACCCGCACAGATAGGCGAGCAACTGCCCGATGGCCACCATCAGCTGGAAGAGCACCATGAGGCGGCCGCGGATGGCCGTCGGCGCCAGTTCGGCGATGTAGACCGGAACCATGTTGGACGCTCCGCCCACGGCCAGGCCGAGTACGAAGCGAGCGGCGATCAGCGACCCGGTCCCCGGCGCCAGCGCCGCGCCCAGGGCGCCCGCGGCGAAGACCACCGCCACCCAGAGGATCACCCGGCGGCGTCCGAAGCGTCCGGCGAGACGGCCCGAGCACAGTGCGCCGGCCATCGCGCCGACCAGGATCACGCTGACCACGATCTCCTGCCCCCGCGAGGACAGTCCGAGGTCTTCGCGGAGGTGGAGCAGGGCACCGGAGATGATGCCCGTGTCGTAGCCGAAGAGCAGGCCGCCCAGGGCGGACACCGCCGCGACCGCGTAGACCTGGGCGGGCCGACGGCCGGACGGCCGGGTGTCCCCGGTGGCGGGGGCGGCCGTGGCGGTCTCAGGCATCGCCCATGACCAGACCCTCGATGGTGTGCTTCTGCGTCACCGGCGTCAGCTCCTCCACGACCGGGCAGTCCAGATGCCGCCGCACCCGGTCCGGAAGCGTCTCCCAGTAGGCACGGGTCACGGCCGTGTCGTGCCGGTCGCCGTTCGTCGCCTCGGGTCCGTCGACGCCCAGGACCAGGACGGGCCGGGGCTTGGTGGAGTGGTTGGTGGTTCCCCGGTGGACGGTCAGGGCGGTACGGGCCGAGATGTCACCGCGCTTGGGGTACTTGCGTACGGCCCGCTCCGCGTAGCGGCCGTAGTGGGAGCGGGGCGGGAACATGCCGTGCTCGAACTCCTCGCTGTCGTCCCACTGGGTGCCGGGAGCGATCTCGAAGGGGCCCATGTCCTCCTCGGTGTCGACGGTGGTGACGTTGAACGCGAGGGAGGTGAGGCGCCGTTCGCGGCGGGTCTCCTCGGGCATGGGGAAGTCGCGGTGCCACGGCTGGTTGACGGCGCCTTCCAGCGGGACGTCGAATCCGAGCTCCACGATGCGGTAGTCGGGGCCGAGGGTCGCGGTGCACAGGGAGCGCACCCAGGGGTGGTCGACCAGTTCCACGAAGCCCCTGATCTGTTCGGGGTGGATCTCGACGTAGTAGCGGTTCGGTCCGCGGCCGACCGCGCCGCCGGGGCGGGAGCGGGCCTCCTCGAAGGCCTTGGCGACGTCCTTGCCGAGCTCGTCGGCCCACCGGGGGGTGAAGGCGCCCTTGCACGCGGTGATGCCGTCCTCGTACAGGGCCCGCACGTGTGCGGACACGTCGAGGTCCAGGTCGTCGACGTCGATACCGGGGAAAACGGGCACGGTCATGTGCGCCTCCTTGCGCTGTGCGGACGGCGACCATGTTGCGACGTTGATTGCGACGTTGCAATACCTGGCGGGAAGATTCTGGAGACTGTCAGCGCAGCGTGCGAGGATGTCGGCTGTGAGTAGTCGTCTGAAGGATGTCGCCGCCCTGGCGGGCGTCTCCACCCGCACCGTGTCCAACGTCGTGAGCGGTTCGGCCTCGGTGGCCGAGGAGACCAGGGCGCGGGTGCAGGCCGCTCTGGACGAGCTGGGCTACCGGCCGAACGTCGCCGCCCGCAACCTGCGGGCCGGACGCACCGGCCTCATCGGTCTCGCCATCCCGGAGCTGTACTCACCGTACTTCGGCGAACTGGCCAGCCTGATCGTCCATGCCGCCCGGGACCGCTCGTGGACCGTCGTCATCGACCAGACCTTCGGTGATCCGGAGGCGGAGCGGCGACTTCTGGACGGGGACGGTGGCCGCCTCGTCGACGGCCTGATCATCAGCCCGTGGGCCCTCGGGCCCGAGGAGCTGACCGACCGGTCCCGCGACGTTCCCGTCGTCCTCCTCGGCGAGCGGCAGCCACAGGGACTGGCCGATCGTGTCGCCGTGGACAACGTCCTCGCGGCCGAGGAGGCGACGGCTCACCTGCTCGCGTCGGGCCGCAGGCGCATCGCGGCGATCGGCCTCCAGCCGCATCTGCGCAACGAGACGGCCCGGCAGCGGCTGGAGGGCTACCGCAAGGCTCTGCGGGGCGCCGGGCTGGAGCCGGACCCCGCCCTCGAACAGCCCGTGACGACGCTGCACCGCAAGGACGGGGCGGCGGCGATGACGGCCCTGCTGGACGCGGGGGCCCGGCCGGACGCGGTCTTCGCGTTCACCGACGAACTCGCACTCGGCGCGTTGCACGTCGCTCACGAGCGAGGAGTGAGCGTCCCGGAGGACCTGGCCGTGGTGGGTTTCGACGGCATCGAGGACGGCCAGTACGCCAACCCGCCGCTGACGACCGTGGTTCCGGACAAGCGGCAGATCGCCGAACGCGCGCTGCAGTGCCTCGCCGACCGCATATACAGCCCGGCCTCCACGGTGGCACCCCTCGACATCGTGGTCCCGCACCGCCTCGACATACGCGCGAGCAGCGGTCGTCGTACCGGCTGACCGTCTCCGCCGGCATCCGCCATGGCGTGGGAACGCCCCGTCACGGCGCGTTCGAGCCGGAACGAGCCTCCGGGAGGGCCGGAAGGGTCTCTCCGGTCCTCACCGGTCGACGCGGTCGCGCAAGGTCGTTGGAGCAGGCGGGACCGCCTGTTTCATGTGAGACGGTATCGGGTGAATCGGCGGCTGTACGATGCGGTCATGGCCGCTCACGCTTCCTCCCGGGACGCCGCGCCGCGCGCGAGCGACCGTCCCGGAGACACCTCGCCCTTCGCGCTGGGCCTGCTGTTGCGGCGCGCGCACTGGCGTGCGGCGGGTCTGATGTCGGAGGCGCTCCGGCCGCTCGGCCTCGAGCTGCGGCACTTCGCCGTGCTGATCGTGCTGGTCGACCGCGGCCCCACCATGCAGCGGGATCTCGCTGCGGCGACGGGGACGGACAAGGCGGGGGTCATGCGGGTCGTCGACGACCTGGAACGCAAGAACCTCGCCGTGCGCAGAGCCGTTCCGGGGGACCGTCGGGCCCGGGCGGTGGAGATCACCGCCGAAGGGCTGGAGCTCTTCGACGCGGCCCACGTCGCCGCAGAGCCGCTCGCCGAGCGCCTGGTCGCCGACCTGGGGCCCGACGGCTCCGAGCAGCTGACGCGTCTGCTGACCCGCCTCGCGCATCCGGGCGGCCGCGAGGAGTAGGGCGGCCCGGACGAGTGCCGCCCCGGCCGCGTGCGCCGGGGCGGTGCCGTTCAGCTGCCGCTGTTCGCGGCGAGACGCTCGGTGAGTTCCTTGGCCTTGGTGACCGCGTCGGTGTGGGCGCGCTCCCGGGAGGTCTCGAAGAGGGGCGTGAGCTCGGACATGGCCGGGTTGCGCGGGGCCATGGTGAGTTCCGGGACGATGAAGTCGAGGTCCAGGCCGAGGGTGTTCCGGAGAACGGCTTCCAGGTAGTTCTGCACGAACTCGAAGTTCTCGCGCGGGGTCCCCGGCGCGTAGGAGCCGCCCCGGCTGGCGACCACCACGGTCGGCGTGCCCTGCGCGGAGGGCGCTTCGCCTGCCGTGCGGCCGAGCAGGAGCACACTGTCCAGCCATGCCTTGAGGGTGGAGGGGACCGTGTAGTTGTACATGGGAGCGCCGATCAGGATGGCGTCCGCCTGTTCCAGCTCCTCGATGAGCTCCAGACGCGCGGCGAACGCGGCGGACTGTCGCGCGGTGCGCTCGGAGGGATCGGCGTAACCGGCGGACCAGGCGTCCGCGGTGATGTGCGGGACGGGATCGGTGGCGAGGTCGCGGTAGATCACCGTGCCCTCCGGGTGCTGTTCCTCCCAGGTGCGACGGAACGCGGCCGTGACGGACCGGGACGCGGACGCCTCGGCCGGGAACACGGACGAGTCGATGTGCAGAAGCGTGGCCATGGAGCTGCTCCAGAAAAGCGGTGGCGGTGCCCGGCGGGAGCCGGGGCTGTTCATGCTCGACACCTAGTTATACACGAGATAGTCGCGAATGATACTGTCGCGATCGCAACCATGATCTTGAACGACTAGGGAGATGCGTCTTCATGGACGTCTACGAGGCGGTCGAGAGCCGGCGGTCGGTGCGCCGCTTCAGCGACCGGCCCGTCCCGCGAGAGGTGCTCCAGCGTGTGCTGTCCGCCGCGGCCTGGGCGCCTTCCGGATCGAACCTCCAGCCCTGGCACGCCTTCGTGCTCAGCGGTGGGCCGCTGGCCGCGCTCAAGAAGCGCGCGGGGGCCCGGCTGGCCGCCGGTGACCCCTGGGACGAACCGGAGTACGAGCAGTACCCGCCCCGGCTGAAGTCGCCGTACCGCGAGCGCCGGGCGGCCTTCGGGGAGCAGCGGTACGGCGCCCTGGGCATCGCGCGCGCGGACGTGGAGGCGCGTCAGAGGGCCGCGTCCGGGAACTGGGAGTGCTTCGGTGCGCCCGCCGCGCTGTTCTGCTACATCGACCGCGACCTGGGCCGCCCCCAGTGGTCCGATGTTGGCATGTTCCTGCAAAGTGTGATGCTTCTGCTGCGCGCGGAAGGTCTGCACAGTTGCACACAGATGGCTTGGGCGAAGTTCCACCGGACCGTCGCGGAGACCGTGGCGCCCCCGCGTGACCTGGTCCTCTTCTGCGGCATGTCCATCGGGTACGAGGGCCCCGCCGAGAGCACCACCCGCACGGGCCGGGCCGCCCTGGAGGAGACGGTCACGTTCGTGGACGGCCGCTGACACTCCTCCCTTCGGGGCGCTCGAAGCGCCGTTCACCCGCCGTGCCCACACAGTGGTTCCTGGGTCACACGTTTCCGAGAAGAGGAGAGGCACGCCATGAGGATCGCGGTCATCGGCGGTACCGGGCTGATCGGTTCACAGGTCGTCGAGAAGCTGAACGCGGCCGGACACGAGGCGGTACCGCACTCGCTGTCCACCGGTGTCGACGTCGTCGGCGGTCAGGGGGTGGACGGGGCGGTTCAAGGGGCCGACGTCGTCGTCAACCTGACGAACAGTCCCACCTTCGACGACGCGTCCCCGGCCTTCTTCCAGGCCTCGATGAACAACCTGCTGGCCGCGGCCCGGAAGAGCGGGGTGGGCCACTTCGTCATTCTCTCCATCGTCGGTGTCGACAAGGTGCCCGAGCTGGACTACTACCGCGCCAAGGTGCTGCAGGAGGAACTGCTGCGAGGCGGTCCGGTTCCGTACTCGATCGTGCGCGCCACCCAGTTCATGGAGTTCATGGGCGCGGTCCTGACCTGGACGGCCGACGAGGAGAACGTCCGCCTGCCCGCCACGCCGATCCAGCCGATCGCGTCGAAGGACGTGGCCGCGGCGGTGGCGGAGGTCGCCGTCGGCGCCCCCTTGAACGGCATCCACAGCATCGGCGGACCCGAGGTCTTCGCCCTCGACGAGCTGGGCCGGCTGACGCTCTCCCGCAAGGGCGACACACGCTCGGTGGTCACCGACCCGACCGCCGGGATGTTCGCGGCGGTCCAGGGCGATGTCCTCACCGACGTGGACGCCCACCTGGCTCCCACCCGGTACACCGACTGGCTTTCCTAGGGGCTGTCGCTGCGGGTGCCCACCCGCCGGTCATGTCACCGGGGGAGAGGGCCCCCTCGTCGGGGCGGGGAAACGAACGGTTTGGCCCGTGTGGGGCTTCTGCAGACTCGGCGGGCATCGGGCATCGGGCACCGGGCATGGGGGACCGGGCACCGGGCACCGGACGAGACGCTGGACGCCGGGCGGCGGTGTCCGCTGCCGGCGTGCGGGCGGCGCCGTCCGCCCGGTCGCGGCTCAGCGGTCGCCGGGCCACGCACGGTTGAGCCGGGCGGTCCGGCGTATCCGCTTGGTACGCCCGCGTTCCGCGAGGAGCTGGACCACCTCGGCGTTCGAGGTCGCGGCGGCCTTGAGCTGAAGCCAGTCGGACGACTCCAGCAGGTCGCCCGGCCGCCAGGGCCGCTCCAGCACGACGACGCGGATCAACGACCATTCCAGCAGACGACGGGTGAGGAACGGGTCGCCCCCGACCACCCCCGTCATCGCGTCGGCCCACGCTTCGAATTCCGGGCCGGGATGCAGGTCGGTGGCCCGACGGTCCAGGTGGCGCAGAACGGCGGACCGCGCCATCGTCCGGTCCGGATCGCCGAGGACCCTCGCCACCACGGCCGTCTCCTCGGGGCCGGTGGCCCGCGCGAGGTCGCGGAGGTGTGCGGCGAAACGCGCGTGCTCGGGAGGCTCGTCCCGGGTGGGGGCGGGGGTGTTCACTCGGTGGGGTCCTTCCGTCGGGCCAGGGCGCCGACCAGGGACCCGGCGCGGGAGCGGAGCACGCTCCCTAGGCGCTGCCGAGGATGCCACGCGGGCGCGGGGCGGCGCCGTGCGTCCCCCGTTCCCGGCGGCGCCTCCCCAGGGCTCCGACCTGCGATGTTCTCGGAACCTGTCACACATGCCCTCGCTGAACTGTCATCAGTGTGTAACTCACGACTCGGCTAGGAGAAGCCATGGAATCGCGTCTCAACTACTTCGGCAACGCCCTCGCCGGCAAGATCCTGCGGCACCTCAACTCCGCCAGCAAGATCGCTGCGGAGTCGGGTGTGCCCACGGCGACGCAGGAACTGGTGAAGATCCGCGCCAGCCAGATCAACGGCTGCGGCTTCTGCACCGACATGCACACGAAGGACGCCGCTGCCGCCGGGGAGACCCAGCTGCGCCTCAACCTGGTTGCCGCGTGGCGTGAGGCCAAGGTGTTCACCGAAGCGGAGCGCGCGGCGCTGGAGCTGGCCGAGCAGGGCACCCGGATCGCCGACGCGGCCGGGGGAGTCACCGACGACGTCTGGGGGAACGCCGCCAAGCACTACGACGAGGAGCAGCTCGTCGCGCTCGTCTCCCTCATCGCCATCATCAACGCCTACAACCGCATCAACGTGATCAACCAGCAGCCCGCCGGCGACTACCAGCCCGGTCAGTTCGGCTGACGCCGGAATCCGGTGGTCGCTGCCGGTACGCCGCTCGCCACGCCGAGGGTGTGTTCCACCCGTCGGCGTGGCGTCATGTCGGCTTCCGGCACGCCGACGGAGTCCGTCGTCGGCCGCCGGGATGCCGTGGTGGGCGGCCGGCGTGCAGCCGTGAGCCGCACCGTCCGGGAGGCTGGGAATCGACCAGCCTCCCGGACGATGCGGCTCGGGAGCGCCCGGCCACCGGATCGACGAGCCCGCGGATCACGGCCCCTGGCCCGCACGAGCCCTCGGTGAGAGAACCTCACCGAGGGCTCGTCGCCGTCACGGCCTCGGACCTTCCTCCGCGTGGCCGCGGCAGTGTGCGCGGATCAGCGCGACCACGGTGTCGGCGGTGTGGGTCAGATGGCTGCGGCCGTCGGGCAGCAGAGCCGTCCGGCTGATGTAGCTCCGCGGTCCGACGTGGGTGGCGGGTTCGAAGCGGTGCACGGTGATCTTGCCCTCGCGGGCGGCCCGGTTCCAGCCGCTGCCGCGGAACAGCGGCCAGCGCTGCGGGAACATCCAGGTACCGACCCGCTCGATCCGGTCGCCGGACCCGGTGAGCCGATGCACGTGTGCGGCGCGGGTGAGGTCGTTGGCGCCGTTGTGGAAGCCGCCGAACATGATGAGCAGCAGGGGACAGTCCAGCCGTTCGTGCAGTTCGTCGACCGCGCCGGTGGCCACCTGGGCACCGCCGCTGTAGCTCAGCAGGACGACGGGTACGCCGCTGCCGGGCCGGTACCCGGCGAGCCGCAGCTGGGTGGCGATCTGCGAACCGACGGCCCGGTTGTACAGAGGCCGGTACCGGTGGTCGGCGGCCACGAAGATCTGCATGACGTTGTGCAGGAAGAGCAGCAGCCCGACGCGGCGGCGCAGCCACGACCACACGGGTCGGTCGGCCAGGGGGTCGGCCAGCGGCGAGTAGGGCTGCACCTGTCCCAGCACCCGTAGTTCCGGTGCCGCGTCGAGGACGGCCCTGACCAACTGGCCGCCGTCCCGGCTGTCCCGGACCCGGCGTTTGCCGATCCCGTCGAGGTAGACCAGGTAGGCGTCCGGGGGGCGGTCCGGGTCCGCGCCACGCGCGTAGGGCACGCCTTCCGGCAGCTCGGTGGTCGGGGCCCGCCAGCCGGCACCGTAGGCCAGCACCTCGTAGCGGGCCAGCAGGCCCTCGGCGAGCAGGGCGGGTCCCAGGGCGACGGCCCAGAGCACGAAGTCGTTCATGGCGTCTCCACCGCGTAGGTGGCGCTGATCCTCACGACCGACCGCCGTACCCCCTCGACCGTGACCCCGAGGACCACTCCGGCCACGGCCACGCAGCCGGCGGCGGGCCACCAGCCCAGACCGGTCTCCGCCGACAGCGGACCGGTCAGACCGGCCCCCACCCCCAGGAAGAGCAGGAGGTGGAGCAGGGGGCCGAGCAGCGGGAACGCGAGGACGGCCGAGAGGGCCAGCGGGATGAGCAGGCCAGGGGTCCACTCCAGGCCGCCGCCAGGAGGCGGCGAGGACAGCAGGAGCTCGGCCAGGGTCCAGGCCGTCAGCGGCCAGAGCGCGAACACGGCACCCTCGACGACCGCACCGGCCAGCATCAGCCGGACGATCCGGCTACGGGGCAGGCCTGGCCGGCGTACCGCGACGGGCGTGACGCGCCCGAGTGCCTCCGACAGCCCGGCGAGCATCAGCAGGGCGACGACGATCGGCGACATCGCTCAACCCCCCTGCGGTGGGACGGGAGTCGGGCGCGCGGCGGGGCCGGCCGGACGCAGGTACCGTTCCAGTTCGTCGGCGGCCCGCCGGTACCCGCCCGCCTCACGCTGGGTCGCCCGCAGTCCTGCCGTGGCCGCCCGGAACCGGGAGTCCTCGAGCAGGCGCCGGGCGACCGCGCGCACGGAGTCCTCGGTGACGTTCTCGGTGCGGATCGACAGGCCCGCTCCCAGCTCCACCACGCGGCGGGCCACCATCGGCTGGTCGGCGCCCTGCGGGACGACCAACAGGGGGACACCGGCGAACAGCGCCTCGTTGACGCTGTTCATCCCGCCGTGGGTGATGAACAGTGCCGCGCGGTCCAGCACCTCCAGTTGCGGTACGGAGCGGCGGGTGAGCACGTTGCCGGGCAAGGGGCCCAGCGCGGTGGGGTCGGTCTGCCCGGTGGAGACCACCACCGTTCCTCCCAACGGGGCGAGCGCCGTGGCGAAGGTGCGCAGCAGCCGCGGGTCGGCGTTGAACACCGTGCCCAACGAGGCGTACAGCACCGGGTCCCGGAGCCGGTCCGACGGGAACGACGGGTCGTCCGGCCGGGCGCCGATGCTGGGACCCACGAACCGGTAGGACCGGTCGAACTCCTCGACGGCGGGCTGGAAGGCCCGGGAGGTGTACACGAGGTTCAGCGGCTGCCGTATGTCGGCCAGGTCGAGCAGGGGCACCCCCGAGGTGGCGAAACGGCGGCGCAGCGCGAGTCGCGCCGCCGCGTAGCCCAGAAGGCTGCGGGGGCGGGCCGCCGCCGCGGCCAGCAGCTCCCGCGATCCGCGGGTGGGGCTGGGCACATGGCGGTTGTAGGCGAACGTGGTGAACGACGACGCCGCCGGTACGCCGAGCTCACGGGCGGCGAGCGCGCCCCACGGGCAGGCGCTGTCGTGGACGATCAGGTCGGGCCGGTCGCCGCGCAGGTCGGCGAGGACGGCGGGCAGCAGTCCGAGGGCGGTGCGCGCGAGCGCCTCCATCAGCGTGATGGGCGTCGGAGGGTCCGGGAGCGGCTGGTCGCCGCCCGGGTAGAGGCGCACGCTCGCGCCGGTGGCTTCGATCTCCTTACGGAACGCGGGGGACGTGTGGTAGGTGACGGTGTGGCCGCGCCGGACCAGTTCGGCCGCCACCGGCAGCGTCGGGTTGACGTGTCCGTGCATGCCGATGTTGAGGAACGCGATGGTACTCACAGGCCGGCCTTCGCAGTGGTGAGGTTCGACGGCCACCGCGTCACGGTCGGCGCGCCCGGATCCCGTTCGGTGGCGGCCGGTTCGGCCGGGGCCTCCTCGGCCCGGTACAGGCCCGGTCCGCTGACACGCAGGCCGTCGATGAAGCGCCCGGCCGTCGTGGCGGCGGCGTCGATGAGCCGCCGGCTGTGGCGGAAGTCCCACGGGGCGGGCCAGACGTCCGTCCCCGTCGGCAGGACGACGGTCGGCAGCCGCCGGGACACCTCACGCAGGTCCCGTTCGATCTGACGGTGCATCAGCACCAGGCCGACCCGTGCCGCGATGGCGCCCGCCCGCCGGGGCGGCGTGGTGGCCGGCAGCGGTGAGCTCTCCGGGCCGGTCGGCACCACCACCACGCTGGCCGCCCCCGCCCGCATGGCCGCCAGGACCGGGACGTAGGCGGTCATCCCGCCGTCGACGAGGGTGCGGCCCTCGCGGTCGACCGGGGGGAGGATGCCGGGGATGGCCGCGCTCGCGAGCAGGGCGGATTCGAGGTCACCGTGGTCGAGAAGTGCCGGAGCCCCCGTGACCAGGTCCATCGCCACCGCCGTGAACGGCACCGCCAGCTCCTCGATCCGCGACGGCAGCCCGGCCCGGGCGATCAGGCGGCGCAGGCCGCGGTCCGTGAAGATGCTGGCCCGCGAGGACGGGAAGCCGAGCTGGTACACGTCACGCCGGCGCAGTTCGGTCCACACGTGTTCCAGCCACGGGGCGGCCCGGTCGGGATGCGCTGCCGCTATGGCTCCGTTCAGTGCGCCCACCGAGGTGCCGATGATCATGTCCGGTCGGAATCCGCGCTGTTCAAGGGCGTGCCCCACGCCCACATGAGCCGCGCCGAGCACACCACCGGCGCCCACCACCACGGCCACGGGACGGGGGAGGGCGTCCAGGCCCACCGGCTCCGGGCCTCTCGGTTCACCCTCGCTGGAGCCGGTGCACGACGACGGAGCCGACGGGTTCCGGCGGCGGGTCAGCATCATGATGTACCTCTCTCACCCGCGGAGGGGCGTCGTATCGCTTCGATGGAACCAGGACCGGACAGCGCATCGATCTGTGACAGCGAGGCTCCCGGAGGGCGACGTGGCTCGGCAGGGCGCGGCATGCCGCCGGGGGTCCGGACGGGCAACCGGCGACACGGTCCGCGGGCGGTCTGACCTGCCCCGCTTCGCGCGGCGCTCCCACCGGGCCGGCTGTAGCATGGCCGGTAGCCGGGCCTAAGGGGGCACCATGCACGCAGGCCAGGACCTCGGCTCTCTCGAAGAGGCGACACGGCAGTTCGTCGAGGCGCGTCCGCGGCTCTTCGGGATCGCCTACCGCGTACTCGGCAGCGCCGTCGAGGCCGAGGACGTGCTGCAGGAAGCGTGGATGCGGTGGCAGAAGGCCGACCGCACGGACATCGTCGAGCCGGCCGCCTTCCTGGCCACCGTGACCACCCGCCTCGCGATCAACACGGCCCAGTCCGCCAGGGTACGGCGTGAGGCGTACGTCGGCCCGTGGCTCCCCGAGCCCGTCGACACCAGCTCGGACCCGCAGGTGGGTGCGGAGCGGGCGGAGGCCGTCGAGATGGCGGTGCTGCTCCTGCTGGAGAGACTCAACCCGGTGGAACGGGCCGCCTACGTCCTGCGAGAAGCGTTCGACTACCCCTACAAGCAGGTGGCCGCCATCCTGGAGACGAGCGAGGGTAACACCCGCCAGCTGGTGAGCCGGGCCCGCAAACACCTCGCCACCGAACGCCGCGAGCAGGTGAGCCGGACCGAACACCAGCGCCTTCTGGAGGTGTTCCTCACCGCGGCGCAGACCGGCGACCTCGCCACCCTCGAGCGGGTCCTGGCGGCGGACGTCGTCAGCTACGCGGACGGGGGAGGTGTCCGGGGAGCCTCCCGCATCCCGGTGGTCGGACGCCCGCACGTCTCCAAGTACCTCGCCGCCTTCGCGCCCCGCTTCTGGCCGCAGTCCGATGTGCGCTGGGTCGAGGCCAACGATCGCCCGGCCGTACTGGTCCGGTCCGAGGGAAAGGCCGTGGCCCTGCTCTGCATCGACGCGTCGGCGGAGGGCATCGACCGGCTCATGTGGGTGATGAACCCGGACAAGCTGTCGCCCTACGAGGCGTCGTTGAGCGGCTGATCCCTCAGCCGGGCCCCACCGCCCGCATCTGTGCACACGGTGTCACAAAAGGCCCGATCGACCGGTCGTACTGAGAGACGACCCAAGTGATCGGAACGAACATGGCTATCACCGAACAACGTCTGTCCACCTCGGTGCTCGTGATCGGGACGGGCGGCGCCGGCCTCCGGGCGGCCATCGAGCTCGCCGAGGCGGGGACGGACGTCCTGGCCGTGGGCAAGCGTCCCAAGGAGGACGCCCACACGGCCCTGGCCGCGGGCGGCATCAACGCGGCCCTGGCCACCATGGACCCCGAGGACAGCTGGCAGCAGCACGCGGCGGACACCCTCAAGGAGAGTTACCTGCTCGCCGACCCGCGGACCGTGGAGATCGTCACCAGGGGCGCCGCCCTGGGCATCGACGACCTGGAGCGCTACGGCATGGCCTTCGCCAGGGAGGACGACGGCCGCATCTCCCAGCGCTTCTTCGGCGCGCACAAGTTCCGCCGCACTGCCTTCGCCGGCGACTACACCGGCCTGGAGATCCAGCGCACGCTCATCAGGCGGGCCGACCAGCTCCGGATCCCCGTGCTCGACGGTGTGTACATCACCCGGCTCCTGGTGCACGACGGCGCGGTCTTCGGGGCCTACGGCTTCGGGCTCACGGACGGACGGCGCTACCTCATCCACGCCGACGCCGTCATCCTGGCGGCGGGCGGACACACCCGCATCTGGCGGCGTACCTCCTCGCGGCGCGACGAGAACACCGGTGACTCCTTCCGGCTGGCCGTGGAGGCCGGAGCCCGGCTGCGCGACCCGGAGCTGGTCCAGTTCCACCCCTCGGGCATCATCGAGCCGGAGAACGCGGCCGGCACCCTCGTCAGCGAGGCCGCGCGGGGCGAGGGCGGCATCCTGCGCAACGCCCTCGGCGAACGCTTCATGAACCGCTACGACGCCGAACGCATGGAACTGTCCACGCGCGACCGCGTCGCCCTCGCCTCCTACACCGAGATCAAGGAAGGCCGGGGCACGCCCAAGGGCGGCGTCTGGCTCGACGTCTCCCACCTGCCCCGGCAGACGATCATGAATCGGTTGCCCCGGGTGTACCAGACGCTCCTGGACCTGCAGATGCTGGACATCACCCGCGAGCCGATCGAGATAGCGCCGACGGCGCACTACTCGATGGGCGGGGTCTGGGTCAGGCACGAGGACCACAGCACCGACGTACGCGGTCTGTACGCCATCGGCGAGGCGTCCAGCGGACTGCACGGCGCCAACCGGCTGGGCGGCAACAGCCTCATCGAGCTGCTGGTCTTCGGACGTATCACAGGACGGGCGGCGGCCGCCTACTCCGAGTCGCTGACCGCCCAGCCGCGCTCGGCGGCAGCGGTGGCACAAGCGCGTGCGGAGATCGACGACCTGCTCGCGGCGGACGGACCGGAGAACGTGCGCGCGCTTCAGCGCGCCCTACGCAACACCATGACCGAGCACGCGGGCGTCGTCCGCGACGAGCAGGGACTGCGCGCCGGACTGGCGGAACTCGGTGTGATCGAGAGGCGCATGGAGGACGTCGGCGTCCATCCGGACATCGCCGGCTTCCAGGACCTCGCGCACGCCTTCGACCTGAAGTCCGCCGCCCTCGCGGCCCGCGCCACCCTGGAAGCGGCCCTCGAACGCCGCGAGACCCGTGGCTGCCACAACCGCAGCGACCACCCGGGAATGGACCCCGCACTGCAGGTCAACCTGGTGTGGTCCCCGACGGCCGGCATCACCCGCGAGAGCATCGCGCCGATTCCCGAGGACATCGCGACTCTTATGGAGGAGGTGTCCGCCGAAGGAAAGCTGGTCGAGTGAGCGGAAGTTCCCGCGTCGCCCGCGTCCGGCCTTCGCCGCGTTCCGCGTCCTGCGTTCCCGCTCCCCGTGTCACACATGTGGCCGCCGTCCGGTCGTTCCTGGTGCGGGCATCGACCGGGCCGGGCGGACCGCCTTCCCGACGCGCCCCGAACCCCGTACGAGAAGAAGCTCCGAGAGGACAGAAATCATGAAGGTCGTAGTCATCGGAGGCACCGGCCTCATCGGCTCCAAGCTGGTCGCCAAGCTCGAAGAGCACGGTCACGAAGCCGTCCCCGCCGCGCCCAACACCGGCGTCAATACACTGACCGGCGAAGGACTCGCCGAGGTTCTGGAGGGTGCCGACGTGGTGGTCGACGTCTCGAACTCCCCTTCCTTCGAGAAGGACGCCGTCATGGAGTTCTTCCGCACCTCGACCACCAACCTCCTGAAGGCCGAGGCGGACGCGGGTGTCACCCACCATGTCGCCCTGTCCGTGGTGGGTACCGAACGGCTCCCCGACAGCGACTACTTCCGTGCCAAGGTGGCGCAGGAAAACCTGATCAAGGAGTCCGGAATCCCGTACACCATCGTCCACGCGACACAGTTCTTCGAGTTCATGAACGGCATCGCGGCGTCGTCGACGGACGGTGACACGGTGCGTCTCGCCCCCGTGAAGATCCAGCCCATCGCGGCCGACGAGGTGGCCGCCGCCGTGGGCCGCGCGGCCATCGGGGCTCCGGTCGACGGCGTGGTGGAGGTGGCGGGCCCCGAGGCCTTCCGGTTGGACGAGCTCCTGCGCGACACCCTCGCCGCCCAGAACGACCCCCGTACGGTGGTGACGGACCCCCACGCCCCGTACTTCGGCGCCGAGCTCCAGGAGACCACCCTTCTGCCCGGCCCCGACGCGCACATCGCCGAGACCCGGTTCGCGGACTGGCTCGCCCGGCAGCAGTGACCTCTCCACGGTGAGGTGGCCCCTGTCCGCAGGGGCCACCTCCTTCTGCTGTCTCCTGCCGCTGTCCCGCCTCCATGGCCGCCCCCGGGACCTGGCCGGCGGTGTCGCGAGAGGGCGGAGCGGCGACCGTGCGCCACTCCGCCCTCCCGGATCACCGGCCGGTCAGCGGACCGTCCGTGCCGCCTTCCCGATGAGTCGCGCGACGTCATCGGGCTGGGACACGCCCACCGCGTGGGACGCCCGGACCTCCTCCGTGCGGGCACCGGCCCGCTCGGCCATGAAGCGCTGCGTCTTCGCGGGGATGTTGAGGTCCTCGGTGGCCACGAGCGCCCAGGACGGGATCGTCTTCCACGCGGGCTCTCCCGAGGCCTCCTCCAGCGCGGAGTTGGTCACGGGCCGCTGGGCCACCGCCATGAGATCGGCGGTGCTCCGTGCCACGTCCGCGGCGAACTGACCGCGGAACCTGGGCTGCTGGATGTAGAGGTCCGCGTCCTCGGTGCCGTCCGGGTGCGTGATCGGGACCGGGTGCAGGGCCTGCCCCAGCGAGCTGCCGGGATACTTCGACGCCAGTTGCAGTGCGCTCTCCCCCTTGTCGGGCATGAAGGCGGCGGCGTAGACCAGTGCCTCCACGTTGTCGGCACCCCGGGCCGCGTTGCTGATGACCGCACCGCCGTAGGAGTGCCCGACGAGGATCACCGGCCCGTCGATTGCGGCCACGACCTGCCTGACGTAGGCGGCGTCGGTGCTCAGCCCGCGCAGCGGGTTGGCGGCGGCGACGACCGGGTAGCCGTCCCGCTTCAGCTCCTTCACCACACCGTCCCAGCTGGAGGAGTCGGCGAAAGCGCCGTGCACCAGCACGACGGTGGGCTTGCGGTGCGGTGCGGACGGCCCGCTGTCCGCGCCGGCCGGGGCGACCGACGTGGCGAGCACTGCCGCGGCGCCGCCGGCCGTGACCGCCAGGGACAGTGGCATACGGACACGCCGAAGGAGGGAACGACGGTTCATGGGAGAGACCTCTTCAGGGGGTTGATCGGCCGAGCCGTTCATGTGCCCGGGCCGACGTGTGATGCCGTTGTCCGGCAGAAAGCCCGTGTGCGGCTTTCGCCCTTATGACAGGGCACATGCTCGACTTGTGACGTATGGCGACGAAACCGTTCCCTCCGGGCGCACCGGTGTCGCCGCACCACCGCGCCTGTGCCTACGCTTCTGCCGCGTACACAGGCCCAGCCGCAATAAAGGACGCACGATGCCCGCAGACCCCGGCCACACCCCCGATCCCGCTGTCGTCAGTGTGTCCCTGGCCGCCGAGTCGGCCTTGCTGGAGGCGCGGATGCGCATGCTCCAGGAGGCGATCCACGCGATCGACACACGCATCGGGGCGGTCTCCGAAAGGTTGCAAAGGATGTACCGCGCACCCGTTGCGTTGACGTCCGAACAGTGGCAACAATTGATGAGGCATCCTCTCGACGCCTGCCTGGAGATCGGCCGCGGCCTATGATGGCCGGGGAAGAGTCGAGGATGAGAGGAACACATGGTCTCGGCAACCGGCGCCGCGCACAACATCGAGGTCACCGCTGAGAGCCTCCAGGAGGACCTGGCGCGTCTCGAGCTCCAGAAGCAGGCACTGGAGAGGGAACTGGCGGCGGTGGTGGCCCATCTCGGCTCCGTGCAGCGGGCTCTCAGCGCACTCGAGGTCCTGATGCGGGCCCCCTCGGCCCCCGAGGCCGCCGAGGCCCCCGCCGGTCCCGGCGAGCCGGCGGCACCGGCACCTGTCGAGAAGGCCGCGGCCCGGACCACCACCCCGGCGCAGGCCCCTGCCTCTGACGCGGCGCGGGCATCCGGCAACCGGCGGCCGCGACGCCAGGTCACGGGGAAGCCACACCCTTCCGGTACCGGCGCGGAGCCGGAACAGCGCAGCTACGGCAAGCTGACCGAGCAGATCCTCGACTACTTCGCCGGTGTCGGCGACGTGGACGTGCGCGCCCGGGACGTCGCGGCGGCACTGGGCCGGGACGGCGACAGCGGCAGCATCAACGCGGTCCGCAGCACACTCGACCGCCTCGTGGGTGCGTCCCGTATCCGCAGGTCCGGCCGGGGCCTCTACCGCGCCGGGCGTTCCTGAGCCCGGAGCCGCCACGACACATCACACGGTGCCCTAAACACTGTGAACCGTGCATGAAGGCCCGTGGCCGGCGCGCGGACCACCGGGCCGGGGCACGGCCGCGCTGGGAAGAGAACGTGACATTCGCGCGAACCGGCGAGTGAGGCGCGTCTCATCAAGGCTCGGCGCCTTGTCTATGCAACAAGTTGCATAGAAGGATTCGGGGCATGGCGCTCGAACACGCGATCCTCGTCTCCCTGCTGGAGAAGCCGGGCTCGGGCTACGAGCTCGCTCGCCGTTTCGAACGGTCGATCGGGTACTTCTGGACCGCGACCCACCAGCAGATCTACCGCGTGCTGAGGCGCATGGAGGCGGACGGCCTGCTGGACGTCCACGAAGTGGCGCAGCGGGGCAGGCCGGACAAGAAGGAGTACTCCGTCGCGCCGCCGGGCCGCGCGGCACTCGCCGCGTGGCTGCACGAGCCGGTCCAGCCGGAGAGCATCCGGCACGAGCTCGCCGTGAAGATCCGCGGCGCGGCCTTCGGCGACCCGTCCGCGCTCATCGCCGAGGTCGAACGCCACCGCGACGCGCACGACGACCGTCTCCGCCGCTACCTCGCCGGAGAGGCACGGGACTTCGGCGCCCCCGACGTCCCACGGTCGCTCGACGTCGGCCAGGAACTCCAGCACGTCGTGCTGCGCGGCGGCATCGCCTTCGAGCGGATGACCATCGCCTGGCTCGACGACGTCCTCGACACCCTCCACAGGCTCCGCGTCCCGCCATCCGCGGGCCGACCCTGACCCCGAGCGCCGCCCGCCCTCACCCGTTCTCCGTCCCACCCGCATCCGTCAGGCTCCGTCCGACCCGATCTCCGGAAGGCACCCTCATGGCCGACCAGCTCCTGTTCAACCCGCGCACCTACGACCCGGCGCACTTCGACCCGGAGACCCGCAGGCTGCTGCGCGCCACGGTCGACTGGTTCGAGGCGCGCGGCAAGCGAAGGCTGATCGAGGACTACCGCTCGCGCGTCTGGCTGGAGGACTTCCTCGCCTTCGCCGCGAAGGAGGGCCTCTTCGCCACCTTCCTCACCCCCGCGGCCGACGGCGACCGGCCGGACCAGCGCTGGGACACCGCGCGTATCGCCGCCCTCAACGAGATCTTCGGGTTCTACGGCCTCGACTACTGGTACGCCTGGCAGGTCACCATCCTCGGCCTGGGCCCCGTCTGGCAGAGCGACAACGCGGCCGCCCGCGCCCATGCGGCCGAACTCCTCGCCCAGGGCGAGGTGTTCGCGTTCGGCCTCTCCGAGAAGAGCCACGGCGCCGACATCTACTCCACCGACATGCTCCTGGAGCCCGACGGGGAGGGAGGCTTCCGGGCGACCGGTTCCAAGTACTACATCGGCAACGGCAACGCCGCCGGGCTCGTGTCGGTGTTCGGCCGCCGCACCGACGTCGACGGGCCGGAGGGCTACGTCTTCTTCGCCGCCGACAGCCGCCACCCCGACTACCGCCTGGTCAAGAACGTCGTCGACTCCTCCAAGTACGTCAGCGAGTTCCGCCTGGAGAACTACCCGGTCGGACCCCAGGACGTCCTGCACACCGGGCGCGCCGCCTTCGACGCCGCTCTGAACACCGTCAACGTCGGCAAGTTCAACCTGTGCACCGCCTCGATCGGCATCTGCGAGCACGCCATGTACGAGGCCGTCACCCACGCCCACAACCGCATTCTGTACGGCCGTCCCGTCACCGCCTTCCCGCACGTCCGGCGCGAGCTGATCGACGCCTACGTACGCCTGGTCGGCATGAAGCTCTTCAGCGACCGTGCCGTCGACTACTTCCGTTCCGCCGGCCCGGACGACCGCCGCTACCTGCTCTTCAACCCGATGACCAAGATGAAGGTCACCACCGAGGGCGAGAAGGTCATCGACCTGATGTGGGACGTGATCGCCGCCAAGGGATTCGAGAAGGACACCTACTTCGCCCAGGCCGCGGTCGAGATCCGGGGCCTGCCGAAGCTCGAGGGCACGGTCCACGTCAACCTGGCCCTCATCCTGAAGTTCCTGCGCAACCACCTGCTCGACCCGGTGGAGCACCCGCGGGTGCCGACCCGTCTCGACGCGGCCGACGACACCTTCCTCTTCCGGCAGGGCCCGGCCCGCGGCCTCGGCTCCATCCGGTTCCACGACTGGCGCACCGCCTTCGACACCTACGCCGAGGTGCCGAACGTGGCCCGGTTCCGGGAGCAGGCCGACGCCCTGTGCACGTTCGTCACCACCGCGGCACCCGACGAGCGGCAGAGCCGCGACCTCGACCTGCTGCTCGCCGTGGGCCAGCTGTTCGCCCTCGTCGTGCATGGCCAGCTGATCCTGGAGCAGGCCGAGCTGACCGGCCTCGACGAGGACGTGCTCGACGAGCTGTTCTCCGTCCTCGTCCGCGACTTCTCGAACCACGCCGTCGAGCTCCACGGCAAGGACTCCGCCACGGAGCCCCAGCAGCGCTGGGCCCTCGGCGCCGTCCGGCGGCCCGTCGTCGACGAGGCCCGCTCGGCGCGTGTCTGGGAGCGTGTCGAGGCGCTGTCCGGCGCCTACGAGATGGCCCCGTAACAGGAGCCGGCACCGGCTCGCGGAGCCGGTGCCGGTGGCGCGGGCCGAACGACCGTCGGCGCGTCCGCGGAGGCGCGACGGGGGCTCCCGGCCTAGTCGAGCCGCCCGAACACCTCCCGTACGCGCCGTGCGTCGCGCAGCCGTTGCTCGTAGGTGGCGCCGAGCGCGAGCAGCACCAGTCCGGCCAGGGCGGGCGGCGCCCACCGGGGCAGGGCGCCGACGACCTGGGCGGCGTAGGGGGCGAGTTCGTGCAGGGTCACGAGGGCGAGCACGGTCCCGCCGAGGACGAGGGGTGCCTGGAGTCGGTTGCGGGCTCCTGCCAGGGTGACGGCAAGGGCCGCGGTACCGAGCAACAGGGGCCGGAGCCAGTGCGGGTCGCCCCACGTCACGAGCAGGCTCGGCACCGCGGTGACGGCCAGGCCTGCGCCGTACGCCGGCCAGGAGGAGAGGCCCGGGTCGCGGCGGCGCCTCAGGAAGCCGACGACGAGTGCGGGCACGGTCACCGGCAGGGTGTAGGCCTCCGGAGTGGTGACGTCCCAGGCCGCCCACCGCACCCAGGTGGCCAGCAGGAGGAGCCCGGCGGCGACATGGGCGGCCGGCCGCCGGTCCGGGCGGAGCGCGGTCCCGGCCGCCACGAGCCCGCAGAGGGAGAGCACCAGGGCCAGCATCGGCGGGTCGGTCGCGGCCAGAGCGAGGGCGAGCAGCCCCGCCGCCGCGCCCGCCCCTTCGACGGCCGCGGTCGTGGACGAGCCCGCCGGGCGGGCGGCCACGAGGGCCGCGACGGCGGGCACGACGAGGACCAGCAGTGCGGTGTGCTGCGCCTGCCAGCCGGCGGCCGCGCCGATCGCGCAGGCCAGAGCCGTGGCGTGCACAAGGGCGGCGGGCGCCGCGAACGGGCCGAATCCCGGGCGCACGGCCACGGCGCCGAACACGAGGGTCGTCGCCCCGAGCACACCGATCGTCACCGGTTCGGACGCCAGCGAGACGAGGGCGAGGACGACGGAGGTGACCAGGGCCAGCACCATGGCCGTGAGCATCAGCGGCGACGTTCCGCCGGCCGCACGCCGGGCCCGCTCCGCGCAGCCCAGCGCGGCCACGGCCACGGCGCCCTGCGCCACCAGGCCCGCACCGTAGGGCAGTGCGAGTACGCCCGGCAGTACGAGCAGCGCCGCCCAGCCCAGGAGCATCGCCCCCACCGCCGTCGGCCACCGGTCCTGGCGGCGCCGGGCCGCCACCGCCAGCACGCCCGCGACGACACCGAGGACGAGCGGCACGGTGGCCGCGTCGGGCGGCCAGGGCACGTCCCTGAACACGGCGGCCCGGAAGTCGCGCGGCACACCGGACCAGGGCCGCTCCAGCCCGGTCACCGGACCGAGGAGCGTCCCGGCGACCAGCGGCACCGCGCACAGCACCGCGAGGCCCTGGACGGCCGGCGAAGCGAGCACAAGCCCCCGGCGAGACGACTGGGGGAGTGGCGTCCGGACCGCCGCCAGCAGGGCGACACCGCAGGCCACGTACCCGGGCACCGTCCACACTCCGGGCAGCGAGGCCCGCACCACTCCGCCGGCCCCGGCGACCGCGCACAGCCCCGCCGCCAGCGCCGCGCCCACGGCGACGTCCGGCTTCGGGACGCGCCGGGCCGCCACCAGGGCGATCGCCGCGGCGAGAAAGAGCAGCGCCGCCGCCCGCACGGCGGTACCCGGGCCCGAAGCACTCCAGCTGAGCCAGCCGGCCGACAGGGCCCCTACGGTCCCCGTACCGAGTGAACCGACGACCGCGACCGTCCGGACCGGTACCTCCGTCGCCCGCAGCGCCAGGGCGGCGCCGGCCGCCGCGGTCACCAGCAGCACGGCCGTGAACGTGTGCGGACCCGCGCCCAGGGCGAGTGCCCACAGAAGCAGGGGCAGGTGCGCCGTCGCCGTGGCCGCGGGGAGCGGCAGACAGAGCACGGGCCGCGCGGCCTTCCGTACCGCGCGCTCCTTGCCCTCGTCGCTCTCGTCGGTCCGGTCGTCCGCGCGCCCCCACGCGCCCACGCCCAGGCCGTAGGCGGCCCACAGTGCCGCCAGAAGGGCCGACGCGGCCGCCGTGTACGTGAGAGCACCCGTGCCGGTGAACACCACCTCGTGCAGCGCGTAGGCGTCGAGCACGGTCAGCGCGAGCCCCAGACCCGCTGTCGCCTCCGCCGTCGATGCCAGCCCACGCCGCAGGAGTGCCACCGGCGCACCCAGCGTCCCCACGGTCACCGCGCCCAGCACCAGCGATCGTCCGACGATCCCCATGTGACCCCAGCCGACCAGGGTGAACGCGACCGCGGCGACCGTCAGCAGGACCCCACCGAGGATCAGGAGCACGTTCTGCACGCCGGGCGCGGAGGTCTCGGGCCGGCGGGCGGAGGCAACGCCCCGCCCGGGCCGCGACGGCGGAACGGAACCGGCGCCCCGGTCGCCCCGGGGCGCGGATGCCGCCTGCAACGTGTGGATCAGCCACGCGCGGCGCCGCAACAGGACGGCCCGGCGGGCGTCGAGGTGCCACAGCTCGGTGTCGAGGAGCCGCAACTCCTCGGCCGGGGGCGGGAGGTTCGTCATGTCCCGGAGTGTGCTCCCCGTCACCCCGGCCGGGCATGGGCGCAGGTACTCAGTTCCTACTCAGGTACGGACCGCGTCACGGAACACCGGCCGCACCGGCGTCAACTCGGGCCCCCGTCTGCGGTGGAGGGCGTCCGTCCCATAACCTCGTGCGGGAAGACGTCGGATGCTCCGCGCGTCGACACCGGGGAGGCGAAGGTGCTCGCACGAGGGACACGGTGGTTCGTGGGCGCCATGACCTTGCTCTGCGTGGTCCTCGTCGGCTCCAGCGCCGCCGACGACCCCCACTCCGACAGCGGACTGCCCGCGGACCCCGTCCGGGACGTGGTGGCGAACCGTGTCATGACCTGGAACCTCTGCAACCCCTGCGAGGAGAGCAACGTCCACCGGGCGGCGGAGATCGCCGCCTTCGCCCCTCAGGTCCTCGGCGTACAGGAAGCGTGCGTGCGCGACGTCGAGGCGATCCGGGAGCACCTGGAGAACCTCCACGGGCTCGTCTACCACGTCGAGTACGGGATGGTGCTGAACAAGCGCAGCCGCTGCGGGGGAGCGCCGTGGAACCCGGGAGGCTTCGGCCAGGCGATCCTCTCCGCGGCGCCGATGACCGACCACGTCAGCGTGGAGTACCCCGAGGGCGGCTCGGAGGACCGCGGGTACATGGCGGTCACCACCGAGGTCGGCGGCCAGGACGTCCGGGTCTTCAACACGCACCTCGCCCAGCGCCGGCAGGAGTCCGTCCGGGCCGGGCAGGCGGCCGTACTCGCCACCGAGGTGGCCCGGCACGACCGCGCCGTCGTCCTGGGCGACCTGAACGCCGTGCCCGACGCACCCGAACTCTCGCGCCTGTGGGCACTGGCCGTCGACGCGGACCCCCAGTGCCACCCCACGCGCACCGCGGCCGGCAGCTGTCAGGCGACCACCGACTGGCAGAGCAAGTTCGACTACGTCTTCCTGCGCGGCATCACCCCCGCCGGGCACCGTGTGCACGCCTCCCGTTACTCCGACCACCACCAGCTGTACGCCGACCTGGACCTGGCGTAGCCCGGGGGCGGGCCGGCGGCTCGCGCGGGGCGTCATCGGCGCCGGACCGTCGGCACTCGCGGTGGTTCGGGTCATCCCGTGCGACCTGTCGTCGAGGTTTTGGATGTCATCGCGTCGGCACATGTTCCCGGCGTCGTGACCCACTGTCTGAGCTATCGTTCTGAGCGCCCTGCGGATCACGCCCGTCGCGAGGGCGAGGATCGACAACGCCCCTTGCCCGGACGGGATTCACCGCTCGTGCATCCGTTCCGGGGCTTCCACCCGATCACACGTAGAGAGAATCGGATGCGTATCAGAAACGTGAGCCTCGCGCTCGCAGGCTCCGCGATGGTGGCTGCTCTGGTCACCGCCTCGCCCGCCGTCGCGGACGCCTCCCCCACCCTCCCCGACCCGTCGCTCACCGGTGTACTCGCCGTGCAGAAGCAGGCGATGGCCGCCGGGGCGCCGGGCGCGCTCACCCGGATCGACTCCGGCGCCACCGTCCACAAGCTCTCCATGGGCAAGGCGGACCGGGCTGCCGGAACGGTCATGGACGCCGACCGCAGGTTCCGGGTCGGCAGTGTCAGCAAGAGCTTCACCACCGTCGTGCTGATGCAACTCGTCGCCGAGGGCCGCCTCGACCTGGACGCGCCGGCGAACGACTACCTTCCCCGGGCCCTGCCGGACGACCGCATCACCGTGCGGCACCTGCTGAGCCACCGCAGTGGGCTGTGGGACTACACGAACGACATGTTCTACCACACGGTTCCGGGCTTCGAGTCCGTACGGAACAAGGTGTTCACCTACCAGGAGCTCATCGACCTCTCGACCGCTCACGCCCCGGCCAACGAGCCCGGTGCCGCCTACAGCTACTCCAACACCAACTTCGTGGTGCTGGGGCAGATGATCGAGCACATCACGGGTCTGCCGATGGCCACGCAGTACGAGCAGCGGATCTTCAAACCGCTCGGCCTGCGGAACACCTCGTACGTGCATCCGCGGACGACGCTCACCGGGTCGTACGCGCGGGGTTACGTCCGCGACGACGACACCACGCTGCCGCTGGTGGACTCCACCGAACAGACCGTCTCCTGGGCGCAGTCGGCCGGAGCGGTGATCTCCAGCTCCTCGGACCTGAACCGCTTCTTCGCCGCCGTCGTCACCGGCAAGCTTGTCGCTCCGGAACAGCTGCGGGAGATGATGAGCATGGTTCCGGTGAACGCGGACGGGACCCAGTCCTACGGACTCGGACTGCGCGGCCGCGAGCTCTCCTGCGGTGTGACCGTCTACGGCCACACCGGCACGGTCCAGGGTTACTACACCTACGCGTTCACGACGGCCGACGGCAAGCGCAGGATGACGTCGATGGCCAACACCTCCAACAACGGCACGGTGAACTCCATCCTCGGCGGGACGCTCGAGGCCGCCTTCTGCGGCACGGACCCCACCCGTGCGAGCGCCCTCACCCGCTCGGCCGGCGGCGGCGTCACCGAGGACATCGCTCCGCAGGTCGTACGCCACTGACACAACCCCGGCCCGCCGGTGCCGGCGGGCCGGGGCGGTCGTGCAGCTGTACGCCGCCGTCGTCGAGGGCGGGAACCTGTCCTCGGCGACGGCCGGCCTCACCTCAGGTGCCGGTCCAGGAACCGGCACCCGTCCTCCAGCTCGAACCACGGCGTGCCGGTGTGCCCTCCCGGATTGGCGTGCAGCGTCTTCTCCTTGCTGCCGAAGGCGTCGAACAGGTCCAAGGCCCGTTGCCGGGGGTTCCCCTCGTCGTCCCACTGCAGCAGGAACAGCAGCGGAACGGTGACCTGCCGGGCCTCCTCGCGCTGGGCACGGGGCACGTACCCGCCGGCGAAGAAGCCTGCGGCGGCGATGCGCGGCTCGACCACCGCCAGCCGAATGCCGAGGGCCGTCCACCCTCCGGAGTAGCCGACCGGTCCGCCGGTCTCGGGCAGGGCGAGGAGGGCGTCCAGGGTGGCCCGCCACTCCGGGACCGCGTTCTCGACCAGCGGGCTGATGAGGGACTCGAAGACCTCGTCGACCGGCTCCCCGGCCCGCATGGCCCGCCGGAGGTCGGCCCGGACCCGCTCGTCGGCGGCGGAACGGGGACGGTCACCGCACCCGGCGGCGTCGATGGTGGCCACCGCGAAGCCGCGCGCCGCGGTGTACCGGGCCCGCGCCACCAGCCGGGGGTCCGCCTTGGGCAGCCCGTTGTTGTGGGCCATCAGGACCAGCGGAGCCGGCGCGGATCCGGGCGTCCACAGGGTACCGGGGATCTCCCCGAGGGTGAACTCGCGCTCAAGGACGCCGTCGTCGAGGCGCTGTTCGGAAGTGAAGTGCATGGTCGTGCCTTTCGGGAGTGCGCGTGAAACGGCGCTCCCGGGCGGCCTATCGCCCGACCATGACCCCGGAGGGGAGCACCCATGTCGATACTGCGTTCACGGGTACCACCTCCTCGTCGTCTCGCACGGCCCCGGGGAGGCTAGCAACAGCCCGCCGCAGCCCGCCAACGGGTTTTCGTGGGGACTGCGGCGACCCGGTTCGGCCGGCGCCTGTCACAAGGAGCGGGCCTGTCCGGTCCTCTTCCCGGACGACCGGTCCCGCCTCACGGACGACCGGTCCTTCTCCAGGTCGCCGAGAGGAACAGAGGACACCGTGAGCACGTCGAGGAGGCGGTCGCGATCCGCGACCGCCTGCTCACCTCGTTCGACCGTGCGGCGATCCTGCCGCGCGGTCCCGAGCGCCGGAAGCTGCTGACCGGTCCGGAGGCCACGAGCGCCGTCGCCGAATGAGGCGACCGTGACAGCCCTCGGCCGTGGCCCCGCGGGGTGCGGTGGGAGCGGTGTCACAACTCGTGCCCCTTCTCGGTCCACCTGGCATACAGAGAGAACAGAGAGAACCGAGGGCACCACGCCGATGCCTGAGAGCTGGGCGTGGCATGCCCGTGGACCGCGGGTGGCTTCCCCCGTGCGTCCGCCGCCGCCGCGGCGGCAGCGGCGTCCGAGGCCCGTTCGAGGGGAGGATGCGACATGGAAGACGCCGGTGAGGCGGTGCCGATCGCGGAACTGCTCGACGAGCGACGGCACCTGCTGGAGGTCGCCCGCTGGATGCTGGGCAGCAGCCGGGTCGCGGCCGAGGGCGTCATCGACGAGGCGTACCGCCGGTGGTACGGGCTCTCGGACGGGCAGCGGGCGCGGGTGAAGGCGCCGAGGGCCTGGCTGACGCAGGTGGTGGGCGGCATCTGTCTGGCCCGGCTGACCCGGCCCGACGGGGACGAGGACCTCTCGCGCGCCCGGCAGGACGCCGACGACCGGGAAGCAGGGGTGGAGGGCGAGGCCGGGGCGGTGCTGTTGCGGGCGCTGGAGTCCCTCACGCCGACGGAGCGAGCGGCCTTCGTGCTCAATGACGTCTTCGGGGTCTCGCCGGGCACGGTCGCGGGCGTCGTGGGGCAGTCGGAGCCGGAATGCGCCGAGCTGGCCGACCGGGCCCGCCGCAGCCTGCGCGCCCAGGGCGCGCATCCCACCTCCGCACGCGGGCACGGAGAGATCGTGAACGCCGTACGCCAGGCGTGCGCCGACGGGGACAGCGGCCGGCTGACGTCTCTGCTCGCCCCCGACGCCACCGCCATCTTCGACGGGGGCGGCAAGATCCGCGCCCTGACCCGTCCGGTCCACGGTGGCGAACGGGTCGCCCGGAGCCTGCTGACGCTGCTCTCCCGCCGCCCCCGCACCACCTTGGACACGCACTCCGTCAACGGGCGCACCGGCCTCGTCGCCCGCTACGACGACCAGGTCGCGGCCGTCATCACCCTCGACATCGCCGGAGCGCACGTGGTGCAGGTCTGGGTCGTCCTCAACCCCGACAAGCTGCGCGGGTGGAACCGCCCCGGCCCCCGCACCTGAGTCGCCGGCGGGGCGGACGGGCGGGTCGTCAGGACACGAGGGTGAGGGGCGTCGGCGTCCCCTTGTCGGCCATGCGCGCGTACGGGCACAGCGCGTCGGCCCTCTCCAGCAGCGCGGCCCCCACCTCCCTGGCGACGCCGGGCCACCGCACCACGAGGTCGACGCTCAGCAGGTAGCCCCCGTCCCCGGGGGCGCGTCCGAAGGCGACCGTCGCCGGCGCGGGGTCGGGGAGACGTGCGCCGGGAGTGGCGCTCGTCCGGGTTGCGGACTCCCGGGTGACCGATCAGCCGCCGTTCCCGTGACACCTGCCCGACGCCCGCGGGGAGCGGCCGCGGCGGGTCAGCCGGTCAGGGACTCCACGTAGGGAAACAGCTTGGCCGGGTTCATCACCCACATGATCCGGTCGATGCCGTCGGTGGAGACGTCGACGGAGAGCAGGGCCACGGCCGTACCGCCCGCCAGGACCAGGACCGCCGGCCGGCCGTTCGCCTCGACCCAACGCGTGTCCGCCTGCGGCCAGAACCGGGGCGCGAAGGCCGCGAGGTACCGGGAGACGTGCGGGCGGCCGACCACGGGGATCTTGGACGCCCCCCTGATCCCGCCGCCGTCCGCGTAGCTGACGACGTCCGCGCTGAGGACCTCCTCGAGCACGGCCAGATCGCCGGTCCGCGCGGCGGAGAGGAACACCTCCAGCAGGCGCCGGTGGGTCGCGGGGTCGACACGCTCCCTGCGTTCGTCGGCCAGGTGCCTGCGCGCTCGGCTCACCAGCTGGCGGGCGTTGGCACGGCTCGTCCCCAGGATCTCGGCTATCCGGTCGTAGGGATAGTCGAACGCCTCCCGCAGCACGTAGGCGGTGCGCTCCACGGGGTTCAGCTTCTCCAGCAGGAGCAGCACCGCCATCTCGACGGCCTCGGCGCGCTCCGCCCCCAGTTGCGGGTCCTGCGCGGTGTCGACCGGTTCGGGCAGCCACGGGCCCACGTACGTCTCCCGGCGCACCCGGGCGGACTGGGCGAGGTTGATCGACAGACGGGTGGTGACAGTGGTCAGGAAGGCGCCCGGCTCGTGAACGGCGGCGCGGTCGGTGTTCTGCCACCGTACCCATGCCTCCTGCACGACGTCTTCGGCCTCGGCCGCGCTGCCGAGGATGCGGTACGCGATGCCGAAGAGCCGGGGGCGTACCGACAGAAAGTCCTCGGTCGCCCGGTCGAGGGGGGCGGGGTGAGCGCCGGCGTGCATGGATCGTCCCTTCTCACGTGGCACCGGTGATGCTACAAGCGGGCATCGGTAACCGTGTCAGCGGGCACACCGTGTGAGTACCGAGGATGCCCGCCATGACGGCAGGAGACCCGCTCGCGGGCGCCGGAACGCCGCTCGGGAAGATTCCTTCTCTGCCACTGTCACCAAACGGTGTCACACTGTGCTAGGTTCATGGCAGTGCTCCGGACACCGGTGGACGGTACCCGAGAAGGGCCCGGAGCACGTGCGCACCCGCCACAAGAGCCGGGCGGGTGAGCGCCCCGGGTGTCCCCTCGATCCCCCGTGAGTCGGCACCCGGGGCCGCGTACGTCCCCTACCGGGCCGTGGGCGGCGGTTCGCCGCACCGGACCTGCCGTGAGCCGTCGCCGCTCTGCTGCCGCAGCCGGGCCAGCCTCTCGGAGGTCTCGCGCATGGACGCGTCGACGGCGTCGAGCGCTTCCCGCAGCATCAGCGCGCGTGTCTCCAGCAGAGCCGCCTGGGCGGCCAGGGACACACCGGCGGCGGTGTCCGAAGGCTCGTCCTGGCTCCGGGTCGTAGGGGCACCGGAAAGCACGGGCGTCACTTCCTTTCTGGAGGCGAGGACGCGGGCGGCGTCGCTCGGGCCGTCACCGTCATAGACCGGACGACCGCGGGAGTTGTGACAGCCCCCGGTCCGTCGGCCGGGGGGCGCGGGATGCCGGGGCGCGCCGGGGAGTGGGAGTGGCGTGGGGCGACTCGGGTGCGGGCAGGCGTTCGCCGCCGTCTCCGTACACCTGCCCGCACCGGTCGGGGCCCTCCCGCCACGCCTGCCGGGCCCGGACGACGTCCTCGTGGGTGCGGCCCACGAAGTTCCACCACATGACAATGGGGGGCGGCTCGGTGCGCGTCGGAGAGCGCGTGCCCGTAGCGGGGGAGGGCGGCACTGGCGGCGGGGCGGCTCCGGTCGGCGTCACGCCCCCGGAGCCCCTCGTCCGCCGCCTGTGGGACGCGGTCCGGTCGCGGTCTCCCGCGTCGGTCACCGGTCGAGGCCGTAGCGTTCTCGGGCCCGGGCCACCGAGGACGGGGCGACCTGCCCGGCCCGGGCCAGCCGGTCCAGCGCCGTGACCACGATCGACTCGGCGTCCACCTCGAAGTAGCGGCGCACGTCCTCACGGGTGTCGGACAGCCCGAAGCCGTCGGTGCCCAGGGAGTAGTAGTCCTGCTCCACCCACTGGCTGATCTGGTCCGGCACCTGCCGCATCCAGTCGCTGACGGCCAGCACCGGACCCGGCGCACCGGCCAGCGCGGCGGTGACGTACGGCGTCCTCTCCTCGCCCCGCATCCGTGCGGCGTCCGCCCGCATCGCGTCGCGGCGCAGCTCCGTCCACGACGTCACCGACCACACGTCGGCGTGCACGTTCCAGTCGGCGGCCAGGAGTTCCTGAGCAAGGAGCGCCCAGTGGACGGCCGTACCCGAGGAGAGCAGCTGGAGGCGGGGGCCGGCCGCCGTGGGTTCGGCAGGCCGGAAGCGGTGGATGCCCCGGACGATGCCCTCCTCGACGCCCGGTGCCGCGGGCATGGGCGGCTGGTGCTTGGGCTCGTTGTACACGGTCAGGTAGTAGAAGACGTCCTCGGGCCGCTCGCCGTACATGCGACGCAGCCCGTCCCGGACGATCACCGCGATCTCGAAGGCGAACGCAGGGTCGTAGCTGACCGCCGCCGGGTTGGTGGAGGCCAGCAGGTGCGAGTGGCCGTCCCCGTGCTGCAGGCCCTCACCCGTCATCGTGGTGCGTCCGGCGGTACCGCCGACGACGAAACCGCGGCCCATCTGGTCGGCCAGCGCCCAGAACTGGTCGCCGGTCCGCTGGAACCCGAACATGGCGTAGAAGATGTAGAACGGGATCATCGGCTCGCCATGGGTGGCGTACGAGGTCGCCGCGGCCGTGAACTCGGCCACGGAACCGGCCTCCGTGATGCCCTCGATGATCAGCTGGCCGGTCCTGCTCTCCTTGTAGTGGAGCAACTGGTCCGCGTCGACCGGGTCGTAGGTCTGCCCCAGCGGGGAGTAGATCCCGGCGGTCGGGAACATCGACTCCATGCCGAACGTGCGGGCCTCGTCGGGGACGATCGGCACCCAGCGTGCTCCCGTCCGCTCGTCCCGCATCAGGTCCTTCACCAGACGCACGAGCGCCGTCGTGGTCGCCACCTCCCGGTGGCCGGAGCCCTTCTCCAGTGACTCGAAGGGCTTGGCGGGCGGCTCGGGCAGCGGTTTGGCGACCACGCGCCGCGACGGCACCGGGCCGCCCAGCGCGGCCCGCCGCTCGTGCAGGTAGCGCACCTCGGGCGAGTTCTCTCCCGGGTGCCAGTAAGGGATCCGGTCCCCCGCGAGGGCGCTGTCGGGAATGGGGAGCTCCAGCACGTCACGCAGCTCACGGAACTGTGCCGTCGTGAGCTTCTTCATCTGATGGTTGGCGTTGCGGGACTCGAACGCCGAGCCCAGCGTGTGACCCTTGACGGTCTGGGCGAGCACCACGGTCGGCGCGCCGCGGTGCTCGACGGCGGCCCGGTAGGCGGCGTACACCTTGAGGGGTTCGTGGCCGCCGCGGGAGTTCTCGAACAGCTCGACCACCTGGGCGTCGCTGAGGGAGGCGGACAGGGCGGCGAGCACGTCGCCGGTGAAGAACTTCTCGCGTATGTAGGCGGCGTCCCGTGCGGCCAGGGTCTGCAGCTGGGCGTCCGGCACCTCGCCCAGACGCGTCACCAGGTCCCCGGTCGCGTCCCGTGCCAGCAGCGGGTCCCAGGCCTCGCCCCACAGGGTCTTGACCACGTTCCAGCCCGATCCGCGGAACCGGGCCTCCAACTCCTGCACGATCTTCGAGTTGGACCGCACCGGTCCGTCCAGGCGCTGGAGGTTGCAGTTGACGACGAAGGTGAGGTTGTCCAGGTCCTCGCGGGAGGCCAGGGTCAGCGCGGCGATCGATTCCGGCTCGTCCGTCTCCCCGTCGCCCAGGAACGCCCACACCCGCGAGCCGGAGGTGTCCTTGATACCGCGGGCCTGCACATACCGGTTGAACCGTGCCTGGTAGACCGCGCCGAGCGGCCCGAGCCCCATGGACACCGTCGGGAACTCCCACAGCCACGGCAGCCGCCGGGGGTGCGGGTAGGACGGCAGGCCGTTGCCGCCGGCCTCACGGCGGAAGGCGTTCAGCTGCCCCTCGTCCAGGCGGCCTTCGAGGAAGGCCCGGGCGTAGATGCCCGGGGAGGCGTGCCCCTGGAGGAACAGCTGGTCGCCCGACCCGTCACCGTCCTTGCCGCGGAAGAAGTGGTTGAAGCCGATCTCGTAGAGCCAGGCCGCCGACGCGTACGTGGAGATGTGCCCGCCGAGCCCCAGCGGCGCCCCGTTGCTGACCATCGCCGCGGCGTTCCACCGGTTGAGCGCGGTGATCCGGGTCTCCGTCTCCAGGTCACCGTCGAACTTCGGCTGCGCGGCGACCGGGACGGTGTTGATGTAGTCGGAGGACAGCAGCCCCGGCAGGGACATCCCGGACCGCGCGGCGAACTCGTGCACCCGTCGCATCAGGTACAGCGCTCGCTCGGGTCCGGCGTTTCGCACGACGGCGTCCAGGGAGGCCTGGCATTCGAGGGTCTCCTCGCGGTCACGGTCGGGCAGCTGGTCGAGCTCACTGGGCGCGGAGGACCCAGCGAACCGGGACGGGTCATTCATGGCGGCCTTCCTGGCACTGCTCGGGGGTGGGAACGGCGGAAGCGGACACGATCGGTGCCGCGAAGCAGCCCGGTGGCCGGTCACGGGTGTCCACTTCCGCCGGGGGCCGGTGGGTCCGCCGGCGTCCTCGCGAACGGGCGACGCACCACCGTGTCGACTGCACACCTGACCGGACGCCGCCGGTTGTTGTGACACGGCGACACTCGTCGCTTCTCGAATGTTGCACACGGTGTGTAAGGTCGCGTGCGCCGGGTCGGACGACCCGTGCAAAGGCGCTCGCTCTGCGCGCGAGCCCCTGGTCAGAAGGGAAGGACAACACATGAGAGAAGTTCGCCTGGGCGAGCACGGCCCCGCGGTGTCGGCCCTGGGTTTCGGTGCCATGGGCCTGAGCGGGGCGTACGGAGCCAGTGCCGACGAGAAGGAGGCCGTCGCCACCCTCAACCACGCGGCGGACCTGGGTATCACCCTGTTCGACACGGCCGAGTCCTACGGCCCCTTCGAGAACGAACGGCTGCTGGGCCGCGCCCTGGCCCATCGCCGTGACGAGGTTCTCCTGGCGACCAAGTTCGGCCTGGACTTCTCCGACGACGGGCGGCCCGGTCCACTCGACGGGCGGCCCGAACACATCCGTCGAGCCGTCGAACGCTCCCTGCGGCGCCTGAACACGGACCGCGTCGACCTCTACTACATGCACCGCCTGGACCCGGACACTCCGGTGGAGGAGACGATCGGCGGCATGGCCGAGCTGGTGGCGGCCGGGAAGGTCCGCCACATCGGCCTGTCGGAGGTCTCCGCGGACACCGTCCGCCGTGCCCACGCCGTGCATCCGCTCACCGCGGTGCAGTCGGAACTGTCGCTGTTCAGCCGGGACCCGCTGGCGTCCGGTGTCAAACAGACCCTCGACGAGCTGGGCATCGGACTGGTCGCCTACTCGCCCATCGGCCGCGGCTTCCTCTCCGGGGCCATCCGCAGCGTGGACGACCTGGGCCCCGACGACTCCCGCCGGGAGCTGCCGCGCTTCTCCGCGGAGAACATCGCCGCCAACCTCGAGCTGGTCGACCACGTCCGGGCCGTCGCCCAGCGGCACGGAGCCACCCCCTCCCAGGTGGCTCTGGCCTGGGTGTCCGCCCAGGGGGCGATCCCCATCCCGGGCACCAGACGCCGCGCCTACCTCACCGAGAACGCCGCCTCCGCCGACCTGGCACTGACCGACGCGGACCTGGCGTCACTGGACGCGGCGGTCCGGCCCGAAACCGTCCAGGGAGCCCGCTACACCCCGCAGCAGCTGGCCTCGACCAACCGCTGACCCGGGCCGCGGACGGGCGGTTCGGTGGCGGATCGGTGGTCCCGGGCTGCCGCGCAGAAGGCGCGCGGGAAGCGCGTGCGACTCGGCAGGCCTCGTACCTTCTTTTCCATGTAGGTGTCACACAAAGACCCCTCCTCCGGTCATATGGGGCGCAAGCTCCTGAGAAACCCGCACGATCCGGAGGAGACACGCCGTGAGCGACATCGTTCTCGAGCCCGCCGCCCAGTCCTTCGCCGACGCGACGGCGACACCGCCCCTGCTGTACGAACTGGGCGTCGACGGCGCCCGCAAACTGCTCGACGACGTGCAGGCACAACCCGTGGAGAAGCTCGCCGTCGACGAGAAGTGGACGACCGTTCCCGCCGAGGTCGGCGATGTGACGGTGCGCATCGTCAGGCCGGCCGGCAGCACGGGCGTCCTGCCCGTGATCCTCTACGTCCACGGCGGCGGCTGGATCCTGGGAAACGCCGGCACCCACGACCGTCTGGTGCGTGAGCTCGCCGTGGGCGCGGACGCGGCTCTGGTGTTCGTGGAGTACGACCGCTCTCCGGAGGCGAAGTACCCCGTCGCCGTCGAACAGGCCTACGCCACCGCCCGGTGGGTCGTGAGCACGGGACCATGAGCGTTCGCTACAACGCCACGCTGCACGACTTCATGATGCTGAACCCGGTCCGCGAGACCCGGGCATCGAGCGCGGCCGTGGAGCAGGCCGTCCACGTTCTGCGCCAAGCGCTGGGCACCGACTGACACGCCGGGACCAGGCAATCGCATCCCTTACGAGTACCGGGGAGCGTCCAGGCTCCCCGGACGAAGAACACTGCTGAACAGAAGGTCATTCTCATGAACGCACACAAGCCGACCGTCGTTCTCGTCCACGGCGCCTTCGCGGACTCCTCCAGCTGGAACGGTGTCGTGGAAGAGCTCCGGACCCACGGCTACACCGTGGTGGCGGCCGCCAACCCCTTGCGGGGCCTGTCCACCGACGCCGACTACGTCCGGCAGCTCGTGGCTTCCGTCGACGGTCCGGTGGTCCTGGCCGGTCACTCCTACGGCGGCGCGGTCATCAGCAACGCGGCCAGGGGACTCGACCAGGTCAAAGCACTCGTCTACGTCGCGGCCTTCGTGCCGGACGAGGGCGAGAGCGCGCTCGCACTGGCCGGCAGGTTCCCGGGCAGCACGCTCGGTGAGGCGCTCCGTCCGGTCCCGGTGACGCTGGCGGACGGGAACCAGGTCGTGGATCTCTACATCGAGGCCGAGAAGTTCCACCGCCAGTTCGCCGCCGACGTCCCCGAGGCCATCGCCGCCGCCATGGCGGTGACCCAGCGGCCCGTCACCGATGTGGCGCTGGGCGAGGGGTCCGGCGCTCCCGCGTGGAGGACCATCCCCTCGTGGGTGCTGGTGGCCACCGAGGACCGGAACATCCCGCCGCAGGCGCAGGTCTTCATGGCCGAGCGCGCGCAGGCCACCGTCGTGAGCGTGCCGGCCTCCCACGCGGTCGGCGTCTCGCGTCCCGGCGACGTCGCCCGGCTGATCGACGAGGCCGCGCAGTCCACTGCGTGAGTGGTTGTCGCCCGTGAGGGGGGAGGGCGAACGGGGTAGCCCCGCGTGCACGGAACCCACGCAGGTTCGATTCTGTGATCATGAGCATCCGTCCCTGGGTCGTCGTGGAACCGCCGGACGACCGTGGCCTTCGTCGTATCACCGTCGGTGGCGTCGAGGTCGGCAGCGCCTGGTCCCCGTCCGAGCTGCGTACGGTGCTCGGGCGCCTCGGTTACCCGAAGGACATGGATCTGACGGACCGGTCCTCCCTGTGCTGGCGCGGGGGTGACAGCGACGTCTGGCCGGACCGTGCCTGGAGAAGACGCTCGGTCATGGCCCTCATGGTGGTCGGGCTGCTGGTCTCCATGGTGCTCAACGTGGTCATCGGCTGGCCGGACGCGTCGGGTGCGCTGACCTTCGCGCAACGCATCACCGGAGTCCTGTTCGTCCTCTCCGGGGTCGTGCTGGGAGCTGCGGCCGTCGCGGCAGTCGACTACTGGGGCAGGCGGCAGTTCAAGGCCTCGGGGGCGGTCGTCCTGCTGGGGGCGATCGTCGCCCTGGCCACGGACGGCCTCCTGTTGCTGCTCTGGTTCGAGGAGAGGGAGTACACGCGTCATCTGCTGGTGTATCTGCCCGCCGTGTGCTGGTCCCTGTGGGCGCTCTGCCTGCTCGTGCGCCAGAAGTCGTGGCAGGGAGTTCCCCAGCCCAAAAGATTCGCGGCCGGGGTGGTCGCCACGGCCCTCCTGACGGCTGTCAGCCTCGCCTACTCGACCATGTACCAGCCCGCGGCCGCCCCGATGCACTTCACCTTGAATGCGGAATTCGGGAAAGCCTGGAAGGACGAGAACCTCCCTTTCGTGCACGTCCCGCTGACTTTGCGCATGAAGAACACCGGAGGAATCCCGGTGTACATCATCAATGACCTCTACACGGTACGCGGCAGGGTTGCCCTGTATTCGACGGAGGAGAAGGGGCTGATGACGGAATGGCGGCAGAGCGTGGGAAAACAGGGAGCACGCGAGGGGGAGGCTGAACTGTATGTCGACCAGCTCAGGTACTTCACCGTCAGCAGCGGCAGGTTCTACGAGTCCGGTAACTCGCTCGACGTCGGCCAGGAGCATTCCCTGAAGCGAGTGTTCCAGCTTCCCGAGGATGTCGGGTACGACACCGTGAGTGTGGAAGTGCAGATCTCCTACATGAGGAAGGACCGCGGGAAGCTCGACGTCGAGGAATTCAGGTCGCCTCACCCTTCGTGGAACGAACGGGACAGGCGCTACTACTGCGAACCGGCCGTATGCGGTGGGCAACTCATTTACCGCGGAAGGGTGCGGCACAACAACAATCTCATCAATGTGACGCGCAAACCTCGCTATGTGACAGCCGTCTGGTCACCGGGGGGCAGATTCATCTCTTCGATCTCGTCCTTTCCGTTCAATTTCTCCGGAGTGGGCGACTACGGGGAGGAGAGGCGGGAGCTGGAGAGGTACGGAGCCGCCAGGGCCCGGGTGGACTCGGAGATCTCCGTGGCGGAGCTGTTGCAGTCCGCCGGGGTCTGACCGGTCGCGTGCCGGTCAGGTGAGCCAGGTTCCCACGGTGACGCCGAACTTCTCCTCGAGGTACGTTGCGGTCTGTTTGCAGGACAGGGCGGAGCCTCCCAGGCTTCCGAACAGTTCGTCGTGCGGGACGAGTTCGGCGAGCTCGGTGATGAGCGGAACGACTTCGAACGGCCCGCGGGTGTTCTCGTTGTTGCGCAACTGGGCGAGGACCTCGAGCTTGTCGTCGGTCTTCTCCTGCGCCTTCCAGAAGTCCTTGACGCCCTCTCCTTCCCACTCCGGGGGAACCAGCCTCTCCAGCCCCCGAGCGAGAGCGGACTCGGAGGTGGACTCGAATATGGCACTGGTGCAGACCGCGGCGGCCTTGCCGAGGGACTCCTCCGGGCGGTCCTGGGCGGAGGCGGACTGCTCCTGCTGATCCTTCATGCGAGCGGTCCTGTCATCCAGTTCCTTGGTCGCTTCGGACCGCTCCTCCGACGAGGTCTCAGGATCGCTGATCTTCTTCAGCAAGGCGCTGACCTGCTGGGTGACGGTGACGAGCCGCTCGCGTTCCTCCGGTGGTGTCCGCTCGTCCTGAGTGATCTGGTCAGAGCCGCTCTTCCGCGCAAGCGTTTGTTCCACGGTCGTCTCCTGCGACGACGCCCCGCTCCTGTCCGGTGAGTGAGCCGATTCGCCACCCGCGCTGTGCTCCGCGGCGAAGGCTCCCTCCTTCATGCCGGCGATCATCTTCGCCCGCAGTTCCTGTGGCGTGCCGGGGGCGCAGATCAGCGGGAGTGTGGACGTGGAGCGTCTGACCACCAGGATGAGCATGGACCGTTCCTCGGCCGGTGCGTCCGGATCGCTGACCGTCCCCAGCGTCGAGGTCACCTGCTTCACGACGGAGGTCAGCTCCTTGCGCAGTTCGGGCGGCGTCTGCGGGTCGTTGATCGCTGCCAGCGCGGTGGTCAGGTGCTCCGTGCTCTCGATGACGCCCTGCCTGTCCTGCGGTGAGGTCTCCGGACTCTGCACCGTGGAGATGAGCGTGATGAGCCTGTCCACGGTGGACCTGAGTTCCTCGGGGACGTGTTCTCTCACCTGCTCCAGGTTCGTCGAGGCTTCGTCGATGCCGGCTTCCTGTTCGGGCGGAGGCGCGGACGTCCGTCCGTCCGTGGCGTCGGTGTCCGGCGGCGGGGAGTTCTCGGTGGTCTCACCGGGCGTGGCGGAATCGGGTCCTGTCGGCTCCGTCGGTTCGCTCGGCTCCGACGGCGTCGTGGTGTCCGGTGGTGGGGGCGTCGTGGGGTCGTCCGGTTCACTCGGTGTCGACGAGGGGGAGGGCGGCGGATCCGTGCTCCGCGGCGCTGCGGCGCTGCCGCCGGGCAGGCTCCGGGGCTCTGCCGCGGCCGCCGCCGTCCCTACGGGCAGGGCGAGTGTCGCTGCCACAACGGAAGCGCCGGCCATGCGAAGGAGGTGTCGCCGAGAAATTCTGGCCATGATGGTTCCAGACACGCTTGGCGCCGTGCTGTTCCCGCGCACCCCGACTGCGCGCTGACACGACGGACCACGGCAACTTCAGGTCCTTTACACACAACGCTACGACGCCGACCAGAGGGCGGCAAACGTGAAGGCGCTTCGGACCGGGCCCCGCAAAGGAAGCTGTTCCGGCCCGCCAGGATACGGTCCCGAACGGTTCCACTGGTCCCGTCGGGAGGCCAACTTCTTTATGTGGCAGGGCAGTCGACAATCGCCCCCTCGCGACGCTCCCACGGTTTGCCGGAGCCTGCCGACGGACGCATCGTGGAAGAACGGGGGAGTACCGGCCGCGCGGACAGTGGTTCCCGCGGCACTCGCTGCCTCCTCCGGTCCCACTCCGCAGGCGACACGATCCCCTGCGGCGAAGAGGGAAGGATCCACCGTGCCCACTCCATGGATGCCCCAGGCACTCAGAGCTGACGTAGGGGACCACGCGCCGTGTGACGCGGAGTTCCCGGCCAGGGCGATCGCGCACATCACGGCGGACAGGGAGGCCACCGCCGCCGCTCCGCTGGACCTGGTCCCCTTCGCCAATCTCAAGGGCTTCTTCACCGGCGGCGGCAAGAGCCGGGCACCGCACGTTCTCTGGGATCCCTTCACCGGAGCGTTCGCCCAGTTCCTGCCCGCCACCTCCCGCAGCAAGGCCCTGTTCGACGCGGCCGGCGGCACGCGTACCAACCGGGCCGGCAAGGTCGTCATCCAGATCGAGGCCCTGTTCTTCCCGCACTGCCGCGTCGAGGGGGAGGTGTTCGCGAGGCTGGTCGACACCCCTTGCAAGGGCTGGGCAGATCTTCACTCCTGGATCAGCTCCTGGGGCGTACCGGACGTCTGGCCCATGGGCCGCCCGACCTCCCTGTCCCGCAACACCTGCCCGGCCGACACCTGGCGGACGCGAGGCGGGTGGTACGCCCACGGCCAGGTACCGGAGAACAACCACGTCGATCCCGGTTCCTGGCCCTCGTTCGCCCCCCGGCCGGGGGAGCCGTCCCCGTCCGAGCCGCTGTTCGAGCCGTTCCCCGGTGCGTCGTTCTTCCAGGCGGGACGCAGATCACCCGTCATCGCGGGCATGCACGGTCGGTTGGTCGCCGTGGACTGCGACCGCTACGCGAGCGGTACCGGGATCGACGTGTGGGGCGCGGGCGACGTCAGGTCGTACACCGCCTGGCAGCAGAAGCTTGGCTTCCAGGACAGCGAGGCCGACGGTATCCCCGGGAGGTTCAGCTGGGAGCGGCTCGAAGTGCCCCGTTCCTGAAGCCGTCCGGTACGCCGTGGAAGGCCTGCGCGAGCACTGCCGGACCGGTCGTCAGAACTCGCTCATCAGCACGTTCCTGGGTTTGCACGGGTCCCCGTCCGGGCGCATGGTGGAAGTGGGGGAAGATGACCGGCCGGTCCGCAAGCACCGGGCCGACGGCCTCCTGGACGTCCCCAAGGGCCACAGGACCGACCTCTCCTGCGTATTTCGGTGCGCCGGCACCTCACGTACCGCAGGGCAACTCGGGTCGTGAGCCGGGTGCTTTGAGGGGGTCATGAGGAAAGGAGAGAGGGCCATGCCTGCGTTGGCGCCATTCCCAGGAGCGACGTTCTTCCACAAGGGGCAGCACAGTGCCGTGATCGCCTCGATGGGCAAGCGGCTGGTGGCGGAAGGGTGCGGCAAGTACAAGACCGGCCCGGGACCCGTGTGGACGGAAGCCGACCAGAAATCGTACGCCGCCTGGCAGAGCAAGATCGGCCTCCGTGAAGACGATGCGGACGGCATCCCGGGCAAGCTCTCCTGGGACCGGCTCCGTGTTCCCTCGGCCTCACCGACACCGTCGGCCTCCGGCGGGCGCGTGGCATCTCCCGTACCGGGGCACGGCATCTCGACGCGCTACCGGGTGAAGGGGCCGCACTGGAGCCTCGGTTACCACACCGGCGCGGACTACGCCGCCCCGAACGGCACCCCGTGTGTCGCGGTGCGGAGCGGTTCCATGGTCCGCAGTGGACAGGACCGGAGTTTCGGCAACTTCCTGGTGCTGCGTGCCGGCGGGTTCGACTACTGGTACTGCCACCTCTCCGAGCAGACCGTGAAGCGGGGTTCGGTGAGGGCCGGCCAGAAGATCGGGGAGGTGGGTTCCACCGGCAACTCCACCGGCCCCCACCTCCACTTCGAGAAGCGTCCGGCCGGTGGCGGTTTCGGCTCCGACGTGACACCGACGTGGTAGCCATGGGCGACGTGGTAACCATGGGCTGAGACGGCCCGGCTGCGCGGAAGTCCTGCGACTGCGCCCCACCGAGACCAAGGTCTCGGTGGGGCGCAGTCGCAGGACTTCCGCGCGCTCGCGGCGCGTTGGTGATCGGCCCGGCGTGCCGCCGGTGCTCACTTGGACAGTGAGCCGGGCCGGAGCGGATGCATGGGCGGCAGTCCCGGGAGGACGCCCGGTATCAGGACCGGCTCCAGCCGGACTCGATCCTGCCTGCCCAGGTATCGCTCCAGCTCCGGCGGCCGGTAACCCGTGTCACGGTCGTACCGCTCCTTGGCGGGTACCGCCAGGAATTCGTTGCCGTCGGGCTCGCCGTTGTCGTTCACCGCCTGCCCCAGTGGCCGGTGCAGGGGTGTGGACAATCGGTACATGCCCGTACGGGAGACGTGAAGAGGGCCCGCCCCGTCCGGTCGTACGCGGAAGGCGGTGCTTTCCTCAGGTCGCATGACCTGGGGCCCCGTCGTGCTGAGCGCTTCGGAGTCGAACTCCAGCCCGTGTCTGCGGGCGTGGTCCACCATCCACAGGAGGGCGATGTCCGACAGCCCGGTCTCCTCGTAACCGCCACCGACGTCACTGTGGACCCCGGCGAACCAGACCTGCTTCAGCTCCTGGCCCTGCGCTGCGGCTTCGGGATGCTGGTGCCACAGCGCCGGCCGGAACGCCGAGCGCTGCTCGTCAGCGGCCAGCGCGTGGAACGCCGCCTTGATCCGACTGCTCAGCTCGGTGTTGTGGAACGCCCATCGGCGGTTGAAGCGGCGTGCCGCCGGCTGCAGCCATGCCGTGCTCGGGGCCGGGATGCCCAGGGCGCCGACGGTGTCCCACACCCCGACGAAGCCGATGTCCGTCTCGTGCGCGTAGGAACGCCGGAACAACGTGGCGGCCGCTCCGTTCGGTTGCTCGATGCGGTCGCGGTACAGGGCCCAGGCGTCCGGGATGCGGTCGGCGTGGTCCCGGCGCAGGATGCCGCTGTTGCGTATCAGCCCGGCGAGGCTGCGGACGGTGAAGGCACCGCGGCTGAAACCGAAGAGGAACAGTTCGTCGTCGGGCTCGTACGTCTCGACGAGGAACCGGTAGGCGTCCACGATGTTCTGCGAGAGTCCCACGCCGAACGCGCCGCCGCGCAGGCGCTCACGCCGGTGGGTGCCGACTCCGCTGTGGTAGTAGACGCGTTGTTCCTTGCCGGCGGCGGACCCGGCACGCACGGAGAGAGCTACTTTGGCTACGTTCGTCTTGCTCGGCTGGTCCGCGAAGTTCCACGTTCCGTCGCAACAGACAATCAGGCGCGCGGACATGATCATCCCTCCTGCCGAACGCTGCGGAGCGGCGCGCAGCACCACTTCCAGGGTGGCACCGTCCGGTGCGCCGCGCGACGCGAGGACCGAGCCAGGACGAAGGTCGTGGCCGCCCCTGTGACCGTCGGTGGAACGGGTGTGACCGGCGGCGTCGGCCATCGCCGAGGGTGTCTGTCCTGAGTTGCGGGTGGTCGGCAACGGGCTGATCCTGAAGGGGAGTTACGGCCTACTCGTTCCGGGCCCGAGCGGGCCGAGGCATCCGATTCTCCCGCGCCCTGGCGTCGTCGGCTGCCGTCGTCCGCGTATGCCGGTGGGTTGCGCCCGGCCGGTTCTCGGAGAGGCCGACACCATGCACCAGATCGTCCGTGACCATTGTATCCCGTTCAACGACCCGCTGGAGGGCCGAGTCCCCTTCATGTACCTGGACCAGAAGGGGTGGGTGAGCACAGGGATCGGCAACAAGATCGACCAGACGGTGGCGGCCCACTCGGCACCGAATCCCGCGGAGCGGTCCGCGTCCCTGGCGTCGGCGGGGGAACTGCGGTGGCTGGACGCCGACGGCTCCCCGGCGACGGCGGACCTCGTCGCCCGAGACTGGGACAAGGTGAAGGCACACCTGCACCTCGCCCGCCAGGGGCACAAGGCCTTCCAGCCGCCGTTCACCTCACTGCACCTGTCGGACGAGGAGATCGATCGGCACGTGTTCGCCAAGCTGGACCAGATGGAATCGTTCCTCACGGCGCGGGGTCCCGAGTTCGCCGGGTTCGCCTCCTGGCCGGCCAACGCACAGCTCGCGACGCTGAGCATGTGCTGGGCGCTCGGACCGGCCTTCCGCTTCCCCCGGCTCCAGGGCCACGTGGCGGCGCGGGAGTGGAACGGCGCCGCGGACGAATGCCACTTCACCCCGGACGAGGGAACCATCAGGATCCGGAACATACTCGACCGGAAGCACTTCCTGCTGGCCGGGACCGTGGAGGCCCGGGGCCTGCCTGCCGACCGGCTCGCCCTCGACCTGTCCGACGTGTTCGGCGTGCAGGGCGCGTTGCTCGCTCTCGGGTACGACCCGGGGGCCCAGGACGGCGCCGACGGGCCGCGTACCCAGGGCGCGGTCCGCGCGTTCCAAGGTGACAACGGCCTCGACCCGAACGGCTCCTGCGAGGACCCGGCCGCTCTGGCCGCCCTGAGCGCGCGGCTCTCCACATCGGGGTTCACGGCGCTCGGGGTCTGAACGGGGACGACACTCATGAGCAAGGAGAAGCGCCATGCCCACCGCGACGATCGTTGAGCTCTGGTGCCTGAAGCCGGCCACCGGTACGGACTTCGGCCACCTGACGCCGCACGTGAAGAATCTCCTGTCGGGCTTCGAGAAGATCTTCATCGACGAGGCCGGTCAGGCGGCCACCGCCACCGTCCAGGCCATACCGGGGCTCGTCCAGGCGCTGGACGAGGTCCAGGCGGACCCCGACAGCGTCTACCTCACCGTCGACGCCACGAGCGGCCTGGACAACTCCGTGTGGCCCGGGGGCGGGGAGACACGCGACATGAACAAGGGCCAGGTGGCACACCCCTCCGTCGCCCTCCCGTTCGACTTCTCCACGTCGCTGACCCTCTGGGAGAGGGACTCCTTCCTGGACGACGACGACCCGCTCGGCACGGTGCGGATCGACACGCAGGACACGGACCGGGGACACGTCGCGCAGGTCGCCTCGTCGGAGGTCGAAGGATCCTTCTACTACGTCACCTACCGAGTGGACGGCTGACCGCGCCAGGGTGACGGAAGGGCACGGCCCCGGCCACTCGCGCCGCTCAGTCCGCCGAACCGACCAGGAATCCGAGTCCCACCACCAGACCGGCATAGGCGACCACCAGCAACAGGCCGCAGAGGACCAGCAGCCAGCCGGTCACGATGGCGAGCAGGGCCACGCCGCGGTCGCGGCCCCCGAGCCGCTTGCCACGACGGCGGCCGAGATGTCCGGCCGGGACGGCGACGGCTCACGGCAGGGACGAGGAGGGCGTCCGGTGTGCGCGTCGGACGGTCGGGAGGCCGGCTCCCGGTTCAGGGTGACGGCGGACCGGCGAGGTCGCGTGCGCCGAACGCGCGACGGTAGACGGCGGGGGAGACGCCGAGGGTGGTTCTCATGTGGGCCCGCAGGGAGTTGGCGGAGCCGAAGCCGGCGCGGTGGGCGACCAGGTCGATGGGCAGGTCCGTCGTCTCCAGCAGTTGCTTGGCCAGTTCCAGGCGTTGAGCGGTGAGCCACTGCACGGGGGTCATGCCGACCTCGTCACGGAACCGGCGGGTGAAGGAGCGCAGGCTCATCCGGGCGTGCCCGGCGAGCTGGGCCAGGGACAGCGGCTCGCCGAGGTGTTCCAGGGCCCAGGCCCGGGTGGCCGTGGTGCCGGCGACGGTGGGGTCGGGGATGGGCCGGTCGACGTACTGGGCCTGCCCGCCGTCCCGCCAGGGCGGTACGACGCACATGCGCGCGGCCCGGTTGGCCGTGGCCGCTCCGTGGTCGCGGCGGATCAGGTGCAGACACAGGTCGACGCCCGCAGCTACCCCCGCGGAGGTGAGCACGTCACCGTCGTCGACGAAGAGGACCTCCTCGTCGACCTTGACCTTGGGGTACGCCCGACGGAACTCGGGAGTCAGGTTCCAGTGCGTGGTGGCGGGCCGGCCGTCGAGCAGCCCGGCCGCGGCGAGGACGTACGACCCGGAACAGATGGACACCAGCCGCGTGCCGGGCCGGATTCCGGCGATGGCGTCGGTGACCTCGGGCGGGAGAGGGCCGCCGCGGCCCAGTTCCGGCATGGCGTGGGTGGGCGGGACGATGACGGTGTCCGCCTCGGCCAGCGCCTCGGGTCCGGCCGCGGGCTGGATCATGAAGCCCGCGTCGCTCGGGACGGGGGCCGCGTCGGCGGTGCAGACGACCACCTCGTACAGAGACCGGCCCTCGGGGTCCTGCGCACTGCCGAAGACCCGGGAGGGGATGCCCAGCTCGAAAGGCGGGACGCCGGGCAGGGCGAGCACCGCGATCCGATGCCGTCGACCGGCTCCGCCCGTACGACCGTGGTCCTGCCTCGCCGAAGTCCGTGCCGAAGTCCGTTGTGCGCTGGCCATGGCCAGATCCTGTCACATAGTGGCCGGAGGGCCAACACCGTGGACGGCCGGGAAGCCCGATCGTGGAGGGTGTCGCCGGGCCTCCGGCGGCACCGTAGCGATGGAGACGAAGGACGAGGCCAAGAACATGCGTGCAGTGGTCGTGGAACGGTGGGGCGGACCGCAGGAGCTCGGCGAGCGCGAGATCGAGCGCCCGGAGCCCGGGCTGAGCGAGGTCCTGGTGCGGGTGCACGCGGCCGGAGTGAATCCGGTGGACTGGAAGACCCGGGCCACGGGTGCCCTCATCGAATGGGGCACCCAGCCGGCCGTCGGCTGGGACGTGTCCGGCACGGTCGAAGCCGTCGGTCCGGGCGTGGGCGTCTTCCGTCCCGGCGACGAGGTCTTCGGAATGCCGCTGTTCCCGCGTCAGGCCGGCGGATATGCCGAGTACGTGGTGGCGCCGGCCCGGCACCTGGCGCGAAAGCCCGCCGGGCTGACGCATGTGGAGGCGGCGGCGCTGCCGCTCGCCGCGCTGACCGCCTGGCAGGCGCTCGTCGACACCGCGGACGTCCGTCCGGGGGAGCGCGTGCTGGTCCACGCGGCGGCCGGAGGGGTCGGGCACTTCGCGGTGCAGATCGCCAAGGCGCGCGGTGCCTACGTCATCGGTACGGCCAGCGCGGCCAAGCACGCCTTGGTGCGGGAGCTGGGGGCGGACGAGGTGATCGACTACCGCTCGGTACGGTTCGAGGACGCGGTCTCCGACGTGGACGTCGTGCTGGACGGCATCGGTGGCCGTACGGCCGAACGGTCCCTGCGGGTGTTGCGCGACGGGGGCCGGCTGATCACGCTGCCGGGACCCGACGACGTCCCCGTCGCCCGGGAAGGGGTGCGGGCCTCGTGGATGCTGGTCGAGCCGGACCACCACGGCCTGCGGGAGATCGCCGCGCTCGTGGAGCGCGGCGGTCTGAAGCCGGTCGTCGAGACGGTCCTGCCGCTGGGCCAGGCCGCGAAGGCGCACGAGATCGGCGAACAGGGCGGCACCACCGGCAAGATCGTCCTGACGGTGGACTGACCGGTGGCGTCCGGTGGAGGTGGCCGGGCTCAGGGCGACAGCGCGGTCGCCGGGGATCGTGGTGATCGGCCTTCGCGCTGCCTGTGAGCCTCCCGGTCCGCCGACGGAACCCCGGCCGCCCTCTCCTCAGCCGATCGGGATGCCCGTCAGCGGTCCGCACATGTAGTTGCCCGGCTCGGTGGGGTCGTCACTGATCCAGAACTGGACCCACAGCTCGGCGAACTCGGCTCGGGTCAGGCGGCCGTCGGCATCCCGGTCGAGGACGTCGAAGGTCGTTCCCACCGCGATCTCCCGGCCGTGCCACACGTCGATCAGGCGTTGGTGCTCACGGCGTGAGATGTGGCCGTCGGCGTCCTCGTCCACCGCGTCGAAGACGGTGTCGGCGGTGGCGGTGACGGCTTCACGCAGGGCACCGAGCCGGTCGACCATGGCCAGGAGGTCGTCCATGTCGATCCGGCCGTCCTCGTCCGTGTCGACGGCCGCCGCCAGCTGCTGCCACCAACCCAGCATCACGCTCCGCACCCGTTCGGTCAGTTCGGCATCCGCCTGGACACGGGACAGACGGCCCCAGCGGGCCGCCAGAGCATGGAAGTCCTCCTCCTGCAAGTACCCGTCGCCGTTCACGTCGAAGGCGTCGAACATCGCGTGGAGCTTGATGCGCTGGAACTCACTGGCCATACGAGCCCTCTCATTTCCAGAAGTGAGGAGAGGTTGTCCAAGCGCACCGGCTGCCTAACAGCGCTCGCGCGCACTCCTGGGAGCCCCGGCGAGACCGTGCGCCGGTCGAATGCCCCGAGCGCCGGCTTCCACCGAGCGCCGGCGGCGGATCGGTGACCCGGTGCTCCGCCGAGCACCGTGCGGTCCGGCGTGGCCCGCTCCGCGGTCGAGGACATCCGCCGCGGGCTCCACTCCAGCCCGTCCTCGGGAGCGCACACCGTCGGCGCTACGCGACGGGCGCGGCCGCCATCGCCGTCGTCCCTCGATGGCGGCCGCACCCTGTCTCAGTCCAGCCGGGCGGCGGCGTACGCCTCGATGGCGTCGCGCTGGTACGCGGCGAGGCCCGGGGCGATGGCCTCGTACGCGGCGCGCCATGTCGCGTTGTCGACGACGGAGCGGCCGACGGCCCGGTACTCCTCGGCCGGGACCGGCCGCAGCTCCGTCAGCGCCCGGTACTGGATGTCGATCTCGGCCTGGACCGGATCGGCGTCGGCCGAGTGACCCGCGGCCATGAGCTCGGCCAGCCGGACCATCTGCGCGGTGCGCTCACGGTGCGCGGCGTCGGCATCGGCCTGGCTCATCGTGGCGGCGCGCCGTCCGACCTCCTCGGCGATGTCGGGGAAGGCCGAACTCTCCCACTACGCCGCGCTGCGGGACGGGCGAACCGGCATCGAGGTGTCCGCCGTCGACGGGGTGTGGCAGTCGGACGCGCTGGTCGACGAACAGCTCAGATCCCGGCTGCGTGAAGCGGTCCGGGTCCTGGAGCAGGTTCCCGAAGCCGAACGGGACTGGCACCCCGGATCCGGCGGCCAGGTACTCGATCTGGTGCATCCCTCACTGTTCTGCCTGGTGAGAGAGGTGAGCGGGGGGCCCGAGAGGGCTTGGCGGAACCCGACGGACCGCTACTCGACCTACGAGTTCTCGGAGAGGTTCCAGTGGCTGCCCACGGACGTCGACGTCAGCGACGACGGTGAGGTCGTCTTCCGTTCGTACGTCAACAACCTCCACCCCGAGACACATCGCGCCCTGTACTCCGTCCTGCCGGACCTGTTCGCACGCATGCGACCGCTGTGGGAGAACGTGCTCACCGATCTGCGCCATCCGCGACCCCTGCGGATCGAGGCGGATCCCTACGGATGGTACGACTCCGAGCCGGAGCATCCCGACAGGTCCTCCTACAGCGACGACGGGGCCTACACCGAAGCCCTCCGTGCGTGGGAAGAGGCCCAGGACGACTGGTGGGAGAACCGCCGCCCGGTCGTTCCGGACGCCCCGGCCTTCACCCCGCCCGAGGTGCCCGACGAATCCGCCCGGGTCGACCTGCGCGGTCGCCGCCTCCAGGTCGTCGTCAAGCTCGCCACCATTCATCTCACCCCGGACCAGCCCGAGTACGCCGGCGGTTCCTGGCACGTCGAGGGGATGCTGAACGAGCGGATCGTCTCGACCGGCATCTACTACTGGGACAGCGAGAACATCACCGAGAGCCGACTCGGTTTCCGCTCCGCGCTCGACGACCCGAACTACGAACAGAACGACGACAACGGCCTGCGCGAGGTCTACGGCCTGGAGGACGAGGACCCGCTGAACCAGGTGCTGGGATCGGTGTCGACCCCGGCCGGTCGCTGCCTGGCCTTTCCCAACATCCTGCAACACCGCGTCGGCCCGTTCGCCCTTGCGGACCCCACGCGCCCGGGGCATCGCAAGATCCTCGCCTTCTTCCTGGTCGACCCGTCGGAAACGATCGTCTCGACCTCCGACGTACCACCGCAGCAGCCATGGGCCGACACCTCGACCATGACGCTGGAACAGGCCCGCGACTACCGCGAACACCTCATGCACGAGCGCAAGTTCTTCGTCGACGAACACAACGAGCAGCTCTACGAGCGGGAGTTCTCCCTCTGCGAGCACTGACCCTCACAGGCCGGGCACTCCGTGGCGTCCTCCATGGACGGGCCGCGGGGGACGCTGCGGCGCCTCTGGCCCTCAGCCGGGGGCGCCTCCGGCCCTCGGCCGGGTGCCTCTTGCCGGCCGTTCTCCCCGCGCTGACGGCGTTCGCCCCGTGCCGGAGTGTCACCACCCGAGCACGGGGCTTTCCCCTGCCCGGTTCGCGATCCGAACGTCGCGTCGGCAGGATAGGGGCATGACCGAGATCCGCACCCCTCGCCTTGTCCTCCGCCGTTGGCTGGACGACGACCTCGTCCCGTTGTCCGAGATCCATGCCGACCCGGTGGTGATGCGGCACATCGAGGACGGCAGGCCGCGCTCGGCGGAGCAGACCGCCGAGGACATCGAGGGCTGGGAGGAGGAGTGGGACGAGGAGGGGTTCGGGATGTTCGCGGTCGAGCTCCTGGGTTCCGGCGAACTGGCGGGTGCCGTCGGCCTGTCCGTCGCCGAGGCGCCCGCCGAGGTGGCCGGCCAGGTCGCGATCACCTGGTGGCTGGGACGGGCGTTCTGGGGACAGGGATACGCCTCCGAAGCGGCCCACGCCGCACTGGAGTTCGCCTTGCAGGACCGCGGTCTCGACCGGGTGGTCGCCGTGCTGAGGACGGGTGACAGCGCGTCCGCGGCTGTGGTCGACAAGCTCGGCATGGAGGCGGAAGGCGTCGCATCGCACCCGGTCCACGGCCACGAGCTGACGATCTTCGGTCTTGACCTGACGCAGTATCGGTTCTGACGGCGATGTCCGCACCGCTGGTCGTCGTGATCGCCGGCACCGGGCAGCGTCGTCGGCACCAGGGACCAGGCTCCTCCTCCTCGTCGACATCGGCACCCCGCTCACCCTGACAGGCCCCGTGGGGGGCGGGCGGAGCGAGGCGCCCGGGGGGTTCGTAGCGGAACCGTTGTGCGATGCGTCGAGGGGGCCGACGGGCGGTCGGTACGCTCCCCCTTGGCTCCGCGGCTTCAGCAGGGGCCGGACTGGCGAACAGGGGATGGTCCATCATGAGCAGCACACCTTCCGCCCACCTTTTCAAGCCACTCCAGGACGGCGACCCGGTCGACGTGGGCGGTTACCGCCTGGCGGCCGTCCTCGGCACGGGAGGCATGGGCAAGGTGTACCTCTCCTACACGCCCGGTGGCCGGCCCCTCGCGCTCAAGGTGATCCGCCCCGAGTTCAGCGAGGACCCCGAGTTCCGGCGACGGTTCAAACAGGAGGTCCACGCCGCGCAGCGGGTGCAGGGGCTGTACACCGCCCCGGTCATCGACTTCGACACCGACGGCCCGCAGCCGTGGCTCGCCACCGCCTACGTGCCGGGCCCCTCCCTCGCGCACGCCGTGGCCCAGCACGGTGGACTGCCCGTGCGCAGCGTGCTGCTGCTGACGGTGGGGGTCGCCGAGGCGCTCAACGTGATCCACGGTGCGGGGGTCGTGCACCGCGATCTGAAGCCCGCCAACGTGCTCCTGGCCTCGGACGGTCCCCGCGTGATCGACTTCGGGATCGCGCGCGCGGCCGACACGACCGCGCTGACCGGTACCGGCGTCAGCGTGGGCACGCCGACGTTCATGGCGCCCGAGCAGGCGTCGGCCGGTACGGTCACCCCCGCCACCGACGTCTTCGCCCTGGGGCAGATCGCGGCCTTCGCCGCGATCGGGGCTCCCGCCTACGGCGAAGGCTCCTCGCACGCGGTGCTCTACCGGATCGTCCACGAGGATCCCGACCTCAGTCGGCTCCCGGAGGAGCTGCTGCCCCTGGTGACCCGCTGCCTCAGCCGCGACCCGGCCGGCCGGCCGAGCCTCACCGAGATCATCGGGATGTGCCACGCACTGTCGCCCGACGCGCTGCGCCAGGGTGAGGACTGGCTGCCGCAGACGGTCGCCGGATCGATCACCGAGCGTCTGCGGCTGCCCGAACCGGCCAGGACCCCGCCCCCGCAGGCCCCCGTCGCGCCGACGCCGACCCAGGTCTCACCGCCGAACCCGGCACCCGGCCCGGTGGACCCGTACGCGCCGACCGGGATCGCCACCCCCTCCACCCCGCCGCCGGGCGCACCGGGAGCCCCGGGGCCGGTGCCGCCTCCCGGGCGCCCGGGACACCCTGCTCCAGGTCACCACACTCCGCCGCCCGGCTACCCGGCGCACCCCACCCCCGCGCCGGGCCCCCGGACGCCGCCACCCGTCACCCACGGCCCCTACGGGCCACCGGTACGCCGGAAGCCCAAGCGGACGGGGCTGATCGTTGCCGCGTCGGTCGTCGGCACGCTGGTCGTCCTGGGAGTCATCGGCTCCCTGCTGTCCGACGGGGGCGGCAAGGACGAGAAGAGCGGGGCCGGCACTCCCACGAGCAGCAGCAGTGGCGGTTCGGGCAGTGAGGGCGGCGCGGGCGAGGGGCAGGGGAGGACGGACCCGCAGCCCGTCTCGTACAAGGGGATCGACCTGACGGACGGCTACCAGCTCATGCTCGCCGACAGCCCGCCCCGGCCGGTGGAGAGCGAGGACGCGGCCTACGGTGGCGGCGATCTCTACTTCAGCGTCGTCAACTTCCTGGACGAGGCCTCGATCGGCACCGACAACGGGAAGCTCGTCCTGCTGAACAACGCACAGAAGGGCTCGCTGAAGACGTGCCGCACGGAGACGCGCTACACCGAGAAGATCGACCTCCAGCAGCTCACCACGGGGTCGGAGATCTGCGTGCTCAGCAAGGCAGGCCATGTCGCGGTGGCCACCTACCGGGGCAAGTCCGGCGAGAGCGACCCCGGCTCGTACGTCACCCTCGACCTGCAGATCTGGCGTAATGCCGAGGAGGGCAAGGGCGACTGAGCTCACCATCACCGGTGCGCCGGGCTCGGAACGACTACTTCGCCGACCCGGCGCTCTGGTTCTTGTTGGCGTGGAAGCGCGCCTTCTTCTGACGGTTTCCGCAGGTGTTCATGTCACACCATTTGCGAGTGCGGCTCTGGCTGGTGTCGAAGAAGGCGGCTCGGCAGGTCGGTGACGCACACAGGGCCAGTTTTCCGTCCCGCTCGCCTGCGATGATGCTGATCGAGTCGGCGGCGACGACGCTGAGAGCGTCTTCCACGCAGGAATCCGAGCCGAGTCGCCACTGTCGTTTGTTCTCGGGCGTCAGGACGGCCGCGGCCCGGCCTTGAGTGCTGCGGTCGTTGATGACGCGGACGGCAGGCGCGGGGAGGCGGTCTCCGACGGCGGCCGCCGTCAAGGCGGCGTGGATCGATTCCCTCAGTTCCCGGGCGAGTTCGAGCTGGGCGGTGGTGCAGGACTCCACGGTGAGGCCGCTCACCGCCAGCCAGTCCACGAGCCGCCGCGGTGTGGGAATCCGCTCCACAGGGTCGCCGCACCGCTCCGTCAGGGTCGCCGTGAAGCTGGTGGCCAGCACCTTGCCGAGACGGAAGTCAGGGAACCGAGCATGCATGGAACCACCTTAGCCGGTTGCGCCCTGCGGCTCAGGGTGTTAGAACCGTCTGAGCCGGTTCTGGAACCACCTCAGCCGGTTCGCTACAGGTCCAAGCCGGTTCCGCGACGACCAGGAGGCCCCGTGCCCAGCGACGTGCAAGCATTCGAAGCCCACGCGACCGACACCGACCTCGACGATCTGCGTGCGCGACTGGCCGCGGCGCGGCTGCCGGAAGCCGAGACGGTCTGTCGCACCGAGCCCGGCCCCCGCCGATGGGAACAGGGTGTTCCGCTGGCCGACCTCGCCGACGTGGTGGAGTACTGGCGCACCGGGTACGACTGGCGGGCGTTCGAGGCCCGGCTGCATCGGATCGGTCAGTTCCGCACGACCATCGACGGTGTCGGTATCCATTTCCTGCACCGCCGGTCATCCCGCGCGGACGCCACTCCTCTGATCGTGACGCACGGCTGGCCGGGCAGTATCGCCGAATTCACCGACGTGGTGGACGAACTGGCGGATCCGGATGACGCGGACGCGCCGGCGTTCCACGTCGTGGTCCCCTCGTTGCCGGGCTTCGGCTACAGCGACAAGCCGGCCACCACCGGGTGGGGGATCGAGAAGATCGCGGCCGCCTGGGTGGAACTGATGGGACGGCTCGGCTACAGCCGGTTCGCGGCCCACGGCGGCGACTGGGGAGGTGTGATCACTACGGTCCTCGGCGGCAGGTTCCCGGCGCATGTCCTCGGCATCCACAGCACCTTCGCGGAGGCGCCGCCCGGACTGACGACGGACGGGCTGACGGCGGCCGAACGCGCCTGGGCCGAGGACACCCGCGATTTCTGGCGCCACCGAGCGGCGTACGCGCAGCAGCAGGCCACCCGACCCCAGACCATCGGCTACTCGCTCGTCGACTCACCGGTCGGACTTCTCGCCTGGATCCTCGACAAGTTCGCCGAGTGGACGGACACCGAGGACAGCCCCTTCGAGACGATCTCCAGGGACAGGATCCTCGACGACGTCACCCTGTACTGGCTGACCCGGACCGGAGCGTCGTCGGCCCGCATCTACTACGAGAGCCACCAGTCGCTCGACCCCGAACTCCGGGTCGACGTCCCGTCGGCGATCAGCATGTACCCCCGCGACATCGAGAAGTGTCCGCGGCCCTGGGCGCGGGAGCGGTACCGGCGGATCGTCCGCTGGAGGTCGCCCGAAGCCGGGGGACACTTCCCGTCGCTGGAGGTCCCCGAGTACTTCGTCAAGGACCTGCGGGAAGGCCTCGCGGCAGTGCTGGCCGCCGGTCGGTGAACGCGGCCGGGCCCGAGCCCGGACCCGCCGCTGAGGGGCCCGCCGTCGCCGCGGGCCCCGTCCGGATCGTTCCCCAGGTCACGCGGGGGTGCGCCGCGCCCGGTCGAGGGCGGGTTCGAGGCGGACGACGATGCCCTTCGACGTGGGCTGGTTGCTGACGTCGGCGACGCTGTCCAGCGGGACCAGGACGTTCGTCTCGGGGTAGTAGGCGGCGGCCGAGCCCTTGGCGGCCGGGTAGGGCACGACCTCGAAGTTCTCGGCCCGGCGCTCGCTGCCGTCCGTCCAGACACTCACGAGGTCGACGCGGTCACCCTGGGCGAGGCCGAGTCCGGACAGGTCGGCCGGATTGACGAGCACGACACGGCGGCTGCCGTGAATGCCGCGGTAGCGGTCGTTGTCGGTGTAGGGGACGGTGTTCCACTGGTCGTGCGAACGCAGCGTCTGGAGCAGCAGGTGGCCCTCGGGTGCCCGGGGGACCACGCGCTCGTTGCACGTGAACAGGGCTTTGCCGACCTTGTTGGCGAAGACGCCCTCGTTGACCGGGTTGGGCAACTGGAAGCCCCCCGGGCGGGTCACCCGGGCGTTGAAGTCGTGGAAGCCCGGCACGACGCGGGAGATGCGGTCGCGGATGGTGCCGTAGTCGCCCTCGAACTTGTCCCAGGGGACGTCCACCTTGCCGTCCAGGGTCCGCCGGGCGAGCCGGCACAGGATGGCGACCTCGCTGAGCAGCATCGGGGAGGCCGGTTCGAGACGGCCCTGGGAGGTGTGCACCTCGCTCATGGAGTTCTCCACGGTGACGAACTGCTCACCGTCGGCCTGGACGTCACGCTCGGTGCGCCCGAGGGTCGGCAGGATCAGCGCGGTGTCACCGCAGACGGTGTGCGAGCGGTTGAGCTTGGTGGAGATGTGGGCGGTCAGCCGGCACGAGCGCATCGCCTCCTCGGTGACGTCGCTGTCGGGAGCGGCGCGGACGAAGTTGCCCGCCAGGGCGAGGAAGACCTTGACGCGGCCCTCGCGCATCGCCTTGATCGAGTCCACCGAGTCCAAGCCGTGCGGGCGCGGCGGATCGAAGCCGAACTCCCTCTGCAGGGCGTCGAGGAAGGTGTCCGGCATCTGTTCCCAGATGCCCATGGTGCGGTCGCCCTGCACGTTGCTGTGGCCGCGCACCGGGCAGGCGCCGGTGCCGGCCCGCCCCAGGTTGCCGCGCAGCAGGAGGAAGTTGACGATTTCCCGGATGGTGGGCACGCCGTGCTTGTGCTGGGTGATGCCCATCGCCCAGCACACGACGACGCGTTCGCTCCGCAGGACCTCGTCGCGGACCTTCTCGATCTCCTCGCGGGTCAGTCCGGTCGCCGTCCGCACGTCGTCCCAGTCGACGGTGCGGGCGTGCTGGGCGAACTTCTCGAAGCCGGAGGTGTGGGCGTCGATGAAGTCGTGGTCCAGGACGGTGCCGGGCCGGGCGTCCTCGGCCTCCAGCAGCAGGCGGTTGAGGGCCTGGAAGAGGGCGAGGTCCCCGCCGGGCTTGATGTGCAGGAAGCGGTCGGCGATCTGGGTGCCGCGCCCGAGGACCCCGCTCGGCTTCTGCGGGTTCTTGAAGCGCCGCAGACCCGCCTCCGGCAGCGGGTTGACCGCCACGATCCGGGCGCCGTTGCGCTTGGCCTCCTCCAGTGCGGAGAGCTGGCGCGGGTGGTTGCTGCCCGGGTTCTGCCCGACCAGGAAGATCAGGTCGGCGTGGTGCAGGTCGTCGAGGCTGACCGTCCCCTTGCCGGTGCCCAGGGTCTCGCTCAGGGCGAAGCCGCTGGACTCGTGACACATGTTGCTGCAGTCGGGCAGGTTGTTGGTGCCGAAGGCGCGGGCGAAGAGCTGCAGGACGAACGCGGCCTCGTTGCTGGCGCGACCGGACGTGTAGAAGACGGCCTCGTCGGGGGAGGCCAGCTCCTGGAGCTCCCGGGCGAGGACGCCCAGGGCGTCGTTCCAGCCGATGGGCTCGTAGTGCTCACGGCCGGGCCGCTTGATCATCGGCTCGGTGAGCCGCCCCTGCTGGTTCAGCCACATGTCGGAGCGGGCGGCGAGGTCGGAGACGCTGTGCGCGCGGAAGAAGTCGGCGGTGACCCTGCGCGTGGTGGCCTCGTCGTTGATGTGCTTGGCACCGTTCTCGCAGTACTCGTTGCGGTGGCGCCGGCCCGGGGCCGGGTCCGCCCACGCGCAGCCGGGGCAGTCGACCCCGCCCACCTGGTTCATGGTCAGCAGGTCCACCCCGGTCTTGCGCGGGGAGGTCTGCTCCAGGGAGTACTCCAGCGCGTGCACGACCGCGGGGACCCCGGCCGCCCACTTCTTCGGCGGCGTCACGGAGAGGGTGCTCTCCGGCTCCTCACCGGGCGGGTTCTGCATCGGTTCGCCTTTCTCTCTCGCCGTGTCCGCCACGCTGGTCAGCCGACGGGCCACTGGGCCACGCGGCTCCTGGGCGGCTCAGGGTGATCGTGCTGTACGCGGCCGTTGCGGATGGTGCCGCGCCAGGCTCCGCCCTCCTGCCCCAGCCCCTCGATGAACCGCTTGAAGTTCATGAGTTCGCCGCGGACCAGCCGAGCGGTCAGCCGGGCGGCCCCGGAAGAACGGGTGAGGATCCTCGCGGCTCCCCGGGGCTCCATGAACATGCGGACGGTGAGCGCGGTGCCGCCGGACTCCGTCGGCCTGAACTCGACCTCGCCCTGGTGGGAGGGGTGCTGCTCCAGACCGCGCCAGGCCAGGTAGGCGTCGGGGTCCTGCTCCACGATCTCGATGGCGAAGCGGTGGCGCAGGCGTCCGTAGCCGATGGTCCAGACGGTCACGGTGGGCCTGACCTGCTCGACGCCCTGCACCACGTCCGAGAAGCGCGGAAAGGTCTTGAACTGCGTCCACTGGTTGTACGCCGTCCGCACCGGCACCGCAACCCGGACCGTCTCCTCGACGTGCCGCTCCCGCAGCGGACGGCGCCGCGTGACGCCGTCCGTGTGCGTCCCCGGTGTGTTCGGCACGACGTGCCGGGCGTCGTCGTCGGCATGCGCCATCGTGGCCACCTTCCGGTGCGGAGCCGGGCGACCGGGCTTCCGGCCCCCCTCGTGCGTCAGGGTCTCTCCTACGGTTCCCACATCCCGCCCTTCGAGTCACTCCCATCCACCCCCCGTACCCCTGCCCGGTCCTGCTTCCCCTGCCGCCGCAGGAGCCGGGCGGCCCTCCCCGGGGCCCGGGCGTTCCGCCGGCCGGCGGAGTCCGCTCAGGGTGTGCCGACGATCAGCTCACGGCACTGTCGGGCACGGTCGGCCACTTCACCCCCCACTGCGGACAGCTCAGCCAGGTAGTTCAGGAGCTCGGCGACGTCGCCCGGTCCCAGTAGTGCGGCGAGCAGCGCCTCGGTCGCCTCTGCCACGAGGCGCGGTTCCAGATGCAGGGCGCGGAGGAGGACCAGGAAGCGGGCGTCGACTTCGTCGAGCGAACCTGTCGGGGCCGCCAGCAGCTCGCTCCACTGCTCCGCACCGGCTTCGAGTCGTCCTTCCACGGTGTCGAGCATGAGCTTCTCGAACCTGCTGAAGACATCCTCGGGCTCCCATGCCACAGCCCGCTCCAGGTCCGCTCGTGCTCTCGCGTAATGGCCTGCCTGTCGGTGTGCTCTGCCCCGCATGCCGAGCGGCCAGGCGAGGGTGGGAGCGATGTCGACCGCCGCGGTGAAGTCGGTGACGGCCTGCTCGTAGCGACCGGCCAGCTGGTGTGCCTGGCCTCGGGAGGCGAGCGCCCAGTCGTCCGTGGGGTTGAGGTCGAGTGCGGCGGTGAAGTCGGTGACGGCCTGCTCGTAGCGGCCGGCCAGCCGGTGCGATTCCCCGCGTTGCGCCAGTGCCCAGGGATAGGCGGGGGTGATGGCGAGTGCGGCGGTGAGGTCGGTGACGGCCTGGTCGTAGCGGCCGGCCAGCCGGTGTGCCGCGCCGCGTTGGGCCAGCGCCCAGTCGTTCGCTGGGTCGATGGCGAGTGCGGCGGTGAGGTCGGTGACGGCCTGGTCGTAGCGCTCTGCCTGCCGGTGCGCGGCACCGCGGGAGGCGAGTGCCCAGTCGTAGGCGGGGTCGATGGCGAGTGCGGCGGTGAAGTCGGTGACGGCGTCGTCGTAGCGGCCGGCCAGCCGGTGCGCCGCTCCGCGTTGGCCCAGGACCCAGTCATCGGTGGGGTTGAGGTCGTGTGCGGCGGTGAGGTCGGCGACGGCCTGCTCGTAGCGGCCCGCCATCAGGTGGGCTTCCCCGCGTTGACCCAGCAGCCCGGCAGATGCCGGGGCGAGGTCGAGTGCGGCGGTGAGGTCGGTGACGGCGTCGTCGTAGCGGCCGGCCAGCCGGTGCGCCGCTCCGCGTTGACCCAGGACCCAGTCATCGGTGGGGTTGAGGTCGAGTGCGGCGGTGAGGTCGGCGACGGCCTGGTCGTAGCGGCCGGCCTGCAGGTGTGCCTGGCCGCGAGAGGCGAGCGCCCAGCCGTAGGCGGGGTCGATGGCGAGTGCGGCGGTGAAGTCGGTGACGGCCTGGTCGTAGCGGCCGGCCAGCCGGTGTGCTTCCCCGCGTTGACTCAGCGCCCAGTCGTAGGACGGGTTGCTGTCGATTGCGGCGGTGAGGTCGGCGACGGCCTGGTCGTAGCGGCCGGCCTGCAGGTGCGCCTGGCCGCGGGAGGCGAGCGCCCAGTCGTCGCCCGGGTTGATGTCGAGCGCGGTCGTGAGGTCGGTGATGGCCTGGTCGTAGCGGCCGAGCCAGCGATGCGTCTCCCCGCGGCTGCCCCAGGCGTGGGCGTTACGGGCGTCGTACCCGATGGCGCGGTCGAACTCGGTGAGCGCCTCTTCGTCCCGGTCCCCGAGGTAGAGGCGGTTCCCGCGGTAGGTATGAGCCCAGCTCTTGCCTTCCGGGCCCACACGGCTGTGCGTGAGCAGCGCGGCGAGGCAGGCGAGCTCCGGCTCGTCGTCGGCGAGGGTGTTCCGAAGCCGTTCCGACCAGGTGAGCAGGTCTGCGTCGGCGGCGTCCTGTGCGGCCTGTTCCAGCATCTCGATCCACTGCCGCAGCACGGCGGTGTCCTGGCCCGCAGCACGCACCACCTGTTCCAGGGCGGACGTCAGCTGCGTCCCCGGGTGGGCGCACAGACGGTGGTACGTCTCGTCCAGGCGGTGCCGACGCCATTCGGGGTCCTTCCACCGTTTCGCCTCGGGGAGCCGCTCCTCGGCCGTCGCACGCCAAGCGGCATGAGTGCCGGCAAGCCGCAGATGTGCCGCAGCCCAGCTCTGCGGGGAATGGATCCGCTGCTGGCGGACCATGCTGGCGCGGACCACGGCGTGGTAGTGCTTGAAGTCGCCGCGACCGCTGACGAACGGCTGCCCGCACAGCCACTCCCACAGTCCCTCCGCTTCGGACCCGGCCGCGGCCGCGAACACGTCCTCGTTCAGCTGGAGAGGCAACGCCCCCGCCCGTACCGCCTCGCGTTGCTCCGGGGCCGTGATCCACTGCACGAAGCGCTCGACGGCCACGTCGGCGAGGTCGCCGCCCGCGTCGACCTCCTCGACCGTGTGGGGACGGGCCAGAGCGAGGAGTTCCACCAACAGCGGCAGCCCCATGGACAGCTGCAGCACAGCCTCCACCACTCCCGGATCGGACACCCCCCTGGACGTCAGCAGCGAACGGGTCTCGGCCTCGGTGAAGACCTCCAACGGCACGTCCGTGACCTGGTCCCGCAGCGGCGCCCACTCCCGCTCCACCAGCTCGTCCCGGCCCGCCAGTACGACGATGACGTTCACCGGGACCGGGCCGAACTCCTCGTCCAGCAGACTCAGCAGCCACCCGTCCAGGTACCGCGCGCTCTGTTCCCAGGTGTCGAAGAACAGCACCACCCACCGGTGCCGACGACACAGGCGTTCCAGTTCGGCCACGAACGCACGGCTCAGCCCCGCCTCGTCACCCCGGCCGCCGCGCCGCTGGGCACGGGACCGGGAGACGGACCGAAGCCGGTCCAGCCCCTGCGCCGCGGCGTCCGGATTCGCCATCGCCGTGACGACACCGGCCCCGGGGATCAACGAGGCCGCGCCCAGCGCGGCCTGCGTCACCACACGGCTCGACATCGACACCTCACCCTCCACGGGTGCCGGCTCGGCCTGCGCCGCCTGCTCACGCCTGAACTGCTCGACCGCTCTGTCGAACTCCCGGCACGGACCCGTCTGGTCCGCCAGCTGCCGGGCCAGTTCGATCAAGGCCTGCTGCACCCCGTGGACGTCGTTCTCGTCCACCACCGCCGTCACCGCGTCCGCCCGCCTGGCCGCCTCCTGCCACTGGCGCAGCAGCGTGGACTTGCCCACGCCGCCCACACCGCGCACATGGAACAGGAACTCCGCCGGATCCTCCTCCGAGAGCGGGTCCTTCGACAGGTTCTCCGTGAACAACGCCAACTGTGCGCGCCGCCCCACGAACCGCGTCTTCGCGCGCTGCCGGATCAGCGCTCCTCGCGACAAGCCCCGCGCACCCGACCCCGGCAACCCCGCCACCCCCGCTACTCGTCCACCGTGCCCTCGACCCTGATCACGCAGCCGCCGCGCCTGGCGCACCGGCACACGTCATCAGTGTCCAGCCCGGGCCCGTCGTCTGTCAGCCGGTGTTCCCGCCGGTTCCGCTCACGCGGCGATCGGCGATGGCGTCGACGATGGCCGCCACCTCCGCGCGGTCGGTGGGCCGGGTGTCGACGGAGTTGTGAATGGAGAAGCCTTCGACCAGCGCGTCCAAGGCGCGCGCCGTCAGGGGGTCGAAGTGCCGGGCCAGGGACTCCCTGCTGGCCCGCATCCACGACCGCATGACCTCACGCACCTCCGGGTGACGCGCGGCGAAGGCGTACAGCTCGTAACTCAGCAGCAGGTTGCGGTCGGTTCCCCAGACCTTGCCGCTGATGATCTCCACCACGGCCTCCCGCGCCTCCTCGGGCGTCCGGGCCGCGTCCAGGAGCGCCCCGTAGCGCGAGGAGACGGTGTCGGCGAGGCGGGTGAACGCCGAGGTGAGCAGGTCCTGCATGTCGTCGAAGTAGTAGGTGAGCGAGCCCAGCGGCACTCCGGCCGCCTCGGCGATCCTGCGATAGGTCACCTTGATGGCGCCGTGCTCGGCGACGACGTCGAGCGCGGCGGCGAGGATCCGCTCGCGCCGCCGCGGGTCGTTGGGTCCGCGGGTGCTGCCTGCCATGTCCCGGCCCGTCCTTCTCTTCCGTCTCCAGCGGCACCATCGTAGTGTGTACGTTTGTACATACCTGGACCGGGGCCCGTGACTGCCGCTTCCCTCTCCTCATGACCCAGTGGAGCTCTCTCTTGACGGAACGCACTGTGGACCGACGCCGTACGGCCTTGTTCCTGTTCTTCTTCCTTCCCGGCATCGCCATGTCCTCCTGGATCACGCGCACTCCGGACCTTCGCGACCAGCTGGACGTGTCCACCGCGCAGATGGGTCTGGTCCTCTTCGGTCTGTCCGCGGGCTCCATGAGCGGCCTGCTGTGCTCCGGCCGTCTCGTGTCGCGGTTCGGCACCAGGCCGGTCATCGGGTTCGGCGCACTCCTGATCCCCGTGAGCATGCTGGTCATCGGCGCCGGTGCCACCGTCCCGTCACCACCCCTGGTCGCCGTGGGACTGTGCGTCTTCGGCATCGGCATGGGCGCTGGGGAGGTGGCGCTGAACGTGGACGGTGCCGACGTCGAGCGCGCGGCCGGCAAGGCGGTCCTGCCGCTGCTGCACGGCGGCTTCAGCCTCGGCACGGTCATCGGAGCCCTGCTGGGCATGGCCGCCACCGCCGTGGAGTTTCCCGTGCACTGGCACCTGGCCGCCGCCGCCCTGGTCGCCGCGGTGGTCCTCCCCTACGCGTGGAGTGGTGTCCCCTCCGGTGTCGGCCGGCGCGGTGTGCGGCAGGTCCCCGACGCGGGGCGGGGCGCGGCGCCCGCGGTGTGGCAGGACCGCAGACTCCTGCTGATCGGGGCCATCATCCTGGCCATGGCTCTCGCCGAGGGCGCCGCGAACGACTGGCTGCCGCTGCTCATGGTCGACGGCCACGGACTGGACGCGACGGCCGGCTCGCTCGTCTACGTGGGCTTCGCCGCGGCGATGACCGTAGGACGCTTCGGCGGAGAATTCTTCCTGGAGCGGTTCGGCCGCGGCGCCGTGATGCGCGCGAGCGCCGTCTCGGGAGCCCTGGGTCTGGTCCTGGTCATCTTCTCCGACAACGTCGTCGTGGCGTCGGCTGCCGTCCTGTTCTGGGGGCTGGGCGCGTCCCTGGGCTTCCCCGTGGCGATGTCGGCGGCGGGCGACTCGGGTCCCGACCCGACCGCCCGGGTCAGTCTGGTGGCCACCATCGGGTACACGGCCTTCCTGGTGGGGCCGCCCGGCCTCGGGTTCCTCGGGGATCACTACGGGCTGCGCCCGGCGATGACGCTGGTGCTGGGCTTCGTCGTCGTGGCCGCCTTCCTGGCCCCCGCCGCGGACGCGCGCGTCCGCGGCGCCACCTCCGTACACAAGGAGACGCCACGGTCCGAGGACTCGGCCGCGTCCCCGGCGGAGCTGCCCTGAGCGGGACGGAGCAGGCCTGCACGGCACGGCGCCGGACGCGGTACCGCCGACCGGACCAGGGCCGAGCCGTTGGAGGTGCCGCGGACCCGCGGCCGACCGGAGCACGACGGGCTCGCGGCCCGGGGCCAGACGCGCGGCACGTCGAGCTCGGGGTGTCGTCAGCCGGGTATCCGGGCCGACGCGGGGTACAACAGTTGCTGGCTCCTGCTGCCAGGAGCTGGAACACGCACACAGGGCTGTTCCCGGGTAGAACGAAGGATCGACAGCATGGCCAGCGGCACCGTCAAGTGGTTCAACTCCGAGAAGGGATTCGGCTTCATCGAGCAGGATGGTGGAGGCCCGGACGTCTTCGCCCACTACTCCGAGATCGCGGGCAGCGGCTACCGCGAGCTGACGGAGGGCGAACACGTCACCTTCGAGATCGGACAGGGCCAGAAGGGCCCCCAGGCGCAGAACATCGTACGGGGCTGACCGTACGGCGGTGGCCCCGGCTCCGGATGCGGGGCCACCGCCCGCTTCACGGGGCCGTGCGGTTCCGGAGGGCGCCGGAGACCGGAGCGCCCCACCCGCACCCGAACCCGCCGTGCCGCTGCCGGACCCGGACGTGCGGCCGGTGCGGGTGCCGGATCAGGCCGCGGCGGCGGGTGCCAGCAGGTCGGCGGGGATACCCCCCATGTCGGGGGCGTAGAAGTTCCTGATCTCGGTCTCCCAGAGATCCACCCGGACCCGGTCCTCCGCATCGGGCTCGAAGGCTTCGAAGAGCGCATGGATGTTCGGCAGATCGAAGCCGACCCCTCGCAGCATGCCGACGAACACCGGTCGGCTGACCATACCGCTCCCGTCCACGTCGCCGAAGTGCGCGAAGCCGGACGCGAACGCGTCGATCGCTCCGCTGAAGCGCTCCGGCGACAGGACGCACACCTGATACTCGTCGTAGGTGATCCGACCGTCGTGATCCGTGTCGAGTTCGCTGGCCAGCGTGTTCCAGTAGCGCGTGAACCCGGCACGCATGGCCTGCTTCCGGGCCTCGTCGGCTCCGGGGACGGCTGCCGCGACCCGGCTGCTCATCAGCTCGAAATCGTCGGATTCCAGGACGCCGTTCCCGTCGGCGTCGAACAGGGTGAACACGAGCTTGACCCGGTTGATCGCTTCCTCGCGCATGGACTCTCGCCTTTCGTCGGACCACGGGTGGGACGGCCGGGCATGACGGCCGCTCAGCATCCTGCGGGCTGTGGATTCCGGGGCTCCGGGGAAGGCGTTCTCTTCAGCAGAACGAATGAACATGGCTCTCCTGCGGCATGAAACACGCGCCTGCGGCTCGGGAGAACCGATTCGGACCGGCGTGCACGGCGCACTGGACACGCCGGCCGTACCCCGTTCCCTTTCCGCACGCTCTACCGGCGGCCATGGGCGGCGGAAATGATGAGCACACCGCACAGGGACCAGCTGATCCGCCCCCCTGTGCCTCGGTCAGGCGGACATGTGGTGGAAGGAGCTCATGGTGTTGCTTCTCATCTCCCCGGACGGTGTCGAAGAGGCCCTCGACTGTGCGAAGGCGGCGGAACACCTCGACATCGTCGACGTCAAGAAGCCCGACGAAGGCTCGCTCGGCGCCAACTTCCCCTGGGTCATCAGGGAGATACGCGACGCGGTCCCGGCGGACAAGCCCGTGTCCGCCACGGTGGGAGACGTCCCGTACAAGCCGGGCACGGTGGCGCAGGCGGCACTCGGCGCGGTCGTCTCCGGCGCCACGTACATCAAGGTCGGCCTCTACGGGTGCACGACGCCCGACCAGGGCATCGAGGTCATGCGCGCGGTCGTCCGGGCGGTGAAGGACCACCGCCCCGAAGCACTCGTCGTCGCCTCCGGATACGCCGACGCCCACCGCATCGGCTGCGTCAACCCCCTGGCCCTGCCCGACATCGCCGCCCGTTCGGGCGCCGACGCGGCCATGCTGGACACCGCCGTCAAGGACGGGACGCGCCTGTTCGACCACGTTCCTCCGGACGTCTGTTCCGAGTTCGTCCGGCTGTCCCACGCGTCCGGCCTGCTCGCCGCCCTCGCGGGCAGTGTCGGACGGAGCGACCTGGGTCCGCTCACCCGCATCGGCACGGACATCGTGGGCGTGCGCGGGGCGGTCTGCGAAGGCGGTGACCGCAACGCCGGAAGGATCCAGCCGCACCTGGTGGCCGCCTTCCGGGCGGAGATGGACCACCAGTTCCGGAAGCACGCCGCCGGCGTCCCCGCCGCGAACTGACCATCGCATGCCGACCACCGCCACAGACCGCTTCCCCGGAAGCCCGACAGCGCGCATCCCCGTCGTCGACCCGGCCACGGGGGAGACCTTCGAGGAGGCCCCCGACCAACAGCCGGACGAGTTGGACACGGTGGTCGACCGGGCACACCGCGCCTGGCACGGCTGGCGCGCCGATCCCGCCGCCCGCACCGCCGCGTTGCACAGGGCCGCCGACGCCGTGGAAACGGCCGGCGACGAGTTGGCCCGGTTGGTCACCCGCGAGCAGGGCAAACCCCTGACCGAGTCCCACGCGGAGATCGCCCGTACGGCCGCCCGCCTGCGCTACTTCGCGGACCTGGCTCCCAGGACGCGGCGCATCACCGACGGACGGCCCGTGCACAGCGAGATCCGCTGGCGCACGCTCGGACCCGTCGCAGCGATCGTGCCGTGGAACTTCCCCGTCCAGCTCGCGGCGGCGAAGTTCGCGCCCGCGCTCGCGGCGGGCAACACCATGGTCCTCAAGCCCTCCCCGTTCACCCCGGTGGCCACCCGGCTGCTCGGCTCCGTCCTCGCCGCCGTCCTGCCCGAGGACGTCCTGACCGTCGTCACCGGCCGCGAGCCCCTCGGCGCCCGCCTCGCCTCACACCCGCGCATCCGCCACGTCACCTTCACCGGTTCGGTGCCCACCGGACGCGCCGTCGCCCGGGCGGCGGCGGCCTCGCTCGCCCGGGTCACCCTGGAACTGGGCGGCAACGACGCCGCCGTCCTGCTGGACGACGTCGAGGTGGACCGGATCGCGGACCGGCTGTTCTGGGCCGCCTTCCGCAACTGCGGGCAGGTCTGCATGGCCGTCAAACGCGTCTACGCACCGGCCCGGCTCCACGCCGAGCTCGTCGAAGCCCTCGCCCACCGCGCGAGGACGGTCACCGTCGGGGCCGGCCTCGACCCGGCGACCCGGCTGGGCCCGGTCAACAACGCCCCTCAGCTGGCCAGGGTCGAACTGGTCACGCAGCAGGCGCTGGCGGCCGGTGCCCGAGCGGCGGCCGGCGGCCACCGCCTGGACGGGCCGGGGTACTTCTTCGCTCCCACGATCCTCACCGACGTACCGCCCGGCAGTCCGGTGGTGACCGAGGAACAGTTCGGACCGGTCCTGCCGGTGCTGCCGTACCGGAGCCTCGACGAAGCCGTCGACGCGGCCAACGGCACCGGCTACGGACTGGGCGGATCGGTCTGGGGCACCGACCTGGACCGGGCCGAGGCGGTGGCCGACCGGCTCGAGTGCGGCACGGCGTGGATCAACCACCACGCCGAACTGTCCCTCGCCCAGCCCTTCGCGGGCGCCCACCACAGCGGTGTCGGCGTGGCGGGCGGACCGTGGGGGCTGTACGGCAATCTCCGGCCGTTCGTCGTCCACCGCCCGCAGGGGGAACAGGGATGAGGATCCAGGCGGCCGTACTGCGCTCGTACGAGGGCCCCTTCACCGTCGAGGAGATGACCCTGCGCACGGAACCAGCCGTCGGCGAGGTGCTGGTCGAGATCGCCGGCTGCGGAATGTGCCGGACCGATCTCGCGGTCCGGCGGTCGGCCGGCCGCAGCCCGCTGCCGGCGGTGCTCGGCCACGAGGGCGCCGGGGTCGTGGTGCGCACGGGCGGCGGTCCCGACGCCGCGATCGGCGTCGGCGACCACGTCGTGCTGAGTTTCGACTCCTGCGGTCACTGCCGCAACTGCCGCAGTGCCGCTCCCGCCTACTGCGACTCCTTCGCCTCCCTCAACCTCTTCGGCGGGCGCAGCGAGGATCCGCCGCACCTCACCGACGCGGCCGGAGAGGCCATGGCCCCCCGCTGGTTCGGCCAGTCCTCGTTCGCCGCGTACGCGCTGGTCCCGGCGCGCAACGCCGTGCGGGTCGACACCGCACTGCCCCTCGAGCTGCTCGGCCCGCTCGGCTGCGGCTTCCTCACGGGCGCCGGAGCCGTCCTCAACAGCTTCGGCGCCGGCCCCGGCGACACCCTCGCGGTCTTCGGCGCGGGAGCGGTGGGCCTGGCCGCGGTGATGGCGGCCACCGCCACCGGCACGTTGACCGTCGCCGTCGACCGGCTCCCCGAACGGCTGGCCCTGGCCGAACGGTTCGGCGCGATCCCGCTGTCTGCCGCGACGACCGGGCTGCCGGAACGGATCCGGCGGTTGACCGACGGGGGAGCGCAGTACGCGCTGGACACCACGGCCTCGCCCCCGCTCGTCAACGACGCGCTGCGCGCTCTTCGCCCCAGGGGCGTTCTCGGCCTGGTGGCACGACTCCACACCGACCTGCCGCTCGCACCGGGAACACTGGACCGAGGCCGCGGCATCCGCCACATCTGCGAAGGCGACGCCGTGCCCGGAGTACTGATACCCCGGCTGACCGGACTGTGGCAGGCCGGTCTCTTCCCCTTCGACCAACTGATCCGCACCTACCCGCTGGCCGACATCAACGAGGCCGAACGCGACTGCGAGGCGGGCCGCGTGGTGAAACCCGTCCTGCTCCCGGAGGAAAGAAGCCGATGACAGAGGCACGCGGTACCGCGGACTCACCGCGCCGGACGAACGGGCACCGCACGGTCCCCGCTCCGGCCGACGGAGGAGGCAGCGCCGGCACGGCGCCGCGGCACACGGACGGGGAAGGCGTGGACGGGGGAGTGGGGCTGACCGCCCTCCTGGTCGCCGCGGCCCGGACGATCGAGACCCACCGCCACGACAGCCTGGCGCAGGACGTCTACGCGGAGCACTTCACACGCGCCGCCCCGGTGTGCGCGGACTGGCCGGTGCGCCTGGACGGGGTCCCGGACGGAGACGCCGATCCGCTGTGGGGACGGTTCGCCCGGTACTTCGGCCTGCGGACCAGGGTCCTCGACGACTTCCTCCTCCGGTCGGTCAGCGGCGACGCCCGGCAGGTCGTCCTGCTGGGCGCGGGGCTGGACACCCGTGCCTTCCGGCTGGAGTGGCCGCCCGACTGCGTGCTCTTCGAGATCGACAGGGCGGGCGTGCTGGCGTTCAAGCACCGGGTACTCACCGGCCTGTCGGCCGTCCCGAGGGTACGGCGCCTCGCCGTACCGGTCGACCTGCGCGCCGACTGGGTCACCGCGCTGACCACCGCAGGCTTCGACCCGTCCGCGCCGAGCGTCTGGCTGGCCGAGGGGCTGCTCTTCTACCTGCCGAGCCGCGCCGAGACGTATCTCATCGACACGGTGGACCTGCTGACCACCGGTGGCAGCGCGCTGGCCTTCGAGGCCAAGCTGGAGAAGGATCTGCTGGCGTACCGGGACAGCGCGATCTACACGGCGACGCGGGAGCGGATCGGCATCGACCTGCTCGACCTCTTCGACAAAGGGCCGCGCCCCGACTCCGCGGGCGACCTGAGGGCCAAGGGCTGGTCCGCCTCGGTGCACACCCCCTTCGACTTCACCCACCGGCACGGCCGCGGCCCCCTCCCCGAGCCGAACGACGCGCTGGAGGGGAACCGGTGGGTGTTCGCGCACAAGCCGCTGCCCTGACACCCACCCCGCGTGCGGTGGCCTGCGCGAGGGCCCGGCGGCGTGCGGGGCGCACCGGTTCAGCCGAGCCCGAGCATCACCTCGGTGACCTCGCCGACCGCCGCGTCGGGGATCGCGGTGGCGGCCTCCGGGAGGACCAGCAGCCGTGCCCCCGGAATCTCGCGAGCGATCGCCTCGCCGTTGCCCACGGGGAAGAACGGGTCGCGGCGGCCGTGGACGACGAGCGTGGGAACGTCGATCTCGGGCAGGCGCTCGCGCCAGCGGGGTGTGCAGTCGAGCCGTGAGAACACCATGCCCATCTGGTTCGCCCTGTGGACCGCGGGTGCGGTGCCGGGCGTGCGGTCCCAGATGCGCGCGGCGACCGTGCGCGCGGTGACGGGGTCATCACCGAGGATGGCCGCGCCGGCGGCCGCGAACTCCGCGACCGCCTCGCGATCGGTCCAGTCCGGCATCGGACGCGCGAACAGCCGGTTCATCGTCGCCCGGTCATGGTCGGGCAGGTCGTCGTCGGGCGGGCCCGGGGCGACCGCGCGGGTGCCGACCAGCGTGAGGGCCGAGAACGCCTCGGGATGGTCGAGTACGGCCACCTGGGCGACCATCCCGCCGACGCCGATCCCCGCGAGGTGCGCGGGCCCCCCGCCGAGCGTGTCGGCCAGGGCCGCGGCGTCGGCGGCGAGGTCTCGCAGGCCGTAAGGGGGCGCCTGCGGGTCCGTCGCCGTCGAAGCCCCGCTGTCGCGCAGGTCGTAGCGCACCACGCGGCGCCCGCCGGCGGCCAGGCGCTCGCACAGCGCGTCCGGCCAGGAGAGCATGGTCGGTGCGCCCGCGAGCAGGACGAGTGGCGCGTCGCTGTCACCGAACGACTCGATGCCCGACACGATTCCGTTGGCGTCCACCGTGGTCATTGGGGTCACCGCAGGACGTCGTACGTCAGGTGCGTCACGGTCGACGTCGACACCACGCTCCGCTGCACCAGCGTGCGGGGCGTCCCGCCGGTGAACAGCGGGGTTCCGCCGCCCAGCACGACGGGCGCCAGGTGCAGCGTCAGCGCGTCGACCAGCCCGGCCTCGAGTGCCGAGCCGACCGTGGCGCCGCCGCCCATGAGGATGACGTCGCGGTCCTCACCGCGCACACGCGCCGCAGCCTCGGCCCGCTCGCGCGCGGCGGTGACGGCGTCGCGGAGACCGGTGGTGACGAACGTCCAGTCGAGGTCGGCCGTCCGCACCGACTCCGGTGGCGAGCTCGTCACGACGACGAAAGCGGGTCTGCCGACCTCGCCCGCGCCGTAGCCGGACGTGTCGTCCCAGCCCTTCGGCCCGTCCACGACGTCGAAGAGCCGGCGCCCGAGGACGACGGCGCCCGAGCGGGCCGTCGCCTCACGCAGGACCCGGCGGTCGTCGGGGTCGCCGGAGAACGCCCAGAGGTGGAGGGCTTCGCCGCCGGTGCCCAGACCGTTGTCCGGGCCGGGATCGGGTCCGGTGACGAAGCCGTCGAGGGAGACGGAGATGTCGGCGATGATGCGCGTCATGCAGTGCAGACCGGATCCGCCGCCGGAACTCATCGCTCCCGCACGACGAGCACGGCGGACGCGACCTGACAACGGACGCGCGAGGCGGCACCGGCATGGTGATCCGTCGAAAACCCGGGCGGCATCGGGCCCCGCTTGCGGCAGGATGGCGTCGTGCATCACGTTCTGTGCGGGCTGGCCGCCAACGGGAGTCTGCCGTCCGAGCTGGTCGACCGGCTGATCGCGGTCGCGGACGCCGACATCGCCGTGGAGCTGGCACAGCGGACGGATCTCAGCCGCGCGCAAGCGGTGGCCCTCGCCGCACGCGTCGAGGAAAGCGCCGTGCCGCTCGCGTACGCGGGCCTGCTGACCGCCGACGACGTCGATCCCGCGACGCGACCGGACGTCGCGCTCGCCCTGCTGGCCGAGTGCGCCGGACGCGAGGAGTGGACGCGCGTCCTCGCGGAGGCCCCGGACGTCGAGCGCCGGGAGAAGCTCGCCGCCTGTCCCGGCCTGCCGCCCGACGTGGTGGAGATCCTGGCCACCGACCCGGACGTCAGGGTCGTCGCGGAGTTGGCGTCGTGGACATCACCGGAGACGGCCACTCGACTCGCCGGGCATCCGCACGCCGAGGTCCGCCGGGCCGTGGCGGCCAACGAGGCGACGCCACCGGCCGTACTGGCGGCGCTGCTCACCGGCGAGGGGCTGCCTCCCGCGCAGCGGTGTCTTGTCTGCGAACGTGAGCAGGTCCCGTTCACGCACGATCCGCAATGCTCGCGCCCCGACTGCGCCCTGCCGTCCGGAGCCTCCTGCGCGGGCTCCCACGAGTCCAGCACGCACGAGACGCAGCGGATGGCCCTTCGGAATCCGGCCACACCCACCCAGGCCGTCCTGAGCTTCGTGGAACATCCCTCGCTGCTGCTGCGCTGGGCGCTCGCCGCGCGCCCCGATCTGCCGCCAAAGGTGTGCGCTCGGCTCGCGTCGGACCCGAACCCCGGTGTCCGAGCCGACCTCGCCGGGAATCCCGCGATCGACGAGGCCCTGGTCCGCGTACTGGCCAGCGACCGTGACCACGAAGTGCGGCGCAGGCTCGCCCACAACCCACTGGTCCCGCTCGAGGTACTGACCGACCTGGCCCGCGCCACCAGGATCGGCGCCACTCTGCTGCCGCGGATCGCCTCCGCATCCCCCGACGAGGTCGAGAAGCTGGCCGCGTCACCGAACCCGGCCGCTCGGATGCTCGTGGCCCAGCGACGTGACCTGTCGCCCGTCCTACGGGACGCGCTGGCTGCCGACTCCGACGCGAAGGTGGTCAAGTCCATCGCCCCGCACCCGGGCCTCTCGGAGGGCCGACTGCGCGCCATGCTCGCACGGCACGGAGCCCGGGTCGCCGCTCAGGTGGCAGCCAATCCGGATGCGACCCCGGCACTTCTGGAGGCCCTGACCCGGCAGGGGCCCCCGGTGCCGAGGGCGCTCCGCGTGATCGCCGGCCATCGCAACGCGTCGCCACCGGCGTTGCTCGCCTGTCTGGCCGACGCCCGGGCGAGGCCGGTGGCGGCAGGCCATGCGGCCCTTCCACCGTCGGTCACCGAAGAACTGCTCAATGACGCCGACTGGCGGGTGGTGGAGGCGGCAGCGGCCAATTCCTCGCTGCCGTTCGACGTGATGTCGGATCTGATACCACGACCATGAACTCTGCCGCTGAAAAGGGCCGGCCAAGCATTCCCCCGTCTTCGAAGTCATCGTGCCGGGCGGTACCGGAACCGATTCTTTATCGAGATCGCTACAACCATTTCCGCGGGTGACACACATCACGACAGCCGCCCGGGGGATGCCCGACTTCTGCCCGATTTCTGAATTGGACGCGCCCGCCGCGCCCCGCTTCCATAAGGGACTTGAACCGCAGGGGGCGGTGGAGAACTTCTCCGGTCGGCTCCTGTCGGTTGTCGACTTCTAGGACTGTGAGGAAGCCACGCGGCACTTGGGCGCGCGTTCCGGGCACCGCGGCCGCCGCCGGTGCCCCGACGCGGGCGGTGAAGGCCTGCCCTCGGCCGCGCAGTGCTTCCTGAGCCTGGAGTCCGACTCGGTGCACCGGGTGCGGACCACCGACTACGACAGTCCGTCGACGGCCGGGAGCACGTCCTGGCCGGGATCAGCGCAGGAGAAGGGAATCGTGATGGCACAGCGGTCACGACAGTTCAGCAGACGTCAGATGCTCGCCGCCTTCGTCGGGGTGGCAGCCGGTTGCGCGCTGCCGAACTGCACGGTCCTCACCCGCCCCGCGTACGCGGCGAGCGCGGCCGGCACCGACTCGGTGCCCGAGGGATCCGGGCTGCCGGACACCGACCGCGGCAAGGTGGTCTGGGCGTACCGGACGGGCGGCCGTGCCGTACGCACCGCCGCGGCCGCCGCACTGGTGGGCAGTGCCGCGGACGTGAGGGCGTTCCTCGACGAGAAGCTGCCCGCGGCCCGGGCCGAGGACAACAGGTTCACGCTCACGCAGTCCCTGGTCACGGCGGGGAGGGCGACGCGCGACGGTATCGGCATGGCGCTGTCCGGCGGAACGGCGGCGGTCGAGGCCTTCCTCAAGGGCGGTTTCCAGACCGCGGTGCGCGAGGACCTCGAGGTGGCCGTGACCACGGTCATGGCCCACGGTGGTCGTGCCGTGAAGCGTGAGGCGACCGCCGCGCTGGAGTCCGCTTCCGACTTCGCGTTGCGCGCCTTCCTCAGTGGCGGACAGTTCACCGCTCAGGAGGAGGACGAGCGGGTGCAGGTGACCTCCATCCTGGTGACGGCGTCTCCGCAGGTGCGGGAGTACGCGGAGCGGGCGCTGGACGACGGGTCGCCCCGGGCGATGCGGTGGTTCCTGGAGACGGGCCAGTACATCGCCCGGGCGCGTGACGAAGAGACGGCGACGATCCAGCAACTGGTCAAGGCCGTGGAGGCGGAGGGACGCCGCGCCGGCCGGAAGACCGACGAGGCCGTCGAGCTCTCCCAGCAGGCCGTCAAGGCCGCCGAGAAGGCGAAGGAGGCGGCGCTGGAGGCCAAGGCCGAGGCCGAGGCCGCCGAACAGGACGTCCAGCGCTCCGCCAGGGCGGCGAACAAGGCGGCGCAGGCGGCCCGGGGAGCGGCCGCTGCCGCGGCGACCGCGGTGTCGGCCTCGCGGACGGCGCAGGCCGCCGCGCAGCGCTCGGTGGCGGCCGCGCAGGCCGCTGCCGCGGCGGCCGCGGCGGGCGGACGTGCGGCGGCCCGTGCGTACCGTGCCGCGATCGGCGCCTCCAAGGACGCGGCGATGGCGGACGCGGCCCGACAGGCGGCGGCTGCCGCCACGGCGATGGTCAAGCTCGTCCGCACCGTGGCTCTCAAGGCCGACCTCGCGGCCATGGCCGCCGACGCGGCCGATGCCGCGGGCGCGGCCGCCGCCGGCTCGGCGGTCAACGCCGCCGCCGCAGCTCGGGCGTCGGCCGACGCGGCCGTGGCCTCCGGTGCCGCACAGTCCCAGGCCGCCGCCGCGCAGCGGGAGGCCGCCGTGGCAGAGGCCGCCGCGGCCCGGGCCACGCAGGCCGCGAGCAGGTCGCGAACCCTGGCCGGTCAGGCGGCCACCGCCGCACGCGCGGCCCGCGACGCGGCCAACAGCGCCGCCGACCACGCCGAGAAGGCGGCTGCGGCCGCCGTGGAAGCGGCGAACCACGCCGGTAAGGCCGTCGACTACGCCAACCGCTCGACGACAGCCGCCAACGCGGCCGTGGAGGCCGCCAACAAGGCGGCGGACGCCGTCGACAAGGCGCGTGCGGTCGAACAGACGGCTCGTGAGGCCGAGGTCGCCAGGCTGGCCGAGGAGACCGACGAGGCGATCGCACGGGCGCGGCTCGAGGCGAGCGCGGAGGCGGATCAGCTCGAACGGTTCAACCGGGAGCGGACGCAGGAAGCGCGCCTGTCCGAGGAACTGCTCGCGCTCATCGGCTCGGCGGAGGCGGCGCTGCGGGACGGCAACACGGCGGAAGCCGTGGCAGCCGGGCGCAGGGCGGCGGTCCAGCTCATCGAGCGGGCGGGTACGTGGACCCGGGAGGCCGCGGAGTTCGCGCTGGCCGGCTCGGACGAGGACGTCGTCCACTGGATCGACGCCGACCGCGTCATCGCTCTGCAGCAGGACAACGTCGAGAACGTCGCGGCAGCGGCGGCCATCTCGACGAAGGACGTGGCCCTGGCGGCAGTGGAGGCCTTGAAGACCGAGGACGCCGCGAAGATCAGGACCTTCCTCGAGGGCGGGGCGATCGAGGCGGCCAAGGAGGACAACCGCGTCGAGGTGACCACGCTCCTGGCCGATGACACCACCGGCCCCGCGGTCCGCCGTGCGGCCGAGGCCGCGCTGGAGAAGGGCACCGCGGAGGCCCTGCACGTCTTCCTGCACGTCGAACGTGCCACGGCCGTCCGCGAGGACGACCGCGTGAAGGCCACCACGCTCCTGGCGAACGGAGGCCCCTACGTCAAGGCGGCCGCCAAGATCGCTCTCGAGGGCGACACGCACATGCTGCGCCAGTTCATCGGCACCACGCAGTACGAGTTCGCGCGGATCGACCACGATCACGCCACGCACATCAGCGCGATCCGTGCCGCGATCGCGGGCGCGGCGAAGATCGCACAGGAAGCGCTGGAGGACGCGGCCCGGGCCTCCGAGGCGGCGGCCCTCGCACGCGACGCCGCCGACAAGGCGATCGAATGGGCCGATCGCGCCAAGGGGTACGCGGCCGACGCCAAGCTGTCCGCCGAGGAAGCACGCAAGAACGCCGAAGCCGCCGAGGGATCCGAGGCCGACGCCGCACGGTCCGCGGAAACCGCGCGTCAGGCGGCCGCCGCGGCGCGCAAGGCGAGCAGCGTGGCGCGCCACGCGGCGACCCGGGCCGTCCGGTCCGCCGGTATCGCCGCCAACTACGCCGCCGATGCCGCGGCTTCGGCCACGGCAGCCCGCAAGGCGTCGCTCGCGGCGGGTGAGGACGCCAACGCCGCCGCCCGGGCCGCGCTCGAGGCCAAGGTCCTCGTCATTCAGGCGGCGATACGCGAGGCGATCCAGAACGCGCTGGACAACGCGACCGTTCCCATCGACCCGGACAAGAACGGCCTTCCGGAGGGCGCCGAGAGCTGTCTGACGCCGTTCGGCGACCCCATCGAGTCCGGGAACAGCACCAATCCGTGGGAGCTGGGGTGGAGTTGGCTGACCGGGAAGGGCCCCCGGTCGCAGTGCTTCGGTCCGGGCGACGAGTTCACCAGCCTGTACCGTGACCACAAGTTCACGAAGGAGGTCATCGCCTTCTTCGCCTCCCGCACCCAGGGAGGGGACTACGAGCTGGGCCACACCTACATGTACGACTACCAGCTGGGCGGCTTCGACGGCGCCGGGAAGTACCTCCAGGACTACGGGACACTCTCCACGGCCGGGCTCACCGGAAACCTGGCGTACACGTTCCTGGGCTCGCACTACGTCCGGATGACTCCCATCCGCAAGAACGCGGACGGCTCCGTGGTGTGGCGGTACACCGCGTTCAACGAGTCGGACATCGAGTCCGCGACGCACCCGCCGGTCATCGGCTACACGGACTGGTGGAGCGACACCGTCGGTTCGTTCGTCGACAAGGTCGTGGGGGACTCCGGGCCTCTGTCTCCCAAGACCCAGGTGATCGAGTTCGACGTCACGCTGGGGCCGTGATGCGCAGGAGGACGCGCGTGAGACGGCTCGTCGCCCTGCTGGCCGCCGCCGCGGCACTCGTCTCGGGATGCACGGGTTCCGACGACCCGGACGAGCTGCCCGGCGTGTACCGCGACGCCAAGACGGGCGGTGAACTCCGCCTCGACCCCGACGGGACGTTCTCCGCCACCGGTGTGGCGACGGACGGTTCCTCGGGTCCCGCCGATTTCCGTGGCCGCTGGGAGTTCCGCGACAGCCAGGCGTCCAGCGACTTCATCTATCTGACGGTCGATGACGGTGGACTCGGCGAGACCTCCGGCATCCAGCTCTACCCGAGCGGCGGTGAGACGGTGGAGTTCCGTCCCGATCCGGGCGGGCCGCCGTCCCTGAAGCTCACCAGAGCGGACGCGTCCTAGAACCCGCTTGCCGGTACCGTGCCCGCCGGTGGCGGCCGGGCCACGGAATCATTTCCGTGGCCCGGCCGTCGGCTTACCCGGTCCAGACAGCCGGTATCGCTCACCGAGCGAGCGAATCCCCGAGAGATTGGATGCCGATTCTTTATCGAGAGCACTACAACCATTCCCGCGGGTGACGCATATCACGACAGCCACCCGGGGGATGCCCGACTTCTGCCCGATTTCTGAATTGGACGCACCCGCCAAGCCCCGCTTCCATAAGGGACTTGAACCGCAGGGGGCGGTGGAGAATCTCTCCGTCGGCTCCTGCCGATGGACGACTTCTAGGACTGTGATGAAGCCACGCAGCACACTGGCGCGCATTCTGGGCACCGCGGCCGCCGCCGGTGCCCTGGCATGGGCCGTGATGGCCGGGGGCCAGCCCTCCGACGCCGCCACCGGACTTGCCGCCGACGCGGCGCCCGGATACGCGGTGGAGGACTACAACTACCCGCAGGCCGACAAGATCCTGGCCGAACAGGGCATCCTCCTCAAGCGCGGCGACGGTCGCATCGTGCTCGCCGACTGCGCGAGCGAGGACAACCTCCTGAGGTTCCTCGCCCGCGACCGGGAGGACGTGTGCTTCAAGGTCACCGGCGAAGAGGGCTTCCTGACCCTGCAGCTCGAGTCGGTGCACGGGGTGCGGACCGACGACTCCGGCAACACCCACCTGGAGATGACCGCCGAGGACGACCGCGTCGAGTACGACATCCCCGCAGACACCTGGGAGGGCGTCGGCGAGTCCGTCGACGGCCGGGAGCACGTCCTGGTCGAGATCCGCACCACCAAGTAGCCTGCGCCGCCTTGTGATTGAGGTCACCACTTCCATGCATTCCCCCAGACGTCTCCGTCCGGCCGCGATCGGCGCGGTCCTGGCCGCCGGGTCGCTCGCGCTGTGCGCGGTGCCCGCGTCCGCCGTCACCGGCACTCCGGTCGCCGACTCGGCCACCACGTACGCCGCCACCGCCCAGGTGATCATCGGCGAACACGACCGCGGCTGCTCCGCCGTTCTCGTGGACACCGAGTGGCTCCTGACCGCGGCCAGTTGCTTCGCCGCCGACCCCGCCACCTCGCTCGCGGTCCCGGCCGGCGCCCCGCAGAAGAAGACCACCGCCGTGATCGGCCGGGCCGACCTGGCCGGCACCCAGGGCGCCGAGCGCCGGGTCGTCGAGCTCGTGCCGCGCACCGACCGCGATGTGGTGCTCGCCCGGCTGAACCGGCCCGTCACCAACGTGACGCCCATCGCCCTCGCGAGCGCCGCGCCCTCGGCCGGTGCGGAGCTGACCTTCACCGGGTACGGCCGCACGAAGACCGAGTGGGCGCCCCTGAAGCTGCACACCGGCACCTACACCGTCGACTCCACCGCCGCCACGTCGGCGAATGTGACCGGCAAGGACGGCGCCGCCGCGTGCATGGGCGACACCGGCGGTCCGGTGATCAGCGCAGGCAAGCTCACGGGCCTCACCTCCCGCTCAGCGCAGGGCGGCTGCTACGGCATCGACGCTTCGCAGACGAGTACCGCGGGCGTCATCGCACGCGTCGACGACCTGGCCTCCTGGGTGAGCTCCAAGGTCGGGGCCACCCGCATCACCGACTTCAACGGTGACGGCGTCGAGGACATCGCGATCGCCGACCCGGCGGGCACCGTCGGCGGCAAGACCAACGCCGGTCTGGTCCGCATCTCCTACGGTGGCGGCAAGGGCATCGCGGAGATCAACCAGGACCTCGACTGGGTCGCCGGCGATGCCGAGCAGGGCGACTCGTTCGGCGACGCGATCGACACCGTCGACTACAACGAGGACGGTTACACCGACCTCGTCGTCGGCACCACGTTGGAGGACGTCGGCACCGTCGCCGACGCGGGCTTCGTCGACGTGCTGTACGGCGCGGCCGGCGGCCTGGGTACCGGCGCGGCGAAGAACACCCACTTCGAGCAGGAGGCCGGAGCCGGCGCGATCAAGGCGTCGGGCAACGAGACGGGCGACCGGATGGGCGACGCGATCGCCGCCGGCACCACCGTCACCGGTGAGCCCTACCTCGTGATCGGCGTGCCCGGCGAGTCGCTCGGCACCCTCGCGAAGGCCGGGTCGGCCTTCTACCTGCGGGGCTCCGTCAACGTCGCGATCCACCAGGACAAGGCCGATGCACCTGGTAGCGCCGAGGCGAACGACGGCTTCGGCGCCTCGGTCGCGGCCGACGCCAACCACATCGCCATCGGCGCGCCCAACGAGAACATCGGCGGCGACAACGCCGCGGGCAACGTGGGCGTCTTCAGCCACACGCTGCACGCCGACGGTCACCCCAAGCCGCTGTTCGGCCTGGACCAGGACCTCGAGAAGGTTTCCGGCGGTGCCGAGGCGAACGACGACTTCGGCTGGTCCCTCAGCCTGACCGAGTACCGGCCCTCCGGAGCCGCCACGGCCACCGACTCGATCCTGGCGATCGGTTCGCCCGGCGAGGCGGTGGTGGTGGGCACCGAGAACCGTGCCGACTCCGGCCGTGTCGTCGTGGGCCGGGTCACCGCCGCCGGTGTCTGGGACGAGCTGCGTGAGCTCAAGCAGGGCACCGCGGAGGACGACGTCTCCGGCACGTCCGAGACCGGCGACCGGATGGGCGAGACCCTGACCGCCGTCAACACCGCGCCCCGCGCGGTCGGCACCACCTCGACCATGCGTCTGGCGGTCGGCGCCCCGGGTGAGGCCCTCGGCACGGCCGACCATGCCGGTGCCGTCCACACCTTCTCGCTCGTCGCGGCGGCCGGTGCCAACGACCGCTGGATCGAGGCCGGCGACGGCGACGGCATCCCCGGCACCCCGGGCGCCAACCAGTACCTGGGCCGCAACATGCACTACACCGGGACCAAGCTGTACGTCGGCATGCCCTACGGCCCCGGACTCGGCGCCCTGTACGCCCTGCCGATGTCCAACACCGTCAACGGCGGCACGGTCGCCGCGGTGACCACGTACAAGCCCGGCACCGGCGGCTTCCCCTCCGTCGGCACCCGCTTCGGCGCGCAGGCGCGCTGATCGCTGACAGGTGACGAGCGGTGGGCTCAGGCCCATTGACGACGGGGAGCTCCCGAAGGCATCACCGGCCTTCGGGAGCTCTCCGCTGTGCTGCCCCGCGTGCGGGCCGGGCGGAGCGTGTGCAGGCCCTGCCCGCCTTCGGCCCGACGGTGGGCGAATCCACGCGAACGAATCCGCCTAGCCGCTCCGGCGGGCGGTGAGCAGCAGGTACTCCGCTTCGATGGCCCCGTCCCGCAGCGCGCCGCCCGCCAGGTCGGCGAGGGCCGCGTCCAGGGCGGCGGTCCGCTCGGGGTCGTCGGCGATGTTGCGGTAGACGGTGATCGTCGGTCCGTAAGCCGTCTTGAAGAACTCCCGGAATTCCTCCGGCTCGCTGAACGTGTCCACGCTGATCTTCCGTCGGTGTGCCACGACGTCGGTGACACGCTCGCCGAGCAGGGCTCGTACGTGCTCCTCCTGCCCCCACAGCGGTGGCGGCTGGGTTCCCGGGGGAGGGGGCGGTGCGTACGGCTTCATGACGGCGAACATCTGCCCGATGAATCCCTCGGGGGTCCAGCTCAGCAGCCCGATCGTGCCGCCGGGCCGGCAGACCCGTACCAGTTCGTCGGCGGCGGCCTGGTGGTGCGGGGCGAACATGACCCCCACGCAGGACATCACGGTGTCGAAGGCACCGTCCTCGAACGGCAGCGCCTCGGCGTCCGCCTCCTGCCAGCGCAGTGCCGCGCCGCGCGCCTCCGCCTCCCCGCGTCCCACGGCCAGCAGCTCGGGAGTGAGGTCGGAGGCCACCACGTCGCCGCCGGCCAGGGCGGCGGGGATCGAGGCGTTCCCCGATCCGGCGGCGATGTCCAGCACCCGGTCCCCGTCCTTGATCGCGCAGGCCTCCACCAGTGCGGGGCCGAGAGCCGACACGACACGCGTGGCGACCGCAGGGTAGTCGCCGAGCGCCCACATCGTCCGGTGCTTCGCCTTGAGCGCGCGGTCGGCCTCACGCGCGTCCGCCGTTGCGGTCATGGAATCCGCCTCCCTCGTCGGCACGGTGCGGATGACCGTTCTTCTTCGAGCATAGGAACCCGGCGGGCTCCCGGCCCGACGAACGCGCCCGGCCGCCTGCGCCACGTCCCCGAGGCGGCATCGCTCCGGGGGTTCTCACGCGTGCGCCTCCGCCGTGCCGGAGGTCAGACGGCCGGTGTGTCCGCATCGGGCGCGCGGCTGCCGGAGGGGGCCTGGTAGCGGAGCCCGTCCATCAGGAGGTCCAGGAGGCGTGCCATCCGCGCGTGGTGCTCGGGGGTCGTGGCGGCGAGGGACAGGCCGCTGAGGCTGAAGAGCACGTCTTCCGGTTCGATGTCCGCGCGCAGCAGGCCCGCTGCCGTGCCGGCCCGGAACAGCTCCGTGATCGCGCCGGTGAGCATGGTCCGGCTGCGGGAGAACGGATCACCCCCGGTCGCGATGAGGGCGCGCAGCGCGTCGGACATCCCGCGTTTGGTGGTCATGTAGCGGACGAAGCCGTCCATCCAGGCGCGCAGGGCGGCGTCCGGTGGTCCGGCCTCCAGAAGTTCCGAGGCGGAGTCGCAGAGCGTGGCGAGTTCGCTGCGGTAGGCCGCCTCGACGAGCTCCTCGCGGGTGGCGAAGTGGCGGTAGAGCGTGCCGATGCCCACTCCCGCTTCCTTGGCGATCGCGTCGAGGGTCACGTCCGGCCCGTCCTGGGCGAAGGCGCGCGCGGCCACCTCGATCAGTCGGTCGCGGTTGCGGCGCGCGTCGGCGCGCAGCGGCCGGGGGGCGGGGGCGGTCACCTGGTCCTCCTCCTGTTGCAAACGGAGCCTCCTCCGTTTGATCTCGCATTATGCGGAGCCTCCTCCGGTTCCTACCCTATCGGCCGCGGCCGCCTCCGCACCCCGAGCTCATGCCTCTGGCCAGACGGGAACGACCATGAACGCCAGCGCTCCCACCCCACGCCTCACCACCCCCTTCGGCGCGGAGACCACCGCCGCCGAGGTCGTCTCGGGTGTCGACCTGACCGGCCGCCGCGCCGTCGTCACCGGTGGCGCCTCCGGCATCGGCGTCGAGACCGCCCGCGCCCTCGCCTCGGCCGGCGCGCAGGTGACCCTCGCTGTCAGGGACGTCGACGCCGGTGCGCGCACGTCCCAGCACATCACCGCCACGACCGGCAACGAGGACGTGCGGGTCGCGCATCTGGATCTGGCCGACCAGGACTCGGTCGCCGCGTTCGTCTCGGCGTGGGACGGGCCCCTGCACATCCTGGTCAACAACGCCGGTGTGATGGCCTCACCGGAACTGCGCACGCCGGAAGGCTGGGAGCTCCAGTTCGCCACCAACCACTTCGGGCACTTCGCGCTGGCCCTCGGCCTGCACCCGGCCCTGGCCAGGGACGGCGGCGCCCGCGTCGTGGCCGTCAGCTCCAGCGCCCACCACCGTTCCGGGGTCGTCTTCGAGGACATCCACTTCCGGCGGCGCGCCTATGAGCCATGGTCGGCGTACGGCCAGTCGAAGACCGCCAACGTCCTGTTCGCGGTCGAAGCGGCCAAGCGCTGGGCGGCGGACGGCATCACCGTCAACGCGCTGATGCCCGGCGGAATCCGCACCAACCTCCAGCGCCATGTCTCCGACGAGGAACTCGCCCGGCTGCGCGCCCAGGCGCCGGGCGGCGCGGAACTGAAGTGGAAGACGCCGGAGCAAGGCGCGGCGACCTCCGTCCTGCTCGCCGCCTCACCGCTGCTGGAGGGGGTCAGTGGCCGCTACTTCGAGGACTGCGACGAAGCCGTCCGCGGCCGGCTGAGTGCGCGTACCGGCGTCGCGGACCACGCCCTGGACCCCGAGGCGGCGGCCCTGCTGTGGCAGGTCTCCCAGGACACCCTGGCTGCCAAGGGCTGAGCGGCCTCGGACGCCGATGTGCGCTCGGGCCGCACGACGACTCACCCCCGCCTCCCGGGCCAAGGACGAGGACGCGGCCCGCCCTTCCGGGAGCCGTCCCGAGGTGTCAGTCGGCGGCGATGCCGCGGCCGCGCAGCTCCTCCTGGAGTTCCGGGCCCAGGAACTCGGAACCGAGGACCCGCCGGAGATTCGGAAGAAGGGTGAGGTCCTCTAGCGAGGAGATGTCGAACAGGTCGTCCTCGCCGTCCCACACGGGAGCGCACTCCTGGTAGACCTCGTTCCCACCGTCCATGCACAACTCCTCGACTCCCGCCAGGAGTTCGTCGCCGATCTCCAGCGACTCGAAGAAGGCGCGCGCCTCGGGCACGACCTTGTGGTCCAGGCTGTGCCGGTGGGCGTACTCCCAGGGGTCGCCGCCGAGGCCGCGCTCCCGCAGCAGATCGGCGAGCCGGAACGGAGGGGTGAGCTTCTCGTCGACGTACATGAGCTGCTCGACGACGACGAGCTTGAAGTTGAAGTCCTTGAACTGGGTCATGCGCACAATCTAGGCCGCAGCGAGTACGGCAGGTCCACGCGGTACGGACCCCGTTCACCGGCGCCGGCGCCGCGGGGACGGCATTTCCCGGATGGGCCTGCCCGGTCGGGCACGGGAGCGGGTGACGCGCCACGGACGGCGGATGGCACGGGCACGCTGCTGAAGGTGGGCCGACCGCCGAATTCCGTAGCCGCGTCCGTCTTCGCCGAAGGGTTTGTATCGGGGGTTCACACTGCCCGAAAGCCGCCCGCTTTAAAAGGAGTTGGCGGATGACCGAGGTCACCTGGCAAACCCTTGTCACAGGAGTTGTCGACCCCTACTCTCTAAACCGCTCCTGATGCGATGCCCACTTCGTCTCGTGGAGGTTCCTCGTGTTGCACGGTTCCCGGCGGGGCTTCTCCCGCAGGCCTGCCGTACGGTCGGCCGGTCCGCCCGGCGGCCTTCCGGCGTCGGGATCGGACAACGAGAATCAGTGGCCATGACAACGTTATCCCCGGTATCCGGACGCCGGCCGCCTCGGCGCCGTCCGTTCCGCTCACCCTGATGACTCTCGGGAGGCCGACGCCCGCCGTCGGCCCGCCCGAGCGGCGCGGAACACCCGGCCCGGCCACCGACGAGGTGGTTCGTGCCGTCACCCGGCGCTCGCCGACACCCAGGCACAGCGCCGGTGGCCCGCTCCGCGCTCGCAACCCTTCCCAGCCCCCACGCGCAGGAAGAAGGACGGTACGTTCGTGGCGACCACGAGTTTCTCCGACGCCTCACCCGGCCAGCAGAGGAATGCCGCCGCTCCGGCTGCCCCCGCCCATCGCGTCCCGACAGGAGGCGGTGCGCACCGCGGCGCCGCCTCGGCGGACGCCTGGACGGCCCACGTCTCCCCGGGGGACCCGGTCGTCACGGCCGCGGAACCGGAATTCGCCCGCCAATTCGGCTTGAGTGCCGACGAGATACGCGGGCGCCGACTTCTCGACCTTCTCCGTTCTCCCGTTCCCGCAAGGCTGCGGGAACAGTTCACCTTCCTCTCCTCGGGGCGCTGCCGGCGATTCACGGAAACGGTGACCTACCGGGACGGCACCGGACGGGATTTCCCGGCGGAACTCACCGGGGTCGCCGTCAGGAAACCCTCGGGCGATGTCTTCGGCGTCGTCATTCTCCTGCGCAGGGCGGGAGCGGCACACCGCGCGGCGGAAATGCGCCGGGCCGGGGACAGGCGCCCACCACAGAAGGGCACCCTGGCGGAGGCCGCCGGCCGGCCCGTGCTCAGCGCGCTCGACGCGCAGGTTCTCGAAGGTGTCGCGCGCGGCGAGTCCACCGCGCAGTTGGCCTCCCGTCTCTATCTGAGCCGTCAGGGGATCGAGTACCGCGTCGGGCAGATGCTGCGGAGGTTCGAGGCGCCCAACCGCCCCGCCCTGGTGGCGCGGGCACACGCGCTCGGGATGTTCGCCCCCGGCCAGTGGCCCCCACGCGTTCTGCCCGAACGCGTGAAGTAGCAGGGCCGCGGCCCCCCTGAACTCCGGGCGGAACGGCCGTGGCGGTGACACACCGCCACGGCCGTTTTGCGTACAGGACCAGCCGTGGCGGCGGCAGCCGCCTGCCTCACGCCGCCGAGGGCAGCCATGCCTCCTGGAACCGTCGGCGGGCACGGAAGAGACGGGAGCGGACCGTGCCCACGGGCAGGGCGAGCACCTCGGCCATCTCCTCCTCGTTGAGTCCGTAGGCGCGCAGGGTGAGGACCTGCCGGTGCGCCTGGGACAACCGCTCCAGCACGTCGCTGATGTGCACCGCGTCCAGGGGATTCGCCTCCTGCCGCGACTCCAGCTCGGAGCAGCTCCGCTCCTCGCCGTAGCGCTTGGCGGTACGGACGGCCTCGCGGACCGTCACCGAGCGCACCCAGCCGTAGAAGGCGGCCGGTTCGCGCAGGGACCCCAGGCCGCGGTAGATGGCGAGCAGCGCCTCCTGCGTGGCGTCGGCCCCGTCGTCATGGGTGATGGACCGGCAGATGCGTGCGACGTAGGGCGTGATGCCGGTCAGCAAGCGGTTCATCGCCTGCTCGTCGCCCGCCTGGGCTCGGGGGAGCAGCATCAGGGGAGAGGGGAGTTCGCTGACGGTGGACATGTCGGGCAGAGGCTCCTTACGGCACTTACGGCAGCCGGGCGGACGGGGTGCGTGTGCGTGAGCGGGGAGGGGGCGTGCTTCAGCCGGAGACGGCACGCGCCGGCTGCGGCTCGGGCTGCGGCTCCGGCGCGGTCGCGGTCGCGGTCGCGACCGCGGTCGTGAAGCGGAGCAGGCCCGCGCGCACGTCGTCGCGGAACGCCCGCATGAACGACGGGCTGAAACAGGCGGTGGAGTGCGGGAACTCGATGGACAACCGCCCTTCGAAGGAGACCACGCACGCCATCACGGGGCTGCGCCCCGCCCGGGGGAAGTAGTGCTCACGGGCCGGCACCAGCCGCACGTCGACCGCCCGCAGGCCGCTTGGCAGTCGCGGGCCGGGGACGACACCCATGTTGGTGGCGATCACGGTGGCCATCTGCAGGGCCGGGTGGCGAGGGATCTCCGGCGTGATGCGCACCTCGTGGAAGTGGTGGCCCCGCGCGAGGAAGTCGCTCAGCCGGGCGTGCACGGCACGGGCCAGCTCCAGGGGCTCGGAGGTCTCGGAGACCGCCAGGGTCTGGAGGTGCGTGGTGACCGCGGGCACCATCGCGGAGGCCGGCAGCGGCGGGGACAGGCGGGAGCGCAGGTCGACGGGGGAGAGGCAGCCGAGTTCGCGGGGGCCGTGGCCGTCCAGCCGCCGGCGGGCCGCGGCCAGCAGCGACGCGGCGACCAGCGCGTGCACGGACACGCCGCAGGCGCGTGCCGTTGCGCGCAGGCGCGAGGTGAGGTCCGCGTCCAGGGTCAGCCGGCGGACCTCGATGTGTCCGGCCGCGTCGGCCCCGCCTTCGGCGGCGGTGTCGTACGGCACCAGCGCGACCGGGTGCCGGCGCGTCTCCTCCAGACGGCCGTCGAGGTACTTCGCCGTGTCGGCCTCGTCGGCCGCGGGCAGCAGCCGGCTGACGGGCTGGGGCCAGGACGGGAGACCCGCCTCGGCCGTCCCGTCGGTGTGTTCGCCGTCGACCAGTGCGCGGTAACGGTCCCACAGCGCGTTGTGCAGGGCGATGCTGCTGTGCCCGTCCGTGACGGTGTGGTCCACCACCAGCACGAACAGGTGGCTCTCACCGTCGGGCGCGCTGACCAGGACGGCGCGGCTCAGCGGACCGCCGACCGGCAGGGGCCGGTTCAGCTCCGCCGCGTAGGCCTCCTCCTCGTCGCCGGTGCGGACGGTCAGGCGGGGCCGCTCGTCCTCGGCCAGGAGGCGCAGCACGTGGTCCGTGCCGACCTGCTCGATGCGGGACCGCAGCGTCGGGTGGGTGCTCGTCAGGGCGTCGAAAGCGGCCGCCAGCGCCGCGGCGTCCACGGGTCCGCGCAGGCTGCAGGACAGGACGGCTCTGCTTCTCTGACCCACGTAGAGCGTCTCGACCGGACACAGCGCACGGTGCATGCCGTCAGCCTTCTTTCCGTCGTTCATGTCGGGGGTTCCACGGCCCGGAGTCGGCCTGCCGCCGCCGGCGGTCCGCCGGGGTGGGGCCCTTCGAGAGTGCACGGCGGATCGCGGCCGAATCCAGCCGCGAACGCGGTCGGGAGGGAAGTCGCGTGATTTCCCTAGAAGTTGCACCGGCGCCCGCACTCCCCGGCCCCCCGTTCTCCAGGGAAACCCCTGAAGCGGCGCCGCACGGGCCCGGTCCCGCTTGACCCGCCCGGACTCGCTGCCGCACCGTGATGTGCCGTGAACCGGGGCCGGGTGACGCGATCCCCCCGCCCTCGGCGTGCGGCCTCCCGTCCCGCCCACTGGGCCGGCCCGACCCGTGCACGAGCGCGAGCGCGGCGGGGAGCGGTGGCCGCACACGTCCGATCCGGCCGGGCCTTCGCCGTCCGGGACAGTTACGGCTTGCCACGTGAGGGTTGTGCTATGTCACTCCAGGAGGACGAACGTCGACCGCTGTCCGGAGCCCAGGAGGGCCTCTGGTACGCCGGGCGGCTCGCGCCGGACAGCGCCGCGTACAACACCGCGGAGGCGGTGGAGATCCACGGTCCCCTCGACACCGGCCTGTTCGAGACCGCGCTGCGACGCACCGTCGGCGAGGCGGACACCTTCGCCCTGCGGTTCGGCGACACCGACGAAGGCCCCCGCTGCCGCACCGCTCCCGACGCGGACGCCTGGCCCCTGCACCGGGTCGACGTCAGCGACGCCCAGGACCCCGAGGCCGCCGCCTGGGCCCACGTCCGCGCCGACCTCGCGGCACCCGTGGACGTCGAGAAGGGCCCGTTGTTCGCGCACACCCTGCTGACCCTGGCCCCCGACCGCTTCCTGTGGCTGCTGAGAGCCCATCACCTCCTGCTCGACGGCTACAGCTACAAGCTGCTCGGACGGCGCCTGGCCGAGACGTACAACGCGCTGGCCGAGGGCCGCGCACCGGACCCGTGCGGGTTCGCGCCGGTGAGCAGGCTCCAGGAGCAGGAGGCGGCCTACCGCGCCTCCGAGGCGTACACCCGCGACCGCGACCACTGGGCACGCCACCTGGCCGGCCTGCCGGAGCCCGCCCGCCTCACCTCCCGTACGGCCGCCCCCGCCGCGCCCTTCCTGCGCCGCGCCGCCACGCTGTCGCCCGCCGAGGCCGACGCCCTCGACGCCGCCGCGGCCCGCCTCGGCGTCCGGCGCACCGAACTGCTGACCGCGGCCACCGTCGCCTATCTGCACCGGATGACCGGCGCCCGTGACCTCGTACTCGGCCTGGCCACCATGAGCCGCGCCGGCAGCGCCGCCCTGCGCACCCCCGGCACCGCCTCCGACATCCTCCCGCTGCGTGTGGCCGCCGCCCCCGGCACCTCCGTCGCGGAACTGGCCCGGGCCGTCGCCGAGGAACTGGCGGCCCTGCGCCGCCACCAGCGCTACCGGGGTGAGTTCCTCCGCCGCGACCTGGGGCTGATGGGCACCGGGCGCCGACTGTACGGGCCGGTGCTGAACATCGTCCCGTTCGACGAGGCGCCGCACTTCGGCGGACACCCCACCACCTGGCACCACCTGTCCGGCGGAGCCGTCGACGACCTGCAGATCACGGTGCGCCCCGGCGGCCGGTCCGGGGGACTGTGGCTGGCCTTCGACGCCAACCCCGCCCTGTACCAGGAGGACGAACTGGCCCTGCACCGGGACCGGTTCGTCACGGTGCTGCGCCGCCTGACCGCGGCCGATCCGACGGACCCGCTGGGCGACCTGGACGTCCTGCTGCCGGGCGAGCACCCCCGCGACACCCCCGTGCACACGCATGCCGTCGAGCGGACGCTCACCGAGCTGTTCGAGGAGCGGGCGGCGGCCGGACCCGAGCGCTCCGCCGTCACCTGCGGGGACGAACGGCTCACGTACGCGGAACTCAACGCCGAGGCCAACCGGCTCGCGCGGTTGCTGGCCGAACGCGGGGCGGGCCCCGGCCGGGTGGTGGCGCTGGCCCTGGAGCGGGGGACACGGCTGCTGCCCGCCCTGCTGGCCGTCCTCAAGACCGGCGCCGCCTACCTCCCCCTGGACCCCGGCCACCCGGCCGAACGGCTGCGGCTGGTCGTCGAGGACGCCGCCCCCGTCCTCCTCGTCACCGAGCGCGCCCACGCCCACCTCGCCGGGGACGCGCTCCCCGTGGTCCGCCTGGACGACGAGGAGGTCGCGGCGGACCTCGCCCGGCGTGGCGCCGCCGACCTCACCGACGCCGACCGTCGGGGACCGGTGCGCCCGTCCGACATCGCGTACATCATCCACACCTCCGGTTCCACCGGCCGCCCCAAGGGCGTGCCCGTCCCGCACGCCAACGTCGTCCGGCTCTTCGCCTCGGCCGCCGAACACTTCTCCTTCGGCGCCGACGACGTGTGGACGCTGTTCCACTCCTACGCCTTCGACTTCTCCGTCTGGGAGATCTGGGGCGCCCTGCTGCACGGCGGCCGGGTCGTCGTCGTCCCGTACGCCGTCAGTCGCTCGCCGCGCGAGGTCCTGGAGCTGCTGCACCGCGAGGGCGTGACCGTCCTCAACCAGACGCCGTCCGCGTTCGAGCAACTCGTCGACGCCGACGCCGAACGGGGCGGAGACGCCGGGGCGTTGCGCTACGTCGTCCTCGGCGGAGAGGCCCTGCGCCCGGCGCGTCTGCGCCCCTGGGCCGACCGGCACGGCCTGGACCGCCCGGTGCTGGTGAACATGTACGGCATCACGGAAACCACCGTGCACGTCACCCACCACCGCCTCACCCGCGCCGACCTGGACGACCCGCGCCGCGGCAGCGTCATCGGCACCCCCCTCGCCGACCTGCGCGTCCATCTGCTGGACGACGCCGGCCGCCCCGTGCCGCCCGGGGCGACCGGCGAGATGTACGTCTCCGGCGCCGGGGTCGCCGCCGGATACCTCGACCGGCCCGACCTGACCGCCGACCGCTTCCTCGACGACCCCTACGGACCGCCCGGCACCCGCATGTACCGCTCGGGCGACCTGGCCCGGCGCCGGCCCGACGGCACCCTCGACTACCTCGGCCGTGCCGACGCCCAGATACAGCTGCGCGGGTTCCGGGTCGAGCCCGGCGAGATCGAGGCCGTCCTCGCCTCCCACCCCGGCGTGACACGTGCCGCCGTCGTGGCCCGCCGCGCCGACAACGGCGCCCAGCACCTCGTCGCCTACACCGTCGCCTCCGGCGCCGCGCCGGTGAGCCCCGCCGAACTGCGCGCCCACACCGCCGCCCACCTGCCCGAGCACATGGTCCCGGCCGTCTGCGTCCCGGTGGACGCGCTGCCGCTGACCGCGAACGGCAAACTCGACGTCCGGGCCCTGCCCGCCCCCGACTTCACCGCCGCCGCCTCCGGGAACCGCCCCGGGACGCCCGAAGAGGCCGTGGTGTGCGCCCTGTTCGAGGACGTACTGAAACTGCCCCGGGAGACCGTCGGCACCGACGTGAACTTCTTCGACCTCGGCGGCGACTCCCTCCTCGCCACCCGTCTGCTGGCCCGCCTGCGGCACGACACGGGTGCCGAGATCCCCATCACCGCGCTGTTCGAGACGCCCACCCCGGCCGCCCTCGCCCGGCGGCTCACCGCACACACCGGCGGCGCCCTGCCCCGGCCCGTCCTCGGCGACGCCGTACGCCCGCAGCGGGTGCCGCTGTCCTTCGCCCAGGAAGGCATGTGGTTCCTCAACCGGCTCGACGGCCGAGCCGCCACCTACAACATCCCGCTCCTCGTCACCCTGGACACCGCCCCCGACCCCCGGGCCCTCCAGGCTGCCCTCGGCGATCTGGCCGACCGGCACGAGATCCTGCGGACGGTGATCGCCGAGCACGACGGCGTCCCCCACCAGCGCGTCCTGGCGCCGGGCGAGCTGCGTCCGGCGCTGCACCGGGTCGACTGCCCCGCCACGGAGACCGCCGCCCACATCAGCGCCGCGGCCAGGCACCGCTTCGACCTGACCGCCGAAAGCCCCCTCGCCGTCTGGCTCCTGGGCTCCACCCTGCTGTTCGTCCTGCACCACAGCGCCGCCGACGGCTGGTCGCTGCGCCCCTTCGCCGACGACCTGAGCACCGCCTACGCCGCCCGCCGCGCCGGCCGGGCGCCCGACTGGGCGCCGCTGCCGGTCCAGTACGCCGACTACGCGTTGTGGCAGCGCGCCCTGCTGACCCCCGAACCGGAAGGCCCCGGACGGCTGGAACGGCTCACCGCGCACTGGCGCACGGCCCTGGACGGCCTGGCCGAGGAGTGCACCCTGCCCGGCGACCGGCCCCGCCCCGCCGCCCCGGGCGGTGGCGCACACGTCGAGACCGTGGTCGGCGCCGACCTGCACCGCGCCCTGGTGCGCCTCGCCGACCGCGCGGGCACCAGCCTCTTCATGGTGCTGCACGCCGCGGTCAGCGCCCTGCTCACCCGCTGCGGCGCCGGCGAGGACATCGTCCTCGGCACCCCGGTCGCCGGCCGCACCGAACCCGGCCTCGACCCCCTGATCGGCCTGATCACCAACACCCTGGTCCTACGGGCCGACACCTCCGGCGACCCCGCCTTCCGGGACCTGCTGACCCGCGTCCGCAGCGCCGACCTGGCCGCCCTGGACCACCAGGACCTGCCCTTCGACCGTCTGGTAGACGCGCTCAACCCGACCCGCGCGCCCGGCCGGCACCCCCTGTTCCAGGTCATGCTGGCCCTCCAGAACAACGAACCGGCCGTCCTCGACATGGACGGCCACCGAGCCGAGTTGCGGCCCACCGCCACCGGCACCGCCAAGTTCGACCTGTTCGTGGACGTTGTGGAACGCCACACCGCCGACGGCACCCCCGACGGCCTGACCCTGCACGTCGAGTACGCCACCGACCTGTACGACGCCGACACCGCCGAGGCGTTCGCCCGCGCCCTGCGCGAGGTCCTGCGCACGGTGAGCACCGACCCCGGCGTGCGCGTCGGACACCTCCCCGCGCTCCCCGAGCGCACCTCCGCCCCGGCAGCGGCCGACCCCGCGGAACTGGAGGCCGCCGCCCTCCGCGTGTCCGGCGTCCGCGACGCCCACGCCCTGCCCGGCACCGACGGTGCCCCACCGCGGCTCTACGTGGTGCCAGGGCGGGCGGACGCCACCGAACGCGTCGAGGACGCCCTGGACCGCGCGGGCCACGACACCGTTCGCGTGACCGCCGTCAACACGCTGCCCCGCACCGGGGACGGCACCGTCGACACCGCGGCCCTCGAAGCCCTGCCCGCCGTCGACCGTACCGCCGCCCGGACCTGGCGGGACCGGCTGGCCGCCCTGCCCGGCGTCACCACCGCCGAGGTGACGGTGGAGAACACGCCCGAGGAACCGGACCGCCGCCACACCGGCCTGCCCGTCCGCACCGCGGCACCCGCCCCCGCCGCCGGCCGCACCGGCCGCGCGTCGGCCGTCCCGGCGCTCAGCGAGGGCCCCGCCCTCCGCGAACCCTCCGTGCCGAGCTGGGCCGAGGCCCTGCGCCGCGCCGCCGAACGGGGCCGGGGCGACATCGTCCACGTCCACGCCGACGGCAGCGAGCACCGGCGCAGCTACGCGGCCCTGATCCCCGAGGCCTCCCGCGTCCTCGCCGGGCTGCGCCGGGCGGGCCTGCGCCCCGGGGACCAGGTCATCCTCCAGTGCGACGCCACCGAGGACTTCCTCGCCGTCCTGTGGGGCTGCGTCCTCGGCGGCTTCGTCGCCGTCCCGCTCACCGTCCCCGCCTCCTACGACACCCCCTCGGCGGCGCTGACCAAGCTGGAGGGCATCTGGCGGATGCTCGGCCGGCCCTGGATCGTGTGCTCCGCGGGCCGCGAGGCCGGGCTGCGTGCCCTCGCGGCCCGGCAGGACTGGCCCGGGCTGCGGCTCACCACCGCCGACGCCCTGCGCGAGGCGCCCGAGGACCACGACTGGCACCCCGCCCGACCGGACGACCTCATCCTGATGCTGATGACGTCCGGCAGCACCGGCCTGCCCAAGGCGGTGCGGCTCACCCACCGCAACGTGCTGACCCGCTCGGCCGCCACCGAGCAGACGAACCGGCTCGGCGCGGACGACGTCTCCCTCAACTGGATCCCGCTCGACCACGTCACCGGCGTGGTGATGTTCCACCTGCGGGACGTCTACCTCGGCTGCCGGCAGATCCACGCCCCCACCTCCTGGATCCTGCAGGACCCGCCGCGCTGGATGGACCTCGCCGACCGGTACCGGGTCACTGTCACCTGGGCGCCCAACTTCGCCTTCGGCCTCCTCGCCGAGCAGTCCGACCGGTTCGCGGACCGCGACTGGGACCTCTCCCCGATGCGGCTGGTGATGAACGCCGGCGAGGTCGTCGTGGCCTCGGCCGCCCGCCGCTTCCTGCGCGCGCTGAAGCCGTTCGGCCTGCCGCAGGACGTGATGCACCCCGGCTGGGGCATGTCCGAGACCTGCTCCGTCGTCACCGACGCCGTCCTGCCCGCCGAACCCCGCGACGGCGAGGGCACCTTCGTGAGCTGCGGCCTGCCCTACCCGGGATTCGCCATGCGGATCGTCGACGAACAGGGCACGGTCCTCGACGAGGGCGAGGCGGGCCGCTTCCAGGTCCGCGGCACGTCCGTGACCGGCGGTTACCACGACAACCCGGCCGCCAACGCGGAGGCCTTCACCGAGGACGGCTGGTTCGACACCGGCGACCTGGCGTACCTGAGCGACGGCGAGCTGTACATCACCGGCCGGGCCAAGGACGTCATCATCGTCAACGGCGTCAACCACTACAGCCACGAGATCGAGGCGTGCGTCGAGGAACTGCCGTGGGTGGAGAACAGCTTCACCGCGGCGGTCGCGGTGCGCACCGACCCGTCCTCGCCCACCGACGAACTGGCCCTCTTCTTCCATCCCGTGCAGGACGTCACCGCCGGCGCCCTGCGCGAGATCACCGGGAAGGTGGCCCGGGAGATCGGCGTCAGCCCGGCCCACCTGATCCCGGTCGCCCCGGACGCCGTACCGAAGACCGAGATAGGCAAGATCCAGCGCACCAAGCTGCGCAAGGCGTTCGAGGCGGGCGACTTCGACGAGGAGGTCCGCCGGACCCAACTGTTGCTGGGCACCGATACCACCGTCCCCGACTGGTTCCTGCGGCCGGTGTGGCAGCGGGCGGAACGCCCCGACGCCCGTCCGGCCCACCCCGGCCGGCACACCCTCGTCCTGGCGAACGGCGACCTTCCGGAGCCCCGGGCCCTGTTGGTCCAGCGGCTCGCCGACGCGCTGCGCAAGGACGGCGGCCTGTGCACGGTGGTCGGCGCGGGCACGGACTTCGCACGGCTCGACGCCGCCCACTACCGGGTGCGGCCCGGCGAGGTGAGTGACTACACGGCGCTGCTCGGGCAGGTGGAGCGCGACCGGCCGCCCGTCGACGCCGTACTGCACCTCGGCGGCCTGCGGCGCGCCGGCGACCCCGAGACGGAGCCGCACGACACGGCCGGTGCGGAGGACCTGCTCGCGTTCGCCCGCGCCCTCGCGGCCTGCCCGGGCCGACCCCACCCCGTCGACCTGCTGTACGTGACGGCGGGCGCGCAGGCCGTGCGCCCCGGTGAACTCCCCTCGCCCGGCCACGCCGCGGCGGGCGCACTGCTGAAGTCGCTGGGCGAGGAGTTCGGCCGGCTGCGCGGCACCCACCTCGACCTCGCTCCGGACGCCGCCGAGGACCCGCTGCCCGTCGTCCTGGCCGAGGCGACCGTCACCACGGACGGCGCGGAGGTGGCGTACCGCGACGGACACCGCCATGTACGCCGCCTCGCCCCCCTGCCCGCCACCCCGGCCCGCGCCGAGCCGCCCGCGCACGACGGCTTCACCCTCCTCACCGGGGGACTGGGCGGTGTCGGCGTCGAGGTGGCCGCGCATCTGCTGCGCACACCCGGTACCCGCCTGCTCATCGTCGGCCGCACCCCGGACCCCGAGGGCGACGCCCTCCCGCGCCTGCGCGAGCTGGGCGAGGTGCGCTACGCCCGTGCCGACGTCACCGACGAGCGGCAGGTGCGGGCCGCCGTGGAGGCCGCCGCCGAGAGGTGGGGCGTGCCCCTGTCCTCGGTGCTGCACCTGGCCGGGACGCTCGTGGAACGCCCGGTGAGCGAGCTGGACGCCGCGACCTGGCGCCGGGCGCTGGAGGCGAAGGTGCGCGGCGCGTGGACGCTGCACCGGATCACCGCCGACCACCCCGTCGGCTCCTTCGTCACCTTCTCCTCGGTGAACGGCTTCTTCGGCGGCGCCCTGAACGCCGCCTACGCCGCCGCCAACGCCTGCCTCGACGCCCTCGCCCTGCACCGCCGGGCGCTCGGCCTGCCGGCCCAGTCCCTGGCCTGGAGCATGTGGCGCGAGCGCGGCATGAGCCGCGGCTACCGGCTCACCGCGCTCACCGAGGCCCGCGGCTACCGGCTGCTCGACACCCCCGCCGCGCTGCGCTCCTTCGACCTGGCCCGCACCCTGGACGAGCCCCACCTGCTGATCGGCGCGGACCGCACCGCCCCCTGGGTCCGCAGCCACGTCGACGCCCCCGCCCGCCAGGTGCGCCGCCTGGCCGCGCGCGTCGGCCTGGAGGACGGCACCGACCTGGGCGCCCTCTACCACGCGGCGGCCGACACCGCCCGGACGGGCGGACTGTCCGACGCCTGGACGCTGCGCTCGGCGGGCGCCACCCCCGCCACGGACAGGGCGGAAGCCGAGGACGACCTGCGGAAGCTGGAGCACCGGCTCGCGCAGGTGTGGCGCGGCGTGCTGGGCCACGACCGGGTGGGCCGGGACGACAACTTCTTCGACCTCGGCGGGAACTCCCTGCTCCTCGTCACCGCCCAGAGCGCCGTCAACCGCGCCTTCGGCACCGACCTGTCGGTCGTCGACCTCTTCGCGCACCCCACCGTGCGCGACCTGGCCCGCCACCTGTCGGCCGCCGGCGCCGCTCCCACGGCGGCGGCCGAACAGCCGCCCCGGGACGCGGCCGACGGCCTCGACCGCGCCAGGGAGCAGGCACAGCGGCAGCGCGCCGCCCGCGCTCGCCGCACCGCCCGGCACGGGAAGGACCGCGGACGTGCCTGACACCCCCGCACCGCAGGCGACGCAGAGCCCCCACGAACCCCGAGAGGACGAGGCACAGGCCGTGCACGACACCACCGCACCCCATGGCGAGGACGTCCCCGCCGTCGCCGTCATCGGCATGGCGGGGCGCTTTCCCGGCGCCGACGACCTCGACGCCTTCTGGGACAACCTCGCGGCCGGCCGCGAGTCCGTACGGCCCGTCACCGACGAGGAGTTCCTCGCCGCGGGCGGCGACCGGCGCGACCTGGACGACCCCACACTGGTCCGGATGGCGTCGGCCGTCGAGGGCATCGACCGCTTCGACTCCGGCTTCTTCGGCTACAGCCCCGCGGAGGCCGCCGTCGTCGACCCGCAGCAACGGTTGCTCCTGGAGACGGCGTACCACGCACTGGAGGACGCCGGCTGCCTCGGCGACGACCGTACCCGCGAGGCGTTCGGCGTCTACGCGGGCGGCGGCGACAGCCGCTACTACCCGGCCCACCTGCACCCGCGCTTCGCCGGACAGCCCGGTTCCGTCGAGCTCGTCCACGCGGCCACCGCCAACTCCCTGGGCACCCTCGCCACCCGGGTCTCCTACGAACTCGGGCTCACCGGCCCCAGCGTGTCCCTCCAGACGGCCTGCTCCACCGCGCTGGTGGCCGTGCACACCGCCTGCCAGGACCTGCTGGACCACCGCTGCGACACCGCGCTGGCCGCCGCGGTCTCCCTCAACCCCTCCGCCTCACTGGGCTACCGGCACGTGCCCGACGGGCCGTTCTCCCCCGACGGGCACTGCCGTGCCTTCGCCGCGGACGCCGCCGGCACCTCCTCCGGCGACGGCGTGGGAGCCGTCGTACTCAAGCGGCTGGACGACGCCCTCGCCGACGGCGACCGCATCCGCGCCGTCATCCGCGGCAGCGCCGTCAACAACGACGGCCGCCGCAAGGTCGGCTTCAGCGCGCCCAGCGCCGCCGGACAGACCGAGGTGATCCTCGCGGCCCAGGCCGAGGCGGAGGTCGACGCCGCAACCATCGGCCTGATCGAGGCGCACGGCACCGCCACCCGACTCGGGGACCCCATCGAGGTGTCCGCGCTCACCGAGGCGTTCCGGCACAGCACGCCGCGGACCGGGTTCTGCGCGCTCGGCTCGGTCAAGACCAACATCGGCCACCTCGGGGCAGCCGCCGGCATCGCCGGGCTCGTCAAGGCCGTCCTCGCCCTCGAACGCCGGCAGATCCCGCCGAGCCTGCACTTCGACCGGCCCAACCCGCTCATCGACTTCGACGCGAGCCCCTTCCGCGTCCCCACCGCCCTGGAGGACTGGCCCGAAGGCGAGCACCCCCGCCGGGCCGGCGTCAGCGCCTTCGGCATCGGCGGCACCAACGCCCACGTCGTCCTGGAGGAGGCCCCGCCCACCGCCCCCGCCGCACCCCGCCCGCCCGAGGACGGCCGCCGCCTGGTGCTGCCCCTGTCCGCGCGCACCGCCGGCGCCCTGCGCGGCCAGGCCGACGCCCTCGCCCGGCACCTCGAACGCCGCCCCGGCCTGCGCCTGGACGACATCGCCCACTCCCTGCGCACCGACCGGCCCGCGCTGCGCCACCGCCTCACCGTCACGGCGGCCACGCGCGAGGAGGCCCTCGACGCGCTGCGCTCCGCCGCACCCGCCACCCCGCCGGTCCCCGACGACCCGGCCCGCGTGGCGTTCCTGCTGCCCGGCGGCGGCACCCAGTACCCCGGCATGGGCGCGCGGCTGTACCGCGACCACACCGTCTACCGCGACACCGTCGACGAGTGTGCCCGCATCCTTCGGCCCGACCTCGGCACCGACCTGCGCACGGCCCTCTTCGAGGAGGCCCGGCCCGACGACACCGCCGCGTTCCTCGGGCTCGTCGTCACCGAGTACGCCCTGGGGCGCACGCTCATCGAGGCGGGCGTCCGCCCCGACGCGCTCCTCGGCCACTCGCTCGGCGAGTACACGGCCGCCTGCCTGGCCGGCGTCATCGACCTCGCCGACATGCTGCCACTGGTCACCGAACGCATCCGGCTCATCAGCTCCGCCGGCGGCGCCACGGTCGGCGTGGCGGCTCCGGCCGAGGAGATCGGGGCGTTGCTCGACGACGACCTGTCCCTGGCCGCCGTCAACGGCCCCGGCGCCTGCACCGTCGCCGGACACGTCGACGCCGTCGCCCGCCTGGAGGCCGAACTGACCCGACGCGGCGTCCCCTTCCGCCGCCTGCGCATCCCCGTGGCCGCCCACTCCCACGTCCTGGACCCCGTCCTGCCCGCCTACGAGGCCCACCTCAGCGGCGTCACCCTGCGCCCGCCGCGCATCCCCTACGTCACCAACGTCACCGGCACCTGGGTCACCGACGCCCAGGCCACCTCCGTACGGCACTGGATCGACCACACCCGGAACACCGTGCGGTTCGCCGACGGCATCACCGCCCTGTGGGACCGCCTCCGGCCCGTCCTCGTGGAGATCGGGCCGGGCGACACCCTCACCAAGCTGGCCGCCGCCCGGCTCGCCGACGAGGCGCCGGTGACGGTGACCACCATGCGGCACGCCAAGGCCGAGGCGTCCGACGACTTCGTCCTCGCCGAGGCCCTGGGACGGCTGTGGAGCGCAGGCGTCGACCACGCCCTGCCCCCGGTGCCGGGCACACCGCGGCGGGCCCCGCTGCCGCCGTACGCGTTCGACCGCCGGCGCCACTGGATCGACGCCCCCGGCGCCCGCACGGACCCCGGCGACACCGGGACCACGCGGGAGGACGGTCCCGGCCTCGCACCCCGGCCCCGGCTGACCACGGAGCACGTACCACCCCGCACCGAAAGGGAACGGGAGGTGACCCGGCTCTGGGAGGAGACCCTCGGCATCGGCGGCATCGGCCTGCACGACAACTTCTTCGACCTCGGCGGCGACTCGATGCGCGCCGTGCTGCTCGCCGGACGACTGCGCCGGACCGGCGTCCTCGACGTCCCGGCGGCGACACTGCTGGCCGCGCCCACCGTGGCCGGCGTGCTCGCCGCCGCCGACGAGCGGGACGAGGGAGCCGCGCACACCGCCCCCACCGCGCTCGGGCCGCTGCTGCCGTTGCGCGCCGAGGGCACCGCCACACCCCTGTTCTGCGTCCACCCCGGCGCGGGTGTCTCCTGGCGCTACACCGGTCTGCTGCCCCACCTCGGCGGCGACCAGCCCGTCCACGGCATCCAGGCGGCCGGGCTCGACGGCACCCGCCCGCCCGTGCCCGACGCCGCCGCCATGGTCGCCCACTACCTCGACCTGGTGCGCCGGCTCCAGCCGCACGGACCGTACCGGCTGCTGGGCTGGTCCTACGGCGGATTCGTCGCCCACGCCATGGCCTGTGCCCTCCAACGCGACGGCGAGCGCGTCGAACTCCTCGCCATGCTCGACGCCCCCCAGCCGCACGGCACCGCCCACGACCCCGACGCGGCCGAACGCCAGGTGGCGGCGCTGCTGTCGAGAGTGGCCGGCCTTCCCGTCGACGCGGACCCCGTGCCCGTGGACACCGTCCTGGACCGGATCGACACCCGGGTCACCACCGACCCGTCGAGTGCGCCCGTCACCCGGGCGGAGGCCGCCGCCATCGCCGCCGTCATGCGCAACAACCTGCGCATCGCCCCGCAGTTCGCCCCCGGCGTCTTCCGCGGCGACGTGCTGTTCTTCAGCGCGGTCGAGGAGGAAACCGCCGGCCGCCCGGCCGACCTCGCGGTGCTGCCCGGCAAGGCCGACAGCTGGCGGCCCTACGTGGACGGCACCCTCCACGAGCACCACGTGCCGTGCGGTCACTACGACATGACCGAGCCCGAGCCGATCGCCCGCATCGGCGAGGCGGTGGCCAAGGCCCTGCGCGGCCTCGGCGATCGAGCCGCCGTACCCCCGCCCCGTGACCCTGCCCAGTGAACCCGCGTTGAGGAGAGCCAGCGTGAGAGCGACCCAAGACCTCTACGAACTCGGCGATGCGCCCGACATGGGCACCGTCCCGCGGAAGATGTACGCCTCGCTCATCCGTCGCGAGCGTTACGGACAGCCCGTCGACGCCTTCCGGACCGAGGTGGTCGACGTGCCGCCCGTGGGCCGCGGACAGGTCCTGGTGAAGGTGATGGCCGCCGGGATCAACTACAACAACGTCTGGGCGGCCCTCGGTTCGCCGCTCGACGTGATCGCCGCCCGGCAGAAGGCGGGCGCCACCGAGGACTTCCACATCGGCGGCTCCGACCTCTCCGGGATCGTGTGGGCGGTCGGCGAGGACGTGCGCGGGGTGCGGCTCGGCGACGAGGTCGTGGTCCTCGCCAACCGCTGGGACGAGAGGGCCGAGGACGTCCGCCTCGGAGCGGACCCCACCTGGTCCGCCGGCCAGCGGGTGTGGGGCTACGAGGAGAACTACGGCTCCTTCGCCCAGTTCGCGGTCGTCGACGACTACATGTGCCACCCGAAGCCCGCCCGGCTCTCCTGGGCGGAGGCGGCCTGCTACATGGCGACCGCCGCCACCGCCTACCGTCAGCTCTTCGGCTGGCCCCCGCACACGGTGCGCCCCGGCGACCCGGTGCTGATCTGGGGCGGCGCCGGCGGTCTGGGCTGCATCGCCATCCAGCTCGTCCGACACGTCGGCGGCATCCCCGTCGCGGTCGTCTCCAGCGAGGAACGCGGCGAGTTCTGCCTCAAGCTGGGCGCCGAGGGCTGGATCGACCGGCGGGACTTCGATCACTGGGGACGGCTGCCGGACACCTCGGACGAGGAGGCGATGGGCCGCTGGCTCTCGGGCGCCCGCGCCTTCGGCCGGCGCCTGTGGGACGTGCTCGGCGAGCGGCGCGGCCCGCGCATCGTGCTGGAGCACTCCGGCGCCGACACCGTCCCCACCTCCCTGTACCTGTGCGACAACGGCGGCATGGTCGTCCTGTGCGGCGGCACCACCGGCTACAACGGCGACGTCGACCTGCGCTTCCTGTGGATGCGGCAGAAGCGCCTCCAGGGGTCGCACGTCGCCACCGCCCGGGAGGCACGTGAGGTCACCCGGCTCATCGACCAGGGCATCATCGATCCCTGCCTGTCCCGGACCTTCGACTTCGACGAGATCGGCCTCGCGCACCAGCTCATCCACGACAACCGGCACCCGGCCGGGAACATGGCGGCGCGAGTCGGGGACCGGATGTGAGGTCCGCTGTGGCGGCGCACCGGACGGGGTGATTCGCACACCGCCCGAGGGGTACCTGCGGCCGGGAACGACACACGCACGATCCCGGGAGGTACCCCATGGGCAAGCTGGGCGAGATGATGACCAAGGCCAAGCAGATGGCCAAGGGCCACCCCGACCAGGCCGACAAGGGCGTCGCGGGGGCCGAGCGAACGGTCGACCAGCGCACGGGTGGCAAGTACGACGCCCAGACCGACAAGGCCGCCGACGCCGCGCGGCGCTCCTACCGTGACGGCGGTCCTGCGGGCCGCTGACCAGGCACGGCGGGCTGCCCCCCCGGTGCGATGCGCCGGGGCGGCAGCCCGTGCTCAGTCGTGGGTGCCCGCGCGGCCGAGGACGTAGCTGAACACCCCGGCCCCGACGCGGACCACCCGCACCCGCACGGCGTGGGCGGGGTCCGCGCGCAGGCGCACGAGCAGGGCGTCTCCCGACGGGCACACGCGCAGATCCCGCAGGCTCCCCGCCGACCAGGGCGGAGGCTGTCCCTCGGGGACCGTTCGGTGCCGGCCCCTGGGCCCCTGCCGGCGCCGGCCGTTGTGCGGTGCGGCGGCCGGGTGCTCGCAGCCGGGTCTCGCCTGGCGCTCGTGCGGAGGCCGGGCCTGTAGCTCGTCGACCGGCCCGGCCTTCTGCTCGTCGACCGGCCCGGCCTGGCGGCCGTTCAGAGGCCCGGCCCGGCGCCCGTCGACCGGTCCGGTCTGGTGGCCGTTCAGAGGCCCGGTCTGATGCTCGTCGGTCGGCCCGGCTTGATGCTCGTCGGTCGGCTCGGCCTGTTGCCCGTCGACCCGCCCGGCCTGGTGCCCGTTCACGGACCCGACCTGGCGTATGTTCACGGGCCCGGCCTGGCGCCCACCTACCGGCACGACCAGGCCCCCGCCCTCCATCACGGCCGGACGGCCGCCCCCGGGCACGGTCAGGCGCTCGCCTCCGGGCACGGCCAAGGCCTTCCACGCGGCCTCCTTCGCGGAGAACAGTGCGGTGACCGACCAGGCCGTGCCCGCCGGCCGGGCGGGGAAGCGAGACAGCCCCTCCTGCTCCTCCTGGCCGAGGAGCTCCTCCTCGTCGGCCCGCAGCACCAGCCGTGCCGCCGCGCGGGGGAGGGGCCGCAGTTCCAGGTCGCAGCCGAGCGGCACGGCGGCCCCCGGCGGGCGGGCCACGGCGACGGCGACGCCGGCGCTGTGCGAGATCGACGCCGCCCGGCCGGGCGGGAACACCGGCAACCGCCCCGAGCGGGGTATCTCGCCGCAGTCCAGACCCACCGCGCGCAGCGCCCGCCGGGCGGCCCGACGGCCCGCCAGGAACTCCAGCCGGCGGCGCGCTGGCATCGACGCCGCCGCGGCCGCCTCGGCAGGCCCCGCCGGTTCCGGACAGGGCTCCGAGACGGCCGCGACACCCAGACCGAGCCCGGCGGCGGCCAGCAGCGGACGCAGTTCGGACAGTTCACGTTCCGCCGCCGGGTGACCGCCGCCGCTCACACCCGCAGCAACTTTTTGATGATCTTGCCGGCGGGGTTGCGCGGCACCTGCTCGATGAACTCCACCCGCCGCGGACGCTTGTAGGGCGCGAGGAGCCCCGCGACATGCGCGAGGAGGGCCGCCGTTCCCAGCTCCGCGTCCGGCTCCGGGACGACGTACGCCAGCGGCACCTCGCCGTAGTCCTCGTCGGGCATGCCGACGACCGCCGCGTCCCGGACCGCCGGGTGGGACATCAGGGCGCGCTCGATCTCCGAGGGGTAGACGTTCTGGCCCGCCCGGATGATGACGTCCTTCGTACGGTCCACCAGGCTGATGCGCCCCTCGTCGTCCATGAAGCCGAGGTCGCCCGTCCTGATCCAGCCGTCGGCCGTGATCTCCCGGGTGGCCTCCGGGTCGTTCCAGTAGCCCTGCATGACACCCGGTCCGCGCACCACGATCTCGCCGATCTCACCGGGCGGAAGTTCCCGGCCGCCCCCGTCCACCGCGCGGGCCGACATGCCGGGCACGACGCGTCCGCACGGAATGCGGGCGGCGACGTCCCCGGGGGCGGGGTGTTCGTCGGGGCCGAGGGTGACGAACGGGCCGCCCACCTCGGTCATGCCGTACACCTGGCGGAAGCCGCAGCCCAGCCGTTCGACCGCCTCGGCGTACACGTCGAGCGGCATCGGCGCGGCGCCGTACAGGACCTCCCGCAGACTGGACAGGTCGGCGCGCCGGGACGCCTTGGCCTGGAGCATGAAGCGCAGCATCTGCGGCACCAGCCACATGTGGGTGGCGCCGTGCCGCTCCACCGCGGTCAGCGCCCGCTGCGGGGTGAAGCCGGGCATCAGCACGACCGTCGCGCCGGCCGCCAGATAGGTCAGGGACACGACCATGCTGCCGTGGTACAGCGGGCAGCAGTTGACCATGACGATGTCGTCGGTGGGCCGGGCCATCACGAGCCAGCCGAGGGCGATCGCCCGGAACGACCCGCCGTCGACGGTGACGCCCTTGGCCTGTCCGGTGGTCGCCGAGGTGTGCAGCACGGCGATGGGGTCGGTGTCGGCGACGTCCGGCAGGTCCCGGTCGGCGGCCAGGGTGCCCAGCGCCGTGAAGGAGGGTTTGTCGAGGGCCAGCCTGATCCGCACCGAGGACGGCAGTTCGGGATGCCGGTCCAGCAGGTCCGACTCACCGATGACGGCCACCGCCCCCACGCGCTCGACGATCCCGGCGACCTCGGGCTCGGCCAGGCTGTGGTTGAGCGGCACGAACAGTGCCCCGAGGCGGGCGAGCGCGAAGTAGCTCTCCAGGACCTCGATCCGGTCCTTGGAGAGTACGGCGACCCGGTCACCCCGCTCGATGCCCAGTTCGGCCAGCCCGCGCGCCAGTTCCAGGGTGCGGTCGTGGAACTCGGCCCAGGTGACGCTGCGTTCCTCGTCCACCAGCGCGGTCCGGCCGGGCCGACACTGCCGGTTGCGCTCCAACAGCTGTGTCAGCCACATCACGCACCGCCGCTCGCACCGGCGGCACCGCCGACACCTGCCGTGCCACGCGTCCCGGCGGGGGCGTGCTCGGCCACGAAGCGCTCGTAGTCGGCGATCGTGTGCAGCCCCTCCATGTCCTCGGCGGTGATCTCCACGCCGAGCCGCTGCTCGACCAGCAGCACGAGGCGCACGAGGTCCCCGGAATCGATGCCGCTGGCGGCCAGGTCGACGTCGTCCCCGATCTGGTCGGCGTACTCGGCCGTGCCCGTGAGTTCGACCAGCAACTCCCTGATGGTGCTCATGGTTTCCCCTTTCGCCTCGGCGTGCCGGCCGCCGCGGTTCTCGAATGACACCCCCTCAAGAGGCGGACACGGCGCCGTTCCACTCCCCGGGCCGACCCGTGAGCTTTGTCACGCGCCCGAACCTCGCGTCACGGGGATAGCCGGGCCGCCCGCCCGGCCTCTTACCGCAACGAAACGATCCGTTCCGCCCGGCCCTTCGGTCGGACGCGGGCGGTCACGAGGCGAAGGAGTGATGCGAGTGCCCAGGCAGCCGGTACGGGGCCGGGCCCCGGGGCGGGGCCCGACGCGCCGCGCCACCACGGCCGCCGGCGCCGGACACGCGGGCGGCGCCCGATGAGCGCGCCGACCCTCGCCGGTACCGCGGACGACCAGGAGGCGCTCGCGCGCTTCGAGGCGCTCGTCGCCGACGGCGGGACGATCGAACCGCGCGACTGGATGCCCGACGGATACCGCCGCATGCTCGTCCGCCAGATCGCCCAGCACGCCCACTCCGAGATCATCGGCATGCAGCCGGAGGGCGCCTGGCTCACCCGTGCCCCGTCCCTGCGGCGCAAGTCGGTGCTCATCGCGAAGGTCCAGGACGAGGCCGGCCACGGCCTGTACCTGTACTCCGCCGCCGAGACCCTCGGCGTGGACCGGGCCGACCTGCTGGACGCCCTGCACCGCGGCCGGCAGCGCGCCTCCGCCACCTTCAACCACCCCGCGCTCACCTGGGCCGACACCGGCGCCATCGCCTGGCTGACGGACGGCGCCGCCGTCATCAACCAGGCGCCCCTGTGCCGCACCTCGTACGGACCGTACGCCCGCGCCATGCGCCGCGTCTGCCAGGAGGAGGCCTTCCACGTACGGCAGGGCTACGACCTGATGCGCGCGCTCTGCGAAGGGACCCCCGAGCAGAAGGAGATGGCGCAGGACGCGGTGAACCGGTGGTGGCTGCCGGCCGTGGCCCTGATGTTCGGTCCGCCCGACACCGAGGCGGACGGCGTCGACGCGCGGACCGCCGCGCTGGGCGCCGCCGTCTCCCGCCGCGCGAGGGCCTGGGGCATCAAACGCCACACCAACGACGAGCTGCGCCAGCGCTTCGTCGACACGTGCGTCCCGCAGGCCGAACGCCTCGGCCTCACCCTGCCCGACCCGGCGCTCCGCTGGAACGAGGAGCGCGGCCACTACGACTTCACGCCCGTCGACTGGAACACCTACCGCGAGGCACTGGGCGACGACACCCACTGGTCGCGTCAGCGCGTCGCCCACCGCCGGGCCGCCCACGAGGACGGCGCCTGGGTCCGCGAGGCCGCCGCCGCGTACGCCGCCCGGACGGACAGGGCGGAAGGAGAGGCCGGATGAGCGGGGCACGGGAGGGCACTCCGGCTTCCTGGGAGGTGTTCCTGAGGGGACGCCGGGGCCTGGCCCACCAGCACGTGGGATCGGTGCGCGCGGCCGGTCCGGACGCGGCGCTGGCCGCGGCCCGCGACCTGTACACGCGCCGGGGCGAGCCGCTCTCCCTGTGGGTGGTCCGTTCCGACGCCGTGCACGCGGCCTCCCCGGACGAACGCGACCCGTACTTCGCGAGCGCCCGGCACAAGCCGTACCGCTACCCCGAACACTTCGCACCGCTGACCGAGGAAGGCCCCGAAGGTGAGCACCACCAGTGACGTCAGGGGAGTGCGCCCGGGCCTCCCGCCGGACCAGCCCTCCTGTTCCGCCGCCGACCTGTCCCTGCACCTGCTGCGTCTCGGCGACGACGCCCTCGTCCTCGGACAGCGCCTGTGCCAGTGGATCACCCGCGCGCCCACCGTCGACGAGGACCTGGCCCTGTCCAACATCGCTCTCGACCTGATCGGCCACGCCCGCGCCCTGTTCACCCGCGCCGGAGCGCTCGACGGGACCGGACGCACCGAGGACGACTTCGCCTACGCCCGCTCGGACCGCGAGTTCACCAACGCCCTGCTCACCGAACTCCCCAACGGGGACTTCGCGACGACCGTGGCCCGGCAGCTCGCCTACACCCACTACGCCGTCCTCTTCTACGAGGCGCTCGCCCACAGCGCCGACACCGAGCTCGCCGCGTTCGGGTCGCGCGCCGCCAAAGAGGTCGCCTTCCACCGGATGCACGCGGACCGCTGGACGGTGACGCTGGGACGCGGCACCGAGGAGAGCGCCCGCCGGATGCGGCACGGCCTGGAGCGGGTGTGGCCGTACACCGGCGAACTCTTCGAGGAGGACGCCGTGCTGCGCCGCCTGGCCGCCTCCGGTACGGCGCCCTCCCCGGCACCGCTGTACGAGACGTGGCTGTGGCAGGTCACCGCCGTCGTCGCGGAGGCGGGACTCACCGCGCCCACGCCCACCTGGTCGGCCAGGGGCGGCCGTGCGGGCCTGCACACCGAGGAGTTCGGACCGCTGGTCGCCGAACTCCAGTCGGTGCGGCGCCAGTTCCCCGGAGGCACCTGGTGAGCGGGTCCGCGCAGGCCGAGGTCCGGCTCTCCGCCCCGGAGGTGCGGGAGAGGGTGGGGGCGCTCCCGGACCCGGAACTGCCGGTGATCGGTCTCGGCGACCTAGGTGTGGTGGGCGCCGTCGCCCCGGGCGCCGACGGTGTGCTGGAGGTGGAGATCACGCCCACCTATCTGGGTTGCCCCGCGCTGCCCGAGATCACGGCCGCGGTACGGGAGGTCCTGATCGCCTGCGGCCACCCCGAGGGCCGCGTACGGCAGGTCCTGGCCCCGCCCTGGACGACGGACCGCATCACCCGCGAGGGCCGGCGCAAGCTCGCCGCGCACGGCATCGCACCGCCCGCGTCCCCGGCCCCCGACGGCGCGGTCCCCGTCGAACTGGCCGGTGTGCCCTGCCCGCGGTGCGGCTCCCGGGCCACCCGGCCGCACAGCCCCTTCGGCCCCTCCCGCTGCCAGTCGGTGCTGTGGTGCACGGCGTGCCGTGAGCCCTTCCCCCACATGACCGCGTTGTGAGGCACACCGTGAACACCGCCACCATCGCGTCGTCCGTCCCGGCGGCCGACCCCGCCCATCGCGTCCGCCGCCACCGGCTCCGCGTCACCGAGGTCCGTCACCTCACCGTCGACACCGTGGCCGTCACCCTCGACGTCCCCGACGCCCTGCGTACCGTCTTCACCCACCGCCCCGGCCAGCACGTCACCGTCCGGCGTCCCGAGGCCGGCACCGAACCGCCCCGCAGCTACTCGATCAGCCCGCCCCCGAACGCCCCCGACAGGCTCCGACTGGTGATCAGGCGCGGCAGCCCCGACGGCTTCGGCGTCCACGCCGCCACCCGGCTCACTCCCGGCGACCACCTCGAACTCTCCCCACCCACCGGCGCCTTCGCCCTGCCGGAGCTGCCCGGCGCCCACCACGTCCTGATCGCGGGGGGCTCCGGCATCACGCCGCTGGCCCCGATGGCCGCCCACGCGCTGCGCCACGACCCGGCCTGCCGCGTCACCCTCGTCCACTCGGTGCCCACCTCCGCCGACGCCTTGCTGGCCGACGAACTGGCGGAACTCAAGGACGAGTTCGTCGACCGGTTCACCGTCCTGCACGTGCTGACCCGCGAGGACCGGGGGAGGGGGAGCGACGGCCCGCTCGCGCGGCGGCTCGACGCGGCCGGGCTGGGCCGCCTGCTGACGGCCCTGGACGCCGGCCCCGGCACCACGTACGCCCTGTGCGGTCCGCCCGGCCTCGTCGACACCGTGCGGGGAGTCCTTGCGGACCGGGGCGCCGATCCCGCACTCGTCCGCCGAGAGCTCTTCACAGCGGCCGGCACGGCATCGCGCCCCACGGAGGCACCCGGGGGAGCGGTACGCGCACCCCGGTCCCCGCGGGCATCCGGACGGGCGCCGGAGGCGCCTTCGGCCCGGGTCACCGCCCTGCTCGACGGGCGCCGCCGCGACGCCGCCGTCCTGCCGGGCGACACGGTCCTCCTCGACGCGCTGCTGCGTGCCCACCCCGATGTGCCGTACGCGTGCCGCGAGGGCGTGTGCGGAAGCTGCCGCGCCCGAGTCGTCGCCGGTCAGGTGGCGGCGGACCGCCAGTACGCCCTGGACGACCGCGACCGTGCCGCCGGCTACACGCTCGTCTGCCGGGCCCGTCCCCGTTCCCCCGAGATCGCCCTCGACTTCGACACCTGACCCCCACCCGCCTCGCCCGCCCCCCTCCATGCCCCCTCACCTAAGGAGCCCCACGATGACCACCGCCGCCCGCCACGACGGAAAGACCGCCCTGGTCACCGGGGGCAGCCGCGGCATCGGCAGAGCCGTCAGCCGCCGCCTGGCCCGCGAGGGCGCCCTGGTGGCGGTCCACTACGGCCACGATCTGACGGCCGCCGAGCGGACCGTCAAGGAGATCGAGGCCGACGGCGGCCGCGCCTTCCCCGTGCACGCGGAACTCGGCGTCCCCGGCGACGCCGACACCCTGTGGTCCGCCTTCGACCGGGCCCTGGCCGAGCAGGACGCACCGACGGGACTGGACATCCTCGTCAACAACGCCGGCATCACCGTCCCCCGCAGCATCGCCGACGTCACCGAAGCCGACTACGACCGGGTCTTCGCGGTCAACACCAAGGCGCCGTTCTTCATCATCCAACGCGGGCTGGACCGCCTGCGCGACGGCGGCAGGATCGTGAACATCTCCTCCGTCGCGACCCGCGTCGCCTTCCCGCCGATCGTCTCGTACACCATGACCAAGGCCGCCCTCGACTACCTCACCCTCGCCCTGGCCCAGGAGCTGGGCCCCCGAGGCATCACGGTCAACGCCGTCGCCCCCGGCTACACCGAGACGGAGATCAACCCCACCCTCGCCGTCCCGGAGATCCGCCGCAGGTACTCCGAGGCCTCCACGTTCGGCCGGCTCGGCGACCCGGTGGACATCGCCGACGTCGTCTCCTTCGTCGCCGGCGACGACGCCCGCTGGGTCACCGGCCAGTGGATCGACGCCTCCGGCGGCGCGCACCTCGGTGTGTGACCCGCACGCACCCCTAGGAGAAGCGATGAACGACAGCACGACCACACTCGGCGAGCCGGTGACGGACGACGCCCTGACCCGGCCGTTCCAGGGTGCGAGCCCCTACGACACCTACGTGCACGCCTCCGTCCTCAACTCCCTCCAGCAGCCGCTCACCGAGGCCCCGGACGAGATGGGCTTCCTCGTCACCACCCAGGTGATGGAGCTGTGGTTCACCCTGATCGTGCACGAGTGGCGCACGGCACGGGTGGCCTTCGCCAAGGACGACCTGCCCGCCGCCCTGGACGCCCTGACGCGCAGCCGCCGCGCGCTGACCGCCCTGGGCGGCGCCTGGGCGCCCATCGCCGCGCTGACCCCGGCCCAGTTCAACGGCTTCCGGGCCGCGTTCGGCAAGGCGTCGGGTTTCCAGTCGGCGATGTACCGGCACATGGAGTTCCTCCTCGGCGACAAGTCGTCCAGGCTGCTGCGCGCTCACCGGGGAGACCCGGCCGTCCACGAGGCGCTCGCCGAGACCTACCGGGAACCGTCCCTGTACGACGAGGTGCTGGCCTACCTCCACCGACAGGATCTGCCCGTCCCGCGCCACGTCCGCGAGCGCGATGTGACCAGCCCCTACACGAGCGACCCGGGGGTCGTGGAGGTGTGGCGGCGCGTCTACGCCGGGCCCCGGCACCACCCCCACCTCTCACTCGGCGAACTGCTCACCGACATCGCCGAACTCGTCACCCGCTGGCGGTTCGAGCACGTCCTGGTCGTGCGCCGCGCCATGGGCGCCAAACCGGGCAGCGCCGGTTCCGCCGGGCTCACCTGGCTGGAGCAGCGGGCGGCCCGCCCGGTCTTCCCCGAACTGTGGGAGGCGCGCGGTGACGTCTAGGGCCATCTCCGCCTTCGCGGCCGAGGAGGAACGGCGCGTCCTGAGCCTGAAGCCGGTGCTGGCCCCGGCGCACGGCCGCTACGGTGACCACCCCCACCAGTCCTACGACGCCTGGCCGTCCGACGACCCCGACGCTCCGCTGGTGATCCTGCTGCACGGCGGCTACTGGCGCTACGACCGGATGCACCTGACCCCGTTCGCGGCGTACCTGTCCCAGCAGGGCTTCGACGTGCTGCTCCCCGGCTTCCGGCGGTCCGGCGGCGCCGGCGGCTGCCCCGAGACCTTCGACGACGTCGCCCGCGTCGTGGACACCCTGCCCGAAGGACGGCCCTACGTCCTGGCGGGCCACTGCTCCGGCGGCCACCTGGCGCTGTGGTGCGCCGCCCGGGGGCTGCTGCCGCCCGGTTCCCGCTGGCACACGCGCACCCTGCCGACGAGCGTGCTCGCCCTCGCACCGCTCACCGACCTCACCGCCACCCGCCGCGACCGCCTCAGCGACGACGCCGCCCTCCAGCTCCTCGGCGGCGAGCAGCATTTCGAGAAGTGGCTGCCCGAGGTCGACCCCCTGACCCTGCTGCGCGACGCCGGCACCACCGGTGTGCCCACCGTGCTGCTGCACGGCGCTGCCGACGAGGAGGTCCCGCTCAGCCAGTTCAGCGACTACGCCGCCGTCCACCGGGACCTGCGGACGGTCGTCCTGCCCGGCACCGGCCACTACACCCTCATCGAGCCGGGAGCACCCGGCGCCCGCGCGGTCGCCGGCACCCTCCGGGAGATGGCGGCCGCCTTCACCCCGGGACGCCCCGGCCGCGCGGGCGAGGAGGCCGCACGCCGATGACCACCGCACCCTCCGTGCCCGCCGCCCTGTACGAGCGGGCCGCGCGACTCGACGCCGACGACGCCCTGGCTCCCCTCCGCGCCCGCTTCCTTCTCCCGCCGGACGTCGTCTACCTGGACGGGAACTCCCTGGGTCCGCTGCCCGCCGCCGTCCCGGCCGCCCTCGACGACGTGGTCAGGCGCCAGTGGGGCGCCGGCCTCATCGGCTCCTGGAACGCCGACGGCTGGTGGGAGGCACCCCTGCGGGTGGGGGACACCGTCGGCGCGCTCATCGGAGCCGCGCCGGGGCAGACCGTGGTGGGCGATTCCACCAGCGTGCAGTTGTTCACCGCGCTCGACGCCGCGGCCGAACTCCGTCCGGACCGTCCGCTGCTGGTCACCGACCCCGGACACTTCCCCACCGACCGCTACCTGGCCGACGCGGTCGCCCGCCGCCGGGGCCTGGAGGTGCGGCGGGTCCCACCGGCCGCTCTTCCGCACTTCCTCGCCGCCGAGGGCCACCGGGTCGCCGTCGTCAGCTACGCGCCCGTCGACTTCCGCACCGGCGAGCTGTACGACATGCGGACGCTGACCGGCGCCGCCCACGACGTCGGCGCGCTCGCGCTGTGGGACCTGTGCCACGCGGCCGGCGCCCTGCCCCTCGACGTCGACGCCCTCGACGTCGACCTGGCCGTCGGCTGCGGCTACAAGTTCCTCTCCGGTGGCCCCGGCGCGCCCGCCTTCCTCTACGTGGCGCGCCGCCACCACGCCTCGCTGCGGACCCCGTTGCCCGGCTGGACCGGTCATGCCGATCCGTTCGGCCTGGCCGACGAGTACGCGCCCGCCTCAGGCATCGCCCGCGCCCGCATCGGCACCCCGCCGATCCTGTCCCTGCTCGCCCTCGAAGCGGCCCTCACCGCCTTCGACGGCGTCGACCTGACCCAGGTCCGCGCCAAGAGCCTCTCCCTGACGGACTACTTCCTGCGCTGCGCGGACGAACTCCTCACCCCTGTGGGCTTCACCTCCGTCACTCCGGCCGAGCCCGGCCGCCGCGGCAGCCAGGTCAGCCTTCGCCACCCCCATGCCCGCGCACTGGTCGTCGCCCTCGCCGAACACGGCGTGATCGCCGACATGCGCGCCCCCGACCTGCTGCGCTTCGGCGTCAACGCCCTCTACACCAGCCACCGCGACCTGCTCACCGCCGCGCTGCGCCTGCGGGACCTCACTCGGCGGGCCGCCTACGACCCCGCGCCGCCGACCGTGGGCCCGGTGACCTGACGGACGCCCGGCCGTCGGGCCCCTCAAGGGCGTCGAGGGCGCCCGGCCGGCGGAGCGTTCGGCGAGGTGGCCGCGCGGGCGCTGCGACGGCGGGGCTCATCCGGCCGCGGGCGGCGCGGCCAGTTCGGCGGCGATGCCGTCCAGCAGCGTGTCCAGGACCACCGGGTAGGCGCTGTGCGGCATCCGGGCCGCGAGACGGTCGGCCGTCGCGGCGATGTTCGGGTGGGTGGTGGCGGGCAGCCGGGCGTAGAGGGAGCCCCACATGTCCTCGTCGGCCTTGTGGGCTTCCTCGGGCAGCGCCAGTGAGCCGGCGTCCAGCGCGGCGAAGGCCAGGGTCAGATCGATGAAGGCGTGGTAGAAGCGCACCGCGGCCCGGTCCCCGAGACCGGCGCTCCGGAGCAGGCCGAGAATCGCCTCGTCCACGGCGATCTCGCGGGGCCGCCCGCTGACCCGGCTGGCGGTGAGCACGGCGGCCTGGGGATGGGCGAGGTAGGAGGAGTGGAGGGCCACGCCGAGGGAGCGCAGGTCCCCGCGCCAGTCGCCGTGCGCCGTCCATCCGTCCAGCGCCCGCCCCATCAGCTCGTTGCCGACGGCCCGCGCCAAGTCGTCCATGCCGCCGAAATACCGGTAGAGAGTGCTCGGGTCGGCACCGAGCGCCGCGCCCAGACGCCGGGCGGTCAGCCCGCCGGTGCCGTGCTCGCGCAGCACCCGCAGCGCGGTCTCCACGATGAGCGCCTCGGACAGGACCGCACCCTGCCGTGTCGGTCTGCGCCTGCGCCGCGCCTCCTCCGGCACCACCTTCTTGGGCATCGGTCGCTTCCCCTCCGCCATCGCGGCGAACCACCGCGAGCCTTATGCCAACGTGGTTGACCTTAAAGCAGGGCCCGCTGTTGCATCGACACCACCACGGAGGCGCCCGCCTCCGGTACGAAAGGTGTCAGTCATGCGAGTACTCCTCGTCGGCGCGGGCGGTGTCGGCGGCGCCGTCACCCGGATCGCCGCCCGCAGGGATTTCCTGACGCACATGGTCGTGGCCGACTACGACCTGTCCCGCGCACGGGCGGCGGTCGACGCGCTGCCGGGGCAGGGCGACCGGTTCAGCGCGCTGCGCCTGGACGCCTCCGACGAGGAGGCGGTGCGCCGGGCCCTCACCGCGCACCGGTGCGACGTCCTGCTGAACGCGACCGACCCGCGCTTCGTGATGCCGCTGTTCCGGGCCGCCCTGGCCGGGGGAGTCGACTATGTCGACATGGCGATGTCGCTGTCCGCCCCGCACGCCTCGCGGCCGTACGAGGAGTGCGGGGTGAAGCTCGGCGACGCGCAGTTCGAACTGGGTGAGCGCTGGGCCGCGTCGGGACGGCTGGCCCTGGTGGGCATGGGCGTGGAACCCGGCCTCTCCGATGTCTTCGCCCGCTACGCCGCCGACGAGCTCTTCGACGAGATCGACGAGATCGGCGTCCGCGACGGGGCGAACCTCACGGTCGAGGGTTACGAGTTCGCCCCCTCGTTCAGCATCTGGACCACCATCGAGGAGTGCCTGAACCCGCCCGTGGTCTACGAGAAGGAGCGCGGCTGGTTCACCACCGCGCCATTCAGCGAGCCGGAGGTGTTCGAGTTCCCCGAGGGGATCGGGCCGGTCGAGTGCGTCAACGTCGAGCACGAGGAGGTGCTGCTGATCCCGCGCTGGGTGGACGCCCGGCGGGTCACGTTCAAGTACGGCCTCGGCGACGCCTTCATCGCCCGGCTCAAGACGCTCCACGAGCTGGGCCTGGACTCGACCGGCAAGGTCACCGTGCCGGGCGAGGACGGGCCGGTGCGGGTCTCCCCGCGTGACGTGGTGGCCGCGTGCCTCCCGGACCCGGCGACGCTCGGCGACCGGATGACCGGCAAGACCTGCGCCGGCACCTGGGTCACCGGCACCAAGGACGGCCGGCGGCGCGAGGTGTACCTGTACCACGTGGTCGACAACCAGTGGTCCATGCGCGAGTACGGTTCGCAGGCCGTGGTCTGGCAGACGGCCATCAACCCGGTGGTCGCCCTCGAACTGCTCGCCACCGGCGTCTGGTCCGGCCAAGGCGTCCTCGGTCCGGAGGCACTGCCGGCCGGCCCGTTCCTGGACCTGCTCACCGCGTACGGCTCGCCCTGGGGTCTGCGCGAGGAGGTGTGAGCCGCGAGAGGCGGTGCGCCGGCGTGCCGTGCGGGGAGGGAACGCGCGCCAGGCGTCCCGGCGGCTCGCGGGGCCGGGACGCCAGTGCGGGACCCGCCGGGCCTACACGCGGTCGGCCGCGATCAGGACGTACTGGAAGGACCCGTCGCGGTAGGACTCGATGAACGCCTTCTCGATCCCGGTGACCAGCGAGGACGTGGCCCGCAGTTCCCAGTAGGGCAGGGTGTCCGGAGTGAGGTCGACGATGGTGTGCGGCACCAGCCGGTTGTCGGCCATGGCGCGCAGGTACTCGCGGCGGGAGTGGATGTTGCACTCGAAGTGGGCGTTGATCTGGGAGACCCACTTCGACGGCTGGCCGTAGCGGGGGTTCCAGCACCCGGTGATCGTCACGTACCGGCCGCCCACCTCGAGGAAGCGGGAGTGCTCGGCGAACAGGTCGTGCAGGTCGACGTACATCGTCGACTCGTTGTTCCACGAGGCCGCGATGCTGCCCTTGTCGAAGGGGGTGTCGAGCATGTTGCACACGCGGGAGCGGACGTGGTCCTCGATCCGCAGTTCTCGTGCGCGGGCGTTGCCGAAGTCGGCCTGGGAGGCCGACAGGGTGACGCCTTCGACCTTGCAGCCGAAGCGGCGGTGGGCCATGACCATGGACCCGCCGCGCCCGCATCCGGCGTCGACGAGCGTGTCGTCGGAGCCGATCGGACCGAGGTGGTCCATGAGGAACTCCGCCTGCGCCGACTCCAGCCGGTGCAGCTCGGCGATGAGCTTCTTCTCGTACTCGCTGTCCGCCGGGTCGCCGAGCGCGGCGTGGTCCACGGCGCCGATGCCGTAGTGGTGGTGGTAGAGCCCGTCCACGTCACCGAGGCGCAGGTTGACCGGCCGCGCCTCGTTGTTCCAGTAGCGGGCGATGTCCCCCTGGTAGGGCGTCGCCGGGGCCGGGATCTTCGCCGTGACGGTGGAGGTCGATTCAGTGGTCACAGATATGTCCGTTCTTTACCAGAAGTCGGGCAGGCTGTAGCGGTAGGTGTTGGTGCGGTGCCAGTCGTGGTTGCCGTCGACCCAGGCGGCCACGCCCTTGAGGAAGCGCAGCACGGTGGGCAGGGGGCAGGCCTTGGCGAGTTCGGCCGCGGCGGCCTCGAAGGCGTGCTGCAGTTCGTTGTGGACCTCGACGGCCTTCAGATAGGCGTCGCGCTCGGAGAGCCGCTCGCGTTCGGCGATCACCACCGGGAGGTTCAGGTGGCGGCCCGGGCTGTCGAGTTCCTTGGTGTACGAGTAGAGGTCGTTGACGATGGTGGTCGCGTTGCCGGCGAGGGCGATGACCCGTTGCATGTCCGGACGGGCGTGCAGGTCCGCGGGCAGCTCGTAGCCGCCGACGGTGTCGGTGATCGTCGGGCAGGGGCGGAAGTTGTTGAACTGGCGCATCGCCAGGTACTCCCACACCTCCGGAACGTGATCGGTCTGTGCCCAGGCGGCCTCGGCGAGGTAGCCCAGGTGGAGCCGGGCCATGTCGTGCCGGTAGCGGTCGGCCTGGGAGGGGGTGGCCGCGCGGACGAAGTAGTCCATCGCGCTGCGGTACGCCCGCCGCGGGGCGTCCGACGTGAGCGACTCCCGCCACGGCGGCGCGTACTCCGCGGTGGTGTGGAAGGGGTCGATCGCGGTGTGCGCGAGGAGGAGGCGTCCGCCGAGGCCGACGGGCGACCCGCCGTGGTCCTCGCAGTAGCAGTCGTCCACCGCGTTCTCCGCGACCATCAGCCGCGTCGCGAGCATCAGGTGGTCGACCGTCGGGGCGTCGGGGTGGCAGGCCACCATGTAACGGCCGACGGAGAAGCCGTCGAACTCCCCCTCCCAGTCCTCGGGGTAGAGCTGGACCTCGTCCTCGGCCCAGCGCTTGATCCGGCGGCTCACCTCCTCCACGCGTGCCGGGTCGGGCTCCGGGACGGGGTGGTGGTAGAGGCCGGGGACGGCCCGCCCCGCGGCGGGCTCGGCGGGAGCCGGAGACCCTGGAAGCGACGGGGGGTCGTGCCTGACGGACAGGGCGAGCGCAGCCGTGCCCGGGCCGGTCGGTCCGCGCAGGATCCGCTGGAGCGCGGAGCCGACGGTGGTCGCGTCAGGCGTGTCCGCTGCGGCGGAGGCAGACCCCGAGGGCGGTGAGGGGGAGGGAATCGGGACCGGGGGGTGCAGCGCTGCCAGGAATTCCGAGGCGGTCGGGGTGACCGCGACGTCCGGCGGCTTCGACGCCGGGGCGTCCGGCACGGTGGTGGCCGGCGTCGGCCGGTGGTCAGGGCTATGGGGTCCGAGGGGCCCGGAGTCGGGCATCGGCGGCTCCTTGCTGCGGTGAGGGCTCTGCGGTACGGGGGCGGGTGAGGCGTGAACCCGCGGCGGACCGGGACGTCAGCGCGGCCCGTGGGCGACCTGCACGTTCTCCATCACGCCGAGCGCGTCGGGCAGGAGCACCGCGGCGGAGTAGTAGGTGCTGACGAGGTAGGAGATGATCGCCTGTTCGTTGATGCCCATGAACCGTACGGAGAGCCCCGGTTCGTACTCGTCCGGCAGTCCGGTCTGCCGCAGCCCGATGACGCCCTGGTTGTCCTCGCCGGTACGCATCGCGATGATGGAGCTGGTCTGCTCCTTGCTGATCGGGATCTTGTTGCAGGGGAGGATGGGGACACCGCGCCAGGCGGGGACGGACTGGCCGCCGAGGTCGACGTGGTCGGGGTAGAGACCGCAGGCGCTGAAGCCGCGTCCGATGGCGGCGATCGTCCGGGGATGGGCGAGGAACAGTTTGGTGCCGCGTCGGCGGCAGAGCAGATCGTCCATGTCGTCCGGGGTCGGGGGACCGCTGCGGGGCTGGATCCGCTGTTTGAAGTCGGCGTTGTGCAGCAGCCCGAACTCGCGGTTGTTGATCAGTTCGTGTTCCTGGCGCTCACGCAAGGCCTCGACCGTCAGCCGGAGTTGTTCCTCGGTCTGGTTCATCGGACCGTTGTAGAGGTCGACGACCCGGGTGTGGATCTTCAGCACGGTCTGTGCGACGGAGAGCTCGTACTCACGGGGATTGAGTTCGTAGTCGACGAAGGTGTTTGGCAGGTCCGCCTCGCCGAAGTGGCCGGCCGACACGGCGATCTCGGCCTCACCGTGTTTGTTCTGCCGCTGCCGCCTGCGGGAGTCGTACTCCTCGACGTGGGCCCGGAGGTGTGGGGCGGACGCCTGGACCGCGGTGAAGTCGGCACGGGAGAGGGTCAGGAGAGTGCCGGCCGTCTCGGCGGTGACCGTGCAGTCGTGGCGGGCGTCGGAGTCCGACAGCGCGTTCTCCCCGAAGTGGTCGCCGTCCGCGAGTACCGCGAGGGCGACCTCTTCTCCGTACCTGCCCTCGGACGTCTGGCTGACCCGGCCGTGGGCGATCAGATGGATACGGCCGGCGGGACTGCCACGCTCGACGAGGACCTCACCCGCCGCGAAGTCACGCTGCGTGCAGCGGCCGGCGAGGGCGGTGAGCACGTCGATGTCCTCGAATCCGCGCAGGACGGCCAGTTCGGTGAGCTCCCGGGGGATCACCCGGACCGTGGCGCCCTCCTGGACGAACTCGACGCGCCCGTCGCCGAGGGTGTGGCGCAGCCGCCGGTTGACCCGGTAGGCGCCGCCCTGGGCCTCGACCCAGGGCAGCATCCGCAGCAGCCAGCGGGAGGTGATCTCCTGCATCTGCGGCGCGGACTTGGTGGTGGTGGCGAGGTTGCGGGCGGCTGCGGTGCTCAGGGACTGCTGCGGCGCGTCGGGTGTGGTCCGAGCTTCCGGGATGCTGTCGACGGACATCGGCGGGCTTACTCCTAGCACGACGGGTCGTGCGGCGCACACGGGTGCGCCGACCGGGAGACGGGGAGGGGGCGGGCAACGAGTGGGAGGGATCGTGGGAATCCGTCCACGTCCCCGAAGCTAGCGGGTCAACTGGCTGCATCCACCAGGGAGACGGGGTGCTTACCTCGAAGCGGTGACAATCGGTTGAATGCGGTTTATCGGCCCGCTGCGGGGGGTCACCGCCCATCAGCGGCTGACGACCCCGGCCTCCGGCAGGGCAACGGCAACACGGACGGCAACGGCAACGGGGACGTTAGGGGCGTGATCCTCGGGTACTCGCCCGGCGTGCCGAGGCCGCGGGCTGGATGCCGGCCTCGGCCGTGACGAGTTGAGCAGAGAGGGAGGTTCCCGAATGAGCATGGTCAAGGAAGCTGTGGACGTCGAGGTTCCTGTGCACACCGCCTACAACCAGTGGACCCAGTTCGAGGAGTTCCCGCACTTCATGGAGGGTGTCGAGGAAGTCAGGCAGCTCGACGAGCGGCACAACCACTGGACCACCAAGGTCAGCGGAGTGAAGCGCGAGTTCGACACCGAGATCGTCGACCAGCTCCCCGACGAGCGCATCACGTGGCGCACCACCACCGGGGACACGAAGCAGAAGGGCACGGTCAGTTTCCAGCGCCTGGACGACACACGCACCCGGGTCGAGCTCGTCATGGACGTCGAGCCCACCGGTGTGGCGGAGAAGACCGGTGACATGCTGGGAGTGATCGACCGGCGGGTGAAGGGCGACATGCAGCGCTTCAAGGAGTACATCGAGGGCCGCGGCGGAGAATCCGGGGCCTGGCGCGGCCGCATCCGGCCGGGTGAGTGACCCTTTCCCCTTCGCTGAGGCGCGGTGCTGTCGGCGCCGGTGACCGCAAGGCGCCGACAGCACCGGCCTCGTGGCCCTGTCCTGCCCACGGCGTCGACCCGCGCCGTGGCTTGTCTGTGTGTGCGTCGGTCGAGTCCGCAGCGGTCGGATGTGCGTCGTTCAGGTCATTCGGGCGGGGCGGTGCCGGGCTCGGCCGCGGTGCGGTGACGCCTGTAGTGGCGAGCCGCTCGGGCTCGGTTTCCGCAGGACGGCTTGCACCACTCCTGCCGCCCATGGCTCTTGACGAAGTAGCGCACGCAGCGGGGGGCCGTGCAGGCGCACAGGCGTGCGCGCTGCGGGCCGCTCAGGAAGTCGATGGCAGCCCTGGCCAGGCCCGCGACAAGCCGAACGTACGGATCCTTCTCCGCCGACACCCATCGCGCGCTGGGGACTCCGTCGGCGGGCCAGTCCAGCTGCGGGGCAACGGTGTCCCGCGCCGCGCACCTGTTGAGATGAGCCAGGGCCCGGTCGACGGTCATCAGGCGATGGGCGTCCGCCCGGCTCGGGGGAGCGGGACTGACGGCCCAGGCGAACAGGGACCGGACCGCCTGTCGGAGTCCGACGATCTCGAGCCTCAGGCTCTCGTCCGCGGCGACTCCTCCGGTCGGGACGAGACCGGCCAGCAACTCCCCCTGCTCCTGGATCCATCGCGTCGTTCCCGGGACCGTGGCGAGGTCATCGGCCACGCCACCCTCTCCGTCGTGGCGGATCGTGCTCGCCAGTTCCAAGGCCGGCCAGCGTTCCATGAGACAGCCCCTTCCCGTCAGGTGCCCGGTCGCCACCGCCCTTGCGGCGGCCGACCACTTGATCGCATTGCCGCACCCACTCTAGGCTCTCTAACGGAATACGGAGAAATACCGTTAGGTGCTGGAGCGGGCGGACACCTTCCCTCACCGGGGCGGCGGCCGGGCCCGCCTTGAGAGGAGACCGCGGCATGCTGCTTGCGCACATCAGCGACCTGCACCTGGACGGCAGTGAGCGGGCCACCCGACGCGCCACCCGTGTCATGGACCACCTGCGAGCCCTGCCGCACCCGCCGGACGCCCTCCTGGTCACCGGAGACATCGCCGATCACGGCGAGGAGGCCGAGTACGAGGAGGCGGCCCGAATCCTGAGCGCCCCCTTCCCGGTGCTCACCTGCCCCGGCAACCACGACGCGCGACCGGCCTACCGCAAGGCCCTGCTCGGACAGGAACCCGACGACGGTCCCATCAACCAGGCCCACCACGTCGACGGAACCGCGATCCTGATGTGCGACTCCACCATTCCCGGCAGCGACCAGGGCCTCCTGGACACCGGGACCCTCGCCTGGATCGACACCGAGCTCACCGCACTGCCGCAGGACACCCCGGCACTGATCGCCTTCCATCAGCCGCCGGTCGCACTCCACCACCCCCTGCCCGACTCCTACATGCTCGAAGAGCCGGAACGACTGGCCGACCTGCTCGCCGCCCACCCGCAGGTCGCCGCCGTCCTCACCGGCCACGCCCACACGGCGGCCGCCTCGACGTTCGCCGCTCGCCCGCTGATCGTCGGACCGGCCGTCACCTGGACCCTGCGCCTGCCCTGGGAGGGCGACCAGGCGGCGGACCGAGACCAGCCGCCCGGTCTCGCGTTCCACATCCTGGACGACACGCGGCGCCTGACCACCCATTACCGGGTCGTGATCTGACCGGCGCTCCATGACGCCCGGGGCGTGGTCCCTCCTGGTCGATCTGGAGGTGTGGCTGCACGCCCTCGCCGCGGACCTCGCCACCGCCACCGGGGCGGACCGCCCGGTCGTCCCGGACGGCCGGAACTGACCGGGGATACGTGGCGGTCGATGAAGTCACGGACGCTCCGTGAACTCGGCGGCGTGATCGGCCGCCCATCGGTGCAGGGTTCGGGGCGCCGTCCCGAGGATGTCGGCGACCGAAGTGGTGACGTACGCCGGCCGCCCGACCGCCGCGCTCCACGCGGCGAGCAGCATGTCGACGGTCGAACGGGGCGCGTCCTTCGACAGGTTCCGGAACTCGGCCGGGGTCATCTCCTCGAACGCGATCCGTCGCCCCAGGGCGTGACCGATGACCTCCACTTGTGCCGCCTGGGTCAGCGACTGGGGGCCCGTGAGGACGTAGTCGCCTCCGACGTGCCCGTCGTGGTGGAGCGTCAGCGCCGCGACGGCTGCGACGTCGCGGTCGTCGACCGGTGCCGTCTCGGCAGCCCCGTAAGGCCACCGGACGGCCTGACCGGCCCGGATCGCGGGCGCCCACCAGGCCGGCGAGTTCGACGCGAGCATTCCCGGACGGATGATCGTCGTCTCGAGTCCGGCCGCCGCGATGAGCCGCTCGATGTCGGCGTGCAACCTCGCCATCGCGTTGGGCTGCTGGAAGAAGGGATGCGGGGTCTGGTGCGGGGAGGAGAGGAACACGACCCGCCGCACGTGACGGGAGAGACGCTCGACGACTGCTGCGGCCGTCTCGGGTGGGGCGGTCCAGACGAGGAAGACCGCACCGGCACCGTGCAACGCCGGTTCCAGCGACTCGGGCACGGTGAGGTCGCCGGTGAAGACCTGCGCCTTCGCCGGCAGCGTCGCGGCCGTCCCGGAGCGGTGGGTGAGGGCGCGGACCGGTACGCCCGCGTCGAGGAGGAGGTCGGTGACGAGGCGGCCGATCCGACCCGTTGCGCCGGTCACGAGCACAGGAGGGGTGTCTGCGTGAGTCATGGCGCCATAAAAACGTTACTGAGTTAAAAAAGCAACTCGATTACATATGTTACCCTGGTCAGATGAGCGAGCCGACGGGACTGCGAGCCCGAAAGACGGAGCGGACGCGCGAGGCCATCGGCGACGCGGCCGTCGCCCTGTTCCTGGAGCACGGCTTCGACCGCGTCTCGGTCAGCGACATCGCCGCCGCCGCCGAGATCTCCAAGCCGACGCTCTTCCGGTACTTCCCCACCAAGGAAGACCTGGTCCTGCACCGGTTCGCGGACCACCAGGGCGAGGCGGCACGCGTCGTACGTGACCGCGGCCCCGGCACCGAGCCGGTGACGGCGCTGCACCGGCACTTCCGCTCCGGTCTCGATCGCAACGACCCCGTCACCGGCCTCAACGACCACCCCGAGGTGGTGGCCTTCCATCGCCTGGTGTTCACGACGCCGAGCCTGGCCGGGCGGCTCACGCGATACCAGCTCGAGGACGAGGAGTCGCTGGCGGACGCCCTCGGCACGGGCGTGCGGGCGCGTCTTCGGGCCGCCCAGGTACTCGCGGTCCAGCGGGTGCTCGCCCGGACCAACTGGCAGAAGATCGCTGACGGTCGGAGCGCGGACGACGTCCACCCCGAAGCCGTGGCCGACGCCGACCTGGCATTCGATCAGCTGCGGTGACGACCGACACTGCCGGCCGCATCTGAGCGGGGGACCGGGGCGCGGCCGGATCCGTGTCGTATGTAGCGTACGAAGATGACGAACAGCCAACGCATCGCGGACCAGTTGGACCGGCACTGGCAGAAGAACCTGCGGCCGCGGCTGCAGGGCCTTGCCGATGAGGAGTACTTCTGGGAGCCGGTGCGTGACTGCTGGAGCATCCGCCCCCGCGGCACGTCGGCCGCACCGATGCCGGCGGGTTCGGGGGAGTGGACGATGGACTTCGCGTCCCCCGATCCGGTGCCGGCGCCGGTCACCACGATTGCCTGGCGGCTGGCGCACATCATCGTCTCCTGCCTGGCTATCGGGTCGGATGGCACTTCGGCGGCCAGGACGTCGACGCCCGGACGTTCCCCTACGCGGGGACCGCTGACGAGGCCCTGAAGCAGCTCGATGAGATGTATGGGAGATGGGACGCGGGGGTCCGTGAACTCTCGGACGCCGACCTGGAGAACCCGCCCGCGGTGGGCCCCGAGCGGTTTCCCATGGAGGGCATCGTCCTGCACGTCAACAGGGAACTGATCCATCACGGCGCCGAGATTTCCCTGCTGCGCGACCTCTACCGCCGGCAGGACGGGGCCGGACCGCGCCGCATATGACTTCGCGTGCCGTCGGGGGCACCTTGGTCACAACCCCTGTCGTCGTGCGTGCCGGTCGGAGCGTCGTCGGACGGTGAAGAGGCAGGCGAGCATGCCGAGGGCCCAGGCGATCAGGAGGGCACCCCACAGCGGCATGGTCACGATGGGTACGAGCAGGCGGATCTCCACACTCGAACGGTTCTCGAAGATGAAGACCAGAGCGACCGCCGTGATCAGGGTGAAGGGTATGAGGCGGCGGACAGCGGGGCGGGAAAGGAACGACCTGTGGGTCTTGTCCGTGCTTGCCTGAGTCATGAGGTGTCTCTCCCTCTCATTGCCCCCTACGTCCAGCGTCCCCCGAGCACACGTCGCGGTGGCGGTGACGCCGGTGATCCGCCGCGCCGTCAACGCGACTGGCGTTCCCCGGACAGGTCGTACAGGTTGCCGCCGCGCTGCACCACGCACAGGGCCCAGATGATGAAGCCGGAGATGGTGATCATGACGACGGACCACACCGGGTAGTACGGCATGGAAAGGAAGTTGGCGATGATCACCAGAGCGGCGATGGCGACCCCGGTGACACGCGCCCATACCGCCGTCTTGAGCAGCCCGACACTGACGACCATGGCGAGTGCGCCCAGAACGAGGTGGATCCAGCCCCAGCTGGTGAGGTCGAACTGGAAGACGTAGTCGGGCGTGGTGACGAAGACGTCGTCCTCGGCGATGGCCATGATGCCCCGGAAGAGGGTGAGCAGCCCGGCGAGGAAGAGCATCACGGCGGCGAAGGCGGTCAGACCGGTCGCCCATTCCTGTCTCGCGGAGGGTGCCGGGTGGGTGTGTGTGGCGGTCATCTCGGACCTCGTTTCGTGGGATGGGGGTGTTTCAGCGAGCGGAAGCGCCGGTGCCCGCCGTGGTCGCGCCTCCTGCCGGCCCGTGACCGGACAGGACCAGTTCCTTCGCCCTCCGGAACTCCTCGTCCGTGATGGCACCCCGGTCCCGGATTTCGGAGAGCCGGGCCAGCTCGTCGACGCTGCTCGACCCGCCGGTCGCGGTCTTCCTGATGTAGGCGTTGAACTCCTCCTGCTGCGCACGGGCCCGGGTCGTCTCCCGGTGCCCCATGTTCCTGCCGCGGGCGATCACGTAGACGAACACGCCCAGGAAGGGCAGGACGATGCAGAACACCAGCCAGCCGGCCTTCGCCCAGCCGCTCAGTCCGTCGTCCCGGAAGATGTCGGTGATGATGCGGAACAGCAGGACGAACCACATGATCCACAAGAAGATCATCAGCATGGTCCAGAAGGCCCCCAGCAGCGGATAGTCGTACGCCAGGTAGGTCTGAGCGCTCATGTCCGTCCTCCGTCCTCCGTCCCGGGCGCGGCCCGGCCGCCGTTCGTACTGACTTCAGGCTCCTGACCGGTTCACCGCGTGACATCACCCGTCACGGGTGACCGAGCCGTGGCGGCCGTCGCGTTCAGGTTCTGGTCATCGGGCCATGGTCACCGGGACGCGCCCCGCGCAGCGCGGACCGCAGGCCCAGGGCGACCACCGCCTCGGCCAGACCGAGCAGTGTCAGCCACGGGCCGAGAAGTCGGGTGAGGGCGCGGGCCGATTCTGCGGGCAGCGCGAGGACGACGATCCCCGCGACGACGGCGAGTACCGCCATCCCCATGACGAGGCCGCGGTGCGGCAGGTTCTCGGTGACGAGGGCGGCGTAGAGGGTGAGGATGCCGGACACCAGCCAGACCATCCCGACGATCAGCGAGAGCGCGGCGATGGTCTGCAGCGGATTGCGCAGGCACAGCACCCCGGCCAGCACGTACAGCACGGCCAGCAGGAGCCCGGGCAACCGCTCGTGTCCCTGCCGCGCGAAGACGGCGACGAACCGGAACACACCGGCCGACAGCAGATACAGGCCGATGAGGACGGCCAGGACATGCAGGGTCGCCTCCGGCCAGACCAGGACCAGGACGCCGGGGACCAGCGTCGCGACGGCCGATCCCATGAGCCAGGTCCAGGAACCGCCGAGCCGGGCGAGCACGTGCGCAGGGTCGTCCATGGCTCCGGGAACCGCCCTGCCGGACCCGCGCCCCCGGCCGGTGGGTTCCGCCGCATCACGGGGCACGGTCATGGCGCCTCCTCATGGACCGGCCGGTCGTCGCCGGACCGCCCGACGGGGACGGTCGGTGACGCCGGAGGACTGGTACGGATCCGTTCCAGGGTCGGGGCGGGCACTGGGGCCGGGGTCACCCGTCAGGGGTGATCCCGGCCTGCCGGCCGGGCGGGATGGTGGGACGTGCGAACATCCGCCCACCGGCGCCCGGACGAGACGAAGCGACGTGAGCGACCTCGATGCCGGAAGGTGCGCTGCTCGTCGGTGTCACCGCGCGGGTGCTGACGAGCGCGGTGCAGGCGGGGCTGGACCGACAGCACCGGGAGCCGACGGCTCCGCCGCGCTCCGGAGCCGGGCGCGTGGAAGAACCGGAGGCCGGACCATGACGATACCCAGCGCCTTCACCGCCTCCCTGCCGCCGGCGGAGCGAGCCGCGTACGGCAGGAAGGCCCGGGAACGGGCCTCACGTTCGTGCCACGGCTGGTACGAGACGGAACCACGGCGGGGCGACCCGGTCGAGGTGCTGGAGCGCCAGTCCGGCGAGCGCGTCCGGGCGCTGGTGCCGATCCGCTACGGCCGCATGCTGGAGTCGCCGTTCCGCTTCTACCGCGGCGCGGCAGCGATCATGGCGGCGGACCTGGCACCTCTGCCCAGCAGCGGACTCAGGGTGCAGTTGTGCGGGGACGCGCATCCGCTGAACTTCCGGCTCCTGGCCTCACCGGAGCGTCGGCTGGTCTTCGACATCAACGACTTCGACGAGACCTCGCCCGGCCCCTTCGAGTGGGACGTCAAACGGCTGGCGACCGGGTTCGTGATCGCGGCCCGGGCGAACGGCTTCTCGCCCAAGGAGCAGAACCGCACGGTACGGGCCTGCGTGCGGGCCTACCGGGAGCGCATGCGGGAGTTCGCCGGCATGCCGACCCTGGACATCTGGTACGCCCAGGACGACGCCGACCACGTACGGCGACTGCTGGCGACGGAGGCCGCGGGGGAAGCGGAGCACCGGCTCAGGGACGCGGCCGCGAAAGCCCGCACACGCACCCACACGAGGGCCTTCGCGAAGCTCACCCGCGTCACGGCCGAGGGCCGGCGCATCACCCCCGACCCGCCGCTGATCACCCCGCTCGTCGATCTGCTCACCGACCCGGCCGAGGCCGGCCGGGAGGAGGAACTGCGGTCCGTGGTGAACGGCTACGCACGGACCCTGTCGCCCGAGCGCCGGCACCTGCTGCGCCACTACCGGCTCGTGGACATGGCCCGCAAGGTGGTCGGCGTCGGCAGCGTCGGCACCCGCTGCTGGGTACTGCTCCTGCTCGGCAAGGACGACGACGACCCGCTGCTGCTCCAGGCCAAGGAAGCCTCGGAATCGGTGCTGGCCGCCCACACGGGCGGCGAAGGTCACGACAACCAGGGCCGCAGGGTCGTGACCGGCCAGCGTCTGATCCAGACCACCAGTGACATCTTTCTCGGCTGGACGCACGTCACCGGCCTCGACGGGAAGGGCCGGGACTTCTACGTGCGCCAGCTGTGGGACTGGAAGGGCATCGCGCGGCCGGAGACCATGGGCCCCGACCTGCTCTCCCTCTTCGCCCGGCTGTGCGGCGCCTGCCTGGCGCGGGCCCACGCCCGCTCGGGCGACCCCGTCGCGCTCGCCGCGTACCTGGGTGGCAGCGACCGCTTCGACCGGGCGCTCACCGGGTTCGCCCAGTCCTACGCGGACCAGAACGAACGCGACCACGAAGCCCTGCGGGCGGCCCACGTCTCCGGCCGGATCACGGCCGCCCGGTCGTGAGGCACCCGAGAGCAACGCGCGGGACGGCGTACACCGTGCGTCGGCGTCATTCCGGAAGCTGCCGCATCTCCATGACGCGCAGGCCCAGTGACTGGCAGCGTGTGAGCAACCCGAAGAGCTGGGCGTCGTCGATCACCGAGCCGAACAGGACGGTCTGGCCGGACATGAGGACGTGCTCCAATTCCGGGAACGCGTTGGCCAGCGTCTCCGACAGGTGTCCCTCGATGCGGATCTCGTAGCGCACGAGCGGTCCTTTCCACCGGACGGGCTCGGGACACCGTCCGAGGCTCCGGGGCGGACGGTGCTCTCTGTGACGATCCTGCGCCTGGTCGCCCTCCGGCGCCCTCACCCGGTACAGGTGAGTCCGGCCGCACAGTCAGTGCGTCAGTGCCCCGAGTGCCTCAGTGCGTCAGTGCGATCTTGACGACGACGATCACCAGACCGAGCAGTACGTTGACCGTCGCGGTGGTGGCCACCAGCCGTCGCGAGGCGCCCGCGCGGTGCGCGGCTGCGACGGACCAGCCCACCTGTCCGGCCACGGCGACGGACAGCGCCAGCCACAGGGCGCCCTGAACCTCCAGCCCCAGCACGGGGCTGACGGCGATCGCCACGGCCGGAGGCACGGCGGCCTTGACGATCGGCCACTCGTCGCGGCACACACGCAGGATCACCCGCCGGTCCGGAGGGCGCCGCGCGAGGCGCGCTCCGAACAGTTCGGCGTGCACGTGGGCGATCCAGAACACCAGGCTGGTGAGCAACAGCAACAGGACCAACTCGACACGGGGGAACGATCCCAGGGTGCCGGCGCCGATCACGACGGAAGCCGCGAGCATGGAACCGTAGACGCCGCCGGTGTAGTCCGCGTGGGCCCGGTGGTCGGCGCGGCGCTTGCGTCGGTCCGAGGCCCAGTCGACCTTGCTCGCACTCCTGGACACCAGGTCTCCTTCCGAGGTCGGCCCGCCGGTCCGGCCTCTCGCCGGGTCGGTCCGTTGCGCTGCCGCACGTTCCTGCCATCGCACCCGGCGGTGACGCCGAGTGCCTCACCCCTCGCGGGGGAGGTCACAGGAGACCGAGGTCGCGCGCCCGGCGTACCGCGTCGCTGCGCCGGTTCACCGCCAGCTTCCGGTAGACGCTCTTGAGGTGGGTCTTGACCGTGTTGACCGACACGTACAGATCGCCCGCTATCTCCTCCGTGGACATCATGCGCGCCAGCCGTCGCAGGACGTCACGCTCGCGTCCGCTCAGCTCCGCCGGGACCAGAAGCGCGGGATTGGGCAGGGGCCGCGCCGGCTCACCGTGCTCTCCCGGCCGGCCGGACAGGAGCCAGCCCTCGGCGAGTTCGCGCGGCGGGGATGTGTCCAGCAGCGGTCTGATCCAGTCTCCCGCCTGGAGGAAAGGACGCCGCAGACGCTCGCGCCGGGCGTCGAGCAGGGCACGTGCGACGAGCCGGCGGGCGGTGACCGTGTCTCCCGACTCCTGCGCCACCCGGGCCCGCACCAGCGCCGCCCCGACGCTCACCGCGGGGCCGGTACGTCCCTCGGCACGCACGGCACCGAGCACTTCGGCCGCCGCACGGGGGCGCCCGGCGGCGACCTGGATCGCCGCCGCTTCCACAGCGCACACCGGTTGGTCACCACGGACGCCGCGGAGAAGTCGTACGGCTTCGTCCGGCCGTCCGTCGGCGAGGCAGGCGGCGGAGCGGACGACCGCCGAGTGACTCTCCGCCCAAGGGGACGCCACCGCCGTGGAGAGGGCCGGTTCCGCCGCCTCGGCGGCTGCGTGCGTCTCACCGTCGTCGAGGAGAAGGCGTGAGACGGCAAGGGCCCGCACCGCCGTCGGCACCGGATCGTGCTCCCGCGCCGGGAGCCGGGCCGTCTCGTCGAGCAGGACCCGGGCCCGGTCCAGTTCCTGTCGGTCCACGGCCACCGCGGCCAGGACCAGCCGGCCGAGGCCGGCGCCGGGAGGCCGGGGCAGACCCGCCCGCTCCGCCTCGGACACCGCGGCCAGAGCCCTGCGTTCCGCCCGGCCGAGCCAGCCGTTCACGTAGTCGAGCAGGGCCAGGTGCCCCATCGACTCCACGCGGGGCAGGACGGTGGCGGATCCGCCCGGGGCACCGGCCACACGGGTCAGCACGGCACGTGCGTCGTCGAAGCGGCCTTCCCACAGACGGGCCGAGCCCACATGCGTCAGCAGCAGGCCGGTCAGTTCCGGATGCGCCTCCAGCAACTGTTCCGGCAGGTCCCGGCGCAGTTCCTCGGCCGTCGCGGCTGCCTGCTCGGCCTTCGGGGGGCATCCGGTGAGCCGGGCGGCGAGTGCCTCCAGCAGCGTGCAGCTCAGCCGGGCCGCCGCCAGGCCGGGAGAAGCGTCGGTGGCGGACAGCCTTTCCTGGGCCCGCCGCAGCCGGCCCAGACCGTGATCGAGGTCGCGTCGGGCCAGTGCGACGGCCGCCCGCACGAGGTCGCTCGCCGGGCTCCCCGCTTCGGGCCCCATGCCGGCGAAGAGCTGGACGAGAGCGTCCGAACGGAGGCCCGTGAAGAGCTGCCCGATCGCCAGGTCGTCGACGAGCGCACCGGCGGCCAGATCGAAGTCGCCGCCCGCGGCTCCATGGGCGAGCGAGTCCGAAAGGAAGCCGCAACGGCGCAGCCATCGCGCCGCTCGCAGATGCAGCTCCGCCTCCGCCCCGGGCATGCGTTCGCGCAGGTGGGCCCGGAGTATCTCCCGGAAGAGCGGGTGCAGCCGGTACCAGGAGTGCCCCAGCCGCTCGATGAACGCGTTCTCGCGGTGCAGCCCGGCGAGGAGGGGTTCGGCGTCCGTCCGCAGCGTCAGGGCGTCGGCCAGGTCCGGGCAGAAACGGTCCAGGACGCTGACCCGCAGCAGCAGATCCTGCATCTCCTCCGTCCTTCCCTTCAGGACCTCCGCCAGCAGGAAGTCCGCGACCGTGCTGTGGTCCGCCTCGAACTCCTTCAGGTACTGCTCGGGGTCGGTGCTCTCCCCGGCCGCCAAGGCGGACAGCCGCAGCCCGGCGGCCCAGCCCCGGGTGCGGTCCACCAGAGCGGAGGCGGCGTGCGCGGGAAGGTGCAGTCCGTGCAGTCGCAGCAGCGCGTCGGCTTCTTCCGGGGTGAAGGACAGCTCGGCGCCGCGGATCTCGGTCAGTTCGCCGGCGGCCCGGTAGCGGTGCAACGGGAGCAGCGGCTCGGTGCGGGTGACGAGTACGAGGCGCAGTCCCTGTCCGGAGTGGTGCAGGACGAACTCCAACTGCTCCGCGACCTCAGGGACGGTCATCCGGTCGTACTCGTCGAGCACGAGGACCACGGGACGGTCCCGGGCGTTCAGCTCGGCGGCGAGCGAGGCCAGCAGCCCGCGTCCCACGCCGCTGGAATCCGCGGGCCCCCCGGCGGCGCCGCCCGCCCGTGCCCCGCACACGCGCAGGGACTCGAAGACATAGGCCCAGAAGACACCGGGCCGGTGATCTCCGGCCTCGACGGTCAGCCAGGCGACCGGCAGCCGCAGCGTCGCGGCCCAGTCGGCCGTCAGGAGCGTCTTGCCGGCGCCGGCCGAACCGTTGACCAGCGTCAGCGGTGTGCGCAGAGCCTGATGCAGATGCAGGACCAACCGCTGCCGCCGCAGGAAGGTGGCGGGCCGGGAGGGGAGGGTGAACCGTGTGCGCAGGTAGGGATCGCCCAGCGGGTCGGTGCCCGCGTCGGCCGGTGCCCGGGCAGCCCTGCCCTTGGCCGTGCCCACGCTCCTCACCTCCGCGGCCCCGGACCGCCGTCGGTCGTCTCCACGCCCATGCGGGAGTGCGGACTCCGGTCGGTCGAGGACTGCTCCGGCGGGCACAGAACCTGGCTGAGGAGGACGGGTGTACCCGGGTAGGCGATCCAGCGGCACATCGTGACGCCCCTTCCGGCGGCGAAGGCGCCACCGCGGCCGCCGACTGCGATGGTCCACAGCCCCGCCGCACGGCAGACGTCGTCCCGCTACCGCTACCAGTATCGCTTCCGGCAGCCATCCGGGCATGCGGACGGACCGTGCCCGTGGTCGCGCGCTGGAACGGCGCCTCACCGACGCCGGGGAGCGCGTCGGCCCCGTGCTCGCCGGTGGCCGGGACGAGGCGCCTGCGCCGTGAGCGCGGGCGGTGCCTTCGCGTCGTGACGGGGCCGCCGCGGCAGGACGCCGGCGTCCTTCGATGTACGCCGTCCGACGGGGCTGGTCACGCCGCGGAGACGGGACCGGGCGGGATGTGGACGGTCATGATCAGGTGACACGTCGCGGTGCCCGAGCCGCGGTAGGTGTGAGGGGCGTCGCCGTCGAACGTGGCGGTCTGCCCGGCTTCGACCGCGTGCTCGGTGCCGTCGACGACGAGCACCATCTGCCCGGTTGTGACGCTCACGGTCTCCACGACACCGCTCTGGTGCGGGTGGCTGGGGTACTCCTCGCCCGGTTCCAGTCTCCAGCGCCACACCTCGACCGGGGCCGGTCCCGACGTGGTCAGCATGAGCCGTGCCTCGCTGCCCTTCTCCCCGGCCCACAAGGGCATGACGGCATCGGCGGACACGACCCTCACGCGGCCTTCGGCGGGCCCTTCCATCAGCGAGGACACCGAGATGCCGAGGGTGTCGGCGAGGCGGACCAGGGTGGCGAAGTTCGGGTTGCCCTGGGCCTTCTCCAGGGCGACCAGGGCGCCCTTGCTGACCTTGGCGCGGCGGCCGAGTTCGTCCAGGGACAGCCCGGCGCGGGTGCGGGCCGCGCGGACGTTGTGCGCGAGCGTCCGCAGTGCCGCGTCGGTCTCGGCCATCACTCTCACCCTTCAGGCAGTGGTTCAGTGCACTGGGCCGTGCGGTCGTTCGGTTGACGACTATCGGTCGGTGCGTTGTACGGTGTGGTCGTTCCGTTGATAGTAAGGGATGCACCCGTGATCACGGCCCTGTATCCGGCCGACACCGTCCTGCTCGCCCGCGGCGTCCTCGCCGAGCGGATCCCCCGGGCCGGCTGATCGGCCTGGGCACCGCCGCCGTCGCCGTCAGCCTCCTCGCCCTCACCTGACCCGCCACCTCGACCACCCTCCTGGAACGGACCACTGATGACCGTCTTCCGTATCACCCCCGCCGTCGCCGACACCTTCCCCGACACCCTCATCGCCGTCGTCACCGCCACCGGCCTGCGCGGTGGAGAGCCCTGGCCCGCCACCGCCGCCGCCCTGGAGGACCTGGAGGCTCAGCTCGCCGGCGGTGCCTGGCAGCCCGCCGACGAGAACGACCCGCGCATCGAGGCATGGCACGCCGCCTACCGTTCCTTCGGCACCAACCCCCGCCGCATCCGGCCCAGCGTCGACGCCCTGGGCCGCCGCATGGTCAAGAAGGGCACCCTGCCCCGAATCAATCCGGCCGTCGACTCCTACAACTCCGTCTCCGTCCGCCATGGCCTGCCCGCCGGTGCCTTCGACCTGGACCACGTCACCGGCGACGTCGACATCCGTCACGCCGACGGCACCGAGACCTTCACCCCGCTCGGCGAACCGGGCACCACCGAGATCCCCAAGCCCGGCGAGATCATCTACACCGACGCCACCGATGTACTCACCCGGCACTGGAACCACCGTGACGCCCACCGCACCCGCGTCACCGAAGCGTCCACGCACGTCGCCTTCGTCCTGGAGACCGTCGCGGCCACCCGCGACGGGCACCTGCTCAAGACCGCGGCCGACGAACTGCAGACCCTGCTCGAGCCGCACTGCGAGCGGAGCACCGTGCACCACCTCAGCCCGGCACACCCCGACACCACCGTCTGACCGGCACCGTCTGGCCCGCCGACCCGCACGGCGGCACGGGCCAGGGGTGACCGCGCGGCCCACCACCGCTGAAGGACGACCCCGCATCCCTTGGAGTTCCCCTTGTTCACCGGCCTGAGCGCTTTCCCGCTCACTCCCGTCCCCGGCAACGGCAGCGTCGACGAGAAGGCGTTCGCCGCGCTGGTCGAACGGCTCGCCGTCGCCGGCGTCGACTCGATCGGGGCACTGGGATCCACCGGTTCCTATGCCTACCTGACCCGCGAGGAACGCGCCCGCGTCGCCCGTATCGCGGTCGGGCACGCCGACGGGGTGCCGGTCATCGTCGGCGTCGGCGCGCTGCGCACCCGTCAGGTGCTCCAGGCCGCCGAGGACGCGCAGAACGCTGGGGCCGCCGGAGTTCTGCTGGCGCCGGTGTCCTACCAGCCGCTGACCGACGACGAGGTCTTCGGCCTGTTCGAAGAGGTCACCGCGAACCTGTCGATCCCCCTGGTGATCTACGACAACCCCCGCACCACGCACTTCACCTTCACCGACCAGCTGTATGCGCGCCTGGCCTCGTTGCCGCAGGTGGCGTCCGTCAAACTCCCCGCGCTTCCCGCCGACCCGGCCGAGGCCCGGGCTCGTGTGGAGCACTTGCGTCGGCTTCTGCCCGCCACGGTGACGATCGGCATCAGTGGAGACGCGGCTGCAGCCCGGGGCCTGAACGCCGGATGTGACACCTGGTACTCGGTGATCGGCGGCACCTTCCCCGAGCCGGCCCTCGCCCTCACCCGCGCAGCCCAGGCGGGCCGGCACGAGCACGCCCTTCAAGAATCCCAGCGGCTCCAGCCCCTGTGGGACCTGTTCGCGCGGCACGGAGGATCCTTGCGGGTCGTCGCCGCGGCCGCCGCTCACCTGGGCCTCACCTCCCACCACAACCTGCCGCTGCCGCTGCGCGGCCTGAACGCCGAGGAACGCGCCCGCGTCGCCACCGTGATCGAGCAGCTGCGGCTCAACACCTGACGATCTGCCGCGCCTCGGGCAAGAGAGGGGTGGCGGCGCTCCGTTCACCGGGCGATGCCACCTGCATCCTGACCGTCAGACCTTCCCGATACCGAGCGTGGTCTCTCGGGGCAGCATGCCTGAGCCCAACACCTCCAGCCAGGGCGGGCCGAGGAGTTCGGCGAGCCGCGCGGTGCCCTGGTCGCCGAGTGTCCGCCAGGGGGCAGCGGCCAGGGCGTCGGTGCGGCGTTCGACCTCTGCGCGCAGGGCGCGGCCCGCGTCGGTCGCGGTGTGGTCGGCGTTCAGCAGCCCTCTTGCGACCAGCCGTTCGCAGGCCGCCGCCCACTCGCTCCCGCTCCAGCCGCGGCTCGCGAAGACGCCGACCGGCGCCGCGCCGATCGCGGCGAAGGACACCAGCGCCTCCACCGGGTCGAGGCCCGCGGTCAGGAGTGCGGCGAGATGACCGTCGCCGCGGTGCTCGCGCAGGATCGTCGCGGCCTGCCAGAGCGCGAGGTGCGGCTCCTGGGGCCAGGGCAACTCGGCATTGGCGGCGGCGAGCGGCCGGCCCTCCAGGGGTACGGACTCCGCTGCCCGGCGGGCGAGTGCGGCGGCCTCGGTGACCTCGGGACCTTCCGTCCACGCACCGAGGAGAGCGCGGTAGGCGCGGTCGATCCCGCGCGTCCTGGCGTCGAGCACCGTGCCCGGTGCGGCGACGCCCCAGACGGCGGGGATGTGTTCGGCGACCGTGCGCGGGCTGAAGCTGTAGAACGCGGAGGCCACCTGACGGTGTCCGGGCGCCCCGAGCGGTGCTGCCCGCAAGGCGAAGTAGCTCGGCCAGCGCTCACCGGTGTCGTAGCCGAGGGAGTCGGCCTCCTCGAATACCTGTGGCGCGAAGTACAGGACCGCATGCAGGGGCTCCAGGAGGTGCCACATCTGCCTGACGCGCCCGTCGTCGTCACTCAAAACGGCTCCCCTATTTCCGCGATCCCGCATCTTGTCACTGCCTAGACTGCGGTCGGCGCGGCATCTTGTCAATGACTAGTTTGCGCTAGGCTGCTCGTCATGCCCACCGAACGCTCCTATCACCACGGAGACTTGCGACGGGCCGTGCTCACCGCGGCTCTCGATGTCATCGCCACTCACGGCCCGGCAGCCCTGTCCCTGCGTGACCTGGCCCGTCGCGCGGGCGTCTCGCATGCCGCGCCCGCACATCACTTCAAGGACCGAGCGGGCCTTCTCACCGCCGTCGCCACCGAGGGGTACGGCCTCCTGTCGACCGCGCTCGGCGAGGCGGAAGATCTGCGCGACCTGGGCGTCCGGTACGTGCGTTTCGCCGCCGCGCACCCAGCGCACTTCCAGATCATGTTCCGCCCGGAGCTCCTGCGCCCGGACGACCCGGAACTCCTCGCGGCGCGGGAGCGGACGCGGAGCATGCTCCGTACCGCCGTGGAGCCCTACGGCGACGATCCGGCCATCGGCTTCATGGCGGCCTGGTCGATGGCCCATGGTTTCGCGACGCTGCTGCTCTCCCGCAACCTCGACGGTCTGCTCGACGGACGCGATCCCGAAGAGACCTTCGAGGCGTTGGCGGGCGTGATGTTCGGACCACCTGGGCCCGCCCCAGCGGGCTGACCGGCCCCACCTTCGCCCTCGTGGCCTCAGCGTTTCGCGGCCGACGACTTGGCGTGGTGGCGCGGGTCCTTGGCACCGGCCCTTTCCGTCTTCTTCGCCTGACCTGGTGGGCGGTTCGGGGCTTTGTCTGGCGTCCCGTTGCGCGCGGGAGACTGACCCGTGGCGCTTGGTGCTGCTTGTGACGTCGGGGTGCCAAAGTCGTGGGTGGCTGTTCCGATGCCGGTCGCGCGGCCCGGGCCGTGGGAGGGGGAGGCAGCGCGGCGTCCGGTGCCGTCAGCGGGGAGTGCACCGGCGGAGGCGCCGCGGGCAGGGGATGGCGCTGTATCGGTGGACGGCGCGGCTGCCTCCTTCTGCTGTGTGGTGCGAGGAGGATCCGTCTCTTCAGTGGGGGCACTGGTGACCCTGGTCGCGCTGCGGTCGTTCCCCGATGACGCGGAGTCGTCGGTGACGGCGAGGGCGGTTGCCATGACGGCGGTGAGGGTGACGCTCGCGGTCGCGACGAGGGTGCGCCTTCGCGATCGTGTCGCGTAGGGAGCGGTCCGGGGCCCGACGGTCGGCGGTTTCGCATGCGTGCCGTCGACAGTCCGCGACGGCTCGTGGTGCGGGACGAGGCTCACGGCGGGCGCCCGCGGGGCGAGCGAGAGTTGGTCCGGGTCGGCGAATTCCGACAGGGCGCGGGCGCAGTCACGGGCTGTCGGGCGGTCCCGTTCGTCCAGGGCTGTCATGTCCCGCAGCAGACCGTCCCACTCCTTCGGCAGGCCGTCGGGCAGGACGGGTGGACGGTGGAGCCGGGCGATCGCGGCTTCGAGGGGGCCACCGTCGTATTCGAGCCTGCCTGTGAGGCATTCGAGGAGGACGAGGCCGAGGGCGTACACGTCGGCGGGCCGGCCGACGGGGCGGCCGACCACCTGCTCGGGGGAGAGGTAGGCGGCGGTGCCGATGAGCACACCGGTGGCGGTGCGGGTGGTGGCGTCCAACAGACGGGAGATGCCGAAGTCCGTGAGGTAGGTGTGGTGCGCAGCGTCCAGGAGGATATTGGACGGTTTGACGTCTCGGTGGACGACGCCCGCTTCGTGTGCGTGAGCCAGGGCGTGGGCCACGCCGGCGCCGACCGCGGCCGTGGCCGCCGGTGACAGTGGGGCTCGGGCGATGCGCTTCTTGAGCGTGTCACCTTCGATCAGTTGCATGACCAGGAAGACCCGGTCGTTGTGCTGTCCGGCGTCATATGCGGTGACGAGTCCGGGGTGGTGCAACCGCGCCAGGATCACCGCTTCGCGGGTGGAGGCCTCTTCCATGTCGAAGCCGGTGCCGGGCCGGAACACCTTGACCGCCACCGGCCGCCTCAACCGCAGATCGAAACCTCGATGGACGTCCGCGGCGCCGCCCGAACCGATGAGGCCGTCCAGACGGTAGCGGCCGCACATCACCTCGGCGGAGCACCGGGAAGCCATGACCCGGGCCGACTCGCGTAGTCCCATTCTCTCTCCCACTGCGTTGAAGCGCGGATGCGGACCGTCTCCGGCGTGCCGCCGGACGCAGGTACCCGCAGGGTCGGCTTCCGACACCCGACCTGTCGCGAGCGGGACGCGGCGGGTGACTCCGACGAAGGAGGCGGTGCGGACCGTGAGCAGAACGTCAGGCCCGGCGTGACAGCCGTCCTGCCTCGTCCGGTCAGCTGCTTGGGTGCGTGGGGGGGCCTGTCGGCGTTCCGGTGGGCCCTCTCCCGGGTGCACGCAAAGCCGTTGCCCGAGACGGCCTTGCGGTACCGACCGGGAGAACGGCCGTACCTCGATGAGCCGTCCTGCCGAGAAACGGTCCAAGGGGACGTTCCCGTCCGGTGACGAGACCCAGCTCCAAGGGGGCGTCGGGGCAACGGGCGTTGCGAGGCTGCACGACTCCCGGCTGCCCTTGCCAGGGGTCGATTCCTCGTGGTTGCCGTCAGCGGGCGTCGCTTCCCCTTCGTGCGGTCGAGAAGGCACGGGCGCTGGGGGCGAGGGCGGCGGTGGCGGGTGCCGCGAAGCAGATGAGCGCGCAAGCCGCGAGGACCGCCGTGGCGCCGAAGGCGTCGATGGCGGGGGCGATGACGGCGAGTCCGATCGGGGCGAGGCCGTAGGAGAGCAGGAAGTCCAGTGAGGAGACACGGGCCAGCTTGTCCGGGGCGACCTCGCGCTGGGCGGCGGTGAACCACGGCACGTTGAACAGTTCGATACCGACGCCCGCGACGGCGTAGGCGGCCATCACGGCGACCGGGTGCACGGGGAAGACCAGGCTGAGCGGGGCGAAGCCGTAGGAGGCCAGGCCGGCGAGGGCGGCCCAACCAGGGGAGCGCGGGCGCCAGCGGGCCATGAGCAGGGCACCGCCCAGCGCTCCGGCGGTGTAGGCGGTCATCGCGCCCGCGAGGACGACCTCGGTTCCGTACTCGTCCCTGCTGACCATGGGCAGGGCGACGCCGGTCGCGGAGTAGCCGGTGGCTATGACGGCCGTCAGCGCGCCCAGACCGGCGAGGAACCAGGGGTGCCGGCGCGCCTCGCGGACGCCCTCGGTGAACTCGGCCAGGAAGGACGCCCTGCCCGCCCCGGCCGGAGGCTTCGACGTGTCGTCCGCGGTCTCGGGCCGTGCGCCGCGTCCGGGAACGCAGGCCGCGACGAGCCAGAGCAGCCCGATGCCCACCAACAGGGCCCACGTGTCCAGGAAGACGGCGAGCAGCGCGGCCAGGGAGGGGCCCACGAGCGTGGTGACCCGTACCGCCAGGGTCATCGCGGCATTGGCCTGCTGCCGGCGACCGGCGTCGACCACCTCGGCGGTGAGGGCCTGGTAGGCGGGACGGCAGGCACCCTGGCCCGCTCCCGCCACCGCGGCGGCCGCCGCCATCAACAGCACCGAACGGTCCAGCCCGGCGGCGATCACCGGTGCTGCGGCTCCGGAGGCGAGTCCGGCCCACAGCACGACGCCCCGGCGCGAGTGCCGGTCGGCGAGCACCCCTGCCACGGGCACCGCGGCGAGGAACCCGACGGTACGTGCGGCGAGCAGCAGGCCGAGGTCGGTGGCGGCCAAGGTCCGGTCGAAGACGGCGAGGCCGAGGACGAAAGGCAGGGCCCAGGTGGCCAGGCCCGATGCGGTGGCGCCCGTCCAGAGGCGGAGGAAGGGCACGTCGAGCAGGATCGAGCGCTGCTTCGCGGGAGGGGGTTCGACGGCGCTGGGAGGGGCGGAGGGGGTGGGCACGAGGAAGTACTCCTGTCCTGTCGGTGGCGACGGGTCGGACGCGAACCGGCTCCAACGTCCTTGCCCGGCAATGAGGTTGGCACGGGACCGGCCGTGGCACACGGCGGGCGGCACGGCGCGGGCACCACACTATCGCAGTGATAATCATTTCCATTAGAGTGCTGTCGGCCGCATCCTCGCGACGAGCGTCGCGGCCCTGTGTCGCCAGTCGGTCCGGGCTTCCTGCCGGGTCGGAGGCATGCTAGGTTCCTGCACATGAACATGGTTTTCATTAGCGAGGGGGAGTGAAGGTGCCGCACAAGCCTCCGCCCTTGAGCTCCGCGTCCTCGGCGAACGCGGACGCGGATGTAGACGCGGTCGACCCGGCCGAGGCGCCGGCGCCCCGGCCCGCGAGGGCTGTGCGTGCTCGACTCGCGTCCCGGAAGGTGCTGCTCCTCAACTGTGCGGCGCTGGCCGCCCTCCTGCTCGTGTCCGTCGTCGTCGCCATCGGGCTCGGGCCCGCGGTCGTCACCCCGGGGGAGACCGCCCGCCACCTGTGGGCGGCTCTCAGCGGAGGGCGCATCGGCCGCGACGAGGTGACGACGTATCAGATCATCTGGCAGATCCGTACGCCGCGCGTGCTGCTCGCGGCGCTGGTGGGCGCCGGACTGAGTGCGGTCGGAGTGGCGATCCAGGCCATGGTGCGCAATGCGCTGGCCGACCCCTTCGTTCTCGGGGTCTCCTCGGGCGCCTCCGTAGGCGCCGTCGGGATCACGGTCACCGGCGGGTTCGCCGCACTGGGCATGTACGCCGTCTCCGTCGGTGCCTTCATCGGTGCGCTCGTCGCCTCGCTCCTGGTGTACGCCGCCTCCGCCGGCCGGGGCTCGCTGTCGCCGCTGCGCCTCGTCCTGACGGGCGTGGCCATGTCCCTGGGCTTCCAGGCTGTCATGAGCCTGATCATCTATGTCGCCCCGGACAGCGAGGCGACGAGCATGGTCCTGTACTGGACCATGGGCAGTTTCGGTGCCGCGACCTGGGGCGCGCTGCCCGTCGTCTCCGTGGTCGTGCTGGCCGGCCTCGCGGTCCTGTACCGGCAGGGGCGGGCGCTGGACGTGCTCTCCCTCGGCGACGAGACCGCCGCGAGCCTCGGCTTCGATCCCGACCGGCACCGCAGGGTGCTGCTGGTGCTCGTCTCGCTGGTGACGGGCGTCATGGTCGCCGTCAGTGGTGCCATCGCCTTCGTCGGACTCGTGATGCCGCATGTGGTGCGGATGGTCGTCGGCGCCACACACGCCCGCGTACTCGCCGTGGCCCCGCTGGTCGGAGCGATCTTCATGGTGTGGGTCGACCTGGCGGCGCGGACCCTGGTGGCACCGCGCGAGCTGCCGCTCGGGGTCATCACCGCGCTCGTAGGCGTGCCCGTCTTCATCGCCCTGATGCGGCACAGGGGCTACACCTTCGGAGGGCGCTGAGGTGGACCTGAAACTCGATGAACTGTCCGTGGTGACGGACGGCAGGAGCCTCGTGCGCGGGCTGTCCCTGGCGGTGCCTGACGGTCAGGTCGTGGGGCTCGTGGGACCCAACGGAAGCGGCAAGTCCACCGCGCTGCGGTGCGTGTACCGGGCGCTGCGGCCCAGCTCGGGAACCGTCTGGGTCGGTGGGCAGGATCTGACCCGGCTCCCGATGCGCCACAGCGCACGGACCATCGCCGCCATGACCCAGGACGGGGGCGTCGACTTCGATTTCACGGTCGAGGAGGTCGTCGCGCTCGGACGCGCGCCCCACCTGCGCGGGAACCAGGCGCTCAGTGGCGGAGAACGCGAGCTGTGCGAGCGGGCGATGGAACAGCTCGACATCGGACACCTCGCGCACCGGGGCGTCATGACGCTGTCGGGCGGCGAGCGCCAGCGCGTCCTGCTGGCCCGCGCGCTCGTACAGGAACCGGAGATCCTCGTCCTCGACGAGCCGACCAACCACCTCGACGTCCGCCACCAGGTCGACCTGCTCTCGCTCCTGCGCGCCTCCGGCCTCACCGTCCTCGTCGTCCTGCACGACCTCAACCTCGCCGCGGCGGCCTGCGACCGGCTCGGCGTGCTCTCCCGGGGCCGCCTGGTCGCCTCCGGCACACCCGCGGAAGTGCTCACGAGAGAGCTCGTCGGTGACGTCTTCGGCGTCAGTGCCAGCGTCGTCCCTCACCCGCTGACGGGCGATCCCCAGCTCCTCTACTCGCTCAACTCCACCCGCTGAAAGGCTACTCACGCATGCGTACAACCCGAACCCTCGCCGCGGTCCGCCGGCCTGCCGCGCTCGGCTCCGCCCTGGCGGCGGCCCTGGTGCTCAGCGGATGCGGTGCCGAGGTCGCGTCGGACGCCAAGGATTCCGGCACGGTCACCGTCAAGCGCTGCGGTGAACCGGTGGAGTACACGGTGCCCGAGCGGGCCGTCGCCTACGAAGGCGGCAGTGCGGACAAGCTGTTCGCCCTCGGTCTGACCGAGCACGTGCACGGCTACGTGATGCCTCCCGCGAATCCGCCGGTGAGCGAGTCCCCGTGGGCGTCCGAGTACGCGAAGGTGAAGATGCTCAGCGACGACCTCCTGAACAAGGAGGTCGTGGTCGAGGCCAAGTCCGACTTCGTCGTGGCCGGCTGGAACTCCGGCTTCAAGGACGAGCGGGGCATCACGCCCGAGATCCTGGACAAGCTCGGCATCCAGAGCTTCATGCACACCGAGAGCTGCTTCAACTATCCGGGCCACCCCGAGAAGATGAGACCCTTCGAGGCTCTCTACACCGACCTCGAACGGCTGGGCAAGATCTTCCGAATCGAGGAGAAGGCCACCGACGTCGTGGCCGGGCTGAAGAAGCGCGTCGCGGAGGTCGCGGCCAAGGCCCCGGACGGCGACCCGGTACCCGTCTTCCTCTACGACTCCGGTACCGACCAGCCGTTCACCGCGGGCAACCAAGTGCCCCCCGACGACATCATCAGGACGGCGGGCGGCAAGAACGTCTTCGACGGCCTCGACGAGCGCTGGACGCAGGTCAACTGGGAATCCGTGGCCGAGACCGAGCCCGAAGTCGTCGTCATCCTCGACTACGGCGACCTGCCCGCCGCGAAGAAGATCGACTTCCTGAAGAAGTCCCCCCACACCAGAGAACTCCCGGCCGTGAAGAAGAACAACTTCTTCGTCCTCGACTACAACGAGGGCATCAGCGGCCCCCGCAACATCGACGGCCTGGAGAAGTTCGCCACCTACCTGCGCGAACTCAAGGGCTGAGTCCTCGCGCCCACCACGGCCTGCCCGGCAGACGTGAACGCCCGCCGGGCAGGCCGCACTTCAGCGCGCCCGCGCTCTCCCCTCGCATCACAAGGAAAGGACCCAGGAACCCATGGACACAGACCGTGACTCGACCGGCCAGGCTCTCCTCGAGCAGTTGCCCCCGCCCCTGCCCGCCGACCGGATCATCGCCCTCAACCAGCCCAAGGCGGACCTGCACACCACTCGCTCCTACGAGTGGAACGGCTGGACGTTCGACGTACCGCCCGGCGTCTTCATACCCGGCTGGACCAGCCGCCTGATCCACGAGCGGGTGCTCGACGGCCGTATCGAGACCCGCGGTCTCCGGTACGCCGCCATGGGCGTCGGCCTGGGCGTCGAGGCCGTCGCGGCGGGCATCCGGGGCGCCCGGGAGGTCCACGCGCTCGACGTCCACCCGGAGAGCGTGGCCGCCGCCACCGGTTACTACCGGCGCCTGATCGGCGAGCGCCCGGACACCGCGTTCCTCCCCGCGGTGAGCGACGTCTTCGACGCCCTTCCCGACGACGTCCAGCTGGACGTCGTCACCTTCAACCCGCCCGCCGTCAGCCAGACCGTCAGTGACGACCCCGACGTCGTACGCAACGTGTGCGTGGGCGCGCCGCTGATGGCGAAGTTCTTCGCGCAGATCGCGGAGAAGGACCTGCTGGCCCCCGGCGGCGAGATATACGTCATCGCCTCCAACACAGCGGATCTGCGGGCCCTGGTCCAACACGCCCTGGACCACGGGCTCAGCCCTCGCATCGACCATCTCCACGACTGGCAGGACGGCGTGCTGACCTTCCTCTTTCGCATCACCCACGACACGCCCCGCACCGGAGGACGGCGATGAAGAACACCGAGGAGCTCCTGGCCGCCGTCCTCGCGGGCGAGCACGGCCCCCGTCCCGCCGACCTCGTCGCGACCAGCGTGTTCTGGGCGCACCACGGCACCCGGCTGGCCGGCGGGAACACCACCTACCTCAACCAGTACGTCCTCGTCCGCCTGGGGGACTCCTTCGGTGGCTGCGCCTTCGAGGCGGGGGAGGTCGACCCGTCCATATGCCACGACGCCTCCGGTACCCCCGTCGACACCCTGCTGCGCGAGGCGCCGATGCCGCTGCGGATCGCCGCGCTCGACGCCTACCTCAGCTCGGTCCGCCCGCACCGGGAGGCGGCCGAGGCGCAACCGGTCACCCTGCCCGCCGGGACACCCGAGACCCGGGCGCGGGCCAGGGACGCGGCCATCGCCGGGCTGCTGGACATCGAGGCCGGGGCCAAGGTCGCTCTGATCGGGGTGGTCAACCCGCTCGTCGCGGCCATCCGCGAGCGCGGCGGAGATCCCCTGCTCTGCGACTTCAACCTGCGCACCACCCAGTGGGGCGACCCGGTCACCGACGACATGTACGAAGTCCTCGACACCGCCGACGCCGTCGTGGCCACCGGCATGACCCTCGGCAACGGCAGCTTCGACACCGTCCTGGCCCGCTGCCGCGAACGCGGCGTCCCCCTGGTGGTCTACGCCCAGACCGGCAGCGCCGTGGCGCGCGCCTTCCTCGGACTGGGCGTGACCGCTCTGTCCGCGGAGCCCTTCCCCTTCTCCCAGTTCAGCGCCGAACCCACCACCCTGTACCGCTACCGGGTGGCGGCCGACGCATGACGGCCACCACCCGCCGAACGGTGCCCTCCGCCAGGGACACGGAGGGCACCGGGCGCGCCGCGTGCCATCACGGCGAGATCCTGCAAGGCGTCTTCCTCGACCGGCGGCGTCGCCCCGTCCACGCGCTGGTCACCCTGCCGATGCACGGACCGGGCAGCACCGCCCGGTTCGCGCACCGGCCCGGCAGCGCGCCGGACGAGGTGACGGTGACACCCGCCGGCCGGACCAAGGCACGGGCGGCGGCCCTCCTCGCGGTACGGGAGTGCGCCGCACACCGTGACGCGGAGCCCTGCGGCGGGGAGCTGACCCTCGCCGGGGACCTGCCCATCGGCCTCGGCATGGGCTCCTCCACCAGCGACGTCATCGCCACCGTGCGGGCGGTCGCCGACTCCTGGGGCGTGCCGCTGCCGGCGGAGACGATCGCCCGGATCGCGGTGCGCGCCGAAGGCGCGAGCGACCCCCTGATGCACGGTTCGCACCCTCTGCTCTTCGCGCAGCGCGAGGGCCGGATCCTCGAAGTGCTGGGCGCCGCGCTGCCGCCCGCCGTGGTGGTCGGGTGCGCGCTCGCGGGAGGAGCCCCGGTCGACACCCTCTCCCTCCCCGCCCTCCACCACGACGACGACCTCGCCGCCTACGGGCACCTGCGCCGCATGCTCCGCCGCGCGGTGACCGCCGCCGACACCGCCCTGCTCGGCCGGGTCAGCACCGCCAGTGCGCGCCTGCGCCAACGCGTCCTGCGCCACCAGGAGTTCCCCGCCCTCACCGGCATCGCCGACAGCACGGGCGCTGTCGGCGTCCAGATCGCCCACAGCGGCAACGTCGCCGGCATCCTCTTCGACCCCCGCGCTCCCGGCCTGCACCACGGGCTGCGCCGCTGCACCCGTGCCCTGGACCGGGAGGGCATCACACCGACCCGGACCTTCACCACCTTCGCGTCCCCCATCAGCGAGGAGTTCCCGTGGACGAACACATCTCGGAAGCCATCGGCCGCCCGGACCTGATACGCCTCGAAGACGGCCTCCTCTGCCTGCGCTTCGAGACCATGAAGGTCGTCTCCGCCCTCGCCGCCGTACGCCACCTGCTCGACACCGGAGCCGTACGACGCGGCGACACACTCATCGACAGCTCCAGCGGCATCTACGCCTACGCACTCGCCCTGGCCTGCCACCGCCACGGCCTGCGCTGCCACATCGTCGGCTCCACCACCGTCGACCACACCCTGCGCACGCAACTCGACGTACTCGGTGCGCACCTGGAGCAGATGCCGCCCAGCGACAGCCTCAAACTCGACCAGAACCGCCGTGTCGCCCGGGTGCGCGAGATCCTGCGGGAACACCCGGACTACCACTGGATGCGCCAGTACCACGACGACATCCACTACCTCGGCTACGAAGCCGTCGCCGAACAGATATACGCCCGGAGCGGCGGCGATTGCCTCACCTTGGTCGGCGGAGTGGGCTCCGGGGCCTCCACCGGCGCCCTCACCCACTACCTGAGGAAACGCTCCGTCGACGTACGACTCGTGGGCGTCCAGCCCTACGGGAGCGTCACCTTCGGCAGCGGACACGTCGCCGACCCGGAGATCATCATCGCCGGCATCGGCAGCTCCATCCCCTTCGGCAACGTCCGCCACGACCTCTACGACGTCCTGCACTGGCTGGCCTTCGACGCCGCCCTCGCCGGCAGCGTCGACCTGCTGCGCCGCCACGCCGTGTTCGCGGGCCTGTCCACCGGAGCCGCCTACCTCGCCGCCCGGTGGGAACGCCACGAAGAGCCCCGCCGTACCGCCCTGTTCATCGCCGCCGACACCGGCCACCGCTACGTCGACACCGTGTTCGCCCGGCACCGGGAGGCCGCACGGATCGAGGACCTGACCCCTCAGACGGTGAGCCGAACGGACGAACTGACCCTCCCGTGGTCCCGTATGAGCTGGGACGGGTCACCCGCGCCCGAGGGAGCACTCCTCAGGTAGGCCGCCACAGGCGTCCGCCGGCGGGGGAGTGGCGATCGGGCCGGCCGGGGTCCGGGGGGGTGAGGGTGCGTGAGGCCAGTGCACATGCACCCCGCGCCGGCTGGCCGGCTGGGCCGGATCAGGGGGTACCAGTGCAAACGTGCCTGGACGTCGCTGAGGGCGGCGTGCTGGCGGGGGCCGGCTGTTCGTGAAGCAGCGCCGGAGCGGGTCGATCGCATCGGGTAGGCCGAGCCCGGACCAGCGGGCGCTGCCGTTGTCGGCACGCTCGTGGCGTGTGTTGGGCTTGGTGCCGCTCTCGACCACGCGGCGTCGGGATGCGCGGACAGGAAAACCGCCACCCCTGGTAGAGGAGAGGCGGGCGCAGCAGCGCGGTATGTGCCGGGCCGGACGGTGCCGTGGCTGCGACCACCGCCCGGCCCGGGGTATCAGTGCTCCGTCACCGGCGTGAGGGGTTGGTGCTCGTGCGCGCAGCTCTCGTCGATGCCGCAGGTGTCCCAGGAGGTGACGGAATCAAACGCGGCAGGGCTTCGTCTTCCTCCACCGAGGAACGCCTGGTCGAAACGCCCCTCGCGCGCCAGCCGGTCCCCTTCCTCCGGGAGGTCGTCGCGCAGGGTGCGGCAGCTGCCCCCGTTGGTCATCCCGACCAGGGGTTCCTCGGTGCGGGACAGGGCGGCCTCGCCGCCGCGCACGAGGGCGACGGCCTGTGTCAGGCTTCGGGGCGGAGCAGGCCGCGCGCGTACGCCTTGGCCAGCCGCTGGGGAACGAGGTACGGCACTCTGTCCACCGTGACCGTCACCAGCTGCGGCGTCGTGGCCTTCCACTGCGCGCGACGGTGCCGGGTGTTGCTGCGCGACATCTTGCGTTTGGGTACGGCCATGGGGACCTCCGGGTGCGATCGGTGAACGAGACAGACGTTACATGAAAATGGATGTCATTACGAAGTCGGTGATGTCCGGGACGATGTGCAAGACCGTGGTCTGCTACTTCGACGGGATTCCGGACGCGCCGGATCGACACGTCAAGGAGTGGTCGACGCCGCGACCCGTCGGGGTGGTTTGGACGGCCATCTCAAGACCAAGCGCGTGCAGGCCGCGAACACTGGTCGAAGGGTGGCGCGGGCCACCGGGCGAGGGGGGCGGCATGACTGACGGCACGGTTCTGGTGGCGGTGAGGGAGCACCCGGAAGACAGGTGTGCCACCGCTGGGCAGTTGACGCGCATCGCCGAGGGCATCCGGGCGCGCGGCTTCCAGGTCCGGTGGGTGGTGAGCGTCTCCGACGCCGAGGCGGTGCTCAGGACGGAGGCCGGCTTGGCCGCCGCGGTGGTGGCCTGGGACCTTCTGCCCGCAGCCGAGGACGGGCCGGGTGGCGCGACGGTCCTGCACGGGATCGGGCGCCGGTTCCGGAACCTGCCGGTGTTCCTGGTCATGGCGGACGAAGGGCTGCGTGAGCTGCCCCTGTGGGTGTCGCAGTCGGTGGTGGGCTACGTATGGCCGCTGGAGGACACGCCGGCGTTCATCGCGGGGCGGATCACCACCGCCGCACGCGGCTACCAGGACGCGCTGCTCCCGCCGTTCTTCAAAGCACTGCGGCGCTTCGACGACGCACACGAATACTCATGGCACACCCCCGCGCACTCCGGCGGCGTCGCCTTTCTCAAGTCGCCCGTGGGCCGGGCCTTCCACGACTACTTCGGGGAACGGCTGCTGCGCAGCGACCTGTCGATCTCGGTGGAGGAGCTCGGCTCCCTGTTCGAACACACCGGACCGATCGGCGAGGCGGAACACAACGCCGCGCGCGTCTTCGGCTCCGACCGCACGTACTTCGTCCTGCATGGTGACTCCACCTGCAACCGCCTGGTCGGCCACTTCAGTGTGACGCGCGACGAGATCGCCCTGGTGGACCGCAACTGCCACAAGTCGATTCTGCACGGCCTGGTCGTCTCCGGTGCCCGGCCGGTGTACCTGGTCCCGACCCGCAACGGCTACGGGCTCGCCGGGCCGCTGCCTCCGACCGAGCTCGCGGCGGACTCGGTGGCGGAGCGGATCGCGCGAAGCCCTCTCACAGCGGACGCGGTCTCACCGCGTGCTCAGTACGCGGTGCTCACCAACTCCACCTACGACGGCGTGTGTTACGCGTCGCCGACGGTGGCCCGGGCCTTCGCGTCCAGCACACCCCGGCTGCACTTCGACGAGGCGTGGTTCGCGTACGCACGCTTCCATCCGCTCTACGCGGGGCGCTACGGCATGGCGGTGGACGAGGAGACCTTCCCGGGCCCCGATCGGCCGACGATCTTCGCGACCCAGTCCACCCACAAGCTGCTGGCCGCACTGTCCCAGGGCGCCATGGTGCACGTCCGGCCCGCCCCGCGAGCGCCGGTGGAACACGACCGGTTCAACGAGGCGCTGATGATGCACGGCACGACGTCGCCGCTGTATCCGATGATCGCCTCATTGGACGTGGCCACGGCGATGATGGACGGCCCGCAGGGGCAGTGGCTGATCGACGAGGCGATCTCGGAGGCCGTCCGTTTCCGTCAGGAGATGGTGCGGATCGGGCGGCGGATCGAGGCCGCAGGCGACCGGCCGCCATGGTTCTTCGGCGTGTGGCAGCCGGATGAGGTGACCGACCCTGCGAGCGGGGCGCGGCTGCCGTTCGAGGAGGCACCGGCGGACCTGCTGCGGACCGAGGCGTCCTGCTGGCACCTCGACCCCGACGCGGACTGGCACGGTTTTCCCGGTCTGACCGACGGCTACTCCATGCTCGACCCGATCAAGGTCACCCTGACCTGCCCGGGGCTCGACGCGAGCGGTGTGATGTCGGACTGGGGCGTCCCGGCACGCGTCCTCACCGCCTATCTGACCACGCGCGGCATCGTCGTGGAGAAGACCGACGGCTACACCACGCTGGTGCTGTTCTCCATGGGCATCACCAAGGGTAAGTGGGGCACGCTGCTGGACGCCCTGATGGACTTCAAGGACCACTACGACAGTGATGTCCCGCTCGACCGCGTGCTGCCCGCCCTGGTCGCCGAGCACCCGCGGCGCTACGCGGGACGTAGCCTGCGCGACCTGTGCCAGGAGATGCACACCCACCTGCGCGACGCCCGCCTGGTCGAACTGCTCGACACGGCCTTCCAGCAACTCCCGACGCCGGTCGCCTCGCCCCAACTGTGCTACCAGCGGCTGATCCGCGGTGGCACGGAACGGATCCCGCTGGCGGACGCGGCAGGCCGCGTCGCCGCGGCGATGGTCACCGTGACGCCGCCCGGCATCCCCGTCCTCATGCCGGGTGAAGACATCGGGGAAGAAGACGGCCCTCTCCTGCGCTACCTCAAGGCCCTGGAGTCCTTCGACCGCCGCTTCCCCGGCTTCGGCAGCGAGACACACGGAGTAACCCGCGCCCCCGACAGCGGCGACTACCTGATCGAGTGCCTGCGCCCGGACGAGCCCGCAGGACCCCGCGGCGCCGTCACGCCGGCGCAACGACGGAGGAAGTCCAGTACCAAGACGAGGAAATGAGTCCCACTCGCCGAACTCGACAGAGCGTCGGACGCAGCGAAACGCACGGCGGTACTCGTTGGCTGGGAGACGGTCAGCGGCCGGTGAAGACAGCGTCGCGGCGCTCGACGAAGGACTGGATTCCCTCAGCGCCGTCGGCGGTGGCCAGGAGTCGGGCGACGTCGGGACGCAGGCGCTCCACGGCCGCCTGGTCGCCACGCTCCTGGGCGAGGTGAGCGGAGTTCAGGGCGGTACGCACGCCCAGAGGCGCGGATTTCTCCGCGATCAAGCCAGCGATCTCGGTGGCCCGGGCGGTGGCCGTCGCCCCGTCGTCCGCGACCTCCTGGACCAGACCGATGCGGTGAGCCTCCACGGCGTCGAACTCCTCGCCGGTCAGGACCCAGCGCATGGCGTTGCCCCAGCTCGCCTGGCGCGGGAAGCGGAAGGTGGCGCCGCCGAAGGGGTAGATGCCGCGGCGGATCTCGTACTGGGCGAAGCGCGCGTCGCGGGAGGCCACACGGATGTCCGCGGCGAGCAGCAACTCGATGCCGAGCGTCATCACCCAACCCTGCGCGGCCGCGACGACGGGCTTGGTCCAGGGGCCGTCCAAGCGCCAGGGGTCCCGGCCGCCCTCGGGGAGCGAGAAGTCGCCCGCGGCGAGTTCGGCGCCGACATCGACCATGTCCAGGCCGCCGGTGAAGTGCTCCCCGTGGGCGAAGAGGACCCCGCACCACAGGTCGTCGTCGGTTTCCAGGAGCCCGTAGGCGGCTGCCAGTTCGCTGAGCATGTCCCGGGTGAAGGCGTTGCGCTTGGCCGGACGGTTCAGGCCCATCAGGAGCACGTGGCCCTTGCGCTCGACGGTGACCGTTTCTGGGCGCGACTGGACAGGACTCATGTCTCCTCCTGGTTAGTTGCATGATGAGACTCACTGGACGCTAGGGGACGCGGCTCCTCGGAAGCAAGTCCATCTCATGATGAAACTGATATGGTCCGGGCCATGAGAAGGACCTCGTTCGCCGGCTGGCCCTGCTCGATCGCCCGAACTGCCGACCTGCTCGGCGACGCATGGACCCTGCTGGTGCTGCGTGAGATCTTCTACGGCGAATCGCGCTTCGACGGCTTCATCGACTCCCTGGGCATCGCCCGCAACACCCTGACCGACCGTCTGCGCCGCTTGGAGGAGGCGGGGCTCTTGACGCGCCGCAGCTATCAGACGGACCCGGTCCGCCACGAGTACCTGCCCACGGAGAAGGGGCGTGACTTCTTCGGGGTCCTGGCGGCCATCAACGCCTGGGGCGACCGTTGGCTGGCGGACGACGAGGGCGTCCCGGTGGTCATGCGGCACACCGCGTGCGGACATGACATGCAGGCCCGGGTGGTGTGCTCCTCCTGCGGTGAACTCCTGGACGACAAGAACGTCACCGTACGCACGGGACCGGGCTACCCGCCGCGCCTGCTCGACGATCCTCTGGTGAAAGTCCGGTTCGGGGCGGATGGGCCCAGCCAGCGATGACGAGGTCCCACAGATGCACCGTCATGGCCCGCACCGACCGCTGTCGGCAGTGGTTCACCGACGCTCCGCCTGCCGAACGGCCGAAGACGAGCTGAGAAGCGCCTCCCACCAGGCGCCTTACGCTGGACTGAATCGGTACGCCGTGCGGGACGCGTCGTCCCGGCCGAGACCGCCGCTCCGACCTTCGCGCGCCTGTCGCGATCAGCTCAGGTCGGCAGCGGGGGTGTGCGCGCTGTCGCAGGCCATGGGCTCCACCCCGGCAGGTTCGCCGGTCCCGCCCCTTGTGGAGGCGTCGATGATCGAGCCATGCTCGCTGGTGCCTGCGAATGAGCTGTCGGTCATGGCGGTGACTGCTTCGGCAGCGGTGGCGTGGACCGGCAGCACCGCGTCGACACCGGTGATGACGAGCATTCGCATCAGGCGGTCGGGGACGTCGGCGAGTCTGAGTGCGCCGCCCGCCGCCTGAGCGGCGTGCCAGAGGCCGATGAGCGCGCTCAGGCCGGCGGAATCGCAAAAGCGGACCCCTGACAGGTCCAGAACCAGGCGCGGACACCCTTGCTGGATGATCTCCGAGGCTTCTCGGCGCAGGGTGTCCGCGGTGCGTGTGTCCACGTCCCCGGCGACAGTGGCGATCGCCAGGCCGGGGCGGGGGTGCCGGACGGTCAGCTGCAGCGTGTCGGTCACGTCGGTTATTACTCCTGGCCGAAGTGTTCGGGCGCGGCGGCTGTGTGGACGGTGGCAGCGACACTGCCGTCGGGTGTGGTGTGAGGGTGGGGGACGGACAGGGCCAGCAGGGCCACGTCGTCGCCGGCTCCGTCGGGCAGCGAGGCCAGCAGGGTGATGCTGTCCTCGACCAGGGAGGTGGCGGTGACGGGCCCTGTGCGCTGGTGGAGGAAGCCGACCAGGCCGTCCTCGCCGAGCATGGCTCCCTCGGTGGTGCGGGCTTCGATCAGCCCATCGGTGTAGAGGAACAGGCTTTCCCCGGCTGTCAGGGAGAAGGTGGTTTGGGTGAAAGGCGCCTGCGGGAAGGCGCCGACGAGCATGCCGCCCTTGGGGTGTACGGTTCGCACCCAGACAGCGCCGCTGTCGTCGGGGCGCACGTGGTAGGCCGGCGGGTGGCCGCCGGTGGCGACGGTGACGGTAAAGCCGCCGTCCTCCCGGGGCTCCAGGAGGCCGAAGAGGACGGTGCAGAAACGGCGGCCGGCGGTGACGTCAGCAAGCAGCATGGTGTTGAGCGCGCTCAGCACGGTGACGGGGTTGGCGTTGATCTGAGCCGCAGTGCGCAGGGTGTGGCGGGTCAGGGCGGTGACGGTTGCCGCCTCGGGTCCTTTGCCGCACACGTCACCGAGGAAGAACGCCCACCGGCCGCCGTTGAGGGGGAAGACGTCGTAGAAGTCGCCGCCCACGTCGTGCCTGGAGGCGGTGCGGTAGTGGCAGGCCAGTTCCAGTCCCGGCACCACGGGCAGGGCCGGGGGAAGCAAGGTGCGCTGGAGGGTGGAGGCGAACGCGGCGATGGCGGCCTTGTCCTGCTCCGCCTTCTCCCGCGCCGCCCGTTCCCCCTCGGCCCGCGCCCGTTCCGCCTCGGCGTGCCGCCTCTCCGCCTCCCGGCGGGCTTGTTCGTCGCGCAGCGCGCGCAGCGCCGACAGCCGCAACTCCATCTCGTCCAGCACGATCGCGGCGAGATCGGCAAGAGTGGCGGTGTCCTCCTCGGTGATCGAGCGCGGCCGAGTGTCGAGGACGTTGACCGTGCCCAGCCGGTGTCCTTCCGGGGTGATGATCGGTGCGGCGGCGTAGAAGCGCACCCCCATATCTCCGGCAACCAGAGGATTGTCCGCCGCGACGGGGTCCTTGAGAGTGTCGGGGATGACCATCGTGTCATCGCGTAGGATCGCCGAGCCGCACAGGCCCGGATCACGACCGATCTCCGCGACACCCTCCAGACCGTGGGCGGCCTTGAACCAGATACGGTCGGTGTCCACGATCGTGACGGTGGCCACCGGCACGTCGAAGAGCCGGGCGGCCATCGCCGCCACCCGGTCGAACGCCCCGTCGGGCGGAGTGTCGAGGATGTCGTAGCGGCGCACCGCCGCGATACGGGCTGCCTCCACATCAGGGTCAGGGACCAGCTCGGGGCGGCGCCCGGGAGCCGGGTCGGTGGCCGATGCCTGCTGCATTGTCGGCTTTCCTCTCCGTCGATGGGCTGCCGCCGTGAACGACACGAACTGACGCAGCCTAAGTCGACCACACGCCCGAATGCCAATGCCGTCGTCAGCCCGGCCCTTCGGCCCCGGGGACTGTTGGGCATGACGCTCGGGACGTCCACGCACGGGACAGCGAGTCGGCAAAGGGGCTCTGAACTGATCTGAACTGATCTTTTCTGCGCCTCACGCAAGCCGACATCTCTCCGATGACGTCGCATGTGGTGGCCGCCGTCCTCACCGGCCTGCTCTTGCGAGCGGTCATGGGCGCACCAGCGTCTTCGGGGCCTCGCGGTCGTTCGTGGTGCAGTAGCCGTCCGCGTTCTCTTCGAAGGGGAACGACCGACTGTCGTGGCGGTCTGGTGCCCTCACTCTCCAGCGCTGATCTTCCCGCCTCGCGGTGACCGAGACGCAGCGCCCGGTAGAACGGCGGTACCGGACGGCTGCCGGGCTGGGCGGCACCCGGAGCCTGGGTGCCGCCCAGCCGTGTCCGCCGTACGGACAGCCCTCAAGGCGGCTGCGTGCGGCACGTCGATTCCGTGGCCGAAGCGGACGGCGCGTTCCAGCCTGAACGCCAGCGGGGCCGCATCTGGTCTGGGATGCCCAGGAGGGGCGTTCGCGCGATTCTCACTCGATCGTGTAGATCGAACGACTATATGACTACAAGGCTCTTGGTCGCCGATTAGCGTGCGGGCTCGGTCGACCCATCAGGGCCGGCCCGGATGAGGCGGGACCAGGGGAGGTTCTCGGGGATGACGGACGAGTCTTCGGTTCAGGGCGGCGGACTGTCGCGGCGCAGGCTGCTCGCCTCGTCCGTCGCCGCGGGCGGCGGGGTCTGGCTGTTACGCGGAGTGGTCCGGCCGGGCAGCGCCTACGCCGACACCCCCTCACCGCCCGGCTTTCCGCCCGGGCTCGACGTCTACCGGCGCGTATACGAGAACTGGGCCGGTGAGATCCGCGCCGACCAGTTGTGGACGTGCGCGCCACGCACCCCGCAGGACGTACTCGACGTAGTGAACTGGGCCCACGGTGCCGGCTGGACGGTACGCGCCCAGGGCAAGCGGCACGGCTGGGCCCCGCTCACGGTGGCCGACGGCACACCCGCCGCGGCCCGGGTCGTCCTGGTGGACACCACCGCGCACCTCACCGGGATGTCGCTGGAGCGGCAGGACGCCGACGGGTCGGCCCTGATCCGGGTCCAAGCCGGAGCCCTGCTGGAAAATCTCCTCGCGTTCGCCGGAGCGCACGGATACGGGGTCGTCGCCGCGCCGGCGCCCGGGGAACTGTCGGTCGGCGGCGCGCTGGCCATCGGCGCGCACGGCACGGCCGTCCCCGCCAACGGTGAGAACCCCTCACCCGGCCACGGATACGGCTCGTTGAGCAACCTGGTCACCGAGCTGACCGCTGTCGTCTGGGACGACGGCGCCGGACGGTACCTCCTGCGGACGGTCGGCCGGGCCGATCCCGACTGCGACGCGCTCCTCACCCACCTCGGCCGTTCTCTCGTCACCGAGGCCGTGGTGCGGATGGGCACCGACCACAACCTGCGCTGCCGGTCCTTCCTGGACATCCCCGCCACCGAACTGTTCGCCGCCCCCGGGGCCCCGGCCGGCACCAGGACCCTGGCCGGCTTCGTGGACAGGACCGGCCGGGCGGAGGCGATCTGGTTCGCGTTCACGGACAAGCCCTGGCTGAAGGTCTGGAGCGTCGCCCCCGACCGGCCGTTCGCCTCCCGGGCGGTCGACGGGCCGTACAACTACCCGTTCTCCGACTCGCTTCCCGAGCCGGTGGCCCGGCTCGCCGGAACGCTCGTCTCGGGAGCGTGGGCGAGCGCCCCGCTCTTCGGACAGATCCAGTACCTGCTGGCCAAGGTCGCACTGACCGGTGACATCACCGACGTCCTGCTGTCCAGAACCCTCGTGCGGGACGTGCTGACCGGCGACGTGCTCACCCACCTGCTGGCGGGCGGGCTGCGCTCGGACCTGTGGGGTGCCTCCCGCAACCTGCTGGAGTACGTCCGGCCCACCACCCTGCGCGAGACGGCCAACGGCTATGCCGTCCTCACCCGCCGCGCCGATCTGCAGTGGGTGGTCAGCCGGTTCGCCGACTTCTACCGCACGCTGCTCGCCGAGTACGCGGCACGAGGCGAGTACCCGGTCAACGGCCAGGTGGAGATCCGGGTGACCGGCCTGGAGGATCCGTCCGTGAGCGGCGTCCCCGGAGCCCGGCCACCGCTGCTGTCCGCCCTGCGGCCGCGTCCGGACCGGCCGGACGTCGACACGGCCGTGTGGATCGACGTCCTCTCCTTGCCGACCACACCCGCCCTGCACCGCTTCTACCGGGACATCGAGCAGTTCCTCCTGGCCATGGACGGGGACCGGGCGACCGTCCGTGTGGAGTGGTCGAAGGGCTGGGGTTACACCGACACCGCCGCATGGTCCGACCCGGACGTCCTCACGAGAGCCGTCCCCGCCGCCCTGCGCGCCGGAGGCGGCCCGGGCTGGGACGAGGCGGTCGCGATCCTGAACCGGCTCGATCCCCACCACGTGATCTCCAGCCCGTTCCTCGACGCGTTGCTGCGCTGAGAATCGCTGCTTCTACCGGGGCAGGGTGCGTCGCCCGATCTCACCCTGCTCGGGGGAGGGGCAGCGGCCGGACGGGTCGGCCAGTCAGGACCTGTCCGACATCTTCAAGATGCAGCAGACCGTTTCGTCACCCTCAGGGTGAGGGAACGGTCACGACGAGGGGGTGGCCGACCGAGGCGCACCGACGGGTGCTATCACCTTGGGTGATCCGATGGCCGGGGCCCGGCTCGTACTGCCGGGTCGTTCCCCGTAAGCCCTTCCTCACCTCTACAGGCCGAGCCATGAACAGATGACCTTGGCGAGTACGACGCCGGCCACCCTTACCCCGACCCGCCCGGCGTTGCGCCAGGTGATGATGTTCTTCAACTTCTCCAAGAGGGTTTCCTTTCTCGTTATCCGTGTCTACTGGGCGCGGGCGAGCCACCCCCGGAAGGGGTCGTCCGCCCGCTCGTTCAGCACGGATGAGCTTGAGAAAGGGCCTGCCGAAACACTACCGCCCCAGGCCGGTCGGCGGGAGCGATTGGCTGAGGTCCACGGACCAGCACGCCGCCTGGCGAAGGGGTACGTCACCGCGTCACCGCACGAGCCCGCCCCCGTCGGCCTCTTGAAGGCCCTCGACGGCAGGGGAACGGATGAGCGGGCCGGCGGCGGCCACAGCAGCGATCAGCTCTCGGTCAGGGCCATGAGGAAGCGCGTCGGTGCCCGGTCATGCCTCCAGATCGTCCGTCACGGGCAGGCACTCGGCGAGCAGGCCGACGACGTCGCGCCAGGCGCGCTGCGCGTGCTGCGGGTGGTAGCCGACGCCGGGGACCGTGGGGTGGTCGACCGGCGGGTGGTGGAAGGCGTGCAAGGCGCCGCCGTAGACCGTGAGGCGCCAGTCGACGCCTGCTGCCTGCATCTCAGCGGTGAACGCGTTGCGTTGCGCGGGCGGCATGATCGGGTCTTCCGACCCGACCCCGGCCCACACCGGGCAGCGAATACGTGCCGCCTCGCCCGGTCGGCCCGTGGTCGTTGCGTTGACTGTGCCGATCGCGCGCAGGTTGACGCCGTCGCGTCCGAGCTCCAGCGCGATGGCGCCCCCGGTGCCGTAACCGACGGCGGCGATACGGTCGGGGTCGGTCCGCGGTTCGGCGCGCAACACGTCGAGCGCAGCATGGCCGATGCTCCGCATCCGGTCGGGATCAGCGAGCAATGGCATGCAACGGGCCAGCATCTCCTCGGGGTCGCTCAAATAGCGTCCGCCGTGAAGGTCGAAGGCCAGCGCTACGTATCCCAGTTCGGCGAGAGCATCGGCCCGGCGCCGCTCGACGTCACTGAGCCCCGTGCCCTCCGGTCCGAGCAGCACGGCGGGCCGGCGGTCGACACCGGCAGGAAGCGCGAGGTGCCCGGTCATCGTCAGACCGTCGGCCGGGTACTCGACCGTACGCGTCGTAATCGTCGTCGTCATGAGCTGGACTGTAGTGATCGTCGAGCCCGGTCCGGCCGTTGTTCTGCCGCTGGCAGAGCCGCGCGGGCATTCCCTTGAGATACGGCGAGGGGTCACAGGAACCGTCACAGAACTCGTCCCCACGGCAGCTATCCATCCCGATGCTCCGTTGACCCGTATCGCGGTCAGGCCTCTCACCGGTTCGAAGATGCGGCTCTGTGCCCCTCCTCGTGGTGACCCCGCCGCGCGGCGCCTCGGACCGCCTCGATGCCATGCGCACCCAGTCTGTGTGACCACCCCGCCGGGTGCCGATGCGGCCGGCGGCGCAAAAACCTTCTGTACCACGCCCAGTACGAGGGCGCACTGTCCAACCGGACGCTTACATAGGCGCGTTGCGCTCCGCCTTTCGCCGATAGACGTCACGTGCGGCCTGGGTGACGAACCCAGCGACGAAAGAGGCCGGGCTGCCGTAAAGCAAAGGAGGACCCACATCGGAAATCCAGTCCCCAATGGCGAGACAAGCGACAACGTCGAGGTAGCAGAACAGGTACAGTGCCCCTGCGCCGAGCATTGTCATCGCCCATCCCCCTTGTGACCACCGCTCTTTCGCCTATGGCATGCCCGGTCCGTAGCAGTCCGACACTGCGGAGGGCTGCCCGCATCACCCTCCCGGTAACGCGCCGATCTCGCGTGTTCTGGTGGCGGGCGCAGCGAGGCGAGCGGGGAGCGACGGCCTCTCTCCACCGCGCGCGGCTGCTCCCGTCGCCCTGGGGGCGGGCGGGGACGACCGAGTCAGGCCGCCTGGTACTCGGCATCGCAGGCTGGCCATCTGCGCCGCGAGTGCGACGGGACGGCCTACGCAGGGTGAGTGCTTAGGCCACAGGCACACCGCGGGACGCGTCACTGGCAAGCGTGCGCTCCTGCGGCCCTTTCGTGTCCAGTTGCCTTGAGGAGGTGCCGTTGTGATCGACGGAAGCCAGGGGATGTCCCATACCTTGCCGGCCAGTCCCTACACGGACGGCCCTGGTGAGGACGCACCCGCCGCTTCGGCGGGTGCACTTGAGATCCGCAACCGGCAGCTGGCGCGGGCCGCGGTCCAACCGGCGCAACGAATCCTGGCCCACCGTTACCGTCTAGCCGGCCCCTCCGAGGCGTTCGAACTGCTGAAGCAGACGTCTCAGCGCTTCAATATCAAACTGCACACGCTCGCTGATGCCGTGCTGCGTGTCGCCGAGCCGGACGCCGGTGCTGGTCAGTGGTTTCCGCGCCGGGCCCGCTTCGCCGCCCCCGCGCTGCCGGGTCTGGCGCTGCAAGGGGCGGGGTCCGAAGGCCACGCAGTGGTTCTTCGGGCGGCGCTGCGGCGGGTCCTGCATGTCACCGAAACCGATATGGGCAACGTCCAGCTCGCCGAGCACGGGGTGCTGCGGTTGGAGAAGCACACTGGCCTGAACCGACATTTCACCGACTTCTTCGCCTCTTCAAGCACAGAGTCCGACAAGTCAGGCCAGACCGAAACGACCCCAGCTGTCGCCTCAACAACCGGCTGGCTGCCATCGCGCGAGACCAGGAAAGCGCAGCCCAATAGTTCACAGGGTCGACAATGAGCGCATGGACGTCCCTGAACTGCTGGAGGCAGCTTCCCTGCTGGTCCCGGAAGAGACCGCCACCGCGAACGACATCACGGTGCGGGACATCTGGGACTACCTCGTAGACGACGAATGGGAGATCGCCCTGGGTCTGCTGGAGGAACTCGGAGGTGCTCGCCCGCTCCCTCTGGCGTTCTGGGAGAAACTCGCCGAAGCGGCTGAGCAACTTCGGCTGGAGCGGAGCGCGACTTGGTGCCACTGGCGATGCTCCGAGATCCGCAACGGCGTGATCAGGGCGGATCTGACGCTCCGCCCTGCCGCCGATGCGCGACGCACGAAGCCCATACCCGCCGCCGGTGTTCTGCGACCCATGTGGGACATCGGACTCCTGTCGCCCACCGGCGGACGCGCGGTCAGCGTCGCCGCGCTCTGGGTTGAGAACACGCTCACGCTGGAGCCCGGCGGGCGAGCCACGGTTCGCCTCGTGCCCCTCACTCCCTCCCACTGGACGCACGTCCAGCCCGGCCGGCACATCACCATGCACGAGGACCGAACCGTGGCCGGCACCGCGGTCGTCCTGGAGGTTCACCGCCCCGCCCACGCGCTGACATGAGCCGCCTGTGGGTGCACGTATCCCCGTAACTGACGGTTGCGGAGGCGGCCCGCAAGGTCAGCCGGGCGGATTGAGGGTCTGTTCCGGCGTGGGTGCGACCGTGGTGGCGCTGGTCCAGCTGGCGAGTATGCCGAGTGCTTCGGCGGAGGGTGAGGCGGGTTCGGGGCTGTAGATGACGAGGCTCTGCTCGGGGTCGTCCTCGTCGGCGAGGACGACGTAGTCGAGGGCGAGGTCGCCGACGACCGGGTGGTGGAAGCGTTTGGTCCCGGTGGTCTGGGCGTGGACGTCGTGGTCGGCCCAGAGCCTGCGGAACGTGTCGCTGTGCAGGGACAGCTCGCCGATCAGTTCGGTGAGCTGCGGATCGTCGCCGCCGACGGCATCGAACTCACCCCGGCCCAGCTGGAGCGGCTGAACAACCTCACACCCGCCGCCGGCGAACGCCACGAGGAGGCCAACATGGCCAGCATCGACCGCTGACCGTCGGCGCCACCCACGTGGGCGTCCACGCGGGCCGGCGCCGTACGAAGTCGCTGGATTCCCACTGGATCGGCGGCGCCGGCGACCGGGCAGGCGTGCCTGGACGATGCGCTCGACACGCCCGCGGGAGCGTGTCCGCCGGACTTGTTCACGACTGCTTTCCGTCGTGAACCTCAGCTCCCAGGCGGACCCCTGGCCGCGGGCGGTCAGGTGGGCTGCTGGTGAAGGGCGGGGGAACCCGAACCATTCGGCTTGCGTCCTTCCACCTGAGCGGGATGGCTTGCCCGCCGGCCACAGACCAACGGGGGCACGTGATGAGTGACAAGGCCCGGAGCCTCTTCGAGGCTCTCGACCTGGACGGCGACGGGCTGCTGATCCGTGAAGAGGTGATCGTCGCCCTGCGGAGGAAGGGACCGTCGCTGGCCGCCATGGGCGTCATCCCGTCCTGGGGGGTACAGGACGCCGACGCGTCCTCCGCTCTGTTCGACGCCGCCGACCAGAACGGCGACGCGGCACTCACCTTCGAGGAGTTCACGGCGGTGGTGGACCGCCGGTTCGGCTGGAGCTGATCCGCGCCGAAAGGCTGCTGAGCGCGGTGGCCGGATCGGCCGCTGAGGGCTTGATCGTCCATCCGGCTCGGTTGTCCTGGCAAAGAAGCGGGTCAGCCCGCTCCGCCGTCGAGCAGCCAGTTGTAGCGCAGCCGCAGCGCCCGCTCCGTGCTGGCTGCCACAGTAGCGAGCCCGACCACCACGTTGCCCCATGCCGATAGGTCAAGGGGCGAGGTGAAGGTCCCGACGTATTGGGCGACGCCCTCCGGTGCCCGGGTGACCTGTTCGGCGAGCTGAAGGATCAGAAGAACCAGACCGGTGACGAGCACGATCGAGGAGAGGACGCCGATCCAGCGGCTCAGTGCGGGGTGTGCGCGGTCGAGGTGGGCGCGGCGGCCTTCGGCGGAGGCGGGGTCCGGGACGAGCTGGTGCTCGGTTCCCTCGGTGGTGACGTAGTGGCAGCGTTTGAGACCGAAGGTGCTGGTTCTCACCTCGACGGTGCCGCCCCGGACGGGGAAGACGGCGGGGACTTTGGACTCGGCGTGATGCCTGCCATCGAGGTACAGGTGGGCCCTGACGTGCCCCTTCGACTGATTCTGATGCCTGACGTCGATGGCGTAGACCGTGTGTCGGCCGTCTTGGTTCACCAGCCGAAGACGGAACAGTGCGCGGGTGAGCATCTGCCACCAGCGGAAGCGCTTCAACGGTCGCCCGTCCCCGGGCTTGACCCGTTGCACAGCCCGACGATGCCGCCACTCCTTGAGCATGCCTCTACTCCTGTTACTTGCTGGGTTCCGCTGCGCAGGCGAGGTCCTGGGACGGGCGCCGGCCAGTGGTCAGGAACGCGGTCGCCGCGTCGTTCGCGCACGCGCTGGGCCCGAACGGATAGACACCGTGTCCGCCCTGGTCGGCCGTCACCAGCGTGGCTCGCTTCCCGAACGCCCGCCGCAGCTTCTGGGCGCCGGCCAGCGGTGTCCCCGGGTCACGCTCGTTCTGCACCATGAGCACGTTCGACGGGCCCCGATGACCGATGCGCACCGGCGGCTCGACCCGCTCGTCCGGCCAGAAGGCGCACGGTCCGATGCCGGCCGTGGCCCCGCCCAGCATGGGGTACTTGAGCCGGTCGACCGCGACGTTGCGCTGATACTGCCGGACCGTCTGGGGCCAGCGGTTGTCACCGCATATCACCGAGAAGCGGGCGGCCATGAAGTTCTCCATGTTTGGAAACGCCGGGGTCGCCGGCGGCGCCTGGCCCGCGTCGAGGGCCTGCCAGACCCTGGCCACCAGGGGCATGTCCGCATCGCTGTAGAGACGGTCGAACGTGACCCCGCGGAACCACGTCGCGTCGAAACCCTGGACCGGTTCCGTCTCCAGCCGCTCCGCGAGGTCGAAGAACTTCGCCTTCACCCGCTCCGGCGTGGCGCCCAGACCGTACTCGGGACGCGCGGCCGCGAACGCCGCGAAGTCCGGGAACCGGTCCTCCATTCCACGGGCCAGCAACCGCATGGCCGTGACATCGTAGCCACCGGGGCCCAGGTTGCTGTCGAGCACAATGCGGTCGCTGCGCTTCGGGAACATCGTCGTGTACACCGCGCCGAGGTAGCTTCCGTAGGAAGCACCGAGGTACGAGAGCCGCGGCTCACCCAGCGCCGCCCGGATCCGGTCCATGTCGCGCGCGGTGTTCGCGGTGGTGGTGTGCGGCAGCATCCACGCCGTCCGTGAGGTGGCGCACTGCTCGGCGACGGCCCGCGCGTTCGGCGCCTCGCGCGCCACATCAGCCGCGGTGTGCGCGTACGGTGGGACGTTGCCGCGCGCCTGCTGTTCCGGCGTCAGATCGCAGGTCACCGGTGTGCTGCGGCCGACGCCACGCGGGTCGAAGCCGATCAGGTCGTAGGAGTCCAGCACCTCCTGCGGCAGCCCTGAGCCGGCGAGAACGGCCGGGTAGCCCAGTCCCGTGATACCCGGGCCGCCCGGACTGGTCAGCAGTACGCCGCGGCGCTGTGAAGGTACCTTGCTCGCGAGCCGGGAGATAGCGATCTCGATCTGCCGGCCGTCCGGATCCCGGTAGTCCAGCGGGACCTTGAGCGTCGAACACTCCAGAGGGGGTAACGCGGCCTTCTGCGGGGTGGCCCTCTCCGAGCACGGGCCCCACTGCACGGAGTCCGGCGTCGCCGCCACCGGCCCACCTGGAATCGCGGTCACCGCCACCGCGGTCGCGGCGATGGCGAGGGACAAGGTTCGGTGCATCTGATGTCCTCCTCAAGGGTGCACGGGGGGCGCCGCAACCGGACTGCTCGGGACGGGCCGCCGCGGCTCAGCGCCGGGGCGGACAGGGCTGTGATCACCATCCCGACCGCCTCGACGAGTCTGTCCGCGCGGTGCCGCCGGCACATCGGTCCGGCGGCTCCTATCGCCTTCGCCCAGGGTCGAGACGGCGATTCGACTCTGGTCGAAGGACACATCAGCCCTCGGTCTGACTCACCGGCCCCACGGTTTCGCGACAATGGCCAGGTGAATACGGACGTCGTGCCACCGCTCGGGGGGTGGCAGCAGACCTGGCGGCTGGCGGCAGCCGCGGCAGTGGGCACATCGACCTGGCTCTCCATCGGCGTGCTGCTGCACGAGCAGGGGGCCAAAACGGGCTCCTGGTACCTCATCGGTGATCCACTGGTGGCACTCTGCTGCCTGACGGCGCTCGTGTGGCGACGGCGGTTCCCGCTCACCGTCGCCACGACGGTCGCGGTCGCCTCACCCGCGTCGGCACTCGCCACCGGCGCTGCGCTTCTGGCGCTGGCCTCGGTCTCCATCCGCCGCCGTCCGGTGGAGATCGGGGTCGTCGGGCTGGCCTACGTGACCGCGTCGCAGTTCGCTGTCGGGCTCTACCCGGTCCAGAGCCCGCCCGGCTCGTTGTGGTTCCAGCTCGCGTTCCCGGCACTGACCGCGGGCATCGCGACGGCCGTGGGCATGGCCATCGGCGCGCGGCGTGCCGAAGTGCGCTCCCTGCGGGAGCGGGCGGAGAGCGCGGAACGGGAACAGACGGCCCGAGCGGCGCAGGCACGGGCCCTGGAACGCAACCGGATCGCCCGCGAGATGCACGACGTGCTCGCGCACCGGATCTCCCTGGTCGCCATGCAGGCCGGAGTGCTGAACCACCGCAGCGACCTCACCGCAGAGGAGAACCGCGTGCTGGTCCGCGGCATCGCCGACGGCTCCCACCAAGCCCTGGAAGAGCTACGGGACGTCCTCGGAGTGCTCCGGGCCGATCCGGGCCGCCTGGAACCACCCCAGCCCTCCCTCGACCGCATCCCCGAACTGGCAGCCGACGCCCGCGCCTCCGGACTGGACGTCACGTTCACCACAACCGTGGCGGGAGAACCACCCGACGTCGCCGGACGAACCTGCTACCGGATCGTCCAGGAAGGACTCACCAACGCCGCCAAACACGCCCCAGGCGCACACGTACACATCACCCTCGAAGGGAGAGCAGGAGACAAACTCAACGTCAGCGTCCGCAACTCCCCGGCGGCCGCGAGGAACGCACAGCCACCGGCTTCGGGATTCGGCCTGCTCGGCCTCACCGAACGGATCGACCTCGCCGGCGGCGAACTCAGTCACCACCCCACCCCCGACGACGGATACCTCCTCACCGCACAACTGCCCTGGCCGGACCCCACCCACGAGAAGAGGACCTGAGTGGACAGCGAGCGGAAGCCGGTGCGTGTCGTCATCGTCGACGACGAACAGCTGGTACGCATGGCGCTGCGGCTCGTCATCGACGGCGAACCGGACCTGACCGTCGTCGGGGAGGCGGCCGACGGAGACGCCGCGATCACCGTGGTGGACGAGCAGCGGCCGGACGTCGTACTGATGGACGTGCGTATGCCCGGCCGTGACGGTCTCAGTGCGGCCCGGGAACTCCTCACCCGGCCGGCGCCGCCGCGGGTGCTCATGCTGACCACCTTCGACTCCGACGATCTGGTGCTCGGCGCACTGCGCGCCGGAGCCCTCGGGTTCGTCCTCAAGGACACCCGGCCGGCGCAGATCCTCGACGCGGTGCGGGCCGTCGCGGACGGCGTCCCCGCGCTGTCTCCGGCAGCCACGGCACGGGTGATCGCCGCAGCCACCGGACCGCAGTCCGCTCACGCTCGCGGCTCCTCCCGCGAGGCCGCACGGAAACGGCTTTCCGCGTTGACCGAACGAGAACGCGAGACCGCTCGGGCCATCGCGGACGGACTGGGCAACCCGGAGATCGCTCAGCGGCTGCGCATCAGCGTCGCGACCGTCAAGGCGCACACAGGCAGCCTGTTCGCCAAGCTGGAGGTCGAGAACCGGGTGCAAATCGCCCTCCTGGTCCGCGACGCGGAAGAATGACCAACCTCCACCCGGGGCTGAGCGATGTCCTGCCGGCACAGCGTCGGCCGGGCGGAGGGGCCGACGCGGCCGAGGTGCGGCGCGGTGCCGCGATCATCCGACTGCCTCCCCTCCGGCCTTCCGCTCCGCCGTACGCCTGTGCGCGTCCGCGAGCGCGGCCTGCCACCGTCTGTTGACCTCGTCAGGCCTCTGGTGCCCGCACTCGACAAGGTTGCCCGCCCTGTCGGTGACTTCCGCGTAGCAGTCACCCTTCTCGATCCAGACGGCGACGTTCTCGATCCCCGCCGACCGGTCGTCGTCATCCACCCAGAAGGTCAGGGAGAAGGCCAGCTCATCGCCGTGGTAGTCGGATCGGACCCGGAACGTCTCGTCCGGCCTGAGCCATCGATCCTCACCAAGCGGCTCCAGCCACATGACGAGCCACCCTCGGGAATCGTTGCGGACCTCCATGACAGCCATGTCCGCACCCTAGCCGCGGCGATGATCAGCTGGCGCTGTCAGGACCAGCTACCCACCGCGCGTCTGACAACGGCACACCCGGACCAATGACCGACTGATTCAACAGGACTGCTCAGGAGTAGCTCCAGTCCATGCCGCTGTCCTGGACTGGTTCCCTGATCACGACCATGCGCTGGGTGGTCTCGTCCCAGATGCTGACGGAGCCGGTTTCGTCGTCGACGTAGGTCACCTGCCCGATGCGGTCGACCTGCCGGGTGTAGCCCGGGAAGTCGCGGTACTGGGCGGTTCCGGTGGACGTTCCCACGTCCGCGATCGCGTAGGTGTAGGCACTGCCCGTGGCGGACGGGGTCCTGGGGTAGCCGGCCCCCGGAGCGTCGCCGTCGCCGCTGCCCGTCCCGGACATCGGCACGTCCTCGTCGTACGTCGGCCCGGATGCCTGGCCGTCCGGCACGTTGGCCGCTTCCACAGTGTTGACGAGACGGGTGAGGGACCGTTCTGCCATGTGCAGCATCCGCGCCATCGACGACACGGTGTACTCGTTGCTGAGTGCGGCCACCGTCTGGGCCAGGGCGTCGGGCATGCTCCTGGGCTCGATGTGCGACTTCTCCTTGCCCTTCTCCCTGCGGCGCCACTCGGAGTAGAAGTCGTCGTCGGCCGCCATCACCGACTTGATCGTGGCCCAGCCGGAGGAATCCTTGTTCATCGACTTGCGGCTGGGCTTGGACGACTTCTTCTTGCCCGAGTCCGGCTTCTTCTCGGCGTACTTGCCCTTGTCCGGCCTGCGGGTGACGGGCGCTCCGGCCTCACGGCCGTCGCGGGCCTCATGGCCGGTCCGGTCCTTCACGTACCGGTAGATGGCGGACTTGATGCCCTCCATGGACCGTTCGCCGTCCACCTCGCTGATGATCTCGGCAAGCTCCGGACGGCTTGCTCTCGCCGTTTCCTCCCAGTACTTGAAGAGGGTCTTCTTCTCCTCCGACGTTCCGCTGAGCCAGGTGTTCTGGATCTGCCGCCGGTGTTCGGGGTCGGTGATGATCCGATCGGCGCGCAGCCTCGACTTGATCTGATCCGACCCCCGGCCGACACGGGCGGTGCCCGCCTCGGTCCCCGCGATGTCCTGCTTACGGTTGTGGGAGGAGAAGACCGGTTGACCACTCTCGTCGTGGTCCATCTCGATGTCGCTGAGCGACGGGGTCCGGTAGTTCCGCCGTGCGGCGAGCCCGGCGTCCACGACGCTCTCCGGGCCGTTGTTGTCGTAGGCGTCCGGGGGCGGCTGCATGCGCGACAGGGCGGGCGTGGCCGGCATCTGCGACGCCAGGTGCAGCATGTAGTCCTTGAAATCGGGGTCGCTGACGACGTGCGCCTGGTGCCGGTAGAGGTTCTCGAGCGATTCCCAGTAGTAGAAGCCGGGGTTCGGGTCGAAGTCGAGGTTCCCGAAGCCGGCCTTGTTCCGGTAGTACGCCAGGGCCGCGGTGCAGCAGAGGCAGCCTCGGTACCGGCCCATGATGGCGTGTTCGCCGCGGACTTCCTTGGGTTTGATCCCGGACCGGCGCAGGGCCAGCAGCAGCTTCTGTTCGGCGTGCAGCAGCCCCTTCTCCTCCTTGAAGGTGAGCAGGAAGACCGAGCCCTCGAACTGCTCACTGGTGAGCAGCGTGTGCAGCTGCGGATGACTGACGTCCACGAGGGCCACGGGCTTGCCGTGGCGCTTGCGCAGCGCTTCGGCCGTGGCGTCGTCCTCTCCGCCTCGCTGCCCCGCCATGACCGCTTGAGTCTTGAGGTCGGCCCGGTTCACCCGGTCCGAGTACTCCTGGGCGTCCGGTCCCGCCATCCCGCGCTCCCGGCCGGCCGTGCTCTGGTGCGTGGCCACCATATTCGCGTAGCCGTCTTCGGTGCCGTTGGTCGTGAAGCCCTTGAGCGCATCCATCGACTCGTTGTAGTTCGAGGCGAAGAGCAGCCGGTTGTTGATCAGCATGCCCTGGACCTCGCGCTCCCGGTCGTCCCGGGCGCCCTGCTCCTCCTGGACCCCCGCGATGGCGTCGTATACCAGGAAGGCCTGGTGAGACAGGGTCTGGGAGGTCGCGTCGTCCTCCATGGAACGCGCGTACCGTCGCCGGACCTGGTCGGGTCCCTGGCCGTGCCGTCCGCCGCCGTAGGCCTTGTCCCACTTGTCCTTGACGGCCTCGTCGATCTCCTTCGCCGTCTGCCGGGGAGTCTTCTTCTTGTCGCCCTTGCCCGCGCGCTGTACGGGAGCCGTACCCGGACCGAGAAGGCGTGCGACGGCGTTGTTGCCTGCCGTGCCCTGCAGCAAGCGCGTCCGAGCTATGGCGGCCCCGTCGGCCGATCGCTGGACCGCCCCGGCCGGTGTGGTTTCGAGGGGACCTGCGCCGGCCGACGGAGCCGTGCGGGCACCCGCCGCGAACGCCGCGCCGTCGGCCTTCGCCGTCCGCTCGGAGTCCTGTCCGGGGTCGGTCACGCTGACGCCGGCACCGTTGTCGTTGCCGGTCTCCCGGATGCCCCTCAGGTTCTTGTCGACGTGGCCCAGTTCGTGACCCATGACCTCCTTGTTGCCGGCCATGCCCGGCCCCAGGAAGACATGCGCCCCCACCGTCATCGCCTGTGCGCCCAGAGCCTCGGTCGCGCGCTGCGCCACGTGGTTGTCGTGGATACGGGCGCTGGAGAAGTCGTTGCGGTAGAAGGAGTCCGCCTCGGCGCGCAGCGCACCGGGCAGCGGCTGGCTCGGCGAGGAGATGGCGGACGCCAGCAGCGCGCTCTGGGTGGCGGGGTCGACGGCCTCGGCACCGTCGTGACCGCAGCCGGAGCCGTGGACATGCTGGTCCGGCCCGGCGTCACGGGCGACGACGCCGGGATCCGCCAGGCGCTGGAGCGAGGTCACTTCCGCGGAGGTGAGCGGACGGGGTGCGGGGGCCGGGGCGGAGGCCTTCTGCCGAGCGCCGAGCGTTTCCCCGTCCGACTGCTCCGACCGCGACCGCATCTGGTTCGCCTCCGCGTGTGTGGGGGGTCAGGGTTTCCTTCACCCTTGCGCCCGTGTCGCGCCGGCACGAGGGTCCGCCGTGCACGATCCCGGGCAAAGACCGTTGCCCTCATGAACCCCGGAGGCGCCGAGCGGTGGCCGGCACCGTCCGGTCGGTACGCGCGCGGGAGGGGCGCCGGCGCCCGCGACGCCCGGATCGGCACGACGCCTCGCCTGCCGGACACCCGCCACGGCGGCAGCCGTCCGGCTCCCGGGAGCGGTCGGCCGAGGCGGTGGCCCGGGAGTGCGGCAACCCACGGCCCCCACCGCACCGGCCGCGGTGAACGGTCAGCCGCCGAGGAGGAGCAGCCCTGCCACCATCACCAGCACTGCCGCGCAGTTGGTCCGGGCCTGCTTCACCGGCTTGACGTCCGTTGCCCAGCTCCTGGCACCAACCACGCGGGGTTCACCCAAGCCTTGCAGTAGATCCGGGCTCATGCCGACGTGGCCGGCGACATCGACTGGCTGATTAAGATCGACTCCACGCATCAGACAGGCCCAAGCACCTGTCGGCGGCGCAGCCGCTCGACCCGGTTTAGTGACCCACGTCACGCCCGGCTCTTGTCAGCAATCGGGGCGTCGTCTCGTTCAAGGGACACGCGAACGAGACAGGAGCATCGCCATGAAGCACCGCATCGTCGTACTCGGCGCCGGATACGCCGGGGCCTTCGCCGCCGGAAACCTGGCCCGTCGGCTTTCCCCCGCCGACATCGAGATCACCGTCGTCAACGCCGTGCCCGACTTCGTTGAGCGGATGCGGCTCCACCAGCTGGCGATCGGCCAGGACCTCACCTTCCGCAAGCTTGCCGACGTATTCGCCGGCACCGGTGTGCGGCTGCGCTTGGCGCGCGTCACCGGCGTCGACCCTCAGAGCAGGACCGTCACCGTGGCAGGGGAGGAGGGCGACGGCGAGCTCGCGTACGACACGCTTCTCTACACGCTCGGCAGCTCCGTAGCCCACCATGGCGTCCCCGGCGTGGCCGAGTACGCCTTCGATGTGACCGGCTGGTCCTCGGCGCTGCGTCTGCGTGAGCGCCTGGCCGGCTTGGGCGCGGGCGGCACCGTGCTGGTCGTCGGTGAGGGGCTCACCGGCATCGAGACCGCCACCGAGTTCGCCGAGTCCCGGCCCGACGTCTCGGTCGCCCTAGCCGCCCGCGGCGAGCTGGGCGCTTGGCTCTCTCCGAAGGCCCGCCGCCATCTACGCCAAGCCTTCGATCGGCTCGGCATCACCGTCCACGAGCACACCGGCATCGAAGCCGTCGAGCCGACACGGGCGATCGCCGCCGACGCTACGTCCATCCCGGCCGACGTGACCGTGTGGTCGGCCGGGTTCGCCGTGCACCCCATTGCGGCCGCCAGCGGCCTGGAGGTCGCCGAGACCGGCCAGATCGTCGTCGACCGCACCATGCGCTCGGTCTCCCACCCGAACGTCTACGCCGCCGGTGACTGCGCCTACGCGATCGGCGAGAGCGGCCGGCCGCTGCCGATGTCCTGCGCCTCGGCCGGCTTCACCAACATGCAGGCGACCGGCGCGATCATCGCGCGCCTGACGGGCGGCGAGGTCCCGACCACCGGACTGAAGTACCACGGCAACCACATCAGCCTCGGGCGGCAGGACGCGATCTTCCAGATGGTGGACGGGGACGTCCGGCCGAAGTCCTGGTACCTGGGTGGCCGGACCGCCGCGCGGCTCAAGTCGGGTGTGCTCAGGGCGGCCGGGTGGGGCATCGCCCACCCCACGTTCGGCATGCCGAAGCGCAGGCGACGCCTGGTCACCGAGCCTGACCAGGCCGGTGTGAGGGCCGCCGCATAGGCTGCTCGGCATGGACAGCGCAGCCATCGATCGGTTCGAGGCCAGCCGGGACCGGCTGGCTTCGCTCGCGTACCGTCTGCTCGGCTCGGCGGCCGACGCCGAGGACGCCGTGCAGGACGCTTTCCTGCGCTGGCAGGCCTCGGACCGGGAGCGTATCGAGGTGCCGGAGGCGTGGCTGACCAAGGTCGTCACCAATCTCTGTCTCGACCGGCTCCGCTCGGCCCAGGCTCGTCATGAGCGCGCTGTCGGCGACTGGCTGCCCGAGCCGCTCCTGGAGGGCGACCCCATGCTCGGCCCTGCCGATACCTTCGAGCAGCGCGAATCGGTGTCCCTGGCCGTGCTGACCCTCATGGAGCGCCTCTCGCCGGTCGAGCGGGCCGCTTACGTCCTGCGCGAGGCCTTCTTGTACCCCCACGCCGAGATCGCCGGGATTCTCGATATCACCGAGTCCGCGAGCCAGCAGCACGTGCACCGGGCCCGACGCCGGATCGTCGCCGAGCGCCGCGGCGGCGACGAGGTGGACCCGGCGTCCGCGCGCCGGATCGTCGAGGAGTTTCTCGCCGCCGCCACGTCGGGGCGCACCGAACGGCTGGTGGCGATGCTCACCGCCGACGCGACCGCTGTCTCGGACGGCGCCGGCCTGGCCAGGCGGCTGCTGCGGTACGAGACGCGTGAGCGCGTCGCCTCCTTCGTGCGGGCCGGCTTCAGGCTCACTCCGGCGAAGCGACGGTTGGCAGGCGGCTCTCCCACGATCCACATCGCGCTGATCAACGGCGCCCCAGCCGTCCTCGCCGTGATCGAGGATCGGGTTGTGGGCGCCGTAACGTTCGAGATCAGCGACGGCAAGGTCGCGTCCCTGCGTGGCATCGCCGCCGCGGACCGGCTCGCGCGCCTCGATGACGCCTGGGGGCGGCACGAACCCGAAGCGCCGGTCAACAGCGCATAGTGACCGGAGGCACCGAGATCCGGTCACCTGAGTCGGAGCGAGGACGCACACCTTCGGCCCCTGCGTTGCACAACAGCACGATGGCCGAAGGCACCCGTGTCCGAGGCCGCTGTCTTCCCGCTCACGCCCAGCGGCGTCAGCGAAGCTGAACAGATGGCCCGCCGAATCGTGGCCTACCAGGTCGCCGTCTACCATGCCCTGCCCGACACGGTACGGGTTGCGGCGGCCGCAGCACCGGAAGCCATCGACGTGGGCCGGCATCGCCACAGCGTCCGGGCCGCGGTGACCGCGCTCGCGCTCACCGCGTACGACTGCCGCGCCGCTCGTCGAGCGGACCTACCAGGGACTCGGCGGCGCGTTCTTTACCCACGCCATCCCGAACGTGCCGCCCGCCCGACCGTGACCCGCTCGTCCCCGCCGTCACCCCCGGCCCGAGGGAGTCGGCACCCCGGCCTACGAGCCGTCAGGCCGATGCTCCGCTGTCGATGACCAGGTCGGTGCCGACGACCGCGCCGGCCGCGGGTGAGGCGAGGTAGAGCACCGCGGCCGCCACTTCGTCGGCCTCCGCGACCCGGCCGAGCGGGTTTTCCGTCTTCACCCGCTCCGCCCGGTCGGCCTCGGTCTCGCCGGGCCGCAGCGACATGGGAGCGGCGGAGGCGCCGGGGCTGACCGCGTTGATGCGGATGCCCTGGTGGATGTGGTCGAGAGCGGCGGCGCGGGTCAGTGCGGAGACCGCCGCCTTCGAGGTGATGTACGCGGCGGCGTTCGGGATCCGCAGGTGTGCGCCCAGGTTGGAGGAGACGTTGACGATGGCGCCGCCGCCGTTCTCCTTCATGTGGGCGATCTCGTGCTTCATGGCCAACCAGACGCCGGTGACGTTGGTCCGCAGCACCATGTCCCAGTCCTCCTCGCTCACCTCGCCGACGGGGACGGTGGCGCGGAGTATCCCGGCGTTGTTGACTGCGATGTCCAGTCCGCCGAAGCGGTCGACGCTCTCGCGTACGAGGTTCTGGAGCCGGCCGGAGTCGGTGACATCGGCGGTGACGGCGGTGGCCGTGCCGCCGGTGGCCTCGATGAGACCGACCGTCTCGTCCAGGGAGGCCGCGGTGCGACCCGCGGCGACCACGGACGCGCCCTCGGCGGCGAAAGCGAGCGCGATGGCGCGGCCGAGGCCGGAGCCCGCGCCGGTGACGAGGACCGTCTTGCCGGTGAAGCGGTTCATTCTGGTGACTCCCTTGAGTGATGGACTACGGGGTGCGGTGGTTCAGGAGGGCCAGTACGGCGAGGGCGGCCCCCGTCGCGGCCAGGGACGAGGCGTCGCCGCCGAGCGTGAGCAGGCCGGCGAAGAGGGCGGTCGGGCCGCATTCCATCGCGGTGTTCAGCACCCCACCCGCGAGGCCGGTCTGCTGCCGCGGTACGCCTTCGGTGGCGAGCACGGCGGCTCCCGCGAAGGCGGACGCGGCGCCGGCCGGCAGCAGCACCAGGCCCGGCAGCAGTCCGTACGTGTACCAGAGGTGCGCGTCGAGACCGGTGCACGCGAGCAGGGCGAGCCCGGCCGCGCCCGTGCCCAGCCCGGCGGTCGTGACGGCTCCGGCCCCGTACCGGCCGATGAGCGGTCCTGCCGCCCGGCCCGAGGCGATCAGTGCGACGGCGAACGGCACGAAGGCGGCCGAGGTCTGCAACGGTGACCAGCCGCGGGCCTGTTGCAGGTGGAGCGAGAGCACCACGAAGGTCATCGCGGTGCCGCAGGCACTCAGCGCGATGGCCGCGAGGGCGAGGGCCCGCCGCCGGTCGAGCAGGAAACGGGGCGGCAGCAGAGGGTCGCGCGCCCGGCGCTCGGTGTGCCAGAACGAGGCCAGCAGCGCGATCCCGCCGAGCAGCGGCACGAGCACGCCGGCCGACGACCAGGGGCGGGAGTCGGTGACGACGAGCCCGTAACTGGTCAGGGTGATTCCGGCGGTGGCGAGCAGAGCGCCCGGCAGGTCGAGGGCCCTGCCCCGGTCCGGAGCGGCGCCCGGCAGCAGCCGGGGCGTGAGGGCGAGGGCTGCGAGCGCCACCGCGAGCGGTACCGCGAAGGTCCAACGCCACGAGAGCAGCGCCGAGATGACGCCGGAGAGCAGGTTGCCGGCAGTCGCGCCGAGCACCGACAGCCCGCCCCAGGTGGCCATCGCCCTGCCGTACGCGGTGGGGGAGGGGGAGACGGCGCGCAGCACGGCCATGGCCGCCGGCGCGGCGAGGGCCGCACCCGCGCCCTGTGCGAAGCGCGCCGCGAGCAGGGTTGCGAAGCCGGGGGCGAGCGGGGCGGCCGCCGAGGCGGCGGCGAAGAGGACGAGGCCCGCGGTGAGGGCACGCCGCCCGCCGTAGCGGTCGGCGAGCCGTCCGCCGAGGAGCAGGAGCCCGGCGAAGGTCAGCCCGTAGGCGGCGCTGAGCAGGATCAGGTCGGCGCGCTCGAGGCCGAGTTCGCGAGCGATGCGGGGCAGCGGCACGGCGATCGCGGCGAGTGTGAAGATCAGCGTGGTCTGGACGCTGCCGAGGAGGACGAATGCGCGTCGGTGCTGCATGGCGGCGACGCGGTCGGTGCCCGTGGCGGTCATGCTTCCCCCCAATATTTGACCGATCGGTTCATTATTCGGGCACGCGGAAGCGAACCCGACGACTTCGCAGAGTGTGGTTCAGTCCAGCAGGGCCAGCGCCTGTTCGACCGCGTCCCGCACCCGGGCGGGATCGTTCGACGCCTTGCCGACGACGCGTACGCCCTGCAGCAGGACGAGCAGCATGCGGGCCAGCGCGCGCGGATCGCGGTCCCCGGGAAGCTCGCCCTGGGCCTGGGCCCGTACGAGCGCGGAGTGCAGCGGGGTCTCGACGTGGTCCCAGCTGATCTCGACCCGGCGGGCCGCCGCAGGGTCGTGGGGGGCCAGTTCGGCCGCGGTGTTGGTGACGAAGCAGCCGTTCAGCCGCCCTGGCGGGGAGGCGGCTTCCACGGCGGCGCGGCGCACCATCGCCCGCACCGCGGGCAGTGCGGGACCCGGCTGGGACAGCTCGGCCAGGAGGAGCGGGTCGCGCGTCTCGGTGTACCGGTCCATGGCCTTCAGGTACAGCTCGTGCTTGTTGCCGAAGGTCGCGTAGATGCTGGCGCGGCCGATGCCGAGGTGCTCGACGAGATCCGCCATCGACGTCGCTTCGTAGCCACGCCGCCAGAACAGCTCGAGGGCCGACTGCAGCGCGGCGTCCGGATCGAATTCCTTGGTCCTGGCCACGTCGAAGACCGTAACCTTATCTGGACCGGTCGGTCAATAACTATGCGCCGTGGCCGGCCCTACGAGGGAGGGATCCGTGGGCGCGGCACTGCCAAATCGGGGTCCGGCCTGGGATGCCGTCTGTGCGCAGCGCGCCTTCAGGGTGCACCGGCGCTCCGATGGCAGGAGCCTCGGTACATCGGCCGGCGCTCACCGGGCGGTTCCCCCGACGGCCCCCACGGGCCCTCACCGCAGGAGCCAGTCGCCCCGGCTTCGGTGCAGCTGCCTGACGCGACAGATCATCGGCCCTGGCCACGGTGTTTTCGCGGGCACGGTCAAGGCGACGCTTGGGCCAAGGACGACACCGGGGTTCCTTGGGCGGGGGCGGGGCCCAGGTCCGCCTCGTCGCAGGGTGGGTAGCTCTCGCGGCCCGTCCGCTCGGCCGCGTCGATGTAGGTGGCAAGAGCATCGCGAGACTGGGCGAGTGCGGCCATCTGATCGTCCAGCCGCTGAAGCCGTGACCGCATCGCGGCCAGCAACTCGGGACATCCGAGCAGCTCCGGGGCCTCTCCGAGCGCACAGGGCAGCAGGTACTCGATGTCCTCGGAAGACAGACCGGCGCCGAGCAGGTGCCGGATCTGCTTCACCCGCAGTACGGCGTTCTCCTCGTACTCGCGATATCCGTTGGCGCCACGGTCCGCCTCCAACAGCCCCTGGGCTTCGTAGTAACGCAGCTGATGAGTGTGGACTCCCGTCCGACGACTCAGCTCCCCGATCCGCATCGCTACCTCACTTGACCTTCACACCGGTATCAACGTTGACGATGCTGTCATGAACCACAACACCGAGACACCCGTGACCGTCATCGGACTTGGCCTGATGGGCCAGGCACTCGCCGGCGCGTTTCTGAAAGCCGGGCATCCCACCATCGTGTGGAACCGCACTTCCTCCAAAGCCGACCACCTGGTGGCCCAGGGCGCACGGCTGGCACCGACCATCGGCGACGCGCTCAAGGCAGGCTCGCTGACGATCATCTGCGTCACCGACTACCCGGCCCTGTACGAGCTGCTCGGCACGAACGAAGTCGAGGTGGAGGGCACGATGTTGATCAACCTGACCTCGGGAAGCTCCTCCCAGGCCAGGGAAGCCGCCCGATGGGCCGAGCAGCGTGGTACCCGCTACCTGGACGGCGCCATCATGGCCATCCCGTCGGCCATCGGCACCGCCGATGCGGTGATTCTGCACAGCGGGCCGCAGGCGGACTTCGCGGCGCACGAGTCGACACTCGGCGCGCTCGGCACCGTCACCTACCTGGGGGCGGACCCTGGGCTTGCGTCGCTGTACGACGTGGCGGGGCTGGCCATGATGTGGAGCATCCTGAACGCCTGGCTCCAGGGCACGGCCATGCTCAGGACGGCCGGCGTCGACGCCGCGACGTATGCTCCGTTCGCGCGGCAGATCGCCACCGTTGTGGCCGATTGGCTGCCTGGATACGCCGAGCAGATCGACAGCGGCTCCTTTCCCGCCGAGATCTCCGCGTTGGAGACCGACGCACGGGCGATGGAGCACCTGATCGAGGAGAGCGAGGCAGTGGGGGTGAACACCGAACTGCCGAAGTTGCTCAAGACCATGGCGGACCGGGCGATCGCCGCCGGACACGGCAAAGAGCAGTATCCCGTGCTGATCGAGGAGTTCGGCAAGCTCCGCAAAGACTGACCGACCCCGAGCCCGGGATCGGTCCGGACAGTGCAGAGAAACGGGAGTCTGCGCCGGACCGCCACATCCTCACGACCACCGCCGCCTCGCCGGACTCCCCATATCGGGGCCGGACAGCGCCAATTGCCACGAGGGGCGACTGTGGTTGTTTCTCAGGTCTCAGGCGACGGTGATGCGTTCGGTGCCGCGCATTTCTGTTTCGTGGGTGATCGATTCTCGAACGCGAGAGGGTCCGGGAGCCTCCTCCGGCGCGTCATGCGCCGGAGGGAGGGCTGGTCAGGGGATGGCCTCGATGCGCTCCATATGGTCCTCGCCCCACTCCCCGAGGGGCGCGAGTGCCGTGTTGAGCGAGTTGCCGAAGTCGGTGAGCGAGTACTCCACCTTGGGCGGAACCTGGTGGTAGACCTTCCGGTGCACCAGGCCGCTGGTCTCCATCTCCCGGAGTTGAAGGATCAGAATCCTCTCGCTGATGCCGGGCACCGCCCGCCTCAACTCTCCGAAACGCAGCGGCCCCTCCTCACCGAGCGAAAACAGGATTAATCCCTTCCACTTGCCGCCCATGACGGCGATGGCGGCGTCGAGCCCGCAGATATAGGTCCGCTTGGTCATTAGCACTCCTACTGACAAAAGTGTGGGTACCGAACAGAATTGTAGGTACTTGATCAAATGTATGTGGGGCTTCCACAATGGAATTCGGAGCCGCGCGCCGGACACGCTGACCGGCGATCGCATGACTGCTCAACCATCCGACTGTTGACTGGAGTGACACATGGCCAGAAATGCCCTTACACCCGTGACCGTTGTCGGGCTGGGGTCGATGGGCCGGGCGCTGGCCGGAGCGTTTGCCGACGCCGGGCACCCGACAACAGTGTGGAACCGCACGCCGGCCAAGGCCGCACCGCTGGTGGCCAAGGGTGCCGTGCATGCTCGAACGGTGGAGGCCGCCGTCGAGGCGAGCCCGCTGATCATCACGTGCCTGACCACCTTCGAAGACACTCGCTCCGCCCTGGAGCCGGCTGCGGCTGCGCTGTCCGGGCGTGCCCTAGTCACGTTGAACAGCGGTTCGCCCGCCGGCGCCCGCGCCATGGCTGACTGGGTGACCGGCCGTGGCGCCCGGTTTCTGGCCGGAGCGGTCAAGAACGTGCCGGAGGCCGTGGGAGAGCCGGGCACGCTGTTGTACTACAGCGGAGACAGGACGGTGTTCGACGAGCACGAGATAACGCTGAAGGTACTGGGCGGCGACACCGTCCATCTCGGACACGAGACCGACCTCGCCGCCCTGTACGAGATGGCCGTGGGCGCCACGCTGCTGCCCGCGCTCGTCGGCTTCTTCCAGGGGGCGGCGGCCGTGCAGGCTCGTGGGCTGGAGGCGGGCGGCATGGTGCGGTTCGCCGAGAAGTGGCTGGACATGATCAAGTCGCTGCTGCCGGTCTACGCCGCGGAAATCGACAGCGGTGACTACACCGATGCCGCCTCCTCCGTGAACCTCTTCCTCGCGGGCAGCGCCCATGACATGGAACTGGCCAAGGAGACGAACGTCGACGTGGCCTGGCTCGCTCCTCTGCACGACCTGGTGGAGCGGGCGGCCGCGGCGGGTCACGGTGACCACAGCATCTCGGCCCTGACCGAAGTACTCAGAAAGCCGGCACAGAAGGCGTGACGCGACGGCTGTCCCGAGGAGCGTTCTCACGCGTCCCTCCATGGTCCAGGTCACCGTCACGCCGTCTGCGACAGGCTGCGGCAGCCACGCGGGCTCGACGGTGTCGGCACAGGTCGTTCCGTGAGGGAACGACACGTACAAGCCTCACCCGGGAAGACGTCCGGGTGTTGATGTGATGTCAAGGGGTGTCATGAGCAAACACGAGGTGACGGTCATCGGGCTCGGGCCCATGGGACGTGCGATGGGGAGCACCTTCCTCGGCAAGGGCTACCGGGTCACCGTCTGGAACCGGACCGCAGGCAAGGCGGACGAACTGGTGGTCGCGGGAGCTCACCGGGCCGCCACGGTCCACGACGCGCTCACGGCGAGCGAATTGGTGATCCTCAGCCTGACGGACCACCACGCCATGTACGCCGTTCTCGAGTCGGCCACCGAGGCGCTGTCCGGCCGGACCCTCGTCAACCTCGGCTCGGACACGCCCGAGAGCGCCCGCAGAGCTGCGCGGTGGGCGTCAGAGCACGGTGCCCGGTACCTCACCGGAGGCGTGCAGGCTTCACCCCCGGGCATCGGGCAGCCCGGGTTCTCCACCTTCTACAGCGGGCCCCAGGAGGTGTTCGACGCCCACCAGGAGGCCCTTGAGGTGCTCACCGGAGCGGACTACCGCGGCGAGGACCCAGGGCTGGCGGCTTTGTACTACCAGGTCGGCATGGACCTGTTCTGGACGACGGTGCTCGGCTGGCTGCACGCCCTCGCCCTGGCCGATGCGCACGGCGTCCCGGCCGGGGAAATCCTGCCGTCCGCGTCATCCGTGCTGTCTGGAATGCCAGAGTTCATGGCCTTCTACACACAGCGGATCGACGCCGGTGAGTATCCGGGCGACATCGATAGGCTCGCCATGGGTGTGGCGAGCGTCGACCATGTCCTTCGGACCGCCAGGGATGCGGGGGTCGACACCTCGTTGCCGACGGCGGTCCTGGAGATCTTCCGGCGAGGCACAGCAGCCGGCCACGCCGACGACAGCGTAACCAGCTTGATCGAGGTCCTGAAGAAGCCCGCCGCAAGGAGCCTCCCCCTGAGCGGTGGACACGCTGATCCCGGATCTGCTTGATCCGGAGGAGGCGAGAAGACCGCCGATGGCGCTGAAGGACTACTCGGACGAGCCGATCCGGCAGATCGAGGATCGGGTGGCCTAGCTCGAGGCCAGTGAGCGCAAGCTAGCGACCGAGCGGGACATACTCCGCAGGGCGGCCAAGTATCTCGCCGGGGAGACGAACTGGCGATGAGCCGCTTCCCGTTCGTATCGCGGCTGGCACCGTGAGCAACATAACCGCAGGTGCAATGCAGGACTCATGGTCCTGACAGGAGGAGATCACGTGGACAGAGACCGAGATCGAGGAAGCATGTTGGGCCACGGCGACGAGGCTGGGCGGGCGGTGGCCGCGACAGGCCTGTGGATCACGCTGGTCGCCGCGATCGCTCTTGTACTCATCGGTGTCTTCGGCGTGCTGGCGGGCCTGGAACCGGCCGCATGGGTTGCCGGGGTGGGCGTGATCGTCTCGATCGGCGCGGCAGTGGCCATACGCTCACGAAGCACGTGATCGCCGGAGGGAGCCGAGCCCGGTCGCTACCAGCATCGTTACCTGTCTACAGCGGCTCCCTTCGCCCGGCATGGACACAGTCAGCATCTGCGATGCCACCACGACAACTCCGGATCTGTCGTCGGCTCGTGATGCGTTCGCCTGAGCAACACCTCATCCAGGCGCTCGACCTGTATCCGGAGCTCGGCAGCGGCGTTCGCCGGCAGCATGAGCAGAGCTTCTTGCAGCTTGTCCCGAGCCCAGCCTTCACCACAGCAAGAACAGGCGAACTCGGCCTCTTCGCACCTCCAACGGCGCTTGGTGCCGTGGACGTGGACGGACCAGACGCTCAACGCCACCGACACGATGCCCGGGCTCAAACGTTCCCGTTCCAGCACGCGGACGGCCGCATTCGCGGCTCCCGACAGTCGCGGGACATCGCGATAGCGCACCCAGGGACGTCCCCGGCCGCGTTGACGCGGCCGAAGGGAAGCTGGTCTTCTACGCGGCACGGCCCCTTCGGACATCAGTCATGGGCGGCATGGTCCCACAGCCGGAGACCGACCGGACAGGGACCTGGCCGCTCGCCCCAGCCCGCTCGTGGCACTCGCCACCACCGTTCCCGCCCTGGCGGTCCTGCTGTTCATGAGCGACTGCACAGACCGCGCCGTCCGGCTCCTGGAGGCGCACAACGCGTACCTCTGGACGCCGCTGACCACGAATCCGTCCACCCGGTGATGCCTGCAACCGCACCCCGGTCAGCGCGGTGGGGGTTGCACGCCGACGCCTGCCGGGCGCGTGAGAGGCCCGACGATCCGGCGGGCGGCTGCTGCATCCGCAACGAGGCCCTGGCCTCCGAGGCTGTCGGCCGCAGAGGGGCGGGTAACCACCTCCAGGACCGCCTCGGATCCCGGTACCTGTCGATCGGCCGCACCTTCGGCGACGGAGAACTGGCCACGTACAACGACGCCCCGCCCCACCGAAGGACCGGGACGCCCCGCCGGTGTGGTTATGGTCCTCCAAGACTGGCGCCACCCCGGACGATGTGGACCGCTCCAGCTCAGGCCGAGGCAGGGGTGCGCGTCAGGGCTGTGCGCAGCGCGAAGAAGCCGAGCAAGCCGCCTGCCGTGAACCGCTGAGCGGCCATCACGCGGGGGCGGACCGCCAGAAACCCCGACACCCGGGCTGCGCCCAGCATGATCAGACCGTTCACAGAGATCCCCACGATGATCTGCACACCACCGAGCTGCAGCAGTTGTGCCCAGGCCGGACCCGCCTGCGGTTCCATGAACTGGGGCAGAAGGGCGGCGTACATGAGAGCGATCTTGGGATTGAGCAGGTTGGTCAGGAGTCCCATCGAGAACAGGCGGGCGTCGGAGACGGGAGGCAGGTCCTGGGCCGGAGCGAAGGGCGAGCGGCCACCGGGCTTGAGCATGTCCCAGGCCAGGTAGGCCAGGTAGGCGGCCCCGGCGAGCTTGACCACCGTGAACGCCAGCGGCACGGCGGCGAACAATGCGGACAGGCCGGCGGCCGCGGCCAGCAGATAGCACACGAATCCCACGGCGGTCCCGCTCAGGCTGACCAGGCCCGCCCTGCGGCCTTGGGTGATCGCGCGGGAGGCCAGGTGGATCATGTTCGGTCCAGGAGTCAGGGCCATGCCCAACTCGACCAAGGCCACTCCTCCGATCGCGGCCAGGCTGATCACTGGTCAACTCCCTGAGCACTTGCCGGCGCCCGGAGTGGGCGCGCCTGGCGGTGACGGACGACTGCGACGCGGCGGCAGTGCCTGCCTCGCCTGCCTCATGCTACGGCCCTGTGGTTCGCTGTCTCCGTTCACCCTGACTTCACCGGCCGACACGGCCATGCCTGCCCCACCGAACGCGCCGGCGACATGCGAGTTGAGCTGAATCCACCTGGCCGAACAGGCACGTACAGCCCACTCCTTGACCGCAGATGTGCCAAGCCCCGGGCGCCGGTGTCCTCGGCGGGCACGGTTGTCTCCTCGGGTGGGGATGTCCGGCGGTCAGGCGTGTGTGATCAGGTAGGCGGGGCCCTCGCCGCGCCGGGCTCGTTCGATGGCGTCGAGGCGGGCGAAGGTGCGCGGCACCATCAGCTCCTGCCAGGTCGCGAGGTCGTGGACGGCCCACATGTCGTGCTCGGCGGGATCGAGGCGGATCCGGCCGATCTGGTCGGCGGTCAGTCGGCCCCCGTCGAAGATGAGTCCCACCTTGTTCAGCGGCTGGCGTGGCCCGGCGTGAATGAAGTGCGTCAGGAGAAGCCTCGGTGTTCCCAGGCCGAGTTCGAGGCCGGTCTCGTCGACCGCCTCACGCCGGGCGGTCAGCAGCGGGTCCTCGTCGGGGGCGTCCAGGTTGCCGCCGGGGAACTGCCAGAGTCGCGAGCCGTAGACGGAGCGGAGCTGGACGGGCCGGTCGTGCTCGTCGAGGATGTACAGGCAGCCGTACACCGTGTGGTGGGGGACGGTCTGCGCGTACTTCTCGGCCGTCATCGGCATGGGGCGTCCGGGCCGGGCAGGGCGGTGGTCGAACGCGAGGGCGAGGACGCCGAGGAATTCCTTGGCCGGCGGGTAGATGCTTCGTAGTTTGGATAGCAGTTCGCCGGGCGGCCCGTCCGGGTCGATGCGCGCGGTGTCCTCCGAGCTGAGCAGGGCCTCGAAGGAGGTGTAGAGGGTGATGCGCTGCACGATGACGTCGAGTTCCCGCCCGGTGTCCCGGTCGTGGAAGACGACCGTGTCGCCGACGGCGACGGCGCGCCTTTGTGGGGTGGCCACCCTCACTTCGATCGTCTTGCGGCCTGCTTCCACTTGGCGGTAGTACCGACCGAGCAGGTGCATGTGGTGCTCGTGCGGCTCGTCTTGGGCCGCCGGGCTCGGGACGGCTGGGGTCGCCTGCTTGGTGTCGTCAGGCACGCGTGCCTCCGTTCGATGGGTCCGTCCGTCACAGTCTTAGGATCACAACAGGGTCAGGGGTGTGCCCTGGCTGCGTTCCTGTGGTTCCGGATCGGCATGGGGGCGAGGAAGTGGACGAGGATGCCGGCGCGTCATGGCGCTTCGATCGGTCCGTAGCGCGCGTGCGGCTCCTGCCGCATCAGCGCGTCGTACCGGTCCGCTGCCGAGAAGTGCCAGAACTCGGTCGCATAGTTGGTGAAACCTGCGCTCTCCATGGCGTTGAGCAGCAGCGTGCGGTGGTGGCGCGCGCGATCGCCGAGGTTCGGGGCGTGAGTGAAGCAGGCGCCGTCGCTCTCCTCGGGGGAGGCGTTGACTCGGGTGCCGAGGTCGAGTTCGTGGCCGTCCTGGTCGACGAGGGTGACGTCCACGGCCGCGCCTGCGGAGTGGGGCGCGATCTCCGGCGGCGACACGTACCGGCTGGCGGCCTGGTGCAGCTGCTCAGCTGTCCAGTCGGGGTGAGCGGCAGCCAGTTCGTCCCGGTACTCGGTGAAGTAGCGCTGCTGCAGGGCCAGCGGCCGGTAGCCCTCGATGAACAGCAGGTCGGTGCCGGCGGGCAGGAGCGAGCGGGCGTGCTCCAGCCGGGCGAGGACGCCCTCGCGGACGTGGGCGAACGCGCCCAGCGGATCCCGTTTGCGGGGATCGACGCGGAAGCTGTGGTCACGCACATCGACGAGCGGCTCCCCGCACTCACGCACCGGGATCGCGGCGACCCGCGGATCGGACATCAACACCAGCGGGTTCATCGATTCTCCCTGCGACGGCTTGCACAGCGGCGGCGGGGTGGGGGAGGGGGAGGCCAGGTCGGTTTCGCCCAGGATTCGCGCGATGGTGTCCCGCAGCGTGCTGTCGGCCGGGATTACGGTTTCCAGACCGTCGGGTAGCAGATCCAGCTCGCGGTACCAGGAGGCAAGGTGGCTGTCGGTGACGTGCGCCAGGTATGCGGCATCGTCTTTTGACGCGTGCCGGACCAATGTCGTTTCCAGCGGTACGTCCAGGTAGTAGCAGTAGGAGGCGCCGCGGTGGTTCCGTACCAGAGACCTGATCATGTCGCCGTAGCGGTCGGCGTACAGAATCCCTTCGAGCACCACGTGAAAGCCGGCGCTCAGTGCTTCGCGTGCGATGCTGCCCAGTAGGGCGATGTTGGCGCCACGCGCGGTGTCGTGTTCCCTGAGCACGTTCCGGCGGATCACGTCCTGACCCACGATCGCGATACCGCGGCCGTAGTGATCTCGCAGGCCCTGGGCCACGCTTGACTTGCCTGACGCCGAGTTGCCGCGGATCACCACCAGACGGGTGTCCTCACGGCCGACCACAGTCGCTGTGGAAACGCGACGGTGGGCGCCGCTCGGAGTGCCAGTCATGCGGGCCAGCCCGACTCGCTGTACAGGTCCCCGTTCTGGATCTTTGCGATGGCTTGACGGGTGTGGGAAACGAGGTTGTCGGGCAACGCGGCAGGGTCCCAGAACCTCCACTGGGTGCACTTGTCCGGTTCGCGCAGTTCCGGCTCTCCGCTCCAGGTCCGAGCGCGGAAGAACAGGCCTATGCGGGGCCGGTCCCCGGCCTTGTCGACGTGGTGGATGACGTGGACGAGTTCGACGTCCTGGCGCTCGATGTGCAAGCCGGCTTCCTCTCGTGCCTCCCTGAGCAGGCAGGCGATGGCGTTCTCCTGCTCGCAGTGGCCGGCCAGGACGTGCCAGGTGGACGGCGCGAACGCCGAGTCGGGGTGACGCAGCCCGAGCAGTACCGTCCCGTCGGGCCGTTCCAGATGGAGGTGGACGCCGATGACGTTGAGGACCGTGCCGTGCGGCGGAGCTGGGCGATGTAACTTCTGCGGTGCGAGCGCGCTCTGCGGCGCGGTCCTGGCGGGGAGGCCGGCGGCGTGGCGCCGTACGAGGTCAGTGGTGGTGGGCGCGATGCGCAGTCGGTGGAGGTCGTCAGGCGCGAACCATGACAGCATCACCCCTTCCGTCAGCCGGAGTTCGCGAGGATCGCCGTTCCAGCGGCCGGCGTAGATGGTGATGGGCACGCTCGCGCCGGCGTCGTCGCGGGCGTACTCGGTGCCGAACGGGGCCAGGTCGGCGATGGCGAGGCCGGCTTCCTCGGCCAGTTCGCGCCGGAGGGTGTGCTCCAGGGTGGCGTCCTGGGGCTCTCGGCCGCCGCCCAGCAGAGACCACATGCCCGGTTCCCAGATCCGGCCGGGGAAGTAGTCGCGCAGGTGGAGCAGGTACTCGCCATGGTCGTTGTAGATCAATGCGGAGGCGTTGGCCCTCTCCGGATCGGTCTTGGGCGGCGGGAGCTTGAGCAGCTTGTCGCGCAGGGAGGGGGAGACCACCCTGTCCACGGGCCGCCACTCGATGCCGCCGACCTCTTCTTCCTGTAGCACCACCGGCGGCTCGGCTGCGGTGTGCAGGCGGAAGAGGAACCGGAGGTCGAAGTGCTGATGGCCGGGTTCGGCTCTACCCGGGTGGGCGTCGATGTCGTGGATGTCGATGTCGAACGGCACCGTCTCATAGCCGGGCCACGGTGCCACGGCCTGCAGCGGGATCCCGGTCTCCTCGTGCAGCCTCCGCAGCGCCGTTCCTGCCAAGGACTCATCAGAGGGCTCGGCGTGTCCGCCGGGGGCGAGAACCTTCCCGCTCGTCAGGTGCAGCACGTGCAGGACACGTCCGAGAGAGTCGATGACGACCGCGCCGCAGGTGATGTGTCCGATGAAGGTGGAGCGGCTGGCGATGTGGGTCGGACGTTCGAGGGCGCCCAAGAGGGCGCCGAGGTGTTCGCGCTCGTGGGGGTGACGAGCGAGGTACGTCTCGACGGTGGTCAGGATGTGATCAAGCGATAACGACATGCGACACCTCAAAGGAGCGTAGAGCGGGACGAGGCGACGTGGGGTAGTTCTGCGGGTCAGCCGTGCGGCCCTTGTGCTTTCAGCTCGGGAACCAGGACGGCTACCCGGATCGCTCCGGGCGGCCCTCCTGGTTCGCGGTGAGACGTTGGTCAGTCGCCGGCCTCGTGGGGGAGACCGTCGTCCAGGACGATGCGGGCGGTCTCGCCTTGCCCCGTGACGCCGGTGAGTTGGGCCGCGATGCGGTTGTAGGTGGTCATGGCCAGTGCCCAGTCGCCTTGCAACGGGGTGGCGGTGGAGCGGGTGTTCCACAGCTCGATGAGCAGGGCGATGAGGGAGCGTCCGGACAGGACGGTCTGGACGCGGCCTTCCTTGATGTCCTCGACCGAGGGTGGGGTACGGAAGTGGCTGTGGTCGACGGCCAGGGCTGCGAGCCACTCCCATGTGTCGCGGTGCGCGATCAGTTCGGCGGAGGCCACGCCGGCGGCCTTGAGCAACAGGACGCCATGGGCGACGCGCGGATCCTCCGCGCCGGCGGAGGCCTGCGGTGTGACCGCAAACCGCTGGCCGGCGGAGGAGCCGGTGCCCTGGTAGGAGGCCGCGATGGCGTCTTTGAGCGTGAGGTCCTGGTCCTCGCTGGTCCCGGGCTGCGGCCGGTGCCCGGCGTTGTCCATGGTTTCCCCCTGGGAGTCGGCGTAGGTCGAAACGGGCAGTTGATCTTCGGCGCCGGCGCCGGCGACCGAGCCGTAGCCGGCCTCGGGTTCCGGGGGCTGCACAGTCTCCTCGGAAGGGGTCTGCCTGTCGCCTCCGGACCTGTCAACTGTGCCCTCCGGCGGCGCGAAGGGACGCAGGACGTCCACAAGGTCAAGGAGCTGCCGGAGCTCACCCCGCGTCTCGTTCAGGTCACTGATCATCCGGTCCTGGCGGCGACGGACCTCTCGGTTCTCCTCGCGCAATCCAGTGACGCCCGCCTGGAGCTGTTCCAGGATCTTCAGGCGGCTCTGTGTGAGGTCACCGTGCAGCGCTGTCAGCCCGACCGTCGGGTCATCGAGACGAGCGAGTTGCTGCCGTATCGCCTCCAGTTCCTTCATGGCGTCGCCGAACGCTTCTTTCCACCCCACGTAACCCCCTGATTACTCGGAGCATGCGACCGCCCATACCTCCCCACCGAGGCCCAGGGTGACGCGACGGTTTCCAGCCCTTCCCTGGCCGGAACCGCCTATGACTCCGTCGCGCGTCATCCGGCGAATGTGCGCTCTGCGTACGCTCCTTGGGGAATCTCGCCCCGCACTACCCGCCGCACTCCATGCGCCACACCTGCGCCTCGTGGCCGGTCCAAGAAGTGGCGCATCGCGCTCGGCCTGCTCGACCCACTGGCCGCCTGGCAGTTGAAGGCGCCGGTCGTGGTCGCTGGCGCCGGCTACGGCGTCAGCACCCCCTTCCGGGACGGTCTCCAGGAGCGAGGGCTGTGCAGTGTTCTCGCCCCTCGATGCCGGGATTGCAAGCTTCGCTCGGCCGATACCGTGGAGGCGTTGATCGTCCGTTCGTGAGGGGTTGATCAGTCCTGCGCCACGTTCGCCGCGGTCACATTCTCGATCACGCGGCCGAGTTTGGTCTTGGCCCGGGTCAGGTCCTGGATGCGTGCGGCGATGCGGTCGCGTTCGGTGATGAGCTGGTCGAGCATGGCGGGGGTCGCGACGCCGGTGCTCACGCACGGCAGGAGGTCGACGACGGTACGGCTGGAGAGGCCGGCCGCGAAGAGGTCCTGGATGAGCTGGACCCGCTCCAGGGCTTCGTCGGGATAGTCACGCTGCCCACCGGGCGTCCGCGTCGATTCCAGGAGCCGCTGCTCCTCGTAGTAGCGCAGGGCCCGCACGCTGACCCCTGACCGCCTGGCGAGCTGCCCGATGCGCATGACGCAGGTCGCTCCCTTCCCGCTCGTACCTCACATTGACGTCAGGTTCAGGCTAGCAATACCGGCCCCGGGGCTGCCCCGGGGCCGATCGAGCCGTTGCCGACGCCGAGACTGTTCGCGATCTGGTGGCGGGCCCGAGGGCGTTCACGCGGTTCACGTACGCACGGCAGCCCTCGCGTCGTGCCGAGATCGCCGAGCCCGCCCAAGGACACATGGGTGTCGACTGTGACGGGCGGCGGCGTGATCCCTCGCAGTGGCGCAGGCCCCCACGCTCACCCCCGCCCGCACGGGGACCTGAGCCATCCGCGCCTGCCCTCCTCCGGCCGGGCGGCAGTTGCGGCTTGCACCTCACGTCAACGTCAGGTTCTAGAGTGACGAGCGTCGAAGGAACACGTCATTCCAGCCCGTCGAAGTAAGGCAGACCCTCATGCGCGCAGCACGGTTCCACGAATACGGCGGAGCGGAGAACCTGGTGATCGAGCAGGCCCCCGACCCCCACCCCGGACCCGGTGAGATCCGTGTCCGCGTCGCGGCGGCCAGTGTCAATCCCATCGACTGGAAGCTGCGCTCCGGCGCCCTGCACCAGATCTTCCCCCTGACTCTGCCCGACATTCCCGGGCGCGACGGCGCCGGTGTGGTCGACGAGATCGGTGACGGGGTGCAGGGGGTGAGCATCGGTGACCGGGTCTTCGGTCTGGGCGGCCTTACCGGCGCGACCGCGGAACTGTTCATCCTTTCGGCCTGGGCGCACACCCCCGCCACATGGAATGACGTGCAGGCCGCGGGCGCCGGTCTAGCGTCCGTGACCGCGATGCGTGGGCTCGACGCGCTCGGCCCCCTCGCGGGGCGCACCCTCCTCGTCGAGGGCGCCGCCGGAGGCGTGGGCAGCGCGGCGGTCGAGATCGCCGTGGCACAAGGTGTCGGCACCGTGATCGGGACAGCCAGCGAGCGAAACCACGAGTTCCTCACCTCCCTCGGTGCCGTTCCCACCACCTACGGCCCCGGCCTCGCACAGCGCCTCACCACCCTCGCTCCGCACGGCGTCGACATCGTGCTCGACACCGCGGCCTCCGGCTCCCTGGACGAACTCGTCGCGATCGCGGGCGACCCGAAGCGCGTCGCGACGGTCGCCGACCAAGCGGGCGGGCAGCGCCTGGGCACGCATGTGGCCCACGCGGTGAACGACTCCGCTCTCCTGTCCGAGGCGGCGGAACTGGGCGGGCAAGGCCGCTACACACCCCGTATCGAACAGACCTACCCCCTGGAGCGGATCGCCCACGCCCACGCGCACGCCGAGCGCGGACGCACCCGAGGAAAGATCGTGATCTGCATCTGAACAGGCCGATCTGTACTGAACAGGCCCAAGAGGTAGGTCACTCGCAATGTGCGAGCCTGCGTGGCGAGCGTGGCCGGCATCAGCGGCTCGATCCGGCCCCACACCGCCTCAGTGCACTAACCGGACAGACGCGTCCGATCAACTGATCAAAGAGACACGCCTCAGGCCAGCTCGTCGGAGCGGCCGGCTTCGATGCGGGACCACTGGGCGATGGGGCGTCCGTTCGAACGCCACTCCTCAGGGTTCTCCGCGGAGTACCACGGCTGGGGCCAGCCGCGTGGGGAGTCCTCCCATTCCTCCTGGCGTCCGTACACAGTCATGTCCAGCAGTCCGTGGGTGGGTGCCATGACCTCAACGCCGCGACCGCCGGTGTAGTACGTCTCGAACACCCGCTTTCCGTCGCGGACGTAGCAGACGAGGTGGTGACGCTGCCAGTCACGGCCCTCCAGGAGCTGCGGTGCCGTCTTCTCCACCGAGTACCACGGCATGTCCAGGCCCAGAAAGTCGCGGTAGCGGACGCTTGCTTGGTACGGGCCCTTGCAGAGCGTCGCGTAGGTGGCATCGCGGGAGTGCAGGTAGGACAACTCGCGAACCTGACTGTTGAAGAAGGTGCACCCCTCGCACTGCCCAGCGGCGGGTCTTCCGGGCCACCAGGCGTGGAAGTAGGCGATGAGCTGCTTGCGGCCTTCGAAGACGTCGAGGATGGTGACCGGCCCGTCAGCACCGATGACCTCGATGGTGGCGTCGACCTCCACCATGGGAAGCCGCCGTCGCGCCGCCGCGATCGCATCTCCTTCACGCGTGTGCGCCTTTTCCCGTACGAGCAGAGCGTCCCGCGCCTCCTGGTAGGTCTCTCTGGTCACCACAGCCGGGAGGGCCGGGCTCGACGGTTGATCGTTCACGAGTATCTCCATGGGCTGCAAGAGGGCACAGGGGAACCAGCATGGCTACCGGGCTCCGTCGTGCATTTAAGCGCCACGCAGTAGCCCTTCGGCGGCTCGCTCGTTCGGTCCATCACGCGCGCTGCTCACCCACCATCGTTTCCAGTCTCGCTGGGGCTCGGCATGCGCTCACCGCCGGGGCGACGGTTCGTTCCCGTGTTCTTGCCCGCTAGACGGGAGGACGACGAACGCCCGGAGGACTACAGCGAACGGAGTGCTTCGGCGCAGTCGGAGCACTCCCAACGTTTCAGATCGGGCGGTGACCAGGATGCGCCCGGTTGCGTGCCCTGGTAGTTCACGCGCTCCATGTCCAGGGTCGGCTTACCGCAGAACGTCCGGTCGCCCACGCCGCCGGGAGTGTCGGGGTCGGCTGGTCCCGCGTGTACTGCCTCGATCTCCGAGACCGGATCGCCCGGGCCGAGGTCCTCGGGAAGCTTCTTGCGCAGCTCGCGCAGCACGACGATCGCCATGTGACCCACCTTCGACGCTGACCTGGGCTGCCGCATCCCGGGTGGGCCGGTCGCGACGCCTCGGCGCCTCGGGCGCCGTTGAGCGCTCCATCCCGCGCCATCGCTCTCGCGGGAGTCAGTCGTGGCTGCCCGGCGGACCGATGTGGCCGGCGCCCCTGGCTTGGCTCACGTCGTCGGCCATACGGTCGACCTTCGGCTCGCCGGCGTCTTTCGACGCCGCGGCCTTCGGCTTCGACATCGATCAGCCTTTCCGCCGCCGTCACCGCTACCGCCGCACGCGGTCAGAGAAGCCAGAAGCAGAGCGGCCGTCGCCGCAGTCGCGCGAACGCGCCTGGGTTCCCTCTCTCAGCCCCACCCCTACTGGCAGGACTCCTCGAACTTGACCGCCGTAAGCTCCACCGGCTGACCGTTCAGCGAAGTGCCCGCGGCCGGTGTCTGGGAGCAGACCTTCCAGTTGGACTCCATCAGCACCATCCGATCCTCGGCCGACGCATCGTTCACCGTGATCGACGCTCCAGAGTCAAGGGCACCACGGGCCGCCTTAACCGACTTGCCCGTGAAGTCCGGCATCTTCCCGCCCTCAGCGGACGGCGGCTTCTCGTCCTTCGCCGGGCACCCCTCTTCCAGCTTCACCGCGCCGAAATCCAGGTCGGTGTCCGTCGATGTGGACGTGCCCGCCTCCACGCTCTGGCTGCACACCTTCCAGTTCCGGTCGAAGGCCTGCATCCGGTCCCGGCCGAGCGCATCATGCGAGGTGAGTTCGGAGAAGCCGACCTCCTGCGCCTTGTCCTGCGCCGACTGCAGGCCCATGCCGACGAAGTTCGGCACCGTCGCCTTCTCGTCGTCCTTGCCGGGCGCCGGCTTCTCGTCCTTCGCGGGCTTCGCATCGTCCTTGGCCGGCTTGGCTGCGGCGGTCTCGGTGACCGTGACGGTCGGCTGCGGCTTTGCGCTGCTGCTCGTCTTCTCCTGGTCGCCGTTGCTGCCGGACGAGCCGATTCCGACGCCGACGAAGAAGATCAGACAGAAGGCCGGAATGGCGACGCGCTTCCGTGCCCACTTCGGCTTCCCGCCTGGCTGGCCCGCAGGCGGGCCGATGAACGTCGGCTGGGCGGGCGGCGGCTGGTTGTACGACATGGATCCCCCAAAGCAAGGTTGAACGCTGGAACACGTTAAACCACATGTGGACGATCCGTGAACGGAGTTCACCTGTCCGTGACATTGCTGCGCCCCGCAAGGGTCTAGCCCCAGGCCGTGTCGACCACGGCGCCTCCCCGTAGGCAGAACTGCGGTCGCGGGGCACCCCGAAGAGCTTCACTCGGAGATGGTTGCCAACATGGCGACCGCTCGGTCACGGAACGCCGAGGCCGCCCGTCCTGTCATGAGTCGTGCCAAACTGACCGCGGGCCCGCCGAGCATCCCCCGTCTCGGCGGGCCATTGTCTGTCAGCCCCAGTCGCAGCCGGTGCCGTCGCCGTCGCGGTCGAGGTGGCGGCCGTAGCCGGGCTCGCCCGCTTGAACGGGTGCCGCTCCGGCGGCGCGGGCGGCTGCACAGTTTTCGTAGTAGACGCTGCTGCCGCTGTCGTCGCTGTCGCTTCCTCCGCTGCCGCTGCCGCTGCCGCTGCCGCTGCCGCTGTTGTCGTAGGCGGGGGCGGCGGTGACGGTCTCGGTGACTTCGACCTCAACCTCGACGGTTTCCGTCACGGTGGGGGCCGGCTCGGGTTCAGTGCTGGCGGTTTCTGTGGCGGTGACGGTCACGGTGGGTCGGGGCTTGGCGGCGACGGTCTTGGCGTCGTCGTCTGGTTGGGTGTCGCCGGTGCCGGCTCCGATCCCGAGGAAGAAGGCTAGGGCGAGGGCGGGCCCGACGTAGCGCTTCTTCGCCCACTTCGGTGCGGGTCGTCCTGATGCCGACGGCGTGAATGGGTTGGCCATGATCCCCCCGAGGTGATTGTTGAAGCGTTGACGGTAGCGGCAGTGTGGAGGAAATGTGAAGCTGCGGGGGAGAATTTGCGGGTCCGTGACAGAGGAGGCCAGCAGGTCGGCGGTCCTGAGTCGCCGCTCCCATCGTTGCGCCTGGGCTGGTCGGCCTCGTATGCGCAGAGGCGGCTGTTCGCACGTCAGCCTCGTGGCACCGGCAGTCACCTAGGCGACCCCGACATCCGCGCGCCGGCCTCCTCTCGCGGCCTTCCGTCGGTCGGCGGACGTCTTGTCGTAGGCGACGGCGGACGCGCGGGGGACGGGGGCGCCCTTGACGTCGGTCCAGGTCAGTGGGTGGTTCTTTCTGGCCGGTGGCGCCGACAGTCCGGCACGCGAACGCGGCAGCGCCCGCCGTGTGCGGGTGCTGCCGCGGGTGCTGCGGTTCGTCGGCTGGTCAGACCTCGCGAACGTGGACGCCGCTGTCGGTGAGGGTGCCGTCGTGCTGCTCATAGTGGGACAGGGCGAGGCCGAGTCCGAAGAAGGTGGGCGCCCATTCGCCGACGAAGAGGCCCCAGCGGTCGGCGCGGTCGACGTTGACGCCAGGTTCGACTTTGAGGCTGGTGGCCCAGGCGACGACGGTGAGGCCGATGGAGGCGAAGGCGGCCAGGTAGGCGTGCTCGCTCTTGACGCCCATGTCATGCATCTTCTTGACGATCATTGGGTGGCTCCGTTCCTGTGGGGTCGGGGACGGAGTGCCCTCGACGCGTGCCCGTATTCGTCTGCTCTGTACTGTTATGTGAATGATGGTCTCGTCGGTAGGGGTACGGGTCCATGAGTCGGGCGCGTCCGGCGGGCGCCGGTGGCCCGCACGGCGTACACCGGGTGTCGTGTCCTTGACTCCGCCGATCCGGCCGATGCTCGCCGAGGCCCGCTCAGAGCTGCGGCACGCGACACCACTGCCGGGCGGGCCAGCCTTCGAACTGGGTGGGCTGCTCCATCCGGGCGGCGCGCGCGGTCTCCCTTTTTCCCGGGATGCGACCCCGGCCAGGCTTCCTCGGTCCCGGTGCGCCGCGGCTGCCACGGATGGCGGGCGTGGCCGCCTGCGGAGGTTGCTGCCCCCGGACTCGGACTCCGCCCCCGGACTCGGACTCCGCCCCCGGACCCGGACTCCGCCCCCGGACCCGGACTTCGCTCCCGGCTCCTCCGCGGTCGCCGACCCGAGCAGAGCGCTGTTCAAGCCGCAAACTACGCAAGAGTTGAACGCCTGCAGCCCCGAGCCCAGGACTCGGGGCTGCAGCGGCCGGGCTACGGGCCGGGCTGTCGTCCAGGTGTGCGGTTGAGCGCCTGGGTCAGTCGGTCATGTTGCCCATCTTCCAGACGGTCATGGACTTGACGGTGCTGCCGTCGCCGAAGAGGCGCAGGCCAAGGGAGTCCTGGCGGAAGGGGTAGGCGCGGGTGGTGATGGACTTGTGGTTGTTCGCGTACGCCTCGACCATCGAGCGGTCGAGGAACACGTCGAGGGTCAGGGTGCCGTGGGAGAGAGCCAGCGGGCCCTTGTGGATACCGAAGCCGGGTTCGGCACTGGAGTTGTTCCCGGAGCGCGTCCGGTCGACGCCCAGCTGTCCTGCGGGGGCGTCGTAGAAGAGGCGGGTGCGTTCTTCGTCCCCGGGGCTGCGGAGCACGTCGAGTCCGAAGGTGTCGGCGCTGCCGCGTTCCAGGGTGAGCTTGATGTGGAGCATGTCTCCCTTGATGCCGGCCAGGCGGGTGTTGGCGTCGGCGAGAGTGGTCGGCGTGCTGATGTCCAGGAGTGGTTCGCCGGTGTGGAGGCGGGAGACCTCCTCCACGGGGCGGAATCCGAGGTCACCGTCGGGCCGCATGGACAGTTCGATGGGCAGGCCCGCGTTGTGGGCCCAGCCGGCGTCGTAGTGGGCGCGTTCGGTGCGACGGTCCTGGGCGATGCTGAAGACGAGGGAGCGGCCCTTGTCGTCCACTGTTCCGCTGGGGCCGGTGAAGTGGTCGCCGTAGTCCATGAGCCGGGGCTCGGTGGTGTCGGGGGTCCAGCGGCGGGCCTGGGCGTCCCAGGTGCCGACCCAGTAGTAGACGTACTTGCTGCTGTACTCGCCGGGGCCGGCGGGGAAGGCCGGGTTGATGAGCAGGGCCCGGCGCTCGCGGCCCTGGGCGTCCTTTCCGATGGGAAGGAAGGTGGGCAGCTCCCAGACCTGGCCGGTCTTGGGGTGGGCCGCCACGTCACCGGTCATCAGAGGGCCCGAGTAGGTCCAGTCGGTGAGGTTCTTGGAGGTGTAGAGGAGCGCGGTGCCGCCGATGTCCTTGCCGTCGGTGGTCTGGACGCCGGAGCCCATCAGCTGGAACCAGGTGTCGCCCTCCTTCCAGACGAAGGGGTCGCGGAAGTCGCCGAAGCGGACCTTGCGTCCGGCACCGACGTTCAGGTCGGCGGTCTGGCTGGTGACGAGGGTGGGGTGCATCTTCCACTCGACCAGGTCGCTGTCGCCGGGGTCGACGGGGCGGGCGAGGCCGGTCGCCTGGTTGGGGCGCTGGGAGTCATTGCCGGCGGTGAACAGCAGGACGGGCACGCCGTTCTCGTCGTAGGCGGCATCGCCGGACCAGACCCCGTCGGGGGCCACGGTGTCCTCGGTGGGCGCGAGGGCGACGGGCAGGTCGCGCCAGTGGACCAGGTCCTCGCTCACCGCGTGCCCCCAGGCGATGTTGTGCCAGTAGGGGCCGTGGGAGTTGTGCTGGTAGAAGAGGTGGTATTTGCCCTTGTACTGGATGGGGGCGTGGGGCTCGTTCATCCAGTGGTTCGGGGCGGTGAAGTGGTAGCCGGGACGGTAGCGGTCACCGTCGTACCGGGAGCGGTCCATCTCCATCCGGGCCTTGGGGGTGGTGCCGCCCGCGAAGGTCTGTACGTCCTTCTGGTGGCCGGCCGTGACCGCCGCGGGGGCGAGGGCGCTGTTGTGGATCTTCACCTCGTCGATGAGTCCGTTGAACATGTTGACGGCGAACGTGCCGTTGATGATCGCGGGCTGGTTGTGACGGCCGATGATCAGGGGAACGTCGGCCTTGGCCAGCCGCGCGCCGGTGGGGACGGCGGCCTCGGCGACCTGCTCGCCGTTCAGGAAGAGCCGGATCGCGCCCTCGCTCGGAGCGAACACGGCGGACAGGTGCGCCCACTTGCCCGCGGCCAGGGCCGCCGGCTTCGGGACCGTCACCTCGTGCCACGCGTCGCCGGTGCCGATGCCGAACTGCCACCTGCCGTGTCGGCCGACCCCGAGGGAGAGGCCGCGCTTGGCCGCCTTGTCCTGCTGGTTGACGACGGCCGACGGTTTGCCGTCGTCTCCCCACTCGAACGCGCGCGGTGCGACCCATGCCTCGACGGTCAGGCCGTCCGTGGGCAGCTGTGTCTGCGCCGCGGCGCGGGTGACCCAGGTGGAGTAGCCGTCGAACAGCAGCGCGCCGGAGAGTACGCCGTCGGCTTCGTTCTTCGGGCGCCAGAGCGGGTCGCTGTCGGGCTTGTACTGCGCGTCGGTGAAGACGTAGCTGACGGGGTCGGCGGCCTGGCTGACCTTCTCCCTGGTCGTGGTGCCCTTCCCCTCGGTGAAGTCCCAGTGGGCGGCGAGTCCCCGCTGGGAGGGATCGGGTGCGGGGTCGGTGCCGACGCGGACGTCGTCGAGGTTGATGTGGCCCCAGCCGCCGGTGGCCTTGTCCACGACGGTGACGCGCAGTTGCTTGCCGAGGTGTTCGCGGGCGTCCCAGGTGACGCGGCGGTACGCCTCGTCGTCGGTCCCGGTGGCCTTGTGCAGAACGGTTCCGTCGAGGGTCGTCAGGGCCGCGTAGAGGTCGTTCTCGTTGCGGCCGCCGGAGACCAGGGCGCTGACCATGCCGGTGCCGGTCAGGGTGAACGGCTCGGACGTCAGCGTCCCGGTGGCGGCGTCACCGCCCGCGGCGAATCCCCACAGGTGGTAGGAGCCCTGCTGGTTGAAGCAGCAGCCCCAGCCCCAGCCCGGGTCGTCGGTGACCGCTCCGGTGAAGGCGGTTCCGGTGGTGGTCCAGCCGCTGAGGTCGCCGGACTCGAAGTCGGGGTTGGACAGGCTGGTCCCGGCCGCGTCGGCGGTCTGCGTCATCAGGGGTGATGTCAGGCCCAGGCATATCGCGAGTGCGAGCAGCAGACGCACCAGACCGTGTCCGGTCGCGGCTCTCGATGGTGCACGGGTTCGCATGGGAACCTCCGTCGGTGTGGGGTTGGGTTGATCGGGCGGAGCAGGACGTCAGCCCTTGGCGCGGCACGGTCCAGGGTCGACGCGTACGTGGGGCGGGGCCGGGGGTGTCAGGAGCGCCGGACGGGGACGTTGACGTCGGCGACGTTGATGTGGCCCCAGCCGCCGTCGGCCCGGTCGACGATCTCGATGTAGATCCGGTCGCCGATGTGGGCGGAGAGGTCGAAGGCGACGCGGCGGTACTGCTCGGTGCCGCGGCCGGTGGCCCTGGCCAGTACCTTGCCGTCGTCGGCGCGGACGGCGGCCGCGTAGAGCCGGTCGGGGTCATTGCCGCCGGACACGAGCAGATCGATCACACCGTCTCCGCCGAGGACCACGGGGGTGGAGCGCAGGACTCCGGTGGCGCCGTCGCCGCCTGCGGAGGGGTTGAAGCCCCACAGGTGGTGACCGGTCGGGTCGTCTTCGGTCTCGGCCTGGTGGAAGGGGCCTCCCCAGCCCCAGTCGGTGCGGGTGGTGACGTTGGCGTCGCTGAAGGTCGTGCCGGCGACGACGGTCCATCCGGTGAGGTCGCCGGTGGCGAAGTCGTGGTTGGGCAGTGCGTCGACGTCCGCCGGGCGCGGCGGGTCGTACGCGGCGGGCACGACCGGCGTGCCGTAGGCGCCGTTCATGCGCCAGACGTCCAGGGAGACGACGCGGGCCGATCCGCCCTCGCTGGTCAGGCGCAGACCGGTGGCGTCCTCACGGGTGGGATAGACGCGGCTGGTGATGCTGTTGGTGCCGTTGACGTACGCCTCCAGCATCGAGCGGTCGAGCAGGACCCTGAGCGTGAGGCGTCCGCCGTCGAGTGCGACGTTGCCTCCGTGGACGCCCTTGCGGACGTCCGGGTCGAGGCTGGAGCGGCTTCGGTCGATCAGGAAGCGGTGCTCGGCCATGTCGTACGTCAGGAGGGTCTGTTCGGTGCCGTCGGCGCAGGCCCGTACTGCCAGGGTGATCGTGCGCGCGCCGCGCGGTTCGATGACGGCGCTGATGTCGAGCAGGTCGCCGGAGACTCCGGCGAGCCGCCGGTTCGCTTCCGCCACCGAGGACTGCCGGATGCGGGCGAGTCGCCGGCCCCGCAGACCGGCGGCCTCCGCGATCGGCTCGACCCCGAGGGTGCCGTCCTGGCGCAGGGAGAGGGAGACGGGCATGCCGGCGTTGTGCGCCCAGCCGGACTGGGCGTGCTGCTGCTCGGTGCGGCGGTCCTGGGTGATGCTGAAGACCACGGAGCGGCCGTCGGGAGTGACGAAGCCGGACGGGCCGGTGAAGTGCTCGCCGAAGTCGAACTCGCGGGGCTCGTCGTGGTCCGGCACGAAGCGGTGCTCGCGCTTGTCGAAGGTGCCGATCCAGTAGTACGTGTGCTTGACGGCGTTCGGGTTGAACGCCTCCCACCACGGACAGATCAGCAGGATGTGCTTGCCGGTGCGGCGACCGCGGGGGCCGGGGAGCGGGAGGAGTACCGGCAGCTCCCACACCTCACCGGGCTCGGGTAGCGTGCCGAGGTCGTTCCGGTGCAGCGGCCCCCGGTACGTCCAGGGCCCCTCGGGGCGGCGGGCGGTGTAGAGGAGCGCGGTTCCGCCGTGCTTGCGGGTGACCTGCGCGCCGTCGTAGTCGACGATGCCGCTGCCGACGAGCTGGTACCAGACGCCGTCCTCCTCCCAGACGAACGGGTCGCGGAAGTTCTCCGCCCATGCGGTTCCCGGGCCGGCCGGGAGACCGGCCGGGGCTTCGGTGACCGGCTGGGAGCGCATCGTCCAGGTGGGCAGGTCGGTGTCGCCGTCGGCCTGGTAGGTGGACACGGCGAGGCCGGTGCGCTGGCGGTGGGGGAGGCGGTCGTCGCCGCCTGTGAAGAAGAGAACCGGTCCGCGGTCGCCGTCGACGCAGGCGGACCCCGACCAGATGCCGTCCGGGCCGGCCGAGTCCGCGGTGGGGGCGAGGGCGAGGGGGAGGTCGCGCCAGTGCACCATGTCGGTGCTGACGGCGTGCCCCCAGTGGATCTGGCCCCAGAAGGGTCCGAGCGGGTCGTGCTGGTAGAAGATGTGGTACTTGCCCTTGAAGTACACGGGCGCGTGCGGCTCGTTCATCCAGTGCCAGGGCGGCAGCATGTGGAACTGGGGGCGGTGCCGGTCGCCGTCGAAACGCGTCCGGTGGGGGGCCAGGTCCGGGCGGGGCACGCGGTGACCGGGCAGCGCGGCGAGCCTCTCGGCGTGCTCGCGCCGCGCCGTCGCGTCGTCCAGGGTGCCCGGGCGGATCGCCAGGCTGTCCATGAGGCCCATGTACATGTTGGCGTGGAACTCGCCGTTGAGCAGGGTCGGACGATTGTGCTTCCCGATGAGGAGCGGTTCACCGGGCGCCGCTTCGGGGTCCTTGTCGGGTGTGGTGGCGGTGCCGATCAGGCGGCCGTCGAGGTAGAGGCGCAGCCGGCGGCCGGCCGGGTCGTAGGTGGCCGCGACATGGCTCCACCGGCCTTTGGCGGCCGGTCGGTCCGGGGCGCCCTTGACCTCGATCAGCTCGGTTCCGAAGCCCAGCTGGAAGACGACCTGTCCGAAGCGGCGCAGGCCGAGCAGGAAGCCGGTCCTGGTGCCCGGGTCGTGCTGGTTGACCAGGGCCTGGGGCTTGCCGTCGATGCCGTGCTCGTAGGCGTAGGGGGCGATCCACACGTCGACGGTCACGCCGCCGGCGAGGTCGAGCCTGCCCGGCCCTTCGGCGGTGACGCAGGTGGAGTAGCCGTCGAAGTACAGGGCCCGGCCGCGCACGCCACGGCGGCGTACGGGGTCGCTGTCGGGCTTGTACCGGGCGTCGTCGAAGACGTGCTCCACCGGGGTGGCCGATCCGGAGACCGCCTCGCGGGCGACCGCGCCGGACCGTTCGTCGAAGTCCCAGCGGGCGGTGGGCTCCTGCGGGCCGGACCGACCGCCGGCGGCGGCGGAAACGGGTGCGAACGAGAGCGGTACGACGGCGCCGCCGACGGCGGCGGACACGACGGCGAGCGCGGTTCTTCTCCTCATGCTGCCTCCTGGGCTGGGTGACGGACAGCGACCTGACGGACTGCCAATTCGATTTAGGTGATGGGTCGGCATGGTTCGCGTGCCGTCTCCGCTAAAGCAAGAGCTAACGCACACGGATCTCAACTTCGCGTTGCCCAACAGCGGGTGAATCACCACAGAAGGCCACTGTTACGTAGGCGAGATGTCCGAGGTGTTGACAGCGCATGACAGGTGGAGCACTCTCATCGCGTCCTGCTAATCCGATTTAGCCGAGCGGAGCTGATCTACTGATGTCCGAACGCCGCGTGACCATGGCCGACGTCGCCCGCGAGGCGGGCGTGTCGCCGACGACCGCGTCGTTCGCCCTGTCCGGCCGCACCGACATGCGCATCTCCGACGCCTCCCGGCAACGGGTCCTGGAAGCGGCCAGACAACTGGGCTACCGCCCCAACGTCACCGCGCGCAGCCTCCGGACGAAGTCCACGCAGACCATCGGGCTCGTGTCGGACCGGATCACCACCACGCCGTTCGCCGGCGACGTGATCCGCGGTGCCATGGAGGCCGCCCGCGAGCAGGACCACCTGCTGTTCATCACGGAGGCCGACGGCGACCGTGCCGCCGAATCGTCCCTGGTCCACGCGCTGTTGGACCGCCAGGTCGACGCGGTGATCTACGCGACCATGTTCACCCGGTACGTCACGCCCCCCAAGGAGCTGTTCGGACGCCGTGTGGTGCTGCTGAACTGTCTGGCCCCGGGTTTCGACGCCCCCTCGGTCGTCCCGGACGAGCTGGAGGCCGGCCGGGACGCGGCCCGCGCCCTGCTCGCGGCCGGTCACACCCAGGGCATCTGGGCGATCGGCGGCCACCAGGCGGTCCCGGCCACGCCCGAGGGGATCATCGCCGGCAACGAGCGCATGCGCGGCCTGGAGGAAGTGCTGCGCGAGGGCGGCGCGCATCTGGACGGCGTCATCGAGTGCGACTGGGACACGCTGGACGGCTACCGGGAGGTGTCCGCCCTGCTGACGGCCGGGACCCGCCCCCGGGCACTGGTGTGCCTGGCCGACCGGGTGTCCTTCGGCGCCTACCAGGCGCTCGGTGAGGCGGGGCTCTCGGTGCCCGGCGACGTGTCGGTGATCTCCTTCGACGACCAGGACATCGCGTCCGTGCTGCGCCCGGCCCTCACCACGCTGAAGCTGCCGCACCACCAGCTCGGCCGCCTCGCCGTGGAGCTGATCCTCCGCGGCGGACCGCTCGAATCGGTCGTCCACCGTGTGCCCATGCCGCTGAGGGAGCGGGCCTCCCTGGGTGTTCCCGGCGGGGAGTGACACCGGCACCCGAAAAGACCGCCGTCCCGCCGCCCACTCCAGGAGCGGGCGGCGGGACGGCCACCAAGAACAGCGACCGTCGCAACCGGTCGCCTAGGGCGGGTCCTGCAAGATCCGCCTCCGTGAGATGGAGGAACCTCGTGGTGTTCAGAAAAAGGCGCCTCGCGCTGGCGAGTGTAGCTGCCGCGGCGGCGACCGCGCTCGTCGCCGGGTGCGCGTCCGGCACCGGCGGGAGCTCGTCCGGGGCCAGCGGCGACACGCTGACCCTGTGGACGCACAACGCCGGCAACTCGGCCGAACTCGACGTCGTGAAGAAGATCATCAAGGACTTCAACGAATCCCAGGACACGTACACGGTCGAGCTCCAGTCGTTCCCGCAGGCCGACTACAACAACTCCGTCGTGGCCGCCGCCTCGGCCCGCAAGCTGCCCTGCCTGCTCGACGTGGACGGCCCCAACGTGGCGAACTGGGCCTGGGGCGGCTACCTCGCCCCCATCGACGTCACCGGCAGCGAGGTGCCGGTGGAGGACCAGCTCGCCAGCACCGTCGGCACGTACAAGGACCAGCTCTACTCCTTCGGCTTCTACGACGTCTCCCTGGCCTTCTTCGCCCGCAAGTCCGTCCTGGACGAGCACGGCATCCGCATCCCCACCATGGACAAGCCCTGGACCAGGAGTGAGTTCGACACCGCGCTGGCCGAGCTGAAGAAGAGCGGCGAGTTCGACTACCCGCTGGAGATGGGCACCGGCGGCAGCGGCGAGTGGTGGCCGTACGCCTACTCCCCGCAGCTGCAGAGCTTCGGCGGCGACCTCATCGACCGCAACGGCTACAAGGCCGCCTCCGGCATCCTCGACGGCAAGGAGTCCGTCGAGTGGGGCAACTGGTTCCGCTCGCTGGTGACCAAGGGCTACATGGCGAAGAAGTCCGGAGCCGACCCCAACAAGGACTTCCTGGCCGGCAAGAGCGCCATCCAGTGGGACGGCAGCTGGAACGCGGCCAAGAACGCCGGCAAGCTCGGCGACGACCTGGCGATCATCCCGCCGGTCGACTTCGGCAACGGACCCAAGATCGGCGGCTCCTCCTGGCAGTGGGCCATGAGCTCCACCTGCTCCAACAAGGACGGCGCCCAGGAGTGGCTGAAGTTCTCCCGCCAGACCAAGTACTTCGTCGACTACGCCCAGGCCACCAGCACCATCCCCGCCACGGACGCCGCCGCTCAGCAGATCGCGGACTACCAGCCGGGCGGCATGTTCGAGGAACTCGTCCAGTTCGCACGCGAGTACGCCACGGTGCGTCCGGTCACCCCGGCCTACCCGTACATCTCCACCGAGTTCCAGAAGGCCGCCCAGGACATCCTGGCCGGCGCCGACCCCGAGGACGCTCTCGGCCAGGCCGCGAAGAACATCGACAACAACCTGAAGACGAACAACAACTACGCAGGCTGACCCGCCCCGGTCCGGTTCGGTCCCCGACCACGCCGTCCGAACCGGACCGGCTCCCTGGAGATACCGTGACCACCAGAACCGCAGCTCCCGAGCGACTGCGCCCGGTCCGGCGAACCCGAACGACCAACACCCGTCGCCGTGAGAGCCTCACCGCCCTCGGCATGGCCACCCCGGCCGTCGTGCTGCTGATCGTCTTCCTCGTCGTACCGGTCGCCCTCGCCTTCGCCCTGGCCTTCACCGACGCGAGGCTCATCTCGCCCACCCCGGCCCGTTTCGTGGGCCTGCGCAACTTCACCCGGCTCTTCGAAGACCCGGTCTTCTACAAGTCCCTGCGCAACACCGCGTACTTCGCCGCCGTCGTCGTTCCGCTCCAGGCCGGCCTCGCCCTGGTCCTGGCGCTGCTGGTCAACGCGAAAGTACGGGGCGTCAACTTCTTCCGCACCGTCTACTTCCTGCCCGTCGTCACCTCGATGGTCGTGGTGTCCCTCCTGTGGACCTTCCTCTACCGGAAGGACGGCCTGGTCAACCACGTCATCTCGACACTCACCCTCGGCCACTTCCAGGGCCCGGACTGGCTGGGCGACCCGGCCACGGCGATGCCGGCCATCATCCTGATGTCGGTGTGGCAGGGCGTCGGCTTCCACATGATCATCTGGCTGGCCGGCCTGCAGACCATCCCCGCCGAGCTGTACGAAGCCGCCGAGATCGACGGCGCCACACCCTGGCACCGCTTCTGCCACGTCACCTGGCCGGGACTGCGCGCCACCCGCACCTTCGTGCTCGTCACCATCACGATCGCCGCCTTCAGCCTCTTCACCCAGATCAGGGTCATGACGCAGGGCGGTCCGCTCGACTCCACCACCACCGTCGTCTACCAGGCCGTACGCACCGGCTACGACCAGCAGCAGACCGCCTACGCGGCGGCCATCTCGCTGATCTTCTTCGTACTCGTCCTGACCGTGTCGCTCGTCCAGCGCTTCCTGACCCGGGAGAAGGACTGACATGACCTCCCTCCTCAAGCGGCTCAGCGGTCACGCCGGCCGCGTCGTCCTGGCCCTGGTCTTCGCGCTGCCGCTCCTCTTCATGCTCGTCTCGTCGTTCAAACCGGACGACCAGATCTTCGGCGACCTCGGCTCACTGCGCGCCTTCCTGCCGGTCGGAACCCTGTCGCTGGACAACTACACCGACATGTTCGAGCGTGTCCCGGCGGCACGTTTCCTGCTGAACTCCGTGCTGATCTCGTCGGTCACCGTGGTGCTCGGCATCATCGTCAACAGCCTGGCCGCCTTCGCGCTCTCACGGATGCGGTGGCCCGGCCGCAAGCTCGTGCTGACCGTGATCATCGCCACCCTCATCGTGCCGTTCGAGACCTTCGCGCTGCCGCTGGTGTGGTGGGTCAACCAACTGCCGCTGCTCCGCGTGAACGGCTTCCACCTGGCGTGGACCACCGGCTGGATGGACACCTACCAGGTGCAGGTCCTCCCGTTCGTCGCCAACGCCTTCTCGATCTTCTTCTTCCACCAGTTCTTCCAGAGCATCCCCAAGGAACTCGACGAAGCGGCGATCATGGACGGCGCCGGCTGGTTCACCATCTACCGCCGCATCGTGATGCCCCTGTCCGGCCCGGCCGTCGCCACCGTCGCCATCCTCACCTTCCTGCCCGCCTGGAACTCCTACCTGTGGCCGCTGATGGTCGTACAGAGCGAAGAGCTGCGGCCGGTGATGGTCGGCATCTCCTACTTCTTCCAGCTGAACGTGGGCTGGGGCCAGATCATGGCCTACTCCTCCATGATCACCGTGCCGATCCTCGCCCTGTTCGTGGCGTTCCAGCGGTCGTTCGTCAACAGCATCGCCTCCACCGGCGTCAAGGGCTGACCCCTGCACCGCACTGGCGACCCCGCCTCGTCCTCACGACTTCCGTGCGCTTCGCACGCCCTGAGAAAGGCCCCGTGTGTCCACGTCGCCCGCCGACCCCCACCTGCCCACCGTCCATCTGCGACCGCCCCGCAACTGGATCAACGACCCCAACGGTCTGGTCTTCCACGACGGCCACTACCACGTCTTCTTCCAGTACAACCCGCACGGCCCCCAGCACGCGAACATGCACTGGGGCCACTACCGCAGCCCCGACCTGATCACCTGGGAACCCCTCCCCGTCGCCCTCACCCCCACCCCCGGCGGCCACGACGCCGACGGCTGTTACTCGGGCAACGCCGTCTCCGAAGGCAACCGCATGGTGGCCTTCTACTCCGCCCACCGCAATGACCGCTGGTGGCAGCCGATCACGACCGCGGAGTCGTCGGACAACGGCCGCACCTGGGCCAAACGCCCCCACCTGCTCATCCCCGAACCGCCCGCCGGCACCACCATGTACCGGGACCCCTACGTCTGGCGGCAGGACGAACGCTGGCGGATGCTCGTCGGATCCGCCCTCGACGACGGCCGCGCCGCGGCGCAACTGTACGAGTCCGACGACCTGGAGCACTGGACCTACCGAGGCCCCTTCCACACCAGCGACGCCGCGACCGGCACGGGCCCCATCGGCTGGGAGTGCCCCCAGTACGCCACCTTCGGCGGCCAAGGTGTTCTGATCCTCAGCGACTGGACTCCTCAGGGCGGACCCAGCCACACCAGCGTCATCATCGGCCAGGAGAAGGACGGACGCTTCACCGCGGCCACGGCCCTCGTGCCGCTGGACCACGGCCCCGACTTCTACGCCCCCGCCCTGCTGAAGGCCCCAGGAGAAGACCGCTGGCTGATGTGGGGCTGGGCATGGGAAGCCCGGGACGACGCCTGGGCGCACGAAGCGGGCTGGGCAGGCGTCCTCACCCTCCCCCGTGAGGTCAGCCTCACCGCCGACGGCACGGTCGCCCAGCGCCCCGCCCGCGAACTGCTGGCCCTGCGCGGCCCGCGCGTCCTGTACGGAACCGGACACGTCAGCCGGACCGAACCCGTCGAACTCGGCCAGGTCAGCCACACCTTCGACCTCACCGCCACCCTCGTCCCGGACACCACCGGTACCAGCGGGCTGCGCCTGATCACGTCGACCGACGGCTCCGAGTACCTCGACATCAGTCTCGACCCCACGGCAGGCCGCCTCGCCGTCGACCGCACCCACGCCTCACCGGACACGCGGGCACGGGGAGGGGCCTACACCGCACCGTGCCCGGCAGCGGCGCGTCTCCACACCCCCGTCGAACTTCGCGTGATCGTGGACCGTTCCATAGCCGAGGTCTACCTGGCCGACGAGCAGGTCCTCACCCTGAGGTTCTACCCGTCCACCGACGGACCGTGGCGGCTGCAGGCCCGTACGACAGGGACAGGGCGCAGCGAGTTCGCCGTCGCGGCCTGGAACCTGACCCCGCAGGACATCCGGCAGGAAGCCGAGCCGGCGCCCCGGACAGCACAGCGTGCCTGATGCCCTGGGCCGCACGCGGCCCGAAGGCTGACCCACCCGCACACCTACAGGCCCCGTGATCTCGCACCGTGTGCGGCAGACGTGGCCATTGCAGCACCCCATGCCCCTACGGGCCTGCGGGCTGCGTTCCGTGGCGCGGGGCTACGGCCCCGCGCCCTACCTGAGAGGCAGACAGTCACCTTGGCCCGACGGGGGGACCCCCGGCCGCGTCGACGTCCTCGGCGAGTGCGCCGCTGACATCTTCGAGGACCGCGACCGGCCCGATGCCGGCGGTCTGGCCTGCGTGCGCTTGCCGGTGGCGGCCCGGCAAACACCGCTGTCGCCCTCGCCCGGCGAAGGAGAGCCGCTCGGGTGGGCGACGACCGCGTGGGCGGGGGCGAGAACCGCCTCCCCGTGCACGGAATAGTCGGTCATGGTGAAGGACGGCACCGCGCTGACCGCCTCACCGATGCTCAGCCCGCGCACGCCGCTGGCCGACCGTGCCGGTGTCGTCCGGGTACTGCCGACGAGGACCCCACGACAGCGCACATCCGGGGCCGCCTGGCCTGGGGTGATCGTCCGATGCCGGGGCCAGATCCAGCAGGCGTACCGCGATCGAGCACCGGATGACGACGGCGAAGCCGGTCTTCGGGTTGATATCTGTAGGTCAGATGGGGGTGTTCTCGTCGGGGACGAAGGGGTCTCCGTGGCCGGGGACGATCAGAGCGGGCTTGAGGGCGAGGATCTTGCGGCGGGAGGCGCTCAGGCCGGCGGGGTCGTCGGAGGTGGGGTCTTCGGCGGGGCCGTGGACGCTCCACCAGGCGTGGGTGAGGACGACGGTGCCTTCGGCGGTTTCCGCGACGGTGGAGATGTCCTGGGGGGTGTGGCCGGGCGTTTCGATCAGGCGGATCGAGGGGGAGAGCTGGCATCCGTCGGCGGGCCGGTCGTACCAGAGGTGGTTGTGGTAGGCGGCCCAGACGTCGTGGGCGCGCGCGTTGGGGAAGAGGGCTGCGTTGAGGGTGTGGTCGGGGTGGTGGTGGCTGAAGACCACGTCGGTCACCTGCTCGGGGGTGATTCCGGCGGCGGCGAGCGGATCGAGGATGAGTTTGCGGTCCTCGACCATGCCGGGGTCGACGACGACGATCGTGTCGCCGTCGCACAGGAGGCCGACGGTCGAGGCGACGTACCACGGCTTCTCGCGGCCGTCGCGGCCGTCATTGGGTGCGTCGAGCCTGCCGTAGCCGGTGGTCAGCAGGGTGAATGTGGCGGTCATGAGAGGTGATGGTCCTTTGTTGCTCGTGGGAATGGCCGGCAGGGAGGGCGAGGTGTGCCGTCCGTGCCGGGGGCTTGAGGATGTGCGAAGCCGCGCCCCGGCGCGGGTCCGGTGAACCGGCGGCGGGGTGGGGGTGGCCGAACTCAGTCGGCGGTGGTCTGCGTGCGGCGGGCGTAGGCGCGGGCGGCGCGGGCCCGGTCGCCGCAGCGGACCGAGCACCAGTGACGGCGTCCGGCACGGAGCAGGTAGCGGTTGCAGGGGTGGGAGGGGCAGGCCGTCAGCCGTTCGGCGTCGGGCCCGGTGAGCAGGTCGGCGGCGTCGGCGGCGAGGATGCCGAGGGCCTGGTCGACGATCTGGTCGATGGGGTGCGGGGCGGTGCGGTGCATGCCGCGGACCGCATCCCAGCCGAGCGGGGAGGCGGTGGGGACCCGTGTGAGGGCGTCGTTGACGGCAGCCAGCGCGGTTGCCGGAGCCGGATGCCCGCCTACTTGGGCGGCGAGCAAGGCTCGTACCTGTTCGCGCAGGGAACGCACGCGTGCCGCACAGATCTCCTGCAGGCCGGCGTCCGCGGGGGCCAGGTTGTGGTCGGCCAGCCACTGGTTGGCGCCGGCGGGCGTGCCCAACGCATCGAGGAACTGGCCACCCGGCAGGGCGATAGCGCTGTTGGCGAGGTCGAGCGCGGGGTATTGCCCAGCGCCCGGTGCCTGCGGCAGCCCGGGGGCAGCGGTTTCGGCAGGGGCGGCGGTGTCGATCTCACTCACGTATCTCACGGTACAGCTTGCCTTCATCCGTGACAAACATCTATGGTCACGGATGTAAGCCCATCTATCCGTGAGGTGGTTCAGTCGTGGCAGCACCCGGCATGTCCAACGAGCAGGTCCCCATCCGTGTCTTCGGCGGTCCGACCGCGCTCATCGAGTACGGCGGGTTGCGATTCCTGACCGACCCGACGTTCGATGCCCCCGGCACCTACCCGTCGGGGCTCGCCAAGACCGCGCCCGCCTCCGCCGCGCCCGCTGATCTGGGCCGTATCGATGCGGTGCTGCTGTCGCACGACGAGCACGACGACAACCTCGACGCCTCGGGCCGGGCCCTGCTCGCCGACGTCCCCCTGACCCTGACCACGCCCAGTGGCGCGGGCAGGTTGGGCGGCACCGCACGCCCCCTGAAGGACTGGGAGTCCATCGAGCTCGACCGTCCCGGTGGCGGCACGATCACTGTCACCGGCGTCCCGGCCCTGCACGGGCCCGGGGCACGCGAGGACCTCGAACCCGTCGTCGGCGAGGTCGTCGGATTCGTCCTGAGCGGGGACGGCCTGCCCACCGTCTACGTCAGCGGCGACAACGCCCAGCTCTCCCTGGTCCAGGAGATCGCCGATCGTTTCGGCCCGGTGGACACCGCTGTGCTGTTCGCCGGCGCGGTCCGCACCCCCGTCCTGGACCGTGCGCTGCTCACCCTCGACAGCGCTCAGGCCGCCGAGGCCGCCCGCATCCTGGGCGCCCGCCGGATCGTGCCGGTCCACTTCGACAGCTGGGCCCACTTCACCGAGGGCCGCGAGCAGCTCGTGGACGCCTTCACCACCGCCGGACTGATTGACCGCGTGGAACTGGCCTGACCTCCAACGCCCGGCCGCTGCGGTACATCACGAGCTCACCGCAGCGGCCCTTCCCGGCTCAGCCACTCGCGCCGGGCCGGCGCACCCCAGAAGGAATCCCCGTGAACAACCCGATCAAGGGCACAGCCCGCGGATCCGCTCCCGCGCCGCTGTCCGTCCTCGACACCGCCCTGGCCGGCCGCGGCATCAGCGCCGCCGACGCCCTGTCCGGCAGCATCGCCCTGGCCGAACTCGCCGAGAGGCGCGGCTTCACCCGCTACTGGGTGACCGAACACCACTCCATGCCCGGCGTCTCCTCCTCCAGCCCCGCCGTCCTGCTGGCCCGGCTGACCGCCCACACCACACGGCTGCGGCTCGGGGCGGGCGGAGTGATGCTGCCCAACCACCCCCCGCTGATCGTCGCCGAACAGTACGGACTGCTCCAAGCCCTCGCCCCGGACCGGATCGACGTCGGTCTGGGCCGCGCCCCGGGTACCAACCAGGCCACCGCCGCCGCCCTGCGCCGAGGCCGCTCGGACAACGACGACTTCCCTCGGCAGGTCGTCGAACTGCTGCACTTCCTCGACGACGACTTCCCCGAAGAACACCCCTACCGCGAGCGCGTCTACGCCGTGCCCGGCCCCGGACAGGACAAGGAGAACGGTCTTTCGCAGACGGCCGGCCGACCCTCGGTCTGGCTCCTGGGATCCTCCGGATACTCCGCCCACCTCGCCGCCGGCCTGGGCCTGCCCTTCGCCTTCGCCGCGCACTTCTCTCCCGATCACGTCGCCGCCGCCCTCCAGCTCTACCGCGACCGGTTCACCCCCTCGGCCGTACTCACCGAGCCGTACGCACTGGCCAGCTTCGCCGTCATGGCGGCCGACGACGAGCACGAGGCCCTGCGCCAGACACACAGCTACGCCCACAGCATGATGCGCATGCTCCACGGCAAGTCCTACCTCGTACCCACCCCCGACGAGGCCGCCTCCCACCCCTACACCGCCTCCGAGCAGCAGGTCCTCGACCACTGGACCAACAGCGTCCTGCACGGCACACCCGACCAGGTCACCGCTCACCTCAACCGCCTGCACGAGGCAGCCCGCCCTGACGAGATCATGATCGCCAGCGTGGGCCACGCCCCCCAGGCGCTCCTGCACTCGACCGAACTCATCGCCGACGCCTACACCCTGCCGACCTCACCGGTCCCCGCGTCCGCTCCCTGACACGGCCCCGCCGCGCCCCCGGGACAGTTCGCGCGGACCGCCCGCCGTGCAGCGTCGGCCAGGTAGCACGTCACACGCAGCAGACCTCGCCCACCACCCCTGGGCTCGTAACGGAGACACCATGCACCACACCGCGACCACGTCAGCCAACGGGCCGACAGACACCCCATCGGCCACTCCTGGCACTTCTCTGCCTGAGACGCAAAAGCGCATCCTGGTCGTCCTGCTGGCGTCCCAGGTCCTCAGCGGCGTGGGGCTCGCGGCCGGTGTCACCGTTGCCGCCCTGCTGGCTCAGGACATGCTCCACTCCACCACCCTGGCCGGGCTGCCCAGCGCCCTGCTCACCGCGGGCTCCGCCCTCGCCGCCGTCACCATCGGCCGCATATCGCAGACCCGCGGGCGCCGCCCCGGCCTGGCAGCCGGCTACCTCGCAGGCGCCGTCGGCGGTGCCGGAGTCGTCGTCGCTGCCGCCCTCGACAACCCCGGCCTGCTGTTCATCTCCCTCTTCCTCTACGGCGCCGGCACCGCTGCCAATCTTCAGGCCCGCTACGCGGGAGCCGACCTCGCTGCGCCGCGTCATCGCGCCCGAGCGCTGTCCACCGTCCTGGTCGCCACCACCCTGGGCGGTGTCGTCGGCCCCAACCTCACCGCTCCCGCCGGACACCTCGCCGCCGCCCTCGCATTGCCCCCGCTGAGCGGTCTGTTCCTCATCTCCAGCGCCGCGTTCGCCCTGGCCGCCCTGACTCTGCTGGTCTGGCTGCGTCCCGACCCCCTCCTGCTCGCCCGCTCCCTCCCCGCCGTGCCGGAGGCACCAGAGCACACCGGCACAGGACCGGCGACCGACATCCCGCAGCCCGCCGCACACCGCCGCCCGGGCCTGCCGCTGGGGGTCCTGGTGATGGTCCTCAGCCAGCTCGTCATGGTCGCGATCATGACGATGACCCCCGTGCACATGCACGACCACGGCCACAGCACCGCCGCCTCCGGCCTCGTCATAGCCCTGCACGTCGGCGCCATGTACCTTCCCTCACCCCTGACCGGAGCACTCACCGACCGCTACGGCCCCACCGCGACGGCCGCGGCTTCCGGCCTGACCCTGCTGGCCGCCGGCGTCCTCGCCGCCGCCGCGCCCGCCGACTCCGTCCTTCTGCTCACCCTCGCTCTCGTCCTGCTCGGCATCGGCTGGAACTTCGGCCTCGTCAGCGGCACCACCATCATCACCAACGCCGTCCCCCTGGCCACGCGAGCCAAGACCCAAGGCATGGTCGACGTCGCCATCGCCATCGCCGGAGCCACCGGCGGCATGACCTCAGGGATCGTCGTCGCAGCAGCCAGCTACCCTCTCCTCGCCCTCGCCGGAGCCGCCTTCGCCCTCGCTCTCCTCCCCGCAGTTGTCGTCACCGCCCAGAAAGGCTCGCCTCGCACACCTTCCTCGGAACGCCGATAGAGCAGCACCGAACCTTGAGCCATATGATCGGGCGGACAAGTGCTAGCCGGTCGGGGCAGCGGTCCGACCGGAGAAGCTGTGCGGTGCGGCGGCCTCGAGTGTCTGGCGGGTTCGCAGTGCCGCGAGGGCGAAGGCAGTGGTGAGGTAGGGCGAGCCGAAGTACACGGGGAACCGCCCCATCCGGTAGTACGGGCTGGCCGGCCAAGAACCGTCGGACTGCTGGGTCTGGGCAAGCAGGGCGTGCCGCTGGTCCTGGCCAGCGGTGAGTCCGAGATTGTCGGCTGCCAGTGTCCGGAAGGCGAGGGCCAGGGGGCCGGGCTCGCCGCCATTGCGCGGTGAGGAGTTCGCCTCCTCGTGTTCTTGGAGGGCGCGGCGCAAGGGGGCGGAGTAGACCTGGGCGCTGGAGGGGAATCTGGCGCACAGGCGGGAGAGCGCGTAGAGGAACGCGTCGGGAGACGGGTAGTAGCGGGTGCCGTCCAGGTATCGCCCGGACTCAAGGTGCTCGGCCAGGTATCGCGTCGAGGTGCTGACAACCGCCGCCGCGCTCTCGCTAGCGGCGTGGAGGTCGCTGAGCTGAGCAGTGTAGAGAGCGTTGGCACAGGCCACCGGGTCGTGCTTGCGTCCGCGGCGCAGGGCATGGGGTTCCAGGCCGTCTTCCCAATAGACCATGAAGACTCGCGCACGGAGTGCGTCATCGTCGCCGTATGGGCGGGGAACGCTGTCAGCGGGTGCTGCGGCGTGTAGGAGGTCGGCCACGTGCGCTGTGAGGTCCGCAGGAGTGAGCAAGCCGTGCTCGTACAGAGCACCTACGGCCAGGCCTGTGCAGTCGGTGTCGGCGGGAAAGCCGTTGGCTCCGAGGAAGAAGCGATACCGGCGCTGCCAGCGGGCCGCCTCGATCTGCCGGCCCAGTCGCAGGGCCAGACTCTTCTCCTCCGCGGTGGCGGCGGGAGGCAGGAGCATCAAGGCGACCATGGCCGTGAATGCCTCGTCGGCCAGATCGAATCCAGGATCCGCACCCAGATGCTCGCGAAGTACCGCACGTGCCCGAGCGCCGGAGAAGCTGCGGCTGAAGGAGACGTCAAGGGACAGCTGTGCCGACGGGGCCCCATCGTCCATGGCCCGGTTCAAGTAGCACCAGGCGCGCTCGACGGCGCACCGCACATGCCGCGCCGCAGCCGGCGGCGTCTCCGCAGAAGCCGAAACCGTCACCGTGCCTCGATCCTCCTGACAACCCTGGGACAGCTCCGGGAGCACGGCGCGGACGCGGCGGCGTGGCGGCGCCTGGGCCGCGCGGACGGACAGCCACTGACCGACGCGCTCGACAACTCCGACGGCGACGCTCTCTGCCGCCGCCCGTACGCCCGCGCCGAGGCGGAAGACGTACGGCGCCGTGTAGCTGAGCGGGAGGCGCAGAGCCCGTGTGCGCGCGGTGCGGGCAGAGGTTCACCGAGCAGCGCTGGGAGGAGACAACCGCGCACCGGACGGCTTGGAGCGCCGGGGGCCTGTCGGTGTGCGGCAGTTGCCACGCCGACGTCGTCGCCCGTGAGGAAGCGGCTGCCGGAGCCGCCCGGCTCCAGGCCGCCGCGCCACCGGGGCCGGAGCGCGACCACGACCACGAGGATCCGGGAAAGGTCCGCGGGCTGTTCCGCCGCCGCGGCTGGCCCCACACGTCGACGCCGTCTCCCGCCGGACGCGGGGGAGAGGTGGTGTCGTCGAGCAGCGGCCCGGGGCGGGCTGGTGCTGTGGGGGTCGAGGAGCTGTTCCAGGGCGCGGGCCGAGACGCGGGGCACCGGCGCCAGAAGACGCTGGTGGAGCGAACGGGGCGCACAGCGGGTGTGTAACTCCTCGACGGGGGTGGTGTCGCCGGCGGTGGCGAGGCGGATGTGCAGGAGCTGCCCGGCGACTTCGTGTTGGGCGCTCACAGCGGGCCGCAGCCCACCGTCCGCTGTGGCGTGTCCGTGCAAGGTCTCTCCCGAAGTCTGGGGCGGAAAGCGGGGCGAGCGGCGGGTCCTGCGGCATATCGGGCCCTCCGGCGGCGTTCCGGCACGGGCAGAGCAGCCGGCGGAAGGCCCTTCGGTGTTCCTCAGCTGGGTTGCAGTACTCGCGCAGCGTCCGGGTGTGAGGTGTCCTGCGCCAGATACCGCTGGTACCAGGCCCGTTCATCCGGGGTCATGGTGGTCCTGGTGCCGGAGGCGTCGAGGCGCATGACACGGGTGCGGACCTGGGCATGGTCACCCAGAGGCGACGAGATCGACGTGACCAGGTGCAGGCTGGCCCGTCCGACCTTCTCCGCCCGTAGTGCCAGCTGGATCTCCGGGATGGTCCAGGGCAGCGGCCGGGTGAATTCCGCCTGGACTCCCACGGCACACCAGTAGGTCTGCAGACCCAGTTCGTCGCGCAGCGCGCACACCCATTCGACCGCGGTGTCCTCGGCGTAGCGGATGATCGACAGGTTGTGCACGTTGCCGCGGATGTCGGCATCGCTCAGCCTGATGAGCCGCCGCGTGGTGAAGGTGAGCATCAATGTCCTTGTTCCGGGAGGCGCTACCGGTCTGCCGATGACGCAGAGGTCTCGGGCAGGCGAGCCCTGGGCACCTCGCGGAAACGGGAAGCGGCGCCCGAGTCGGGATCGGCCGCAGATCAGCCCCCGACCCGCGCGGCAGCGCCATGCTTAATCAACAGGAAAGGTGTACCACGGGCAATGCAGATATTTGCTCTCGATTTCTCCCGGACCGCTCCCATACTCAGATCGAGCGAGCGCGCGCGGCGCACACCGCCCGAGGTGAATGCGCACCCACCACCACACGCTGGAACCGCCCTACCGCGCCGCACCCAACACGCGGGCGGTTCAGGCCCACTCCGCGCAGGCAGGACCGGCGAGGGCGGCACGGGGATCGGCCGGCGCTCCGAATCATCCGCCGCGGTGCGCAGAACCAGAACTGCCGAGCCGCTCCAGGGCACCCGCCCTGACCTGGAGGGCGGTTGAGTGATGGTCTCTTGCCGTCAGAAGCCGAAAGCGTCGGCAGGGACGGACGCGGCCAGTGCGGCAACAGCGACCTGGGACTCGATCCAGGGGCGCAGTCGGGTGTCTCGCGCCGGGCTGTGGCAGGCGAGCAGGGCCGCGGCGTACCCGCCCCACACCAGTCCCACCAGCGGTGCCACGGCTGTGGAGACCAACAGGCCCAGTACTGCGAGTGCGTAGCCGAGCCGTTTGGCTCCGGCCACCCCCAGGAGTACGGGCAGGCTCCGGGTGCCGTCCAGGCGGTCCGCGCCGACGTCGCGCAGGTCGTTGTTGATGACCTCAACGGACCCGATCAGCAGCACACTCAGGGCCCACCACCAGGTCGACGCCAGCGTCAGCAGGTCGTTGCCGGCCGCGACCGGCAGGACCGCCACCGTCACCCACACGGCGACGACGTAAGGGACCTTCATCCCGGGAAGCTTCCGCAGGGCCACCCGTCGGCCGCGGGCGGAGATCCATGGCTTGGCGTACAGCCGTGCGGAGATCCAGGCCAGGGCCAGTGCGAGCGCACACCATGGCCGCAGCAAGGCTGTGACGAGGGCAAGCAGTACACACAGGCCCATCCATGTCCGCATGGCCTGGTGATGGCGGGCCATCCATGCTTCGCGGCTTCCCGGGGCGCCCTCGCTGTCGGGTCCGGTCAGCCGGTCGCGCGTGTAGGTAGCGGTGATGATGGCGAAGGCGAAGGCGGCTGCGATGAAGTCCGCTTCCTCTCCTAGGACCTGACAGGTCGCGAACGTCGCTGAGGCGGCGGACAGCCCCATCAGAACATTGGTCCATGCCAGTAGCGTCAGCGCGGAGGGCCGTGGGCTGGCCGGCCCGTCCAGCGGCGTGCTGCCGCGGGGAAGAAGCGACATGAGTGCATCCGTCCTGTGCAGGCCAAAATTCGGCGACTGCGAAGCGAAGAGCAGAAGGGCATGCCTGTGAGATGCAAGCCAGGCTTGTCAGGCATTTCGGAAGGTCAATTCTCCCCACTCGCTCCGCTGCCCTCGCGCCTTATGGGGGGATTTAAGGGCATTCGCACATTTCTGTCATCACTCGATCGAAGGCCTCTGTACCGTTCTTCAATGTCGCGCTGTCGGTGTTGGTCATGCGGTGAGAGTGACGGCGGGGGACCGGGGCTCGGGCGACGTGTTCGCCGTCGACCTGGGTTCCCGACGGCTCCGTCGTCGAGGCCAGGCCGGCGTATGAGGCGAGGTGGGTGGCGGTGGAGAAGCTGGTGCAGTCGCCGATGCTGGTCCTCAGGGCTGCGGCCCCGGCATCGACTCAAGACCTGAGAAGTTGAGGACGAGCCCGAGGGCGACGTGCGCGGTGAGTACGAGGGCGGGGCCATGGCGCCGGTTCCGTCGAAGTAGGTCCTCGCTCCCGAGCGAAAGCGAGCGCGCCGGCTGGAGTTGCCGCTGGACGAACTCACTTGGGAGTGGTGAGTTCGTCCAGGGCCTCGGTCAGCAGCAGCGGGTCCTGGGCAGCGCGGCCCAGGGCCACGCCGTCCCAGTCCGCTTCATTGCGCAGCCGGGTGTAGACGCCGGGCACGACCGCCCCTCCATAGACGAAGCGGGCGTGGTGGCCGGCGGCGACGTCCTGTAGCGCGCGCAGTACGTGGCCGGCGTGGACCGGGTCGGCGGCCTCGGTGCCGCCGATGGCCCAACCCGGCTCGTACAGGAAGAGCAGGGGTCGCTCCGGTGGGACGGCGGCCACGACCGTCCGTGCCTGGGCGGAGGTCAGTGTCGCCGCTTCGGACGCGTTGAGCATGTCGGTCTCACCGACGCACACCACCGGGGTGAGACCGGCCGCGCTCGCGGCGGCGGCCTTGCGGGCGACGAGTTGGTCGGTCTCACCGAAGGTGCCACGACGTTCGGCGTGCCCGACCATGACGTGGGAACAGTCGGCCTCGGCGAGCAGCGAGGCGCTGACCGCGCCCGTCACCTCGTCGGTGGCCGCCGCCACGTCCTGGGCGGCGACGCCGATGCCGCTGCCGCGCAGCCACTGCCGGGCCGGGAGCAGCAGGGGGTGGGGCAGGCAGGCGAAGAAGGAGACAGCGGCCAGGCGCTCGGCGTTCGGCAGGAGCAGGTTCTCGATCCAGTCCTGCGAACGGGTCAGGCCGAGCTGGGTCTTGGTACTGGTGAAGCTGATGGGCGCGGAAGGGATCGACATCGCGGGCTGCTTTCCCGTGGGGGCGGATGTCCGGTGCTGAATCGGCTGCGGCACGGTCGTCACTCAAGGTTGGTGTGCCGGGCGTACATCTCGGAGGGGTCGACATGCTGAGTGCGCTGGAGTGCGAGGATCAGACAGTCGAAGAAGACCAGAGCGCCCTGCTCGAACAGGGTGCCGACGAACTGGGTCGACGCGTCGGGCTCGAAGTCCTGACTGTACTCGGCGAGATGGACACGGATGTCGGCCAGTGCGGCGAGCGGGGACTCCTGGTTCGCGGTCACGACGGCTATCCGGGCGCCGGCCTGCTTGGCCGCCTCGGTCCGTTGCACCACGGTGGGGGTGTGACCCGATCCGCTGCACGCCACCAAGAGGTCGCCCTCGGCGATGGCCGGGCAGGTGACATCGGTGGACACGTGGGCGGTCAGCCCGAGGTGCATCAGGCGCATGGCGAAGGCGTCGACGGCGAGTTTGGAGCGGCCCGCCCCCAGCACCATGATCCTCTGAGCGCCGTACACCGCCTGCATGAGCTCTTGGGCCTGGTCCTCGCGCGCGCGTGTGAGCAGGGCTTCGATCTCCCGCAGGATCGTGCGGCGGGCTGCGGCGAGTGGTCCGTCCACTCCGACTGTCAGCGGAGCGGGAGGCGCGGGCTGGTTCTGCTGGTCGACCATCCCGTGGTCCTTTCATGTACCGGGCTACCAGATGTCGTGGTGGAGGACGGTGTCGAGGGAGCGGCGAGGAGCCGGGCGGAACGATTCCCCGGTGGGGTGTGCGACTGCGAGCAGCGCGGCCTGGGTGACGCCTTCCGGCAGGTTGAGGATCGCGTTTGCGTCGTCTTGGTCGGGTCAGATGCAGGGCGGTGACCGCGCTTGCCAGCGAATGGGCGCGCAGGGCGAGCATGAGGCTCCAGACGGCAGGCCAGACGGACCCGTAGTAGACGGAGAGGGCGGCGTGCTCCGCGGACGGCGCGTAACCGAGCCGGCGGAAGAGGTCGACGTGGTCGGCGGGTGTGGACGCGAGGCAGGGAACGATCATCACCGGCACCCGGTCGAGTACCTCGGTCAGCCGCAGGGACGCGTTCAGCACGCCACGGCCGACGACGCCGTCCTCCACCCGCTGTGTCATCGCCGCGAGATAGGGCCGGGCGGCATCGCGGTAGCAGCGGGCCAGCGCCGGTACGGCGGGCGGGGTCGGTCACGACGATCCAGTGCCATGGCTGCTCGTTCGACCCGTTGGAGGCTTGCAGGGCCGCTTCGAGTGCCGCGTGCACGAGCCGGAGGTCTACGGGACGGTCGGTGTCGAGGCGGCGGCGCACGGAGCGGGTGGTCTGCAGGATCCGCAGGACGGCGTCCCGGTCGGCGGACGGCACATCGGTGGGTGCGGTGAAGTCGGTCATGCGGGGTTCCTCACGCGTCTGGCCGAGGCGGCTGGTCGTTCGTCGGCCCCCGGCGTCCGCCGATCCTCGTTCCCGGCGGCCCCGAGTGCCCGGCGGGCTCGGGCGGCCTTGCGCGGCAGGTCGCATGGCTGGGCGCCGTAGTGGGGCGCGGACCGCGCGGATCGCCTCTACGGAGCGGCTGACTGCCCGACGTAGTTGAACACTTACTGAGAATCCACCCGGTGGGTGTTCGGATCAAGCACCAGGGGGACGAACCAGCCATGCCCCAGGCTCGTCCCCAATCGCCTGTTCGGCGCACCCGCCGGGCCCCGTATCCCACAAGACATGCGCCTGCTGCTGCCCGTGGTGCCCGCGCGCGGGGGAACTCCGGCGAGAACGGGCCCCTGGGCGTAGCGTCTCTGTTCGCTGGCGACCGTTCTCCTAGTCGCCACCGAGTGAGAAGCGGTCCACGCCGCTGAGGCGTGCTGGCACTCCCCGACCGGCCCTGGGGTGTACGTCGGGCGGGATCCCGGCTTCCGGGGGTACCGGGCTCCCGTTCGAACGTGACCCGAGCCAGCGCCTCCGGCGGGTCCGATCCGGTGGTGCACGGCGACAGAGCCGTCAGAGCGAAGTGATCTCCAGGGTCACTGTGCTGTAGACGCTGGAGACCGTGTCCAGGCCCAAGGTGCATTGCAGAACCTGGGCCGCGGGACCGGTCTGTTTCAGTACCACGGCATCGCCCTGGAACAGCCCGGACGGGACGGTACCGATGATGATTACCTCCAGCACCACGCCCACCAGGCCCACCACGTTGGTGTTGAAGTTCGCCGACACGGCGGCGGCCGGCCTCCAGCCCGTAGCAGCGTCAGGCGCCGCTCCCGCCGCGCCGCCTAGATGAGAGGCGTGATGGTCAGGTTCGAGACCTCGGGGCCGAGTTGGGACAACCCTTGAGGGCTCTGGCACGAGAGGAGGGCGTCGACATTGGCGTAGGTGGACACACGCTTGTAGTTCAGTCCGGTGAAGGGACCGGAGATCACGGTTCCGATGCTGGTCACGACGAGCGCTGACTGGACCTGGGTGGTGGTGACGTCGACCTGGGCCTGTGAGATCTGGCCGGTGTTCCACTCGACGGACTGCTGCCGGTTCGGCGTGGTTCCCAGCAGGGTGGCACAGGAACGGGTGAGGGAGGTAACGGTCGTGGAATCCTCGGCGAAGGTGATGCTTCCTCCATCCAGGACGACGCATGCCAGGTAGTCCTGGCTCGAGGTGGCGGTGACCGTTGTCGGCTGTGGGGTGATCGCCGGTGAGTAGGTGACCGAGGACGTGCCGGTGCAGTTGACCGCGGCGAGGGCAGCCTGCGTAGCTTCGGCCCCCTGCGCTGGGGCCACGGCGATGGATGTCGCCACGGCGGTGAAAACTGCTATCACGAGGCGGTCGATTCTCATGTTCACTCCTGAGCCGAGAAGGGTGCCGCCCCTGCATGGGCGAAGAGGGAAGGGCACTGGCTGCAGCCTGCAAGCGGCTCCGCTTGGCGCCAACAGCCCGTGTCCGAGAAGTGAGCATTCCGCGCCGGCATGACACAGGGCCATAGCCCGATCGAGGGGATGTGAACCATAGTGCGTGTCCGCGTACCCCCTACGCGCCGTACACACGGCGGGTGAAGCCAGCGCGCAAACCGTCCGCCCCTCGGAGCTTCCGAGCCAGCGATGACAGACGCCACCGCCACCGCCACGGACCCCTCAGCACGCGCCCAGACGGGCAGCAAGGGCGTGCCGGCCTGAACGTACTCGCCTCCGGCAGACGGCCACAGAACTCCTACCGGTACAGCGCGAGGTCTTCGGCGTTCGTGCCCGAGAGGTTCATCGGTGCGGGTGCGGGTGCGGGTGCGGGTGCGGCCTGCCGGCGCTGGACCCTGCACCACACCCGATTCGAGGACGCCGTACGAGAACTCATGCAGCGCGACGGCTGCCGAGACGCCCAGCGGGTCGGCAGCCGTGGCGACCTGGGCTGGGCGCCGACGTGAAAGCCATCGACCCCCACGGGCGGCGCTGGGTCATCCAGCACAAGTACCGCCGCAACGGCGCCCAGGGCTCACCGGTGGGCACGCCGGACCTCCAGGTCCTCAACGGCAACCGCCCGCCAGGTACACGGCGCCGACGTCGCAGTGATCACCACCAACGGTCGGGTGAACGACCCCGCCGTCACCGTCGCCAGGCAGCAGCGGCTGCACGACGTCGACCGCCAGGCCCTGGCCGGGCCGGCCGTTTCCGGCGAGGCTCGGTGCGGTGCCCGCCCGTTGGCTATCCTCACCACCGTCATGATCGGCGAAGGGGGAACTTGATGAAGCGCGCAGTGGCCATAAGGAGTGCCGCCGCGATGATGGCGGTGCTCGCGCTGGCCGGGTGCGGAGCGTCCGGTGGTGCGGGCTCGAAGGATGCGGGGGCGGAGGGTGAGACCGGGGCCGGGCCTTCCGCCACCCCCTCCGAGGAGATGCGCGCCGTCAAGGCGCCGAAGCGCTTCTCGACGGGCGAGGCCATCGTCCTTCCCGAGTCGGCGGGGGCGGGCAACGTCGCGATCGCCGGCGTGCAGCACCCGTTGCCCATCGCCCTGCACAAGGGCGTCGCGTACATAGCGAGACCGGACGGGCTGGAGATCGCGGGCGGGTACTTCCGCAGCGACCCGGTACTGATCACACCCGAGCGTGAACCGCTCTCCAGGCTCGACGACCTCGGGCCGGTCGTGGGCGGCAACACCGCCCGCAGGCCGGTCGTCACGGAGTACGGCGGCAAGACGCTGGCGCTGGCCGCGCTCGTCGGGCGGGTGCCGGGATCGGGCACGACGAAGGGGCACGACGCCCTGGAACTGATGGCCGCGGACACCTCGCAGGGCACCAAGGCGTGGTCGGTGGAGATTCCGCTGGCCGAAGGCCACTACTCCGTGGAGGAGGGGCAGAGCGAGGTCGTCGGGCACAGCGGCCGCGTCGTCGTGGTCATGGGCCATGGGCAGCTCTTCGGCGTCGATCTCGACAGCCGCCGCAAGGTGTGGGCGGCACCGGGCGACTTCCAGGAGGGTGCCGTCCTGGTGGGCGGCACCGTCGTGGGGCTGCGCACGGAGAAGGGCGGCTCGGACCGGGAGGTGGTGGGCATCGACCCGGCCACCGGCGAGCAGAGGTGGCTCCTGCCCGGCGTGGCCGCCGAGAGGCTCTCCGCGGCGGGTCCCAGGACCGTCCTGGTGAAGGGTTACGTGGCCGACACCCCGGACGACGGTGCCGTCCTGGTCGACGCTGTCTCCGGCGACCAGCTACGACAGTTCCCCGAGGACACGGCGGCGGACGGCACGTGTGCCTACGACGGCCTTTCGACCACCGTCTGCACGGACGCCGACCGGGTCGCCGCCTACGACGCGGCGACCGGTGAGCAGCGGTGGGCACTGCCCGACGAAGCCGGGACCCGCGCCGCCCCCGAGGTGACCCTGGTGCGTGAGGGCCTCGTCTACGGCACCACCGCCGAGAACGGCCCGGTGGTCGTGGACGCCACCACCGGTGAGGACGCGGAGACGCAGCCGGGGATCGCGCCGTACGTCAGCGACGGATACGTCGGCATCGCCCCCGCGGAGGAGGACAACGCGGTGACGGCCTACCGGGTCAGGAGCTGAACCGGCGCGCGTGCGGGTGTGGCGGACCGTCGCACCCGCACGCGCGCTCAGCCGTCCAGTCCCTCCAGCGTGACGTGGGACGGGCCCCCGCGTCGTCCGGGAGGCCGCGGACACGTCCTCCGCGACATGGGCTCGGCTGGAGTCGTTCTTACCTCCTGGTGGTGCGCGGGGAGGTCGGTGGAGCGATCACCGTCGGGTGATCAGCGGAGTGCTCTACCGGGTGCGGACGGGGTGCCGTGGCGGGATCTGCCGGAACGTCTCGGGCCCTGGGAGACGGTGAAGATGGGCATCGTCGCAGGCTTGCCACTGCTCCTGGGCGCGTACGTGCGCGTGACCCGCGAGCCGCGGTGCACGCCCGTCAGCGGACGGAGCAGCAGGAACTTCGTGCCGAACGCCAGCTGCTGGCCGCCCGGGCAGCGGAGCGCACCACCATCGCACGCGAGTTGCACGACCGCGTGGCCCACCACGTCACCTCCATGGTGCTGCGCGTTGGTGTCGCACGTATCCGGTGCTCGCGGCCGGAGCCTGCGGTTTCCTCGTCAAGGACACCCCACCAGGCGAGCTCCTGGACGCCGTACGCCGGATCGCCAACGGAGAGGCCCCCTTCAGCAGGGACATCCTTAACCGCCTCCCAGTACCGAAGACCCTGAGTTCTCGGATACCTCAGCGGTGCCGTGCTCAGGGCTGAGCCCTTCCACGGTGAGGCGGAAGAGGCGGTCGGCCTGGACCTCGGGGTCCTTGTGGTGCTCGGTGGCCAGGGCGATGCCGACGGCGAGGGTCAGCAGGTCGTGAAAGGTGACGTGCGGTGCAACCGCCTTGTCGCGAATGGCCCGCTGGAGCAGGGGAGTTCCGGCCGCTGCGATTCTGTTGCCACAGGAGTGCGGGGAAGATTCCTCGGTGAGAGGCTCGTAGCTGAGGGTGTTGGCGAATCCGCGGGCTGAAACGGCGTAGTGGACGAGGGCGTGGAGCCACTCCAGGAGGGCGGTGCGGCCGTCCTCGGTCGCACTCAGCCGATGGGCGCGCTCGCACAGGTCCTCGATGCGCTCCTGGAAGACGGCTTCGAGCAGGGCACGGCGGGTGGGGAAGTGACGGCGCACGGTCGCCGAACCGACGCCTGCGGTGCGGGCGATCTGCTCCTGGGATGCCTCGGCGCCGTGCGCGGCGACCTCGGCTTCGGCGACGGCGAGGATGCGCTGGTAGTTGCGTCGGGCGTCCGAGCGCTGACCGGTCATGATCTCCTCATTGCTAAACGGCGGGCCCCGCCATATCTTAGCGGCAGGTAAACGGCGGGCCCCGCCGTTTTCTTCTCCGGTCCGTGAGGAGCAGTAACCATGCCCATCAACAGCGATACCGTCCTGGTCACCGGAGCCACCGGCCAGCAAGGCGGGGCCACGGCCCGCGCACTCCTGGCCGCCGAGGTGCCCGTACGTGCACTCGTACGCGATCCGCGGTCGAAGTCCGCCCAAGCGATCGAGGCGCTGGGCGCCGAACTGGTGAGGGCGGATCTCTCCGACCGGGCCTCCCTCGGCCCAGCGGTCGAGGGAGTCCGCGCGGTGTTCTCGGTGCAGACGCCGCCCATGACCGAGACCAGTGTGGACTTCGCGGGCGAGCTCGCCCAGGCCGCCAACCTGGTGGACGCGGCGAAGGCTGAGGGAGTACGGCAGTTCGTGCAGTCCTCGACCAGTGGAGTCGGTGAGCACACCCGGGTCGCCGGCTGGGCCGAGGGCCGCTGGGCGGCGATGGCGGACTACTTCCACACCAAGCAGGCGATCATGGAGAAGGTGCGGGGTGCGGGCTTTGCCCGCTGGACGGTGATCAAACCCGCCTTCTTTATGGAGAACCTGCCCCTGCCGGCACCCAAGGGGCCGCGTGGCGGACTGCTGACGGTACTGAAGCCGGAGACCGAACTGGCCCTGGTGGCCGTGCGGGACATCGGCACGGCTGCGGCGCACGCTCTTCAGGACCCTGACCGGTTCCACCAAATGGAACTGGAACTGGCCGGTGACCTGCGCACGATGGAGCAGATCGCGCAGACTTTGTCCGCCGCCTGGGGCGTGCGCGTGACCGCGCCCTCCATGAGTCTGGAAGAGGCCCTCGACGCGGGTATGCCGACGTGGGGAGCCGGACACGAGTGGAACAACGCGGTCCTCCAGCCTGCCCGGCCCGAGTTTGCCCGGGAGTTGGGCATCCCGGTCACCACCTTCGCCGAGTGGGCGGAAGAGCAGCTGACACCCGTGTCCGGCTAGGGCGTATCCGGCGCTGTGACGCTCGGCAGCGCCCGCTGGGACGGAATGGGGCGAGAAGTTGGAGTGGCCCTGCGCCGGCATCCCCGCCGCAATGGTTGCCGAATTCGCCGGGCACCCGTTGGCCGGCCTGCCGTTCTTCACTCCGGAGACGGTGACGACCGACCACTAAGGGCTGTCCCGCAAAGATCGGTTTGAGTACCGGCCCGGGGCGCCTTGCCCCGGGCTTGCGGTCCATCAGGCGACCGCCCCACCCGCGTTCCGGATCAGCTGCTGGAGCACCTTCACCGTGGTGACGTAGTCGGCGTCGTCGATGCCCTCATGGAGGGCGGCGCGGATCGCGGGGGCGTTGCGGGCCAGATCGACGCGGGCCTGTTCCCCTTCCGGGGTGAGCCACAGCCGGCCCTCGGCGTCCTGGGTCAGCCAGCCGCGTTCAAGGAGCCCCTCTGCTTCCGCCGTCAGGTCGTCCTCGGGACGGATGTAGGAGGTCATTGCCTTCCGCAGCTCGGGCAGGGTCATCCCCTCACCGTCGGGCGAGATGTCGTTCACCGACAGGTTGCGCAGCAGCCAGAACTGGGGCTGGGTGTACCCCTTTTCGGCCTGCCGGGCGCGGGTGTACGCGATGAGCGCCTCGTAGGCGACGCCGGTCCAGTACGCGGCGGGCTGTCCGGCGAGTTCGGCGTCGGAGACCTGCTGTGTCGTCATGGGATATCCCCTCCATGTACTTCAGTGTGGAGCCCGCACACCGTGCAGGTCATGGGGAGACCGTATGACCTCAAGTTCGGTTGAGGGCAAGCAGGTGATCTTCCGGGCGACTGTGGTCGCGGGAGGGAGGAACCCTGCCTCTGGTCGGCAACTACGGGGTACTTGAGGCATCGTCCCCCGTCACGGACCGATCAGGGGCCGCCCGAGGCTTGCTTCCTGTAGCGCCTGGTCGCGGGTGGGATGATCTTGCGATGGCTGGCGTGATCACGGCATCGGAACCGTCCTGGATAGCCCCGTTTGCCGGGCTGAGCCCCCGCTGTTTCGGCAAGTTGGTGACTACCGTGCGCCGCAAGGTCGGGGCCGACGGACATCGCGGCCGACCGTGGGGCCTGTCTCTGGAGGACCGGATCCTGCTGGTCGTTGTGTACTGGCGCACGAACTTGACGATGCGCCAGATTGCCCCGCTGTTCGGTGTCTCCAAGTCGGCTGCAGACCGGATCATCGACCACCTCGGACCGCTGCTCGCACTTCAGCCACGGAAGCGGTTCCGCAAGGACACCGTGCTCATCGTCGACGGCACCCTGATGCCCACCCGCGACCACACGATCGCCGAGCAATCGAAAAACTACCGCTACTCAACGGCCCATCAGGTGGTTATCGATGCCGACACCCGTCTGGTCGTCGTAGTCGGCCGGCCCCTGCCGGGGAACCGGCACGACTCCCGGGGCTGGGGAGAATCCGGGGCCAAAGCCGCCGTCGGCAAGACGATGACCATCGCCGACGGCGGCTACCAGGGCACCGGGCTGGTCGTCCCGCACCGCCGTCGCAAGGACCAAGAACTCCCGGATTGGAAGGAGGAGCACAACCGCTCGCACAAGCAGGTCAGGGCCCGCGTCGAGCACACCTTCGCCCGCATGAAGGACTGGAAGATCCTGCGCGACTGCCGACTCAAAGGCGACGGCGTCCACCACGCCATCCTCGGCATCGCCCGGCTGCACAACCTCGCCCTCACCGGATAGGCCAACGGGCGGCACCGCAGCCGACCTTGCCCTCGCCAGGTCCAAGATCAGTTACGGGACAAGCCTTAGGCGAACGCGAACTGCGCGCGCTGGTCGCAACCCCTGCCTCCAGGTCTACGAGGACCCCGCGTGATTTCTGACCTGCCACCACGACGCGTTCACCGTGCTGTGCAACCCCGACCGCGACCGGGCGGGCGACGGCTCCCGTCACACCCCCCTGTCACGTGGTCGGCGGTGCGCGGCGCGGCTCCTACGGCGTGGCGGACGGCAGTGGAGACAGTCCCCCGACCAGGGCGCGGGCGGCGGCGAGTTCCTCGCGGGCGGCCTGCTCGGCAATCTCCAGGCAGGTGTAGGCGTCATCGCCCACCGGGACGCGCAACGGGGTGGGCACGTCGGCGGCGACGAGGGCGAGGATCCGGGCGGCGAAGTCCTGGGGCCGTCCGGTGGCGGGGTCGCCCGCCATGCCGCGCACCGCGTCCAGGGTTTCGGCGGTGACCGCGGCGTACTCAGGCAGCCGGCGGCCCGACTCGGCGAGGGACGTCCCGTAACGGGTGGCGAAACCGCCGGGCTCCACCACGGTGACTCGCACGCCCTGGCCGCCTACCTCCGCGGCCAGCGCCTGGCTCATACCCTCCAGGGCGTACTTCCCGGCGACGTACGCGCCCAGCCCGGGGAACGCCATCCGGCCCGCCAGGGAGGAGACGTTGACGATGTGCCCGAATCCCTGGGCGCGCATCAGCGGCAGGACCAGGCGGACCAGTCGCCAGGGGCCCACGACCAGGGTCTCCAGCTGGTCGCGCAGCTCGGCGTCGGAGACTTCCTCGACTGCGCCGAACAGGCCGGCGCCCGCGTTGTTCACGAGGACGTCGACCCGGCCCAGACGGTCGGCGGCGGTGCGGACGGCCTCCTCGCACTGGGCGGCGTCGCGCAGTTCCAGCGGGAGGGGGACGATCCGTCCGGGCCAGGCAGCGGCCAGGTCGTCCAGGGCGGCGGTGTCGCGCGCGGTGACCGCCACTTCGTGCCCCTCCCGCGCCGCCGCCTCGGCCAGCGCCCGGCCCAGTCCCGAGGAGCACCCCGTCACCAGCCAACGTCGCCCCATCGCTGCCTCCCGCACGCTCTCGACGGCCCTCGCCTCCGTGGCGCCGGTCCCGGCCCGGCCCACTCCCATGGTCGGCGCAGGAGCGCCGGCGGTCATCTCCTCACGCGGGGGCGCTCCGGTGCACGCCGGGGGCGTTCGACGGCGGGCAGGGACCTGCGCCCCGGAGCCGCCGAGCGTTCTGGTGGCGGCGGTCGCCGACGACATCGGTCTCCGCTTCCCCATGCCGCCGTCCTCCCTCATCGGTGTCGAGTACCTCTTGGAGCCGGACGTCCTTGTCGAGGTCGAGGCAACGGCGCTGCTCGACTGATCCGTGCGGGTCGTAGCCACCGAGGGGCGAAGCTCCGGTACCGGCCCGGGCCCGGGCCGGTCCGGACGGGTCGGGCCCGGGACCAGTCGAGCCGCGGATTCGATTCTGGTCGAATACCGAGCCTGACGTGGGGTGGTGCTGCCTACCGTGAGGTGGTCAGCGGTCTCCGCGGTCCGTTGCGGAGCCGTCATCGTCACAGGAACGGGGTACTGAGATGCGCCACGTGTCACGCCGGACCAGCGCGGTGGGAATCACCCTGGGGATTCTTGTCCCTCTCGCGGGGATGTCCTCCACTGCCTCGGCCTCCATCCCAGGCACGGTTGAGGGCCCGGCTCGGGTCCAGAACATCTGCTTCGAGCGGCACACCTGCTTCGTGACGGAGAACAACGTCAACTTCCGCAGCGGGCCCGGTACCAACTACCCGTCGCTCGGCCAGGTCCATCGGGGCCAGGGCTTCGACGTGGCGGAGCTGAGCGGCGACTGGTTCAAGGGCACCTTGTGGGGCGGTCCGTCGAACGTCTGGATCCACTGGGCCTACCTCGACATGTAGCCCCACACACCGATCCAAAGTCTTCTCGGCGGCAGCCTTTTGACCACTGCACATTGCTGCTGAGGCCTCAATTGACCTCGGCAGAGGGGCCATTCAGTGATGAAGGACAGGCGCTGGCATAGACCGGGGGCCGGTCATGCACGACCCCCTGAGCAGGTGTCCCTGGGGGGGCGAGACCGGGAGCCAGACCCGAGGCTCCTGCTCTTTTCGGCGTGATGTCGTTGGGGGCTGACGATGCGTGATTGTCGCGGTATGCCGGTTGTGTGAGATATCCGCAAGGTGGTGGGTTGACGCCTGAACGGCAGGCATTTCGCGAGCGGATCCGGCTGGAGGCCGCGGAGCGATTCGCTGCCGGTGCCTCCAACGCCGAGGTCGCCAAGGACTTACGGGTGAGTGTGCGCTCGGTGCGGCGCTGGCGCCGGGGCTGGCACGACGCCGGCACCGAGGGGCTGCGGTCTGCCGGGCCGGTGTCACGGCCCAAGCTGAGTGAGGCCCTGTTCACCGTGCTCGAGCAGGAGCTCGCCAAGGGTCCCGTCGCGCACGGATGGCCGGACCAGACGTGGACGCTGGCGCGCATCAAGACGTTGATCGGGCGCAGGTTCCACAAGAGCATGACGCTGTCGGCGATCGCGCAGATGCTGCACCGGCATGGTTTCAGCCACCAGGTCCCGGCCCGCCGAGCGGTCGAGCGCGACGAGGAGGCCGTGGCGGGCTGGGTGAAGGAGACCTGGTCGCAGGTGGAAGGTCCGTGGCGGCGCTCGACGCCTGGCTGTGCTTCGAAGATGAAGCCGGCTTCTCGATGACGCCGCCCACCAGCCGCACCTGGGCCAGGCGCGGACACACACCCCTCATCCGGGTCCGGGGACGCTCTCAGCGCCGCTTCTCCATCGCAGCTCTGGCCTGCTACAAGCAAGGCGAACGCTCACGGCTGATCTACCGGCCCAAGCGGCACGTCGATCACAAGCGGGGCGGCAGACGCAGTTTCACCTGGGCCGACTACCGCGACCTGCTCATCGCCGCGCACCAGCAGCTCGGCGCACCCATTGTGCTCGTGTGGGACAACCTCAACTTTCACAAGGACCGCCGGCTAGGGGAGTTCGTTGACACCCACGACTGGATCACCTGCTACTTCCTGCCGGTCTACGCACCAGACCTCAACCCCGTCGAGGGCATCTGGTCCCTGCTGTGACGCAGCAGCCAGGCCAACACCGCCTTCACCGATCCCGATCACCTCATGAGCGCGCTTCGACACGGTCTCCGCCAGATCCAGTACCGCAGCAACCTCATCATCGGATGCCTCGCCGAAACCGGACTCACCTTGACGACACCACGCCGACAACGTCAGTAGCAAGCAAGTGGGCGGCTGTGGCACCTGCTGCGGAACGTACGTCGTGTTGTGTGGTGCAAACGGCGGGCGGGCGGGCGGGTACGGTCGGGTCTACTGAGGTTGAACTCGTGATGTCGCGCCGGGTCAGGCGGGTCTGATGGTCAGGCCGGTCTCGGCGAGGCAGCCGTCTATGAGGTGGCTGCGGTACTGGATGTGCCGCAGTCCGTGTCGGATGCGCTGGACAAGGTGTTCGGGAGTGGAGAAGGCGACGTTGGAGAGCCAGCCGCGTCGCAGGAGGGACCAGATCCCTTCAACGGGGTTGAGGTCGGGTGCGTAGGGCGGCAGGTAGTAGATGGTCAACCAGTCCCGGGCTTCCGCCCATTCCCGCAGGTCGGCGGCTTTGTGGACGTTGAGGTTGTCCCAGACGAGGACGATCGGGCCGCCGAGTTGCTGGTGGGCGGCGGTCAGCAGGTCCCGGTAGTCGCGCCAGGAGAAGCTCTTGCGTCCGTCGCGCTGCCCCTCGTCCCGGCGCGGCCGGTAGATCAGCCTCGAGCGGTGGCCGGGTTTGTAGCAGGTCAGCGCGGCGATGGATATCCGCCTGCGGGAGCGGCCGCGGACCCGCACCACAGGGGTCCGTCCGCGCTGTGACCAGGTCTTCGCCTGCGGCGGCGTCATGGAGAATCCGGCTTCGTCCTCGAACACGAGCCAGGCTCCACGGGCCGCCGCGAGTCTTCCGCGCAGGGCCACACCTCCTTGACCCACCCGGCAACCGCGTCGTCGTTGCGCTCCATGGCGCGTCGGGCCGGGACCTGGCAGGACCAGCCGTTGCGGATCAGGAGCTTGCGCACGCCCTGGATCGTGTAGGTCAGGTGGAAGCGCCGGCCGATCACGGTCTTCACACGGCTCAGGGTCCAGCGCTGGTCCTCCCAGCCGTGCGCGGCCGGCCCCCTGGCCAGCTCCGCTTCCAACTGCGCGAACTGCTTCTCACTCAGCCTCGGCAACGACGCGGGTCCCTGCGACCTCAGAGCCCGCGGACCGCCCTCGTCCCACGTCCGCCGCCATCGCTGCACCGACCGGACACTGACCCGCAGGTCCTTGGCGATCACCGAACTCGCCTTACCCCGGGCGAACCCCTCGGCCGCCTGGAGCCGTAACTCCTCGCGAGAATGCTGTCGTTCGGGGGTCAGCCCGCCCCCTTGTGGATACCGCATGCCCCGGTGATACCGCAGCCGACCACGAGCCGTCAGCACCTACGACACCACGAGTTCAACCTCAGTAAGAGCGCTCAGGCAACTGGAGCGAGTGGGAGGGAAGCCGGGTGGCGGAGCGGTACCGCGTGGAGTGGACCTATGAGGGCAGCTCGATGGCGTCGTACGGCACCTACGATCTCGTCGGCGCCGAACGCTACCGGGCCAGGATCATGGAGGACCCGATCGCCGAGGACGTCCGGATCGTCGAGGCCGAGTACGAGTAGCGGGCCTCGACGCGTTGCATCGGCCGCGCCTGAGAGGTGCACGGCAGGTCGGACTCGAGTCCGTCATCAGCGTGGAGTTCGGCTGGTCCTTACCAGGTGGTCCTGATTCCGAAAGGGGTGGCGCCGTTCAAGCAGAGTGGTGACGGAGATCGGGAACCCACTCTTGACCTGCTTCCTCACACCTTCCGTGCCTGTGCCGGTGCCTGGGCGAATGCCCTGCACATCGGCTGATAGCGCGGGCCGGGCTGGAGGGCTCCACGCAGGTTCGGCTCCGGGGGCACCCCACGTTCGTACCTCCTGGCGACCGCCGCACCGCCCGCCTCGGGCGATCTGATCTCGCGCCGCTGCGTTACGTCCGTCCGGGTCCGGGATGTGGAAGCGATCCGACAACAGCGGGCCGGGTGCGACTCGAGAGCCGGTGATCGCGCCGCCCACGGATTCTATGATGCCACGGTCATCGCCGCCGGCACGAGGGCACGTCTTTCGTCCGCTCGTGGAGGTCGCGCACGGGACCGCATGCCCGCTACGCACCTGGCCTCTGTGCAGTGGCCTCGTCAGGCTCACCTCCGAAACGTTCGACAGGAGTGCGCCTGCCCTGGCGGAAAGCCGCAAGACCGGCATCGAAACCCATCGCAGACCCCACGAACAGAACCGACTCGTCGCATCCCACGAAGATGCTTCCTCCACCCCGAACGCCGGTCGGCCAGACACAGATCCCGAATCCGTCGGGCAGCTCCCGTACCGTGAACGCGCCAGTAGTGCCGAGGTTCTCGAAGAGCGCGGCGGCTATGCGTGTCAGGCGATGGACATCCATGTCGCACTCCCATTTGTTCAACCCGAAACGTACCTTCTCACGCGGGCAAGGCAGACTGCCTGGCGATGCCACCTGCTCGGCCCCGCCCTCAACCTTCCGCATACTGAAGAAGGAGCTTGACTTGGATGCCACCACGGCTCGGCTCATAGCAACCATCGCGGTGCTGCCGCCCGAGACGCTAGCCGCCGCGTTCGACCACGCCGTCGGTCTGCGTCGGCAGGGGGGCCGCGAGGCAAGCCGTGCCCTCAGGCTCTCCGCCTCGGAGAACTCCGAACTCGACCACACAGTAAGGTCGGCACTGCTTCCGCGTAGTGAGGAACTCAACTTGTACCGCGCGGGGCTCCACTCGGACGCCAAGTCCGTCTGCGTGGTCGCCGCCAGGGCTGTATGGAAACCCGGCACGCTCTCAGCCGAGCAATACGCCCTGCTCACCGCCCCGTTCACAGCCGTCGGTGTCGATGTCCCCCGCCACGACGCCAACTGACTCATCATCTCGGATGAGGTTCGCGGGCGGCGGAGGGGGTGGTCGGGTCTGCTACTCGTGCAGAGGCATTGGCCTCGGCTGCGTCGGCAGGGTACGTACCTGCGCGTCTGGTTGGCTGAGTCTGCGGAGGTGGCGGTTGGCCAGCGAGAGCGGCGGGAGGCTCCGACGAGTGCTTCGACATCCGCTTTCAGCTGCCGGATTTCCGCGGCGTCCGAGGCGTGTAGCTCCTTCGCTTTCGCGATCTGTCTTCTGGGCGCTGTCATTGTTGGGTGTGTGGGTGTCTGACGGTCTCTCGGGGCGTGGTGGGGCCTGTGCTCAGTCCGTGGTGGACAGACCGGCGGTGCCTGGGACCTGCTCCCAGATGGCGAAACGGATGGTCATTTCGGCTCGGTAGTCGTGTGCGGGCATCAGATGGCGGCGGAGCCGGAAGTGGGGTGAGATGCCGCTGAACGCGGACAGTATCCGCTGTGCCCCTCCAGCGGAGCGGAAGCCCTTCATCGCCCGTCCACGCTGCCTTGTGGGCTGGTGGCTGTTCTCCGCCCGGTTGTTCAGCTCCTTGTGGGAGCGGTGCTCGAGGACGGGCATGACTTCGCGGTGGGCCGCGCCGTAGGAGCGGAGTCTGTCGGTGATGATCACCTGAGCACCGTGCACGTCTTCTTCAGGAGCCTGCGGAAGAAGTGTCTGGCCGCGGTCTTGTCCCGCTGGTTCTGCACCAGGATGTCCAGCACCATGCCGTCCTGGTCGACAGCCCGCCAGAGGTACTTCTGCTCCCCGCTGATCTTGATGAAGACCTCGTCCAGGTGCCACTTGTCACCTGGCCGGGGCCGGCGGCGCAGCGAATCAGCGTACCACTGCCCGAACTTCACGCACCAGCAGGCGGATGGCCCCCAACGACATCACGCCGAGAAGGTCAGTAACGATCAGAGAGACACACTCTAGGCGTGAGGCCCCGTGATGATCACTGACTGCCTGTAGCGTTCCTGCCGAAGGAAGCAGGCAGCCGAACCAGCAGCACAGGAGCGCAAATGCCAGGTGGCATACACGGCAGCATGACCGCACTGGCGGGCGGGGCGGAGGAGCCGCGTGTCGACGCGGTGCCACCGTGGAAGTCGGTGCGGCGCACTGTCGCGGTGGTCTTCTTCGGCTGGGCGACAGCCGCTTGCACTGCCGTCCTCGCCTACCTGATGTTGGGGGCGGAATGGATACCCATCACCGTCGGGGTGGTGCTGTGTCTCGCCTTCGCCGTGACACTGATTCTGCTCCACCAGGCCCTGTGGCTGACGGTCCTGTCGTCGGTGCCGGCGCTCTTCGTCCTCGTCGGGGCCGTGCAGTACGCGCCTGAGGCGGCACTGGAACTGCGCGGTGTACGAGAACGTGTCGTAATCGTGGCCGACAGTGCGGCCGGAACGTCCAGTGACAGCCACCGCTTCACCCTCCGGGCCGCAGACGGAGATGAGATGGAGGAGAAACTGGTCTTCGACGGCGCAGTGTGGGCTCCGAAGGTGGGTGACCAGCTCGACGTCATGCGTGATCCAGAGGGAGCTGTGCCCATGGAGCAGGCAGATGATGTGGACGCCGCGGGTCGGCTGGAGGGCCTGATCGCCGGCACGGTGGGCTGGACGCTGATCGCGGTAATGGCAGGCTGGCGCGGCCATGTCCGCCGCCGCCGGGGCCGTGGCGAGTCCTTGCTGCTCCGACTCGCATGGTGACGGTGGCGCACGCGTGGGGACCGGGCTGTCGACAGCGTCGCGGACGCCCCGGGGCGCTCACGCCCGACCTCGAGGACGGCGGCGCCGTGCTCTTCGAGAACCGCACCTGGCACGCGTACGAGGAAGTCGGCTATGGCCGGTTCTTCGCCGCCGGCCACGACAAGACCGCCGAAGCGCACCGGGCCCTCCACCACCGAGGAAGCCCTCCGGGCTCTGGCACTCGCCACCGAGTTCACCTTCCAGGAACGCCCCAAGATCCCCGAGTAGGTCCCGCGTCCCGGACTGGGAACTCAGCGCGGCGCGAGCGCCGACGGACACGCAGCGGCCCCACGGCCCGCTGACGCCACTCCACGCATTCCGTCACCTCGTCCGCCGCATCTCGTCCGCCGCATCTCGTCGGTTGGCCTCTAGCGGCCGGGGGTACGTCGAGAGCATGGGGGAGTCTGACTTCGACAATCCCAGCTGGGCGATCGTTGATGACTGGATCCAGTATGGCGACGACGCCACCACGGTGGACCTGCCGCGACCTCTGCCGACTGGGCATCCCACACTCGGATTCCTTGCCGCCTTGTTCCTCGCCATGCCGTGGCTGGCCATCGCCTTCAACCGGTACTGCGACGCCGTCACCGGGCTGGTCAGTCGCCGCCGCGCGCGGTGAGTCTTCTGAGGTAGCTGTGCGGCTACGGTGCGCGCTACAGCGCCCCCGCCGTTTGGCGAGGGCGCAGCTGTATGCGGACTGCGGTCCGGTTACTGGGATTCCCAGCGGTCCACGTTGCTGATCTTGCACGTGAACTTGCCCGAAACCTCCTTCAGCCCCATCGCGTCCTCCTTCGCCTTCTGCCCCGGCTCCAGCGCGGCCACGATCGTCCCACCCTCCGCCAGACGCGTACCGTCCGAGCCATTGAAGGACACCTGCACGTTCATGTCCTGCTTCGACTTCGTTGTGTTGACGACCTCGAGCTTCGCCACCGGATAGCCGAACTCGTCCTTCGAACAGCCGGTGACCTTCACATCGGCTTTCGCGTCCGGCTCCTCCGACGATTCCTTCTCCCCGCCGCCCAGCGCATCCCCGACAGCAGCCGCCGCCGCCCTCTCCGCGATCTTCTCCTTCGTCGCCTTGTCCAACCCGGCACACGACGGAGGCAAGTCGGCATCCTCGTTGCCGCCGCTCTTGCGTGCGCAGCCGTGGCCACTGCCTCCTACTCCTTGGGGGCTATCGGGTTGATCTCGACGGTGGCCGTGGCGCAGGACGGCGGGGCGGACTCGGCGCCGTTCCCCTACGATCACCCGTGCCGGTCCAAGCTGCGGGGAGCGGTGGGGTACGACGTCCATTTCCTCAGCCTGCGCACCGTATGCGTCATGGAGACTGGAGAGCGCAGAACCGTGGAGGATGTGCCGCAGGGGGTTCGGATGACGGCAGCGGTATCGGTAGCCGGTGCTGCCGCGTTGGCCGGGGTCGTATGGACCTCCCGGTCCCGCACCCGTGTCTCCATGACGGCCTGATGCGCATGCCAACGCCGGACCTCCGGGTTCTTAACAGAACGGCCCGCCAGGTACGCGGCGCCGACGTCGCTGTGATCATCACCGACGGCCGGGTGACCGACCCGGCCGTCACCTTCGCCTAGGGTCCGTACCGCTCCACCCACACCCGTTCGGCCCGACAGCCGCCCGCACGGCACCACGGTCAGCGCCGGGATGCCGATACCTGCCCGGAGGTGTGTGGGATCGCTCCGGGTTGGTCGGCGAGCCACTCCTGCAGCTCGCGGTGGCGGAACTGGTAGGCGTTGCCCGAGATGCGTAGCAGCCCGCCCTGGTAGGCCCAGTTCAGGAACGTTCCGAGCCTCAAGGGCAGGACCCGCCGGGCGCACAGCAGCAGCACGGCGTAGCGGGTCCAGGCGTTTGCCACAAGGATCACCGCGAGCAGTGACACGGCCCCCAGCGAAACACCAATCGCGGTCCCCATGGTGACCCCTGCTCCTGTGCCTACGACCAGGCCGAAGACCACCGCAGCCAGGAGCCCCGAGGCAAGATCGCCACGCAGCAGCCTCAACGGATCGCTCGCCGGGCGGTCCGCATCTTCAACGGGGCGGGAGGTGGCCCTGCCGAGGAAGGCCGTGCTCATCACCATGACGAGTCCCGCCCCGGTACCGAGAGCGGCCAGAGCGCCAGTGGCGAAGCTATTCGGGCGCATGTCGACCATGATCGCCACTAGGGCCGCACCGATGGTGCCCAGCGTCGCCAGAGCACCCTGCAGACACGACGCCGCGGCAGGCATACGCCGGTAGGGCCTGAGCCGTCTTGGCCGGGGCCACGGTTGGCTCCACCGCGGCAGTCCCCAGAGGCACACCACGACGGCCGTGGTGACGACGAACAGGAGCGGCGGTGCGGGGCGAGTCAGCGAGGCCAACAGACCGAACGCGACCGCGGCCACAGCGATGAGTACGGTGCACAGCGCCAGGTGTGCAAGACGCGCCCGGCGGGGACCGGCCAGCAGCCACAGCCTGTGCGGCACGATGTCCAGCTCCGGTGCCGCCGGCGGGTGTGGATCGGCGAGACCCGCGCCCGCCGGTCGGCCGCGCCACAGCCCCAGACCGCCCGCCGGAGGCACGGCTCGCAGGTGCCGTGCCAGTAGCCCCAGCCACTCCTGAACCGCCTGTGCGTCATAGCGGCCGGGACGCTTCGGGTGCAGCTGCACCGAGGCTGGCACGAACTCCTCCAGCAGATGAGTCTGTACGCTTCCGGCGGCGGCCCGCACGCACAGACGTGCCGGATCCCTCCCGACGGCGTACACAGTGGCGGCCAGCGCCAGTTGCCACGGCGTCGACAGCGCCGCGGCCAGGCGACCTTGGGGATGTTGCTCCAGTTCCTCGAGCACGGGCTGCCAACCACTGTGCACGGCGCGACCGGCCAGGTAACGGCGGGCCTGATCGGCAGTGACAGGCGCCAAGTCGATCCACGCCGAGTCCCGCAGACCCTTGCCCGCGCCGCTGAGCACCTCGTACTGATCCGTGCGGCAGGTGAGGACCACAGGTGCCGGAGCGCGTCCCTGGAATCGGGCGTTGAGTTTCTCCAGTGCGCTACGGGCGCGCGGCGCTGCGGCGAGGGACGCGGCAGTCGGGTCCATCTCGTCCAGCCCGTCGAGGACGGGGAGCACGCGCCCCTGCCGCACCAGGTGCCGAGCGACGGCTGGATGCCGGTCGTACTCCTCCACCAGCCGGTCAACCAACCAGTTCTCGAACGCACGGTGTGTGTCCCAGCCCGCCAGGGCTAGCCGCACCGGCACGGGGTCTTCGGGCCTGCGGTCCTCCAGCAGGGCCAGGACCAACTCCACTGCCAGCACGGTCTTGCCTGCCCCGGCCGGTCCCGTGATCACTGCGCGCCCGTAGCGGGTGAACCGGTAGAACGAGCCAACCTCTCCCAGCTGCCCGCCGGACACAGGCCCCGAAGGGCCGTGCACGACCACTGACCGCGCCTGCTCGCGCATCCGGAACTCCACATCGATCGCCACGTGGTCGGAGCCCAGCAACTGCCTGCGCTGAAACGTCTCCAACTCCATGACGCACGCTGCGAGATCCTCGGCCAGCACCGGCGAGTCCACCGGCTCCCACGGACTGCGCCGCAGCCCCACCACCGAAACGACCAGAGCCACAACCGCGACCGTGAGAGCCACCACACTCGCCGTGTCCTGTGGCTCCAAGCCACCACGGACCAGAGCCTGCAGGGTCCATACCCCGCACCCCGTCACGGCGACGCCGCTGACAGCGAACACCACCTGCCAGCCCCGCCGATGACCGCGTCCCCCAACCCCCATGTGTCCACTATCGCCGTTCCGCGCACCGACCGCGAGGGCTTCCCACAACCCACGATGAGAACGAGAGACCGACCAGCACCGGATCACCAGAGGTGAACAGGACCAGGGGAGGCTGAGCGGAGATCAGGGCAGCATCACGCGGCCGCCAGGAGCAGCCCCGTGACGCTGCCGGCTTCGACGCTGTGACCAGCGCGCACCGCGTCCGCTGCCTCGCTGAGCGGGTCCGCTTGTCGCCGGCGCTGTGGTGAGCCGTTTGCAGCGATGCTGCTGTAGATGAAGTCGTCGAGTCGCCAGCGTTCTCCAACCTCCGCGCCTGTGCCCCTGCCCCAGAGCTCCGCCGATGGCTGTGAATACATCTGGGTCAGAACCATGACCCCAGCGTGTGAAGTGCCAGGAAGACGCAGAGCGTCAGCTGTACCGCCCCGACAACTCGGTGCCCGATCCGCAGCACCACGAGGGCCGTTACGCCGACCGCCACGGCCAGAGCGCCGAAGCCCAGGACTGGCGCCCAGTCCGGGGGGTGCCTTTATGTCCTTCGTCAAGCGAGTCGAGGGCTCCTCGGCTCGTAGAAGGTTCCGTCGCGGAGCAGGGCGAACAGGACGCTGATGCGATGGCGGGCGGGGCGGAGGAGGGCCTGGGTGTGGGTTTTGCCGCGGGCTCGGCAGCGGTCGTAGTAGGTGCGGGAGGCGGGGTCGTGGAGGGCTGCGAACGCGGAGAGGAACATCGCTCGTTTCAGCTGCCGGTTGCCGCCTCTGGGGGCGTGCTCGCCGTGGATCGACGTGCCGGACTGCCGGGTTGCCGGGGCGAGGCCGGCGTAGGAGGCCAGGTGGGCGGCGGTGGGAAAGCTGCTGCCGTCGCCGACGGTGGCCAGGAGGACTGCGGCGGTCCTGACGCCGTTGCCGGGCATCGAGGCCAGGACCGGGTAAACAGACATCCGATGCGGTTGATCTGTCAAGGCTGGCAGACTGGGAAGTCTGTCGGTGGTGTGTGGCAGCATCCGCAGCATGACGAGTACAGAGACAGGCCGCGGACTGGACTTGTTCCGAGAGGGCGATTTCCCCCTCTCTACGCTGACCTTCGTGCGGGATCTGCCCCCTGCGGAGCTGCTTACCCGCATGGGGGTAGATCCGGAGACTCTGGCGCTTCGCGATGCCATGCATCTGTCGGATGACTTGGGCGACGACCTTTTCGACGATGAGGAACCCGTCGTCACCAGCGGCATCGATGGCTCGTGGACGTGGGCCTGGGAACAGGGCGGCGTGCACGGACTCGATGAGAGGATCCTGAGTCACGTCTCCGTGGGGACTGAGGCCGTCGTGCTCCACTACAACGAGAAGCCGATGCACTGGTTCAAGTACGCGGTAGGCGGCGAGATCATCGTCGACTTCCACACCCTCCAGGCGATCGAACCGGAGGGGCGGGACCCGGCAAGACTTGATGACGTCATGAGGCCCCTCGGACTCATCCCTGGCCAGGTCGCGCCCCTGCACAGCGTCCTGGCACTGGTAGAGAACGCTTTTGACATCCGCCTGAGGCAGCCAGACGACGTAGACGACGAGTGTTGGAGCGGCAGGCTGCTTCCGCTGCCGGACTGAAAGCCTCAAGCGGCGGTCCTCAGCGCAAGGGTTCCAGAGGGCGGGATGGCCTTGTTCTCGTCATAGACAGTGCGCTTGGTGAGGCGGTGGTGGAGACATCCGAGTATGCGGTTGAAGAGGTTGCGCTGGGCGGCGGTATGGCGGTCTCCGTGGGCTCGTCGCCTGTCGTAGTGGTCCCGGGCTCCCGGTGAGGCGGTCAGGCTGGCGAAGGCCCTGGCGTAGCCGACCGAGGCCAGACGCTGGTTCTTGACCCTGCGGGCCATGACCGCGAGGTGTTTGCCGGACGCCCGGGTGACCGGTGCGGCCCCGGCGAATGCCTTGAGGCCTTTTGCGTCGGCAGACTCCTCCGTCGCTTGGGTGACGTCATCGACGCTGGTGCAGGCGGCATCGAGTTGCCTGAGAACGGCGATGGCCTGACGGCCCATGGCCTGCTCGCCCTTTTCAGCAGTGAGCGCAGCTGGGTGCGGGTGAGCTTGGTCGCCTGTTCGGGGGTGGGGGCCACGGCCAGTACGGTGTGGGCGGCGCTGCTGCTGATCCCCTCGTGGTTGTGCTGGAAGGCGGCGAGGAAGCCGGGGAAGTATTCGCGCAGGTGGGAGCGGAGCTTGTTGCCTGCTTGGGTGCGGTCCCGGACGGCGTCCTGTTGGGCGCGGGCCATGATGGCGATGGCGCGGGCGAGTTCGCTGTCTTCGGGCAGATGGCGGTGAGGGGCCTGGTGCGTGCGCAGGATGTTCGCGAGCACGATCGCGTCGAGGTGATCGGGCTTTCTGCGGGTGACGGCGTGGCGGTCGCGGTAACGGGCGGCAGCCATCGGGTTGATGGCGTAGACAAGCCGACCGGTGGCACGGAGGCAGGCGACGGGCAGACCGCGGGAAGTCTCGATCGCGAGGGGGATCGGGGTGTTGGCAGTGTTGCTGTGTGCGCTGAGGAGATCGCGGAGCTGGTGCAACCCGTTGAGATCGTCGGTGATCCGGGTCCGGGCTGACAGGGTGCCCTCGTGGTCAACCAGGGCGACATCGTGGTGGTCACCAGCCCAGTCGATTCCGCAGGTGACGGTCATTGTTTTGTGTTCGTCCTCTCGGTCGGGGGCGGGCTGCTGGTCGCAGCTGTGCGGGGCACGCTTCTCCCTGATGGAAGGGCTGGATGGCCCTGCACCCGATCAGCCGCTTGTGACCTCAGCGGTCCGCAAAGTCCTCGGTCTGCTCCAGAGCTCGGCGGCTCCAGGCGTGGTGAGAGGAGACCCGTGCGGGCGGCTCGGACCACAGACCTCAACGATCCGATCATCGGATTGGATGCGGTCGACCTATGACCTCGTGGTGCCGGACGGTTCCGGAGGCCCGGCTCTTGACCAAGGGATCCCGCCCGAGACCGTCAAGACCTACGTGTCGCGCATCCTGGCGAAACTCGGCCTGCGTGACCGCGTCCAGGCCGTCGTCCTCGCGTACCGGGTCGGACTGGTACCCGGCACACCGTGACCGACCTGTGCGTGTGCCCCGTATAGAGCCGCCTGCCATCGGCTTCAAAGAGCGTTTTGTCGCGGAAAGGTTGTTCAATGGCGCTCAGAGGGCGGCTCGCCATAGGTCTGTTGAGGCGGGAGGGCGGTGGGCGGTCGAGCGGAGCTTGGGCTGGCTCATGCACCACCGCCGGCTGGCCCGGGACGACGTGATCCGCCCCCACCCGGTCCGAAGCCATAGTCCACGTCGCCATGATCGACCCATGAGCCGTCGCCTCACCGTGAGAACAGCTTGATCTGGCGGGACACCTGATCGGCCTGTCTGGCTTCTATCTATCCCGCAAGGCCTGGGCGCGCAGTTCCAGCAGATCAACGCAATCACGAAGATCCGGCCGCGGCAGGCCAGTGCACTCACGCATCAGCGCGATGGCCTGGATATGGCGTCCAGCGTCAACCAGTTCGTCGACTTGCTGCCGGTCCTCGACCGGAAGGCGTTCCCACAGTGCATCGTTCACCTTCACATTGAACCGCTCCGGCATCGCCGGCTTCCCAAGCTCCCACAGGTCAGGCAGCACCCTTACCAATCATCACCGCCAGGACAGAACACGCTTTTGCTCCTGCAGCCGGTCGTCGTGTGGGTGTTTTCGATGAGGTCGCGTAGCTGGGATCGGGTGGTGATGCCGAGTTTGGGGAAGCTGCGGTAGAGGTGTGAGCTGATCGTGCGTGGGGAGAGGAAGAGTGTTTCGCCGATCTCTCGGTTGGTGAGGCCGCGGGCGGCGAGCCGGATGATCTGCTGCTGTTGGGGGGAGAGTCCGGCGAGTGCGTCGGGGGGCGTGTCGGTGGCGTCGAGGCCGGCGGCGCGTGCTTCGGTCCGGGCGCGTTCGATCCAGGGGCGTGCGCCCAGGCGCCGGAAGGTTGCCAGGGCTTCGGTGAGCGGCCCACGCGCTTCTGTGATGCGCCTCCGGCGCCGCAGCCACTCGGCGAGGTCGAGGAGGGTCTGTGCGCGTTCGAGGGGCCAGTGTTCCAGTACCGGATCCGCCAGAGCCGCCCGAAAGTGCGCTTCCGCTTCCTGGGGGTCCGCCAGAAGGCCACGGGCTCGGCTGATCAGCGCACGCAGACGAGGTGAGGCGTTGTCCGCCAGCGCGGATGCCGAGCGCTCGACGATCAGGGCGGCTTCCTCGTGGCGGCCGCAGCGCACCGCGGCGGCCGTCAGATCCGCGAGGGCCGGGTAGGAGGCGTGGTAGTGCACGGGTGCGCCGTCTGCCGTGAAGACCAGGCGGAGTTGCCCGTAGGCGGTCTCGTAGGCGCCCTCCGCGGCTGCTGCGGCACCGTGGGCACGATGGGCGTAGACGGCGACCGAGCGGCTTTCCAGCGGATCGATGAGGGTGAGTGCGTCCTCGGCCCGGGTTCGGGCCGAGGACGCATCGCCCTGGAACGCCAGCAGGGTGGCGTCCACGGTGGCCGCACAGGCCACGGCGTGGTCGAGGCCGGCTGCCCGGCCGACCGCGGTGGTGCGGGCGCAGGCCTCACGGGCCTGTTCCCACCGTCCTCGCTCCAGGTAGGCCCAGGCGACTGCGCCGCCCAGCCCCTCGGGCAGCGCTCCCTGCACTTCCCAACGGTCGAAGGCCTCGTCGAAGGCACGGACGGCCTGTGGGGTCTCGTCCAGGAGCCACGCCATGATCCCGAGAGTGGTGAGCCGCTCCGGCCGGTCTTGCGCCTCGGCAGCCAACCGCGGTAGCAGGGAGACGAGGTGGGGCCGGTTGTCGAAGGGATCCGACACCGCTGTCACCCAGGTGCGCATGCTTGCGTGTGAGGGGTGCTCGGGTAGGCGCCGCAGGATGTCCTGGATGCGGTGGCGCTGGGTGTCGTCTCCGGAGTAGAAGCGGACCACGGCGGCGCCGGCCAGGAGGTCCAGCCCGGCGGCGGGCTGGGAGGCCGTCAACGTCTCGGCCGCATCGGCCAGTCGGGAGAAGACCCGGGTGTGGCGCACGGTCAGGACCGCCAGCCGCCCGGCCTGCACGGCGGCGGAGGCCAGCAGGGTTGCGTCGTCCGTGCGCGTGCGTGCCGCGGCGACCAGCTCCTCGACCCAGGCGATGTCTCCCGTGAACACGGCCGCCGCGGCGGCTTCGACCAGCAGCCGGGCACTGTCCTCGCGCTGCGGTGCGAGTTCCGCGGCGCGCTGCAGGGCCTGGGCCGCCGCTGCGTGGCCGCCGCGGCGGCGGGCCCGGTCGGCGGACCGTTCCAGCTCCGCCGACACGGCCGTGTCCGGGTGCGGGCAGGCGGCGGCAAGGTGCCAGGCACGCCGGTCCGGTTCGGCCCGCAGCGTCTCGGCGAGCGCGAGGTGAGCCTCGCGCTGGGCGCTCAAGGACGCGGCGTGATACACGGCGGACCGCACCAGGGGGTGGCGGAAGCGGATGTCCCGGCCGGTTTGCCGGACCAGCCCGGCCTGCCCGGCCGGCAGCCAGGCCGCGTCCTCGGCGCGCGGCAGCCCCGCCGAGACGGCGATCGCGGGGTCGGCGCTGTCCATGGCGGCCAGGAGCAGCAGAGCCCGCATGGTGGAGGCGGGGAGAGTCTTCAGGCGAGCGGCGAAGATCCGCTCCAGGTGATCGGTGAGCGGAAGCGGACCCGCAGACGGCAACCCCGCAGCCGTGTCCTGTGCTGAGACTGCCCGCGTCAGTTCCAGCAGCGCCAGCGGGTTGCCGCCTGCCTGGTCGAGGATCCGCGACCTGGTGTGCCCGGTAGGGCTCTTCGGCTGCAGGTCCAGCAGCTGATGGGCCGCAGCTCGGTCGAGCGGACCCAGGGTGAGCACCGGCACATGACGGTCGAATCCCGGCGGAAGGCGATCGCCGTCGCGGGCACCGATCAGCAGGGTGACCGGTTCACCTTCCAGCCGTCTGGCAGCGAAGGACAGCGCATCCAGGGAAGCACGATCGAACCACTGCGTATCGTCCAGCACCACGAGCACGGGACGGTGGTCGCCCAGACCTGACAACAGGCTCAGGACAGCGACCCCGACCAGCATGAGATCGGGTCCCGGCGTGGCCGGCCCCTCGCCGAAGGCGTCCTGCAGCGCCGCGCGCTGCCTGTCTGGCAGTGCGTCCACCTCGGCCGCCACCGGCCGCAGCAACTGATGGAGTGCGGAGAACGCCAGGCTCGACTCCGACTCGCTCCCCTGGGCCCGCAGTACGCGAGCGCCGCCGGCTTCAGCCCGGTGCACCGCGTGCTCCAGCAGCGCGCTCTTGCCCGTGCCCATGTCACCGACCAGCATCAGCACCGGGTCGGCCGACACCGAGTCCACCGCACGAGAGAGGCGTGCCAGTTCCGCGCCCCGGCCGACGATCAGCTCCCCTGGATCCGGCTGCGGTCCCATGACCGCACCGCGGCCGCCTGTGTGCTCGTCCACGGAGTCTCCCGGAATAGCCGCGTTCGACCAAAGTCGCCTTGCTCTGGCCCGTCCAGGCTACAAAAGCGGCCGGACCCAGTGCCCGGGCCATGCACGCAGGTGCAGTCATGTGACGGATACCGCGCGCGCCGAGGCCACTCGTACGGTTCCAGGAAAGCCTCCACATTCTCAAGGACACCCCATGGAACAGATCACGCTCGGCGACGTCACCATCACACGGGTATGGGAGTACTTCGGTCCCGTCGAAATGACGCCCGACACCTTCTTCCCCGACAGCCCGAAGGAAGTGTGGAACGACGGGGCATCCTGGCTGACCCCGCATTTCCTCGATTCCGGGACCAATATCGTCAATTCCGCGATCCAGACCTGGCTGCTGCGCAGCGCAGGCAAGACCATCCTCGTCGACACCGGCGTCGGCAACCACAAGGACCGCCCGTACGCGCCGGTCTGGAACCGCCTCGAAACCGGCTTCCTGGCCAATCTCGCGCGTGCCGGCGTCGCGCCCGAGGACGTGGACATCGTGATCAACACACATCTCCACGTCGATCACGTCGGCTGGAACACGTATCTGAACGGCCGGCAGTGGATACCCACTTTTCCCAACGCCACCTATCTGATGCCGAAGGACGACTTCGACTTCTGGAATCCCGAGAACGACCACAAGCTGCTCGGCCGCGGCAACCAGAACGTCTTCGAGGACAGCGTGGCCCCGGTGCACCAGGCCGGCCAGACACTGCTGTGGGAGAACAGCCACCAGATCGACGCCGATCTGCGCCTCGACGCGGCTCCCGGACACACCCCCGGCTCCTCCGTACTGACCCTCACCTCCGGGACGGACCGCGCGGTGTTCGTCGGCGACATGCTGCACAGCCCCGTGCAGATCCTCGAGCCCGACTCCAACAGCTGCTTCTGCCAGGACCCCGCGGGCGCCCGCGCCACCCGCCGCAAGGTGCTGGGCTGGGCGGCCGACAACAACGCACTCGTGATCCCCGCACATCTGGGCGGCCACGGTGCCGCCGAAGTGGCACGCGAGGGAGACAAGTTCGCCATCAAGGGCTGGGCCCCTTTTGCCCCGTACACCGAGCAGGCCTGAGTCCTGCGGAAAGACACGAGACATGAGCCACCACACCGATCCCATCGTGACCACGGCGCAGGGAGCCGTCCGCGGCCTGCGCCAGGGTGACACCACCGCCTTCCTGAACATCCCCTACGCCGCCCCGCCCCGCGGCGCCGGCCGGTTCGAGCCGCCGAAGCCGCACGAGCCGTGGGACGGCGTACGGGACGCCACCGTGCCGGGGCCCAACGCGCCGCAGTCCCAGCGCAAGCTCGGCAGCGTGGACATGTCTCCCTACTTCGGCACCGGTTGGAGTCGCGGCGAGGACTATCTCACCCTCAACGTCTGGATGCCCGCCGCCTCTGGCGGCGACCTGCCCGTCATGGTGTTCGTCCACGGTGGCGGTTTCGTCGCCGGATCGACGCGGTCCGCGCTGTACGACGGCTCCGCCTTCGCCCGTGACGGCGTCGTCCTCGTCACCCTCAACTACCGGCTCGGCATCGCCGGGTTCCTCGACCTCCCCGGCGCGCCCGCCAACCGCGGTCTGCTCGACGTCGTCGCCGCACTGGGCTGGGTGCGGGAGAACATCGCCGCCTTCGGCGGTGACCCGCACAACGTCACCCTCTTCGGTCAGTCGGCCGGGGCGACCCTCGTCGGTGGCGTCCTCGCCACCCCCAGTGCCGCAGGCCTCTTGCGCCGGGCGATCGTCCAAAGTGGGAGCGGCCTGGGGGCGTTCACCACTGAGCAGGCCGCCCGCGTCACCCGGGCAGCGGCCGAGGCCCTGGGCATCGAGCCCCGCGCCGACGCCTTCGCGGACATCTCCGACGACTGCCTGGTCGAGGCCGCCTCCCGGCTCGCGGGCATCGACCTGCAGACCGAGACGCACCACGATCCGCTGATCGGGCTCAGTCCCTTCAGCCTGGTCCTCGACACGCAGCCCGCCGAATCCGTCGCCGCCGGCCTCGGTGACGACGTCGACCTGCTCATCGGGACCAACGCCGAGGAAGGAAACCTCTACCTGGTCCCCGTGGACAAGTACGCCACCTCGACGGCCGGGGACGTCGATGACGTGGCGGCGCGCTCGCACCGTAGACCGGCGCGACTGGTCGAGACGTACCGGAAGGCACGCCCCGATGCGTCCTTCGGTGAGCTGCGCTCGGCCATCATGGGCGACGCACTGTTCGGCGCGGGCAGCTGGGCCCTTGCCGACGCGCATGCCGCCCACCCCGAGTCCGCCACCTACGCCTACGCGTTCGCCTGGCGCTCCCACGCGCTGGACGAAGAGCTCGGCGCCACCCACGCGGTGGAGCTGCCCTTCGTCTTCGATCTCGCGCACCTGTCCCAGCTGCAAGGCCCATCCGCCCTGCTCGGCCCTGACAAGCCCTCCGCGGATCTCGCCGCCCGTATGCATGCCACGTGGGTCCGGTTCGCCAGGACCGGTGAACCAGGCTGGGATCCGTACGACGACGAGCGCCGGGCCACGATGCGCATCGACACCGAGTGGGCCCAGGTCGACGACCCCCGCGGCCAGGAACGACAGGCCTGGCGCTGACCTTGCGGCACGGGGTCGATGTGCTTTCCGCCGCGCTGACGTGCGCCATGAAGGCATCGTGTTCGGCCTCCGCTGCGCTGCGAGGGGCGGAGGCGGGCGCAAGGGTGGCGGTAGAGGTGGCAACGACCGCACCGCGTGGTGCTTGGCGTCGTGCAGAACGGCCGCGTGCATCAGTCCGTGCAGGGCACATCGCAACTGCCGTGCTCCTGGGCACGAACTGCCAGATGGACCTCAAAAAGGCTTGATTCCGCACTTGAACTTTATGGAAGAGACCAGCTCCCCAGCCAAAGGTGAGGGGTCAAGGCCCAGGCTCTCGACGAGGTACGCGACTACGTGGTCGAACACTTCTCTGTCAAGTTCAGCGTGTTGAAGGAGCTCGCCCTTCACTCGAGGCGGATGGGCTGGGTGGCTGAGTGCTGACCTGGCCGCGCCGAACGGTTCAAGCGGATCCACGAGATGTCCGCCGACCGCGACGGCCCTTTCTTCGCCGAGGACTTGGAGAAGCTGATGCGCAGGTATCAGCAGTGAGCCCGCTCGCGGTCCGCCGTATCTCTGCCGGCAAGGAGTCTGGCCAAGATGCGGGCCAAAGGAGCGCTTAGTTGATCTTGAAGCCCTGACGCGGCCGGACTGAACGGTTCTCATTGGAAGGTGGTCTCGCCGCCGGGAGAACACGCTGGAGGCCTCGCGTACGACCGCCATGCGATTCCCAGAAACGGTCATTTATCCGAGTTGGCCGGGATGTGGCGGTTCTTGCGGTAGCCGTAGAGGTCAATGGCGAGAGCGACGGCGGCGTGAGTGGCGGGGTGAGGGTCCTGCCTGCGCCAGATGAAGTGGACGGGAACGGGATCGGTGTCGCGCAATGGACGGTAAGTGATGCCGTCGCGCCGGTATTGGGCTGCGGTGGCTTGGGGGGTGATGCCGACGCAGCGGCCGGTGGCGATGGCGGCGAGCCAATCGTCGATGTCGTGGGTGTACTCGACGGCGGGCCGTTCGTCCTCAGGCCACAGGTCCAGGGTGGTGGTCCCGGTTCGGCGGTCGATGGCGAGGGTGCGGCCGGGGATCTCGCTCATGCGGATACTGCGGCGGCGAGCCCAGGGGTCGTCGGAGGCGAGAGCCACGTAGCGGTGTTCGTGGCCGACGAGGGCGTGTGACCAGGGCTTGAGGTCGAGAGGGGCGCGGATGACCGCGAGGTCGCAGAGGCCCTCGGCGAGCCCGCCGGTAGAGGAGTTGTGGCGGATGAGCCGGAGTTCGGTCTCGGGGTGGCTTTGGTGCCAGCGGCGCTGGAATTCGGTGGTGTGGCGGCCGAACGCGGACCAGGCGTGGCCGATGTGCAGGCGGCTGTGGCCCGTGGAGGCTTCGGTGACGAGTTCCTCGGCGCCGGACAGCAGCGAGCGGGCGCGGACAAGAGCCTGTACACCCGCGGTGGTGGGAGTGATCGTGCGGTTGGTGCGGTGCAGCAGCCGCACCCCGAGGATCTTTTCGAGGGAGAGCAGATTCCGGGAGACGGCGGCCTGGGAGATGCCCAGCTCGATGCCGGCGTCCGTGAAGCTGCCGGTGTCGACGATGGCTACCAGGCACCGCAGGTGCTTCAGCTCCAGCGCAGCCGCCCTGTTCCGCGTCTCATCCATGCATCTAGCGTATAGCTCAGCGTGTGGATGCATTTTGCGTATACCGATGGTGCGCTCATCGTGGAGGCCATGAAGCTCGATTCCTCCCCCGTCGCATCGCCCCGGGGCACCACAGTCGACGGGACCGCCTCTTCCCGGGGGACGGGGCGCGGGGCCGGGGTGGCGCTGAAGCTGGGCAGCGGCCTGTCCAACCAGACGGGGGCCTCGATCGCGGCGCTGGCGTTCCCGGTGCTCGGGCCGGTCGGGGTGGTGGCGGTGCGCCAGTGGGTGGCGGCCGTGGTGCTCGTGGCGGTCGGCCGACCGCGGCTGCGGCACTTCACCGCGGCGCAGTGGCGTCCCGTGCTGGGCCTGGCCCTGGTGTTCGCGGTGATGAACCTGTCCCTGTACGCGGCGATCGAGAGGATCGGGCTCGGGCTGGCCGTCACGCTGGAGTTCCTCGGCCCGCTGGCCGTAGCCCTGGCCAGCTCTCGGCGCCGTGTCGACCTGGTCGCCGCGGTGGCGGCTGCCGCAGCGGTCGTGGTCCTCACGCGCCCCACACCCTCCACCGACTATCTGGGCATCGGCCTGGCTCTGCTGGCCGCGGCATGCTGGGCCTGCTATATCCTGCTCAACCGAACCGTCGGGGCCCGCCTGCCCGGCCTGGAAGGCTCGGCCGCCGCGGCGGCCGTCTCCGGCGCCCTCTACCTGCCCGTCGGCGTGTGGGTGCTCTGGCACCACCCGCCCACAGCCATGGCGCTGGGTTGTGCGCTGGCCGCCGGGGTGCTCTCCTCCGCGGTGCCGTTCTTGGCCGATCTGCTGGCGCTGCGCCGCATCCCGGCACACTTCTTCGGCGTGTTCATGAGCGTGAACCCGGTCTTCGCGGCCCTGGCCGGCCTCACTCTCCTCGGACAGCATCTCGACGTCCTCGCCTGGCTCGCCATCGCCGTGATCGTCGGCGCGAACACCGTCGCCGTTTCCACTGCACACCGTCCCACCACTCACCGGAGTACGACGTGAAGGTCCTCATCGTCCACGCACACCCCGAGCCCGCTTCCTTCAACGCCGCCCTGAAGCGCTGAGCAGGCCAAGGTGGAGTGGTGCGACCTGATGATCTTCCAGTTCCCGATCTGGTGGTTCTCCATGCCCGCCATCCTCAAGGGCTGGGTCGAGCGCGTCATGCCCGCGGCTTCGCCTACGGCGGCGGACGCAAACACGCCGAAGGCGTCTTCCTCGGCCGCAAGGCCATGGTCTGCTGCACCACCGGAACCTCCGCCGACACCTACGCCCCCGACGGCATCGAAGGCGACATCCTGCACCTGCTCTGGCCCGTCAACAAGACGAGTACGCGCACCTGCGACGCCTCGGCATCGTGGATCGCCGCGCCCCGCATCCCCACCGAAGCGGCCCCCCTGTCCGTCCGGCTGCTCCCCAGCACCCTGCACAGCCGCGCGAGCGCCCTCGCTCACAGGCGCAGCCTCGTGTCCCGTAGATGCCGCCAGCCCGTCCCCAGCCGCGTGAACAGGTGCGGAATCTGTGCGCCCGGCGGATGGAGTCGCGCCCTCGGACGTGGTGAGCCTCTGCCATCAGACGTGGAGGTAAGCGGCAACGCGGGGCGGGGGCGCCAGAGGGCTACGACCGCGTTTCCAGGGCACCCTGGATCTTGCCGTCTTCTCCGCCCAGGCCGTGGCGGGCGACGTCGAACCGGTCGCGGAGGCTGGACAGAGGGGTGTCCGCGAGGTTGATGAGGTCGGTGGTGAGGCCTACGTGAGTGAGAGCCTTGGCTGCTTGCTCGCCGGAGGCGAGGGAACCGGGCCGTTCGGGGGAGTTGCCTGCGCGCAGGACACCGATCCGTATGGTGGTGATGTCCGGCGCTGTTGATGCTGTCACGTCGTTCTCCTTTGAACGCGAGAATAACTGCCTGTTCTCTATCCGCTCGTGCGGTCGGGCAGGTTCGAACGGGGTCCTGGTTCGGGTGAGTTGTCCGGGGCGGGTGCATGAAGGAAGGGCCTCTTGGTAGCTCGCGGATGTCGAGTCCAGCGAGAAGCAAGAGGCCCTGTTGTCGAAGTGTCGCGTGGTCGTGGTCGCCGAGTCCAGTTCGTCCACTCGTGGGTGTGACTGCCTCGCCCACAGGTTCGGGAACGCAGTCGACCGGCCGCAGCGCCGGCCCCGATACGGCTCGGACATGAGCGATGCCGAGTGGGCCGTGGTGAGGGACCTTCTTCCGGTGCCGGGCTGGCTTTCGGGCCGCGGCGGGCGTCCGGAGGGCTACTGCCACCGGCAGATGATCGACGCAGTGCGCTACCTCGTCGACAACGGCATCAAGTGGCGGGCAATGCCCGCGGACTTCCCGCCCTGGCCGCGCGTCTACGCCTTCTTTGCCCGCTGGCGGGACACGGGACTGGTCACCGAGCTGCACGACCGGTTGCGGGAAGCCGTCCGCGCCGGCGAAGGCCGCAGCGCCGAGCCGAGCGCGGGGATCGTGGACTCGCAGTCGGTGAAAGCGGACGCCACCGTCACCTTCGGCTCACGGGGCTTCGACGCGGGCAAGAAAATCAACGGTCGCAAGCGGCACCTGCTCACCGACACGCTCGGACTCCTCCTGACTGTGCTGGTCACACCGGCGTCCGTGACCGATCGGGACGGCGCCCGGTCCCTTCTGCCAGCGGCGGCCGGCCGCTTCCGGCGGCTGGCCCGGGTCTGGGCCGATGGCGGCTACACCGGCCACCTCACCGACTGGACCAGCCAGCACCTCGGCCTCGTCCTCGACATCGTCCGCCGCAGTGAAGATGTTCGAGGCTTCCAGGCCCTTCCCCGCCGCTGGGTCGTCGAACGGTCCTTTGCGTGGTTTCTGCGCAGCCGCCGCCTGGTCAGGGACTACGAACGCCGCCCCGACACGAGCGAAGCCGTCATCCGCTGGTCGATGATCGCCCTGATGAGCCGCCGCCTGGCCGCACGATCTCGTCGGCCTGCAGTGCTGACGGCAGGGTGAACCTCCCGGGCTTCGTCTCCACCAGCCAGCCCCGTTCCACCAGCCTCTTCAGCCGTGCTCTCGCACCCTCGACACGTGAGGCCGAGGCACTGTCCCAGCCAAGCACCACGGCCGCCCGCCGGGCACCCAGCCCGTCGTTCCCGGCCTCGGCCGCGGCTGCCATCACCGCCTGGTAGTCCACCGACAGGTCTTCGACCCCGGCCGCGTTCTGTCGATGTGGCACCGCACGGCGCGGGCCCACCGGCGTCCTCGGCGACGGGCCAACGACTGTCTCGGCCGGCTGTTCCTCCTCGGCGAGCGCTTCCAGATACTGCTCGAGGCCGATCGTCCGAAGCTTGAGAACCTCCTCGGCATCCGCCAAGTCTGCCCGCACCCGCTTCAGTTCGGCTTCGAGCTCATCCACCCGCACGGCAGCGGCCTTCCGCCGCGTTTCCAGGACCGCCCGCATCGACGGCATCCGCCACCCCCACCGACTCGATCAGCAACGAGTCGAAACTCCCGCCACAGCCGCAATCTCATGCCTGACCAGCGGAATCCGCACACGGCATTCGGAAAGAGAACGGCCTCTAAGACGTTGGTGGACGGGCGCGGCGGTTGCTTCTTGGCAGGGGCTGGCCGTCGCGTCGGCGTCGTGCGGGGGAGGGCCTACAGTGTGGCCGTCCACGATCCCCGGGCCAGGGTGGTGGTCCCGTCGGGGTCGATGGTGACGCTGGCGCCGTAAAGGGGCAGGGTGCCTTCCCGGTTGAGGCGGTGGCGGATCCGTTCCAGGTTCTCCCACAGCCGTCGTGGGCCGCTCTGGTGCACGGTTGGCGCCGCGAGGTGCCCGGCTGCCGTGGCGCGGGCCCATGAGCCGTCGGGGTGCAGCAGCCACACCGTACGGGTGTCGCCGTCTTCCTGCTTGCGGTACTCGATACCGGGGAGCTGCAGCTCGAGCATCGACATGACGTCCCAGGCGTCGGGCGGGTAGAGCAACGGGTAGCGGCTGGTGCCGATGTCCTGTCCGTCGCCTTCCGCGGCGCCTTTCCACAGGTCGTCGGCCGGCTTTGGGTAGTCGTCGCTGTGCCGGATGCGCATGAATCCGGCATGGTCCCATTCGATGCGGCCCACGGCCCCGCCGTCGGCGGTCTTGTCGGCGGTGAGGATCAGACCGGTGCCGGCGATCGTGGTGACGAGCCGGCCGCCGGTGCGCAGCGCTTTGAGCCAGGAGGCAGGTATGGGGCGCACCGACACGGTGGAGACGATGCGGTCGAACTTCCCGGGCAGGAGGCGGCCCGTGATGTCACAGGCCTCCAGCCGGGGGGTTTCTCCGATGAGCAGGAGACGGTTTTCGGCGCTTCTGACGAGGTGCTCGTCGATGTCGATGCTCGTGACGTGGTCGCTGCCCAGTCGCATGCAGGCCAGGGCTGTGCCGTAGCCTGATCCGGTCGTGACGAGGACCTGGTTGCCGTCGGCGATCATGGCGTGCCGGTACATCTGGATGACGAGGCTGGGCAGCGTCGACGACGAGGTCGGCGTACCGCTGTCGAGGATCTCGTCGATTCCGACCGTGTCGGCATGGTTGGCGCCGACCCGTGTCACGAGGGTCTTGTCCTGATACGCCTCCTGTAGCCAGATGCCGGCGTCTTCGAGGCCGGTGCGCAGGCGCCACACGCCGCCGTCCGGCTCCCACCACCGGGGCACGAACTGGTGCCGGGGCACACTGGCCACGGCCGTATGCCAGCGTGATTCCGGCCGGGCGACCTGGTGGGCCAGGCGCCGGGCGTGCGGCAGCCACTTCACGGTCATCGGGTCTTCGCCCCTCTCGTCCTAGTAGGCAGGATCACAGGCCGGCGTGTTCGCCGGGTCGCAGTCGTTGGAGTCGGCCGGGGTGCAGCCGGCCGTCGGCACGGGCCGCCGGGGGATCCTCGCCGCGGTGTCCGCCCAGGGCTGCCCGCTGAAGACGTTGGCCAGCCCGTCCGTCTTCGCGTTCCCTGTCCTGAGGAAGCGGCCCAGGACGCACGGGGTGACCGTGCCGTCCGACATGACCGGGGCCCGGCCCTTGGCGCACCGGCCGCACAGGTCCGCGGTGCTGGGGACGCGGACCTCGCCCCGGCCGACGCTGCCACGGTCGACGTTCACGCTGCGCACACCGAGCGCGAGCAGCTCCTCGCGGGCCTGCGCGGTGCGCTGCCCGTCGAACACTTCGACGATGCCCACCTGCAGCGGGATGTGCCGGTGCATGGCCTGGACGATGTTCGCACGGGTCGCTGCGTGGGAGCCCTTGCGGCCGGTCACCCGCTCGTGTTCGTCGGCGAGGTCGCTGTAGTAGGACGTCGCCAGGGACACCTTCGGATGCGCGAACAGCGCCCAGTGCTCCAGCTTCACGCGGTACAGGTTGCTCTAGACCTGCACGTTCAGCCCGAGAGCAAGGGCCCGGTGCACCAAGGCCTCGAAGCCGGGGTGCATGGTCGGCTCACCGTCGATGAACTGCACCTTCTCCACGCCGATGCCGGCGGCTTCGCTGATAAGGAGCTTCCAGTCGTCGGTGGTCATGCTGCCGTGTCCCGCGGCGGGGCCGGCCTTGGCGTAGCACAGGGACGGACAGGTGAGCTGGCACTTACCGGTGATCTCCAGCTCGAGGAACTCCGGTACTGCCGCACGGGTCGGGGAGTCGGGAGTGATCGTCATGGTGCCTCACCTTGGTCGGGTGCTGCTGAGTGCCGGCGCGGGTGGGACGTGGCCGCCGGGGAGCACGAGCCGGGGTTTGCCTCGCGCCGGTGCCGGCACCGGCGCGAAGGCGGGAGCGGCGGTGGTCACGGGGGCGAGGATGCGGCGGTCATGGTGGCGCGTACGGTTTTCCCGCCGCACTGGGGAGTCAGGAACCAGCTCAGGTGGGCGCCCTGTTGCCTGACGTTCCACAGGCTGCGTCCCGTACAGCCGTTGACGGCGTCGGTGAAGTGTTCGAAGCCGGGGTGCGGGTCGGCGACGTCGATGATGAGTTCGTGGGCTTCGGTGACACGGAGCCAGACGCGGATCTCGCGGAGGCGGCCTGTCGTTTCGGGGGTGTGGCCGTGCTGGACGGCGTTGTCGACGAGGTGGCCCAGGACGTCGGTCGCAGCGTGGACGTTGCCGGGCCAGTCCAGCACGGTGAGCAGAGTGCGGCCCCTGATGCGGGCCATGGGCATCGCGCCGGTGTCTGCGGGCAGCTTCAGGGTGACTGTGCGTACGACCGGTGCGGTCACCTCTGAGGCCTTCACGCGTGGAACTCCTCTACACCAAAACGAGGGGAGGGGGTCTGGGGGTCGCGCTGGGAAAACGCCTTCTTGCGGCGGTAGCTGGGGTGGGGCGGGTCCGTGCAGAGGTGGAGTCGGGGGAACTCCGCGGACCCGCCCCTGTTCACCGGCCGCCTGTCCTTCGCGTGGCCGGCCGGTGAGTCTTTGAGGCCCTGCGCCGCGACGCTCCTGGGCGCTGGGGAGCAGTACCGCCTGGGTCCCGGGTCGAGACGGCGGCGGTGCCGGCCTGGTCGGCAGGGCTTCAGCGGTGAGTCGACGGGCTCCGGGCCGAGCCTGGTGCGGCGTGGGTGGCGAGTTCCTGCAGGAGTTCGTTCATGTCGAGGATGCGGAAGGAGCTGAGGCGTCGGATGAGCTGGGAGGCGAGCAGGGTGGGGAGGTTGGGGTGGGCGAAGGGCAGGGCGTGGTCGGGCTGGGCGACGACTTGGACCTGTCCTCGTGCGTTGAGGCCGTAGAGGGTGCCGTGCACGCCGTACAAGGGCGCGCTCCGGGCCAGGAACACCATGGGGTTCCTCTCCAGGTGGGGGCAGAGCGCGGCCGCGGTGCGGGCGTGCCTGGCGCACACCGGCGGTTGGTTGGTGAGAATCTCAGCCCTGGTGGGGTCTTCGTCCCGTGGTCCGGTGAGGAAGATGAAGCCGAGCGGAGTACGGGCGGGCCGCGCGCAGACCTGGCAGTGCAGTGCCTGCATGGTGAGCATCTGCCGGTAGGGGTGCATCAGCTTCCACTGCGGGGTACCGGTGGGCATCTGCCGCTCGTCGATGGGGTTGAAGCCGCACCGCGCCCACAGGATGCCGCGCAGAGGCCGGTCTCTGGGGTCCTCGTCGCCGTAGTACAGCCGGGGCCCGGCCGCATGCCGGTGGATGAGGAGGTTGTCCGGCGCCGCTTCCTCGCCCTCGCGCTGGGTGATGAAGGGGACCAGGCCCTGATCGGACACGGCATGCACGGTGCGGTTCTTCTCTCTCGTTGTGCCGGATGGGAGCGGGGAAGTCCTCATGCCGCCTCCCTGAGACATCCGAGGTCCGTCAGGCGCTCCAGGAGTTCGTTGACGGCCCAGGCCAGCCGGCGCAGTTGGCCCACGGTCGGCACGTGCGCGACTGGCGCCTGCTGAGCGCACACTGCTCGGGCCTGCTGGATCAGTCGGTCCGCCTCGAGATCCTCTTGGCCGGCTTCGGTGGCGACGGCGATGTCCGCGAGCTGGGCCAGGTGCCCACGCAGGCGCACCGCAAGGTCAGCGAGCAGGTCCTGGGGTGGGAGGACGTCGTCCAGTGCTGCGCCGACGTCGTCGAGGACTGTCTCGCCGTCGTAGGGGGTCCACTGCCGCAGCTTCGTCAGGACGCCGGCCAGCTCTGACGGGCCCAGCGGCGCAGACCACGAGGGGGCGGTTAAGACGGTCACGGCTGCCCCTGCGCGGGAAGGGGAAGACAGCACCACGTCTCCGCGCCGGCCTCGCTGGTTCCCCAGGTGCCGCCGTTCTCCCTGGCCACGGCGTCGATGAGCAGCAGGCCCCGACCAGACTCTGCGGTGGGACCGGGGCGTCGGGGTGCGGCGGGAGTCGGCATGCCGTCTTGGACCCGCACCCGCAAAGCCCCGTCGGCCACGGTGATGATCAGGTTGATCTCTGTGGTGCCGCTGTGCTGCAGGGCGTTGGTCAGCAACTCCGTGACGATCAGCATCACGTCATCCGTCATCGCCTCAAGCCCGCAGTAGCGCAGCCTTGCCGCCGCGATCCGACGCATAGTCCCCACCTGACAGGCGTCCTCACCGCGCGGAGATAACCTGCTGCTCAGAGTGGCGACCTTGAAGCGCGCATGCATCACATCCCGCCCGCAGTCGGGGACCGCCGGCCACATCTGTGCGGCAGCCTTCCGGAGGTCAGGCGGTCGGCAAGGCGCGAGCGTCGGCTGTGACGTCTCACGCTGGGTGGTGTTCACCTCGTCACTGCCCTGGACCCAGTGGCCTGACTGTTGGCGATTGTGCCGCCTCGATTGGCCCGGCAATAGTGCAGGGCCGTCCTGGCGCCGGGCTTTCTGCGAGCTGTACCGTTCCTCACGTCGACGCTCCTTCGCAGCGTTGGCCGGCCCCGGAGCCGTTCGAGCGGCTGCCGGGGCGCCCAGTGTGTGACTGCGCGGGCGCGGTCTGCGAAGACCTGTTTTTCGGAAGGTTCAGCCGGAGTCATTGCACCGCCCTCGCACCGTCGTTCACTTGGTGTGAGTTCAGCCTGACTCTCTGAGAAGGACAGAACGCTCACACTTCTGTGAGCGTTGTAAGCGCCCCTACAGACCGACCCAAGCGGCCAAATGGTTGAGCGAGTCCGGCGTACGGCGGGACAAATGCACAAGGCCCGTGATCGTCTCACGAGCCGCCGGATGGTATCGGGTCTGCTCCGGCGCCAGCCTCCGGGCTTCCACCAGCGACTTCAACGCTCCTTCGCTGTGCCCCGTCTCCATCTCAGTCCGAGCCTTATCGATCAGGAAGTGCGCTCGACGGGACGTGGCGAGCTGCGTCGGCAACTTGATCTTCCGGGCCTGCTTAAGCGCGTTGTCGTACTGCCTCATCTCGACAGCGGCGGACATCTTGTGCAGGGCTACGTTGGCCGGCCCGAAACTGAGCCAATGCACGTCCGATGCGTCACCGATCTGCTTCGCGATCCGGCGAGCCTCTGAGATGTGCAGGCTCACTGACGTCTCATCCGCCGCCCGCGCGGAAAGCACCGCCGCACCCAGGTGCAGCTGGCCGGCGACCGCCAAGGCCTCCCGAGTCTCACCGGCCTGCCCGACGATTTTCTGACCGGCCGCGACGAGGCGCTGGCCAATGCGGTACTCGCCCTCCCGGAAGTAGACCAGGGCCCGCATGTACTGGCGGACGGCGGCCAGGCAGGGATCGGAGGCGCGTTGCGCAGCCCAGTCCATGCGCCCCAACGCCACTGCGGACAGGTCGTAATACCCGAGCTTGACGCTGATGTCGTGCGCCGTGCGGTAGGTGGAAGCCAGCGCCTGCCACAGTTGGGTGGACGGGGACGACCAGGCGGCGTGGGTGAGTTCCGCGATCAAGTCCGGCAGCTTCTGTGCGGCGTTGCGGAGGCGCGTCGCTCGTACCTCTTGACATATCTGGTCTGCGCTGGCGATGAGGCAGTCGTCCGTCCGAACACTGATCAGGGCCGGATTTGGACCCAGGTCGTACAGGTCCAGCGCCTCACGGATCGGGCGTACGAGTTCGGCGAGCCGATCACGCTGCAACTCGGTCACGTACGGCTGGCCCGTCAGCACCGTCACGTCGATTTTGAGAGAATGGGCGACGGCAGCCACAAAGTCGGCCGTCGCCGGGCGAGCGCCGCATTCCACCTGGTTGAGCAGACTGTAGGAGTATGGCAGCAGCTGAGCGAGCTGGCGCTGCGTCAGCCTGGCTAGCCTGCGTTGCTCCTTGATGCGGGCGCCCGTGTGGTTTTCGTCCAGTGTGGGCATACTGGTCTCCGTTCTAAGCAGCCACTTGGAACAGTACCCGCGCTCAAAGGTGCCGGCGCCTCCGCCCGCTTTCGACTCGTAAGCATGAGGGGGCGGTTGCGTGTGTTCAGATAGATCGCATGATGACAGAAGCCCCCGTGCTATACCTGTTCGGTTCCGCAGCTCCGCCAGTGTTCGATGTCGCCGCCGTCATCCAAGAGGCGCAGGCCCGCGGCTTCGACGTCTGCCTCGGCCTCACCCCAACCGCCGCACGCTGGCTCCAACCGCAACTCTCGGAACTGGAGCGCCTGACAGGCCACCCGGTCCGCAGCGAGTACAAGATGCCCGGCGAGCCGGACGTGTGGCCGAAAGCCAACGTCATCGCCTTCGCCCCGGCCACCTTCAACACGATAAACGCGTGGTCCCTCGGCTTGACCCACGACTTCGCGGTGGGCGTCGTTGCTGAGGGCATTGGCAAACAGATCCCCACGGTGACCATGCCGTGCGTCAATGCCGCCTACGTCCAGCATCGCCAGTTCGAAAGGAGCGTCAGCGAGCTACGAAAGATGGGCGTACGCGTCCTGTACGGCGAGGGTGGCTTCCAGCCGAACCAGCCTGGCCAAGGCCGCCCCAAGGAGTATCCCTGGCACCTGCTCCTCGACGCTGTACAGGAGATCGCCGGAGGCTGATGCCCGACCCTCACCAATGCAGTCGATAGCGTTCGCCACGACTGCTCGCCTCCACGAGGGCCATCACCTGCCCGGGCAGGTCCGGTTCTTGGCACCGGACAACGCGCCGCACCACCTGGCCATCGACCCTATGTCCCACGACCGCAGAAGACCCGGACCGGGTAGGTGTCGGGCAGAGCCCATGCGTGTACGTTTCACTATTCCTGAGACAATATCTTCCCGCTCAGTCCGTGTCCGTGGCTGCCAGCACAGCGAGGCGCCGAGCCCCAGGGGTGACGGAAACCAGTCCTATGTCCCACGTCACGCGCTCGAACCACGCCGTGGCGGCCCCGAAGCTGTACCAGTCGCATTCCTGGACATGAGCCTCCACTTCACCGACCGGTGCTGCCGAGGAGGCACCGGACAAGGCGGTGAGGGAACGCCAGGCGGCCAGTCGCCTGTAGGCGCCGTGGAAACCGTTGTTGTAGGCGCCACCGGTCGATGCTGCCGCGAAAAGCATGCGCCAGGCGTGTTCCGGCCGACAGGCGGAGAGAGCGAAGCGTTTAGCGGACCGATGCCGCTCAGGCAATCCAGCCCCAGTGTCACCAACAGGCTGGGAAGGAGCTCCGCCCCGTCTGGCCCCGCCAGTTCGTATGCTCTTGCCTCGCTGCGGCCGTTGGACTCCTCCGCCCAGTTGGCCACCGCTGCGGTAGCAGCCTCGCCGCCACACCGTGTGGCACCGCCTCCACCCGGCCGAACTGCACGCCCGTCTGAAGGAGGGCGCCTCCCTCGCCCTGGACAGCGTCGACGAACTCCACCCGCCGATCGCCCGCCTCTGCGAAGCGATCGAGCGTGAGCTGCACACGCGCGTCCAGGCGAACCTCTACGCCTCATGGAGCGCCACCGAGGGGTTCGGCATCCACTGGGACGACCACGACACGGTCATCGTCCAGCTGGACGGCGCGAAGCGCTGGAGGATCTACGGCACCACCCGCCCTTACCCGCTGTACCGCGACATCGAGGACCCGGGCGAGGCGCCCACCGAGCCGGTCGCCGACCTGGTCCTGTGGCCGGGCGACGTCCTGTACGTGCCGCGCGGCGTGTGGCACGCGGTCTCCGCCGACCAGGGCACCCGCTCCCTGCACGTCACCTGCGGCCTGCAGACCCACACGGCGACCGACCTGATGGCGTGGGTGTCCGAGCAGCTGCTCACGCACGAGGACTGGAGGCGTGACCTGCCGCTGCTCGCCGCGTCGGACGTCCAGGCCGACGCCGTGGACGGGATGCGCAAGCGGCTCGCTGAACTGCTGGACCATCCCGGCCTGCTCGCCCGCTACCGGGCGGCGACGGACGGGCAGGCCGTGGGCCGGATGGTGCCGAGCCTGCCGTACATCGACACCGTCCCCGTCGACGGCGGTCTGCGGGTGAGGCTGACGACCGCCCGCGCGGTGCTGGAGGTCGGCGAGGACACGGTGACGCTGTGCGCCGCCGGCACCGTGTACGAGTTCGCGCCCGAGGCGGAAGCGGTGCTGCGCCCGCTGGTCGACGGCCGGACCGTGGACCTGGCCACGCTCGCCGACACGGCTGGCCTCGCCCTGGAGGACGTCGCCGCCCTGCTCCAGGAGCTCGTTGCCGGGCAGGCCGCGACGGTGGGGAGCCTGCTGTGACCGCACAACTCGCCCTTGGTACCTACCGGTGCCGGGCGATCCCGGAGGCGGTCGTCCGTGCGGCCGCCTCCGGCGCGCAGTGGGTCGACACCGCCCCCAACTACGCCACCGGCCGCGCACAGATCCTGCTGGCCCCGGCCCTATCCGTCCACCCGTTGCTGAACGTCTCCACCAAGACGGGGTACTTCACCGCGGCCACCGGCACCGACGCCGTGAACGACGGTGTCCTCGACCAAGACCAGGCCGCCGCCGGGCACAGCCTCGCCCCCGACTACGTGCGCTGGCAGACCGGCCGCAACCGCGAGCAGCTCAGGCGCGACCGTTTGGACCTGGTCTTGCTGCACAACCCTGAGCGCGCCCACCCCGGCGACCGCCCCGCCCTCCACCGCGCGATCCGGGACGCCTTCGCCGTCCTGGAGGAGGCCGTGGCGTTCGGGCACGTGGCGGGGTACGGCGTCGCCACGTGGGCGGGCCTGGAGGAGGAGGCGTTCACGGTGGGGGACCTGCTCGCTCTGGCCGCCGAAGCCGCCGGCGGCCGACACCACCTGGCCGCCGTCCAGCTGCCGGTCAGCCTGGTTATGATGACGCCGATCGCGCAGGCCCTGCACGGCCGGGGCCCGATCCCGGCCGCCGTCGGCGCGGGCCTGCGGGTGATGGCCTCCGCACCGCTGCACGGCGGGGAGCTCCCCGGCATGGTCGACCAGGAGTTCGCCGACCTCATCCGGCCGGGCCTCACCCCCGCACAGGCGTGCATCCTCGCCGTCGCGTCATGCCCAGGAGTGACGAACGTCCTTCTCGCCGCCTCCGGTGCACCACACTGGAAGGAGGCGGCTGACGCCGTCGCCCAACCCTCTCTGACCGCCGCCAAGTTCCGGGAGATCATCGGTGTACTCGCCTCCGCCTGACCCGGACACCGAACAGCGCATGCGCGCCCAGCACTCCCGCGCCGCCGAGGCGCTGGCCGTACGAGTCGAGCCGGGCGGGGAGTTCTGGGGTTGGGCCGGGCGAACCCTGGGTGCCCCGGCCCGCACCGCTACGGGCGTGCCCGCCTGGCTGCGCCTGGTGTCGGGCCCGGAGGACAAGGCGTCGGGGAAGTTGTGGGACGGCGCCCTCGATGCCCAGCACGCCTTCGGCGACCTCGACGGCCACCGGCCCGCACTCCTGGCCGTCCACGACGCCGTCGACGACGGCATCGCCTACCGGGCGGAGCTGTCGGTCCGCGTCGATGACCCGGTCCTGTCCGACGCCCCGATCCTCCAGCACGAGGCCCAGCTACCGGACTCCTGGTGGAACGACCTCGCCGGGACGCTGGAGAATGTGGCGGCCGTCGACACCGACCGCGTCGCCGTACGGCAGCAGTACATGGACCGGGGCATCCCCGAGTTCGTGGGCATCCCGGCCCCGGCCGCCTCCTGCTGGACCACAGCCCACGCGGATGTGCACTGGGCGAACCTCACCGAACCGCTGCGCCTGCTGGACTGGGAAGGATGGGGCATGGCCCCGGAGGGGTTCGACGCCGCCACGCTCTACGCCTACTCGCTGCTCCAGCCGGACACTGCCGCCCGCGTCCGTGCTGCCTTCCCCGTGCTGGGCAGTCCAGCCGGCCTCGCCGCCGAGGCGACCGTGTGCGCCCAGCTGCTCCAGACCGTGGCTCGCGGCGACAACCTCACCCTCGAAGACCAGCTCCGGACCTGGTCCGAGGAACTCCGCCACCGCTGACCGAGTTCCCCAGGGCCATCAGGTGATCCGGCGCCCCGGAGAAGGGCAGGCGCTTGAACAGCTGCTGACAACGACAAGCAGATCGCGCTCCTCGGCTACCGCTTGCGCTGAAACCGCAGCTCTCTCGCTCTCGTGTCAGCGGCTGACCCGCACCGTGTCAGTGGCGTGGGCACGTCGCGTCAGCAGGGGGCCAGACGTCAGCCCACCCACCCGATGTCACGGACCTCGATCGCCTCGGCATGTGGCATGTGGCATGTGGCATGTACTAAATCCAGCACTGTCGGCTACTCGCCGTCCAGCGCGGTCGCGTCCGGCAGCTGCACGGTGCCGGCCACGACCTCCGGAAACGACGGCCCGGCGCACGACTTCAGTGCCGCCTGGATCAGCCGCCTCTTTCGAGCCACGGGGTGTGCAATTGCACACCGAGTCGTGCGCACGGGAGTAGCGTTGTCCGTGAAGAACGACAGGCAGGCACGGGGAGCGTAGGCATGAATATCGACTTCGGCGCCTACCCCTACGGTGCACGCTACGTCGCCTACCTCGATCACCTTCTGCGCTGCACCGAGTGCGGCCCCACACGCTGCACGGTGGGCGCAGACCTGTGCACCCGCTACCTCGCCACCGCCGGCCGCCCGAGCCTGCATGGTGCCGTCGCTCCCCGCCCCGGGGCCCAGTACAGCGAGAACTAGCCACGCTGACCCATCCCGGCGCCCGCCGGGCACCGCGACAGTGGAGGCAGACGCGCAGCAAGTGAGCGGGGTGTGGAAGGCATCCGCCATGACGTGGACGCTGCCCGAGCCGATACTCACCGCCCCCGTGCCCGGACCCGACCTGCCGCCCGGATCAGCGGCAGAGCCGAAGCGGGACGGCTACCGCGCCCAGCTCGCCCGCTACGCCGACGGACGGGTGCTGCTGTGCTCGCGGCAGGGCACCGACATGACCGCCGCGTTCCCGGAGATCCGATGGGTCGCGCTCCGCTCCGAGTACCAAGCGCCGCCGAACCGCTCGAACGACAAGCTCATCCCTTGATGAACTCGATGATCTGCGGGGCGATTTTCCTCGGGGCCATGACGATGGCGCCATGGTTGAGTCCGGGCAGAGTGCGGTGGTCGGCCTGAGGCAGGATCTCGGTGACGGCGAGGGCGGCGCGTTGGAACGCGGCCGGGCTCTTGCCGCCGGTCAACACGCGGGTGCGTACGGCCACTCTTTCCCACTCCTCGGCATCGAGCGGCTTGCCTTGCTGGGTATCGCCCATGACCGCGATGTCATAGGGCAGAGTGTTGGCCAGCTTGGTGAGGTTTGCCCAGATCTTCGGCATGAGCTTCATGAAGAACACAGCGATGCCGGGCATGCCCTGCACCCTGGTCATGAAGTACTTGACCGCGTCACTGTGCCGGCCTTCCGCAAGCAGCGCGGTGATCTGCTGCGCGAGGTCCTTGGGGGGCCCGTCGTCGCCTTCGGCGACCACGAACGGCGGCTCGTACAGAGCCAGGCAGTCGACGTTGACTCCGGCCGCGGCCGCGCGCAGGGCGAGGACCGCTCCGGAGGACGAGCCGAACAGCGACGCCGAACCGCCGACGTGTTCGACCAATGCGGCGATGTCTTCGATCTCACGGTCGGGGGCGTAAGCATTGGCGTCACCGCTGGCACCCCGCCCGCGCCGGTCGTAGTTGATCACAGTGAAGTGGTGGGCGAGGAGAGCCGCGAGTTTGGTCGTGTCCGAGCGGTCTGCCAGTGCCGAGGCAACCAGGATGATGGCCGGCCCGCGGCCCGACTGCTCGAATGCGATCTCGGTGCCGTCGGCGGAGGCGACACGGGCCTCGGTTCCGGCCGACTGCTCTCGTGCTGTTGCCATGTTTGTCTCTCCGGTTCACGTAGGGGCCGTACTGCTGTGGTGTGCGTTACGACCAATGGGACCTGCGCAGCGCAGAAAACTCATCGGTGCGCCAGGGGCTGGACGCTGAAGCCCTCACATCTCGGAGGGGACCGCAGAATCGAGGGCACGGGGTGGCAGCGGCAACTGGGATGATTCAGTTGTGACTGGTGTGATTTTGGCGTCCTAGCCGTCCTGTATGGCCCCGTTCACCGGGCTGAGCCTGGCGTTCCTTCGGGAATCTGGTGACGGCTCTGCGGCGCGAGGGGGCGGACTCTGTGGGTAGGGGGCGGCCCTGGAGCCTGTCTCTGGAGGACTGAACGCTGCTGGTCGCGGCTTGCTGGCGAACGAGCTTGACGATGCGGCAGCTCGCCTTGCTCTTGGGTGTGTCGAAGTCAGCCGCATACGGGATCATCGACCATCTCGGGCCAATCATCGCGCTCCGGCCCCCGCAGGTCTTTCGCCAACGGCACCGTACTGATCGTGGACGGGACGCTCGTGCCTACCCGATGCCACACCATCGCCGAGCGCTCCAAGAAATATCGGTACTCCACCAACTACCAGATCGTCACCGATGCTGACACTCGCCACGTCGTCTTGGTGGGCCGCTCAGTACCCGGCAACCGTAATGACTGCAAGGCATGGGAGGAGTCAGGGGCCAAAGCTGCCGTCGGCACGACCATCACCATCGCCGACGGCGGCTATCAAGGCACCGGACTCGTGATGCCTTACCGGCGCCGCAAAGCCGAGGAGTTGTCCGACTGGAAGCAGGCCTACAACAAATCCCACAAGCAGGTCCGCGCCCGCGTCGAGCACCTCTTCGCTCGCTTGAAGAACTGGAAGATCCTCCGCGACTGCCGCCTAAAGGGCGATGGCGTCCACCACGCCATGCTCGGCATCGCCGGGTAGACGAGCGGCCGGATCGATCACCGCCGACGTTCCCGCCCGTCAGACATCATTTACGGGACAGCCTAGCTCCGCCCGAGGTCAGAGCGGCCGCAGGTCGTGCGAGATCCAGGCGATCAGTTCAGGTAGAGAGGCCTCCAGAGCAGTCATCACCGCCCATCGCCGCCCCCAAGCCGTGGCCCTGCCAACCTGTGCCTTCCTCACCCGCCCACGTGCCTGGACGGCTGCACAGGCGGCCTTGGCCCTCCTCCTCGACCACCTGCTGGTCACCGCCTGGAGAGCGCCTCGCCGAGGTCCGAGCAGGGGTTCGGCCCGATCTGTCCTTCCGGAACGTAAGGGTTTCGTCATCTGTCGAATGACCTACGTCGGCCGGTTGCCGCATTGAATGGGTGGAGGTCGACGACTGTCTGGAGGGACGCGATGGGAAGGTTTCGGAGCGTGTGGGTCAGACCATGGGTGATCGGTGGGCTGGCCGTGGTCGCCGCGGTGGGCGGTTTCGGATCCTACTGGTTTCAACCGTGGAAGCTGTGGCAGGAGGAGACCGTCAACGAGGCGCTGCCCGAGGTCGTTGCCCCACCGCGGCCGTCGGCTGGGGGGCCGACTGGCGGTGCCCCTTCCATCTCGGCCCCGTCCGGACCGGCGACCCTGGCTGGCGGCGGGCTGATCAGCCACGAGCACGCGACCTCGGGAACAGTGAAACTTGTACGGCTCACCGACGGCTCCCACGTCGTGCGGCTCGAGAACCTCGACACGAGCAACGGTCCTGACCTGCATGTGTGGTTGACCGATGCGCCGGTGAAGGAAGGAACGGCCGGCTGGCATGTGTTCGACGACGGGAAGTACGTCAGTCTCGGCAAACTGAAGGGGAACAAGGGCAGTCAGAACTACAGGGTTCCGGGCGACGTCGACCCGACCCGCTACACCAGTGTGAGCATCTGGTGCGACCGCTTCGACGTCTCCTTCGGCGCCGCTGAACTCGCCCGCGCCTGAAGGTGAGAGTGCCACCCTGAACAGTGGCAGCCTTCCGACAGCCGGGCCCGAGGGGTTGTCGGCGCGGACGTGGGACCTGCCTCGAGCAGGGAACGAAGTCGCCTCCGGCCTCGACGTAATCTTCTGCAGGGGGTAGCAGCGGTGGACCTCTCTGTACGTCTCCGACACCCACGCCGACGCTCAGCTGGCCGGCACCGGTCCGCTCGCCCGGGTCGGCAACGCCGACCTCGTGCGCGGTATCTCCGACTGCCTGTCCATCACGCGCGCGGTCACCGAGACCGCCCCGACCGGTGGTGTACGAGGCGCTCGTGGCGGCCTGTGCACGGGTCGCGGACTCCCACCACTGGCTGGCCGAGGCGGACCTCGGTGCCCTGCACGAGCCGCTCGCACAGGTGCGGGCCACCGCCGAGCAGGTGCTGGCCGAGTTCGAGACGGCGCAGACGCTCACCCGGCAGGCGGCCGACGCGCTCGCTGGGGCGACAACACACGTCGCCACCGTCGTACGGCGCCTGCGCGGCGAGGCCCCGGGCGGCGCAGAGGCGTGGGTCGCGGGGCTCACCGAACTCCGGCAGGTGCAAGGGCACTTGATCACCCCCAAGGACATGCGGTACGCGGACACCGACCGCATCGACGAACTCGTCGCGGACGTCGAGCGAGACCTCGCCTCGTTCGGGCAGCGGGCCGTGACCCACCTCGCGCACGAGGACGCCTTCGCCGACCACCGGGCCGACATCGAGCAGCTCGTCGCCGACGCCGAGGCAGAGCCCATCGCGGCCCGTCTCGACGAGCACGCCGACATCCTGCGCACGGTGACCGACGTCGTCTCCGGCCTGGACATCGGTGACACCACCGTCCGCACGTCCGCCCTGGAGCGCATCGCCGAGGTCCTCGGGGGCGTCAACCGCGCTCGTGCCACCCTGGACGGCCGCCGGCGCCGGCTCCGGGACCGCGAGGGCCGGGCCGAGTTCCCGCGGAGTTCGCGCTGCTCGGCCAGGCGGTCACCAGTGCCCTCGCGGCGGCCGGCACCCCCAGGACTGCGACGAACAGCTCGCCCGCCTGCTGGTGCGGGTGGAGGACCTGGCGTCCCGGTTCGCCGAGTCCGACGACTTCCTCGCCGAGTTGGCGGACAAGCGTGACGAGATCCACGAGGCGCTTTCCGCCCGCAAGCAGACTCTCGCCGACGCCCGTGCTCGCAGGGCCGAGCGCCTGGCCGAGTCGACCGACCGGGTCCTGACCACGATCGTCCGCCGGGCGTCCTCGCTCGCCGACGCGGACGCCGTTAGCACATACTTCGCCTCCGACCCGATGCCCGCCAAGGTCCGGCGCACAGCCGACGAGTTGCGCTCACTCGATGACCAGGGCCGGGCGGAGGAGCTGGACGGCCGGCTGATGTCCGCCCGGCAGCACGCCCTGCGCGCGCTGCGCGACCGCACCGACCTGTACGCCGACGACGGCCGCACCGTCCGCCTGGGCGGCCACCGCTTCGCGGTCAACACCCAGCCGCTGGACCTCACCCTCGTCCCGCAGGGAGAGAACCTGGCCTTCACGTTGCGGGCACGAACTACCGCGCCCCGGTCACCGACCCCGGCTTCGCCGCGACCCGCCCGTACTGGGACCGCCCGCTGCCGTCGGAATCGCCCGTGACCTACCGCGCCGAACACCTCGCCGCCCGTCTGCTCGACGAGCACGGCCCGGCCGCCCTCGCGGCGACCGACGACCTGCCCGCCCTGGTCCATCAGGCGGCCCATGAGGCCTACGACGAGGGCTACGAGCGGGGGGTCCACGATCACGACCGTCCTTCCGGCTCCAGGGCTCCTACCGCAACGCGAGCAAGATCGACCAGCGTATCCAGCCGGTCATGAACGACGCCGAGCTGTCCGCCCTGGTCGACGACCACTACTTGGCCGAAGCCCAGACCCTCACCGGCACCGAGGCCAACCTGCTGAAGCTGGCCGAGCTACGGGGCATGCTTTCCGCCGCTCAGGCCGGTCGATGGGTGGAGCTGAAGGCCGCGTACGTCCGTACCCAGACCCTCGGCGGGCCTGAGAGCGACCCCCTCACCCGAGCCGTCGCCGCCCTCGGCCTGCTGGCCGACCGGGTCGCGGCCGTCGAGTCGGCCATCAACCGCGCCGTCGACCCGCGCCATCTCATCGCAAACCCGGCCCCGCGCACGCCCGGCGCAAGGGCCTGACGAGGAATGAGGAGGCCCAAACAGTGCATGGCCTTTTGCCGGAAGGCGGCAGCGTCCGGCGGGCGGTGCTGCCCGGCAGGCACCTGTCAGGGAGGCGTAAGGGGCGTGTAAAGTCTGTTGCGGAGTGCCGGGAAGTCTGGTCGGCGGCAGGGAACAGCTGTCTTCGTCGATCGGAGTTGGTTCTCGTGGTACTCGTCGCCGTCTTCGGCGCCGCTCTGCTCATTGCGGCTCTTCTTTCCGGACTCGCGGCCCGGACCGTGCTGTCCACATCCTTCCTCTTCCTGGTCGGCGGCGCGCTCGTCAGCGACGGCTTCCTCGGGTTGATTCACATTACTCCGGACAGCGACATCGTGGCCGTCACTGCCGACTTGGCGCTGTTCGCTGTGCTGTTCACCGACGGCATGCACGTCTCTTTCCCGAAGCTCAGAGAGAACTGGAAGAACCCGGCCCGTGCCCTCGGTCTCGGCATGCCCCTGGCCTTCGTCGGCATGGCGCTGGTCACCCACTACCTGGTCGGGCTGGACTGGACGACCTCCTTCCTCGTGGGCGCCGTCTTGGCCCCCACCGACCCGGTTTTCGCCTCGGCGATCGTGGGGCGCAAGGAAGTACCGCCCAAACTGAGGCAGTTGCTGAACGTGGAGAGTGGCATCAACGACGGGCTCGCCCTGCCGGTGGTGCTTGTTCTTATCGCCGCTGCCGGGCCGACCAGTGGCCACGCGGAGTCATCCTTGGGGATGATCGCCCTGGAGCTCGGGCTGGGACTTGCCTTCGGCGTGGTGCTGCCGCTCCTGGTCAACGGTCTCGTTCGGTTCCGGCTGTTGGGAGCGGAGCCCAAGCTGCAGCCGCTGCTGCCGCTGGCCACCGGAATCATCCTGTACGCCGCGTGTCACCTGACTCATGCGAATCCGTACCTGGCCGCTTTCTCCGCGGGCGCCGTTCTCACCTCCGTGTCGCCTGAGGCGAAGACGGCCTTCGAACCACTCGGGGAGGCGCTCGCGGAACTGGCGAAGTTCGCCGCACTGTTGGTCTTCGGTGCCCTGCTGACGCCCCAGCTCTTCGCCGACCTGTCCTGGACCGGCTACGTGGCGGTACTCCTCGCGATCATCCTGGTGCGCCCCGCATCGATGATGATCTCTCTCGTCGGCACGCAGTTCGACCGACGGGAGAAGTTGGTGGCCGCGTGGTTCGGCCCCAAGGGTTTCGCGTCGGTGGTCTACGGGCTCCTCGTGCTGCAGGCCGGCATTCCGCAGGGGGAGCAGGCGTACACGCTCATCGCTGTCTGCATCGCCTTCTCGATCGTCGCTCACAGCAGCACCGACGTGCCCATCGCGAGGATCTTCGATGTCGAGGACCTGACCGGCATACCAGAGCCGGCGAGCAGTGCGCAGACGCCGGTCGCGCGCGAGGAGGACGGACATGTCAGCCGGCCGTGAGCACGGCGTGCGCCGACCGGGTCGAGGGACTGCGGGATGGCTGGCCGGCGTGGGCGCACTGGCTGCCGTGGCCGGGAGCGCGATGTACGTGCTGCCTGGCCCCGGCCTGCCCTTGTTGGCGACGGGGGTGTCGCTTTTCCTCGGCGGGGCGGCCGTGTGGCTCCTTGGACGGAGACGGAGATGACCGCGGGGCGCGCATAGCCGCACGTGTGGCGGGCGGGATGGCTGGCCCGCGTGGCCGCCGCGAAATCATGCCTGTGGTTCCCGGCGTTCGTCGAGCGTCCTGCCAGGGGGATGATGGCCGCCCCGCGGCCTGGCGCAGTGCTCTTCGCGGCGTGGCCGTCACTGGTGGCCGGTTGGCTGTGCTGCCGAGTGGGACTTTGGCGCCTCATCGCTGACCGGGACGGGGTTCACCTGCGCAGGATGTGGACCGTGACGTTCCTGCCGTTGTCGAAGATCGGACGAGTGGAGCTGCGGCGCGACGGGCTGCTCGAGTTCTTGGGAGCGACACAGACCCCGCTGGCGGCTCTGTTCCCGCCTGCGTGGGCCGACAGACTGATGGGATGGTCGAGGAGCCGGAGGCCGAGCCGCACAGGAGCAGACGGAGATGGCCCGAAACGCCGATCTCCGTCCGCGGGGCCGGGCGGGGCGGACCACTGCCAGCGCGGCGTTCGCTTCTCGGGCGCTGCCCCTGGCGGTCTTCTTGCTCGTCGCAGCGGGGTGTATCCACCGCTGACCCGTCTGCTCCTGAGTTGTGGGCTTGTACGTGAACTGGGGATTCCTGACCGCCTTCACCACGCTGTGGTTGCCCCCTTTGCGGTAGCCCAGTGCCGTGGCCGGACGCCTCCGTGACTACGTCACCGCGGGCCTGTGCGGATGCTTGGTGCAGCGTGTCTCGCGCTGTACGGGGTGGTTGTCGTCAATACCGTTCCCCGGCTGTCCGGCGCGGCGCCAGGCACCCTGGCATATGTCTCCTACGCGGCGGTGGCGGTGACCGGGCTCTACGGCGTTCACTCGTCATTTCACGCGGTCAAGGCATCCGCGGCCACGATCCCACGGATGTGGGCTGGACCCCCACCAGGGGATACGGCGAACGGGCCCGTGCTCACCAAGGCGCGAGGTGAGTACGGGCCCGTTCAGGAGCCGGTCCGCGCGAGGCGGGTCAGACGGTGGTCTTGACCGGCTCCTGGTCTTCGTCGCCGCCGGTGTCCTCACCGGCGTTGCGGGCGCGGACGTACTCCAGGAAGGTGTTGAGTTCGCGCTTGACGACGGGGGCGAGGAGGTAGAGGCCGATGATGTTGATGACAGCGAGGGAGAAGAGGACGGCGTCGGCCAGGTCGATGAGGGTCTGCAAGGTCAGCAGTGATCCGGCGATGGCGAAGACGGTGTAGATGACCTTGTAGGTGATCTCGCTGGTCCGGCTGCGGCCGAAGAGGTACGTCCACGCCTTGAGGCCGTAGTAGCCCCAGGTCAGCACTGTGGAGATGGCGAACAGCAGCACCGCGACGGTGAGGATGTAGGGGAACCAGGGCAGGACGGTCTCGAAGGCGTCCGAGGTGATGGTGACGCCGCCGATGTCGCCGCCCAGGCTGGCCGGGTTGGCGATGACGATGGTCAGCGCGGTCATGGTGCAGATGACGACGGTGTCGATGAAGGGCTCCAGCAGCGCGACCAGGCCCTCACTTGCGGGGTGCTTGGTCTTGACCGCGGAGTGGGCGATGGGGGCGGAGCCGAGGCCGGCCTCGTTGGAGAACGCGGCCCGCTTGAAACCGATGATCAGCGCACCGAGGACACCGCCCGCGACGCCTTCGGGGTTGAAGGCGCCCTCGACGATCGACACCACGGCGTCCGGTACGGCGCTCACGTTGACCAGGATCACGACAAGGCAGGCAACGATGTAGATGCCGGCCATGGCCGGGACGAGCCTGCTGGTGACGTTGGCGATGGAGCGGATGCCGCCGAGGAGCACGATGCCGACGATCGCGGCGACCAGGATGCCGAAGAACAGGGCACCGGCGGAGGAGCCGAGCGCGCCGTCCTCGCCACCGGCGACCGAGACCAGCTGCGCGTAGGACTGGTTGACCTGGAAGAGGTTGCCGCCGAACAGGCCGAAGAACAGGATCATGAAGGAGGCGAGGACCGCGAGGACCTTGCCGAGCGTCTTGCCGTTCTTGCCGAAGCGCTCGGCGAGTCCCTTGGGCAGGTAGTGCATCGGGCCACCGGAGACGGTGCCGTCCGGGTGCACCTCGCGGTACTTCACGCCGAGGGTGACCTCGACGAACTTGGTGGCCATGCCGAGCAGGCCGCACAGGATCATCCAGAAGGTGGCGCCGGGGCCGCCGATGGAGACGGCGACGGCCACACCGGCGATGTTGCCGAGGCCGACTGTGCCGGAGACAGCGGCGGTCAGTGCCTGGAAGTGGTTGACCTCGCCGGCCGACCCCTCTTCGTCGTACTTCCCTCGCACGACGTCGACGGCGAGTCTGAATTTGCGGATCTGGACGAGTCCGAACCAGCCGGTGAAGACGAGGCCGGCGACGACGAGCCAGGCGACGATGAGGGGCAGGTCGGTGCCGCCGACGGGCACGGCGTAGAAGACGACCTCTCCCAGCCACTTGGCTATGGGCTCGAAGAATCCGCTGACTGCCTCGTCGACGGACTGGGTGACGGAGTCGAGTGACACGGTGGCTACCTCGGTGACGCTGGTGTGGCGGGCGGGGAATCCGCCTGGGGGAGCGGTCTGTGGGCGAACGTCGTTGTCCGATGAGCGGACCCGGGGTGCACGGTGCGGTTTCGGACCGTGACCAGACCGGGCTGGAGCGGGGTGCGGAGCCATTCCTCCGCAGGTGGACGGCCGACCGATTCACCTGCGGAGTTGCGTTGTTCTACCACGTCTTTGCTGAATCTTTAGTGACGCATCTCACGTCACGGTTCGTGACGGATGAAAATCCCAGCACGTGAGACCGGACCGTTACCCGGCGAGCTAAAGCATGCCGTGTGCACCCATACACGGGCCGACGGATGGCGGGGGGCGGCGCGTGGGCCAGGTCGGCAAGAGCGCTCCTCGGGGGCTCAGCCCTCTTCTGTGGGCCAGTCCAGGAGCCGGGCCCCGATGGTGGCCGTCTGCAACGTGTAACGGTGAGAAGGGTCCGTGGGTCGGCGCCGGTGAGCTGGTGAATGCGCTCCAGCCGGTAAGTGAAGGCCCACACGCTCAGCGAAAGACGACGCGCTGCCGGCGCGGCCACACAACCCGAGTCGAAGTACGCGGTCAGGGTCTCCAGCAAGGGCCCGGCACCACCACGGGCGGTGGTAAGCGGCCCGAGCGTGTCATGGACCAGGTCGGTCATGGCCTGGCGGTCATGGGTCAGAACGGGATAGACAAGGAGGTCGGCGACGCGCAACACCGGATCATCGAGGCCGAGTCGCCCGGCCAACTCCAGCGCGTTGAGTGCTTCCTCATAGGACTGGACGACTCCACCGGGGCCGGAATGCGAACGGCCGGCCGCCGTCGGTGGCGGCGTGCGCCTGCTTGGCGAAGTAGGGCAGCACTTCCTCCTCAGTGCCAGGAGCAATGCACAGGAGTCGGCCGTCCGTGGTCGTGAGCAGGACGTTGCGGTTCCCGAACCGCGCCAAGAGAGCCGCTCCACCTGGCGCGGGACGCCGGAACCCTCTTCGTGGGAGGCGGCGCCCTGAGCGACGGCGACCGCGTGGGTGTGGGACAGGCGCAGCCCGAGCGCTCGGCCCGTTCGGCGAGTCGGCCAAGGTCGCTTCGTCCGTGGAGCAAGTCGTCGATGAACTCGCGTCGTGTCGCTTCTTCTTGCCTTACTGCGAGCCGCTGAGCGCGTTCGTAGCCTTCGGTAAAGGCGTCGATCACTTGGTGGACGGCTGCCAGAGCCCGGTCCGTAGGGGCGGAGAACCGGGGCCAGACGGCAAGCGCAGCCGACAGATGCCCACTGACCAGGGTGCGCAGCCCGTGGCCGGCCTCCGCTGCTCGCTCGCTCAGTGCCCGCCTGGAGTCGAGCTCGTCCCGGGTCGGTCGACGTCCAGTGGAGGCGACCTCCGTGAGGATAGGCGCTGCATCGGCCCGGGCCTGGCATGGCCGGCCTGTTCGGCCAGTTGCCAGCAGTTCTTCCGCTCAACGCTCGACAGTAGTCCGGTAGGTAGGCGCGGGGCGTGTCCCGGGGTTCAACTCGCCCGAACCGGCCGGCAATCCGGGCCATGACCCCAAGGAAGAGTGACCGGCGGGTCAGCGCGGCTTACCACCTCTTCGGGGATGCCGCTTGCCCGCCCTTGGCGGGCACGTCAACCGTCGGCGCCCGGCACCTGGTCGAGGCGGCCGAAGCCCGGTGGCCAGCGACGAGTGGCTCAGTGCCCGGGTGCCGGGTTGAAGTGTTGCTTCTTGGGCTCGACGTCCCTCCAGTTTTCCCAGTCCGAGGGTGCATCGGCCTTGGAGGTGATCACCGGCCACTTGTCGGCGTACTCGAGGTTGAGCTCGGTGTACTCCCCCCACTTCGCGGGAAGCTCGGACTCTTCGAAGATGGCGGAAACCGGGCACTCGGGTACGCAGGCGCCGCAGTCGATGCACTCGTACGGGTGGATGACGAGCATGTTCTCGCCGGCGTGGAAGCAGTCGACGGGGCATACGTCCACACAGTCGGTGGTCCGGCACCTGATGCAAGGCTCAGCCACTACGTACGTCACGGGGTTACTCCGAACTTCCATGAACCGAATTGATCACTCACTGTATTCACAATGGATACCATGCGCTACCGGGCGCGCGGTCGGGGCAGGTCATAGGGGTTCCCGCCCTGCGTGGGGCGATTCGGCGAAGCGCCGGCTCGACTTCACCGCTGCCCAAGAAGAGACGCCCACTGAGAGGATCAGTGGCACAGAACAACTACCGACGACTGCTCGCCCGCGCAGCCAGCAGGTAGATCACAAAACCGCACTGGAGTACTAGGGGGTGTCTGACAATTCCGGTCTGATCAGCGAGATTCGGCTGAGCTGGCAATCCGGAGGTGCGCCGATCGGCTGGGGGGACTGGGCAGTGGCTACGAACGGCGGGCCAGTAGATGGGCGTCGAGGAAGCCCCGATCAGAGGATGGATCGTGGAGCAGCCGGGCGAAGGGATCGAGCCCAGCATCGCCCAGCAGTTCGGCGAGGCGATCCACCGGCCAGCTATAGGCGGGCGCCACCTTGTGGTCGAACCGGACCGGTTCTTGTCCGTCGGTCCCGAAGAAGGAGACCAGGAGCAGACCGTCCGGTGCCAGGACGCGTACCTGTTCGGCGAGCAGCTCCGGTAGTTCCCCCGGAGGGGTGTGAATCATTGAGTAGTGGGCCAGTACGCCGCCGAGCGCGGCGTCCTCGATCGGCAGGGATTCCATCCGCGCCTCTTGGAAGCGCAGCGCCGGATGGGCCTGCCGGGCGTGGTCGACCATGCCGGGGGCAAGGTCTAGTCCGAAGGCGTCCAGGCCGAGTTCGTGCAGCATGGCTGTCAGATGTCCGGGCCCGCACCCGACGTCCGCTGTCCGCAGGTTGCCCGTCGCGCGCACCAGTTCGGCGAAGGTGCCGATCATGGCCCGGGAGAAAGGCTGTGTTTCCAGCCGGTTTGCGAACAGCGATGCGTACAGCTCGACGACACCGTCGTAGGCCGTCCTGGTCTCGTCCTGATGATTCGCCACGGGCAGGACTCTATAGCCGGTCTGATAATTGATCTTGTGGCAGGTCGAGGTGAGTTGACGGATGCGGCATGGAGGCGGATAGAGCCCCTTTTGCCTCAGGTGGACGGACGGGGCCGTCCGTGGCGTGATCACCGGCAGGTGGTCAACGGGGTGCTGTGGCGGCTGCGGACCGGGGCTCCGTGGCGGGATCTTCCCGACCGGTTCGGGCCGTGGCAGACCGTCTACGAGCGGTTCGCCCGCTGGGAGGCGGACGGCACCTGGGCACGGTTGCTGGAGCACGTTCAGGTCCGCGATGACGCGGTGGGCCGGGTGGAATGGACCGTCTCCGTCGACTCCACCATCAACCGAGCCCACCATTACGCAGTCGGCGCCCGCAAAAAGGGGATGTGAACGGGGACGAACTGGAAGATCCGGGCCGCTCGCAGGCGCGCCAGGCCCTCGGCCGCTCCCGAGGCGGACTGACCACCAAAGTCCATCTCGCCGTCGATGGCCGGGGCCTGCCCCTGTCGATTGTGCTCACGCCCGGCAACGTCAACGACGCGACGGCGTTCGGCCAGGTCCTCGACGGCATCCGCACCCCGCGCCTCGGCACGGTCCGCCCGCGCACGACACCGGACCGTGTGCTGGGTGACAAGGCGTATTCCAGCAGGGCCATCCGCCATCTGCTGAGGCGCCGGGGCATCGCTGCCACGATCCCCGAGCGCCGCGACCAGGCGGCGAACCGCCACCGACGCGGAGCCCTCGGCGGCCGGCCGCCGGCCTTCGACAAGGTCACCTACCGCGACCGCAACGTCGTCGAACGATGCTTCGCCCGCCTCAAGCAGTTCCGCGCGATCGTGACCCGGTTCGACAAGCTCGGCGACCGCTACCGTGCCGGAGTTGTCCTGGCTTCCTTGATCCTCTGGCTCCGCGAGTCCACGGGGTAATCATTTGTCAGACAGGCCCTAGCCGGCGTGGGCGAGGTCGCGGCCCGTGTTCTGCTCTGAGGAGGATTGACGGCGGTGGACGCGGTGGAGTCCTGTACCGGTGAATCAAGAGCAGGCGTGGGTGAGCCACGAAAGGGGTGAAGCGCGGAGAAAGCTGGAAGCGTCTTCGTCGCAGGAGGCGGACACCCGGTGCACTGTCCTGTGGGGGCGGCCCCTGCAAGTGGGCTGGGTTCGTGGCGGGTGGTTTGTGGTGTGCAGTCGTCCTGGGATCTGGGGGCGGGTGTCCGGGGGTGGGTGTTTGGGGGTTGGGGGCGGCGGGGCCGGGCTGTGGGGGTGGGTTGTGGGTTGGGGGTGTGGGGTTTAGGTGGTGGGTTGGGTGGGTGTGGTGGTGTGGGTGGTGGTGAAGATGGTGGTGTTGTTTTGGGTGCCGGTGATGGTGTGGGTGGTGGTGTGGTTGGGGGTGGTGGGGTGGGGGGTGATGTGGATGTGGAGGGGTGTGTGGTATTCGGCGTAGTGGTGGAAGGTGGTGTTGAGGGTGGTGGTGTGGGGGCCGCTACTGCCGTTGCCGCCGTTGGCGTTGCTGTTGCCGCTGTTGTCGTTGCCGCTGTTGGTGTTGCTGCTGTTTGAGCTGTTGCTGTTGCTGTTGCTGTTGCTGTTGCCGTTGGTGGTGTTGGTGGTGTTGGTGGTGTTGGTGGTGTTGGTGGTGGTGTGGTGGGTGGTGGCTTGTTGGGCGGCTTCGAGGAGGACCATGCCGGGGTAGTGGTCGGTGGTGTGTTCGAAGAGGATGGGGTGGTGGGGGTCGGGGGTGAGGAGGTAGGTGTGGGGGTGGGGGGTGGTGGTGAGGACGGTGTCGGTGGGGTGGGTGCGGCCGGTGTGGGTGGGGGGGATGAGGTGGTGGGTGGGGCGGGTGGTGGGGGGTGGGGTGGTGTGGGGGCGGAGGCGTTTGTAGGTGTTGGGGGAGATGCAGGTGAAGCGGCCGCTGCCGGTGGCGGTGAGGTGGTGGTTGTGGTGGATGTCGACGGTCATGGTGAATTGGGTGAGGCGGTTGCCTTTGCGGGTGGTGTGGGGGGTGGTGGCGTGGAGGGTGAGTTCGGTGGGGTGGGTGGTGGTGTGGGTGGGGGTGGGGTGGGGGTGGGTGGTGATGTTGAGTTCCCACAGGAGGAAGTGGTGGTCGAGGGGGACGTTGAATTGGGTGTGGGCGAGGTAGAGGCCGGTCTGGCGGATGGTTTCTGCGGCTTGGAGGGGGTCGTGGTGGGTGTTGTTGGTGGTGAAGAAGGTGTGGGTGCGGGGCCATTGGGCGGTGAGGTGGAAGTGGGTGTCGTCGAGGCGTTCGCCTGAGGTGAGGAAGACTTCGGCGTGGCTGGCGCGGTGGACGTACTGGCGGGGGACGGTGGTGGTGAGCCTGGGCGGGGTGTTCTCGCCGGGTGCGGGTCCGCGTCTTTGGCGGGGCAGGACAGGGTCGGCCGTCTGGATCGTCAGGGATGTCACGCTCTTGCCTCTCCACGTGGTGTGCGGTGGGTGATGGGCTCAAGAGTTCGGAGGCCATAAGATACAGACTCACCGGTTTTCTTTTCAAGGCGGTCCGGTCTCTTTCGTGGGGCGTGTTCCGCCGGCCCGCAGCCGGGGGTCAAGCGGGGGTTTTGCTTCCGCCTCCGCCCTCGCGTCCCGGGGTGTGAGGGCGGGACGGAGGGTGGGTGGTCCGTCCGGTATGAAGCGGTAGGGGCCCTTCCGGGGGTGGGGATTCCGGTTGTTTTGCGGGTGGGCTCCCTCCGCTTGCGCGGCGGGTGCGGGGCGGGGTGCCGGGGCGGGGCGGGCGGGGGTGTGCCGAGGCCGGCGGGGTTTCGGCCTGTCGTGGGGTGTGTCTGGTTCTGGCCCCCGCTGCCCCGTTGATAAAACCGGGGGAGCGGTTTTATTTTGTGGGGGTGCTGATGTCCGGCCCTCTTCGGAGGGCCCCTCTGCCGGCTCCCTGCCCGGAGCCCTGCCGGATCCCTGCGGGGAAGTCCTGGCGGGTCTCCTCGCCGGGGGCCCGGGCGGGTCTGCCCTCGGGAGCTCTGCCGGATCCCCTTGGCGGAGTCCGGCCCGCCCCCCCCTTCATGGGGGGCCTGCCCGGACCCCCTCCCGGAGGGCTCTGCCGGATGTTCCCGTGGGAGAGCTCTGCCGGATCCCCATTCGGGGAGTTCTGCCGGACCCCTTTGGGGAGTTCGGGCCGGGTCTTCCTCGGGGAGGCCGCTCGGGGTCTCTTCCTCGGGGGCCGTGTCGGACTCTCTTGCGGAGGGCCCTGCTGGGGCCCCTTTTGCGGAGGGCTCTGTCGGTCTTCCCTTGGGGGGAGTTCGGGCCGGTCTCCCACGGGGAGCCCGGTGGGGGTCTCTTCTTCGGGGGTCTTGCCGGACCCTTTTCGGGGAGGCATGCCGGACTCCTTTGGGGAGTCCCGCCGGGTCTCCTCGCCGGGGGCCTGCCGGGTCTCCTCTCGGGAGCTCTGCCGGATCCCCTTCGTGGAGTCCGGCCCGCCCCCCCTCATGGGGCCCTGCCCGGACGCCCTCTCGGAGGGCTCGGTCGGTCTTCCCCTGGGAGAGTTCTGCCGGATCCCCTTTTCGGGGAGGTCTGCCGGATCCCTTTGGGGAGTTCGGGCCGGGTCTTCCTCGGGGAGCCCGGTTGGGGACTCTTCCTCGAAGGCCGTTCGGACCCTCCTCTGGAGGGCCCTGCTGGGGCCTCTTTGCGGAGGGCTCTGTCGGTCTTCCCTTGGGGGGAGTTCGGGCCGGTCGCCCTGGGGGAGCCCGGTTGGGGTCTCTTCCTCGAAGGCCGTTCGGACTCTCCTGCGGAGGGCCCTGCTGGGGCCCTTTTCGCAGGGCCCTGCAGGTTTTCCCTTGGGAGGACTCTGTTGGTCCTCCTGGGGAGTTCGGCCGGGTCCTCTTCTTCGGGGGCTGTGTCGGGCCCTCTTGCGTGGGAGTCCTGTCGGGGCTTCTTCGCGAGGGTCTGGGCGGGTCTGCTTCCTGGTGGGCCGGGCCGGCTCCTTGTCGGGAGGTCCGGGCCGGGTCTCCTTCGTCGGCAGTTCTGCCGGGTCTCCTCGCGTGGGTCCGGGCGGGTCTCCTTGTCGGGCGTCCTGCTGGGTCTGTCTCGGGGGCCTGGCGGTACTCCTTCTCCGGGGTTCGGGCCGGGTTTCTTTCTCGGGGGTCTGGCGGGGTCTCCTCGCGAGGGTTCGGGCGGGTCTCCTTTTCGGGGGTCTGGGCCGGGTCTTCTTGGGGGTTCCGGCTGCCGGGTCTCCTCCTTGGAGGGTTCGCCCCGGGGGCCTGCTGTTCGTGGGTCTGGCCTGTGAGGAACCTCCTCGGGAGGTCTGTTCTGTGCCTCCCGCCGGGGGCTTGTCCGGTGTCTCCCGTTGTGGGCTTACTCGGTGCGTCCCGTTGAGGGGCTTGCTGGGTGTCTCCCGTCGGGGGGTTTGTTAGGAAGCCTCCTGTTGGGGGTTTGTTCGGCAGTCTCCTGTCGGGGGGCCCTGTTGGGGTTTCTTGTCGGGGGTGTTGGGTGGGCTTCCTGGTGGGGGTCTTGCGGGGGTCTTCCTTTGCGGGGCTTGTCCGGGGTCTCCTCTTGACGGGGGTCTTGGCGGGGTTCTGTGGTGGGGGGTCTGGTGCGGGGCCTGGTGCCGGGGGTCTGGTGGGTGCCTCCCGTTGGGGGGTTGGCCGGTTTTGTCAGGTGACCCTTGTCGGGGTCGTGCTGGGGGGAGTTGTGATGGTGTCTGTGCAGGGGTGCCCGTATGCGTTTGATGCGTCGGGTGGGGATGTGCAGGGGGAAGCGGCGCGGTTGCGTGAGCGGGGGGTGGTGGCGGCTGCGGTGTTGCCGGGCGGGGTGGGGGCGTGGGCGGTGACGGGTGCGGAGGAGATCAGGGCTCTGCTGACGGACGGGCGGGTGTCGAAGGATGCCTACCGGCACTGGCCTGCGTGGCGTGAGGGGCGGGTGGAGCAGGCGTGGCCGCTGGCGATCTGGGTGTCGGTGCGGAACATGGTGACGGCGTACGGGGCGGATCACACGCGGTTGCGGCGGCTGGTGGCGTCGGCGTTCACGGTGCGGCGGGTGGAGGTGCTGCGGGGGCGGGTCGAGGAGATCACGGCTTCTTTGCTGGATGCTCTGCAGGAGCGGCCGGGGGGCGGGCCGGTGGATGTGCGGCGGGAGTTCGCCTGTCTGCTGCCGATGCAGGTGCTCACCGAGCTGTTCGGTATTCCGGTGGCCTACCGGGAGCGGCTGCGGCGGATCATTCTGGGGTTCTTCGATACGGCGGTGTCGCTGGCGGACGCGCAGCGCAATGCCGCGGACCTGTATCAGATGATGGATGATCTGGTGGCGTGCAAGCGCAGGGTGCCGGGGGACGATCTGACCAGTGCGCTGATCGCGGTGCGTGACGAGGACGGTTCGCGGCTCAGTGAGCGGGAGCTGGTGGACAATCTGATCCTGCTGTACACGGCCGGGTACGAGACGACGGTCAATCTCCTGGACAACACGATCGCGTTGCTGCTGGCCCATCCCGGCCAGCTCGAGCTGGTGCGTTCGGGCGTGGCGGGCTGGGACGACGCGGTGGAGGAGGCGCTGCGGCTGGAGGCGCCGGGTGCGAACGGCATCCTGCGTTTCGCGGTCGAGGACGTGGAGGTGGGCGGGGTGGTCATCCCCGCGGGTGACCCGGTGGTGATCTCGTATGCGGGGGCGGGGCGTGATCCGGTGGTGCACGGCGAGGACGCCGGCCGCTACGACGTCACCCGCGCCACGCGCCGCAGTCACCTGTCCTTCGGGCACGGCACGCATTACTGCATCGGTGCTCCGCTGGCCCGGATGGAGGCGCAGATCGCGCTGAGCGGCCTGTTCACCCGCTTCCCCGGCCTGCAGCTCGCGGTGGCCTACGAAGAGCTGCGTCCGCTGCAGTCGTTCATCTCCAACGGTCATCGTGAGCTGCCTGTGCTGCTGGGTCCCGCGGCGGCCGCCGGTGCGGGTGCGGGTGAGGGGCGGGCCGGGGAGCAGCCCGCGGCGCGGCCCGCGGCGCGGCCCGTCCCGGCAGCGACCGCCTGAGCGGAAGCAAAGAGAGAGGGGGCAGGGCCGGCGACGTGACCCGCCGCCGCCCTCGAAGACCCTCCAGCCCCCGCCGGCCTTCCGTCCGTCCAGCCGTCCGGCCCCCGTCCAGCCGTCCGGCCCCCGCCGTCCTGCCGGCCGTCCGGCCCCCGCCGTCCTGCCGGCCGTCCGGCCCCCGCCGTCCTGCCGGCCGTCCGGCCCCCGCCGTCCTGCCGGCCGTCCGGCCCCCGCCGTCCTGCCGGCCTTCCCTCCTGCCGGCCTTTTGTCCCCTGGTTCTTGGCCTTGGGCGCCCGGTCCTTCGGCTCCGTCTTCTTCCTGGTGCTTCCGGCCCTCAGGGGCTTCTGCCTTTTCCGGGTTTTGTGCTCTGCGGGTTGCGGGCCTCCGGCCTTTCCACCCTGGCCTTGCGGCTTTTCTGTTCCGCCGGCCTTCCGCCCCGCTGGGCCTTCGGCCTTCCGGCCCCGGTCCTTCGGACGTTCAGGCCCTGTCCGACGGATCATGTGACTGCCTCGGATTCGAGTCGTTGGCAATGTTCATGGGGCGGGGAGATCCGACAGACGGCGAATGGGCACGCTTGCGTCCGCGCCTGCCGAAGTCCGGCCAGAGGGACGGGCGTGGGGTAAGCCGTCGCAGGGTGATCAACAAAATCCTCTTCCGGCAGCGCACCGGGGTGCCGTGGCGGGATCTGCCTGCGCCGACGGCAGATCAAGCACACCGTCCCCGAACCGGGCAGCCGGCGGGCCAACCGAAAGCATCGTGGCGGCCGGCCCACCGGCTTTCGGCAAGACGATCTGCAAGCCAAGGAATGAAGTTGAGCGGACGATCAACGCCCTCAAGCGCTTCCGGGACGTGGCCACAAGGTTCGGCAAGCGCGCCTACGTCTTCCAGGGCACCGTGACTGTCGTAGCGATCCGGCTCTGGCTTCGGGCGTAGATCCATTATCCCCATGCGGGGAGGTGCCTGTCACCGTTCTCAAGAATGATCTTTACGTCTGATCTGCCCCTTTAGGCTTGCGGGCAACAGGCACAACGTAGCGAGCCAAACTGGGAGTTGAGAGTGGCGCACGACGTTGCCGCGCTGGCCGTGGAGCTCGCGGACATGGCTGCAGCCGATCACCAGTGCGCAGTCCGCGCGAACAGCGATGACCCTGCCGACCAGCTGGCCTGGCGGCGGCTGACCGCCCGGCACGGTGACCGGCTGGGCGAGATCATGGACGAATACGGCTGGCCCACGGCAGAACTGGTCGGTGAGGAGGCCGCACGCGCAGCCTGGCTGATCGCCCAGCACGCCGACCGGCAACTCGATGTGCAGCGGCGCGCCCTCCACCTGATGCAGCAGGCGGTGTCGGCGGGCGCGGCAAGCCCGCGCGAGCTGGCCTTCCTGTGCGACCGCACGCTGGTCAACGAGGGACGCAAGCAGGTCTACGGCACTCAAATCGCCGGCCTGAAGGACGGGGCACCGATTCCGTGGCCTTGTGAAGAGCCCGAGCGCATGAACGAACTCCGAGCAGAAGTCGGGATCGAGCCCTTCGACGAGTACGTTGCCAAGTTCTCCCCGGCCTGACGCGCTGTTCCCAGTCGCGTGCTGCGGATCATTGCCCCAGGCTCGCTGCCGCAGGCAATGACCCGCCGGACCGGACCTGGCACTCCGGCCGCAGGCCGTGGTCTTGTTGCTGGAGTGCGGTGGAGTGAGGCGGCCGTCGGTCGTCGGCGGGATCGGGCTGGGCGGTGGAGGCGTCCGCTACTCGAGTCCTGCGGCGCGGTGGGCGTCTTTGATCTGGTGGAGCCTGGCCAGCGTTGTCGGGGTCCACTTTCTTCTCTGTCCGGCGGCGTGGAGGGCTTCTTCGACCTCGCTGAGCTTCGCGCAGGACAGCACGCCCGCCCGCTCGATCAGGTCGTCTTGGGCCACGGTGGTCAGCCAGGTGCAGGGAGTGAGGCCTGGACGCGGGAGGGCGAACCGCAGCACGCCTTCGAAGGGGAGTCCTTCCTGGGCGCCTATCGCCACTTCGACGCCCAGGCCGCTGATGTCGACGCCCGCTGGTGCAACGACCTGGATGGCCTGGAGCCCGGAGGGCTCGTCGCCCGACAGCAGCACGATGGGACGTCGCTCGTCGAAGTCGGCCCACCAGACTTCGCCGCGTTGCATGTGTCCTCCTGGCACGAGTCGGCGGGCGGACGCTGCGTGCCCGAGCGGGAGACGGAATACGGCCCGTCTTCGCACGTCGTGACCGCGGGGGGGCCGGTGAAGACGGGTGCGGATCATCGGTGATCCCCGGCGTGGGAAGACGGAAGACCGTGCGATGTGGACGCGAGTCACAGCGTAGACCCTGTCCGCCGGCAGGAGGCGTTCGAGGTCCTGATGGGCCCCGGCAGCGGGCCGGACAGCGGCCGCTTGAACCCCGGCGTCGGGTAAGGGACTTGGTACAGGGCTGCCGTCGGGCCTGCCGCGCGGGAACTGCTGGAGCACCGCCGGGACCGGGGACGTGATGAAAAGACGCGCACAGCGGTCCAGGGGCCTGCGGCCTTCGGGTTTTCAGGTCCCCCGTCATCCGCACCCGGCCCGGTTCCCCGCCCCTGCCGGGCTCTCGGGCCCTGCCGGCCTTCGGGCCCGCCCGCCTTCTCCGCCTCCCTCAAGGTCCTGCGGATGGTGGTTCGCGGGTCTTCCGGCCGCCGGTCCCTTGCCGGGGGAATCTCTGGAAGCCGGCCCGGGGCTGCTCCTGGCCCTGCTTGTCCGCTCCGTGAACTGAGAACTGTGGGCGGTCGAGCGGGTGTGCCGGCGGCTGGATCCGGCGTTCCGGCGGGTCAACCCGGAGATCCTGGGGAACAGGGACCCGTTCTTGCATGCGCAATTGGCTTCGTTCACTTCGGACAGCAGCGTTTGTCTGCTGGTTCGGGCAGCAGTTGGTGATCTTGAAGTTCATGGATGGTCACGAGAGACAGCAGCAAGTCCGTGGGACAGTCAGCCGCCTGTGACAGTGTGTTCGATCAAGGAATCGCGCAACGCGCGAGGGTGTCGCTGCCGGCCCGTCAGGCGTCGAAACGGCCGCGTGCACTCTCGATGTGCCCGAGGTGCTGGTGGGTCCAGCCGCAGATGGCGTCGACCGCGGTGCGCAGGGCCCGGCCCGGCTCGGTGAGGGTGTACTCGACTCGCGGTGGCACGGTGGGGTGCACCTTCCGGTCGACCAGGCCATTGCGCTCCAGCATGCGCAGGTTCTGGGTGAGCATCTTGTGGCTGACGCCCTCGACCTCGTTGCGCAGCTCGCTGAAGCGCAGGGTGTGCTCGCCGAGCGCCTCGATGATCAGGAGCGCCCACTTGTTGGCGACGTCCGAGAAGATCTCCCGCGCGAGGGAGTCGGCGCGCCGCAGGTCAGCGTCCTCGGGCAGGCCCTTGAGCAGTTGCTTGGTCACCATGGGGTTCCTCAGTCACGAAAAAGTGCGTTCTTCCAGATCAGCCATCACTCTCCTACAGTCCCTGAGTAACTACAAGAGAGCACACCGGAAGGGGCGCGCGCACCGTGACCACCATGGACGTCTTCAACTACAACGTGCCGGCCGAGAGCGACTTCGGCTACTCACAGGCGATCAAGTCCGGCGAGCTGATCCATGTCTCTGGACAGCTCTCGTTCGGTGAGGCAGGCGAGTTCCTCCACGCGGGCGACTTCGCCGCCCAGCTCGAGCAGACCTACGCCAACATGGACAGGGTCCTGGACCACTACGGCTGCACCCGGAACCAGGTCGTCTCGCAGACCCTGTACGTGGTGAACCTGCGGCAGAACGCCGCAGCGACGGCGGAGGGCAACCTGGGGTACTTCGGCGGCCACCGCCCGGCCAGCACGGTCCTGGGCGTCCCTGAACTGACCTTGCCCGGCCAGGTCATCGAAATCAGCTTCGTCATCGACACGAAACTGCCCGCTTGAGGTCTCCTCCCCGCACGCTCTCCCGCCAGCTGCACGGCCACGTCGCCGAAGCCGGCCTCCGCCTCAATGCCGGGCGGATGAGCATGCGGGATGAACCCCGATGGGCGCCGTGCCCGCCTCCACCGCGATCTGAGGCTTCTGCGCCGGCGACGTGAACAAGGACACGCACAGCGGTCCAGGGGCCTGCGGCCTTCGGCTTTCCAGGTCCCCCGTCATCCGCACCCGGCCCGGTCCCCCGCCCCTGGTGTCTCGGGCCCTGCCGGCCTTCGGGTCCGCCCGCCTTCTCCGCCTCCCTCAAGGTCCTGCAGATTATGGTCCGCGGGTCTTTTGGCCGCCGGTCCCTTGCCGGCGGAATCTCTGGAAGCCGGCCCGGGGCTGCCCCTGGCCCTGCTTGTCTGTGAACTGTGAACTGTGGGCGGGGGAGCGGGGCGAGGGGCGGGTTTCGGTCATGGAGGGCGGGTTCGGGTTGTGGCTGGTGACTGGCGGGCGGACCGGGTCGGGGCTGCGCTGAGAGGGGAGAACCCGACGGTGCTGCGGCGGCTGACAGCAGGGTTCGCGGTGATCGGGGATGTGCAGTTCCTGCCGGGTTACTCGGTTCTGCTCGTGGACGAGCCGGGTGTGGAGCGGTTGTCGGACCTGCCGAGGGCGAAGCGGCTGGCGTTCCTGTCCGACCTCGACCTGCTCGGTGAAGCGGTCGAGCGGGTGTGCCGGCGGCTGGATCCGGCGTTCCGGCGGGTCAACCTGGAGATCCTGGGGAACAGGGACCCGTTCTTGCACGCGCATGTCTGGCCGCGGTTCGCGTGGGAGCCGGCCCATGTGGTGGGTGCGCCGGTGTGGCTCTATCCGCGTGAGCGGTGGAGTGAGGAGCACTCCAGGCTCGGTGGGCAGCATGACGCGCTGCGGGAAGCGCTCGGCGGCGAACTGGACCGGCTGCGCACAGTGACCTGACGTTCCCGGCCTGCCGGCCGTCAGGGCCGGGGGAGTGGCGAAGAGGCGTGCGCCTCGGCCGGGTTCGGGTTCGGTGAAGTGTCTTTCTGCCGTGCTTGCTGGATACGCCTGCGGCGTGGGGTGGGTGTGCCTGCCGCGGCCGGGTCTGCACCTGCCGCTCCTGCGGGTGCGGGTGCGGGTGCGGGTGGGGGAGGGGTGGTGTTTCATCGGCACGGCCCCGGGCGGGGATGCGGGTCTGCCATGTCCGCGGCGGACTCCCGCCGCTTCGGCCGGCGTGGTCGGCATCGGCTGCTCTCGCGAAGGGGGCTCTCCCGGACCGGGCCGCCCCGGTGAGCGGCCGGCCCCGGTGGGGCGGGGTGGTGGTCCGTGTGCCGGGTCAGGCCGCCCCGCGAGTGGTTCCGGATGTCTCACCGGCTAGGCATCGGTGACGTCCCGGGGCGTCACCGGGTGGAAGGAATCGATGTCCTCCATGAAACTCAACATCCGGGCGTTGACGAGGTCGGGGTGGTCGATCTGCGGCCCGTGGCCGGTCGCTGCGACGATCTCGGCGCGGGCGCCGGGAATCACCCGGGGAACGCGTTCGAGCTGACGCTTGGGGTGCACCAGCAGGCTGCGCTTACCCATGATCAGGTAGAACGGCGTGCGGATGGAGCCCAGCTCGGCGTCGGACAGCGGCAGTGGAGCGGGACGGCGTATCCGGAAGGCCTTCACGCCGGCCTGGATCCAGGCGCGCAGATCCGGATCGGATATGACCGGCTGTTCCAGCCACTTGGCGAGAGCCGGGCGCAGCCGCTTGGGAGCGAAGGTGGCGAAGAGGCTGGCGAAGATCCAGACGAAGAAGCGGAGCCCCACCTTCTCCAGCCCGCCCGGGTCGAGGGCGGTGACGGAGACGATCCGTTCGGGCCGGCGGTGGACTTGATTGATGACGAGCCAGCCGCCGTAGGAGGAGCCGACGAGGTGGACCTTGTCGAGGCCGAGGACGTCGAGGGCCTCGTCCATCCACTGGGCGGCCCGCTCGGGTTGCCACATCGGCTCGCGGTGGATGCTGCGGCCCGGGTCGCCGGGGGTGTCAAGGGCGTAGACCGGGCGCTCGGCGCTGAGCGCGGCCGTGTTGGGGTACCACATCGCGGAGCAGCCGCCCGAGCCGTGGATCAGGACGACCGGCGTACGGGCCTCGGCCGCCGGGTCCGCGGGGCCGTACCGGTAGACGTGAGTCGTCCCGAAGCTCGTCTTCACGTCGGTCTCGGAGCGGATCGGTGCACCCTTCGCGTACAGCACGTCGCAGGCGGCGAAGTAGCGGTCGCGCAACTGGTCGTTGACGTAGCGCCCTATGTCGCGGCGCGTTCCGGGCGGGTTCTCGGACATGGGCTACCTCCGTGAGATCCACTCTTTATGATACGACCGTACCATATTGGTGATACGGCGGTACCATGAAAAGGAGCCCTTGAGCCGGACCAGACGGCGAACAGGGATCCCACCAACCCACCACGGCCGGAGACACCACGGATGCCCAAGCGCGTGGACCACGATGAACGCCGCACCCAGATCGCTGAAGCACTCATCCAGGTCGCAGGCCGGCAGGGCCTGCACGCAGTCGGCATGCGTGACGTCGCCGCCGAGGCGGGCGTCTCACTACGCCTGGTGCAGTACTACTTCCAGACCAAGGAAAAGCTGCTCTTCCACGGCCTTCAACACCTGACCGACCGCTTCACCGAACGCGTCGGCGCCCGCCTCGCCGCTGCCGGCCAAGACCCGGGCCCCCGCGCGACCATCGAGGCTCTGCTGCTGGCCTCGCTGCCGACCGACGAGGAGAGCCGAATCTTCCACCTTCTCTACAGCTCCTACTCGATCCTGTCCGTGACCGACGAGGCCCTCGCCACCCAGCCGTTCATCGACAAGCCCGACGACGCCGAGAACGCCATTGCCCAATTGATCCAACGGGCACAGAAGACGGGCCAAGCCGACTCTCGAGCCGACGCCCGCACGGAGGCGATCAGCCTGCTCGCCATGACGGCAACCATGGGCACCAGCATCCTCGTCGGACAGCGCACACCGGAGTCCGCCACCGCGGCACTCCAGTACCACCTCGACAGGATCTTCAATCGCAGCCAGGCCTTGCCTACGACCCGGTGACTTCCGCTCTTGTCTTCATTGGCATCGGCCTGAGGTGCTGTTGAGCTGGGACATCAGCTCGCGGTTGGTGGCCCAAGTGGCTGCCGGATCCTCGTCGCGTTCACCAAGCTGCGAGTTGACCTCCGCAACTTGCGGCTCGAGGTGGGTCAGCTTCTCCTCGAGGGCGTCGGCATCGTGAAAACTCCGAGCCCAGCAGCCTGCCAGGCCTCCTGACCGAGGACATGGGACAGCCGTTGTTCAAGCTCATGAACTGCTGGACCTGGCGGGTCGTCGGCAAGTTAGCGAGGTACGGCCTGGAGGAAGCGGCGACTGACCTCGGACCCAGAGGACCCTGCCGACGGTTGCACAGCACAGGCCAGTACGGCGGCGTGGAGATCGCCGTGCCGGTAGATCAGTTGCGGTGCACGTGCGCCAGGCGCGCAACGACAGACAAAGCGATCTTCAGCCTGCCGCAGGTCAGTCGTCGAAGGCGGCCAGGACGCGGCGGCGTCCGCGGACTGAATCGTCCAGAGCATGCCTTCGCGAGCGGGTCGGCAGGCAGCGGCCAGCTAACGCTTCCCCGCCTGGCCGGATACCGCTCGCGGCAGAACGGATGACGGCCCGCCTCGTGTCTCAGCTCGGAACACTGAACAGTCTTCGGGCGAGGGACCACACACGCGGAGTGTACTCAGCCAGGCAGTTTCGCTGCGTAGATCCAGTCGAAGCCGTCGTATCCGGGGCCGTCGAGATGTTCTGCCCGCATCAGGCCGGCACGTGCCGCCACGCGCTGCGAGGCAGCGTTAGCCGGTCTGACTCGGGCGATCAGCGGGAGGTCGGGAACGTGGCGCGATACCCAGTCGGTCACTGCAGTCGCCGCCTCGCCGGCGAAGCCCTGACCCCATGCCGAGGCGGCGAAACGGTAGAAGAGGTTGAGAACGTTCATGCCATTCAGGTCCATGGGCTTGACCCCGCAGAACCCCAATTGCCGGGCAGAGTTGTGGCGTCGGACAACCCAGTACCCGTATCCGCAGCTCTGCCATTGGTTGTTCCAGCGCTGATAGAGCTCCTTGGCCTCTTCAGGCCGGGCGAGGGCGTCGGAGGGATTGTGCAGGCAGGTTGCGGGGTCACTGTGGATCGCGAAGATTGCCTCGATGTCGGCTTCGGTCGGACGCCGCAGTGATAGTCGGGCGGTCGACAACTCTTCCCCCGCCAGGTCCCATTCGCTCATACGAAGATCGTAGAGTCATGAAGATGACGGCGATGTGGAGTCCGGCGAGGTAGACAGTGGCGGACTCGCTCCCGGCCTCAGTCGTTCAGTACAGCCCCCACACACCCGCCCTCCGGGCCGCCCGGCACCGTCGGACGCTGACCCAGCCTCTAGGCACCAACGTCACCCAGAACCGGAGATATGGAACAGGCACTGAGTGTGGGTGTGGGCCGGGGCGTGGGGGTGTGGTGGCGGTCGGTGTGTGGGCGGGCAGCGGTGGCTGGGCCGCGTGGACCGGAAGGGGGGCGGGGGTTGTCGTTGCCGGTTTGCGGCAGGCACAGCGGGCGGGCCGGGGCGGGTGTCACTCGGTGATTGCCGGGACGGGACGGGGAGTGGGGCGGTGCCGTCGGCGGCCCGGGGTGTGCTGCTTGGCGGTGGTGCGGGGGCGGCCGGTGCCGCAGGCGGGGCGCGGGGCGGGGCGGGGCGTTGCGGGAAGGGCCGGGGAGTGCCGTGTCGTTGACGGGGTGCAGGTGCCCGGGTTCTCCCGTGGGGCGGGAGGTGGAGTGCAGTACCGCGTCGTCGTGTCTGGTGCGGGCCGGCGGGCGGGGGCGGGTGTGCGCTGTTGCGGCGGTGTGCGTTGTTGCCGGTGTGCCTGGCGTGGGTGGTGGGGGCCGGCTGGTGCGGGACGGTTGAATCCGCACGCCCGGTTGTGAAAGCGGGGTGTGTGCCCCGTGGCGTGGTCGGGGGCCGGTTGCTGCTGTGACCAGCGGCGGGTGCGTCGTGAGGGGTTCTGGCCGGTCCCGGTGGGGGTCGGCCGGTGTGAGAAGTACGTGCATGCTGACACGTGTTGGCTTGCGAAAATACGGACTCCCTGGTTTTGTTTTGGGGTGGGGAGCGGTGGTGTCTTGCCCGTTCCTGAGGCAAAGACCGTCGGGAGGTCCCGTGGCTCGGCAGGAACGAGCGATCCGTACCCAGTTGTCGATCCTGAAGGCTGCGGCCGAGGTGTTCGACTCCCATGGCTACGAGGCCGCGACCATCGGGGAGATCCTCAGACGGGCGGGTGTCACCAAGGGGGCGCTGTATTTCCACTTCCCTTCCAAGCAGGCTCTGGCGGAGGGGGTGCTGGAGCAGCAGTTCTCCGTGATCCGGGTGCCGCCCGGTCCGTGCAGGCTCCAGGAGTTCGTGGACACGGGTCTGATCGTGGCCTACCGCATGCGGCGTGATCCGCTGGTGAGCGCGGTCGCCAGGCTGAGTCTGGAGCAGGAACTGCGTGCGGAGTACGGCTCGTCGGCGATCCGGCAGTGGATCGGGGCGTCCGAGGTGCTGCTGGGTGCCGCGAAGGAGCAGGGTGAGCTTCTTCCGCATGTGGTGCCGGCCGAGAGTGCGTGGCTGTTCTCCGCGGCGTGGACCGGTACGCAGCTCTACTCGCAGATCCTGCTGGGGCGCGAGGACCTGGAGGAGCGGGTGGTGGCTCTCTTCCGGCACCTGCTGCCCAGCATCGCCGTGCCGGCCGTGCTCAGCAGTCTGGAGATCACCACCGAGCGGGCGGCCCGGCTCGGTTCGGCGAGCGACGCGTTGCTCGAGGGGCCGGGCGAGCAGGCGGACTCCCCGCAGGAGGAACGCACGCAGCAGGCGGCGGCCGCGGCCACCGCCTGAGGAACAACACCCCGCGGTGCACGCCCGGCCGGTGCCAGGCCCGGCCCGGCTGCAGCCGCACCCGGCCGGCTACGGCCGCGGCCGCGGTCACCGGGCTCCTCGCCCGCACACCCGCCACCCGCCCGCGCGTGCGTCTGCCCGCTTCCTGTCGCGCGTCTGCCCCACGGGGGTGTGGCTGCCGCCTGTGCGTGCCTGCCGCCCCCTGTCCTCGCGTCTGCCGCCCGCGCAGGGGCCTGCCCGCCCCCCTGTGGGTGCGTCTGGCGTCCGGCCCCGCGGCCCTCGCCGGTGTGCGTCTGCCGCCCGTGCGTGCGGCCGTCGCCGGTGTGCGCCTGGCACACGTGCGTGCGCCTGCCGCCCGCCCCCGCCGCCCGCCCTAGCGCCGGCCACCTGGGTGCGCGCCGCCCGCCTGCCGTCTGCCCTGGCGGGCCGTCCCCGCGTGCGCCCGCCCGGCCGTACCCGTGCCTGCCGGGCGTGCTCGCGCCGGTCACCTTGCCCGCGCCGCCCGCCCCTCGCGCCCGTGCCGGCCGCCCGCCCTCGCGCCTGGGCGTCCGCCTCCGCGACCGTCACCTGGATGGCCCGCCCAGCCGTCCCCACCCCCGCGCCAGTCACCTTGCCCGCGCTGTCCGCCCCTCGCGCCCGTGCCGGCCGCCCGCCCTCGCGCCTGCCGCCCGCCCCCGCAGCCGTCACCCGCATGCGACCGCCCGTCCGTGCTCGCGCCGGTCACCTTGCCCGCGCCGCCCGCCCCTCGCGCCCGTGCCGGCCGCCTCCGCGGCCGTCACCCGCATGCGACCGCCCGTCCGTGCTCGCGCCGGTCACCTCGTGCCTGCCGTCCGTCCCCGCGCCCCGGGCGCCCACTCGCCCTCACGCCGCCCGCCCTCGTGCCTGCCGTGCGTGCTCGCGCCGGCCGCCTTGCCCGCGCCGCAGTTCCAGCCCCCGTGCCAGCCCCCGCCCCCGTGCCCGTGCCGCGTGCCCGTGCCGCGTCCGCGTGCCGGCCTTGCGGCTGTCCCGTGTCCGGGGGCCGGTACGGCGCGGGCAGGGCGACCGGCGCCGGCGGGTGTACGCGCACGGTGCCCCGGCTGCCGCGGGCGCCGCCGCGTCTGCCCGGGGGCGGGCCTCGTCGTTCGGGTGCGTCAGGCTGCCGTACGCGTCCGGTGTGCCGGTGTGCCGGTGTGCCGGCGTGCGGATGGGCCGGTGTGCGGGCGCGCGGGTGTGCGGATGGGCCGGTGTGCAGGCGGGCGGGCGTGCGGGCGTGCGGGTGTGCGGCCGGGCGTGGCGGTGTGCGGGTGGGGGTGTGTCGTGTGGTGGCTCTCGACCGGTACGTGAGTGCTCCTGTAGCGGGCTGCCGGACGGTGGCCGGGGTCGGAAGGAGCGGACATGGGGCATGCGGACAGTGCACTGCGGATCGTGCGGGGTGCGGCCGGCGAGGAGGAACTGGCCGCGGTCACCGTCGTTTTGTGCGCGGTGCTGGCCGCCCGGTGCGAGGACGCGGCGGGCGATGCGCCCGAGGTCCCGCCGGGCGGGGCGCAGGGGACGGCGGCGGATGTCCCGCCGTGGCGTCCGGAGCGTTCTGCCGCGGCCTACCGCTCCCCGTACAGCTGGCGGTAGGCCGGCCGGCGCCGGCCGCCGGCCGGCACTTTCATGGCTGATTCATGCGCGTACCACCCACCCCCACTAAAAACCGCACGGACGGTTCGTTATGCTGGGGGTGGCTGGCCGCGCCGTGAGGAGGGAGGCATCGTGACAGTCCTCAATGACGTTCCCCAGGTGTCCGCGGCGCTCGTCGGCGCGCGCGGCCGTGTGGCGGAGCTGCACGGGATCCGTGCGCAGGCGGTGGCCGGGCCGAGTGAGAAGGCGACGGCGGCGCAGCACGCCAAGGGCAAGCTGACCGCGCGGGAGCGGATCGCTCTGCTGCTGGACGCGGGTTCGTTCCAGGAGGTCGAGCAGCTGCGCCGGCACCGGGCGAGCGGGTTCGGCCTGGAGGCGAAGAAGCCCTACACCGACGGGGTGGTCACCGGCTGGGGCACGGTGGAGGGCCGTACCGTCTTCGTCTACGCGCACGACTTCCGGATCTTCGGCGGTGCGCTGGGCGAGGCCCACGCCACGAAGATCCACAAGATCATGGACATGGCCATCGCGGCCGGTGCGCCGCTGGTCTCCCTCAACGACGGCGCGGGCGCGCGTATCCAGGAGGGTGTGTCCGCCCTGGCCGGCTACGGCGGCATCTTCCAGCGCAACACCCGTGCCTCGGGTGTCATCCCGCAGATCAGCGTGATGCTGGGCCCGTGCGCGGGCGGCGCGGCCTACAGCCCGGCGCTGACGGACTTCGTGTTCATGGTCCGCGACACCTCGCAGATGTTCATCACCGGCCCGGACGTGGTCAAGGCCGTCACCGGCGAGGAGATCACCCAGAACGGCCTGGGCGGCGCCGACGTGCACGCCGGCACCTCCGGCGTGGCGCACTTCGCCTACGACGACGAGGAGACCTGCCTGGCCGAGGTCCGCTACCTCCTCTCCCTGCTGCCGCAGAACAACCGGGAGTACCCGCCCTGCGTGCCCTGCTCGGACCCGGCCGGCCGGCGCGGCGAGGCGCTGGTGGACCTGGTGCCCGCCGACGGCAGCCGCCCCTACGACATGACCGAGGTCATCGGGGAGATCGTCGACGACGGCGAGTACCTGGAGGTCCACGAGGGCTGGGCCCGCAACATCATCTGCGCCCTGTCCCGTCTGGGCGGCCAGGTGGTGGGCATCGTCGCCAACCAGCCCAGCGCCCTGGCCGGCGTGCTGGACATCGAGGCCTCGGAGAAGGCCGCCCGGTTCGTGCAGATGTGCGACGCCTTCAACATCCCGGTCATCACGCTGGTGGACGTGCCCGGCTTCCTGCCGGGCGTGGACCAGGAGCACGGCGGCATCATCCGCCACGGCGCCAAGCTGCTGTACGCGTACTGCAACGCGACCGTGCCCCGCATCTCCCTGATCCTGCGCAAGGCCTACGGGGGTGCCTACATCGTCATGGACTCCCAGTCCACCGGCGCGGACCTGACCTTCGCCTGGCCGGCCAACGAGATCGCCGTGATGGGCGCAGAGGGCGCCGCGGGCGTCATCTTCCGCCGCCAGATCGCCGCCGCACCGGACCCCGAGGCGATGCGCCAGAAGATGGTCAAGGAGTACAGGGCCGAGCTGATGCACCCCTACTACGCGGCCGAGCGCGGTCTGGTGGACGACGTCATCGATCCCGCCGAGACCCGTGAGGTGCTCATCCGGTCCCTGGCGATGCTGCGCACCAAGCACGCCGACGTGCCGTCCCGGAAGCACGGCAACCCACCGCAGTGACGGAAGCGAGCGATGGTCAGACAGGAACGTGCAGTGCGTACGCGCGAGGCGCTCATCAGGTCCGCGGCCGAGGTCTTCCACCACGAGGGCTTCACCGCCGCCTCGCTCACCCTGATCAGTTCCAGGGCGGGCGTGAGCAACGGCGCACTGCACTTCCACTTCGCCAGCAAGGCGGTGCTGGCCGACGCGGTGGAGCACGCGGCCGCCGGCGTCCTGCAGACCATCACCGGCCCCGGTCCCGGCCCCGGCCCCGGCTCTGGTCACGGCTCCGGCTCCGGCCGTGGTCCCGGCTCCGGTGCCGGTGCCGGCGGGCGCCGGGACACCAGCACCCTGCAGCGCCTGGTCGACGCCACCCATGAACTCGCCCGCCGGCTGCAGCAGGACGTCGTCCTGCGGGCGGGTTTCGAGCTGAGCGGGGAGGCGGGCCGCCCGGCGCGCACCGACCTGCGGCTGCGCTGGCACACGTGGGTGACGGCCATGGTCGACGCCGCGGAGCGCCGGGGGGAGCTGCGCGAGAGCGTGGCCCGCGAGGGTGTGGTGGCCGCCGTGGTGGCCGTCACCGTGGGCCTGGAGGTGCTCGGCACGCGGGACGAGGCGTGGCTGTCCAGGCGGACGGTCGCCCAGTTCTGGAGACTGCTCCTGCCCGCCCTCGCCCCCGGCCCCGCCCTCGGGGCGCTGGAGGCCCACGGCTCCTTTCCCCGCTGAAATAAGACCGCAAGGTCTGTTCCCCGTGCCCCCTGATCCTGTGCGATCCGGTCATATCCGCAGGAAGGGGCGCTTCCCCCTGCCCGCAGACCCCCGGGCCCGCCCGCCGTATCCGCCGCATCTTTTCGGCCAACGTCTCCTTCCGCTGGACAGGACGTGCTTTCGCCTCCCGGTGGCGCATCACCGTCGGTTCACGCAGCGAGACTGCCTGCTCACGGGCGGGAGGTGGGCAGGTGTTCGATCACGTTCTGACCGGATCGGGGCGGTCGCGGGGCAGCACGGCGGACTCACATTGACAAACCGACTGTGCTGTTTTTTTATCAGGGCTGGAGCCGCGCACCGGTCCCCGGTCACCGGGGGGACGCACCAGGCGGATCACCCGGCCTGCGGCCTGACTCATGGGGGAAACGTGGACGTCGAAGTGCTGGGGACGCTGTCGGTGCGCGAGCACGGGGTACCGGTCGTGCCGACCGCTCCCAAACCGCGTCAGGTCTTGGCCCTGCTCGCCCTCAACGCCGACCAGGTGGTCCCGGTGAGCGCGCTCATCGACGAGCTGTGGGGCGAGCGGCCCCCGCGCAGCGCGCGCACCACGCTGCAGACCTACGTCCTGCAGCTGCGCGAACTGATCGCCCAGGCCCTCGCCCACGGCGCCGGCGCGGGCGAGCGCTGCACCGCCAAGGACGTCCTGGCCACCGTCCCGGGCGGCTACCGCCTGCACACCCGCGGCGGACACGTCGACTACCGGGAGTTCGACCAGCGCGCGGGCGCCGGCTACCGCGCCATGGACGCCGAGGACTACACCGGCGCCGCCCGCCGGCTGGCCGACGCACTGGGCCTGTGGAACGGGCACGCCCTGACCGACATCCAGGCCGGCCTGCTCATCGACACCGAGATCAAACGGCTGGAGGAAGCCCGGCTGTGCGCCCTGGACCAGCGCATCGAGGCGGACCTGCGCCTGGGACGCCACCGCGAGCTGCTGTCCGAACTGACGGTGCTGGTCAGCCAGTACCGGATGCACGAGAGCCTGCACGGACAGTTCATGCTCGCCCTGCACCGCTCCGGCCGCCGCGGTGAAGCCCTCAACGTCTACCAGCGGCTGCGCAGCACCCTCGTCAGCGAACTGGGCCTGGAACCCTCCGCCGCGCTCAGCCGCCTCCAGCGCTCCATCCTCGTCGCCCGCCCCGAAGCACCCGCCGGCGCCGCCCCCGGCGCCACCGGCGGCGCCGGCACCCGCCTCGTCACCCGCTGACACCCCGCACCCTCCGTCACGGGCCCCACCCATGACGTGCCGTCAGCCGGGCGATGCGCCCCGACAGCTCCCGCTGCTCCCGGCGCAGCAGCTCCACATGAGCGCGCAGACACTCCAGCTCCGCGCCCACGGCCCCCGCACCCCCCTCCTCCATCCCCGGCCCGGTGCCCGGCCCGCTGCCGGAACCCGGCCCGGTGCCGGTGCCGGGGCCGGGTGCGGTGCCGTGCAGGATCGCCTCCCTGCGCCCGCGCAGCACCGCACCCGGCCCCACCCCCAGCTCCCGGGCCAGCCGCCGGCGCGCCCGCTCATAGGCGCCCAGCGCCTCCGCGCGGCGCCCGCAGAGCTCCAGCGCCGCCATCAGCTGCTCCTGGAAACGCTCACGCAGCGGATGGACGGCCACCAGCTCCTGCAGCTCACCGGTGATCTCCGCACCGCGGTCCGCCCGCAGGCTCGCATCGAACAGCGACTCCAGGGCGAGCAGCCGCCGCTCCTCCAGCAGCGCCGCCCCGCCCGAACACAACGGCCCCTGACCGCTGCCGTGCAGGGCCGGCCCGCGCCACAGCGCCAGAGCCTGCCGCAGCACATCCGCCGCACACCCCGGCGCGGAGGCGGCCAGCACCCCCGCCCGCGCGGCCAGACGGTCGAAACGCTGCGCGTCCGTGGTCGCGGGCCCCAGCCGCAGCACATAACCCGGCGGGCAGGACTCCAGCCACGGACGCGACGACGGCCCGCACCCGCACCCGGACCCGGGCGCACACCCGCACCCCGACCCAGACCCGCGTCCGGGCAGGGGAACGGACGCGGGACCGGCCAAAGGACCCGGTGCGGGCGCGGGTGCGGGCGGCGGGGGCAGCAGGCGGCGCAGCCGCGCCACATGGGCCTGCAGGGCGTTGGCGGCGTTCGCCGGGGGATGGGCACCCCACAACTCGTCCACCAGGCGCTCGCTGGGCACCACCTGGCCGGCCCGCACGATCAGAGCACCGAGCAGCGCACGCTGCTTGGCACCCCTGGGAACGATCCGCACACCGGCCCGCTCGTCGTGAATCTGAACGGCCCCAAGAATCCGAAACTCCATCTCGCCCTTGCCCGGGAAACACCCGGGGCCGCACCCCGCCGACCCGCATCACGGCCCCGGTATTCCCTCACGAATAGCAGATGCACTTCCTTCCGCCCGGACACTAGCCGACCCCCGTTTCAGGCGCAGGATTCCCCAGCCACCCGCAAACCGCTGTGGAAAAATCCTCGAGGACCCTTCAGCCCTTCGCAGCCCCGGTCCGGCGCAAACACCAGAACACCCCGTTCTCACACCCCCCGGCCACACCCCCCGGCCACACCCCCCGGCCACACCCCCGGCCACCCCCCGGCCTGCCCCGGGCAGGCCCCGCCCGGCCGGTGCGGGCAGCCCCGGGCCGGGACAGTGCAGCCGGCCGGACGGCCGGACGCCCGGCCGCCGCAGCCGCAGGAACCGCGGCGAACCGGGTCCGCCGCGCTCCAGCCCCGCCCCGCGCTCCAGCCCGCCCGTGTTCCGGTCCGGTGCGCGCTCCGGCTCCGGTCCCCTCCGCGCTCCGGCCTTCGCCGCCGGCGCCGCCGAAGGCCAAAAAAGATCCGCGGCCCGTGGCCGGAGCCGTGCTGTGGCGCGGAAAAAGGACCGCCCCGCGGCCGGTACACCGGCGCCCCGCCCGAACGCTGTCGTGCCCGGTCCTCCAGGAAACGAACGAGACGTGCTCGAGCCCCTCTCGCGCGCCGGTCTCAGAAACGTCCGGTTCCTCTTGCCGCAGAGTGGCGGGAATGACACGGGATGGCGTGACGCGACAGTATCGAACCGCTCTATCAACGGCTCAGAACCAACCGCTCTATCAACGGCTCAGAACCAACCGCCCTGACAACTTGCGGAGGGAATCGTGAAAATACAAGTCCTGGGTGCGTTGAACGCTGAATTCAACGGAATCTCGGTCGTGCCCACCGCCGGCAAGCCCCGGCAGATCCTGGCGCTGCTCGCCCTGTGCCCCGGCCGGGTCGTGCCGGTCCCCACCCTCATGGAGGAGATCTGGGGCACCGAACTGCCGCAGAGCTCGATGACCACCCTGCAGACCTACATCCTCCAGCTGCGCCGCCTGCTGGGCACGGCCATGGGCCCCGACGTGCCGGGCTCGGCCAAGGACGTGCTCGCCACCCGCTACGGCGGCTACCTGCTGCAGATACCCGCCGAGGCGGTCGACGCCTTCCAGTACGAACGGCTCGTCGTGGAGGGCCGGCAGGCGTTCGAGGACGGCGAGGACGAGCGTGCGGCCGCGGTGCTGCGCGCGGCGCTCGACCTGTGGGACGGGCCCGCCCTGGTCGACGTACGGGTCGGACCGATCCTGGAGATCGAGGTGATGCGCATGGAGCAGAGCCGCCTGGTCACCCGCGAACGCCGGATCGACGCCGAGCTGCGCCTGGGCCGGCACGTGGAACTCATCGCCGAACTCACCGACCTGGTCGCCCGCCACCCGCAGCACGAAGGGCTGCACTCCCAGGCGATGGTGGCCCTGTACCGCTCCGGACGGCAGGCCGCCGCGCTCGACGTCTACCGCAGACTGCGCCAGCGCCTCATCGAGGAACTGGGCGTCGAACCCTCCCCGCAGCTGCAGCGGCTGCACCAGGCGATGCTCGCCGTCGACCCGCAGCTGGACGTCGTCGCCGGAGCCCGGCGCTCCTCGACGTTCGACCTGTACGCGGCATGACCCCCCGCCCCGCCCCCCGCCCGCCCCGCCCCGCTCCCCGCCCGGCCGCCGGACGGCCCCGTGCGGCGCACCGTCCGCCGTGCCCGGCCCCCGGACGGCTGCTTGCGGCGTACCGGCCGCCGCGTCCGGCCGCCGGACGGGGGTGTGCGGTCCCGGGGTTGCCGGCTGCCGGGGCGGCCGGGGCTGCCGGGAGGGCCGCGGCCGGGGGCCGGTCGAGCGCCGCACGAGCCGCCGGGGCGAGGCTCGCAGCGCACCTGTCCCCGCCCCGCCCCCCGGCGCCGGGCACCGCGCCCCACCCCGCCGTGCCGGGGCCGCGCCCGCGGCACGCCGGACACAGCCCCTCACGAGGAAGGCGACGGATGGCTTCCCGTACCAAGGCCCGCGCGGCGCGACCCGCCCGGGTCACACTCAACTGCCTGGCCCACGCCGGCGCGGGCGTGGCCAGCTACCGCGACTGGGCCAGCGCGGTCGGTGACGGCGTCGACGTGCACGCCCTGCCCCTGCCCGGCCGCGAAGCACGCCGCCGCGAACCACGCCTGACCACCCGGGCCGACCTCCTCGCCGACCTGCTGCCGGGCCTGCTCACCACCGCCCGCCGCGGCCCCTACGCCCTGTACGGCCACAGCATGGGCGCCCTCGTCGGCTACACCCTCACCCGGGCCCTGGCCGACGCCGGCGCACCGCCGCTGTTCCTGGCGGTGGGCGCCTGCCCGCCCCCGCACACCACCACCGCCCTGGTGGACGGCGCGGACCTGCCCGACGAGGACCTGCTGCCCCTGCTCGACACCATCGGCTCACTGCCGCCGGGCGCCTCCGCGTCCCCCGGCGGACTGTGGCGGCGCACCTTCCTGCCCGTACTGCGCGACGACCTGCGCCTGGCCAAGTCCCTGCGCAACGCCGCCCTGGACCCGGTCACCGGCGGCCCCGTCGACGTCCCCGTCCTGGTCTTCGCCGGCAGCGACGACCCGCTCGCCGCCCCCGCCGCGCTGCGGCACTGGCAGCAGTGGACCACCGACCTGATCGAACTGCACACCGTGTCCGGCGGCCACTTCTTCGCCAGCTCCGCCGGCCTGGCCCAACACGTCGGCCGCGCCTGCCGCGACCACGTGAACGCCCAGCCCGCGGGAGGCCGACGGTGAAACGCGTCGTGATCACCGGCATCGGCGTCGTGGCCCCCGGCGGAGTGGGCACCAAAAGCTTCTGGGACCTGCTGACGATCGGCCGCACCGCCACCCGCCCCATCACCCTCTTCGACGCCTCCGCCTACCGCTCACGCATCGCCGCCGAGGTCGACTTCGACCCCGCCGCCCACGGCTTCGCCTCCGCCGACACCGAACGCCTGGACCGCATCACCCAGTTCGCCCTGGTCGCCGCCCGCGAGGCCATCGCCGACAGCGGCATCGGCGAAAGCGTGGAACGCGCCCCGCTGCGCTGCGCCGTGAGCCTGGGCAGCGCGATCGGCTGCACCACCGCCCTGGCCACCCAGTACGCCATCCTCAGCGACTGCGGAAACACCTGGGACCTCGACCACACCGAGGCCGCCGACTTCCTCTACGACTACTTCGTCCCCAGCTCACTGGCGGCCGCCCTGGCCCGCGACTGCGGCGCACAGGGACCGGTCGCCCTCGTCTCCAGCGGCTGCACCTCCGGCCTGGACGCCATCGGACACGGCGCCGACCTGATCCGCGAGGGCAGCGCCGACATGGCCGTCGTCGGCGGCGCCGAAGCACCCATCGCCCCCATCACCATGGCCAGCTTCGACCGCCTGCGCCTCACCAGCTCACGCAACGACGACCCCGCCACCGCCAGCCGCCCCTTCGACCGCACCCGCGACGGATTCGTCCTCGGCGAAGGCGCGGCCGTCCTGGTCCTGGAAGAACAGGAACACGCCCGCCGCCGCGGCGCCCAGCCCTACGCCGAACTGTCCGGCCTCGCCGCCCACAGCAGCGCCCACCACATGACCGGCCTGCGCCCCGGAGCCCAGGAAATGGCCGCCGCCATCCGCGCCGCACTCGACCAGGCCCGGCTCAACCCGGCGGACATCGACTACATCAGCGCCCACGGCGCCGGCACCCGCCACAACGACCGCCACGAGACCCACGCCTTCAAAGCCGGCCTGGGCCACCACGCCCACCAGGTGCCCGTCAGCTCCATCAAATCGATGATCGGACACGCACTCGGCGCCGCCGGCGCCCTGGACCTGACGGCCGGCGCCCTGGCCATCCGGCACGGCATCGTGCCCCCCACCGCCAACCTCCATCAACCCGACCCCACCTGCGACCTGGACTACACGCCGCTGTTCGCACGGGAACAGCGCACCAGCACCGTCCTGAGCGTCGCCAGCGGATTCGGCGGCTTCCACACCGCGGCCGTCCTCACCCGGCCCCGCCTGCAGGAGGCGGCATGAGCCACCCCGCCCCGCCCGCCCGCAGCCCCCACCCGGCACCGGACGGCCCCCCGCACACACACCAGGCCCTGGTCACCGGCATCGGCATCACCGCCCCCAACGGCCTGGGCGCACCGGCCTACTGGGACGCACTGCTCAGCGGCCGCAGCGGACTGGGCCCCATCACCCGCTTCGACGCCTCCGGCTACCCCGTGCGCATCGCCGGCGAGATCACCGACTTCGCCGACGAGGAACACATCCCCAGCAGACTCCTGCCCTCCACCGACCGCAGCACCCGCCTCGCCCTGGCCGCGGCCCAGGAAGCCCTCGACGACGCGGGCGCCGGCCCCCAGGAGACGGCCGGCAACCAGGCCGGCGTGATGACCGCCAGCCTCGCCGGCGGCGCCGAGTTCGGACAACGCGGCCTGGCCGCCCTGTGGAGCAAGGGCGCCACCCACGTCAGCGCCTACCAGTCCTTCGCCTCCTTCCACGCCGCCGCCCCCGCCCAGATCTCCATCCGCCACCGGCTGCGCGGCCACGGCTCCGCCATCATCACCGAACAGGCCGGCGGCATCGACGCCCTCGCACGCGCCCGGCGCCGCATCCGCGACGGCGCACCCCTCATGGTCACCGGCGGCGTCGACTCCACCCTGTGCCCCTGGGGCTGGGCCGCCCACCTGGCGGACGGCCGGCTCAGCCCCAGCGGCGAACCCCACCACGCCTACCGGCCCTTCGCCGCCACGGCCGACGGCCACACCGTCGGCGAGGGCGGCGCCCTGCTGGTACTGGAGGACGCCCGCTCGGCCGCACGCCGCGGCGCCACCGGCTACGGCACCGTCGCCGGCTGCGCCTCCACCTTCGACGGCCCCCGCCGGCCCCGGCTGCGCGAAGCCGCCGAACTGGCCCTGGCCCAGGCCGGCCTGACCCCCGCCCACGTCGACGTCGTCTTCGCGGACGGCGCCGGCCGGCGCAGCGCCGACCGCACCGAGAGCACCGCACTGTGCGCCCTGTTCGGCCCCTACGGGGTGCCGGTCACCGTCCCCAAGACGATGACCGGACGGCTCGGCGCCGGCGGGGCGGCCCTGGACGTGGCCACCGCCCTGCTGGCCCTGAACGCGAAAACCGTGCCGCCGACCACCGGCACCACACGCGTCGCCGGCGACTGCCCCCTGGACCTGGTCACCGCCCCACGCCGGCTGCCCCACCTCCAAGTGGCCCTGGTCCTCGCCCGCGGACGAGGCGGCTTCAACGCCGCCACGGTCCTGCGCGCACCCCACCCCGGATAACCACCCACCCCAACCCCCCGCCCCCGGGCACCGTCCCGGCCGGCCCCGCACCGGCCGCGACCAGCCCGGCACAAACGGACGCAGGACGGCCCGGACAGCCCGCCAGAAACCACAGGACGGGCGCACGGGCGGACCTGAACGGCCCGGCACAGACCCACGACCGCGACCACCGCGCGGCCCCCCCGGCCACGGGGGCGGCGAAGCCCGGGGGAGCGGGCACCCAGCACGCCGGACAGCACACCGGGAGACCGGTGTGCGGCGGGCTCCCGGCCACGGGCGGCGACACTCCCCGGCCGGCAGGTACACAGCACGCCGGGACAACGCGCCGGGACAGCACGCCGGCAGCCGCAAGGCGCATGCCCCGCGCCGGAACGGCCCCCGGTGCGGGGAGCCCCAAGGACGCGGGGAGCCCCGGGATACGGAAAGCCCAAGGCGCGGTGGCCCCTCGGCCGCCGACGCGCGGGGCCCGTCGCCGAGGGGGGCGGGGGAGAGGTGAGGGGGCGGGGCGCGGACTACGCGGCGTCGCGGTCGTCGTGGGCGCCGCCGTCCAGTTCACGGGCGAGGCGGCGCTCCAGCTCGGTCAGGGGCACGTCCTTGCGCACCCGCTCCGGATGCCCCGGGGGCGGCTCACGCCACAGCTCTTGCGGCCGTACCTCCTCGTACGGCGCCGTCTCACCCCCGATACACAGCCTTCCGTAGGTGACCAGGCCCTCCCACAGGCCGCGGATGAACCGGCGCGGACGCGAGAACCCCATCCCTGCCACCTCCCCGGATCGCTTCTGGGACCACTGCGCCCCCACCGGCACAACCGGCGGCGCACGGCAGGCCACGCTCCGCCGCCGCCCTCGAGAACGCACCGGGCCGCGGTCGAGCACCCCCGGGCCGGCACCCTCCAGGCACACCCGAGCACGGCCCAGGCCGATCCCGAGCGGTTCCGGACAGGGTCGAGGACAGCCGCAGCACAACGGGCCGCCGCGCCCGCCCCCTCGGTGGACCGCGGCCCCTGTGCGGTCGGCCAGGGACCCGGCACGGCGGCGACGCCTTGGACGACGGAGGGTGTGGACGATGCCGGATACGCGAGTGCACCGCACGGCCTGTGAAGTGAGCGTTCCCGCCCCGGCCGGAGTGCTGTACGGCCTGATAGCGGACGCCACCGTGTGGCCGCTGTTCTTCCCCCCGTGCCTGCACGTCGAGCAACTGGACTTCGACGGCACCCGCGAGAGGCTGCGCATGTGGGCGCTGGCCGGAGACCGGATCAGCTCGTGGGTCTCGCGCCGGCACCTGGACATCGGCCAGCGGCGCGTCCGGTTCCGCCAGGAACTGCCCGCCCGCCCCCTCGAGTCGATGACCGGCGTGTGGAGCGTGCACCCCGCCGGCGACGTGTGCCGGGTGAGACTGGAACACGCCTTCACCGTCACCGGCGACGCCCCCGCCGACGTCGCCTGGGCCGCCCGCGTCACCCGCGACAACAGCCGCGCCCAGCTCGACAGCCTGGCCCGCCTCGCCCAGCGCTGGACCCGCCTGGACGACCTCGCGGTCACCTTCGAGGACACCGTACGGGTCAAGGCACCCGCCGAACTCGTCTTCGACTTCCTCTACCGGGCCGCGGACTGGCCCGAGGACCTGGCCTACACGCGTCCGCTCGCCGTACGGGAGGACACCCCGGGCATCCAGACCCTCACCCTGGACGGCCGCTCGGCCACCGGCACCCGGGCCGTGCGCATCGCCTTCCCGAGCGCGGGCCGCCTCGTGCACAAGCATCTGCACACCAGCGGACCGCTGGCCGCCTACACCGGGGAGTGGTCCATCGAATCCCACCCCGCGGGAGTCGACGTGAGCGTCCGTCACCACATCCTGCTCAGCGACGACGCCGCCGCCGGCGGCCAGGACGCCGCCCGGCGTCTGCGCGACGAACTCGCCCGCACCGGACGGCACGTGCTGGAACACGCCACGCGCCACGCCTGCGGCGCGGTGCGGGTCCTGTGACCGCCACGGCCGGCACGGCCCCTACCCCCGCCCACCCCACCACCCCCGCGAACAGCACCGCCCCCGCCCCGGCGGACGGCACCGCCCCCGCCCGGGCGCACGGTTTCGCCCCGGCGCACGACGGCGGCGAACCCGCCCGCGCCGCCCGGCTGGAGGCCGCGCTCGGTGACCCCTTCGACCCCGGCAACCCGCACGGGCACCTGGCACTGGTACGGGCCGACGACAGCCGCGAGGCACCCGCGGCCACCGAGGCACTGCTCGCCGACCACGCCCTGAGCGCCGAATTCGTCCCCCACGACCTCGGCGGACGCCTGACGGACCTCGAACAGCTCGCCCGCGTCCTGCGCCCCCTCTTCCGCCGCGACCTCGCCCTGGGCTACGGCTTCGGCGTCACCTCGCTGTTCGCCGCCTCCTCGGTGTGGACCGCGGGCGACGCCTCCCAGCGCGCCGCCCTCGCCCGCGTCCTGCTCGACGGCGGCCGGGTCGCCATCGTGCACCGCGAGGTCGCCCACGCCAACGCCATCCTGCGCCGCGAGGTCGGCGCCCAGCCCGCCCCGGGCGGCGGGTTCGTGCTGAACGGGAGCAAGGACGCGGTCATGAACGCCGACCGCACCGACACGTTCGTCGTCTACGCCCGCACCTCGCCCCAGGACGGCTCCGCCAGCCACTCGGTGCTCCTGCTGCCCGGACCGCCCGACCGGGGCGAAGTCCACCGCCTGGCACGGGTGGAGATGCCCGGCATGCGCGGCGCACGCTTCCACGGCCTGCGCCTGAACGACGTGCACCTGCCCCCCAGCGCCCTGGTCGGCTCCCCGGGCCAGGGCGTGACCCTGGCCCTGCGCAGCTTCCAGATCAGCCACTGCCTCATCCCCGGCACGGTCCTGGCGGGCGTGGACGGCGTCCTGCGGCTGGCCGTGCGCGCCGCCACCGAGAACCGGCCCGGCCGGCAGCCCGCCCGGCGCTGGCACAAAGCACTCAGCGGCGTCTTCGCCGACCTGCTGGCCTGCGACGCCATGGCCGTCACCGGACTGCGCGCCCTCAGCCTCATGCCGCAGGACGCCTACCTGCTCGCCGCCGCCGTCAAATACACCATGCCCGACCTGCTGCGCGAGGACCTGGAAGAACTGGCCGCCGTCCTGGGCGCCAGGGGATACGACCGCGGCCCGCTCTACGGAGGCTTCCAGAAACTGGCCCGGGACCTGCCCGTGGCCGGCCTCGGCCACTCCGGAACGGCCGTCTGCCAGGCGGTGCTGGTACCCCAGCTGCCGGCGCTCGCCCGCCAGGCCTGGTTCCGCTCCCAGGAACCGCCCGCACACCTGTACACCCCGGGCGCCCCGCTGCCGCCGCTGGAACACCGAAGCCTCACCCACTCCGGGACCGACGACCTGCTCGCCGCGACCCTGATCGCAGCCGCCGAACGCCTCACCGCACAGCCGGCCGCCACCCCGCTGCACGCCGCCCTGGCCCGCCTGGCCCAGACCCTGGTGGGGGAACTGCGCGAGCTGCGCACCCGCTGCGCGGCCCTGCCCGCCACCTCCAGCACCGCGGTCGACCCGCTGGCCTGCGCCCTCGCCGACCGCTACGCCCTGGTGCTGTCCGCCGCCGCCTGCCTGGGCGTCTGGGAGGGCCAGGCGTCAGCCGACACCTTCCTGGCCGACCCCGCCTGGGCGGTACTCGTCCTCAGCCGCATCGCCCGCAGACTCGGCGCCCCGGTGGGGGAGGTGCCCGCCGAAGCACAGCAGACGGTCCTCGCCGAAGTACTGCAACGCTGCCGCCACGCACGCAGCCTCGACCTGTACGCCACCCCCCTGGCCGGCTGAAACACCGTGACACGCACCGGAAAGGAGGCACCCCCGCACCACCCCGCACCACCCCGCACAGCGCAGGCCCGCACCGCCCGTAGGGGTGCGTACCGGCCCGTGCGGGCCCCGTTGGGGCCCCTCGCGGGAGCGCACAGGAACCGGGACGTGCACGGGCCGCCGAACGCCCGCCACGGCACGTCCGGGCATCAGTAGGGGTGCCGGCCCCGGCCGCAGACCACCCCGGCCCGCCGGGGGGACCGGCGGGCGGACCACACGCAGGGAGACGACGATGGACCGGGTCACGTGCGCCGTGCCCCTTCACGTGCCACGGCCCTCCGGGCCCTGGCCCGGGGTACGGGAGAACCTCTCCAGACTCGGCAACGCGCTGGTGTGCACGACCTGGAGCGAATGGCTGCCCAGCGTCCTCACCACCCGGCGGCTGCCGCAACTGCTCGGCGCCGACTGGCCGCGCTACCGGCGCACCCCCGACGCGGCGGTGCGCTACCGCTTCGCCGCGTCCCGGCTGCTCATCAAGAACACGGCCGCCGCGGCCCTGGCCGTCCCGCCCGAGGACCTCGACCTCGCCTACCGGCTGGGCGGACGCCCCTACCTGCGCGGCTTCGACCAGATCGAGCTGAGCCTGAGCCACACCGGCGACCTCATCGCCGTCGGCCTCAGCCGCACCGGCCGCATCGGGGTGGACGTGGAACCCGCCGAGCGGCCCGTACGCCTGGAACTGCTCCAGACCCAGGTCTTCACCCCCGCCGAAGCACGGGAACTGGCGTCCCTGCCCGAGAACGAACGCCCGGGCCGCGCCCTGCGCCTGTGGACCCTGAAGGAGGCCTACAGCAAGGCCCTCGGACAGGGACTGCGCCTGGGCTTCAAGGAGTTCGGCTTCATCGACGGCCGGCTCAGCACCCCCGACGGCAGCGCCGTCGCGGACGGGGAGTGGGGATTCGCCACCTACCCGGTCATGGACCGCTACCTGCTCAGCGTCGCCTGCCACGACGCCGGGCTGAGCACCGCCGGGGACACCTCCGCGGGAACCATGCTGGACCAGGGCTTCCTGGCCGCGATGACCGACACGGCACCCCGGTAGGACCACCCCGCACCGCACCGCACCGCCCCGCCCCGTTCCGACGGCCCCCGCCCCACCACTGCAGAAGCGTTTCTCCGGCAGGCCGCGAGCCGCGTCAGCGCCCCGTCAGCCCCCCGGCAGCCGCCCCTGCCACGATGCCCGGGGAGCACCGCGCCCGAAGACGCTCCCCGTGACCTGCGCGCACGCGCAGCCCGTGCGGGAGGAGGAAGCGACCCGAGGAGGGCGACCCATGGCCAGGCAGCACCGCCCGCATGCCCTGCGGGGCCGCCCCGCCGCGCCCCGCCGGCCGGCCCTGCCGGTCATCTGGCCGCAGCACGACCTGCTGCGCGGCCCGGGCGAGCACCGGCGGGCCGCAGGACACGTCGAGCAGCTGACCTGGCGCTGGAGCGGGCCGCTGGACACCGAACGGTTCACCGCCGCCTGGCAGTCCGTCGTCGACCGCGAGAGCGTGCTGCGGGCCGCCCTCGTCCTCGGACCCAAGCCGCGCCTGATCGTCCACGACCGCGCCCGCGCCGAGGTCGCCCACCACCGTGCGGACACCGCCGGCTTCGAGCGGCTGCTCGAACGCGACCGCCGGCGCGGCTTCGACCTGCGCCGCCCCAGCCCGCTGCGCGTCACCCTCGTCGACCTGGCCGGCGAGCGCGCCGGGTGCGGCCCGCAACCCGTGACACGGGTGGTGCTCACCTTCCCCCACGCCCTGCTGGACGCGTGGAGCGTGCACCTGCTGCTGGAGGAGTTCTGCCGCGCCTACCTCGCCGGCGGCACACTGCCCGGCGGGGAGCGCCGGCCCGACCTGCGCGACTGGGTGGGCTGGCTCCAGCGCCAGGATCTCGCGCCGGCACGGGACTTCTGGATACGGGCCGTGCCCGGCGACCCGGTCACCGTAGTGCCGGCCCGGCCCGGCCCGCGCACCCGGCAGCGGGGCCACGGCCGGGTGGAGGTCCGGCTCAGCCCCGCCGAGGCCGCACGGCTCCACCGCTGGGCCGCGCTGCGCTCCGTGCCCGAATCCAGCGCCCTGCAGACGGCCTGGGCCCTGCTGCTGTACCGCGCGGCCGGACACCAGGAGACCGCGGCCGTCGGCTTCGGCGTCACCGTCTCCGGACGCGGCATCGCCCTGGACTGCGCCGAGCGGCTGCCCGGACCGATGCGCAACTGCCTGCCGATGGTGGTGCGCCTGGACCCCCGGCAGCCGCTGGGCCTGCTGCTGGAGGCGCTGCGGGACCGCGCCCTGGACATGGCCGCCTACGAATGGGTCTCCACCGCCCTCGTCCACCACTGGACCGGCCGGACGGCCGGCGGCGCGGCCGGCGGGGAACTGATGCAGAGCGCGGTGTCGGTGGAGAGCACCCCGCGCCCGCGCACCGACACACGGACCGAACTCGCCGGCGCCGGCGTCGGTCTGGAACCGGAACGGGCCGCCGGCGCCGGACCCGGCGGCCTGCCCCTCGCCCTGCTCGTCCACCGCGGCGCCGACGGCTCACTGACCTGCACCGTCGTCCACGACCGCAGCCTGGTCTCCGACGGCGACGCGCACCTGCTGGCCGACCACTGCGCCCGGCTGCTGCGCCACCTGCCCCACACCGGCGAACTCGCCACCACCGCCGACGTGCTGGACGTACTCGCCGGGCAGGAACTCCCGCGCATCGCACCCCGCAGACGCCGCCCGGCCCGGACGCCGGCCGGCCCACCCGCCGGCGACCCCCCTGCCGACGGCCCGGTCACCGGCGGACCGGCCACCGGCCCCCCACCCTGACGACCCCCGCCCGGCTCCACTTCGTCCGGCCCCGCCCGGCACCGCTCCACCCACCGCGTCCGGCCCGGCCCCGTCCGGCCGCTCCGCCGCATCCGGCCCCGTCCGGCCGCTCCGCCGCATCCGGCCCAGTCCCGCCCGGCCCCGCTCCCACCCCGCCCGGCTCCGACCCCGCCCCGCACCGGTCCGGCCCCGCCCGGCACCGCTCCACCCCCTCCGCCTCGTCCGGCCCCCTCCGGCGTGGCCCCCGCTCCGCTCCCTCCGGGGCCCGTCCCCTTTCGCCGGCCGGCGGGAGCCGCTCGTGCGGTGCGCACGTCCGCCAATCCAGCGGGGATCGAGCGGACGCCGTCATGCTGGCCCGGGCACGGCGGCCGCCCCCGCCCGACGCCCCCGCCAAGTGCCCCTGGAAGTGAGGACACCCGTATGTCGCCGTCGATACAGCGCCCGGACGCCGTGACGGTGCCCGAATCGGTCGAGGCGTTCCTGACCGGTACGGCGCTCGTCGCCGCGTTCACGACGCCGCGGCCCAACGGCACGCCGCACGTGGCCCCCGTGCGTTTCACCTGGGACGCGGCCGCCGGCCTCGCGCGGGTGATGACGGTCTCCTCCTCGCGCAAGGCCCGTAACCTGCTCGCGGCGCCCGGCAGCCGGGTGGCGCTGTGCCAGGTGGACGGTTTCCGGTGGGTGACGCTGGAGGGCACCGGCACGGTGGTGACCGACCCCGCGCGGGTGGAACTCGGCGCCCGGCTCTACGCCCGCCGGTACTGGTCCGCCCCGCCCACCCCGCCCGGCCGGGTGGTCATCGAGATCACGGTCGACCACCTGCTCAGCCTCAACGCCTGACCCCCGAACTCCCGGCCCCCGGCCGCCCCGAACTCCCGGCCGCCCCGAACTCCCGGCCGCCCCGAACTCCCGGCCGCCCCGAACTCCCGGGCCCCCGAATTCCCCGGCCCTCGAATCCCGGCGCCTCGGGCCCCGGCCTCCCGGCCCTCCGCCCGGGTCCCCTGAACTCCCGGGCCCCGCACTCTCAGGCCCGCCCCCGGCGGTTCCCGTCCCCCCCGGCGGTTCCCGCACCTACCCGCCCCCGGCCGGTGCCCCCGGCCGGTGCGCCCGGCCCGGCCCCTGCGGCGGGGCACCCTGCCCCGCACGTCCGCGCGGCGGTACCGGACGCTTCCGGTACCGCCGCGCGGACGTGTCAGGTCACCGTGCGGGCGGCGGCGGTGAGCCGTCGGCCCACAGCAGCCGGAACGCCAGCAGGTTCAGCCGCCAGCCCTCGGGGGTGCGGCGGGCCTCGCCGTTGACGAACGTGCCCGTCGCGAAGAGCGGGGGCAGGCTGCCCTGGGGGAGTGCGTGGTGCGCGTGGTGCACGTGGGTGGAGATCAGGTTCGCCCGCAGCGTGGCGCGTGGCCCGTCCAGTTCGACCACGGCCGGGGAGCCCAGGTGCTGGGTCGCCGCGAACGCCGACAGCGCCGAGCGGTGGTAGGCGGCCATGCCGTCGGCGCCCTGGTGCCGGCTGACCGGGAACGCCACGACCGCGTCGTCGGTGAACAGGCCCGCGGTCCAGGCGTCGTCGAGTTCCTCGTCGTCCAGCGAGAGCAGGTACCGGTGCAGCAGGCCGGCGATCTCGGCGCGCGCGCCGGAACCGGAACCGGAGCCGGAGCCGGAGCCGGCTCCGGTGGCGGGCTGATCGTTCGTCACAGTGGAGGTCATTGTTCGAGAATGCCGTCATCCGGCTTCTGCGGGGCAAGACCGTCTGTCGAAGCTCTGACGTACCGGACGTTTTTCTGCCGTTCGCTGCACAAGACCTGTAATAACGCCTATTTACGCCCGCCGTTTTCTCTCTCCATACTGGCGGAACACCAGTGAGAAGAGGGCAGATGGAATTCTACGATTCGGACGTCGTTGTCGTGGGAGCCGGTCCCACCGGTCTTATGCTCGCAGGTGAATTGAGGCTTGCTGGAGTTTCGGTGGTGGTCCTGGACAAACTCGCCGAGCCGATTAAGGAATCCCGGGCGCTGGGATTTTCGGCACGGACCATCGAGGAGTTCGCGCAGCGCGGCCTCATGGACCGGTTCGGTGAGGTCGGAGTCATCCCGGTCGGCCACTTCGGCGGCGTACCGCTCGACTACCAGGTGATCGAGGGCGGTTCGTACGGGGCGCGCGGCATTCCGCAGGCCCGCACCGAAGGCATCCTGGGCGGCTGGGCGCGCGAGCTGGGCGCCGAGGTCCGCCGCGGGTACGAGGTCACCGCGATCGAGGACACCGGCACTTCGGTGACCGTCGAGGCCGCCGGCGCCGACGGCTCTCCCCTTTCCCTGCGCGCCCGCTACGTCGTGGGCTGCGACGGTGCCCGCAGCAGCGTGCGCAAGCTCGCCGGCATCGACTTCCCCGGCACCGAGCCGGCGATCGAGCTGCGTTTCGCGGACGTGGCCGGAGTGCAGCTGCGGCCCCGTTTCAGCGGCGAGCGGGTCCCCGGCGGCATGGTCATGGTCCTGCCGATGGGCCCCGACCGCTGCCGCGTCATCTACTTCGACAGCTCCCAGCCGCTGCGCACCGCCCCGGAGGCGATCACCTTCGAGGAGGTCGCGGACAGCTGGCAGCGGCTGACCGGCGAGGACATCAGCGGCGCCACCCCGCTGTGGGTGAGCTCCGCCACCGACGTCAGCCGCCAGGCCGCCCAGTACCGCAAGGGCCGCGTCTTCCTGGCCGGTGACGCCGCGCACATCCACCTGCCGATCGGCGCGCAGGGCATGAGCGCGGGCGTGCAGGACGCCGTGAACCTCGGCTGGAAGCTCGCCCTGGACATCAGCGGCCGCGCCCCCCAGGGGCTGCTGGACACCTACCACAGCGAGCGCCACCCGGTGGGGCAGCGGATCCTGACCAACACCCTCGCCCAGCGCATCCTCTACCTCGGCGGCGACGAGATCACCCCGATGCGCGAGGTGCTGGCCGAGCTCATGGGCTCCCACGTCTCCGTGCAGCGCCACCTGGCCGGCATGGTCACCGGGCTGGACATCCGCCACGACGTCGGCGAGGGCGACCACCCGCTGCTGGGCCGGCGCCTGCCGGACCGGGAACTGGTCGTCGACGGGGAGAAGATCCCCTTCTACTCGCTGCTGCGCCCGGGGCGGGCCGTGCTCCTGGAGCTCGGCGGCGACCGGGGCCTGCGCACCGCGGCGGCCGGCTGGGCCGACCGCGTCGACCTGGTCGCCGCCGAGTTCGACGGCTGCGAGGCGCCGGTGGACGGCATCCTCGTGCGCCCCGACGGCTACGTCGCCTGGGTCGCCGCCCTGGGGGCCGGCGCCGACGGCCTCACCACCGCCCTGGACCGCTGGTTCGGCCCCACCGCCTGACCCCCCGCCCGGCCCCCGGCCCGGCCCTCCGCCGGGCCGGGCACCCGGCCGGGCACCCCGCCGGGCATCCCGCCGGGCATCCCGTCCGGCATCCGCCCGGTATCCGGCCGGGCATCCCGTCCGATGCCCGGCCGGCACCCCGGCGCGGCCCCGCGCCGCGCCGACCGTGCCGCGACACCCCGTCCGCACCTTGAAGGGAAGCGAAGAAACCCATGCCCATCATCTCCGCCGAGGACAAGCACCTCACCGTCCTGAACCTGTTCACCACGGACACTCCCGAGAAGCAGGGCAAGCTGATCGAGGAGATGACGAAGATCGTCGACGCGGCCACGTACGAGGGCTGGATGTCCTCCACCGTCCACTCCGGCGTCGACTCCCACGGCACCCTCAACTTCATCCAGTGGCGCAGCGGCGAGGACCTGGAAAAGCGGTACGCGGGCGAGGAGTTCAAGCACCGCACGCTGCCGGTCTTCGGTGAGATCACCACCTCGATCCGGCTGATGCAGAACGAGGTCGCCCACACGCTGACCTCCGACGCCCTCGGCGGGAAGATCGAGATCGGCCCCGGCCGCGACGACTACACCGTCTTCACCGTCTTCCCGGTCACCCCCCAGGGCCAGGACGAGGCCCTGGACGCCCTCGGCCCCGGCCAGGCCTTCCTCGCCCAGGTGCCCGGCTTCCGCGCGCACGTCGTCCTCAAGGGGCTGCGCGCCCGCGGCCTGGAGGGCGCCTTCGTCATCTCCTACTCCCAGTGGGACAGCAAGCAGGCCTGGGAGGCCTACCGCGACCAGGCCCCCCAGGACCAGGACGAGGCCCGCAAGGCGGCCGTCGGCCGGGTGCGCGCCGTCGTCGCCGGTGAGCCCTACAGCAACACCTACCAGGTCGTGCACACGCGTTCGGCCGGCGAGTGAGTCCGGCGCGCCGGACGGCGTAGAGGGGCTGCGCATGCCTGGCGGACGTTCGCCCCGCACACCCGGGGCGGGCGTCCGCAGGCATGTGCCCGCCCCAGGGGTGTGCGGCTGCGCCGGACCCCCCGAAGGGCGTGCGGCTCCGCCGGGGCTCAGGCAGGCCCCGTGCGGGGCGCTACCGCCGCACCGCACCGTCGTAGGCGACGGCGTCGTCCCACCCGGCCACCGCGCCGGGCCTGTCCGCGCGCTGCGAGAACCCTTCCGTGCAACCGCCGAGGAGCCAACCCTATGCACAGCACGCTGATCGTCGCCCGGATGGCGGCCGCCTCCAGCAACGACGTGGCGAAGTTGTTCGCCGACTTCGACGCCACCGAGATGCCGCACCGCATGGGCACGCGGCGCCGCCAGCTGTTCTCCTACCGGGGCCTGTACTTCCACCTGCAGGACTTCGACGAGGACAACGGCGGCGAGCTGATCGAGGCGGCCAAGGCCGACCCGCGTTTCGTGGGCATCAGCGAGGACCTCAAGCCGTTCATCGAGGCCTACGACCCCGCCACCTGGCGCTCGCCGGCCGACGCCATGGCCACCCGCTTCTACGACTGGGAGGCCTCCCGTTGAGCAGGCGACGTGTCGTGATCACCGGGATCGAGGTGATCGCGCCGGGCGGGGTGGGCCGGGAGAACTTCTGGAACCTGCTCAGCTCGGGGCGCACCGCGACCCGCGGCATCACCTTCTTCGACCCCGCCCCCTTCCGCTCCCGGGTGGCCGCCGAGGCCGACTTCGACCCCTTCGCGCACGGTCTGAGCCCCCAGGAGGTCCGCCGCCTGGACCGGGCCGCGCAGTTCGCCGTCGTCGCCTCGCGCGGCGCGGTCGCCGACAGCGGCCTGGACGTCGCCGCCCTGGACCCGCACCGCGTCGGTGTCACCGTCGGCAGCGCCGTCGGCGCCACGATGGGCCTGGACGAGGAGTACCGCGTCGTCAGCGACGGCGGCCGCCTGGAGGCGGTCGACCACACCTACGCCGTCCCGCACCTGTACGACTACATGGTGCCCAGCTCGTTCGCGGCCGAAGTCGCCTGGGCGGTGGGCGCCGAGGGCCCCAGCACGGTGGTCTCCACCGGCTGCACCTCCGGCATCGACTCCGTGGGCTACGCCGTGGAACTGGTCCGCGAGGGCTCCGCCGACGTCGTGATCGCCGGCTCCTCCGACGCGCCGATCTCCCCGATCACCATGGCCTGCTTCGACGCGATCAAGGCGACCACCCCCCGCCACGACGAACCCGAGTGCGCCTCGCGCCCCTTCGACAAGACCCGCAACGGTTTCGTCCTGGGCGAGGGCTGCGCCTTCTTCGTGCTGGAGGAGCTGGACAGCGCCCGCAAGCGCGGCGCCCACATCTACGCCGAGATCGCCGGGTACTCCACCCGCTCCAACGCCTACCACATGACGGGGCTGCGCCCCGACGGCGCGGAGATGGCCGAGGCGATCGACCTGGCGCTGGCCGAGGCCCGCCTGAACCCGCAGGCCATCGACTACGTCAACGCCCACGGCTCGGGCACCAAGCAGAACGACCGGCACGAGACGGCCGCGTTCAAGCGCAGCCTGGGCGAACACGCCTTCCGCACCCCGGTCAGCTCCATCAAGTCCATGGTCGGGCACTCGCTGGGCGCGATCGGCTCCATCGAGATCGCCGCCTCGGCCCTGGCCATGGAGTACGACGTCGTCCCGCCCACCGCCAACCTGCACACCGCCGACCCCGAGTGCGACCTCGACTACGTGCCCCTGGTCGCCCGCGACCAGCTGATCGACGCGGTCCTGACCGTCGGCAGCGGATTCGGCGGCTTCCAGAGCGCCATGGTGCTCGCCAGCCCGGAAAGGAGCCTGGTATGACCGCCTCCGTGGTGGTGACCGGCCTGGGCGTCACCGCGCCCAACGGCCTGGGCCTGAAGGACTACTGGGCCGCGACGCTGGGCGGCAAGCACGGCATCGGCCGCATCACCCGCTTCGACCCCACCGGCTACCCGGCCCGCCTGGCCGGGCAGATCGACGGCTTCGAGGCCGACCGGCTGCTGCCCAGCCGGCTGCTGCCGCAGACCGACCGGGTCACCCGCCTGGCGCTGGTGGCCGCCGACTGGGCCCTGGCCGACGCCGGCGCCGACCCCGCACAACTGCCCGAGTTCGACATGGGCGTCATCACCGCCTCCGCCGCCGGCGGCTTCGAGTTCGGCCAGGGCGAACTGCAGGCCCTGTGGAGCCAGGGCAGCCAGTACGTCTCCGCCTACCAGTCCTTCGCCTGGTTCTACGCCGTCAACAGCGGCCAGATCTCCATCCGCAACGGCATGAAGGGCCCCGCCGGCGTCGTCGTCAGCGAAGGCGCCGGAGGACTCGACGCCGTCGCCCAGGCCCGCCGGCAGATCCGCAAGGGCACCTCGCTGATCGTCACCGGCGCCGTCGACGCCTCCCTGTGCCCGTGGGGCTGGGTCGCCCAGCTGGCCGGCGGCCGGCTCTCCACCAGCGACGAACCCGACCACGCCTACCTGCCCTTCGACCGCGACGCCCGCGGCTTCGTCCCCGGCGAGGGCGGCGCGATCCTCATCGCCGAGGACGCGGCCGCCGCCCGCACCCGCGGCGCCCGCCCCTACGGCGAGATCGCCGGCTACGGCGCCACCATCGACCCCCGGCCCGGCAGCGGACGCGAACCCGGCCTGCGCAAGGCGATCGAGACCGCCCTGGCCGACGCCCGGCTGAGCGCCGCCGACATCGACGTCGTCTTCGCCGACGGCGCCGGCGACCCGGCCGGCGACCGCATCGAAGCCGACGCCATCAGCACCGTCTTCGGCGACCGCGGCGTGCCGGTGACCGTGCCCAAGACGATGACCGGACGCCTGTACTCCGGCGGCGCGCCCCTGGACCTGGCCGCCGCGTTCCTCGCCCTGCGCGACGGCGTCATCCCGCCCACCGTGCACATCGACCCGTGCGCCGACTACCCCCTGGACCTGGTCCTGGGCGAGCCGCGCCCGGCCCCGCTGCGCACCGCCCTGATCCTGGCCCGCGGCCACGGAGGCTTCAACTCCGCCATGGCCGTACGCGCCGTATGAGCGGCACACCCGCGCCGCACCACCACCCACGCACCCCGACCGCACGCCGCACGACGAAAGGAACCACCATGGCCACCAAGCTCTTCACCCTCGACGACCTCAAGCGCACCCTGCGCGACGCCGCGGGCGTCGCCGAGGGCGTGGACCTGGACGGCGACATCCTCGACACCGAGTTCGAGGTCATCGGCTACGAGTCCCTCGCCCTGCTGGAGGCCGGCAGCCTCATCGAGCGCGAGTACGGCATCTCCCTCGACGAGGAGGCCGTCGGCGAGGCCAACACCCCCCGCACCTTCATCGAGGTCGTCAACGCCCAGCTCGCGCCCGCCCAGGCCGCCTGAAGGAGCACTCCCATGACCGACACCACCACCCAGCGCGTCGCCGTCATCACCGGCGCCACCAGCGGCATCGGCCTGGCCAGCGCCCGCCTCCTGGGCGCACAGGGCCACCGGGTGTTCATCGGCGCGCGCAGCGCCGACAACGTCGCCGCCACCGTCAAGGAACTCCAGGGCGAGGGCCTGGACGTCGACGGCGCCGTCGTCGACGTCCGCGACACCGCCTCCGTCGACGCCTGGATCCAGGCCGCCGTCGACCGCTTCGGCACCCTGGACGTCGTCGTCAACAACGCCGGCCGCTCCGGCGGCGGCCCCACCGCCGACATCGCCGACGAGCTGTGGGACGACGTCATCGACACCAACCTCAACAGCGTCTTCCGCGTCACCCGCGCCGCCCTGACCCTAGGCGGCCTGCGCGCCAAGGACCGCGGCCGCATCATCAACGTCGCCTCCACCGCCGGCAAGCAGGGCGTCGTCCTGGGCGCCCCCTACTCCGCCTCCAAGCACGGCGTCGTCGGCTTCACCAAGGCCCTGGGCAACGAACTCGCCCCCACCGGCATCACCGTCAACGCGGTCTGCCCCGGATACGTCGAGACGCCCATGGCCCAGCGCGTGCGCCAGGGCTACGCCGCCGCCTACGACACCTCCGAGGAGGCCATCCTCGACAAGTTCCAGGCGAAGATCCCCCTCGGCCGCTACTCCACCCCCCAGGAGGTCGCCGGCCTCATCGGCTACCTGGCCTCCGACACCGCCGCGTCCATCACCTCGCAGGCCCTGAACGTCTGCGGCGGCCTCGGCAACTTCTGACCCCGCCCCTGATTTTTCCGGGCACCCGACCCCGACGAGGAGAAGAGGTCTCATGACGACGCGTGAGGTCGAGCACGAGATCACGATCGGCGCCCCGGCCGCCGCGGTCTACGAACTGCTCGCAGACGTGACCCACTGGCCGCGCATCTTCCCGCCCACCATCCACGTGGACCGCCTCGAGACGAGCGGCGACGAGGAACGCATCCGCATCTGGGCCACCGCCAACGGACAGCCCAAGGACTGGACCTCCCGCCGCACCCTGGACGCCCGCGCCCTGACCATCACCTTCCGCCAGGAGATACCGGCCGCCCCCGTCAAGCACATGGGCGGCACCTGGATCATCGAGGAACTCACCGCGGACACCTCCCGCGTGCGCCTCCTGCACGACTACAGCGCCCTGGGCGACGACCCCCACGACCTGCTGTGGATCGAACAGGCCGTGGACAAGAACAGCACCCAGGAACTGGCCGCCCTCAAGGTCAACGTCGAGGCCGCGCACGCCGCCGCCACCGAGGAACTCACCTTCTCCTTCACCGACACCGTGCACATCGCCGGCGCCGCCAAGGACGTCTTCGACTTCATCAACGAGGCCCACCTGTGGTCCGAGCGGCTCCCGCACGTCGCCGTGGTCCGCCTCACCGAGGACACCCCGGGCCTGCAGGAACTGGAGATGGACACCCGCGCCAAGGACGGCTCGGTGCACACCACCAAGTCCTACCGGGTCGTCTTCCCCCACCACAAGATCGCCTACAAGCAGGTCACCCTGCCCGCGCTGATGACCCTGCACACCGGCGAGTGGACCTTCACCGAGGACGAGCAGGGCACCACCGCCTCCTCCCAGCACACCGTCACCCTCAACACCGCCAACATCGCACGCATCCTCGGCCAGGACGCCACCGTCGCCGACGCCCGCGCCTACGTGCACAGCGCACTGTCCACCAACAGCAGCGCCACCCTCGCCCACGCCAAGGCCCACGCCGAGCAGAAAAAGGCCTGAGCCGTGACAGCGGACCACCTGAGCACCGACGTCGTCGTCGTCGGAGCCGGACCCGTCGGGCTGATGCTCGCCGGGGAACTGGCCCACGGCGGCGTCGACGTCGTCCTCGTGGAGAAGCGGCACGCCCCCAACACCGAGTCCCGGGCCTCCACCCTGCACGCCCGCACCATGGAGATCCTCGACAGCAGGGCACTGCTGCCCGAGTTCGGCGACCCGCCCAACGAGCCCCGCGGCCACTTCGGGGGCCTGCCGCTGGATCTGACCCTGCCCACCTCCCACCCCGGCCAGTGGAAGGTGCCCCAGACCCGCACCGAGGTGATCCTCCAGGAATGGGCGCTGTCCCTGGGCGCCACCCTCAAGTGCAAGCACGAGGTGACCGCCCTCAAGGACACCGGCCACGGCGTGGAGGCCGAAGCCACCGGCCCCGACGGCACCCTCCTGCGGCTGCACTGCCGCTACCTGATCGCCTGCGACGGCGAGGACAGCACCGTCCGCCGCCTCACCGGCGCCCCCTTCCCCGGACAGGACGCCGCACGCGAACTGCTGCGCGCCGACGTCGCCGGCATCGACATCCCCGCCCGCCGCTTCGAGCGCCTGGAGACCGGCCTGGCCATCGCCGCCCGCCGCCCCGACGGGGTGACCCGCGTGATGGTCCACGAGTTCGGCTCCACCGCCCAGCACCGCCCCGGCGGCGACGTCTCCTTCGAGGAGATCACCGCCGTGTGGAAACGCGTCACCGGCGAGGACATCAGCTCCGGCACCCCCCTGTGGGCCAACGCCTTCGGCGACGCCTCCCGCCAGCTCACCCACTACCGCCACGGCCGCATCCTGTTCGCCGGCGACGCCGCCCACCAGCAGATGCCCATCGGCGGCCAGGCCCTCAACCTCGGCGTCCAGGACGCCTTCAACCTCGGCTGGAAACTCGCCCTGGTCGTCCGCGGCAAAGCCCCCCACACCCTCCTGGACACCTACCACAGCGAACGCCACGAGACCGGCCGGCGGGTCCTGGCCAACATCCGCGCCCAGGCCCTGATGCTGCTCGGCCCGCCCCAGGTCGGCCCGCTGCGCGCCCTGCTGGGCGAACTGACCGCCCTGGACGACGTACGCCGGCACCTGGCCGGCATGATCAGCGGCCTGGACGTGCGCTACGACGTCGGCGGCCCCGCCCACCCGCTGCTCGGAGCCCGGCTGCCGTGCACCGAACTGCGGCTGCGCGAGCGCACCGTCACCACCGCACGGCTGGTGCGCTCGGGCGGGGGAGTCCTGCTGGACCTCACCGCCAGAGGATCCGGCCCGCCCGCACCCGCCGAAGGCTGGGCGGACCGCGTCACCGAAGTGGCCGCACAGCCCACCCCCGGCAGCGCCCTGTACGGCACCGAGAGGGTCCTCGTACGCCCCGACGGCCACGTCGCCTGGGCCGGCTCGGGCACCGACGGCCTCACCGAGGCCCTCACCCGCTGGTTCGGCCCTCCCCGCTGACCCGCCGAGCCCCCTCCCGGCAGGGGCACCGGCGCCACCACGACCAGCCGCCCCCCACCACCACCGCCGGGCCCCCGACCCACCCCACCGTTTCAGGAAGGACCACCATGGAAGGGACAACGGCGGACACCGATGTCATCGTCGTCGGCGCCGGCCCCACCGGACTGATGCTCGCCGGCGAACTGCGCCTGGGCGGGGCCCGAGTCGTCGTCATCGAGAAACTGGCCGCGCCCACCGGCCAGTCCCGCGGCCTGGGCTTCACCGCCCGCGCCATGGAGACGTTCGACGAGCGCGGACTGCTGCCGCGCTTCGGCCAGGGCGACACCCTCGCCACCAGCCCCATGGGCCACTTCGGCGGCGCCCAGTTCGACTTCACCGTCCTGGAGGACGCCCACTTCGGCGCCCGCGGCATCCCCCAGGGCGACACCGAAGCCGTCCTGGAGGACTGGGCGGGCGAACTGGGCGCGGACATCCGGCGCGGCTGGGAATTCGTCTCCCTCACCGACGGCTTCCAGGACGGCGACAGCGTCGAGATCACCGTACGCACCCCCCAGGGCGAACAGCGGACACTGCGCGCCGCCCACCTGGTGGGCTGCGACGGCGGCTCCAGCCGCGTCCGCCGGGCCGCCGGCATCGACTTCCCCGGCACCGACGCCACCCAGGGCATGTACCTGGCCGACATCACCGGCGTCCAGCTCACCCCCCGCTTCCTGGGCGAACGCCTCAACGGCGGCATGGTCATGGCCGCCCCGCTGTCCGAGGGCGTGTGGCGCATCATCGTCTGCCCCGACGGCCGCCCCGCCCACGACCGCGAACGCACCGTCACCTTCCAGGAAGTCGCCGGCGCCTGGCACGACATCACCGGCGAGGACATCAGCCACGGCGGCGCGAGCTGGGTCAGCTCCTTCACCAACGCCACCCGCCAGGCCGCCCACTACCGGCGCGGCCGCGTCTTCCTGGCCGGCGACGCCGCCCACATCCACCTCCCCGCCGGCGGCCAGGGCCTGAGCACCGGCGTGCAGGACGCGGCCAACCTCGGCTGGAAACTCGCCGCCGTCATCCGCGGCGACGCCGACGACACCCTGCTCGACACCTACCACGCCGAACGCCACCCCGTCGGCGCCCGCCTGCTGATGAACACCCGCGCCCAGGGCATCGTCTTCCTCGGCGGCCCCGAGTCCGACCCGCTGCGCGAACTGATGGCCGAACTCGTCCAGTACGACGACGTCAAACGCCACCTGGCCGGCATCGTCAGCCACCTCGACATCCGCTACGACCTCACCGGCGACGACACCGGCGACGACACCGGCACGGCGCACCCGCTGGTGGGCCGCCGGATGCCGCCGCGGACCCTGGTCGGCGCCCACGGCGAGACCACCACCGCCCGCCTGCTGCACACCGGACACGGCGTCCTGCTCGACCTGGCCGACGACGCCGGGATACGCCGCGCCGCGGCCGGCCGCCCCGACCGGGTCGACGTCGCCACCGTCCACGCCAAGCCCACCGACGGCCCCGACGCCCTCGCCGGCGCCACCGCCGTCCTGGTCCGCCCCGACGGCTACGTCGCCTGGGCCGGCACCTCACCCCAGGGCCTGGAAGAAGCCCTCCAGCGCTGGTTCGGCCCCGCCCGCTGACCGCCCCACCCCATGCCCCCGGCGCGTGTGCGGCACGCCGGGGGCACCGCACGTTCCCCGGCCGGCCACCGCACCCCGGGGACGGCACCCGCCCCCGCCGGGTGGCACCCCACCCCGGGGACGGCATCCACCCCCGCCGGGCGGCACCGCACCCCGGGGACGGCATCCACCCCCGCCGGGTGGCACCTCGCCCCGGGGACGGCACCCGCCCCCGCCGTGCGGCACCGCACCCCGGGGACGGCACCCGCCCCCGCCGGGCGGCACCCCACCCCCCGGCGGTCACCCACTCCCCGGGGGCGCGCCCCTGGCAGTCACCCACACCCCGGGGGGACGGGCTCGGCAGTCACCCACACCCCCGGGGGAGGGGGGCTCGGCCGGCGGGCCCCGACCCCACGCCCCGGGGCGGCGCACGGGCGGCCGGCCCCTGTGCCCCGGGACGGTGCCTCCAGCGGCCTGGCGACAGCAGACCCTGCTGACCGGCCCCGCCGGACGGGCGGCCGGCAACTCCCGGGCACCACCGCGCCCTTCGGGCAGCCCCGGGAGCCCCTTTCGGAGCCCCGCCGGGCGGGCCCGCCCCACGAACACCGCCGCGCGGCCCCCACTCTTTCTCCCCGAGCGGCAGCACCACCCGCCGCCGGGCACCACCCGCCCATGACGCCCCCCGGCGGCACCGCACCCCCCCGACACCCCCGCGGGACGGCTCCACACCTGCGCACAGCCCCGGCCGGACAGCCGCGGCGCGACAGCCACCGGACAGCCGTGTCCCGGCAGAGGACTCCGCCGGACCGCCGCGTCCCGGCACAGGACTCCGCCGGACAACCGCGCCCCCGGCACAGGCCCCCGCCGGACCGCCGTGCCCCCGGACGGGCCCCGCCCGACAGCACCCCGCCCCCGCGGCCGGCCCCGGCGTGTCCCGGCGCGCGCGGGAAGGCCCCGCCGCGTTCCCTCATCCCGCGGCGGGGCCTTCCGTCCAAGGGGGGCGGATCACACGGGCACGGCCTCCACCAGGGAGATCGCCGCCGCCGTCTCCACGACGCGCTCCAGACGGAACCCGGCACGGGCCAGGAGGTCCGCGTACTGGCCCGGAGTGCGCTCACGGCCGCCGACCAGCAGCATCAGCCACAGGTCGACCAGCTTGCCGGAGTGCGGCTCGTCGCCCTGCTCCGGAATCACCATCTCCGCGATCAGCAGCCGCCCGCCCGGCTTGATCGCCGCGCGCACGTTGCGCAGGATCTGCAGCGCCTGCTCCTCGGGCCAGTCGTGCACGATGTGCTTGAGGACGTAGGCGTCCGCCCCGCCCGGCGGCACCTCGAACAGGTCGCCGGCCACCCGCTCGGTCCGGTCGGCGACCCCCTGCGCGGCGAGGAACTCCGCCGCCCCGTTCTCCTCGACCCGCGGGTCGTACAGGACGCCCCTGGTCGCGGGGGAGGAGGCCAGGATGCCCGCGAGCAGACCGCCCTGGCCGCCGCAGAAGTCCACCACCGTGCCGAACCGCGTGAAGTCGTAGGCCGCGACGATCGGCCCGGTCTCCGAGGCGGACATGCTGCCCATGCCCTCGAAGAACACCTGCCCGTACTCGGCGTTCTTCGTCAGGAACTCGAAGGCGTGCATGCCGCGCAGCTTCGGCAGCGCCGGCTCACCGGTGACCACGGTCTCGGGGAAGCCGCTCCAGTCCTCCCAGTGGATGGGATGACCCATCAGCAGCGCGATGGGGCGCATCGACATCGGGTGATCGGCGCGCAGCGCGTCCGCCATCGGCGTCAGCTCGAACGTGCCGTCCGCACGGGTGGCGAACACCCCGTTGCTCGCCAGCAGGCGCAGCACCCGCCCGAGCGCGTCCGCGTCCGCGCCGACCCGCCCGGCGAGCTCCTCGGCGGACAGCGGCCCCTCGGCGAGTGCCTCGGCCACCTTCAGCTCGGCGACGACGTGCACCGCCCGCGACACCATGACACCCATGATCATTTCCAGCAGGGCGAACGGCGGCGGCGCGAGTTCCCGGCTCTGCCGCTGCAGCTCCGCTCGCGCTTTCTCCGCTTCCCGGACGACGTGCGGGGGCGGCAATTCGGGCATGAGTTTCCTCCGTTGCAGGAGTGCATGATCTGTCCCAACCGCGTCCCACACCGAACCGCCGGAAGGGACCCGGACTACCACGATAGGTAAAAAGGTCGAAGCCGCCTGGAGGGGTACTCGAACGCCGGTGGTTTATGGGTTCGCCCCTCTTTTCCTGCGGAACATTTGACGCGATAAACAAGGTGACTGCCCTATGGTGGCGCTGATTTCGCATCCGCTCTCCGAACAATTGGGGGGAGCAATGAACCGAGGAGAGAAATGCCGAACTCGCGCAGTTCCTGGACGAAGATAATCCTGGCGGCAGGCGTGGCCGGTGCCGTCGCCGTCCCGCTGACCGCCGGTCCCGTCCAGGCGCAGCCCCAGACCCACCGTCACCACCGCACCCACACGCCCGCCGAGGCGACCCTGACCGTCGTGGCCTCCCAGCTGAACAACCCGCGCGGCGTCACCGCGCTGCCCGACGGCGGGGTGCTGGTCGCCGAGTCCGGCACCGGACTGGCCGGCTGCCCGCTCGACCAGACGTGCCTGGGCGCCACCGGCTCCGTCTACAAGGTCAAGGGCAGCTTCAAGGGCCGCGTCGCCACCGGCCTGGCCTCCACCGCCAAGGGCGTCGCCCCCGGCGCCCCCATCTCCGCCAACGGCCCCAGCGACGTCCTGCCCGACCGCTTCGGCGGCTACGTCGTCGCCAGCGCCCTGGGCGGCACCAACGACTCCCGCGCGGCCCTCGGCGAGGGCGCCAAGACCCTGGGCACCGTCTTCCGCACCCGCGACGGCAAGGTCCTGGCCGACCTCACCGACCACGAGACCCGCCTCAACCCCGACGGCGGCGACGTCCACGCCAACCCCTGGCGCCTGGTGCGCAGCGGCAGCGGCTACCTGGTCACCGACGCCGGCGCCAACACCGTCGTGCGCGGCAACAGCGACGGCACCACCACCACCCAGTACCTGCTGCCCAAGAACGAACTGCCCACCGGCGCCGCCGAGACCGTGCCCACCGGCATCACCAAGGCCGCCGACGGCACCGTCTACATCGCCGACATGAGCGGCGGACGCCTGGGCGCCTCCCGCGTGTGGAAGATCGCCCCCGGCCAGCAGCCCCAGGTCCTGGCCACCGGACTGACCAACCTGGTCGACCTCGAGCTGGACCGCGACGGCGACCTGCTCGCCCTGTCCTACAGCTCGGCACAGCTGGCCGGCCCGCCGCAGCCGGGCACCCTGTCCAAGGTCGACACCGCCACCGGCGCCGTCTCCGTGATCCCCACCGGCGACCGGCTGCGCCAGCCCACCGGCCTCGCCGTCGACCACTGCGGCAAGGTGTACGTCACCAACAACACCGTGGGCACCAACGGCGAACTGCTGCGCGTGACCTACTGACCCCGGCGTGCCCCGCGCACGCCACCCTCCAGGCCCCGCCGGCCCCTCCACGGCCGGCGGGGCCCACGCATGCCCGCCCCGCCAACGCCCTGCCCGGTCCGCCCTGCCGGGGCGGGCGGTGGGATCCGGCTCGGCGGCCGCTCGACATCCGGCGGAGGACCGCACCGCCGCCCCGCCCGGCTCGGCATCCTGGCCCCACACCCCCACGCCACCACCACGTCCCACGCCCAGGGAGGCCGCCCGTGACCCCACATGCCACCACCTCAGCCGCCGGTGACACCACCGGCGTGTGGCTGATCGGAGCCCGCGGCTCGGTGGCCACCACAGCGGTGGCGGGCTGCGCCGCGCTGGCGGCCCAACTGCTCGCGCCCACCGGCATGGTCACCGAGACGGACGCCTTCACCGGCAGCGGCCTGCCCGCCCTGGACTCGCTGGTCTTCGGCGGCCACGACACGGCGAGCACCCCGCTGCCCAAACGCGCCGAGGAACTGGCCGCCCAGGGCGTCCTGCCGCCCTGGCTGCCCGCCGCCGTGCACAGCGAACTGGCCGCGGCCGACGCACGCATCCGCCCCGGCGGCCCGGTGGACGGCGACAGCCGCGCCCCCGAGGAACTCATCGCCGACTTCGCCACTGACCTCAGGGACTTCGCCCGCCGCACCGGCGTCGCGCGCACCGTCGTCGTCAACGTCGCCTCCACCGAGCCCGAACCGGCCCCCGGCACCTGGCCGGCCAGCTCCCTGTACGCGGCCGCGGCCCTGCGGGCCGGCTGCGCCTTCGCCGACTTCACCCCCTCCACCGGACTGCGCCACCCCCAGCTGGCAGGGGCGGCCCGCGTGTCGGGCCTGCCCTACGCGGGCCGCGACGGCAAGACCGGGCAGACCCTGCTACGGGCCGTACTGGGCCCGATGTTCGCCCAGCGGGCGCTGGCGGTGCGGGCCTGGTCGGGCACGAACCTGCTGGGCGGCGGCGACGGCGCCGCCCTGGCCGACCCGGCCGCCGCGCGCGCCAAGAACGCCGGCAAGGAACGCGTCCTGGCCGACACCCTCGGCACCACGCCCCAGGGCGAGGTCCACATCGACGACGTGCCCGCCCTGGGGGAGTGGAAGACCGCCTGGGACCACGTGGCCTTCGACGGGTTCCTCGGCACCCGCATGGTTTTGCAGACCATCTGGCAGGGCTGCGACTCCGCGCTCGCCGCGCCCCTCGTCCTCGACCTGGCCCGGCTGCTCGCCCGCGCCCACGAGAAGGGCCTGTCCGGCCCGCGGCCCGAACTCGGCTTCTACTTCAAGGACCCCGACGGCGACGAGTCCGCCCTGACGGAACAGTACGCACACCTCCTCGCCTTCGCCGCACGGCTGGGCCACTCCCGGTGAACACACCCCGCCCCGCCACCCGGACCCACCACCCCCGGCCGGCCCACCTGCCACCCCCCGCCCCCCGCCCCGCCCCCGCCGCCCGGATCCGCGCCTGGGCCGAACTGCTGCGCGCCCCGGCCCTGTTCACCGTGCCCGGCGACGTCCTGGCCGGCGCCGCCGCCACCGGCCGCCCGCCCACCCGGCGCACCGCCCTGGCCGCCGGCGCCTCCCTGTGCCTGTACGAGGCGGGCATGGCCCTCAACGACTGGGCCGACCGGACTGAGGACGCCGCCGTGCGCCCGCACCGGCCCCTGCCCTCCGGCCGCATCCGCCCCGGCGCCGCCCTCGCCGCCGCGGGCGCCCTGTCCGCGGCCGGCCTCGCCCTCGCGGCCTGCGCCGGGCGCCGCACCCTCGCCCTGGCCGTCCCGCTGACCGCCACCGTCTGGGCCTACGACCTGGGCCTCAAACACACCCCCGCAGGCCCGCCGGCGATGGCCACCGCCCGCGCACTGGACCTGCTCCTGGGCGCGGCCGCCACCACCGGCACCCCCCGCCCCGCCCTCGCCCCGGCCACGGTCCTGGCCGCCCACACCCTGACCGTCACCCTCGTCTCCCGCCGCGAGGCCGAAGGAGGCTCCAGCGCCGCCCCCCTCGCCGCCCTCGCCGCGGCCGGCGCCCTCACCGCCGTCCTCGCCGGCCGCCGCCCCACCGGCACCCTCCTGGGCCGCCACCGGCCCACCCCGGCCCCCGCCGACGCCCTGCGCACCGCCCTGGCCGCCTCCTACGCCACCGCCTACGCCCGCCCCCTGGCCCACGCCGTCCTCAACCCCTCCCCCCAGCTCACCCAGCGGGCCGTCGGCGGCGGCATCCGCGCCACCATCGCCGTCCAGGGCGCCCTCGCCGCCCGGGCCGGCGCGCCCGCGACCGCCGTGCTCACCGCCGCGCTCGCCCCCCTGGCCGCCCGCCTGGCCCGCAAGGTGAGCACCACATGAGCCGGCCGCGCCTGGGCTACGGCACCAACGGGCTGACCGACCTGCGCCTGGACGACGCCCTGACCCTGCTGGCCGACCTCGGCTACGACGGCGTCGGCCTGACCCTCGACCACATGCACCTCGACCCGCTCGCGCCCGGCCTGGCCGCCCGCACCCGCCGGCTCGCCCACCGCCTCGACACGCTCGGCCTGTCCGTCACCGTCGAGACCGGCGCCCGCTACGTCCTCGACCCCCGCCGCAAACACGGCCCCACCCTGCTCGACGCCGACCCCGACGACCGCTTCGCCCGCATCCGCCTGCTGATCCGCGCCGTGCGCGTCGCCGCCGACCTGGGCGCCCACGCCGTGCACTGCTTCAGCGGCATCACCCCGCCGGGCACGGACGAGGACACCGCCTGGCAACGCCTGGCCGATGCCCTCGGCCCGGTCCTGGAGGCCGCCGAGGACACGGGCGTGCCCCTCGCGGTGGAGCCCGAACCCGGCCACCTGCTGGCCACCCTCGCCGGCTTCCACCACCTGCGCCGTCTCCTGGGCGACCCCGCACCCCTCGGTCTGACCCTGGACATCGGGCACTGCCAGTGCCTGGAGCCCCTTTCGCCCGCCGACTGCGTGCGCGAGGCCGCCCCCTGGCTGCGGCACGTGCAGATCGAGGACATGCGCCGCGGCGTCCACGAACACCTGCCCTTCGGCGACGGCGAGATCGACTTCCCGCCCGTCCTCCACGCCCTCGCCGACACCGGCTACCAGGGCCTGACCGTCGTCGAACTGCCCCGCCACTCCCACGCGGGACCCGAACTGGCCGCGCAGTCACTGCGGTTCCTGCGCGACGGAGGAACACGATGACCCTCCAGCCCACCACCCCTAAGGCGGGCCCGCCCCCGCACCTCACCGGCCTCGGCGCCGAAGCACACCACTGGCTGAGCGCCGCCCACGCCGCCGCCACCGCACAAGATGCCCGCTGGGAACTGCACTTCGCCGAAGCCGGCCGCCGCTGCGGCCCCGCCCACGCCGACTCCGCCCGCGTCCTGCTGCTGACCGCGGCCCGCCCCCACCCGGCGACCCTGACCCGGCTCTACCGGCAGGGAACAGCCCCCGAGCGGCGCGCCGTCCTGCTCGCCCTGCACCCCCTGCACTGCGACCCCGCCGTCGGCCTGCCCCTGGTGGAAGACGCCCTGCGCACCAACGACACCACCCTGTTCACGGCAGCCCTCGGCCCCTACACCGCCCGCCACCTCGACGCCCACCAGTGGCGGCACGCCGTACTGAAGTGCCTGTTCACCGACGTGCCCGTGACCCGGATCGACGGCCTCGCCGCCCGCGCCCGCGGGGATGCGGAACTGGCCCGCATGCTGCGCGCCCACGCCGCCGAACGCACCGCCGCCCACCGCGAGATCCCCGCCGGCCTCCCGCACGTGCTCGCCCTGACCCAGGAGCAGTGACCTTGCGCATCTTCGACCCGCACATCCACATGACCTCCCGCACCACCGACGACTACGAGGCCATGTACGCCGCCGGTGTCCGGGCCGTCGTCGAGCCGTCCTTCTGGCTCGGCCAGCCCCGCACCTCGCCCGCCTCCTTCCGTGACTACTTCGACGCCCTGCTGGGCTGGGAGCCCTTCCGCGCCGCCCAGTACGGCATCGCCCACCACTGCACGATCGCGCTCAATCCCAAGGAGGCCAACGACCCGCGCTGCCTGCCGGTCCTGGACGACCTGCCCCGCTACCTCGTCAAGGACCGGGTGGTGGCGGTCGGTGAGATCGGCTACGACTCGATGACGCCGGCCGAGGACACCGCCCTGGAGCAGCAGCTCCAGCTGGCCGCCGACCACGGCCTGCCCGCCCTCGTGCACACCCCCCACCGCGACAAGCTCGCCGGCCTCCACCGCACCCTCGACGTGGTCCGGGGGTCCGCGCTGCCCACCGACCGGGTGCTCGTCGACCACCTGAACGAGACCACCGTCAAGGCCGCCAAGGACAGCGGGGCCTGGCTCGGCTTCTCCGTCTACCCCGACACCAAGATGGACGAGGACCGCATGGTCGCCGTGCTGGGGGAGTACGGACCCGACAAGGTCCTGGTCAACTCCGCCGCCGACTGGGGCAGGAGCGACCCGCTCAAGACCCGCAGGGTCGGCGACGCCATGCTGCGCGCCGGCTTCACCGAGGACGACGTGGACCGGGTGCTGTGGCGCAACCCCGTCGCCTTCTACGGCCTCAGCGGACGCCTCGAACTCGGCGTCGCGGACACCGGCACCACCCACGAGGGCAACTCCGTCCTGCGCGGCGCCCCCGCCACCGAACCGCTCCCCGCAGGCGCGTGACCCGTGCGCTTCCGGCACCCCGACGGGTCCACCGTCCATCTCGCCTACTGCACCAACGTGCATCCCGCCGAGACCCTCGAGGGGGTGCTGGCCCAGCTGCGGGAGCACTGCGAGCCGGTCCGGCGCAGGCTGGGCCGCGACCGGCTGGGCATCGGTCTGTGGCTGGCCCGTGACGCCGCCCACGCCCTGGTCACCGACCCCGCGGCCCTGCGCGCCCTGCGCGGCGAGCTGGAGCGGCGGGGACTGGAGGTCGTCACCCTCAACGGCTTCCCCTACGAGGGATTCGGCGCGGAGGAGGTCAAGTACCGTGTCTACACGCCGGACTGGGCCGACCCCGAGCGCCTGGAGCACACGACATCGCTGGCGCGGGTCCTGGCGGGGCTGCTGCCCGACGACGTCACCGAGGGCACCATCTCCACGCTGCCGCTGGCCTGGCGCACCGCCTACGGCCAGGCCCGCGCCGACCAGGCCCGCGCCGCGCTGCTCACCCTCGCCGAACGCCTCGACGCCCTGGAGGAGCTGACCGGCCGCTCGGTGCGCATCGGCCTGGAACCCGAGCCGGGCTGCGTGGTGGAGACCACCCGTGACGCGATCGCGCCGCTGACCGCCGTCGGCCACGACCGCATCGGTGTCTGTGTCGACACCTGCCACCTGGCCACCTCCTTCGAGGACCCGGACACCGCCCTGGACGCCCTGACCGCCGCCCGCATCCCGGTCGTCAAGTCCCAGCTGTCCGCCGCCCTGCACGCCGAGCAGCCCGCCCTTCCCGAAGTCCGCCGGGCACTCGCCGCCTTCGCGGAGCCGCGGTTCCTGCACCAGACCCGCACCACCACCCCCAGCGGCGCCCTGCACGGCACCGACGACCTCGACGAGGCCCTCGCGGGTGACGCACTGCCGAACGCCGGACCCTGGCGCGCCCACTTCCACGTCCCCCTCCACGCGGCCCCCGCCCCGCCGCTGACCTCGACGACGGAGGTCCTCAAAGCCGTGCTGGCCCGCCTGGTGGGCGGCCCGCACCCCCTCACCCGGCATCTCGAGGTGGAGACCTACACCTGGCAGGCCCTCCCGCCCGAGCTGCGGCCCCGCGCCCGCGCGCAGCTCACCGACGGTATCGCCGCCGAGCTGACCCTGGCCCGCGACCTGCTGACCGACCTCGGCCTGAAGGAACTGCCATGACCGATCCTCTCCAGACCGATGCCGGCCGCGATGGTCGCCCGACCCCGCTCCTCGTCCTGGACGTCGTGGGCCTCACCCCCCGCCTGCTGGACCACATGCCCCACCTCAAGCAACTCGCCCAGGCCGGCTCCCGCGCCCCCCTCGGCACCGTCCTGCCGGCGGTGACGTGTGCCGCCCAGTCGACGTTTTTGACCGGCACGCACCCTGCCGAGCACGGCATCGTCGGCAACGGCTGGTACTTCCGCGAGCTCGGCGATGTCCTGCTGTGGCGCCAGCACAACGGCCTGGTCGCCGGCGACAAACTCTGGGACGCCGCCCGCCGCGCCCACCCCGGCTACACCGTCGCCAACATCTGCTGGTGGTACGCGATGGGCGCCGACACCGACTTCACCGTCACCCCCCGCCCCGTCTACTACGCCGACGGCCGCAAGGAACCCGACTGCTACACCCGGCCCCCCGCCCTGCACGACGAACTCACCGGCAAACTCGGCACCTTCCCCCTCTTCCACTTCTGGGGACCGGGCGCCGACCTCGTCTCCAGCCAGTGGATCATCGACGCCACCCGCCACATCATGGCCACCCGCCACCCCGACCTCACCCTCACCTACCTGCCCCACCTCGACTACGACCTCCAGCGCTACGGCCCCCACGACGCCCGCTCCCTGAAAGCCGCCGCCGACCTCGACGCCGCCCTCGCCCCGCTGCTGGACGACGCCCGCGCCCAGCAACGCACCGTGGTGGTGCTGTCCGAGTACGGCATCACCCCCGTCACCCGGCCCGTCGACATCAACCGCGCCCTGCGCCGGGCGGGGCTGCTGGAGGTCCACACCCAGGACGGTATGGAATACCTCGACCCGATGGCCTCCCGCGCCTTCGCCGTCGCCGACCACCAGATCGCCCACGTCTACGTCCGCCGCCCCGAAGACCTCGACGCCACCCGCGCCGCCCTGACCGGCCTGCCCGGCATCGAGCAGCTCCTGGACGACGAGGGCAAGAAGGCCCACCACCTCGACCACCCCCGCGCGGGCGAACTCGTCGCCGTCGCCGAGCCCGACGCCTGGTTCACGTACTACTACTGGCTCGACGACCGGCGTGCGCCCGACTTCGCGCAGCTCGTCGAGATCCACCGCAAACCCGGCTACGACCCCGTCGAGCTGTTCATGGACCCCCACGACCCCTACGTCAAGGTCAAAGCCGCCGGCGCCCTGGCCCGCAAGAAACTCGGCATGCGCTACCGCATGGCCGTCGTCCCCCTGGACCCCGCACCCATCCGCGGCAGCCACGGCCGCCTCCCCGCCGGCGACGACGACGGACCACTCCTGCTGTGCTCCACCCCCCACGCCCTCGGCGACCGCGTCGCGGCCACCGAAGTGAAACAACTCCTCCTCCAGCTCGCCGGAATCGGCTGACACACCACCACCTTCGGCCCGAGCGGCTCGACCCGGTTCCCATCACCGCTCAGGGCCCGGTCGAGAAGGCCGAACGACCATCTGAGGCATCCCGGTTGTGGCCAGAAGACTCACCCAAAGGGGTTCGAGCTCATGAAAAAAATCGCTTCGCCGGCCGCGCTGTCCGGGCGCGCCGAGCGGATCGCCCAGCGCGACCGTTCCGACGCCTGGAAGAAGCCGCCGCGGCGCATCGAGAAGTCCGAGTGCATCACGTGCGACACGTGCCTGCGCAGCTGCCCCGCTGAGTTCGGTGCCATCTTCGACCGCGGCCTGGACGTAGTGATCATCCCCGAGCTGTGCTCGGGCTGCCCCGCCTGCGTGCTGGAGTGCCCCGTGGACTGCATCTACGTCGACGAGGACTGGACGCCGACCGACGACGCCATGTGGAACCACATCGAGCTCACCGCAAAGGGTGCGTGATGAATGCCTTGCCCGAGCGCGGGGAGTCCCGCCGTGCCGCCAACGCCCGCAAGCGGGTCAGCCGCCGGCCCAGCCGTCTCGGCCTGGTCGCGGGAGCCACACTCAAGCCCGACCGGGTACGGGAGGCCGACGCCGGCTTCCCGGGCCTGCTCAAGCGGGCCTGGCAGCGTGCCGAAGAGGCCGATGACCTGCGGTCGTTCGTCGAGGTGCTGCTGACCCTGGACGGCCACGTACCGGCCGACGTCCAGCTGCGGGCGCTCAGCGCGCCCGAGGAGGCGGCGCTGGCCACCCTGTGCGGCCTGACCTGGCGCACCCAGGAGACCACCACCACCGCCGCGGATGCGGGCGCGGACGGCGACGGCGGCCCGGAGCCCGTCTTCCTCGGCGAGATCGCCCTGGCCACCAGCGGCCGTGTCGTCCTGCGCGTCCCCTCCCAGGCGCCGCTCAAGGCCGACCAGCTGGTGGGCGGCGTACGCCGCGTGCCCTGGACCCAGGCCGACCTCGACGGCTACCGGGAGTATCTGCGCCGCGCCGAGGTGCGGGTGGCCGAGACCGTCGCCGACTGCCGCCGCTGGCTGGACGCCCAAGGGCCCCAGGGCCGTGACGCGCTGCTGGAGCAGGCCAAGGAGGCGGCGCTGCGCACCGCGCCGTTCGTGCTCTACCAGCAGGGCAGGCAGTACACGAACTTCCGCGACCACAACACCCTCACCGGCAAGACGCTGTGGCCGGGCCACCCCGACTGCGCCCTGAGCAGCCTGCAGGGCCTGCCGCTGGAACTGTGGTCCGACCACGACGCGCAGCTGCTGGTCTGCCTCACCCTGCTCGTCCGCTCGGCCGGCCCCGGCCGCGTCGAGGAGGCCAACGGCACCCAGCTCACCGTCGACCACCTCGCCCACATGCTGGAACGCATCCGGCTCGGCTACAACGCCGCCCTGGGCCGTGAGCAGGTGCCGCCCGCCGCCTCCACGTCGGTGGCCGACCTCAACGACCTGGCCGTCGCCCTGCGCACGCACCGGGCGGAGGTCGCCGGCCACGCCCAGCTCTACCGCGAGATCCACGGCGCCCTCATGCACAAGATCGAGAAGGTGGCCCGGCCCTACGCCGATGCGGCCAGGGCCCGCGAGGATGCGGTGGTGGCCCGGCTCACCGACCGGCTGCCGCTGACCGGTGACACCCTTCAGGAACTGGGCCGGGAACTGGCCGCCGCCCCGCACTGGCTCGCCGCCCCGCACGGCGACTTCGCGACCGGACTGGAAGCGCTGGTGTACGCCTCGGCCGGCGCCGCCACCGAGGCGTTCGACGCCGACTTCGCGATGAGCCGCGGCATGCGCTCCCTGCCCGACCTGATCAGCGCGCTGCGCGAGGAGCGGTGGGCGGAGATCTGCGACTGGGAGATCACCCGCTTCTTCTGCTGCGTGGTGCCCGACCCGTCCGCCGCCCGGCACTTCGGCGGCTCCACCGCCGCCCTCGCCGACGCCGCCTGGGCGATGTCCTCGCGCATGCAGTACAACTCCTGGCACTTCATCGCCGGGAACCTGCCCAAGGGCCCCGAGGTCGTCGACCGCGACCACTTCGTGCCGCCCACCATCCCCGACGTCGCCTTCTACTCCGACCAGCACCACCACGGGCACGTCAACAACAACGTGCGGTTCTCCATCCGGTCGCCGCAGTCCGTCGTGGTGGACGGCCGCCGCTTCAACGGCTTCGTCGACCTGCGGCTGCTGCGCTGCGACGGCACCCCCTTCGACGAGCAGGACCTGCTCGCCGCACACCGGGTGTCCGCGTTCACCGCACAGGCCACCGGCCTGGCCGCCGAACTGGCCGCGGCGGGCGAGGAAGTGGAGGTCACCGCCTTCGACTCCCCGTGGCACTGGTCGGCCGTCACCGGCCAGGACAAGCCCGCCAGCCGCGCGTCCTGACCGCACCCCCCCAGCCGCCCGGCGGGTCCTTCCCCCGCCCCGCCGGGCACACGGCCACCCCAGCACCGTCCGCAGCGCCCCTGGACGCCCCCAGGCAGTACAGGAGCAGAAGGGAGTGAGCGATGACCGCCCGCGGCATCCGCCGGACCAAGGAGCTGCTGTCCCGCCGGGAGCTCACCGCCGTCGAACACGTCCACCAGGTGCTGTCGGCCATCCGCGAGCGGGACCACCTGGACGCGTACGTGGCCGTCGCGGGCGACGAGGCGCTGAAGGCGGCCGAACACGCGGACGCCCTGATCCGCGAACGCGGCCGCGAGGCCTGGTGGGACCTGCCCCTGCTGGGCGTGACGGTCTCCGTCAAGGACCTGCTGCAGACCCGCGACCTGCCCACCACGCGAGGCTCCCTGCTGCCCAACACCCGGCCCGCGCAGGACGCCCCGGCCGTGGCCCGGCTGCGCGCGGCCGGCGCGATCGTCGTCGGCAAGACCAGCACCTCCGAGTTCGGCTGGAGCGCCTCCACCGTGGGCCGCGTCGCCCCGCCCACCCGCAACCCCTACGACCCGCGCCTGACCGCCGGCGGCTCCAGCGGCGGAGCCGCCGCCGCCGTCGCGGCCGGCCTGTGCGAGGGCGCGCTGGGCACCGACGGCTCCGGATCGATCCGCATCCCCGCCGCGTTCTGCGGCGTCGTCGGCTACAAGCCCTCCTACGGCCGCGTGCCCTACTACCCCAACGGTGCCGACCGCCTCGCCCACCAGGGCCCCCTCGCCGCCTCCGTCGCCGACGCCGCGCTGCTCGGCCAGGTCATCGCCGGCCCCCACCCCACCGACCCCGACTCCGGTCTCGGCTCGCTGGACTCCCCGCGCGACGTGCGCTCCCTGCGCATCGGCTGGATCGAGTACGAGGGCACCGACCCGGAGATCCGCCGCGTCACCGACACCGCCCGCGACATCCTCCTGGACGAAGGCCACCACGTCGACGAGGTCGAGGTGCGCTGCAACAACCTCTACCCGGCCGTCGTCGACATCCTCGCCGCCAACGAGGCGGCCGGCACCAGCCCCCAGGACGAGCACCTCATCGACCCCGGCCGCCTGCACGTCGTACGCCACGGCCGCACCCTCAGCGGCGTCGCCGTGATCCAGGCCGAGGAGATCCGCCAGAACCTGCGCGCCACCCTGCGCTCGGTCATGGACAACTACGACCTGCTCGCCATGGCCACCGTGCCCGTCGAGCCGTTCGAGGCCGACGCCATCGGCCCCCAGTGGGCCGCCGACGCCCGCGACCTGCTGTGGCTCGCCTGGGCGCCCGCCTCCTACCCGTACAACATGACCGGCCAGCCCGCCGCGTCCCTGCCCGCCGGCCTGACCTCCGCCGGACTGCCGGCCGGGGTGCAGCTCGTCGGCCCGGTCGGCGCCGACGACCTCGTTCTGACCGTGGCCCGCCGCCTGGAGGCGATGCTGGCGCCGCTGCCGCACCCGCCCACCGACCACCTCACCCCCGCTTCCACCGGTACCACCGGCGAAAGGACGTCCTGAACCATGTATGCCCGGTCATGGTCCACGCCCGCCCGCGAAGGCAGCGTCGGGCGCCCGTCCTTCGTCACCGACCACGGACTGTGGGACGAGGAGCGCCTCGCCGCCGCCGAACGCGTCGAAGCCGCCCTCGACGACGTCGACTACGTCCGCCTCGTCTTCGGCGACCCGCACGGACTGGCCCGCTCCAAGACCCTCACCACCGACGCCTTCCGCACCGTGCTGCGCAACGGCATGAACTTCAGCCCCGGCCCGTTCCTCTTCGACACCGGACACGCCGTCGCCGTCGACTTCCTGGGCGAGCACGGCATCGGCGTCGACGAGATCTCCGGCGCGGGCAACTTCCTCCTCGTGCCCGACCCGGTCACCTTCCAGGTGCTGCCCGGACGCGGCCCGCGCACCGCCTGGGTCCTGGGCGACGAGTACCTGCGCGACGGCACCCCCCACCCGCTGTCCTCCCGGGCCGTGCTGCGCCGCGTCCTGGAGCGGTACACCGCCCTGGGCCTGGAACCCGCGCTGGGCCTGGAGGTCGAGTGGTACCTCACCCGCCGCCTGGACGACGAACCCGGCAACCAGGGCAACGGCTTCGGACTCCAGGGCCAGGCCCCGCGCGTGGCCGCGGTCAACGCCGGCTACCAGTTCAACCTCGACGCCGCCTACGACACCGTCGCCCCCATCACCGGCCCGCTCGGCCTGTACCTGCAAAAGCTCGGCCTGCCCCTGCGCTCGCTGGAACACGAGTCCGGCCCCGGCCAGGTCGAGACCACCTTCAGCCCGATGTCGGCCCTGGACACGGCCGACGCGATGCTCCTCTTCCGCACCGTCACCAAGCGGTACTGCGCCCGCCGCGGCCACCACGCCTCCTTCATGTCCCAGCCGCAGCTGGAGGCCGCCGACCCCAGCGGCTGGCACCTGAACCAGTCCGTCGTGGACACCGCCACCGGCCGCAACCTCTTCAGCGCCGAAGGCCTGTCCGGCGGCCTGTCACCCAGCGGAAAGTCCTACGCCGAAGGACTGCTGACCTGGGCACGCGAACTGTTCCTGCTGTCCGTGCCCACCGTCAACGGCTACCGGCGCCTGGCCGCCGAACACGCCCTCGCACCCACCCGCCTGGGCTGGAGCTTCGAGGACCGCACCGCGATGCTGCGGGTCGTGGGCAACGGAGCGGGCGCCCACATCGAGAACCGGATGGGCGAGCCCTGCGCCAACCCCTACCTGAACATCGCCGCCCAGCTGTTCGCCGGACTCGAGGGCCTGCAGGCACAGCCCACCGACCCCGGCCCCGCCGCTCCCGCCGGCCCGCCCCAGCCGCAGACCGTGCCCCAGTCCCTGGAGGAGGCCCTGGACGCCTTCCGCGCCGGCCGCGCCGCCCGGCTCCTGGGAGCACCCCTGGCCGCCTGCATGACCAAGCTCAAGGAGAGCGAACTGCGGCGCTACACCGCCTGGAGCAGCGAACACCCGCCCGTGCCCGGACAGGTCACCGACTGGGAGCAGCGTGAGTACTTCGGCGCGTACTGACCCCCCGGGCGCCCGCGACACCACCCCCCTGGTGTCCCGGGCGCCCGGCCCGCTCCCGTCCACCCCTCCTCCCTCGACGAAGGCCCACCGATGATTCCTCGCTACACGCTGCCCGAGATGGCGGACCTGTTCGCGGACCAGTCCCGCTACGCGACCTGGGTCAAGGTCGAGATCCTCGCCTCCGAGGCACAGGCCCGCCTGGGCCTGGTCCCCGAGCGGGCCGTGCAGGACATGCGCCGCGCCCGGGTGCCGCTGGCCGCACGCGTCGCCGAGATCGAGAAGGAACGCGACCACGAGGTCCTGTCCTTCCTCGCCGCCTACTGCGAGGACATCCCCGAGGACTCCGCCCGCTGGGTCCACCACGGCATGACCAGCTACGACCTCGTCGACACCGCCCTGGGCCACACCCTGGCCCGCGCCACCGACCTGCTCCTGGCCGCCGCCCGCCGCCTGCGCACCACCCTGGTCACCCGCGCCCTGGAGCACTGGGACACCGCCATGGTGGGCCGCACCCACGGCGTCCACGCCGAACCCACCACCTTCGGCCACAAACTCGGCGTCCACGCCTTCGCCGTCCACCGCTCCCTGGCCCGGCTCACCGCCGCCCGCGAAGCCGTCGCCGTGGGCACCGTCTCCGGCTCCGTGGGCACCTACGCCCTCATCGACCCCGCCGTCGAACGCCACGTCTGCGACGCCCTGGGCCTGGGCATCGAACCGGTGCCCAGCCAGGTCGTCGCCCGCGACCGGCACGCCCAGCTGATGCAGGCCGTCGCCGCGCTGGGCGCCTGCATCGAACAGATCGCCCTCGAACTGCGGCTGCTGCAGCGCACCGAGGTCCGCGAGGTCGAAGAACACCGCACCGGCGCCTACCAGGGCTCCAGCGCCATGCCCCACAAACGCAACCCCACCACCAGCGAGCGGCTGTGCGGACTGGCCCGGCTGCTGCGCGGCTACGCCGACACCGCCCTGGAGAACGTCGCCCTGTGGCACGAACGCGACCTCGCCCACCAGTCCGTGGAACGCGTCATCCTGCCCGACAGCCTGTCCGTGGGACACTTCCAGACGGTCGCGGCCACCGACCTGATCGACACCCTCACCGTGCACCCCGACCGGATGCGCGCCCACATCGACACCACCGACGGCCTCGTCCACAGCTCCCGGGTCCTGGCCGACCTCCTCACCCGCGGGGTGGAACGCGAGCACGCCTACCGTTCGGTGCAGGCCGCCGCCACCCACACCCTCACCACCGGCGAGCACTTCGCCACCGGCCTGGCCCGCCAGGGCATCGACCCCGGAAGCCTCGAGGCCGAACGCTTCCTCACCCGACACGACGTGATCCGCACCCGATTGGAGACCCTCCGTGAACTGGACGACTGAGCGGACCGAAGGCAAGGACCTGGACCTGGACGAGGTGCTCGCCGTCTACCGCTCGTCCGGACTGGGCCAGCGGCGGCCCGTGGAGGACCGCGACCGCATGGCCGCGATGCTCGCCGGCGCCAACCTCGTCCTGGTCGCCCGCGACACCGACGGCACCCTGCTCGGCATCGCCCGCAGCATCTCCGACTTCTCCTACGTCACCTACCTGTCCGACATCGCCGTCACCGGCCGCCTCCAGCGCTCCGGCATCGGCCGCGCCCTGATCGACGCCACCCGCAAGGAAGCCCCCACCGCGAAGATCGTGCTGCTGTCGGCGCCCGCGGCCACCGACTACTACCCCCACATCGGCTTCACCCGCCACAACTCCGCCTGGGTCCTCAACCCGTGACCCCCGCCCGGCACCCCGGCCGCCCCTCGACGCGCTCCGGGCCGGGGCTGTACCGGGGCTCGACCACCGGTTTGTAGCGTCCAGGTGGGGTGTACGACAGGGACCGGACCCCCGGGTCCGGTCCCTCGCGCCCCGCCCACGGACGTGCATGACCTTTGGGGGAGGCATGAGCCAGATGTCGCTACCGACGCTGCCGGACCTGCGGACACCCGCGGCGCAGCTGATCCGGCTGGTCCAGGACGGCGCGGCGCCCGCCGCCCCGGCCCCCGGCGGCCGCCGCATCCTCGTCGTGGACGCCGACGTCGACCCCGCCGACTCCCTGGTGACCCAGCTGCGCCGCTACGGCCACGAGCCCCTCGCCGTGCAGTGCGGCAGCCAGGCCCTGCAGGCCCACGCCGACGCCGACCTGGTGCTGCTCGCCCTGGAGCTGCCCGACCTGGACGGGCTGGAGGTGTGCCGCGCCATCCGCGCCGTCAGCCGGGTCCCCGTCGTCATCGTCACCGCCCGCCAGTCCGAACTGGACTGCGTCCTGGGTCTGCAGGCCGGCGCCGACGACTACGTGACCAAGCCCTACGGGCTGCGCGAACTGATGGCCCGCATCGAAGCCGTCATGCGCCGCGCCCACTGGCAGCCGGCCGCCCGCAGGTACATCCGCCGCGGGCGCCTGCACATCGACGTCAACTCCCGCGAGGTCACCGTGGACGGCAGCGGGATACCGCTGACCCGCAAGGAGTTCGATCTGCTGTGTCTGCTCGCCTCGCACCCCGACACCGTCATCCCGCGCAAACAGCTCCTCAAGCAGGTCTGGGGCGACTCCTGGTCCCAGCGCACCGTCGACACCCACGTCAGCAGCCTGCGCGGCAAACTCGGCGGCAGCGGATGGATCGTCACCGTCCGCGGCGTCGGCTTCAAACTGGGCGCCGGATAACCACCGCCGCCCTGGGGCCCACCGGCCGGGGGACACGGTGACCACCTTCGACGACACCTCCGCCGTAGCCGCCCACGGACCGGCGGCCCGCCGCTCCTCCGTACGCGTACTGCTCGTCCCGCTGATCCTCGCGATAATGCTCTCCCAGCTCGACAACATGATCGTCGCCACCGCCCTGCCCACCGTCACCGCCGAACTCGGCGGCCTGGAACACGTCTCCTGGGTGGTCACCGCCTACACCCTGGCCACCGCCGCCTCCACCCCCCTGTGGGGCCGCCTGGGCGACACCCGGGGCCGCAAGGGCGTCCTGCTCGCCGCGATCACCGTCTTCCTCATCGGCTCCGCACTCAGCGGAGCCGCCCAGAGCATGGGCCAGCTGATCGGCTTCCGCGCCCTGCAGGGACTGGGCGCCGGCGGCCTGATGGCCGGCGTCATGGCGACCGTGGCGGAACTGGTCCCGCCCCGCGAACGCGGCCGCTACCAGGGCATGATCTCCGCGGCGATGGCGATCGCGATGATCGGCGGCCCACTGGCCGGCGGCGCGGTCACCGACCACCTCGGCTGGCGCTGGGCGTTCTACCTCAACCTGCCCCTGGGCCTGCTCGCCCTGACGATGATCTGGCTGCTGCTGCGGCTGCCCGAACGCCGCTCCACCGCCCGCCTGGACCACCTGGGCGCCGCCCTGCTGATGACCGGCATCACCGCGGCCGTCCTCCTCACCACCTGGGGCGGCACCCGCTACGCCTGGGACTCGGCCCCCACCCTCGCCCTCGGCGCGACGGCCGGCGCCGCCCTGTGGGCCTTCATCCGCCGCCAGCACCGCACCGCCCACCCGATCATGCCCCCGCACATGTTCCGCGTCCGCAACTTCACCCTGATGTCCGTGATCGGCTTCCTGACCGGCTTCGTGCTCTTCGGCGCCCTGCTGTTCCTGCCGCTGTACCAGCAGGCCGTCCAGGGCGCCTCGGCGACCAACTCCGGACTGCTGCTCCTGCCGATGCTGGCCGCGATGATCGCCACCTCGCTGGCGGCGGGCCGCACCGCCACGGTCAGCGGCCGCTACAAGATGTTCCCGGTGGCCGGCGGCGCCCTGCTCACCGCCGGCACCTGGCTGCTGTCACGGATGGACACCACCACCTCCCGGCCCACCGCCGCCCTGTACATGGCGGTGCTCGGCGCGGGACTGGGCTTCCTCACCCAGATCGTCACCGTCGTCGCGCAGAACAGCGTCGAGGCACACGACCTGGGCGCCGCGTCCGCGGCCATCACCCTCTTCCGCACCCTGGGCAGCTGCCTGGGCGTCGCGGTCATGGGCACCCTGTTCAACCGCGAGGTGCAGCGGGTGATGGCCGAACGCGCCCCCGGCCGCCCCGCCCTGGACAACGCCCAGCTGGACGCGGCCGGCCTGGCCCGCCTGGAACCCGCCCTCCACGAGGCCTACCGCCACGCGACCGCCGCCGGCACCCACGCCGCGTTCGTGCTCAGCGCCCTCGCCGGGATGGCCGTGTGCGCCGCCGCGCTGCTCGTACGGGAGGTCGCCCTGCGCAGGACCGCACAGCCCACCGGCCGGCCCGCCCGCCCGCAACCCGACGGGAGCCGCTGAGCGGGACCGGCCCCTCAAGCGGTCCTCGAGCCCCACCGCCCTGGCGGGAAGAGCCTCCAGCATTCCTCAAGGCCCCTTCGTCCGCGCTCCTGTGTACTGGCCGCGGCCCACGGGACCCCCCACCGGAATCCGTGTCCGGCCATGGCCTGCCCCTGCGAAACGGGAGTTTCCATGAGCGATCCGGCGCAGAGCCCGGGCGCCCGCATGTACGAGGAGTTCGTCGCCATCCACGCGGTGCTGCGGCGCGGCACGCGCCTGGTGGTGGACGCCTACGAACGCCTCGCCGACGGCCACGCCGTCGACACCGCGACGCTGGCCGAGGCCGGCAGGTGGCTGCTCGCCTTCACCCACGCCCACCACAAGGCGGAGGACGACCTGTTCTGGCCCGTGCTCCAGGGGCTGTATCCCGACGCGCACGCACAGCTCAAGGAGCTGTCCGAGGACCACGCGGTCCTCGACGGAAGGCTGAACGCCCTGGAAAGGGCCGTCGAGGACCTCGCGACGGCCACGACGGCAGGGCGGGCCACCGCCGGGACGGACGGCGCCCACGAGGGCGCCGAGGCCGCCCGGCAGGTCCACCAGGTGCTCGACGCGCACCTGAGGGCCGAGGAGGCCGTGGTGGAGGACCTGTTCCCGCAGGTTCCCGCCGACGACATCGACCGGCTGCGCGAGGCGTTCATCCAGGGCTCCCCCCGCTTCGGTGTGCACTTCCTGTTCGGGCTGCTCGACGACCCCGAACCGGCCCGCGGCCGGGACCTGCTGATCGAGAACTTCCCGCCGCAGCTGCGTGCCGCCGCACCCCAGATGACCGGCCGCTACGAGGACAGCAAGCAGGGACTGCGGGGTGGGCCCGCAGGAATTTCCAGCTGACCGGTCACATCCACCGGTCCCCGTTCGTCAAAGCACCGACGGACGCCCACTCCGGCCGCCGGGACCATCCCCGGCGGCTGTCCCAGCGGCTCCCACCAGCACCGCTCTGGCGGGTGGAACCGCGTTCGATGACCCGATCCTGCACCTTTTTGAGGAGTAATCGATGGCTGCCTCCGACGCCACCACGGCCCGGTCAGCACCAGGGGCGGGCCTCAGCCCCGGGCTGATCCTGGCATTCGTCTGCATGGGCCAGTTCATGGTCTTCACCGATGTGTCGATCGTGAACCTCGCCCTGCCGTCCATCCAGGAGGGCCTCGGCATGTCCGAGGTCAGCCTGAACTACATCGTCACGGCCTACGCGACCGTCCTGGGCGGCTTCCTGCTGCTGGGCGGGCGCCTGGCGGACACCTTCGGCCGCCGCCGGCTCATCCAGGTCGGCTTCGTCATCTTCGCCCTGGCGTCGCTGACCTCCGGCCTCGCCGACAGCGGCACGATGCTCATCGCCTCCCGCGCCGTCCAGGGCTTCGGCGCGGCACTGATCACCCCCGCCGCCCTGGCGATCCTGACCAACACCTTCGCCGAGGGCCCCGAGCGCAACAAGGCGCTGGGCGTGTGGGGCTCGCTGTCCGGTATCGCCTCCATCGTCGGCGTGATCCTCGGCGGCGTCCTCGCCGACACCTGGGGCTGGGAGTGGATCTTCTGGATCAACGTGCCGATCGGCCTGACCGCCGCCGTCCTGGCGCCGCGCATCCTGCCCGAGAGCAAGGCCGAGGACCGCGGCAAGTTCGACACCGTCGGAGCGGTCACCCTCACCGCCGGCCTGCTGCTGCTGATCTTCACCCTCGGTGAGGCCACCACCGTCGGCTGGGACACCTTCCGCACCATCGGCTCGCTGGTCGGCGTCGTCGCCCTGCTGACGGCCTTCGTCGTCATCGAGGCCAAGGTCGCCTCGCCGATGATGCCGCTGCGCATCTTCCGGCTGAAGACCATGCGGGTCGCCAACATCTCCGCCGTGCTGGTCTTCGGCACCTTCGGCTCGCTGTTCTTCTTCGCCAGCCTCTTCATGCAGCAGGCGTTCGGCTACTCGCCCCTCAAGGCGGGCTTCGCCTACGTCCCGCTCGCCTTCTCCGTCGCGGCCGGCGCGGGCATCGCCTCGGCCATGGTCACCAAGATGGCGGCCCGCCCGGTCGTGATGATGGGCCTCACGCTCACCGTCGCCGGTCTGCTGCTGATGTGGCGGGCCCCCGCCGACGGCAGCTACGCCGTCGACCTGCTCGCCCCCTTCATCCTGCTCGGCCTCGGCTGCGGCATGGTCTTCGTAACCCTGCAGATCGCCGCGTTCGTCGGCGTCACCGACGAGGACGCGGGCGTCGGCGCCGGCCTGATCAACACCAGCCAGGAAGCCGGCGGCGCGCTCGGCCTGGCCGTCGTGGCGACCATCGCCTACAGCGGCATGAGCTCCGAGATGGCCGCGACCGGCGGCAACCCCGACCTGATCACCGAGGTCCACGAGGCCGCCAACCACGACGCGTTCCTCTCCGGCGCCCTGCTCGGCACGGTCGCGCTGCTGGTGGTGACCTTCATGATGCCCCGCGGCAAGCAGTCCATGAGCTCGGGCCCGGCCGAGGCCGGCGAGGGCCCCGCCCTGGTGAAGGCCGACGCGGAGAAGTAACCCCACCCACCGGGCCGCACCAAGGCCCCCAGACACGGCCCCGCCGGCCATCCCCCGAACCGGCGGGGCCGTCCCACGCCCCGGTACCGCCCCACACCCGGGCACCGCCCCGCACCCCGGCACCGCCCCGCACGCGAGCACCGCAGCGCGCCGCGAGCGCCCCGGCACCGCCCCCGGGCGCCGCCCCGCGCCCCGGCGCCGCCCCGCTCCGTCCCGCGCTTGGGGTACCTCATCACCGCCCCGCGCCCGGGCACCGCAGCGCGCCGCGGGCACCCCGGTGCCGTCCCACCCCCGGGCACCGCCGCGCAGCCCGATCGCCCCGGCACCGCCCCGCACCGTCCCGCGCCGCGGGCACCCCAGCGCCGCCCCGCACCCGGGCGCTGCCGGGCACTCTGGCACCGTTCCGCAGCCGGGCGCCGCGAGCGCCCCGGCGCCGTCCCGTATCCGGGTACCGTCCCGCGCTCGGGGCACCTCATCACCGCCCCCATCCCAGCGCCGCCGCGCACCCCAGCACCGCCCCGCATCCAGCGCCGCCGCGCACCCCGGCGCCGTTCCGCGCACCCGGGCACCCCAGCGCCGTCCCGGCGCCGTCCTGCTACACGGGCACCCCAGCGCCGCCCCGCATCTCAGCGCCGCCGCGCACCGGCACCGGTCCGCGCTCCGGGCACCGCCTCGCACCTCGAGTGCCTCGGCACCGCCTCGCACCTCGGGTGCCCCGGCACCGCCTCGCACCGCCCCGGCGCCCACCCGCACAGCCCCGCTCCCGGAGCCCGCGCCGGCCGCCGCCCGGCCTCAGCCCGCCGGCGCCCGGAGCGGACCCGCCCGCCTCGCGGAGCGCCCCGGCCGCACACCTGCCCGCAGCCTCTGGCCCGCCCTGCCGGACCGGCGAGACCACCGCGGACCCGTACCCCGGCGGTGCCCTCCGTGCTCACGGCGGAGCCGTCACCCCCGGCCCCTTCGCCGCCCACAGGCCTCCGAAGACGGCCCGCCCACAGCCGTCACGCCTGACCCCCTTTCCGTCCGCCTGCTGCCGTTGCGGCCCCGCACCCGCCGGAACCGGCGAGACACCACACGCCCGCCCCCGGACGATGCCCTCCCGCACGCCCACACCCAGGCCGAGCCGTCCCGCACCTCCCGGCCGCCGCACGCCCACACCCACGGCGGCCCCCTCCCGCCCCAGGTCCGCCGCACGCGCCCGCCCCCGCGCAGAGCCCTCCCGCCCCCGCGCAGAGCCCCGTCACACCCCCGGCGGAGCCGTCCCGCACCCCCGGCGGAGCCGTCCCGCAGGGCTCCGCCCCCGCCCCGCCCCCGCCCCGCCCGCGGCGCGCCCCGCGGTGCGGCAGGCCGCCTTTGAGACGCCCTGCACTCCGCCTGCAGCGCCGCTCGATCGACGAGGTCTTTCCTGGTCCCTGGCTGCCGCCGCGCACACGGGAGCGGTCCCCAAACGATCTGCGTGAGGAGTACGTCATGGCAAAGGGCGCGATAGTCGTCGGCGCCGGGCCGGTCGGACTGATGCTCGCCGGCGAGCTGCGGCTCGGCGGCGTGGACGTGGTGGTCTACGACAAACTGCCCGCCCCCAGCGGGGAATCGCGTGGCCTGGGCTTCACCAGCCGCACCGCCGAGGTCCTCGACCAGCGCGGGCTGCTCACCGAACTGGGCGACTTCCGCTGGGGCCAGCACGGCCACTTCGGCGGCGTACGCATCGACTTCACGCTGCTGGAGGAGAGCCACTTCGGCGTGATGGGCCTGCCCCAGTCCCGCACCGAGCAGCTGCTCGGCGACTGGGTGGCCCGCCTGGGCGTGCCCGTGCACCGCGGCTGCGAGGTCACCGGCTTCGAGGAGACCGACGACGGCGTCCTCGTGCGCTACGACGGCCCCGAGGGCCCCGGCGAGGACAGCGCCCAGTACCTGATCGGCTGCGACGGCGGCCGCAGCACCGTACGCCGCCTGGCCGGCATCGCCTTCACGGGCGACGCGGCGACCCGCGGCATGTACCTCGCGGACGTCACCGGCGCCGGCATCCGCCCGCGGCCCATCGGTGAACGCGTCGAGGGCGGCGGCATGGTCCTGTCGGTCGGCCTGGGCGACGGCTACGACCGGATCGTCATCCACGAGCCCGGCATCCGCCCCCACCACGGCGAGGGCACGCTGACCTTCACCGAGGTCGCCGACGCCTGGCAGCGCCTGACCGGCGAGTCCATCCACCACGGCCAGACCCGCTGGATGACCGCCCTCACCAACGCCACCGGACTCGCCGAGCGCTACCGCAGCGGCCGCGTCCTGCTGGCCGGTGACGCCGCCCACGACCACGCCCCGCTGGGCGCGCAGGGCGTGAGCGTGGGCCTCCAGGACGCCGTGAACCTCGGCTGGAAGCTGGCCGCGACGATCAACGGCTGGGCCCCCGAAGGCCTCCTGGACACCTACCACGCCGAACGGCACCCGCTGGGCGAGCAGTTGCTGCGCAACGTCCACGCCCAGTCGCTGCTCTACCTCAGCGGCCAGGAGATGGAACCGCTGCGCGCCGTCATGCGCGAACTCGTGCAGATCCCCGACGCCGCCCGCTACCTGGCCGGCCAGGTCAGCGGCCTGCACATCCGCTACGACGTCGGAGCCGGCGAGCACCCGCTGCTGGGCCTGCGCCTGCCGCCGCAGCGCGAACTGGTCCGCGCCGGCGGCACCGCCGTCCGCGTCGCCGACCTGCTGCACGGCGCACGCGGCGTGCTCATCAGCACCGGCGACCCGGCCACCGCCGAGAAGACCGCCGCCGGCTGGTCCGACCGCGTCGACGTCGTCACCGGCACCTGGAGCGAGGACGGCGGACCCGAGGCGGTGCTGCTGCGCCCCGACGGCCACGTCGTGTGGACCGCCCCCGACGGCGGCGAACCGCACGACGCCCTCACCCGCTGGTTCGGCACCGCCACCACCTGAGCCGGCCCCCGCCCGCAGCCCCGCCCGCAGCACCGCGGCGGCCCCGCCGGCCCCCCGGCCGGCCGCCGCGGGGCCGCCGCGGCCGGGTGCCGCACCGCCGGACCGCGCCCCGCACCCCCCGACCCCGGAAAGGCCCTGTCATGACCGTCCTCGTCACCGGCAGCCGAGGCAAGGTCGGCTCCCTGCTCGTGCAGATCCTGCACGAGCGGGGCGTCGCCGTCCGCGCCGCCTCCTCCAGCCCCGAGAAGCTCTCGCCGCCCGCGGGCACCGAGACCGTACGCCTCGCGCTGGACACCCCGGCCGACTTCGCGCCCGCCCTGGACGGAGTCGACTCCGTCTTCCTGTACTGCGAGCCCGCGGCGGTCGACGCCTTCGTCGAGCAGGCCCGCACGGCCGGCGTGGAACACGTGGTGATCATGTCCGCGGACGCGGTGCTGCGCCCCGGCGCCGCCGACGACCCCATCGCCGCCCCCCACCTCGCCGTCGAACAGGCCCTGGCCGCCTCCCCCCTCACCTCCACCCCCCTGAACTGCGGCGCACTGGCCTCCAACGCGCTGCCGTGGGCGTGGTCGCTCAAGGCGCGCGGCGCGGTGGGCCTGCCCTACCCCGACAGCCACGCCGACCCGGTCAACGAGCGCGACATCGCGGAGGCGGCCTGCGCGGTCCTCACCGACCCCGCGCTGCGCGGCCGCTCCTACCACCTCACCGGCCCCCAGTCCCTCACCTTCGCCGAGCACGTCGCCGTCATCGCCGCCGCCGCGGGCCGGGACATCCCCGTCGAGCGGATCCCGCCGCAGGTGTGGCGGGCGAACAAGCCCGGCTTCATGCCGGACGACATCGCCGACGCCCTGCTGGAGCTGTGGGCGGCCAGCACCGAGCCGGTGCCGCTGACCGACCACGTCGAGCGGCTCACCGGCCACCCGGCCCGCCCCTTCACCGAGTGGGCGGCCCAGCACGCCCACGCCTTCCGCTCCTGAAACGGGCAGCACCGGCCAACCGCCACGAGGACATGGGTAGATGACGCTGAACAGACGAAAGATGCTCGCCCTGGGCACGGGCGCGACGGCCCTGGCCGTCACCGGCTCCCCGGCCGCGGCCCACCCCGGCCCGCACCCCGGCCCCGTGCCCTCGGACCGGGAACTGGCCCGCTCGCTGCCCGGCGGCTTCCGCAGCCGCCACGCGAGGGTGGGCGGCGTGCGCCTGCACTACGTCAGCGGCGGCCACGGCGAGCCCCTGCTGCTCGTGCCCGGCTGGCCGCAGACCTGGTGGGCCTACCGCAAGGTCATGCCCCAGCTCGCCCGCCGCTACCACGTCATCGCCGTCGACCTGCGCGGCATGGGCGGCTCGGACAAGCCCGCCGGCGGCTACGACAAGAAGACCATGGCGGCCGACCTGCACGCCCTGGTGCGCGGGCTGGGCCACCGGCAGGTGAACGTCGCCGGACACGACATCGGGTCCATGGTGGCGTTCGCCTTCGCCGCCAACCACCCCGAGGCCACCCGCAAGGTCGCGCTGCTGGACACCCCGCACCCCGACCAGAGCGAGTACGAGATGCGGATCCTGTGCCGGCCGGGGACCGGGACGACCCTGTGGTGGTGGGCGTTCAACCAGCTCCAGGCGCTGCCGGAACAGCTGATGCACGGCCGCATGCGGCACGTCATCGACTGGCTGTACGCCAACTCCCTGGCCGACCAGAGCCTGGTCGGCGACCTCGACCGCGACATCTACGCCAACGCCTACAACAGCCCGCAGGCCGTGCGGGCCGGCACCCGCTGGTACCAGGCCTGCCACCAGGACATCACCGACCAGGCCGGCTACGGCAAGCTGACCATGCCCGTGCTCGGCATCGGCGGCAACTTCACCTTCGAGGACCTGCGGAACAAGCTGACCGCGCAGGCCACCGACGTGCACATGGTGCGGGCGTCGAAGTCGGTGCACTACCTGCCCGAGGAGGAACCCGACGTCGTCGCCGGGGCCCTGCTCGACTTCTTCGGCTGACGCCACCTCCACGGACACGGGCCCGCCCCCGCGCGCGGCACGGTCCCGCCCGCACCCCGGTGCGGAGCTCACGCCATCCATCTGCATGAGGAGTACGAAATGGCAAAGGGCGCGATAGTCGTCGGCGCCGGCCCGGTCGGGCTCATGCTCGCCGGTGAACTGCGGCTCGGCGGTGTGGACGTCGTCGTCTACGACAAACTGCCCGGCCCCAGCGGGGAGTCGCGCGGTGTCGGCTTCACCCGGCGGGCGGCCGAGGTGTTCGAGCAGCGCGGCCTGCTCGAACGCTTCGGCGACGTCGAATGGGCCCAGGGCCACTTCGGCGGCGTACGCATCGACTTCGGCAAGCTGGACGACAACCACTTCAGCGTCCGCGGCGTCCCCCAGTTCCGCACCGAGGAGATCCTCGAGGACTGGCTGGGGGAACTGGGCGTACCCGTACGGCGCCGCCACGAGGTGACCGGCTACCGCGAGACACCCGACGGCGTCGTCGTCGAGTACGAGGGCCCCGACGGCCACGGGGAGGACAGCGCCCAGTACCTCGTGGGCTGCGACGGGGCACGCAGCCTCGTGCGGACCCTGGCGGGCATCGACTTCCCCGGCTGGGGCGCCACCCGCGGCATGTACATGGCCGACCTGGTCGGTGCCGGGGTGCGCCAGCGGCCCATCGGCGAGAAGGTCCCGGGCGGCATGGTGATGGCGTTCAACCTGGAGAACGGCGTGGACCGGATCGTCATCCACGACGAGAACCTGCGCCCGCCGGAGGACAAGAGCGCCCTGAGGTTCGGCGACATCGCCGACGCCTGGCAGCGCATGACCGGCGAGTCGCTGCACCACGCGGAGGTCCGCTGGATCAGCTCCTTCACCGACACCACCCGCCAGGCCGAGCACTACCGCAGCGGCCGCGTCTTCCTCGCCGGCGACGCAACCCACATCCACATGCCGGCCGGCGCGCAGGGCATGAGCGTCGGCGTCCAGGACGCCGCCAACCTCGGCTGGAAACTGGCCGCGGCCGTCAACGGCTGGGCCCCCGAAGGCCTCCTGGACACCTTCGAGAGCGAACGGCACCCGGTCGGCGAGAAGCTGATGCGCAACACCCGCGCCCAGACCCGCCTCTACCTCACCGGCGACGAGATGGAGCCGCTGCGCGCCGTCATGCGCGAACTGGTGGCCCTGCCCGAGGCGGCCCGGCACCTGGCCGGCATCGTCAGCGGCATCGACATCCGCTACGACATGGGCCCCGGCACCCACCCGCTGCTGGGCCTGCGCCTGGCCCCCGGCCACGAGCTGCTGCTCGCGGACGGCACCCGCACCCGGGTGGCCGAACTGCTCCACCCGGCCCGCGGCGTCCTGCTGGTCACCGGCGCGGCGCAGGACACCGCGACGCTGCTCGGGGCCGCCGACGGCCTGAGGGAGCGGGTCCGCACGGTCGTGGCGGAGTGGGCCGACCCCGTCACCCAGGACCGTCCGGCCGCGGTACTGCTGCGCCCCGACGGGCATGTCGCCTGGGCCGATCCGGACGGCGCGGACCTGCTGCGGCAGGCGCTGGAGCGCTGGTTCGGCACCGGCACCGGCGCGGCCGGCCGGCCGCAGGCCGTGGGCGCGGCGAGCCGCTGACCCGCGAGGGTCCCTTCCCACCGGAATTCTTCCCCGACCCTGTCACACCCGCGGGCCGCGCATCGTCAGACAGATGAGGGTCGGGTCCCATCCGGTGCCGCCACCGCACCGTCCGACGGTCAATTCCCCCGCATCGTCGGTGCGGTGCGGTGGCTCACTGGGGACCGGCCTTCACCGCCGGCCCGTGCACGGTCCGCACGGCCGGCCACGGACAGGCACGGACAGGCAGCAAACGGCCGCCGCCCGCGGCCCCCCATCGAGCGGGGCCGCGGGCGGCGGCCGTCACCTGTCCCGGCCCGTTCCGCCCGGGCCGGGCGTCCTGCGGCAGGCCGGTCAGCGGCGCGCCGGGGCCTTCGCCGCCTCGACGAACGCCTCGAACAACGGCACGGTGTCCGCGCCCAGTTCGCCGTGCGCCTGCAGCCCCGCCAGGAACGGCGCCGAGGGGTCCTCGGCCTCCGCCCCCTCGATGACACCGTCGTCCGACCAGGCGGTGGCCACCAGCCCGGCCCCCAGCCGGTCGATGCCCTGGTGGTGATGGCAGTACACGGTCGGCGAGGTCCCCAGCGCACCGCCCAGCACGGAGTCCGGCTTCACCCGGATGGTGCGCGGCTCGTAGCGGCCGGGCACGGCGGGGGAGTGCTCGGGCAGGTGCTGGTCGAGCGTGCCGCCACGGGAGACGGAGATCAGCTGCAGCCCCCGGCACACCGCCAGGACGGGAATGCCCCGCCGCTCCGCCACGGCCAGCGCGGCCAGCTCCGCCGCGTCACGCGCCTGGTGCGGCGGGAAGGTGAACTTCCCCCGCTCGGCCCCGTACAGCGCCGGGTCGATGTCCGCGCCGCCGCTCATCAGCAGGGCGTCCGCCCGCTCCATCACCGCCTCCACCCCCTCCACGAGCGGCGGCAGCAGCACCGGCGCGCCACCCGCCTGCACCACCTTGTCCAGATACGGCTGCGGCAGCAACGAGACCGCCACGTCGCCCCAGATGTTCCAGTTCACTGTCGTCGCGTCGGCGGTCACCGCCACCACGGGTCGCGTCATCGTGCGCCGTCCCTCTCCCTCGAAAAGCCCGGCCCGTTCAGGCCGGGCACACAGTGCATCGCAGCGCACTGGACCAGGGGTCGAGCCCGGGCGGGGGCCACCGCGCACGCCGCCTCACCCCGCTCCGCGGACCGCCGCCGCCCCCACCCGCACGGCCCCCGCCGCCCTGCCCGCCGCCGACAGCGACAGCGCGCGGCGGGCGTAGCCCCGCGCGAGATCGGGGCGGCCCAGCGCGTCATGGGCGCGCGCCAGCCCCTGGAAGGCCCGGGCCTGCTCGGGACGGAACCCCACCTCGCGGGCGAGCGCGAGCGCCGCCTCGTGCCGCTCCGCCGCCTGCCGGGGCGCGCCCAGCGCCAGCGCCGCCTCGCCCAGCGCGTTCAGCGCCTCCGTCTCGTGCCCCCGGTTGCCCAGCGAACGCTGCACCCGCAGGGCACGCAGCGTCAGACCGTGCGCCTGCCCGTAGCGCCCCTGCCGCCCGTGCACCGCCCCCAGACCCACCAGCGCCACCGCCTCACCGCCGGCATCGCCCAGCTCCCGGTACAGCTCGAGCGCCCGGTGGTGATGGCCCCGGGCGGCCTCGTAGCGGCCCAGGCGTTCGTGCACCAGCCCCAGGCCCACCTGGCCGCGGGCCTCGCCGTGCCGGTCCTGGACGGCGCGGGAGAGCCGCAGGGCCGTCAGGAAGCAGTGGTGGGCCTGCTCCTGGTCATGGCCGCGCAGGAACAGGTGGCCCAGGCAGTCCCGCGCCCGCGCCTCACCCGAGCGGTCACCCGCCTGCCGGGCCAGGCGGGCCGCCCGCGCGGCGTGCCGGGCCGCCCGCGCGTCACAGCCCCGCCGCCAGTACAGCCACGCCAGATCGGTCAGGAACCGGCCCTGGGCGGTACGGTCCCCGCTGAGCGCGCTGGCCTGCAGCGCCTGCTCGCCCAGCGCGAGCGCGTCGGCGTGCAGCGCCCGGTCGTACAGGTAACGGTGCAGCGCGGACGCCAGGCGGGCCGTGTGCGCCAGCCACCCGTGCGCGGCCATGTACGCGCCGGCCGCGAGCAGTCCGGCCCGCTCGGCGTCCAGCCACGCCTGCGCCTGCTGCGCGTCGCGCAGCCACGCCACCGCCGTACCGGGCGCGGCGCCGGCCGGGGGAGCGGGGCGGGCGCCGCGGCTGTGGGGGAACAGCAGCGCGGCGGCCGCCGAGGCGCCCGCGACGAAGTGGTCGAAGAGCCGGTCCAGCGCGGCCCGCCGCACGGCGGGGGGCTCCTCGTCCTCGGCCAGGGTGTGCGCGTACCGGCGCAGTAAATCGTGGAAGGTGTAGCGGCCGGCCTCGTGCTGGCGCACCATGTGCGCGTCCAGCAGCTCCTCCAGCAGGCGCTCGGCCCGCTCGGGCGCCACCCCCGCCAGTGCCGCCGCCGCCCGGCCGTCGGCGTCGGGCCCCGGGTGCAGCCCCAGCAGCCTGAACATCCGCCGCTGCTCGGCGTCCAGCTGCTGGTACGACATGGCGAACGCGGCGGCCACCCCCCGCTCGGTGGTGGACAGTTCGGCCAGGCGGCGGCGCTGGTCGCGCAGCCGGTCGGCCAGGTGGGCCGCGCTCCACCGGGGCCGGTGACGCAGCCGGGCGGCGGCGATCCGCACCGCCAGCGGCAGGAACCCGCACAGGTGCAGGATGTCCAGCGCGGCCAGCGGCTCCTCGTCCACCCGCTTGCCCACGATCCGGGTGAACAGCCCGATCGCGTCCGCCGCCGGCAGCGGGTCCAGCGACAGGCACGCCGCCCCGTCCAGGCCCGTCAGCCGCCGCCGGCTGGTGACCAGCAGCAGACTGCGCGTCGTGCCCGGCAGGAACGGCCGCACCTGGTCGGTGCCGGCCGCGTTGTCCAGGATCACCAGCACCCGCCGGTCGGCCAGCTCGGCCCGCCACAGCCCGGCCCGCTCCGCCGCCGAGGGCGGGATCCGCTCGGGCGCAACGCCGAGCTGACGCAGCAGCACTCCCAGCGCGCTGCCCGCGTCCAGGGGCGCCCGCTGCGCCGTGTGCGCCTGCAGGTCGACGAAGAGCTGTCCGTCCGGATACCGCTGGGCGAGCCGGTGCCCGGCGTGCACGGCCAGGGCCGTCTTGCCGATGCCCGCCATGCCGTCGATCAACGACACCGTCACCGGCCCGCCCGCACCGGGCCGCTCGTCCAGCAGCTGCGCCAGCTCGGCGGTGCGCCCGGAGAAGTCCGGCGCGTCGTAGGGCAGGAAGTTCGCCCGCCGCGCACGAGCGGCGCGGTCCGGCGCGGGCCCGGCCGGCGCCGGCCGCACCCCCGCCCCCACCCCCGACCCCGCCGCCGCTGCCGCCGCCGGTGCCGGTGCCGGTGCCGGTGGGAGTGTCGGCGCCGTCGCCAGCGCCAGCGCCGGGTCGTCGTGCAGGATGGCCGCCTCCAGCGCGACGAACGCCCGGCCGGGGTCCAGGCCCTGCTGCTCGGTGAGGGTGCGGCGCAGCCCGCGGGCCACGGCCAGGGCATCGGCCTGCCGGTCCGCCCGGTGCAGGGCCAGCATCAGCCGGCCCGCCAGCCGCTCCCGCAGCGGATGCGCGGCCACCAGCGCGGCCAGCTCGTCGACGATCTCCTCGTGCCGGCCCAGCGACAGCTCCAGCTCCGCCAGCTGCTCGTAGACGGTCAGCTGCCGCTCCTGCAGCCGGGCCCGGGCACTGTCGGCGTAGTCGGCCTTCACGTCCGCCAGCGGCCGCCCCCGCCACAGCGACAGCGCCCGTCTGATCCGGGCCGCGGCCCGTGCGGGGTCGTCGGTCTCCCGCACCTCGCGGAGCTGGTCGGTGAAGTCCTCCAGGTCCAGCTGCCCGGCCTGCGGCGTGATCACGTATCCGGCCGGCCGGGTCTCCAGCAGATGGGCCGCGTCCGCGGTGCGCAGCACCCGGCGCAGCGCCGCGATGGTCGCGTGGACCTGCGCCCGGGCCGTGTCCGGCGGCGCCGGCCCCCACATCGCGTCGATGATCTGCTCCGCGCCGAGCACGGTCCGGGCGTTCAGCAGCAGATAGGCCAGCACCCCCCGGTGCCGGGGCGCCGTCCCGGGCAGGGGCCGCCCCGCCACCGACACCTCCACCGGACCCAGGATCGAAAAACGCACCGTCATGACTGCCGCAGTCCCCTTCCGAAACCGGCCAGGTTGGCCGGCCGGCACCTATAGCGAACGCATCGCGTACCTATGAACGGCCTCGTCCACGCTGGTAGCAGGCCCGAAGGCCACCTTCCGGATGCTGAAGTGGAGAGGCAGGGATGACCGACAAGATCGCTCTCGTCACGGGAGCAAACAAGGGAATCGGTTTCGAGGTTGCGCGCCAGCTCGGCGAACTGGGCATCACCGCCGTCATCGGTGCCCGCGACGGGCAGCGCGGCAAGGAGGCGGGCGAGCAGCTCGGCCAGCCCCACGTCCAGCTCGACGTGACCGACCCGGACAGCGTCGAGGCCGCCGCCCGGTGGATCGAGGCGGAGTACGGCCGGCTGGACATCCTGGTGAACAACGCCGGCGTCACCGTCCCGCCGCCGCTGGGCCTGCCCAGCGCCACCACCACCGAGACGCTGCGCCGCGTCTACGAGACCAACGTCTACGGCGTCGTCACGGTGACCAACTCGATGCTGCCGCTGCTGCGCCGCGCGCCGGCCGCCCGCATCGTCAACCAGTCCAGCGAACTCGCCTCCATGACCCAGGTGATGGTCCAGGACAGCCCGCTGTGGCCGCTGAACAACATGCCGTACAACTCCTCCAAGGCCGCACTCAACATGATCACCGTGACCTACGCCAAGGAACTGTGGGGCACCCCGATCAAGGTCAACGCCTGCGACCCCGGCTACTGCATCACCGACATCAACAACGGCATGGGCTTCATCACGGCCGCCGAGGGCGCCCGGATCGCCGTACGCCTGGCGACGCTGGACGCCGACGGCCCCAACGCCCAGTTCTTCAAGAACGAGGGCCCGCTGCCCTGGTGATGCCCCGGGCCCGCCGAAGCCGGGCGGGCCTGCGCACCACGCGATCCTCGACACCCAGGAAGCGAGACCCGCACCGTGAGCGGACTTCCCCTCATCCAGCCGGAGAACGCCACCGGCGAGGCGGCGGCCCTGCTGGAGGCGGCCCAGCACGCGCTGGGCCTGACGCCCAACCTCACCAAGGCGATGGCGCACAGCCCCGCGGCACTCAGAGGCTTCCTCGACCTGCGGCGCGCCCTGGGCACCGGAACCCTGCCCGCGGCCGCCCAGGAGAGCATCGCGCTGCTGGTCGCGCAGGAGAACGGCTGCGACTACGGCCTGTCCTGGCACACCTACACCGGCACCAAGGTGGCCGGACTGAGCCACCACCAGGCGCACCGCGCCCGCCGGGCGAAGGCCCAGGACCCGCTCACCGGGGCGGCCCTGCTGCTCACCCGCGCCCTGATACGCCACCGGGGCACGCTGAGCGACACCGAACTGGCCGCCGCCCGCGGCAGCGGCCTCAGCGGCGGGCAGATCACCGAGATCGTCGCCCACCTCGCCCTCAACACCCTGACCACCTACGTCGGCAAGACCGCCCGGGTCAGCGTCGACTGGCCCCTCGTACGGCACGACGACACCCACCCCTGACACCCGCGCGGCCGTCCGCCGCGCACCAGCGCATGTCCCGTCCGCACTCACCGAAAGCAGATCCCGATCATGGAAGCACGGATGACCAACCCGGCCGGTGTCCTGCCCGGCGCCACGCAGGCCATCGGCGCCCTGATGAAGGCGACCCGGCAGGGCGGCGTCCCGCAGCCCACACTGGAACTCGTCCACCTGCGCGTCAGCCAGATCAACGGCTGCAGCGCCTGCGTCGACGCCTCCTCCCGCAGCGCCCGCAAGGCCGGCGAGAGCGACGAACGCCTGGCCACCGTGGCGGCCTGGCGCGACGCGCCCTTCTTCACCGACGCCGAACGCGCCGCCCTGGCGCTCGCCGAGCACTCCACCCGCCTCGCCGACCGCGAGGACGCCGTCCCGGACGCCGTCTGGCAGGAGGCCGCCCGCCACTACGACGAGAAGGGCCTGGCCGCGATCGTGATGATGTGCGCGGTGGCCAACTTCTTCAACCGCCTCAACGCCACCACCCGTCAAGTGGCCGGCCAGGCCTGGTGAAAGCCGCCACGGCGGCCCGGTACCCCCTCGCGGATGCCGGGCCGCCGGGCCGCGCCGGCGAACGCCCTCAGGACGCCACCGCACGCCGGGCACGCCGCGAGGAGGAGAACCGCCGGGTGATCGGCCGCTCCACCAGCGCGTACAGCGCCCACGACGCCAGCACGCTGATCACCAGCCCCAGCGCCACCAGCCCGGTGGTCTCGGCGACCGAGAAGGTCCCCTCGAGCTCCTTGCGCATATAGGTCAGCACGATGAAGTGGACCAGGTAGAACGCGAACGAGATCTCGCCCAGCCACAGCATCGTCCGGCCCCGGAACCAGCTCGTCGTGCCCCGGATGTCCGCCGTCGCGGCGGCCGCGATCAGCAGCACGATCGGGATGATGGTCACCGAACGCTGCGAGTACAGGAACGGCACGTGCGAGCACAGCACATAACTGCCCGCCAGCAGCACACCCGACCACACCATGCCGATGTTGAACCAGCGCCCGCGGATCACCGCCTGCGCGACCAGCATGCCCAGCGCGAAGTCCAGCACCCGCGTCACCGGCAGGTTGTAGGCGAACCAGTACTGCTCGGCGGAGACCGTCGCACCCAGCGAGGCACCCGGGAAGTAGGGCTTGTCCGCGATGAACACGTACGCCGCCCACGGCGTGGCGATGATGCCCGCCGTCACCGCCGCGATCCAGTACGTCAGGTGCTCGGCACGGATCCGCGTGAACCAGGAGTGCAGCAGCGGGAAGCACGCGTAGAAGAACGCCTCGCACCCCAGCGACCAGCTCGGCTGGTTCACGCTGGAGAACACGTCGAAGTCCGGCACCCACACGTGCACCATGAACAGGTTGGCGATCGCCGTGCCCGTGGTGGTGTACGCCGACGCGAACAGCACCAGCGCCAGCGCCCAGGTGATCACGTAGTTCGGGTAGATCTTCACCAGCCGGCGACGCATGAACCGCGCGGCGGTGTCCCGCTCACGCGCCGACCACGTCAGGACGAAACCGCTCAGCACGAAGAAGAACGTGACGCCCAGCGCACCCGCGTTGCCGGTCACGTCGAACAGGTTCATCGCCGCCGAGTCCGACTCCAGCAACCGCAGATGGGGGAAGGGCAGGCCGACGTGGTTGAAGAACACCAGCAGCGCCGCACCGAACCGCAGCCCCGTCAGCGAGTCCAGCCGCGCCGAACGGGACCGCCCCGCCTTGTCCGGCCCCTCGGCAGACCCCTGGGCCGGGGCGCCGGGCCCGGCCGCGCCGCCCTCGCCGACCGCCGTCGGCGGAAAACCACCACCGGTCAACTCGTCGTGTGCCACGCGAAAGCCTCCTCGCCCATCGGTACGTGATCCGCAGACGGGGCGGAGCACCGCTGCGCGGGCGATTAGACGGCACACGACTCGAACTTCGCTCGGGCGGCGATCCGCACCCCCTGCAATCAGGCACCGCCCCGAAGACAGACCAACCGCACTGCCTGCGATCGGGACGCCGCCCCGAAGACGGACGATCCGCCCCCTGCACACGGGCGCCGCCCCCAAGACGGACTCGGCCGCGGTGACGACGTCGACGTCCCGCGCCCCCCGCACAACGGGCGCCGCCCCGGGGACAGGGGTACCGGCCCTGCTCCCCGGGGCGGCGCGAGGGGCGCCCGCGACCCTCAGCCCTCCAGCAGCGCCAGGTCCAGGGTCAGCAGCCGCTCCGGATCGGTGATGACGTCGATCTCGGTGATGCAGCCGCCCGCGACGTCGAACGTCATCGCCCGGAAACCCTCCCCGGCGTGCGCGGCGATCACACCGGGCGAACCGTTGATCAGCGCCAGCTGCGCCACCTCCGCGATCCGCGCGAACGCCGCCGCCGTCGACGCCACCGCCGGCGCGCCCCGCGCCCCCAGCCGGCCGTCCGAGCGGGCCACCACACCGGGATCCAGCACGTTCAGCAGCGCCTCGAAGTCCCCGCCGCGCGCAGCGGACAAGAACGCCTCGACCACCTCACGCCGCTTGGCCAGGTCCGGGTCCGGCACCGCGGACCCGCCCCGCACCCGGCGCCGCGCGCGGCTGGCCAGCTGCCGGGCCGCCGCCGGGGTCCGCTCGACGATCGGCGCGATCTCGTCGAACGGCACACCGAACATGTCGTGCAGCACGAACGCCAGCCGCTCCGCCGGGTCCAGCGCCTCCAGCACCACCAGCAGCGCCAGCCCCACCGAGTCCGCCAGCAGCGCGCGCTGCTCCGGATCCCCCTCCTCCTCCTGGACGTAGTCCGGCACGTGGACCACCGACTCGAACGGGTCCTCCCGGCGGATCCGGCGCGACTTCAGCATGTCCAGGCACACCCGGCCCACCACCGTGGTCAGCCACCCGCGCAGGTTCTCGATGTCACTGTCGTAGGCCCGGTTCAGCCGCAGCCACGCCTCCTGCACCGCGTCGTCCGCCTCGGTGAGGGAGCCCAGCATGCGGTACGCGACCGCCCGCAGATGCCCACGGGCGCCCTCGAACTGCTCGGCCAGCCATTCCTGCTCGTCCATGCCAGGTCTCCTCCCGATCGGTTCTCCCCACCTTGACGCACGAGAGCACCCCGATGTGACCGCGCACCCGCTCGGCGCGTGCGCGGCGACCTCGTCCTCCAGCGGGGACCGAGCGCTGATTGAGCGAGGCGGCCGACGGTGGCGCGCACAAGGAGGCGCTGTGGACCGTTCACCTGACGATGGCCCGGGCCGGCTCGCCGGATTCCCGCTCCATCACCCCGACGTCACCGGCCGGAGGACACCGGCCGCCGAGCACAGGAACATGGCGGGCACCGGGCACATGGACCTGTGCATCGTGGGCGCCGGACCGCGCGGACTGTCCGTACTGGAACGGCTGTGCGCCCACGAACGCAAGAACCCGCGCTGGGACCGCGTCACCGTGCACGTGGCCGACCCCTCGCCCCCCGGCTCCGGCCGGGTCTGGCGGCCCACCCAGTCCCGGCACCTGCTGATGAACACCGTCGCCTCCCAGGTCACGGTGTTCACCGACGCCAGCGTCCAGACCGAAGGCCCCCTGGAGGAAGGCCCCAGCCTCCACCAGTGGGCCCGAGCACTGGGCGCCGGCGCCCTGAACACCGGCCCCCACCTCGCCCACGACGAGGAGACCCTCGCCGAGGCACGCGCCCTGGGACCGGACACCTATCCCACCCGCGCCCTGTACGGGCACTACCTGATGTGGGTGTTCCGGCAGGTCATCGCCGAAGCCCCGGCCCACGTCACCGTCCGCGTGCACCCCGCGCGGGCCGTCGCCCTGAGCGAGGAGACGGCCGCCGGGCCCCACCCCGCCCAGAGCGTGCTCCTGGAGGACGGCACCCGCCTGACCGGCCTGTCCGCGGTCGTCCTGGCCCAGGGCCACGTACCGGCCAGGCCCACCGGCACCGAACAGCGGCTCGCCGCCTTCGCCGCCCGCCACGGCCTGACCTACCTCGCCCCCGCCAACCCCGCCGACACCGACCTGACCTGCGTCGCCCCCGGCGAGAAGGTCCTGCTGCGCGGACTGGGCCTGAACTTCTTCGACTACACGGCCCTGTTCACCCAGGGCCGGGGCGGCACCTTCACCCGCACCGGCGGCCGGCTCGTCTACCACCCCTCGGGCCGCGAACCGCGCCTGTACGCCGGTTCGCGGCGCGGCGTGCCCTACCAGGCACGCGGCGAGAACGAGAAGGGCGCCCACGGCCGCTACTTCCCCCGGCTGCTCACCGCCCGCCACGCCCAGGCCCTGCGCGCCCCCGGCGGCCGGCCCCGCCCGGTCCGCTTCACCGCCGACCTGTGGCCGCTGATCGCCAGGGAGGTCGAGAGCGTCTACTACGAGACCCTCCTGACCGCCCGCGGCCACACCCCGGACCAGGTCGCCGAGTTCGCCGGACAGTACCTGCACACCCCGCCCGGCCCCCCGCAGGAACACCTCCTGGACGTCTTCGCCGTCCCCGTCGCCGAGCGCTGGGACTGGTCCCTGGTCTCCCGCCCCTACGGCGAGCGCACCTTCGGCGACCTGGACGCCTTCCGCACCTGGCTGCGCGCCCACCTCGACGACGACGTCCGCCAGGCCCGCCTCGGCAACGTCAGCGGACCCCGCAAGGCGGCCCTGGACATCCTGCGCGACCTGCGCAACGAGATCCGGCTCGCCGTCGACCACGCCGGCCTCGACGCGGCCTCCCACCGCGACGAACTCGACGGCTGGTACACCCCGCTCAACGCCTACCTGTCCATCGGCCCGCCCGCCTCCCGCATCGAGGAGATGGCCGCCCTCATCGACGCGGGCGTCCTGGAGGTCACCGGCCCCGGCATGCGCGTCGAGGCCGACCCCCACGCCCCGGACGGCCCCCGCTTCACGCACACCAGCGACATCCCCGGCGTGCACGTCCACGCCACCACGCTCATCGAGTCCCGGCTGCCGGAGATCGACCTGCGCCGCACCGCCGACCCGCTGATGAACCAGCTGCTGCACACCGGCCAGTGCCGCCCCCACCGCGTCCCCGGCGCGGACGGCCAGGACTACGAGACCGGCGGCCTCGCCGTCTCCGCCCGCCCCTACCACCTGGTGGACGCCGCCGGCACCGCCCACCCCAGGCGCTTCGCCTACGGGGTGCCCACCGAGTCCGTCCACTGGGTGACCGCGGCCGGCATCCGGCCCGGAGTCGGCTCGGTGACCCTGGAGGACTCCGACGCCATCGCGGCAGCCGCCCTCGCCCTGCCCGAACCGGCCCGAGCCGCCGCACCGCCCGCCACGACGACACTCGCGGCCCCCGACACCGCCACCGGCCCCGCACCGGCCAGGAAGGCCTCATGAGCCGCGACCAGCCCGCCCCCGCCGGCCCCGCCTGCCCACCGGACACCGGCCTGCTCTCCCCGGTGCGGGCCGGCACCCGCGTCGAGGCGGCCGTCAGCGACACCGCCTGGCTGCAGGCGATGCTCGACGCCGAGGCCGCCCTGGCCCGCGCCCAGGCCCGGTGCGGCACGGTCCCCTCTGCGGCGGCCCGCACCATCACCGCCTGCGCCCGGGCCGGCCACCTCGACGTGCGCCAGGTGGCCCTCGCCGCCCGCGAGACCGCCAACCCCGTCGTCGCCCTGGTCCAAGCCCTCACCGCGCAGGTCGCGGCACACTCACCCGAGGCCGCCGAATACGTCCACCGCGGCTCCACGAGCCAGGACGTCTTCGACACCGCCGCCATGCTCGTCGCGGCCCGCGCCCTGGACCTGATCACCGCCGACCTGCACGAGACCGCCGCCGCCCTGGCCGGCCTCGCCGCCCGGCACCGAGACACCGTCATGGCGGGCCGCACCCTGACCCTGCACGCCGTACCCACCACCTTCGGCCTGAAGGCGGCCGGCTGGCGCGAACTCGTCCTGGACGCCGCCGAACGCCTGTCCCGCATCACCGCCCACGGCCTGCCCGTCTCCCTCGGCGGCGCGGCCGGCACCCTCGCCGGCTACCTCCAGCACGCAGGCCCCGCCGCCACCCCCCGAGCCCTGATCGAGGACCTGACCGCCGCCTACGCCGAGGAGACCGGCCTGAGCGCACCCGCCCTGCCCTGGCACGCGCTGCGCACCCCCGTCACCGACCTGGGCGCCGCCCTCGCCCACACCGCCGGCGCCCTCGGCAAGATCGCCGCCGACGTGCAGGTACTGACCCGCACCGAGATCGGCGAGGTCACCGAGCCCGCCGCGGCCGGCCGCGGCGCCTCCTCGGCGATGCCCCACAAACGCAACCCCGTCCTGGCCACCCTCATCCGCTCGGCCGCCCTCCAGGTCCCCGCCCTCGCCTCCGTCCTGGCCCACTGCATGCCCGCCGAGGACGAACGCTCCGCCGGCCTGTGGCACGCCGAGTGGCAGCCCCTGCGCGAGGCACTGCGCCTGACCGGCGGCGCCGCCGCCACCGCCGCCGAACTGGCCCGGGGACTGACCGTCCACCCCGACCGGATGCGCGCCAACCTCGAGGCGACCGGCGGGCAGATCGTCTCCGAACGCCTCAGCGCCGTCCTCGCCCCCCGCCTCGGCACGGCCGAGGCGAAGCAACTCCTCACCCACGCCTCCCACCAGGCGGCCGAGACCTCCCGCCCGCTGGCCGACGTCCTGGCCGGACACCCCGCGCTCGAAGGCGTCCTCACCCCCGCGGAACTGGCCGGCCTGCTGGACCCGGCCGCCTACACCGGAGCGGCCGCAGCCCTCGTGGACCGCTCCCTGGCCCGCCCCGCCGCACCGTAGGGACGGGCGAGGGCACACAGCAGCGGGGCACGGTCCGCCCCGCCCCGACCCGCGCCGGTGGTCAGCCGGCGACCGGCCCCGCGGCCTGGCGGGTGGTGGGGATCAGCCGGTGCCACAAGTTGCTCAGACCCGTGGCCAGCAGGATCCCGGCGAGCTGCTGGTCACTGAAGTACTTGGCGGCCTCGGCCCACACCTCGTCCGACACCGCGTCCCCCTGACGGTCGCTCAGCCGCGTCGCCGCCTCGGCCAGCGCCAGCGCGGCACGCTCCTCGGGAGTGAAGAACGGCGTCTCACGCCAGGCCGCGACGGTGCTGATCCGCTCGTCGCTCTCACCGGCCGCCTTCAGGTCGGCGGCGTGCTTGTGCACGTTCCAGCTGGAGCCGTTGATCTGGCTGGCACGCAGGTAGATCAGGTTGATCGTGGCCTCCGGCACACCGGTGTTCTTCACCGCACCGGCCACGCCCAGCAGCGCCGGGATGACCTCGGGACCGGCGACGATCGCGGGGTTGGGCATACGAGCAGTCATGGGTTCCTCCACAAATCCATAAGCGGCCGGTGGCGAACGGCCGCGATGCCTTCACTGCACTGACGACCCGAAAACAGAAAATGTGACCGGCGCCCGCAGAAAACTTCTCCGCCCGCACCGGCCACCGCCAGCATGCCCGCCCCCCGAGGCCCCCCGCCCCGGCCCCCGACCGTTCCTCCAGCGACCCTCGACCCGGAACACCGCCAACAGGCCACACCCCCTCCCCAACCGGCCGGACTACGCCACCGGCGGCAACCCCACCGCACAGCACGCCCCACCCGCCGAAGACGACGCGGAGGGATATAGCGTCGCGATGAGGAGACCGCCGACGGACACCACCACCGACCAGGCGCCGACCGACCCGACCACCCCCGACGACATGCCGGCCACTCAGCCCATCGGCTACTGGAGCGGTCTCGCCCACAGGGCCGTCACCCGGCATCCGCGCGACGCCATGGCCAGGATCGGCCGAGCGGGCAACGGCAGCTCACACGCAGGCAGGTTCCGCAGTGCCGTACCAGGGTGTGCCGCCCAGGGTCACCTGCCCGAAGTAGCAGCCGTTGGGCAGACCGAGCTGCTCCATACCCCCGATGCTGTGCGCGTGCAGCGTGAAGGGGCTGCCGACCCGCACGATCGGACCGTTGTGCTGGACGACCCGTAACTGGACTCCGAAGTACGTGACGCCGCTCTTGTTGTCGACCCACACGTGGGTGGGGATGCCCGGCCCCGTCTTGACGCAGATGCGCAGGTTGCGGTCCACCTGGGCGATGGTGGCGCAGCGCGTCTCGTCCTGCGCCCCGTCAGCTGCCGCGCCGGCGGGACTCGTCGCCACGACGGCGATGACCCCCGCCGCAGCGAGGGCGGTTGCAGCCTTCCGTGCTGTGCGTGCGATGTGCACCGTGTTCTCCGTTCTCGGGATCCCGGCCGGGACGTGCGTCCCGGCATCGTGGCTCGCCGGCTCAGCAGATGACCTCGAACCAGTGCGCCTTGTCGTTCTCGCTCAGCGAGAGGTTGGTCGCGGTCCAGGGGCCCACGTAGCCGATCGGATTCTGGTTCACGTCCCGCAGCTGGACCGGATTCCCGTGCGTGCGGACCGAGGAGATCTTCCCGGCGTACGCGCGGAGGTGGAAGTTCCCACAGGACGTGGGGTAGTTGAAGTCCCCGTCGCCGTTCGAGTCGACGAAGTAGCAGGCCCGGCCGTCGGGGCAGCGGCCGTAACCGTCCGCCGCAGCCGCCGTCCCGCCCGAGGCGAGCACCAGCCCCGAGGCCAACGTGAACGCCGATATCAGGGTCACTCGCGCACGCCTGCCGCCCTTGCCGCTGTGATGTCGCATTGCGCCCTCCCGATGTCTTGGGACCGTCCCCGGTGCAAAAAACGTAGGCGCCGCGGGACGACGGAACCAAAGGATTCGAGCAGGCTCAAAACAGCACCGGCCGGCACGGGAGAAGGCTCCGCGCACCGGCCCCACCGCCGTCGGAGCCTCGCTCCGGTGCCGCGACGGCCTTCGGGCACCCAGTACGCCGGTGGGGCCCCGGACGACTCTGTCCGGGGCCCCACCGATGCTCGCGTCGGTTCGTACTGCGGGTCTACCAGCGATACCAGCGGCCCTTGCGGCCGCCACTGTCCACGGAACGGACGACGAAGCCCAGCAGCCAGACCACCAGCACGATCACGGCGATCCACCACAGCGCCTTCAGCGCGAAGCCCGCGCCGAAGAGGATGAGAGCCAGCAGCAGAACGAGAAGCAGGGGAACCATGTGTATCGACCTCCGCCGCTCCTCGTGCCCGCCGACCGGTGGAACACACGGCCTAATTCCCGGGTTTCTTCACCATTCCTGCGGGCACTGAACCCAGTTGCTCCACATCACGTCGACGAGCCGGCCGCACCGCCCCCGGCGACCTCGGCCGTCAGCCCCTCCCGGGCATGCGACGGGCGTGTACCGGGGGCCCGGCAGCGCGCACGTACCCCTCGAAGGGCGCCGGCCGGGCCCCCTGGCCCGCCGCGGCGGTGTGTGCGACGGTGGAGTGACACGAGACCGGCCGGCACCACAGGTGCCGGCCTTTGGTTTTCGGGAGTCGCCCCCACTCCGGGCACCCGGAACCCGCCATTGCCGGCCCGCCCCGCCACCGAGGGGCGGTCCGCCTTTGGGCTCATCAACCCCCGGAAGGGGGCGCGCCCCGCATGAACATCACCACCACGATCGACGGCACCCGCGCACGGATCAGCCCGCGCGGAGTGATCGACTACGACACCCTGCCCCCGCTGCGGGCAGCCACCGCCGCGCTCCCGGCGGCCGTGACCGACCTGCTGTGGGACATGGGCGAGGCCACGTTCATGGACGTCGCCGGTCTCCACCTCCTCTTCGACCCCGCGCCGCCGGGCGGCCCGCCGCGCACGACGAAGGTGACGGGCCTGGGCCCGCAGCCGCTGCGGCTGCTGGCCCTCGCCGCCGGCCTGGACCCCGCCCTGGACTCCAGCCGCCTGGCCCCCGACACGCCGTAGCAGGCGCGCGGGGGCGGGCACCGGCCCCGGCCGACGGACCGGATCACACCCGAAACGGCCGCCCCTTCCGGGTCCTCTCCCCGCCACTGTCGCCTCAGGGGCGGAAGGTGCGCCGGTAGGTGTCGGGCGGGACGCCGACGGTGCGCTGGAAGTGGCGGCGCAGGGTGGTGGCGGTGCCCATGCCGGCGGCCCCGGCGACGGCGTCGACGGTGGCGTCGGTGGTCTCCAGCAACTCCTGCGCGCGGCGGATGCGTTGGGTGTGGAGCCACTGCAGGGGCGTCGTGCCGGTGAGGTGCTTGAAGTGACGCGCCAGGTGACGTGAGCTCAGTCCCGCCCGGCGGGCCAGGTCCTCGACGGTGAGGGGCTGGTCGAGGCGCTGGAGGACCCAGGGGAAGAGCTCACCGAGGGGATGGCCGCCGCCCGGCTCCGGGACGGGGGTGGCGATGAACTGGGCCTGGCCGCCGTCACGGTGCGGGGGGACGACCAGCCGGCGGGCGATCTTGTTGGCGTCGGCCGAGCCGTGGTCGAGGCGGACCAGGTGCAGGCACAGGTCCATGGCGGCGGCCTTGCCCGCCGAGGTGAGAACGTCACCGTTGTCGACGTACAGGACGTCCGGATCGACGGTGGCGGCCGGGTACCGCCGGGCCAGCTCCCCGGTGTGGGCCCAGTGCGTGGTGGCACGTCTGCCGTCGAGCAGGCCGGCGGCGCCCAGGACGAAGGCGCCCGTGCACAGCGACGCCACCCGGGCGCCGGCCGCGTGGGCCGCGCGCACCGCCTCGACCAGGTCCGCAGAAGGCTCGCGGTCGGTGTCGGCCCACCCGGGCACCAGCACCGTGTCGGCCCGCGCAAGGACCTCGAGCCCGTGGTCGGGCTCCAGACGGAAGCGGTCGACGCGCACCGGAGCGGGCCCGCAGAGGGCGAAGTCGTACCAGGGGTCCACGACATGCGACAGGTCACTGCCGAACACCTCGAGGGCCACGGACAGTTCGTAATGGAGCATGCCGTCGGTGACGGCCAGCGCGACGCGATGCATGTCCGAAAGTGTATGCGGCATGTCGTTTCCGACGGTCGTGCGAAGGCCCGCCGGAAGCACAGGATGTGGGGGACAGGCCGCCGGCGGATCCCCGCCGCAGCGGACGATCGAGCACACGGGAGCAGTCTCATGGAAGCAGGCCCGCTGGTGGCGGTGTTCGGCGCGTACGGTCACACCGGACGGTTCGTGGTCGCGGAACTCACCGCGCGCGGCTACGTCCCGGTCCTGTCCGGACGCGACGCGCGGGCGCTGGGCGAAGTGGCCGACCTGCACGGACTGCAGGCCCGGGTGGCGTCGGTCGACGACCCGGCCTCGCTGGACCGGGCCCTGGCCGGTGCGGCGGCGGTCATCAACTGCGCCGGCCCGTTCGCCTCGACCACCGGCCCGGTGATCGAAGCCTCGCTCCGCGCCGGCATCCCGTACCTGGACGTGGCCGCCGAGCTCGAGGCCAACCTCGACACCTACGCGCACTTCCGCCACCGGGCCCGGGACACGGGAGCGGTGATCGTCCCGGCCATGGCCTTCTTCGGCGGCCTCGGCGACCTGCTGACCACCGCGGCGATGGGGGAGTGGACCTCGGCCGACGAGGCCCACATCGCCTACGCGCTCAGCAACTGGCACCCCACCGCCGGCACCCGCCTGTCGGGCGCCGTCTCCCGCGAGCGGCGCGGCAACGCCCGCCTGCGCTACCGCGGCGGACAGTGGGAACACCGCACCGACGCCGCGCCCACCGCGCAGTGGACCTTCCCGGAGCCGGTGGGACGCCGCTCGGTGATCGCGGAGTTCACCATGGCGGACGTGGTGACCGTCTCCCAGCACCTGGCCATCCCCGACGTGACCACCTACATGAACGCCGAGGCGGTCCGCGACGTCGCCACCCCGGACACCCCGGCCCCGGCCGCCGCCGACGAGAGCGGACGCTCCGCCCAGACCTTCCTCGTCGACGTCGTCGTCCGCTCAGGCGGCGCCGAACGCCGGGCCACGGCCACCGGCCAGGACATCTACGCCGTCACCGCGCCCCTCGTCGTCGAAGCCCTCGACCGCGTCCTCACCCACCGCGTCAAGGCCGTCGGCGTCACCTCCGCCGGCGAGCTCTTCGACGCCCCCGACTTCCTGCGCGCCCTCGCCCCCCACGTCGAGGTCGAGACACGTCACCTGCAGGAGCGCATGACCGCGGACTGAATCTTGGTGGACGTCCCTTCCCAGATCGTTTCCGTGAAGTAGTCGTGGCATCCCGCCTGCCTGTCCCCGTAGACGGTGACGCTTCCGGTGACGAAAGACCAGGAGGTTCCGGAGGCGACGGTCTGGTCGGGCCAATTGTCGATCACCCTGCGTACTTCGACCGACAGGTTGATCTTGTTCGTACAGCCGGTACGCCCCCCTACGCCGACGATCCTGCCGGTGGAACTGACCGTCGGCACCTTGGCGAACCAGTTGCAGCCGGCGGATTGACCCGCCGATGCCGCCGGCGCCGAAAGAGTGGCTGCCGCGAGCGCGGTCACCAGCACAGAGACAACTCGTTTGACCATGATCCCCTCAAGATGAGGTCAACGCATTCACGGGTGAATGCGTTGAATACGTTGAATGCGAGTACAGCGTGGAACCGCCCGATAAGCAGCGTCAAGCATGCAGATCGGGCCATGATCCCGGCCGTGGTCCGCCGGACGTGGTTCCGCCGCCGTCAACGCCGGCTATGCGGTGCGCTCGAGGAAGTCGAGCACCCGCCGGGTGGCCAGCGCTGCAGCGTGCTCGTCGTGCGAGGGCAGGCTGCTGTCGGTGAACAGGTGCCTCTCGCCGCGGTAGAGGAACAGCTCGGCGTCCGCGGCCGTCCCGGCGAGCGCACGGGCCGCGTCCACGTCGCCCTCACCGCAGAAGAACGGGTCCGCGTCCATGCCGTGGACCTGCACGGGAACGCCCTGGGGCCAGACGCCGCCGAACTCCGAGACGGGCACACACGCCTCGAACAGCACCGCACCCCTCGCGCCCGGGCGGGTCTGGGCCAGCTTCTGCGCCGGCAGGACCCCGAGCGAGAACCCGAGGAGGACGAGGTCCCCGGGCAGCCCCTCGGCGACGGCGCATCCCCGCGCGAGGAACGTGCCGAACCCGATCTTCTCGACGTAGGCGATGCCCTCCTGGAGGCTGTCGAACACCTGCCCCTCGAACAGGTCCGGGGTGTGGACGGTGTGTCCGGCCCCGCTCAGCCGCTCGGCGAACTCCAGGACGCCGGCGGTCAGTCCGTGCCCGTGGTGGAAAACCAGTACCTCGGCCATGTCGCTCCCCTCGCGCTGCGGTGCCCGGGCGGCGCCGCGGCACGAGTATGGTCCCCGGCACCGACAACCAGGGCTTGACCTCATGTTTACTTGAGGTCGCAGAGTGATCCGTATGAACACCGACCCCGCGGACATCAAGGCCATCGAACAGGTCGTGGCCACCGTCGAGCGCGTCCAGCGCGCCAAGGACGTGGAGGGATTCCTCGCCCTGTTCCACCCCGACGCCCTGTGGACGACCGCCCACGGCAAGGTCCTCATCGGCTTCGACGCGATCGCCGAGTTCACCCGCGCCGTGCTGCCCGCCGCGAGCTGGGACGGCGAGGTCACCTACGAGGCAGTGCACACGCAGTTCCTGCGCGCCGACGTGGCGGCCGTCAAGGTCCGCCAGACCTACCACTCGGCACAGGGCGACACGCAAGGCACTCCGCTGTACGTCATGACCAGGCAGGACGACGGCAGGTGGCTGCTGCACGCAGGCCAGAACACCGAGGTGCACACCGGCTGAGACAGCCGCCGGCGCCCCGGCACGGACCGGAGCGCCGGCCGCGGCCCCCGCCCCCCCGGGGCCCGGCCGCGGGGCGGCGCGCCGGACCGATGAATGCGCCGCCTCCCTGCGGTCTACCTGATGACACGCCCGCCCGGGCGGATCAGGCACCACCGGACCCGGTGTCCTGCAGGAGCGAGGGAGGCCAGGATGAACAACCCGATCCGGCTGTACATGTCGATGTCGCTCGACGGCTTCATCGCCGGCCCCGACGACCGGCCGGGGCAGGAACTCGGACGCGACGGCGGACGCCTGTTCAACTGGCTCGACGACCGGGAGTCCGACGGCCCGAGCGGCCAGGTCTACCGCGAGGCGCGGGCGAGCGGCGCGGTGATCTCCGGCCGCCGGACCTTCGAACTCGCCGGGCGCTGGCAGGGCGACCACCACGACGGTGTGCCGATCTTCGTACTCACCCACCGGGTGGAGGACGGGGACGTGCCACCGGGCCACGCGCGTTTCGTCACCGACGTCGAGGACTGCGCCCGGCAGGCTCGCGCAGCCGCGGGCGACCGGCCGGTCATGGTCCACGGGGCGGGAGCCGCCCAGGCACTGCTGCGGTCCGGGCAGCTGGACGAGATGGAGATCCACCTGGTCCCGGTCCTCCTCGGCGACGGCCGACGGCTCTTCGACCACCTGGGCGCTCGTCACATCGAACTCGACCTCGTACGACGCCTCGAGGACCGCGACGTCACGCACCTGCGCTACCGCGTGCGCCGGCCCGAGAGGGCCGCGTGAATCAAGGAGTGCGGAGTCCTTTGGGCACCCCGACGCCGTCACCGCGGCAGACGTCACCTGAGCCGGCCGGCGGCCACGCGCGGCACGGCCCTCCGCGCCGCGGCCGGGCTACTACAGTCCGCGCTTCTTGTTCCAGTCGCTCACGTACCAGGCGTAGGCGATGTTGCCCAGGCCCGCGGTGAACAGGAACAGCCAGAAGTGCGCCCAGAAGGACTGGCGTTTCCTGCGGCCGTACCCGCCGGCGAACGCCGCGGCCGACGCCGAAGCGGCCGCCGACACGTTGTTGTTGATGATGATCGGCTGCGGCGCGTAGGGCTGCGGCGGCTGGGGGTACCCCTGCTGCCCGTACTGCGGTTGGGGCGGCTGCCCGTACGCCTGCTGCCCATACGCCTGCTGCCCGTACTGCTGCGGCGGTTGATTAGGCGTGTTCACAGACGCCCCCTCTCGTTCACATGTTGACGGCTGAACCATAACCGACCCTCCGGCACGCTACCTCCGCAGTGTCAACACGTTGCCTCCACATCGCTCTGAGGGGTTGCCGACGTCGCCCCTAAGTGGCCGGATCACATCATGTCGGGCAGTTGATGCCGCTCCACCCTGTTCGGGGTCACTCGTGCCCATAAGGGGGGCGGTCAGGCTGCCTCGCCCCCGCCCCCCCCGTGAGTGCGGCAGCGGGGCCTCCCGGTGCCAGTGAGGCGGCTGCGACCGGTGTGCCTGCCTGCCGGCCCGAATCCACCCGCCGGCCCCTTCTCAACGCCCCGGGCGACTCGTAGCGTTGAACTGCCACACCTCATCAGTTGGCAGGCCGGGGCCGCTTGGTTGCCCGGCTCCCGCTGGGGGGACGCCGGGACCTCCCGGCGGCCCTGGCCCAACAAGATGAGGTGAGGTGGGCAGATGGTGGCAACGGAGAATGCCGCGCCCCGCAAGGGGTGGGTACGTACAGCGGCCGAACGCCTCGGGATCGCCATCGCAGCGCGCGCGCTGTGGTCCCTGGTCGAAAGGCTGCTCCACCATTAGGGGCCTTCGGGCTCCGGGCCGCCCCCGGTGGTTCCCCAGTGCACCGGGGGCGGCCGCCCCGCGGAGCCGGGACCGCGGACGCACGGCGGAGCCCCCTCCCCGAGGCCGGCCGGGATGCCGGGAGGGTGGGAACCTGCTCGGACGCATGGTGCGGCTCGCGCGCCTGTCAGTGCAGCTGCTCGGCCAGTCCGACGATGATCCCCTCAGGGCCGCGGATGTAGCAGAGCGCGTAGCTGTCCTGGAACCGGGCGATCTCGCCGACGAGTTCGCCGCCGTGCGGGCGCAGGCGGGCGAGGGTGTCCTCGAGGTCGTCGACGGCGAACATGACGCGGTGCGTGCCCAGGATGTTGTGCGGCGCGTTGCGTGGGCCGGCGCTGGTCGCCGCGGGGCTGCGGTACTTCGCCAGCTCGAGCCGGCTGTGGCCGTCCGGGGTCCGGAGCATCGCGATGTCGCAGTGGACGCCGTCGAGTCCGGTGCACTGGTCGGCGACGAGGCCCTCGACCTCCGTCCGGCCCTCCAGCTCCATGCCGAGTTCCACGAAGAACGCGACGGCGGCGTCCAGGTCCTCGACGACGATGCCGACGTTGTCCATCCGCTGAATCGCCATGCTGCTCTCTCCTTCTTCCTCGTGCGGCCGGTGGCGGCCGCTGACGTCCCTGGGACGGAGCCGGCGGCACCTTCTCGACATCCTCCGCTCACCGGCCTTGGCGGATTCAGGATCGCGCCCCTGTGCCCCGGGACCGCGGCGGCATGCCGTGGGCGCCGTCTGCGCGGCAGGAGGGCTCGCGGATACCGGCTGGGCGCAGGCACACCCCCTGCCCCGGTGAGCCGGCGGGCGGTCAGGACCAGGGCCGTGTGCGGTGGGTGGGGAGCGGGCGCAGGGCCGGCCACCGTTCCAGCAGGCGCACGGCCAACGCCGCGCTGAGCTGCCCGAGGGCGTGCAGGCGGTCGTGTTCGCGGGTCAGGCCGGCGGCCACGCCGAGCCGGTGGACGAGGCGTTCGCGGGCGGAGACGTAACCCCACGTGAAGTCTTCCGCGGGCACCCGCGCGAGGTGGTCGACGGTCTCGCGGTGGGCGCGTTCGACGAGTGCGTCGCCACGGATCAGCCAGCCGGCGCAGGCGTCGGCGAGGTCTCCGGGAACGTCCCTGCCGGTGAGGCCGCGCCAGGTGGCACGGTAGACGGCCTCGGCCTCCGCGAGGGGCGCGGCGGTGGCCGACATGGCGCACCAGCAGGTCGGGAAGCCGATGCGCAGGTAGGCGAGTTCGACCAGGCCGTTGCCCAGCGACGCCTGCTCGAAGTCGACGAACCGGACGCCGGCGGCGGTGCGCAGGTCGTTGCCGGGGCAGGGGTCCCCGTGCAGCAGCGCATGGTGGGACGCCGGGTCGAGCCGGTCGAGCAGGCCGGCGAGCTCGTCCGGCACGTGGGGCGGGACGGCGACGTCGAGGGCCGTGGCGAGCGCGAGGAAGGACTCGGCGTCGGCGGCGGTCGGCCCCAACCAGGCGGGGAGCGTTCCCGTGTCGGCCGGCCCGGTGAGCGCGTGCAGCCGGGCCAGGGACTCGGCGTAGCCGGGCATCCAGTCGTCGGCCGCGCCGAGATCGTCCAGGTGTTCCAGGACCATCACGCGTGACGCCGGGTCCGTTGCCAGGAGCGCGGGCGCCACGGCCGGCCGGGTCGCCCGCGCGGCGAGCCGCAGCGCGGCGACCTCCCGCGCGTAGCGCGCGTCCCCGTCGGACCCGGTCCCGCCCCCGTCGGCGATCTGCTTGACGATCACCCGGCTGCCACCGCTCAGCTCGACCCGCCACACCCGGGAGCGCGGACTGCTGTCCAGGAGGACGGCCCGCATGGGGGAGCCGAACACGGAACGCAGCTCGTCGCTGATCGGCACACGGGTCGGCATGCGGACCAGCGTAGGGCCCTGGGCCGCGCGGTGTACGCGACACTCTTCACGCCGGGGCATCCGGCCCGGAGACGGCCCGGATGCCCCGGCGTCGTCTCACGCCCTCTCGCAGCGGCTGCGGAGAAGGTCCACTCCCTCGCCCTCGAGGTCGTCGCAGTACGCGGCGCGTCCGGTCATGGCCATCACCAGGGCCAGGGTGGGGCCGGACACCGCAGATCCAGAACCGGTCGTGAAGGGGCCGTCGTTCGCGGAGAGTCGCAGTCCGCCGATGCGTCCCTTGGCGAGGACGACGAGGTCCGAGCCGCGGTAGTACTCGGCCACCTGCGTGAGGACGTCGACCGGGTACGCGTGACGGATGCCCAGCGGGCGCCGGATGTCCTCGCCGTGCACGAGCGTCTCGCCCAGCATGGCGATGACGGGCAGGGGAGGCTTGGTGGTGCTCGGCACGATCCGCCGAAACCGACCGAGGGTCTCGGCCGGAGCCGCGCCCAGCTGCTCGGCCAGCCGTACGGCGACCTGCTTGTCGAAGTCGAACCGGCAGCGGATCACCCCCGCCAGCCAGCGCACGGTGTCGAGGCTCGCACCCGCGGTGAGATGGGCCAGCACCTCACGCACCGTCAGGCCGGTGCACAGCGAGGGTGTGGCCCACTGCTCGTCGGTCAGGTCTTCGAGGTCGGCCGCCAGCGCCGCCCGCTCGGTGCGGATCAGGGGCCAGAGGCCTCTTCCGCGGCTGCGGTCGACGGTCGGCTCGGGGTCGTTCACGGGGAAGGTCTCCTGTCGCGGGTCGTGCTCTGCGTCGCGTCCGGGCCGGAAGCAGGGGTGCGTCCGGCGGGCAGGCTCGTGCAGGAGACTCTCACCGCGGAGCAAAGTCATCGCCCGTGAGCGATCGACCCTCCGGCACACGCACCCGGCTCGCCCGCACCGGCGTGTCCCGCACCGGCGTGTCCCGCACCGGCCCTGGGACCATCGGGTGGCTGCCGGCCGTCCCGCACCGGGGCCGCCGGCGCCGCGGGGGCTTCGTCACGCCTTTCGGAACGGGACGCGGGGAGCTCGCCGCCGAAAGCCGGTTGAGACGGCGCCCTCGGTGAGGAAGGGTCCGTGGTCATGGAGTACTTCTGCTATCACCGGGACCGGATGGGCTCCCTCGCGCTGCGCGAGGAGCTGCAGGAGGAGCACTGGTCCTACATGGACCGGTACGCGAAGGAACTGATCGCCCGCGGCCCGACCTTCGCCGACGACGGGGAAACGCCCACGGGAAGCGTGCACATCGTCGACCTGCCCGCCGCCTCCGACGCCCGCGCGTTCGCCTTCGACGAGCCCGCCTACCAGGCCGGTGCGTACCGGGACGTGCTGCTGCGCCGGTGGCGCAACGTGCTGGGGCGCACCATGTGGGATGCGCCCGGTGGCCGCGGCGACGGCAGCCGGTACCTGGTGCTGGGCCTCGGCCAGGGCCCGGCCGCCGACCTCGCCCCGCCGCCCGGCCAGGACGAGCTGATCGCCTACGGGCCGCTGCTGTCCGATGACGGCGGCACATGGCTGGGCACGGCGGTGCTCCTCGGGGCCCCGGGCCCGGAGGCGGCCCGCGCCGTCCTGACCGCGGACCGGTACGCGGACATCGAGGTCCACCACTGGGAGCCCGGCGGGCGCCGGTGAAGTACGCGGACACCGGCCCGGCGCCCGCTGCCAGGCGCACCGGCCCGGGAGGACGGGAGCGATGACGGTGAGGATGCGGGCGGTTCCCCTGGTCGGCGGGCCGGTGGAGTGGCGGGGTGCGCTGGACCTGGAGACCACACCGGCGGGGGTGATGCCGCGCCGGTTGCCCGCGTGGACCAAGGAGCAGTACCAGGACCCCTCGGTCCATGCACCGACCGTGATGCCTTCGGGGGTGCGGCTGGTGTTCCGCACCGACGCGCGCACCCTGGAGTTCGAGGTACTCACCTCCACCGCCCGGCTCGACGGCGACCCCCGCCCTCGCCCGACCGGAATGCTCGAGCTGCTGGTGGACGGCGCCCTGGCCGGGCGCCGGCAGGCGCCGGTGGGCAACGTGCTGCGGATGGCGGGCCCCGGGGCCCGCCAGCGACTCGTCGCGGGCAAGCCCGGGACCGTGCGGTTCGCCGGACTGCCGAGGGGCATGAAGAACGTCGAGCTGTGGCTTCCCCAGCAGACCCCTACGGAACTGGTGGCACTGCGCGCTGACGGCGAGGTGCTGGCACCGCTGCCGGACGGGCGGCGCCGCTGGGTGCACCACGGAAGTTCCATCAGCCACTGCATCGAGGCCGACGGCCCGACCGGGACCTGGCCGGTGGTGGCGGCCGCGCTCGCAGATACGGAGGTGATCAACCTCAGCCAGGCGGGCAACGCCCTGCTGGACCCCTACGTCGCCCGGACGATCCGCGACATGCCCGCCGACCTGATCAGCCTCAAGGTGGGCATCAACATCGTGGCCCTGTCCGCCTTCCGGCTGCGGACGTTCGGCCCGGCGCTCCACGGATTCCTGGACACGATCCGCGACGGCCACCCCGACACCCCGCTGCTGCTGATCTCCCCGGTGAGCTGTCCCGCCCTTGAGCAGGTTCCCGGCCCGGCCGCGACCGGACCGGACGGGAGGATCGCCGCCCTGGGCGACCCGGCCGACGTGGCCGGCGGCGCACTGACGCTGACGGTGGTCCGTGCCGAGCTGGCCCGGATCGCCGCGGCACGCCAGGCGTCCGATCCCCACCTCCACCATCTCGACGGACGAACACTGCTCGGCCCGCACGAGGCGGACGACCTGGGCGACGGCCTCCACCCCACCGCCGCCGCGTACCGCCGCATGGGCAGGCGCTTCGCCGCCTACGCCTTCGCCGCCGGCGGCCCCTTCGGCTGAGCCCGTTCTTCCAGGCGGAGCAGGGGCGGCCGGTCGAGTACCTCGATGTACACGATCCGGCCGTCCACGACGTCCAGGATCAGCATGCCCGTCGAGGGCGAGAGAGGTACGCACCGGTGGCCCGGGCCGTAGGGCCGCCCCCGCGGATGATCTGCCGTCCGGATGCTCTGGCAGAAGCCGTCGCCGCAGCCGCACTCCTCGACCAGCCGCAGGTCCCGCGCGCAGACCGCCAGTTCGCTCTCCCCCTCGTCCTGCAGAAGGGCGGTCAGTTCGGCGACGAGGTCCGGGAAGACGTCGCGGAGGAGGGGGTGCTCCGGTTCCCCGGGCGCGGGGCGAGCGGCGGCTGCGGCCGGCTGGTCCTGGTGCGGCCGGCTGCTGCCGGGCTGCTTCTTCATTCGGCGGTGAGGGTCTTGACGCCCAGGGCCCTGAGCCGTCCGACGACCGTGTCGTGGGGATCGGCGTCGGTGATCAGTCCGGTGATCTTCTCCCACGGCAGGACGCGGTAGGGCGAGGCCGTTCCGATCTTCTCGCAGGAGGCGAGGATGTAGGTGTCCGCGGCCCGCGCTGCCAGGGCGCGTTTCATCGCCGCCTCGTCGGCGTCCGCGGTGGTCAGTCCCGCCTCGGGGTGCACACCGGTGACGCCGAGCAGGCACAGCTCGGCGGAGACGTTCTGCGCGGCCTCGACCGCGGCGGCACCGCAGGTGACCGCCGAGTGCTTGAAGACGCGCCCGCCGAGCAGGAAGAGCTCCGCCCCCGGGTGGTCGATCAGAGCCGTGGCGATCGTCGGGCTGTGGGTGATCACCGTGCAGGTGAGCTCCTGCGGCAGCGCCCGCGCCACCGCGAGGGCGGTGGTGCCGCCGTCGAGGATCAGCGAACCGCCCGGCCGTACCAGTGCGGCGGCCACCGCGGCGACCTTGCGTTTGCCCTCCGGGGCCACCACCCGCCTCGCGTCGTAGTCCACCACCGCGGGCGACGCGGGCAGCGCACCACCGTACACCCTCTGGCACAGCCCCTCCGCGGCGAGGTCGCGCAGGTCGCGCCGCACGCTGTCCTCGGAGATGCCCAGGTCGGCGGCGACGTCCTTGGCCACGATCTTTCCCGTGCGGGCGAGCAGAGCGAGCAGGTGCTCGCGTCGTTCAGCAGCCAGCATTCACGTTCCTTCCGGTTGTTGCACGATCCTGCATGTATCTTAGCGGTCATGAACGACAAGCCCCTGCTCATCCTGATCGCCGGCCCGTACCGCTCCGGCACCGGCGGCGACCCGCAGGCCATGGCCGCCAACCTCGCCCGCCTCGAAGCCGCCGCCTGGCCCGTCTTCGCGGCCGGCCACCTCCCCGTGATCGGCGAGTGGATCGCCCTGCCCGTCCTGCGCTCCGCCGGTGCCGGCCCCACCGACCCCCTCGCCGACCAGGTCCTCTACCCGGCAGCCGACCGGCTGCTCGCCCACTGCGACGCCGTGCTGCGCCTGCCGGGTGACTCCGCCGGCGCTGACCAGGACGTCGCCACCGCCCGCCGGCGCGGCCTGCCCGTCTACCACGACGCCGCCGACCTTCCCCGCCGCACCCCGCAGGCGGCCGCGTGACAAGCCGCCCGGGTGTCGACATCCCCGACCACCGCGGGCGCACCGGTCTCCACCTCGCCGGACGCGGCCTCGAGCGCAACCCCCGCGTGCGGATACGCGACGTCGAGCTCACCTCGCAGGGCTGGCACGTCCTGCGCCGCACCACCTTCGACTACCGGCGCCGCGACGGACGATGGGAGACCCAGCAGCGCGAGACCTACGACCGCGGCAACGGCGCCGTCGTCCTGCCCTACGACACCGACCGCGGCCGCGTCCTGCTCACCCGTCAGTTCCGCTACCCGGCCTACGTCAACGGCCACCCCGACGGCATGCTCGTCGAGGCGGCGGCCGGACTGCTCGACGCGGACGACCCGGCCACCGCGATCCGCCGCGAGAGCGCCGAGGAACTCGGCGTCAGGCTCGGCCCGCTCACCCACGTCCTCGACGCCTACATGAGCCCGGGCTCGGTCACCGAGCGCCTGCACTTCTTCGCCGCCCCCTACACCCCGGCCGACCGCCTCGCCGCCGGCGGGGGAGTGGAGGAGGAGGGCGAGGACATCGAGGTACTCGAACTCCCCTTCACCGAGGCCCTCGCCATGACCACCGACGGACGCATCACCGACGGAAAAACCCTCCTGCTCCTGCACTGGGCAGCCCTGCACGGGCCCTTCGCCCCCCGGCTCGCGCCCGGCGACCGGCCCCCGCACGGCGGCTGAACCCGCCCGCCCGCACCCGCGCGGCGGAGGGCGCACCGCGTCAACTCCGCACCGGCCAGCGTGTGTTCCGCCTGCCCCGGGGCATTCGGGACGGCAGAAAGCCGCAGGGCCGCAGTGGCCGCAAGCCGTTGAGGAGATGGGGAGTTCACATGCCGAGCAGGGGGATGAAGGCGAGCGCGATCGGCGTGGCCGCCGTCATGGCGAGTGCCGTACTGACGGGCTGCGGCGGTGACGAGGAGCCGAAGTCGCAGAAGGCCGGTACGGCATCGAGCGGAAGCGCGAGCGCGAGCGGCGATGCGGGGGCGCAGGAGCAGGGCACCACGCAGGTGCGGGCCGCCTACGACAGGACGGCCGAGGCGGAGACGGCCAAAATGACGATCAACATGAAGCTCTCCGCGCCGCAGGAGTCGATCACCACCGACGGCAAGGGGGCGCTCGACTTCCAAGAGGGCGACAGCGTCATGACCGTGACCGCCCAGGGCAAGAGCATCGAGCAGCGCGTGGTCGACCAGGTCCTCTATCAGAAGGTGCCGGGGCAGAAGGCCCCGGGCGGCAAGACCTGGATGAAGATCGACCTGAAGAAGGCCGCGCAGGCACTGGGCGTGAACGCCGGGCAGATCGGTGACCCGGCCCAGTCGGCCGCCTACGCCAAGGCCATCACCGACCAGGACGTCACCAAGGTCGGCCAGGAGAAGATCGACGGCGTCGACACCACCCACTACAAGGTGTCGGTGGACGTCGCCGAGCTGCCGGGCGGCGACCAGCTGCGCCGGCAGGTCGGCCCGACGCTGCCGATGCAGGTCTGGCTCGACGGCGACGGACGGCTGCGGCGCCAGCAGCTCGACATGAGCGTCAAGGGCGCGCCCTCCGCCGGCGCCAAGGCGGAGAACAGCGCCGCACCGCAGCAGATCAAGATGACCATGGTGATGAACTACTCCGACTTCGGCACCGAGGTCGAGGCACAGGCACCGCCGGCCGGCCAGGTCGCCGACATGACGAACGAAGTGATGAAGCAGAGCCGGCAGCAGAGCTGACCCGCAGGCCGGAGGGCGGCCCCGACGCGCCACACCGGGGCCGCCCTGTGCGGCAGGGGCGAAACTGACCACGCCCTCGGGACCGGACACGGCACCGTGCTCCCGGCGGCAACTCGGAAGCGGCGCTCTGAGGGAAAGCCTCCCGCAGTGATCCCCGGCCCCCGGCCCCCGGCCCGGGGAGCACGATGCGCGCGGAGTCCGGCTGCTCCCGCGGGGACGCCCCCACGCAGGCGCCGCGACCTGCTCGGCGGTCCGCCGGCTGCGCGCCCGTCACCGCGTGCGCGGGCCCGCCGCCCCACCCCTCAGGCCTTCTTCTCCCAGACGGTCATGCCCAGTTGCAGGAAGGCCTCCTCGCGCAGGGCCGTCTGCTTGACCTGGATCCTGAGCGCTCCGACGTCGCCCGAGTCGTTCCCGACACAGAGCTGGGTGCCCTCCTCGGCCGCCGCGAGGGACCAGGTGCGGTACTCGGGACTGGTGGCGCCGCTGAGGAGGTGGCGGCAGACGTCGAGGGAGGCGGCCTTGCCGTTGAACAGCTGCACGAACAGGCTGGTGTCGCTCTCCAGCGCGCAGGCGTCGTCGTCCTCGCAGTTCAGACGGATGTCGCCCGCACGGTCGGTGCGGAGCTTCGGTTCGTCCAGGCTCAGGGAGTTCGTCTCGTACAGCAACGCGGGGGACAGCACCTCCGTTCCCGAGGACGCGGAGGCGTCCGGGGCGGACCGCGACGGCCCGGGGGAGGCGCCAACGGCCTGCGGAGTGCTCGACGGTGACGCCGTGGACCGGGCGGAATGCGTCGGTGCGGGAGCCGAAGGGGAGTTGTCCGCGGCCCGCTCGCCGAGGCCGAACCGGTCACCGGCGAACCACGTCCAACCCGTCAGCACCAGAGCGCCCGCCGCCACGGCCCCACCCGCGATCAGCGCGGCTCGCCGTCCGCGCGGCACCCGGCGCCGGGCGGGCCCGAGCAACAGCGTCGAGGCCGCCGTCGACGGATCCACGGGAGTGCCCACCGGGTCCGGAACACTCGCCTCGGGTCCCGTGACCTCGCGCCACACGGCCGGCCCGGCGCCCGCGTCGGCGTCCGCTCCAAGACGCTCCCGGCACCACTCGACGACCTCCGCCGGCGTGGCCCGCTCCCGCGGATCGGGCGCCAGACACCGGGCGAACAGCGGACGCAACGGCTCCGGCAACCGGGACAGATCGGGTTCCTCGTGCACGATCCGGTACAGCACGACCGGCGCTATGCCCTCCCCGTACAACGGTTCGCCCAGCGCCGCGAAGGCCGCCGTCTGGGCCAGGGCGAAGACGTCGGTCGCCGGGGACACCTCACCGGCGGTCGCCTGCTCGGGCGCCATGAAGTGCGGCGTGCCGACCGTTGCGCCGGTAGCGGTGTGCGAGGAGAGGTCGGCGGCGACCGAGATACCGAAGTCGATCACCCGCGGCCCGTCAGCGGCCAGCAGCACGTTGGATGGCTTGAGGTCCCGGTGCACCACCCCCACGCCGTGGATCGCCTCGAGCGCCTCGGCCACGCCGGCCATCAACCACAGCACGGCGGACACCGGCAGCGGGCCCCGCCGGGCAACGGCCGCCGTCAGGGACGGCCCGGGCACGTACAGCGTGGCGAGCCAGGGCGGTACGCCGTCGGTGTCGGCGTCGACGAGTTCCGCGGTGTAGGCGCCCCTGACCCGGCGGGCGGCCTCCACCTCCCTGCGGAAACGCCGCCGGAAGCCCGGATCGTCGGCGAGCTCCGGCCGCACCACCTTGATCGCCACCGGGCGGCCGCCCTGGGTGTGCGACAGGTACACCCGGCCCATGCCCCCCGCGCCGAGCCGGGCCACGAGCCGGTAGTCGGCCACGACAGCGGGGTCACCCGCCTGAAGCGGCTGGAACACCTCGGTGGTGCTGCTCATCGAACCGTCATCCCCCTGCTCCCCGGCCGGCCGACGGGCCGGCCCGGGACAGAAGCCTAGACGGGAGCAGCGGACCGACTGACCTGGGACGTTGAGAACTGCCTCCCGCAGGAGGCGGCCACCGTCCGCGCCGGTGTCACGGACGCGGGCGGTGCCGGGACGTCCCGGCGTCGAGCGGGGGCCGCGGGCCACGGTCCTGCCGGCCCGGCGGGAGGTAGTACCGCAGCACGCGGGAGGTCCAGCGGGCGATGCCGTACTCGTCCGCGGCGGGATCGCTCAGGTGCGGATCGAAGTCGCTCTCGGTCTTCAGCATCGCCGCGACGAGGGCGGGCGAGACCTGCGGTGCGGCGCAGGCGGTGCCCGCCGCACGATCGCGGGACGGGAGCGGGCGGCGTACCCGAGTGCTGAGTTCCACCGGGCCGGCCGCGCGCCCTGATGGCCGACGTGACGTTCACGCGGGTCGTGTTCCTGCCCGGAGGGGACGGCCCCGGTCACGATACTGACCCACATGCCCGGCCAACTCCGTGCCAAGGTTCTGCCCGACCGCCAACGCCGCTCTCTGGACGACCTCCAGCAGGACCTCGACCTCTCGTCGGGGGACAGCCGCTCGAAGCAGTCGGCCTTCTGGACCATGCTCACGCTGTCCGCCGTGATCGCGGCGGGCGGCATCCTGACGGACTCCACCGCCACCGTCATCGGCGCGATGATCATCGCACCGCTGTCCACCCCCATCATGGGAATCGCCCTCGGTGCCGTACAACGCCGCCGCACCACCGCCGCCGCCTTCGTGACCCTCGGATGCCTGCTGGTGATCCTGGTCGGGGCAGTGGCCTCACTGGTCGTGCCCCAGTCCTACGACCTGCTGACCAACAGCCAGATCTCCGGCCGGACCTCCCCGGGCCTACTGGACCTGATCTCCGCCCTGGCCACGGGCTTCGCCGGCGCCGTGGCACTGGCCCGCAAGGATGTCGCCGCGGTCCTGCCCGGAGTGGCCATCGCGATCTCCCTCGTACCGCCCCTCGTGGTCACCGGCGTCTGCGCCGGCCAGGGGGCGTGGTGGCCGGCGCTGGGCGCGCTGGTCCTCTTCTCGTCCAACCTCTTCGCCCTCGTCTTCGCCGGCATGGTCGTCTTCACCGCCCTCGGATACACCCGCCCCGCCGGACGGCGCGTCCTGCGGCGGCCACGCCGCGCCCACGTCATGCTCGGGCTGCTCTTCACGGCCGTCATGCTCCCCCTGGGCGCCCACACGGTCGCCACCGTGCTGCTCAACACCTGGACCCTCAGAGCCAAGAGCGCCGCCGAGCGGTGGCTCACGCACACCCCCGGCGCGATGGTCACCAGCGTCGACGCACAGTCCCGGACCCTGTACATCCACGTACGCAGCCCCGGCGACCTGCCCCCGGTCGAAGGGCTGCTCAGCAATCTTGAAGGGCACATCCCCGACGGCATCCCCATCGTGGTCGACGCCACCCGCGGCCGGCAGATCACGGCCGGCAGGGTCGGCGGATGACACCGCCTGCCGGAACCGGCGAGAGCCGCGCCGCACCGTCTTCGCAGGAGCGGAACGGACGGGGCTTCCGCGCCGGTCAGCCCCGGCCCAGAACGCAGAACTCGTTGCCCTCCGGGTCGGCCAGGACGACCCAGGGCACGTCGCCCTGACCCACGTCGGCCCGTACCGCGCCGAGCCCTTCGAGCCGGGCGGTCTCCCTCGCCTGGTCCTCGACGGGGTCGGACATCACGTCGAGATGGACGCGGGTCCACACGGCCTCGCCGTCGGGCACGCGGCGGAACTCCAGGTACGGTCCGACGCCCTTGACGGAGCGCAGCAGGGCGCGGTCGTCGCTCAGCTCGTGGACGGTCCAGTCGAGCGCCTCGCCCCAGAACCCGACCATGGCCCGCGGATCGGCGCACTCGACGACCACGGCGGCTATCGGCCCGGTGTCCCGGTAGAGGTCCCGAGGCTCCAGGACCGTGAACACGTTGCCTTCCGGATCGGCCAGCACCGTCCCCCGCGCGTCACCCCGGCCCCCCTCGGCGGGCGTCGCCCCGAGCTCCTGGAGACGTTCGACCATGTCCGCCCGGTGGGCATCGGAGGCGGTGGCGAGCTCGAGGTGCACGCGGCACTTCACCGTCTGCGGATCCGGGACGCGTACGAGATCGACACAGACGGCGGAGGGGTCCGGCCAGTCGAAGCCCACGGGTTCCAGGTTGGTGACGCCGGGTCCTTCGCTGGACACCCCCCAGCCGAGCGCCTGCGCCCAGAAACGGCCGAGCGCCGAGTCGTCCCCCGCCTTGAAGTTCACCTGAACCAGTTGCAGCGTCATGCCGCAGTACCTTAGGTGATCTCCCCTCGGACAAGGGCGCGAACAGCATCCGCCGAACCCTCCGCTCGGCCCTCGAATGCCTGAACTCCCGGTCATGAGATTCTTCCGGCCGCGCAGCCGAAGCCGAAGCCGAAGCCGAAGCGGAAGCGGAAGCGCCGCCCGACGTATGACGGGAACGCCCTTGGCAGAGGCCAAAGCCCTCTACGAAGCCGGGCGTTACGCAGAGGCGGAGGCCGAAGCCCGCGCCGTGGCCCGGTCGCGGCCGCAGGACGACGAGTACGCCGCCGCAGCGCTGAACATCGCCGCGATCGCGACGGGCGCCCAGGGCCGCCACGCCGAGGCACTCGACACCTACGACGAAGCGCTGCCCGTCTCCAGCAGGATCTTCGGAGCCGATCACTTTCTGACCCTGAAGCTGCGCTCGGACCGCGCCCAGGCGATGACCGCACTCGGCCGGCACGCCGAGTGCGAAGCGGAGTGTGCGGCCGTCGCCGAGATGGCGGGCCGCGGCACCGGCCCGGACATGGCACGCCTGGCGGGGGCCGCCCGCAACGGGCTCGTCTTCGCCCTCAACGCGCAGGAACGTCACCAGGAGGCCGAGACACTCGCCCGTCAGGCCCTGGCCGCCCATCGCGAACGTGACCGGTTGCCCCTGGTCCTGCGTCTGGGCCTGGCGCGCAGCCTCAACGGCCAGGCCCGCTGCGAAGACGCCCTCACCGAGGCGCAGGGCGCCGGCGAGCTGTACCGCGCCCTGCCCGCAGACCAGCGGCACCCCGATACGGGCGCCGTCGAAGTCGCCCTCGCCACCGCCCTGCTGGGACTGCACCGCACCCCCGAAGCCCGGGGCCGGGCCGCAGCCGCCCACGATGCCTGCCTGGCCTCCTTCGGCCCCGACCACCGCCGCACCGCCGAAGCCAGGACCCTGCTCGAGCACATCGACGGCACCCGACCGTGAACGCAGCAGTCCCGCTCGGGGCGGGTCACCGTACCCGGTGGGCACCCCGGAGTGGAAACGTCCATCCGGCGGAGCAACGGCTGCATGCGCCCGCCCCCCGTCTCCCTTGGGCACGCGTGTCAGGCGTCGGCGAGCAGGGGGTCGTACGGGGTGCTCGTGCGGCGTCCCGACATGAAGGACAGGAAGTCGCCCACGAAGGCGCTGCGGCTGCAGGTGCCGTCGGTGGTGGCCAGGTCGCGGTGGAAGGCGGTGCGGAAGAGGGCCCGGTACTCGTCGGCGTCGATGGTTCCGCTGCCGTCCTTGTCGGTGACGTCGAAGAGGACCTCGGCGGCGCGGATGAGGGCCGGCCCGGCGAGTGAGGGGACGGCGGCGGCGTACTCGCCGGCGCTGACGCGGCCGTCGCCGTCCGTGTCGAGGGCGGCCTGCAGCTCGCGCCACCAGGCGGCGAAGGCGTCGTAGAGACGGGTCTCCTCGGGCTCGTCCAGGTCGAGGCGGGTGGCCAGTTCGCGGGCCATGGCGGCGAGGTCCGGCCAGTCGAGGTGGCCGTCGCCCGTCTGGTCCAGCACCTTACGGAAGAAGTCCTCCGCCGAACGCCGGCCCTCTTCCGAGCCCGGAACGGAGGCTGCCGGGCCCGGCTCGGGGCCGGGGTCGTCGCTCAGCGGCGACAGGAGACGGAGCAGGGCCGCCGCGCGCCGCATACGGGAGCGCAGCGCGGTCACGGTCCGGGCGCGGGGGTCGTCGCTGTCGGGAGAGAGGGAGAGGACCTCGATGATGCTCTCGGCGTTGATCCAGCCCTGTGGCAGGAAGCGGGCGAGCCCGGTGGCCAGGTAGGCCCCCTGCATGAGGGCCGCGGCGCCGGGCATCTCCGGCAGACCGGCCCGGCGCCGGTACGGCTCGGGAAGCGAGGCGACGGTGATCGCCCCCAGCAGCGGACCGGCGACGGTGCGGCCGGCCGCCCACAGGGCCGGTGCACCGTCCAGCAGCGCCGGGGCGGGCAGGTGGTCGAAGAGCCGGTAGAGGATGACGCGGGCCGCTTCGGTGTTCTCCAGCTCGTTCTCGACGACCTCGTCGAAGTACCGCCAGAAGTCGCCCAGTTCCTCAGGAAGCGCGGTGGCGTCGCCGTCGAGCGCGGCGAGGAAGGCGCGGTACTCGGCGTACATCCGCTCCATCGTGTCCTGGCCGAGCGGCTGGCCGCTTAGCCGGCACATGGTGACCGCGCTCTCGAAGAGCGTGGCGACCACCCAGGCCCGGGCGGACCGGTCCATCGCGTCGTAGGCGCGGCCGCGGGAGTCGGAGCCGCTCATCCGGGCGTGCAGCCGGTTGAGCCGGGCGGCCTCCCGTTCACGGACCGACGCGTCCGCGCCGAACATCCGCCGCATGCTCAGGAAGGTGTTGCGCAGCCGGCGCCAGGGGTGGGCGACGAAGGTGGAGTTGTCGACGAGGGCGGCGCCGATCTGCGGGTGCGCGGCCTCCAGCACAGTGGCGCGGATCATGGCCAGGGCCCAGCGCGGGTCGTCGAAGAAGGAACCGAACTGGGATTCCGGCCCGAACAGGGGTACCTCGCCGGTCGCTGTCGTGGTGTCGCTCATCAGGAACGGTCTCCGTTCGTCGCGGCCGGCACGCCGCCGAAGCGGCGGTCACGGCACCGGTAGGTATGCAGGCAGGCGAGGAAGTCCGAGGCCCGGAAGTCCGGCCAGAGCACCTCGGGGAAGACCCACTCGGCGTAGGCGACCTGCCAGAGCATGAAGTTGGAGATGCGCTGCTCGCCGGAGGTGCGGATGACCAGATCCACGTCGGGGGTGTCGGGGAAGGGCAGGTGGTCCGCGAACAGCTGCTCGGTCACCTCCTCGGCGGCCGTCCCGCCGCGGATCAGCGACCGTGCGGCCTCCACGATGTCGCGGCGCCCCCCATGGTCGAAGGCGACGGTCAGCGTCATCCCCCGATTGCCGGCGGTCAGCGTCGTCAGGTCCTCGAAGTCCCGGGCCAGTTCGCGGGGGATGCGCGGGTCGGCGGCCCCCAGGAAACGGCAGCGGATGCCACGGGCCAGCAGCAACGGCGCATGCTTGCGCACGACCCGGCGCACCAGACGCATCAGGAACGCGACCTCAGGGCCGGGACGGTTCCAGTTCTCGGTGGAGAAGGCATACAGGCTCAGCCACTCGACTCCGGCGGCCCGGGCCGCCTCGATGGTGTCGATGACCGTGGTCTCCGCGGCTCGGTGCCCGTCGGTGCGGGGAAGCGAACGCCGCTGCGCCCAGCGGCCGTTGCCGTCCATCACGCAGGCCACGTGCCGCGGCACCCCGCGCACCGGTCGACCGTCCTGCCGCTGCCCGCCGAGCCCGTCACCGTACTGCGGTGCGCCCGGCCGCTCCTGCGGATCCGCGCGTGCACGCGGAACACCGCGGTCCTCCAGGCCCGGCCCCGTTCCGCTCGAAGCGGCATGCTCGATGGCACCGTGCTTGGTCACGCCCACCCCGTCTTACCCGATCCACGCCCCGCCAGAGCCCTTGTCTGCGGCAGTCTGACAGTGTGAAAGGGGCCCTGACCGGCCAAAGGGGCGGCCGTCACCCTTGACGCGTACGTTCGGGTCCCTGGCAGGCGACCGGGCGCACGTGGCCCCCCACGTGCCCGTCCTCAGCTGTAGGGCCCCCACCGGCGTTCCAGGGTGTCGTACAGGTACCGGGGCAGACCGGCGATGGCGCTGGTGCGGAACGGGCGGCCGTCGTCGTCGATGCGCACGGTGCCCCGGCGGCCCTGGGAGGACCAGTCCAGCTCCAGGTACCAGCGGCAGTCGCACGAGCTGGTCTTGGCCGTGACCAGCAGCACCTCGGGGTCCTTGGCCGAGACGCGGTAGGGCATCCGCACGGCCGGGATCGGCGTGCCGGTGTCGTTTCCGGCGACCGCGCGGGCGATGGGTCGGTCCTTGTCCAGGTCCACGTCGAAGTACCGCGGAGTGACCGCGCCGCCACAACCCTGGTCCATGGCGTAGGCGTTGCCCTCGGCCGGTGCCGTACGGCCGACCACGCGCACGCGCAGCGCCTCCAGCACGACGGCCGTGTCGCTGCGCCCCTGCACCGACAGCCGCACGAGCGTCTCGCCGCCGTGCACCGCGCTCTGCGTCGCCGCCCAGGGCGCCGCGTCCTGCGGGGCGGGGGGCGGGGGGACCTGGCCCGGCGGCTTGGCGATGACGTAGTCGTGACCGCAGCCGAGCTCCCAGGCCTGGGAGTCGACGGACCAGGCGAGCGGCAGCCCGGCGGACTCCTCGCCGCGGGGCGCAACGGAGGTCGCACCGGGCGGCCGAGAGGTGCCCGGCTTCTCCTTGGGGGTGGCGGAGCCCGACGGCCGCTCGGAGGCGGGGGTGCCGCTCGGGCCGGGCGAGGCGCCCCGTCGCTCAGGCACACGGGCCTGCGCCCTGCCGGAGGGCGCCGGACCGGACGTGCTGGGACCGGCATCGGCCCGGGCCGGACCGTCGGCGGACGCCCGCCGCCCGTCGGGCAGCGCGGACAGGGCCCCGAGCGTCGCGAGCACGGCACAGACGCAGGCCAGCCCGGCCACCGGACGTCTACGGCGGTACCAGGCCCGGCGCGGCGGCGCGGGCACACCGGGCACAGGGTCCGCCTCGCCGACCGGACGGCCGCCGGCCGGATGGCCGCCGGCCGTCATCGCCGTCGTCGCCGGGGCGACGACCGGGCCGCCGTGGGTGTCCGGGGCGGCCAACGGGCCGCCGTCGCCCTTCGGTCCTGCCGTGTCCGGCCCGGTGCTGCCCTCCACCGCGGTGTCCGGTCCGTCCGCCGCGGCGTTCACGGCCGTCTCCGTCTCCGTCGCCGCCGCGGCCTTGGGCGCACTCCCCGCCGCCCCCGCTCTACGAGGCCGGCTGCGGACCGCCACGGCCAGCAGCCAACGGCGGTGAAGTTCCAGACGCTGCTCCGCGGTCGCCCCGCACAGGGCCGCGAAGCGTTCCACGGGAGCGAAGTCGAGCGGCACCGCGTCACCCGCGCAGTAGCGGTGCAGTGTCGAGGTGTTCATGCCCAGACGGCGGGCCAGCGAGCCGTAACTGCGGTCCGTGCGCTCCTTCAGCGCCCGCAGCAGCGCCGCGAACGTGGCCACCTCGTCGACGCCGCTGCCGTCGTCCTGTGCCGACACAGGCCCCCCTGGTCCTCGTACGCCCCCGCCCGGCCCCGGGACGGTATCCCAGGCACCCCATGTACCTGCACGTCACAGGGGCTGGGATGGTTCCACCGTGCCCGATCGGCCGCCGGCTGTTGCGCCCGGCCGCTGTGACCGCTGATGCTCTTGGTACCGCACCGGCCAGGCCCGGGCCGACCAGCCGGCCTCGCCGCGGCATCCACCACCACGCACTCACCCACGGGGGAACTCTCATGTCCTTGCGCATCCGAACGAGCGCTTGCACCGCACTGGCCGTCGCCGCCCTCGCGGCGGGCACGGTCCTCACGGCACCGGCCGCCGGCGCCGCGCCGAAGGCGGCCGCGCCCACGTTCCTGTCGGCCTCCCAGCTGCCGCCGCACCCGACGTCGTCCTGGACCGCCGGCCCGGTCACCGAGGGATTCCCGGAGGGACTCGGCCTCTGCGTGAGCACGGAGGGCGTGCCCTCCTACGACTACCGGCACCGGGAGTTCTGGACCGACCTGGACACCACCGCCGTGCAGTTGACCGTCGTCACGGGCACGGCCGCCCAGGCCAAGGCGTTGGCGAAGCACTACGACGACCTGGTCCGCACCTGCGCCGACCGCATCGAGGAGACCACGCCCGACGTCGAGGCCGAGAGCCGGGACTACGGCAAGCTGCCGGTCGAGGAAGGCGCCCGCGTCCGCGGCCTGCACACCGAGACGACCTGGGGCGCCACCGACATCGCCCTGCTGTCGGTCGGACGGGACGGCAGGACCGTCACCGTCGTGAAGTGGGGCCAGATGGGCGACTTCCACAACGCGCCCGTGACCGCCTTCAAGAAGACCACGACCACGGCCGTCAACAAGCTGTACTGACCAGGCGGCCACCGCAGACGCCAGGGCCGTCCTTTCGCCACGGGGGTCGGAAGGACGGCCCCGGTACCGGTCACGCCCCGGGCGGGGACTGCTGCTCCGGTCAGCGTGCGTCGGTCAGACGGGCAGGGGAGTGCCGAGCATCGCGGAAGCCCGCTGGAACGCGCTCTGCACGCGGACGGGTGCGGCCTCGGGGACGGTGCGGCAGGTGAACCCGAGCCGGGCCATGGCTCTCAGCACCTCTCCGGCGCTGAAGTCGCGGCGGTCCTGGCGGGTGATGACCTGGCCGACCTGCTTGACGGGGTAGTGGCGTCGCCCGATGATCACGGACTCGCCGGTGACCGGCTCGGGTTTGATGCCCTTCATCGATTCCAGCACGCCGTTCTTGGTCAGGTCGAACGGGAAGCGGGCGATGACACAGCGCATGATGCCTCACAGGCAGAAGGGGAGGGTGGGCCTGACCGCCGTCCAGCGGTCAGCGGAAGAGCGCAAGGACGCCCAGGACGCTGCCGTGTTCGTCGACCACGGGCACGGGCCCGAGCCGCCCGCAGGGCACCGCGTCCTCGGCTTCGGCCCTCGTGGCCGACGGTGACACGAAGGGCTGGCTGCCGTCGGTGATGTCGGCCAGGCGGATCCGGTCGGTGTATCCGGAGCTGTCCCGGACGGCGGTGAGCCGGGCCTGGGTGACCAGGCCCACGCACCGGGCGTCCTCGTCGCAGACCACCAGATGCTCCGCACGTGCGGCGGCCATGACGGACAGCGCCACCTCGACGGTCATGTCGTACCAGACCTGCGGTCCGGCCGCGTCCATGGCGTCGACCACCGTGCCGTGCACGGGGTGAGCGCCGACGGAGCGAGCCGGTAACTGTCCAAGCGCCAACGGGTGCCTCCTGTGCGGATGGGCCGGACTCTTGATCAAGGACAGGTCTATGCGGCGGCCACAGCGGCACCGGGCGGAAGCACGGCTGCGCGGCGGGTGGCCGAGGCGGGGCGGCGTCGGCCGCGTGAGGTGGAGCCGCGCTTCTTGGGGCGCTCGGCCACGGGTGCGGTGATGACGACGGGGATGCCGGAGGGTGCCTGGGCGCCGGTGATGCGGTGGAGGTCCTCGGTGCCCGCGCGGACCTGGGTGGTCTGCGGGACGATGCCCGCGGTGGCCATGAGGCGGGTCATGCCGCGGCGCTGGTTGGGGGTGACCAGGGTGACGACGCTGCCGGACTCGCCGGCGCGGGCGGTGCGGCCGCCGCGGTGGAGGTAGTCCTTGTGGTCGGTGGGCGGGTCGACGTTGACGACGAGGTCGAGGCTGTCGACGTGGATGCCGCGGGCCGCGACGTTGGTCGCCACCAGCACGCTCACGTGTCCGTCCTTGAACTGGGTGAGGGTGCGGGTGCGCTGCGGCTGGGACTTGCCTCCGTGCAGGGCGGCGGCCCGTACCCCGCTGTTGAGGAGGTGCTCGGTGAGGCGGTCGACGGCGTGCTTGGTGTCCAGGAACATCAGCACCCGGCCGTCGCGTGCGGCGATCTCGGTGGTGGCCGCGTGCTTGTCGGCGCCGTGGACGTGGAGCACGTGGTGCTCCATGGTCGTGACGGCGCCGGCCGAGGGGTCGACGGAGTGGACGACGGGGTCGCTGAGGTAGCGGCGCACGAGCAGGTCGACGTTGCGGTCCAGGGTGGCGGAGAACAGCATGCGCTGGCCTTCGGGGCGGACCTGGTCGAGCAGGGCGGTGACCTGCGGCATGAAGCCCATGTCGGCCATCTGGTCGGCCTCGTCCAGGACGGTGACGGCGACCTGGTCCAGGCGGCAGTCGCCGCGGGTGATGAGGTCCTTGAGACGCCCGGGGGTGGCGACGACGATCTCGGCCCCGCCGCGCAGCGCGCTCGCCTGCCGGCCGATGGGCATCCCGCCCACCACGGTGGCCAGACGCAGCTTCACCGAGCGGGCGTAGGGGGTGAGGGCGTCGGTGACCTGCTGGGCCAGCTCACGGGTGGGCACGAGCACCAGCCCCAGCGGCTGCCGGGCCTCGGCGCGCCGTTTGGCCGTGCGGGCCAGCAGGGCCAGCCCGAAGGCCAGGGTCTTGCCGGAACCGGTGCGCCCGCGGCCGAGGACGTCGCGGCCCGCGAGGGAGTTCGGCAGGGTGGCGGCCTGGATCGGGAAGGGGACCGTCACGCCCTGCGAGCCGAGTGCGGCCAGCAGTTCCCGGGGCATGTCGAGATCGGCGAAGGCGTCCGCGGAGGGCAGCGCGGGGGTGATCGTCTCGGGGAGGGCGAACTCGCCCTGCATCGCGGCGGGCCGGCGGCCGTGACCGGCGGAGCGGCTCGGTCCGCCGGAGCGGCGCGGGGCGGGCGAGCCGAAGCGGCTGTTGCCCCTGGCGGAGTCGCCGCCGTTGTTACGGGTGCGGGCGAAACGGTCGTTCGTACGTGTGCGGTTCATGCGGAACCTTCCTCGACGCGGCGCATATCAAGGAATTCCCGCAGCGGAAAGCAGCACGGAGAACTGCATGAAAGGCCGGTGGAACGCGGCAGCGAATCCGACCCGCGAAAAGAATCCATGCGGGTGAAGACGCTGAAAGGGGTGGCGTGGTGTGGAATCACTGTTCGAAGCGCCCACGGTGACAGCTGGGAAGGGATGCGTCTGCACCCTTGAAGGATGGTCCGTGTGCGGTGAGCCTACGGATTCCTGGTGTCGTCCCCAGGTGAAACCACCACGGGAAAACGCATGCAGCTGGGGCCCGCACCCCGAAGGATGCGGGCCCCAGCTACAAGTACGCGACAGTCAGCGTCAGGCGGGAACGATGTTCTCGGCCGTCGGGCCCTTCTGGCCCTGTGCGATGTCGAAGTTCACCTTCTGGCCCTCCAGCAGCTCGCGGAAGCCCTGGGCGGCGATGTTCGAGTAGTGGGCGAACACATCAGCGCCGCCACCGTCCTGCTCGATGAAGCCGAAACCCTTTTCCGCGTTGAACCACTTCACGGTACCAGCAGCCATGTCATTTCTCCTTCGGGGCAGTGCACCGGCAGTCCGCACCGTGCGGACACCGTGTCGCCGCAATGATCACCCCGCCCGGAAAAAGACCGGAAGTACAAAAGCGTTTCCAGCGGCACAGGACCGGCCGGAGAGCACTTGATTCGGGAACCACAACTGCAACTGAGATCGACAGTAGCACGCCGCAGCGGCCCGTGTACGGTGAAGAATTCCCCTCCCCTCATTGCGGCAAAGAACCTGTCCGCCAGTTCCGCTGAAATCTCGGCTCGCGAACGCAGATATGGGCGCACCCGCGCGACGGCAAATGTGGCGCACCCGCGCTTCCGCGCCCCGGTCGCCCACCGGCCGGAGAACCCCTTCGCGAGCATCCGGCCTCATGCGGAGGCTGCCACCATGAGGTGGATCGCCGCTGAGTGCCGTGCCGTGCCGTGCCGTGCCGTGCCGTTGCCGTTGTCAGCCGACGAGGGCGTGGGTGATCTGCCGGGTCGTCTGCGCGGCGACCCGGGGGTTGACGGCGGCGTAGGAGGTGTAGGCGTTCAGGCCGGTGGCCAGGGCCCAGCCGCGCCCCCGCATCCAGGTGGCATCGTCCACGCCGAGCGCATCGCGGAAGGCGGCTCGGCTGTCTGCCGACATCAGGGTGAAGGCGATCATCAGGTCGCAGGCCGGGTCGCCTGTGCCGAGCCCGCCGAAGTCGATGACGGCGCTGAGGCAGCCGTGGGAGGTCAGCAGGTTGCCGGTGTGGAAGTCGCCGTGGAACCACACCGGAGAGCGGTCCCATCCGGGCGCGCTCAGTGCCGCGTTCCACAGTTGCGTCATCGCTGCTGTGTCGAACACGCCGTCCACCTCGGCGATGGCGGCCCGCGTCGCGCGGTCCCGGTCGGACAACGGACGGCCGGTGAGGGCTTCCCCGGCGTCCCCGGCGGGGATGTCCTCGAGGGGGAACCGCTGCAAGGCGGCCAGGAACCGAGCCAGTTCGATGGCCGCCTCGGGGGAGTCGCCCAGCGCGTCAACGGTCGCCACCTCGCCGTCCAGCCAGCGGGACACCGCCCACGGCCACGGGTAACCGAAGCCGGGGCCGCCCACTGCCACTGGTACCGGGATGGCCAGGGGGAGGTGCGGGGCGAGCTGGGGCAGCCACTGCGATTCCTTCCTGGCCTGCCCGATGGCTCCGGGATGGCGCGGAAGCCGGACGGACAGTTCCTCGCCCAACCGGTAGATCACATGATCGGAGCCGGCGGGGTCGAGCAGCTTCAGGGCCAGGTCCGCCCACTGCGGGAACTGAGTGTCGACCAGGCACCTGACCAGTGCCTCGTCGATCTGAGGGCGTGTTTCCGCAGTTCTCGCAGCTACCAAGAACAGCTCCCATGGCCGGCCCGCTCCGTGCGGCGGGCAGTCGCAGCCATCACAGTGGTTCACGGCTGCGTCTGTCGACCGATTTTGGAACGCGGGTGCTCCACCTCCTTGTGCTGGCTGCTGTTACCGCCGCTGGCGTGCAGGCCGCAACCCATACCCACTACCGGGCGCCCCGGCTGATCCCCTTCAACGCCCCAGTCGCATGAAGCGTGCTGGACGGCCGTCGGGCCCCGGCCGTTTGGGTTCACACGGCATGAACACGCGTGTGGGGGCGCCGCCGGTAGGCGGCCCCACAGACAGCCCAACAGCTCGCGAAGGGACCAGCATCATGGGGCAGAGGAAGGCAACGGGCAGGGCACCGGACGAGCGGCCGGCCATGCCGCAGGAGGAAGCGGAGATCACCCCGCCGTACCGCTTCCAGCGCCAGCAGCGCCCCGGCCTGGAGGCCGAGATGGAAGTGCGGCCGCGCTACCTCGCCCCCAACTACCGCGGTTCCGGCAAGCTGCAGAACAAGGTCGCCCTGATCACGGGCGGCGACTCCGGCATCGGCCGCTCGGTCGCCGTGCTCTACGCCCGCGAGGGCGCCGACGTCGCCATCGTCTACCTCCCCGAGGAGGAGCGGGACGCCGCCGAGACACGCGAGGCCGTGGAGAAGGAGGGACGCACCTGCCTGCTGCTCCCCGGCGACCTGTGCGACCCGTCCTTCTGCGCCGACGTGGTGAAGCGCACCGTCGCCGAACTGGGCGGCCTCAACGTGCTGGTGAGCAACGCCGCATACCTCAACAGCCAGAACGACATCACGGACCTCACGGCCGAGGACTTCGACCGGGTCTTCAAGACCAACGTCTACGCCTACTTCCACCTGCTCATGGCGGCCCTGCCGTACCTGTCGCACGGAGACGCGGTGATCGCCACCGCCTCCGAGGAAGCCCTCAAGGGCAGCGACATGATGTGGACTACGCGGCCTCCAAGGCCGCCATGGTGGTCTTCACCAAGTCCATCGCCTCGCACCTGGCGGCCCGGGGCGTCCGCGCCAACGTCGTCTCGCCGGGACCCACCTGGACCGTCCTGAACGTGGCAGGTCAGCGCTTTCCCGACGACTACCTCACCCACCTGGGCAGCTCTGCCCCGATGGGCCGTGTCGCCCAGCCGGAGGAGGTGGCCCCCGCCTACGTGTACCTGGCCTCGGACGCCGATTCCAGCTTCACCGTGGGGGAGGTGATCGCCGTCACCGGCGGCCTGACCGACACCCGGTGACCGGCCGGCTCCTGGCATCGTGTGCCGGCTCCGTCCCCGCGCCCCGTCTGCGGCGTCGGACAGGCACCGACGGGCGGCCGCTGAACCTCCCGACTAGGTCAGAAGGGGCACAGGATCGGCTGACTGGGCGTGGGACGTGGCGTGTTTCCTCCGGCCAGCGAAGCATGGGACTCCTGCCGACTTGGCGGATGTGAAGACGGCGAGCCCGGGGTACTCCACCGCTCGGCCTGTCAACGAGGAGAGTGCCTGATGACGTTCAATCCGCTGGAGCAGCGGGGTATCCCGCTGGACCGTCAGCTGCGGAGCTGGCGGGAACTGAACGTGGACCCAATCGACCCGGACCACTGCGACCCGTACACCCGCTGCCGGATCATCACCATGAACGGGATCGAGGTGGAGGCGATCCTGTTCAGCCACCAGCTCGCCCGCAACACCGTCGACCCCGAGGTCAAACGGCAGCTGGCGCGGGTGCGCTACATCGAGGCACAGCAGCAGAAGGTCGTGAACTGGCTGCTTCCAGGGGTGTCGTCGGTGCTGGAGACGACCATCGCCTACGAGCAGGTGGCCGTGGACCTGACGGCATGGGTGGCCCGTATGGAGCCGGACCCGTATCTGAAGCAGGCGTACCAGTTCGGGGTGCTGGAGGACTTCGACCACCTGTACCGGTACGCCAACCTGTACGAGATGATCGAGCACCGCAAGGCCGAGTCGATCGTCGACAACCTCACCGAGGTCATGCCCGGCCGTCCCACCAGGTTCCACCACCGCAACCCGGTGGACAACGTCCGCGACCCCTACGCCAAGGACGAGACGAACCCGCTGTCGAAGCTGCACGCGCTGACGATCATGTCGGCGGAGCAGCAGACCATGAACTTCTACATGAACACCGGCCCCACCTACATGGAGCCGATCGCCCGCCAGCTCTACCAGGAGATCGGGCTGATCGAGGAGGAGCACGTCACCCACTACGAGTCCCTGGTGGACCCGGGCGAGACGTGGTGGGAGCAGCTGGTCAACCACGAGTACAACGAGTGCTACCTGTACTACTCCTTCATGGAGCAGGAGAGCGACCCCAAGGTCAAGGCGATCTGGGAGCTGCACCTGAACATGGAGCTGGAGCACCTGCACGCCGCCTGCGACCTGATGCGCAGGCACGACGGCCGCGATCCCGCCTCGGTGCTGGCCCCCGAGCTGCCCAACGTGCTCACCTTCGAGCCGAACAAGGGCTACCTGCGCGAGCTGCTCGACACCCAGATGGACCTCACGACCCTGGGCGCGGGCTACGTACGCGAGGCGCACGAGCGGTTCGAGCAGATGCAGGAGCAGATCCACGGCGGCGAGGCCCCGCCGAGCGACCGGGTGATCCACGAGCACCAGGAGATGTTCGGCCGCGAGTACCGCGTCCAGACCGAGGGCGAGCACCCCGACCCCTCCCAGCGCGAGAAGTAGAAAGGCCGCGATGTCCGAGCTGAAGACTCCGCACGCCGGGGACGACATGGCCAAGGACGACGACGTCGTCTCCCTGCTGATGCGCCAGCACGGCGACATCCGCAACCTCTTCGACGAGGTCGAGGCCGCCACCGGCGAGGAACGCCGCGACGCCTTCCACCGTCTGGTGCGCCTGCTGGCCGTGCACGAGACGGCCGAGGAGGAGGTGGTGCACCCCTTCGCCCGCAAGGGCTTCCCCGGCGGCGAGCAGGTGGTCAAGGACCGCCTCGCCGAGGAGAAGGCCGCCAAGGAGACCTTGTCCGCACTCGACGAGATGGACACCGACGACCCGAAGTTCATGCCCCAGCTGCTCAAGCTGCGCAAGGACGTCCAGGAGCACGCGCGGGCCGAGGAACGCTACGAGTTCACCCACATCCGCCGCAGCACCGACGTCACCAACCTCGCCGCGATGGCCAAGGCCATCAAGGCCGCCGAAGCCATGGCCCCCACCCGCCCCCACCCCGGCGTCGAGTCCGGGGCGAAGAACATGGCGCTCGGACCGGTCGCCGCCCTCATGGACCGCACCAAGGACACCGTCCGCAAGGCCATGGGCAAGGGCTGACCACACCGGCCACCCCGCCTGCGACCAGGAAAGGATCCCGCCCGGGGGCGCTGCCGCGGCGCAGGCTGATCTCCACCGCGCTGGCCGGCGCGGACGCCCTTCAGCTGACGTACGGCGCGCTGGTCGCCAGGACGACCGGCGAGTGACCCCGTCCCGTGAGGCGCCGGGCACCTCACGAGGGAGCCGCTGGACGGCGGGTCATCCTCTCCGCGGCACAGGACCCACGTCGGCGTGGCGGCCGGGGAGCATGGCGGCGTGCCGTTGCCCCGGCCCGGGGCCCGAGCCGGCGGCCAGGGCGTCGGCCACCACGCCGGCGGCGAAGGCGTACACGCTCTTGTGGAGCACGTCGACGACGAGTTCGCGGCGCGGCCAGGTCTGGGGCGGGGCGCCGACGCCGGTGGCGTTCTCCAGGATCTGGTCGGTGGTGAGGCGGACGACGGTGAACTTCGCCGACGACCAGGGCCCCCGCAGCCCGGCGTGCGCCATCACCGACCGCAGCACGCCGAGAAGGGCGCCCTGCCCCACGTGCATGGCCAGGTTCACCGGCACAGGCTGACGGCCGGGATACTCCCGCATGCCGGTCAGGCGTTCCAGGGTCCGGGCGGGCACGTGGGAGTCACGGCGACCGGTCAGCCGCTGCTCCGCCTTCTCGCCCAGCGTCATCGCCAGCACCCCGGCCGTGCCGGCCACCAGCCCCTGCCACAGCGCGCGCTTCATCATGCCGTCGCGGGTACCCACGCCTCCCCGGCTCACTGGCCCGGCTCCCGCCCCCCTCCGACCGTTCCCGTTTCACTCCGGCGGTCACGGAAACCCGGCGCCGGACGGTGGGCCGCCGGGTGGCCACCGAAGCGGAGGGCTTTTGATGAAGAAGCTGGTGTGGACGGCCGCGGTCGCGGCCGCCGGGGCGGCGGCCGTGCGACGGTCCCGGCCGTCGCACAGGAGCGGGGAGCAGGCCGGCAGCCGGGCGCAGGAGTGGGCGGGTGACCGCTGGCTCACCGTGACGGTCAACCGGACGCCCGCCGATGTGGGTTCCGAGGGGAAGCTGCCGCCGCCGCTGGACGACCTCGCGGAGCGGATCGACGTGCAGATCCGGCCGGCACCGGGCGACCGCGGCACGGAACTGGCCGCACGCTTCAAGGAGCCCGTGCCCGCCGCGTCCGCCTCCGTGCCCGCACGCCTGGCCGGGCAGGACCCGCGCCAGGAGCTGCGGCGCGCGCTGCGTGACGCCAAGTCCCTGCTGGAGGCGGGTGAGGTACTGCGGCCCGACGCGCCGCCCACGACCCGCCCCACGCCGGGCGGCAAGCTGGTCGAGGTGTTCACCCGTCGCTCCGGCGGGGAGGGAGTGCTGTGAAGGCGCTGTGCTGGGAAGGCGTGAACAAGCTGTCCGTCGAGCAGGTCCCCGACCCGGAGCTGCGCAACGACCAGGACATCGTCGTACGACTGATCGCGGGCACCACCTGCGGCTCCGACCTGCACCTCATCGGCGGCTACATCCCGGCGATGCGCGCCGGTGACGTGATCGGCCACGAGTTCGTCGGCGAGGTCGTGGAGACCGGCTCCGCCGTGCGCAAGCACAAGGTCGGTGACCGGGTCGTCGTGTGCTCGTTCGTCGGCTGCGGACGCTGCTGGTACTGCGCCAACGACCTGTGGTCCCTGTGCGACAACACGAACACCAACCCGGGCGTCGGACAGGCCCTCTTCGGCTACGAGACCGCCGGCATCTTCGGCTACTCCCACGCCATGGGCGGGCTGCGCGGCAGCCATGCCGAGTACGTCCGCGTGCCCTTCGCCGACTACGGCGCCTTCAAGGTGCCCGAGGGCATCGACGACACCAGCGCCCTGTTCGTCTCCGACTCCGTGCCCACCGGGTGGATGGGCGCCGACCTGGCCGGGGTGAAACCCGGTGACGTGGTCGCCGTCTGGGGCTGCGGCGCGGTGGGGCAGATGGCGGCCAGGGCGGCGATCCTCAAGGGTGCCGAGCGGGTGATCTCCATCGACCGCATCCCCGAGCGGCTGGCCATGACCGAGCGGTACGTCGGCGCGGAGACCCTCGACTACACGAGCACGGACGTCGCCGCGGAACTGCGCGAACGCACCGGCGGACGCGGCCCGGACGTGTGCATCGAGGCCGTCGGCATGGAGGCGCACAGCGACGGCCCCGCGCACCTGTACGACCAGGCCAAACAGCAGCTCCGCCTCCAGAGCGACCGGCCCACCGCCGTACGCCAGGCCATCCACGCCTGCCGTAAGGCCGGCACCGTCTTCATCCTCGGCGTCTTCGCCGGAGCCGTCGACAAGTTCCCGCTCGGCGCCGTGATCAACAAGGGGCTCACCGTCCGCGGCGCCCAGATGCACGGCCAGCGCTACATCCCGATGCTCCTGGAGCGGCTCGCCGCCGGCGAGATCGAGACGGCCCACCTGGCGACCCACACCCTCTCCCTCGACCAGGCGCCCAGGGCCTACGACATGTTCAAGCAGAAGACCGACGGCTGCGTCCGCGCCGTCATCCGCCCCGAGCCCCGAGGGGCCGCATGACCGTCAGCCGCCTCGCTCGCCCTCTGGCGGGCCGGGTGGCCCGGTGGCGCTCGGCACCGGCCCTGCACCCCCACGGCGTGCTGTGCACGGGAACGCTGACCGTGGCCGGCCGCACGGACGCCCGCTGGGACGTGCCCTGGCTGGACCGGCCCGGCACCTACCCGGCGACGGTGCGCTGGTCCCGGGCGCTCGGACTGCCCCGAAGGCTGCCGGACGGCCTGGGCCTGGCCGTGCGCGTCGAGGACGCCGACGGCCCCGGCAACACACTCGACCTGCTGTTCACCTCCAGCCGAAGCGGCCGGCTCGGCCGGCACCTGCCGCTGCTGCGACCCGACGCCCTGAAGGGGCCGTACTCCACCCTGCTGTCCTACCGGATGGGAGATCGCGACCGGGTACTGGCGGCCTTCCCCGCCTCGGATGCGGACGCCACCTCTGGAGACACCCTGCCGACGCTGTGGCAGGAACTCGCCCGCCGGCCCGTCCGCTTCGACCTGCGCGCGGCCGCCCCCGACGAGCCGTGGACCACCTTCGCGTCCCTGTCCCTGGAAGCCGCGCACACCGCCCCGGCCACCAGCACCGTGTCCTACGACCCCTACGCCCACAGCCTTCCCGGACTCCGGCCCACCGGACGACTGCGCCGCCTGCGCGACGCCGCCTACGCCGGCTCCCGCCACGGACGAACCACCGCCTGACGACGGCCGGCTCGGCCTGGTGTACGCCGGTGCAGGCGATGGACCCGGCCTTGCCCTCCCGCGGGGTGAGACACGGGCAGAGCTGCCGAACAAGAGGGCCGGGTCAGTGGGGCAGCAGGTGGAAGCCGGTGCTCAGGGCGCCGGCGCAGACCAGCAGGAGCGACGCACCAACGGCGAGCCGTTTCAGGAGCATACGGCGCAAGGCGGCGTACCGGGCTTCGTACTCGCCCCGCAACTGGTCGGCCCGTACGGCAACGGCCGGCGGGTCAGATGCACGTACGCCGGACAGCGCGACGCACCAGGAGGGTGACGGCCGCCGCTGCGCCGGTGCCCGCGGCGACCAGTGCAGCGCGGCGGACGGCCGGAGCGGTGGCAGGGGCAAGGTCGCGCAACCGGTCGAAGGCGCTGAGCGGGAGGCCGCTCAGCGCGTTGCCGGGCGGACGCCGAGACACCGCGGGGTGAGGATGCGTGGGCGCGCTCACGCGCACCGCCTCCCAGGCAGCACCGATCTGCCGTAGCCGGCGATCGCTCAGAGCTTCACGCATCCGCGGCAGCAGCTCGTCCTCCTCGTCACGGATGTCCTGCGCGATCAAGGCGAACGCTTGCCGGATCCACGCGCCGCGGTGAGGGTCCTCGGGGGACTTCTCGATCCGGGCGATCAGCTCGTTGATCTCTTGATGCTCCTGCTCGACGCGCGCGGTGAGGTCCTGACCGTCGGCGCTGATACGCCGCAGGACGGGCCACAGCACGGTCTCCTCGGCGAACGCGTGGCTGAACACCAGCTGCACGATCTCCCGCCACAGCTCGTCCTGCCCGTCAGGCGCCATACCGCGGGCGAGGTAGCGGTGCATCATCGAGTCGAGCCTGGCGTGCTCTCGCCGCTGCCGCATCAGAATGCTGCCCGCTCCTCCTAGCCGGGCAGTGTCCTGCTCGCTGATCGAGACGGTCATGACGAGCCCTCCGCCGGCCCCTCGGCGGGGTCCGTCGTCGCATCCGTGCGTTCCGCGTCGGACGACGTCGATCGGTCCTGTCGGCGCCGGCGTTGCTCGTCTTCGGGGTGGACGTCCTTCTCACCGGTGACGTGTTCCAGCGGGTGGGACAGTTCATCGTCGTTCTGCCTGCTCATGACGGCTCCTCACTGTCTGGAGCCCGGGTCCCCTGCATGCGGGCATCCGACCACCTCAATGCCGTCGAAAGCGTGGACCGTACTCCTCGCCGTTCAGACGCCACCCACTGTGCACGCCGCGCCACTCTCCCGATAAGGATCAGGAAAGGGAACACCAGGCGGCTTCGCACACCGCGTGAGCAAACACCCAGCGCATGCTCAGGGCGCGTTCGGAGGGCCGCGCAGAATGTCCGCGGTGATGTCCGCGAGTGTCTTCCCGGTGCGAAAGGCATCGGCCCGCATGACGGCCAGCGCGTCCTCGTGGCTCAGCCGCCGGCGCTCGGCCAGGGCCACGACGGCACGCGCGGTGTCGAACCAGTGGGCACGCACGACCGGCTCCGGTTCCCAGGCAGGCGGCCGAGAACCGGTGATGATCAGTTCTCGTACCGGAAGGAGCGCGGCTGCCACCGCGTCGGCCACCTCGGAGGCCACCTCCAAGCTCTCACCGTGCAGGGCGCGGGCCCGAAGCCCCAGCAGGTCGATCGATCCCAGCACGTAGTCGCCGAAGAAGAGGGGGAGTGCGTACACCGATCTCACGTGCGGCAGTTGCTCCCGCATGGCCGCCCCGAACAGCGGCCACGGTGTCAGCTCGTCTGCAAGGTCGTCCACGGCCACCAGCTCACCCGTGTGCGCGGCACTGATGCAGGGGCCCTCCAGCACCGTGAACTGGATCTCCTCCAGGCACAGCGCGGCATCGTCCGACGCGGCGAGCAGCTGGCGGGAAGGCGTGTCGGTCAACAGCGACACCGTCGCACCATCCACCCCCAGCCCGTCGCGGACGGCCGCACACACCCGGCGCGGGACCTCTTCGACGGCACCGCCTTTCACGGCGGACGCGACGAGCCGCGCTGCGAGGCTGTCGTCCGCGGTCACCGCGCAGCCCACCGCACCGGCGGGGGAGCGGCGTGGCCGTGCTCAGGAACACGGTGACGGTACGCACCGCGCATCGCACGGCGCCGGAGGCGGGAGGTGGCAGGAGGCTGACGTAGTGCCATGCGGGGCGGAATACCCGGTTGGCTCGCCTCCACACGAAAGCCTGGTGCGCAGCGTGGGGCGCCGGCTTGGTCTCCCGACGCCGGCAGAGCAGTTGCACACCGCCGAGCACCCGGTCCGGGCCTGTGAATGCATCGGCATGGCGCCCGGGGCCCGGGGAACACGCATCGGTGTATCACCCATGTGAGTGGGGCGAAAAGGGAGAATCGCGATGCTCATGGCACACCCGGCGGTGCTGAAGGACCTCATCGAGCAGTACGAGACGCTGCAGACCCTGCATGCCGAAAGGGGCACTGAGGAAACGCGTCGCCGGATGGAGGACGTCGCCTACACGCTGTGCGTCTCGACCGGCACCCGCGACATCGACTCGGCCTTCCTGGCCGCCCGGCGCCGACTGGACAACGCCGTGCCCGCGCAGGACGGCACCCTTCTCACCACCTGACCCACCCCGCGCGATCAAGCTCATGAGCACCGCTATGCCGACCCTCACCAGCCTCGACGACCTGGTCCGCCTCCTCGGTCGCCGCCAGGGCCTGTATGTCCGCTGGTCCCGCGGACCGGAATATGACCTGGTGACCGGCTGCAGCTCGGATGAGCTGACCGGCGTCAGGCTGCCGGGTCTTTCGGCCAGCCCGCTGGATGTCGAGGACTGGTGGGGGACACGGTCCGTGCGCGTCTGGGTGGCTCGACGGCTGTACGACTACTGCCACCTGCCTCGCGTCAGGGACCCCGGTACCCGGCCGTGGGTCCTGCACGGCGCCGAGCAGGCCCGCGGGCCGGACAACGAACCGCTGGTGACAAACGTCGAACCCCTCGGCTGGATCGCCGGTGAGGTCATCACCAAGGCCAGGCGGATCATCACCGAGCAGCCGGGGGCGTGGGGCCCGCTGGACCGCAGCAGGGCCTCCTGAAGATGTTCTTGCGGGCCTGGAAACGCCCCGTCGCGTGGCGGCTGACGTTTTCGCCGCGGACGCCTGGCTGAACGTTTCACACGGGGACCATGCGCCACCCGTAACGGACAAGCCTCTCGACGAACACAGGCGGAGCAAGGAGGAGCGATGTCGAACCCGCAACAGCCCGAGCTGCGGCGCAGTGACAAGGGAGCAGGCACACCGCAGGACAGCCAGTCCCGCAAGGCGGCCCAGCCCGGCCACGAGGGCGGTGGCCGCGCCCATGGCACGGACCGCGGAAACAAGGGCGGAGGAGAAGGCGGCGGTACGCCTCCGGAGCAGCAGCCGGACCACCCGGCCTGAGCCGCTTCGCAGAAGAACGAGCAAGGAGAAACCGTGACCGTTCCCGAGGAGAACCGCCCGAAGACGACGTCCACCGACGACGTCATCGAGGCGCCCGAGGAGAAGACGACCGCCGAGCAGGCGGACGGCGCCACCGGGCGCACCATGCGGGAGGCGATGGAGGAAGCCGGGCTCAGCCCGGACGACGTACGCGAGGAGAGCTGACCCGTCGGCAGACGGGCCGGTCCCGGCGGATACGCACGAGCCGTCAGGCCGGGGCCGGCTGCACATCGGGTATGTCGAGGCCCCCGGCCGGCCTGGGAAGACCTGGGCACGGCGGCCGGGGGCTTCGGCGGGCCCGGGCCGGCTGCCTGCGAAGCGGTGCTGCGGGGCCGAAAGCCGCGGCAAAACGATGCCTGTCCTTCGCATGGCGGGCCGCGGCTGAGCGTGTGGTACCTACCGGCCCCTCCTGTCGCGCGTCTAGGGTGGGCTGTAGACGAGAAGACCGTGCTGCTCCGGTGGCTGTGCCGGAGTGAAGCGGCGGTCGCACTGAGGTGTTCCTTCGGATTGCGGAGTCCGTTGCCCCGGTGGCACGAGGACGATGCCGACCGAGAAGGCCATGCGCCTGATGAAGGAACCGTGATGAGTGCCCAGGACGCCTACGACGGCAACCACATCACTCAGTGGCTGCTGGAAACCGATTCGCTGGAGGACTTCCTCCAGGTGCTGGCAGATGCCGCCCTGGAGCTGTCGCACGTCGAAGGCGTCGGCGTCACCCTGGAGCGTGAGGGCCGGCCCGTCACCGTGGTCAGCGCAGGGCCCCCGGCACCGAAGCTGGACGAGAAGCAGTACGGTCAGGACGACGGTCCCTGTCTGCAGTCGCTGCGCACGGACGAGGAGGTCACCGTCCGCGACATGCTCGACGAGAGCAGGTGGGGCGACTACCCCGCCTACGCCGCCTCCTGCGGCATCCGGTCCTCCCTTTCGCTGCCGATCGCCGCCCACACCCACACCGCCGGCGCCCTCAACCTGTACGCCGGCCCGCCCGCCGCGTTCGAGGATGCCGACCTCACCGCCCTGCGTTCGCTGGCGGCCCAGGCCACCGGTGGCATCGCCCTGGCCCAGCGCATCGCCGACACGCAGGAATTCGCCGATCAACTGCAGACCGCCATGCAGTCCCGCAGCGTCATCGACCAGGCTCTCGGTGTGGTCATGGGCCAGAACCGGTGCACCGCCCAGGAAGCCTTCACGATCCTGCGCTCCGCCTCCCAGCACCGCAACATCAAACTCCGCGACCTGTGCAGGGAGTTGATCACCGGTGTCACCGGCCGGCCTCCCGACCCTCCTGATCTGCGCCCCCGCCCATGACACGACCGACCGGCCGGATCTCCGCCCGGGCGCCGGCCACTGCTGCAGCGGACAGTGACCGGCGTACCGGCCTGCGAGCGCCGCACCCCGCAGGGCCCTTGGTGGGGCCGCAGATCGCCATGGAACGGGCCGCCGCAGCGTGCCGACGCGCAGTCGGCCGGTGCGGTGGCAGGAGGGAGCAGCTGTGAGTGCCGGGGCGCTGGGGCGGGCGCTGAGCCGACTGCTGGAGGACAGCCACACAGCGACGTTCGACCAGCTGCCCGCTCTGCTCGGGGCAGCCGCTCGCCGCGCGGGCGCCGGCGGGGCCCGGCTGTTCGTGGCGGACCTGCAGGAGGACGTGCTGCGGGAGGTCACCGGCGTCGGGCTGGACGCCGGCCACGGCGGGCAGGAGGCGCGCATCGAGGGCACGCTGCCCGGCCGTGCTTACCGCATGCTCCGGATCACCACCACACCCACGGGCAGTACATGCTGGTCACCGGTGCTCGACGGCGCCGAACGCCTGGGTGTCCTGCGCGTCGACCCGGCCCCCGGCACGACGACCGTTCCCGATCAGGACGTCGTGCGTGCGCTGGCCTCGATGGCCGGACTGTTGCTGGTCTCCAAGCGGAACAACAGCGACGCCCACGCCCGCCTCACCCGCACCCGGGAGATGAGCGTGCCGGCGGAGATGCAGTGGACGCTGATGCCGCCGCGCACCTTCGCCAACGACCGACTCACGGTGAGCGCGGTGATGGAGCCCGCCTACCAGGTGGCCGGCGACGCCTTCGACTACGCCATCGCCGACGACCACGCGCACCTGGCGGTCTTCGACGCCATGGGCCACGACACCGCCGCCGGCCTGACCGCCTCGCTGGCGATGGCCACCTGCCGCAGCCACCGCCGCTCGGGCAGTCCTCTGGCCGCCGTCAGCCACGCCATCGAAGAAACCCTGATGGAACAGTTCGGCCACAGCCGCTACGTCACCGGCATCCTCGCCGACCTCGACCTGGCTACCGGACAGCTGAGCTGGGTCAACCGCGGGCATCTGCTGCCGGTGGTCATCCGAGGCGGACGCTGGGTGACCACCCTGCACTGTTCACCGGCCGGTCCCATGGGCACCGGACTCGGCCTGCCGGCCCACGGGTGCACCGACCAGCTCGAGCCCGGAGACCGGCTGCTGCTGTTCACCGACGGCATCACCGAAGCCCGCGGCGCGCACGGTGAACTGTTCGGGGTGGAGCGCTTCACCGACTTCCTCATCCGCCACCACGCTGACGGCCTGCCTGTCGCGGAAACCCTGCGCCGCCTCATCCATGCTGTTCTCGACCACCACGACAGTCGCCTGGAGGACGACGCCACTGTCTTGTTCTGCGAATGGCACGGCAAGCCGCCGACCGCTCACTGACCCGCTCGACCGCCCGTCACGGCCCGGCGCCGGCCAGGGGCATGCGCTGCTGGCTGAGCAGCGTGCCGACCGTTGTTCGGGCGGCCGTAGGCGACATGGAGAACGTCACTCCCAGTCTGGAAGTTCGTGCGTTTGGTTCCGTCTTGTGGCCTGTGCCCCGTACCCGGCTCCGACCGCGTTATGGAAGCCGTCGGCAGGGCACGGGGAGGGCAGGTGGTGGCCGGTAGTCCCCCGGGGGTCGGCGTCCGCCAGGTGCCCGTGGTCCGGAACGTGTGCTGCGGCGCCGGCCTGCTCCCGTTGCCGGCTCAGCCGGTAGCGGGAGAGGGTCACACGAAGGATCCCCTCGACGTGCACGGTCCGTGTCGGCCATCCCCGCACGATGGGTTCGGCGGAGCGGACGATCGATCAGAGGCTGCGCAGCAGGAGCAGGGCGATGTCATCGGTGTACGTGTGCCGCGGCACGGCGTAGTGCACCACGTTGTCGGCGAGCTCGCTGATCGGCTGGTCGCCCGCGCTGGTGAGATGGCGGGCCAGGGCGGTGATGGAATCGGTGATGTCGGTGTCGGGCGTCTCCACGAGGCCGTCGGTGTAGAGGGCCAGCAGTGATCCGGCCGGCAGGGGTGAGCTGGTGACCGGATAGTGGGTGCCCGGGTTCGCGTCGATGCCGAGCAGCGGGCCGGGCTCCACTTCGAGGACGTGGGTCTGCGGTGCGGGCGCCGGTACGCGCAGCAGCGGGGGAGGGTGCCCCGCGCTGGCGAGGTGGAGGCGCCGGCCGGCGAGGTCGATGTGGACGTAGAGGCAGGACACGAACAGATCCGTCTCCAGATCCGCCAGGACCCGGTCGGTGCGGGCCAGGACCTCCCCGGGGCCTGCGCCGGCGGTGGCGTGGACGGCGGTGCGGACCTGCCCCATGAGGGCGGCGGCGTTGATGTTGTGCCCTTGTACGTCGCCGATGACGGCGGCGGCGGCGGTGTCACTGAGACGGATCAGGTCGTAGAAGTCACCGCCGATGTCCATGCCGTGGGCGGACGGCAGGTACCGGGCGGCGACGGCGAGACCGGGGACGCGCGGCAGGGTCGTCGGCAGAAGGGCCTGCTGCAGGCCGTGGGCCAGGTCGTGCTTGGCGTCGTAGAGCAGGGCGCGGTCCATGGCCTGGGCGATGAGACCGCCCAGTGAGACGAGCACCGCGCGGTCGCCGGCACTGAAAGGGTGCGGGTGGTCGTAGGACAGGATGCAGCAGCCGACGCGGCGGTCGGAGACCACGAGCGGGAGGAAGGCCCAGGCCTGCTTGTCGCTCACCGTGGAGGCCCTCGGGTAGGCGCGGGCCATCTCCTCGGGGTCGGCGAAGAAGGCTGGGACGCCGTTGCGGAGAACGGGGCCGGCGGGAGTGATGTCGGTGTCCAGCGGCAGGCCGTCGAGGCGGGCGATGGTGCGCGGGTCGTAGCCCCGGTGGCCTGTGATCTTCAGACGTCCGGCGTCGGCGGCGGAGACGACCAGTCCCTGGGCGCCGAACGCGGGCAGGATCTGGTCGGCCACGACGTTGATCACGTCGGTCACGGTGACGGTCTGGCTCAGCGCGGCCGACAGGTGGATCAGCTGGTGAATGCGCCCGGTGCCGCTCTTGGGAGTGGTGAGAGGGGAGCTGATACGGGGCGGTGCCGGTGCGTCCGCGGGGTGCCGGTCGTGGTTGGGGGAGACCAGGACGCTGATACCGCTCTCGTCCGGGTACAGCCGGAAGTCGAGCCACCTGTCGGGCGGGCGCAGTGCGGTGAAGGCGACGGGCTCGCGGCTGAAGACCGCTGCGCGGTAGTGCTCTTCGTGGACCGGGTCGTCGAGCCAGGGCACGGCCTGCCAGGGCAGGTTGCCCAGGAGCCGGTCGGGCCGGCGGCCCAGCAGCTGGGCTGCCGCGTCGTTGAGGTAGGTGACGCGTCCCTCGAGGTCGAGGCTGAGGGCGCCGACGGGAAGCCGCTGGACCAGGTCGACGGCGGCGAGCTGGGCCTGCGCCGGAGCGATGTCGGGCCGCCGCAGCGGTACGGTGCGCGGCTGGTCCGGAAGGGCCCACGAGGCGGGCGCCCGGTCCAGCACCTGGGTCAGGCGCCGTGCGCTGGACTGGATGTGCCCGCGTTCGCGCGGGGTCAGGGACGGCGGGTGGCTCTTGGACCACACCAGTGCCATCACGCCGTAGCGGCGGACGCCGTGCAGGGGAACGAAAGCCGCCGCGAACTGGTAGGGCATCCCGGCCGCGGCGTTCGGATACAGGCGGGCCATGTCCTCCTGGCGGCCCACCCAGACCAGGTGGTCCTCCCGCACCGCCTCCGACAGGGGTCCCGCGGCCGAGACCGCCACGCGCCGCCACGGCGCCACGGTGGTCATCGGCATGCCACAGACCGCGGCCAGCCCCAGTACCGGTTCCTGCGCCGCCAGCAGGTACACGCCACCCGCCAGTGCCCCCGTACGGCGCACGGTGGCGCCGAGCGCCTCGTCCAAGGAGGCTAGGTCGCCGCCGTCCTCGGAATTCCCATGAGTCACATATACGACAATATTCGGTTAACGGTCCAGAGGCTAAGAGCGTGCCGCGGCGGTAGGCGGGAACGCGGCGCACCCTCGCCGTACCGCGTGGAGGAGGACGCTCCTGCCGCCGGTGACCTGGGCCTGCGCCCGGCACGGCGTCTCTGGCCGTCGCCCCGGCGGTCATCTCGGGCAGCGCGGAACCCTGCAAGGCTAGCTTCTTGTTTTAGAAGTAGTCACTTCAAAATCAGAAACTCGCGGGCTAGGGTGACCTGGCAAGGGTGGCGAGCCGGCGCGTGAGGAGTCGGCCGCCGTCAGCGGCCGTGACCGGAGCCCGCCGAACGGGGCCGCAGGCAACGGCGGTGTGCTGCCCGCACTGCGCCCCCCGAGCCTGGGAGGCCGACAACCCCGGGGGAGGGGCGATGCCAGGGCCGAAGAGCGTCAACTTCCCGCCGACGCACGCCCCGACCGCTCGGCCACAGGCCGGGCGGCTCGGGTCCGACATGACCCGGGCCGAGGGCAACCCTCATGAGGCGCACCTGCCGAAGCGCGCCGGCCACGCTCTGCCACCGCTGCGCGAGGAGCACCGATGACCACGTACGTACTCGTCCACGGCGCCTGGCACCGACCCTGGGCCTGGGACCGGCTCGTGCCCCTGCTGCACGCCGCCGGAGCCCGCACGCTCACCCCGGACCTCGGCACGTCCGGCGACCACGGGCTCCACGACGACGCCGCAACGGTCGCCGCCGCCCTCGACACCGTCCCGGCGGGTGAGGAACTCGTCCTCGTCGGCCACAGTTACGCCGGTCTCGTCGTCCGGCAGGCAGCGGACCTGCGCCCCCACGCCGTCGACCACCTCGTCCTCGTGGACGGCTGGGCCGGACACGACGGAACGAGCATGCTCGAACTGGCCCCCGACGCCTTCGTCACCGCCGTACGCGAGGCGGCCCGGACATCCGGGGACGGGCGGTGGATCCCGGCCCCGCCCCCGGCGGCCTTCGGCATCGTCGACGCTGCCGACACGGCCTGGCTCGCCGAGCGCCTCGTCCCTCAGGCGCTGCGCACGTTCACCGAGGCCACACGGCTGAGCGACGCCGTCGACCACATCCCCGGCACGGCCGTCCACTACCGGCCCGCGGCCTACCCGTTCGACCGCTTCGGCGCCGCTCTCGGCTACCGGACCCTCGCGCTCGACGGCCCGCACGACGTGATGCTGACCGACCCGGAACCACTCGCCCGGCTGCTCCTGGAGACACCCCCGGACCCCCGGTGACGCTTCAAGAACAGGAAGAGCGAAGTCTAGAGTGAGGGAGTGGAGCAGCGAACGTACCGACAGTACTGCGCGACCGCGCGCACCCTCGACCTCGTGGGCGAGCGCTGGACCCTGCTGCTCATCCGCGAACTGCTCACCGGCCCCAAACGGTACGGCGACCTCCAAGCCGGCCTGCGCGGACTGGGCACCGGACTGCTCGCGGCCCGGCTCAAACACCTGGAACGCGAGGGTCTCGCGCACAAGGTGCTTCTGCCGCCGCCCGCCCGCACCCCCGCGTACGCGCTCACCGAAGCGGGCGAGGAACTCGGGCCCGCCGTCCTGGCACTGGCCCGGTGGGGCCTGAAGTGGGCCATGGACGAGCGCCGCACGGACGAGACCTTCCACGCCAGCTGGGCCGTGCTCGGCCTGCGGGCGTGCTTCGACCCCGATGCCGCCGCAGGACTGCGCGCGGTCTACGAGTTCCACGTCGACGACGAGATCTTCCACGCCCGCGTCGACGACGGCATCGTCGAGACGGTCCACGGGCCCACCCGGCACCCGGACGCGACGATCACCACCACGAAGGAGGTGCTCGCCGAGGTGACGGCCGGCAGGCTGACCCTCTCCCACGCGACCGAGACCGGTGCCGCGACGGCGGCCGGCGATGACGAGGCCCTGCGCAGGCTGCCGGGCATCTTCCGCCTGCCGGCCCCGCGTTCCCGCGAGACCAAGTGACCCGCGCGCGCCTTCGTACGAACACGTCAGCGCACCGTGGGTGCCGGACAGTCCTGTCCCACGCGGCTTCGTGCGCTCGCCGTGGCCGCCCGGCTCGCACACCTCCTGCGGCCTGCGGTGCAGCGTGGCCCACCCCCCTGGCCTGCGCCCGCTCGGTGAACCGGTGGTGAGCCGTCGCTTCCGGCGGCGGTCTGAACGAAGCGGTGGGCAGGTGCTGCCACCTGCAGTCCGATGGCGACACGTCCACGATCGCGGGCCGCACCTCACAGCCACCGTGCCGACGCCGGCCACCGCCCTGTGGCCGAGTCGGTGCCTCCGGTACCAGCCGCCGGCACAGTTCCCGCAACGCGTGCGTCACTAGGCGCTCAACGACCCCCAGCACAAGCCACAGCTCACTCAGCCAGATGAGATGACGTGTCATAGAGGTCGGGCACGAAGCGTTTCTGCGGTGAACAATCGTGGTCCGTGCGGGTGAGCGCGACCGCTTTTGTCTGTCGGTGAGCGTGTGGGGCCGGTAGAACGCGGGGGGTTGTTCCGTCGCGTTGAAGGGGGCTCATGATGAGCCGAGGGTTGATCGTCGTGGATGTGCAGAACGACTTCTGTGAGGGAGGCAGTGTCCCGGTCACGGGCGGGGCGCGGATCGCGACCGCTGTCGCCGCTCTGGTCGAGCGCAGTGCGGGGACCGACTACCAGTACATCGTGGCCACCCGGGACCACCACATCGACCCAGGCAGCCACTTCTCCGAGAACCCGGACTTCAAGGACAGCTTCCCCGTCCACTGCGTGGTCGGGGGCGAAGGCGGCGAGTTCCACCCGAACTTCGCTCCCGCTGCCACCGGCGGCAAGGTGGACGCCGTCTTCTTCAAGGGGGCTCACAGCGCCTCCAAGAGCGGTTTCGAAGGCTTCGATGAACACGGGACACCCCTGGCGGAGTGGCTGCGCTCGCGGGGAGTCGAAGACGTCGACGTGGTGGGCATCGCCACCGACCACTGCGTCCGCGCCACCGCGTTGGATGCTGTCAAGGACGGGTTCCGCGCCCGCGTGCTCCTGGACTACTCGGTCGGCGTCGCCCCGGACACCACCGCGTCGACCCTGGAGGACTTCCGCCGGGCAGGCGTGGCCGTCTCCGGTGAGACACCCGTCCCGCAGTAACCACTCCTTCGTCCGTCGAGGGGACGGGCACCGGACCAGACGGGATCCCGCACTTCCCTGGAGGCTGCGGGAACCCACGGCACCGCGCCCGCGACCAGGGACCGCCGGCAGGCTCCCTTCGGCTTCCATGACCGCCCGCGCTCGTCCGACGGATGAGCGCCCGGCCGCAGCCGGCTGTCCGACCCGGCGCGCCCCCTACGGGTAGCCCCGCTCGTCAGCGGCGTTTCAGGCGCTGCTGCGGCAGGCAGGGTGTCAGTCATGGACATCTCGCCGTTCCTGCAGCGCAAACTCGCCCGCCGCTTCGCCACCTTCGACACCAACCATGACGGCTACATCGACCGCGGCGACTTCGAGTCGGCCTGCGACCGCCTCGCCGCTGCCTTCCAGCTCGCGCCCGAAGCCCCCGCACTCAAGCACATGCGGGAGTTGAGCGACGGCCTGTGGCAGCACTTGTCACAGGCCGCGGACACCGACGCAGACGGACGCATCGGCCTCGCCGAGTACCAGGCGGCGTTCGCCGCCGGACTGCTGGTCACTCCCGCCTCCTTCGACGCCGGTTACATGCCGTTCCTCGACGCGCTGATGGACATCGCGGACCAGGACGGCGACGGATACCTGACCCGGGACGAGCAGGTCCGCTGGTCCGGCGCCCTGATGGGGCTGCCTGAAGCGGACGCCCGCGAGGTCTTCGGCCGCCTCGACCGGGACACCGACGGCCTGATCAGCCGCGACGACATGCTCCAGGCCATCCGTGACTTCTACTTCAACGAGGAGCCCACCTCCGCCGGCGTGTGGCTGCTCGGACCACTGGACCCCGCCTAGAGAGCGAACGCCCGGACAGGGCGAGAGCAGGACCCAGAGCAGCCCCCGCACCCTCTGACCCCCGTGACAGCGCAGGGACGCCACGCGGTGTGCCGGGGGCCCCGCTCCACGGGCCCTGGCCCGTCACCGGACGCGCCGGATACGCAGGCGGACCCAGGTCCACAGGCGCTGCATCTCCAGACGGCTACCGCGAGAGCGGCCCAGACCGCCTCGGGACGGACGATGCCGCGGCTCCGTGCGCCCCCTGGCGGCCTTGAACCGCGCTCGCGCCTCCAGTGCCCCCCTCACGGGCGGTTTGGCACCCGGACAGATCAAGGCCTGCCGCAGGACTGTGACACTCGGATGGCTGCGGGGGGACGACCCGGCCACCGGGGCGGGAGCCGTCCGCATGCCCTCCGTCGACCAGGGAGAAGAATGGCGAACGAGCTGAAGTACGGCGACCAGGTCCACCTGCAGAACGGCTACAGCAACTGGGCGGGCGGATACCTGGACACCAACGGCCACAGCAGCGACAGCGGGGCGAAGTACGCGGTGTCGACGGCGGACTCGCCCAGGCGGGGAGAGGGTACGGGGACCTGGCAGATCCTCTCCGCCGAGGGCAAGGCCGCTGGTGCCAACGTGGTCAGCGGGGACCTGGTCTACCTGCGGAACCTCTACGGCGGTGACGGCGGCTACCTCGACACCAACGGGCACGCGACCGCCGACCAGAAGAACAGCGGCGGCAAGTACAACGTCTCGACGTCCAAGGACCAGGACCGCGCCCCCGGTACCGGCCGCTGGCGCCTTTTCGCCCAGGCGTCCAGCCCCGGTGACCAGCATGTCCGCTCCGGCGACGTGATCCACCTGTGGAACACCTACGGCGACAACGGCGGCTTCCTGGAGACGAACGGAGGCGGACCCGCCGGCGGCAAGTACGACGTGTGCACCAACGCCTACTACAACCGGGCCCAGAACGTCGGCGACTGGAAACTCCACCGCGCGTAAGCCGCGCCGAACCCGCCCCGGGCTTTGAGGGCCGGGGCGGGTTCGCGGCCTTCGGCCGGCAGGCACCACCGCACGGACGGCCTGCCCCAGGACGACCCGGGGGCACGGGCGCACGCCGGGGAGCCGCACCAAGGCGGCGGCCTCCCCCCCCCGGGCACAGCCGGCGCCGTCGACTCCCATTCGGCGGGTCACCCCGCATAACGGAGTACCGGTGTCAGCATTTCCGCCTGTTTTACCCAGATGCCGCATGGAAAGGATGTGGCTGCGGCCGGGAACGGACCACGTTCCCGCTCTACGGCACAAGGGGCAGGCATGGCGCAGGGCACTGTGAAGTGGTTCAACGGAGAGAAGGGATTCGGCTTCATCTCCCCAGATGAGGGCGGCCCTGACGTCTTCGTGCACTTCAGCGCGATCCAGGGATCTGGTTTCCGGAACCTGGAGGAGAACCAGCGGGTCGAGTTCGAGATCACCCAGGGACAGCGAGGCCCCCAGGCCGACAAAGTCCGCGGCCTCTGATCTGGCCGCCCACCAGCCGGCTACGTGCCGCGACGCCGCCCCGTCGCACAACCCGCCCCTGTCAGCGACCTGATCATGCAGTACCTCACCGACCCTGAGTCCGCGCCCACCGTCGAGGGAGTACTGGCGAGCCTGCGGAAGCTGGCCAGCTACCTGCCTGAAGAGTGAACAGCCGAACTGGTCACCCAGCGGATGCGAGCGGCTGTCCGTGGTTCACCCACGGGACCATCCGGTCATGCTGCTGCGCCGACGGGCGAGCGCGCTACGCGCGCCGGCAGCAGACGGTTGTCCGTTCCGGCGGATCGTGGAAGGAGCCACACCCCGTCTCTGAGCCACCGCGCTCGCTACGGAGGCTACTCGGAAATAGTGCACCGGCCGTGCCTCCTGTTTGGCGGGCGCGGTCGGTGGCGACGTTGATGCGGTTGCCGCACAGCCCGTGAGGTTCGGGAATCAGGGTGGCTTCCCGCTGCGTTCGGCCAACAGCCGCTCTCCCGCCCCTGCTTTATCCAGGAGACCTCCCGCATGCCACAGCTAGAGATCGATGTGATCGTGTTCGACGTGCTCGGCACGCTCGTCGACGAACCCGCCGGTATCCGCGCCGGCATTCGTGAACTCGACCCATCGCTCAACGATTCCAGGGTCGAACAGCTTCTGTCGCTGTGGCAACAGCACATCGACCGCGAGCAACGTTGCGTCCTCGACGGCGTCCGGCCCTACCTGCCCAGCGACGTCCTCGACCTGGAAGCAGCCCGGCTCGTCGCCGATGTCGCCGAAGTCGACGACCCGGCCGCCGTATCGGCGCTGGCCCTGTCAGGTCGCAGGCTCCCGCCGTGGCCCGACACCGTGGCAGGGCTCGCCCGACTTGCCGAACGGTTCCCGCTCATCGGACTCTCCAACGCGAGCCGGTCGGCGCTGCTGGGACTCAACGCCCACGCCGGACTGCGCTGGCACCAGGCCCTGTCCGCCGAAGAGGCCCAGACCTACAAGCCGGACCCAGCGGTCTACCAACTGGCCGTCACCGTTTCCGGACGCCCGCCGGATCGGCTCTTGATGGTCGCCGCCCATGCCTGGGACCTGCGGGGAGCACAGAACCTTGGTCTGCGCACCGCCTACGTCGCCCGCCCCGTCGGCGACCCGCCCACCTCCTCGGACGAGTTCGACCTGCACGCCGGCGATCTGGCCGGCCTGGCCGTCCAACTCGACGATGTCTAGGGCGCATCCGGTGGGGTCACCGGCGGAGCCGGAGTCAGATTGAGGTGACGGTGCCGTGGGAGATGTAGGCGCGCTTGTCGAACCCGGTGGGTCGGCCGCCACTGCTGCCACGGCGTCTGCGGCTGGCGCACTCGTTGCGGGAATGGTGTGCTTGATCTGGCGTCGGCACGGATAGCGGCGGTTGCGGCGGTCACGGGGTGTCAGCGCCGCTCGACGAGCCGCGCCACCCACAGTCCAACTCGTACATCTTGATCGCCTATGGGGTGGCGCCTAGGGTTCCGTGTTCATGGAGACGGGGGAACCGGGCCGTGGTCGCAGACCGTGGCGCGACCGGCAGGCTGGACATCGTGCCATCGCGGCCCTGATGGCGGGGACGGCGGTGCTGGCCGTCCTGGGGGCCGTGCTCGTCGTCCTGCCGGGTGTCGTGGTCGACCACGATCTCGCCGGGGCGAGCGTCGCCGCCCAGGACCGGCTCAAAGCGGTGAACGACGTCCGTACGACTCTGCTGCAGGCCGTGGGCGGCATGGTCCTGCTGTTCGGCGCATACGCCACCTGGAGGCAACTGCGCGTCAGCCAGGAAGGCCTGCGCGCCACCCAGGAGGGCTACGTCACCGACCGGTTCAGCACGGCCGTCGATCAGCTCGGCAGCGACAAGCTGGAAACACGCATCGGCGGGCTCCACGCGCTGTGGCGGATCGCCGAGCATTCCGCCCGCGACCGCGAGGCCGTCATCTCCATCCAGGCCGCGTACCTGCGTACCCACCTGCCCTGGCCGCCCGCCGGACCGCAGGCACCGGCGGCGGACGTACCCATCAACGACGTCGTGCCGCTGGAGATCCGCGCCGCCGACGCCCAGGTGGCGCTGACCGGCCTCGGCGTGCTGTTGCTGCAACCCCGGGAACAGTCCTGGATCAACCTCAGCGTCACGGACCTGCGCAGGGCCGACTGCGACGGGCTGTGGCTGCACGAGGTCAACCTCGACCGGTCCTGTATGGAGGCGGCGGGCCTGTACCACGCCAACCTGACGCAGGCCTCTCTCGTCTCGGTCAACCTGCGGCACGCCGACCTCAAGACCGCGATCCTGCGCCGGGCCCGCTGCGTTCTGGCCGACCTGCGGGGCGCACGACTGGTCGAAACCGACCTGCGCGAAGCGGACTTCACCGAGGCAGACCTGCGCGAGGCGAATCTGCGCAAGGCTGACGCGGGCGGCGCGGTCTTCCGCCGCGCCGACCTGCGCCTGGCCGACCTGCGCGGCGCCGACCTGAAAACGGCCGACCTCCTCCAGGCACGTCTGACCGGCGCGGTGGCCAGCGAGAACACACGCTGGCCGGCCGGTTTCGACCAGGCGACCGCCGGCGTCATCCTCACCGAGGACCCTGGCCCGGAACCACCGCCACTGCTCCAGCCCACAGGGATAACGACACAGCACCCGCCTCTGCGGTCTATGCCGTGACCCACGAGCCCGGGCGAAGACCACGGCGTGCCCGAGAACCTGGCCGCGAAGACTGCGCCCTGCCCTCGCCACAAACCCCCGGGCGGTGCCGAGCTCAAAGACGCCGCTCTTCGGCGAAGACCGGCGTGCCCCGCCCTGAGCGACGAATGCTGTCGGCTCCCACGTGCAGAGATGGCTCAGGACGGAGACGATGATCCGCTGTGCGTGTTCCTGAACCGCGGCCGTCATCGAGCGGGTTCCCGATTTTCCCGGGGCGGAGGTCACTCGTGTCCGCAACCGTTCCCGTGGATGTGCGCCTTCGGAGCAGGGAAGGAAACCGACGGGCTTTCGGAGAAGGGGAGGGTGCGGTCTTGAGCCAGATGGACATGCTCCTGGTCGCGCTGGCGTCGGCCTGCGCGGCGTTTCCCGTGCTCGGAGTGCTGTGGTGGATCCGGGACCGGGCCGACCGGGCGGCGGCAGCGGGGCTGGGCACGGTGGACATCGACCCGTACCACGCGGTGGCCACGGCCCGTAGACCGTCCCGCGTGGACAGGGCCGCAGCCGCCGAACTGCTACGCGCCGGCCTGATCAGGATCCGCGACGACGGGATGATGGAGGTCACCGACAGGGCACAGGAGTCTGCCGCGGCACCCGGGCATCCGATGCCGGCCGCCCTGCTGGCCACACTGCGACGGCAGGGCGAACCGTTTCCGCTGAGCCGTCTGTACTGGGAATCCGGTTACACGCGGCAGCGTGACGCCTTCCTGCGGGCCGAGGATCTCAAGGTGCCGCGCTGGTCGCTGCGCACAAGGGACTCCATCGCAGGCGCTGCCTTCGCCACGCTGATTCTGTTCACCCTCTGGATCTCCGTCCAGGTGGTCTTCCTGCGGCAGGAGTACTGGACCAGCGGCGTCGGGCCGATCGTGGTCGGCGCGTGGTGCTGTCTGGTGCTGTGGGCCTTGATGGCGGTGCCACTGGTCTGGCTTGCGGAACGCTGCTGGCCGAGGCGTCGTGACCGGTTCGCGGCGTACTGCCGCCGTCTTCCGGCGCACCCGGCCGAGCGGGCCCTCAGCACGGAGGAGCGTGACCTGCTGGACCGCAGCTGGACCTGGCGCAGCGCGTACGAGCGGGCCAAGGACGAGGAGTCGTGGGTGGACCACGGAGGCGGGTTCTGATGACGGAGATGAGCGAGAGCCAAAGCGACCGGGACACTGGTGAGGAGCAGCGCAGGCCGCGGCGCACTGTCCGCACCTGGCGGGTCAGACGCCGTTTCCGGCACAGGGAGCGGCGTGAGGCCCGTCCCTGGCCGGACGTGCACGAGGACATCGCTTACCTCACCCGGGAGTTGGGCCGCTGGCACCCCCACACCCTCACCGCCCACTCGAGGGTCTTCTCCTGGCTCCTCCACGAAGGACGGCACCCCGAGATCCTGCGGCTGGCCGAGGCGGAAGCAGCCGAACGGACCGCGGAGTTCGGGGCCGACGACCCCGGCACTCTGGGGTGCCGATCGGCACTCGCCTGGCGCCGCCGCAGGGTCGGTGACCTGGACGGCGCCGTCGCCGAGGCACGGGCGGTAGCGGACGACTCCGCCAGGGTGCTGGGCCCCGACCACGCCGACACCCACCGCCGGCGGGCGTACCTGGCCCGGTTCCTTGCCGAGAACGGCGAAGCGGCCGAGGGGGTACGCCTGCTGCGAGTCCTGTATGCCGAGTCCCAGGCCTTCGGCTGGCAGCGCAAGGACGAGACGCGGTCCATACGCACGGCCCTGGTCACGGCGCTGGAGCTGAACGGCGACCTCCAGGAGGCCCTGGACCTCCTGGAAGAGGAGCTCGAAGCCGAGCGGGGGACGATCTACGGCATCGACGAGAACCTCGGCGACTACGAGATGAAGCGTCTGCAGGAGTGGCGCACCCGGCTGGTCGCCGAGGTGGCCCTGCAGGACTGGAACCGGCGCAGGAAGCACGAGCAGAGCAAGGACACCCCCGGGCGACAGCCGTAGACCGGGGAACCGCAGGGAAAGTCCGCGTGGAAGCCGACTTGTCGATACGGACGTTCGCGGCGGAGATCACGAAGAAGCCCACGTCAAGATCGACAAGAACAGAGACACGTCCTCTGCTGTCGCCTCCCTCCGGCCTGGCCCTGCCCCCGCCGCCGACCGAAGACCCTGTTCGTGTGAAGAGCGCGGCCGCGCCCTTCACGCAGTGGCCGTCGACCATCGCCCCGGCAACAGCCCGCGCACGGCTCACCACCCGCCCGGCGGCGCCCAAAAGGGCTGGGGGTGACCGCGAGAGTCGAGGCCCGTGTGCCGCGGCCGGCGCCTTGAGTCTCTCGCTATCGCGTGCCGCCGGTACCGGTCAGGTGGGATGCGTGGCGGCCGGGCTCGCGCGTGCGGTCGCTTTCGTCCTGCACGAGCAGGGAGAGCAGTGCGGCCACCGGCAGGCCCGCTTCCGCGGGGTGGCGCAGGACCTTGTCGGGCTGGATGCGGTAGGTGTTGGTGCGGCCGTCGCGGGTGTGGGAGAGGTAACCGTCCTGCTCGAGGTCGGAGATGATCCGCTGGACGGCGCGTTCGGTGAGCCGGCAGTGGGCGGCGATGTCGCGGATCCGGATGTTCGGATTGTCGGCGATGGCCGCCAGCACACGCGCGTGATTGGTGACGAACGTCCATCCGCTGTGAGAGCCAGGCACTTCAACCATGCACAGCATTCTAAGGACAGTCTTTGCGCGACACCCGATACATGACATACTTTTCGCGCAACAGACGACATGATCCGTTCGGGACAGCCAGAGGAGGGGCCCGAGGTGCCTGTGAACGAAGCGGTAGCAAGGCGGCCGAGGAGCGCCGACGGGAGCCGGCTGCAGGGGACGGACGAGGCCACGGTGGTGCAGTACGAACGCTGCGGCGCCTGGGTGGTCGGCGCGCGAGGCCCCTATGACATGTCTACGGTCACGCCGCTGGCGGACGCGCTGGACACCGCGGCCAAGGAACACCCGAAGGTGGTCCTGGACGCCTCCGGCATCACCTTCGCGGACTCCGCGCTGCTGAACCTGCTGATCCTCACCCACCAGGCAGCCGACTTCCGCGTGGCCGCCCCCGCGCAGCAACTGAAAAGGCTGCTGCAGCTCACCGCGGCCGACACCGTCCTGAAGATAAGGGAGACGGTGGACGAGGCAGCTGCCTGCTAGAACGCCCCGCACCCACCACAGCGCGGCTCTCTCGCCCGGCTGACACCAGCCGGGCACAAAAACGCCCTCACACACAGACAAGGAACCGCCCCCGGCGCCCTCGCCGAGGCGAAGCACCCGACATTTTGCTCGAGGGAGAGATGTCACCATGATCCTTCCAGCGGAGAAGGAGCTGCGGGCCGCTCTGGCCCGGTTCGCCCAGACGCGCATCGACCACGAGGTGTGTCCCACCGGCTTCACCAGCAGGGCACTCGAAGACGCCACCTACACGCTGTGCGTGATGACCGGATCCCGCACCGCCGAACAGGCCCTGCTCACGGCGGACACCCTGCTGGAGCAGTACACCCACCGCACCGGCGACTCGCGTGAGGACGAAGCTCTCGCCGCCTGAACGCAGAGCGGCGCGAGCCCCCCGCAGCCGGCTCCCACCAGAGGTGACCCGCTGCTGAGACGTGCCGGTCGCCTCACGCGCGGAGGCCCTGCCGGCTGCCCCACCGCCTCCCGTGCCACTGCCTCCCCGTCCTACTGCCTCTCCGTCTCGCTGCCTGGCGAGTGACGGTGTGGAGGGCGCGCACCGCCCTATCGCCCCGGCTCAGGCTGCGCATTCGACGGTGGACGTGCCCTGGAACGTTAGGGTGAGCGGAGGGCTCAACGGGCACGCCGAGGCGGGTGGTGGCGCAATGCAGTGGCAGAGGTTCGCTGAGCAGATGGCTGTCCTGGCGCGGGATCTGCTGGAGAAGAAGTCGGTCCAGGAGACGCTGGACGCGATCTCGGTGGCAGCGGTGGATCTGGTCGAGGGCTGCGACGCGGCCGGGATCCTGGCGGTGCGCAAGGGCAGGGCGATCACGCTGTCCTCGTGCGGAGAGATGGTCGAAGCCTCCGACCGTATCCAGGGCGAGCTCGGTGAAGGACCGTGCTACGACCTCGCCCGCCGCGAAAGCGGTGAGCGCACCTACCGCATCACCGACATGACCCAGCCCCAGCCTGGCTGCCCCGCCTACGCGGACGCGGCCCGCGAGCTCGGCATCGGCAGCATGACCGGCATCCTCCTCTACACCGACAAGGAAGACTTCGGCGCCCTCAACCTCTACGCCCGCCGTCCCGGCACCTTCACCCAAGACATCGAGACCGCCGGCTGGATGCTCGCCTCCCACGCCGCCGTCGCCCTGGCCAGCGCCCGCACCATCGACCAGCTCGAACACGCCATGGAAACCCGCCACGCCATCGGCGAAGCCATGGGCATCCTCATGGAACGCCACCGCATGAGCGAAGACGACGCCTTCAACGTGCTGCGCCGCCTCTCCCAGCACCACAACATCAAACTCCGCGAGGTGGCGCACAAGCTCCGCTCCGAGCACGACCGCCCCTGACCAGCATCGACGCTGGTCAGGGGCGGTCGTGCCCTGCGGATGCCCTGTCCGCGACGTACGCCCGGTGTGGGCGAAGCCGCGGCCGTACGGCTTCTACCCCAGAGTGCCGTCGGGCGCTCCGTGGATGTAGTACTGACCGGGAGTGTCGGGGGAACGGGCCTGGTGGAGGGGAACGTCGGCGGTGATCTGTTTTCCTTCACCGGCGTGCTCGACGATCAAGCGGCTGCTGAGGGCTGTGACGATCTCCAGGCCGTGTCCGCCGACGCGATGGGGGTCGGCCGGTCGGGGCTGGGGCATGGCGGGGGAGGCGTCCGACACGGAGATCCTCACGATCCGGCCGTCTTCGGCCGCCTGGACCTCCAGGCGGCCGGGGCCGGGCGCGTGCCGTGCGGCGTTGGCGATCAGCTCGCTGACCACGAGGCGGACGTCGTCGGCGGCGCGGGAGGACACGGTGATCCGGTGGGTGCGGTGCAGGGCGGACAGCAGTGCGTCGGCTTCGGCCCGTGCCCGGGCGGCCGGAGGCGGGGGACCGCTCCAGGCCAGGTGCCGACGCAGAGTGTGGTCCGGTCCCTGCCCGTCCGCCTGCTTCATAAGCGGTTGAGACATGGAGATCGTCACTCTCAGTCGTAAGAGTCTGTGCTTTTTCAGGTCCCGTCTCTCGCGGGCTGAGCACCGTCTACCCACTCCGCCCGGCGTTATGGAAGCCGTCGCCCGGGCACGGGGGTGGCAGGCGGTGACCGGCAGTCCCCCCGGGGGGCCGGTGGCCGCCAGGTGCCTGTGGTCCTGAACGTGTGCCGCGGGCGCCGGCCTGCTCCCGTTGCCGGCCCTCGGCCGGTAACGGGGGACGGTCACACCCGGCCCCGGCGACGGGCACACCTCCGTGCCGGGCATCGCGCACGAGCAGCGCCCAGCGCCATGCCCGGTTCGCGCCGAGCATCCAGACCACCGACCCGCCTGCCGTGGTGGAGTGCCGCGTCCGGCGACCCCGAACTCCTGGCGTTCGATCATGCACGCCCCGACACGAACACACCGACCGGCAGCGAAAGTGCCAACCATTCCCGACACCTCAGGCCGAAGCTGACGCTGCCAGCCGGTCCCGCGCCCGGTCAGGCCAGCACAGACCGCGCTCTCAAAGACGTCCACCCCGGCGGACGCCAGGTGTGCCGTGCCGCAGGCGCACCCTGCCCGGCGACCGCCTCCTACGGCAGCCGCTGCCTGCCGCCGCTCCCCGGCTACAGACGCAGCATGCGCTCCGTGATCTCCCGGTACTGCCGCAGCGCGTGCCGGAACTCCTCCGCCTGCTCCTCGGAGTCCTGGTCCTGCCACTCCGCCCGCAGGACACGTCGACGTTCAGCGAGCGCCTTCGCGAGTTCCGCGGTGGCCTCGTCGAAGGCGCTCTCGGCCGCTTCCAGCGCCTCCCGCGGGGTGTCGGCGAAGTCGAGGAGGGCCTGCCGCAGGCGCTGGGAAACCTTTTCCCGCTCGTCGGCGGGCAGCAGCGGCTCCGGCCCCCGGGCCGGGCGTGCGGTCGATCCGACACCCTTGCCCGGAGGCTGCTGGGCACGTGCCTGGTCATACATCATTCGTGGGCCACATCCCTGTCGCGTCGCGTCGGCCGGGTGCCACCTGGACCCTCACCCGGAACAAGCCGACCCGCAGGGCCCGACCCGAAACGAGCGGGCCCTTGACACCCCTGGCCCGTCTGGCCGGCCTCCACCGTCCCGCCAGTCAACGCCCGGCAACCTTCCCTGTCAACGAACCCCGGGACGGAGAGTTGCGCTCCCGCCGAGGCCGACCGGCTACCGCCTCCTGCCGGCGCGGCCGCGGAGCGCGAGGTAGCGCGATCAACCCTCGTGGCGCGCCGACGCACGAGACGGCAGACGAGGTCGACGAGCGGCCATCTCGCCCCTGTCCGGCAGTACCTGCCCGATCTGGCGGAACACCTGCTCCCGCTCCGCGAACGGCAGGACGAGACGGTCGATGGACGACCGGCATAGTGGCGGGCGCCCCATCGTCACGCGCCTTACGATCACGGACTGCGCAACGCTGGTGAACCATTCCGCCCCCTGCAGCTCCGTGCCCGACCACTGCATCCCGTCCCGTGAGGGGGCCTCTCGGCACTCTGGAGGAACGGTGCGCGCACCGCGCGGACAGCCCCCAGCCGGGCCGACTGGCCGAAACGGTCCGTCGCGAGGCGAACACGCCACCCGGCTCGAGCAGCGCGGCCACGCGCGACCACCAGTCCTGGGTTCATCCAGTGCAGCACCGCTGCCACGTAGAACCAGCCCTGCACGGCGGCACAGATCGGCACACCGCCCCAACCGGCCTACGGGACATACAGGTCCCACACCTGGTGGCCCGGGCCGCCGCTTCGCCACACGCACACGAAGTCCGTCCACCTGCCCTCGGCGATACCCTCGTCCCCGGTGCCCTGACAGATCCACGGGCTGGTGAAGGTCTGCACGTAACCCCATCCGGGAGGGCCGCCGTCCAGGGCTTCGGCCCGGGCGTCATGCGCCGATGCCGAGGCGACAGTGGCGTGCGCCGGCACCGAGACAGCAACGGTCCCCGCCACGGCGGTTCCGACCAGCACGGCGCTGGTCACCAGTAGTTTCTTCGCCCTCACAGCAGTCTCCGATGTCGTTGGTTGACCAGCCCGTATCAGGTTGGCCTTCGCACTTTGGAGACTAGAAGGGAGACCTAAGCCGCTCTCCTGCATTCGAGGAGAATCGAAGCGAGTGCTGTTCCCGAGCCTGGTGCAGGCCGGACAACCGCAGGATGACACCGACGCAATGGCCGCCCCCGTGCGGCCACTGCTTCGGGCCTACGCGGCGGTTCCGTGTCCGGCCTCTCGTGGATCCCCCATCGGCCGCGTCATCCCCTCCTCTGCGGCTGCACGCCGGCCCCGTTCGGTCTCGTCCAGTTCCCAGTGGTGCTGGCACTCTTCGCACCGGACGCCGTCGACCAGCTCCTCGGTTTCCCCGTTCGGGCAGTCGCTCCCGTCCCCACGACCTGCGCACGCCTGCTCTGTTGTATCCGCCATGCAGTCGACCGTGACCCGCATCGGGCCTTGGCCGGGAGAGAGCCTGCGGGGGCGCACGGGCGCGCTGCTCGGCAGATCACCTCAAGCTGCACCACCGCCTCACCCGAGACCGTCAGATGGAGGACTGGATGTCTGCCAACCGACGGGAGAAGGTCCCGCGTTCCGACGCAGCTGCGGGGCGAGAGAGGCTCGGCATCGCGGCCGCGGGCGGGGGCGTGGTGACACTTCGCCTCATTTTCGATCGATTTGCGCACTTTTATGGCGATGTTGGCTCTACCCGAGACAGCTCGCCTTCGGATTCCGGTCTTGGCGGCTCGTAGGCGTAGGCGAGGGCGGCGTCCAGAAGATGGCGCAGTTGGGCGGGGGTCGGGGCGACGGCGGTGGCGATGAGGGCCTGGGGATCGGCCAGGGGAGTCAGTACCGCGTGTCCCTCGGCTGGGTCGTTGCCGATGACGTGTGGTTCCCAGGGAGTGCGCAGGGTGGGGTCGACCAGGAGGAGTTGTCCGGTGGCGCGGTGGGGTCCGAGGACGGCGGGGCCGTCCCATGCCGGTGCCGGGTCGCCGAAGGCGGTGTACTGGTCGAAAAGTGGCCGTCCCCCGCGGCGGACGGTCAGGCGGGTGGTGAGGTGGCCCGGCGCCTCGCCGGAGCGGCCCAGGAGCTGTTCTTCTCGCATGAGCAGGTGGGCGGTGGCAGCGAGGTCGACGGTGAACGTCTGGTGCAGGGTGCTGCCCCGGGTGCTGATCAAGGGCTCGGGGAGCCAGTGCAGGGTCGCGTGGTCGCCCACCCTGACCCGCACGTCGTAGGTGGCCGGTGCGGTGGTGGGGCCGCGCAGGGCGATGGTGGCAGCTGCGCTGGTCACCTCCAGCCGGGCGCCTGTTTCGGCGGTGATGTCCAGGGCGAGCCGGTCTCCGCCGAGCGGCGCGCTCATCGCACCGAGCACGCAGACACGTGCCTGTTCTCCACGGGCCCGTAGCCGGCGCAGGTGAAAGGGGCCGTCGCTGTGCAGGAGCGGGACCATGGTGGTGCGGCCGTTGTGGGTGGCCTGGATCCGGGCGGCGGCGACGACGCCGGACGGGTGCACCGGGGCGGATTCGGCAGAGCGCCGGCCGGGTGGCCCGCTGTCGGCTTTGAGAGTTCCGCCGGCCGGCGTCGGGATCACGGCCGGCGTCTGCGCGGTGGTGTGGCTCACCGGGTGGATCCGTTGGCGTGCCAGGCGGTGAGACAGCCGGTGACCCAGTCGGCGACCGGCTGGACGCCGTCAGGTGCGGTGAGGCTGGTGAAGGCGTAGGGGAGGCCCTTGCGTTGCTTGCGAGTGTCGGCCCTCATGGTGTCCAGGTCGACGCCGACGTAGGGGGCCAGGTCGGTCTTGTTGACGACGAGGAGGTCGGCGGTGGTGATGCCGGGGCCGCCCTTGCGGGGGATGTCGTCACCGCTGGCCACGTCGATGACGAAGACCTGGGTGTCGACCAGTCCACGGGAGAAAGTCGCGGTCAGGTTGTCCCCGCCGGACTCGATGAGGATCAGGTCGAGCGGGTGCAGGGTCTGTTCGAGGTGCTCGACGGCTTCGAGGTTGGCGGAGATGTCGTCGCGGATGGCGGTGTGCGGGCAGGCTCCGGTCTCCACGGCGGTGATGCGCTCCGGTGGCAGGACGGCCTCGCGGCGCAAGAACGCGGCGTCTTCCTGGGTGTAGATGTCGTTGGTGACCACGGCAATGGAGAGCCGGTCGCGCAGGGCGCGGCACAGGGCGGCCACGGTCGCGGTCTTGCCCGAGCCGACAGGACCGCCAAGACCGATGCGCAGCGCGCGTCGGCTGCCGTCGGCGAGCAGCGGTTCGGCGCTGTGGGTGTGACGGTGCGGCATGGTCACGGGGTGGTCGAGATGCACAGGTGCTCCAGGAAACGGTCAGGGCTGGTCAGGAAGCGAAGAGCCGGACGGTCCAGGCGGCGTGCTGCTCACCGGTGATGTCCAGCAGGGGGGCTGACGCGGCGGGCAGGGCGGCGACCCCCTGCGCCGCAGCCTGCACCGCCGCGTCGGCCGCGGCGTCGGCGACGGTGTCGAGTTCGCCGGCGAGCCGCGCCAGGACGCCGGTCGCGTCGAACGGGTCCAGGCTCAGCAGCCGCACGGCCGCGGTCGCCGGACCGCCGACGCTTTCGTAGACGGCGGCCTGGGCGGCGTCGAGCGGGGTGAGACCGGCGGCGCGGGCGGTGACGCCGAGCACGACCGGCTGGTGGGCGCCCTGGGGCCGGTGTCGGGCGAGGTGGTCGAGGTCGGCGCTGGGCCAGGTGGCCCGGGCCGCGCGCATCAGCTGCCGGCCCAGACGGCGTGCGATACGGCGCAGCGCCGGGACGGGGGTGCGGATGTCGGCGGCTTCGTCCAGGGCGAGGGCGTCGTAGCCGTCGGCGGCGGCCGCGGCGAGAGCGGCCGCGACCAGTCCGGCGGTGTGCAGCCGCCCCCGGCAGAACGACTCCAGGCTCGCGGTGTCGTGAACCCGGCCGGACGCGACGGCGGCCTCCATCCCGCCGGAGTGGGCGTGCCCGCCGGCGGGAAAACGGCCGTCGGCCAGGACGAGCAGAGCAGTTCGGCTCATGGGGTGACGGGACCACCTTTCGCACGAAGAAGCCGAGCCGACCGCGCGCGGGCGCGCCACGACCCGGCCGCGAGGGTCAGAACAGGAAGTACCGCTGCGCCAAGGGCAGCTCGGTGGCGTAGTTTCGTCCCACTTCCTGCCCGTCGACCGTGGTGCGGACGTCGGAGGTGGTGGCCCCGCCGATGGTGACGTCGAAAGTGTCGGGATCGATGTCGATCTTCGGGACACCGTTGTTGTGGACCATGTCGGCCTTGGTGATCTCCCGGGTGGAGCGGATCGCGCGCAGGGGCTTGAGCAGCCCGATCTCGACGAGTTCACCGTCCAGGGCGGCCTCGGCCACGAAGTTGAGGGAATTCGCCGCCGGGGCGCGGCCCTCAAAGCCCCACACGGGCCGTGGGAGGTAGGGCTGCGGGGTGGGGATGGAGGCGTTGGCGTCGCCGATCTGGGCGTAGGAGATCTGACCACCCTTGATGACCATGTGCGGCTTGACGCCGAAGAACTTCGGCTCCCACAGCACCAGGTCGGCGAGTTTGCCTGTCTCGACGGAGCCGACCTCGTGGTCGATGCCGTGGGTGATGGCCGGGTTGATCGTGTACTTGGCGACGTAACGGCGGGCACGGAAGTTGTCCGCGTGCGCGTCGTCCTCGCGCAGGTGGCCGTAGCGGGACTTCATGACGTGCGCCGTCTGCCAGGTCCGCATGATCATCTCACCGATGCGGCCCATGGCCTGGGCGTCCGAGGACATCATCGAGATGGCGCCCATGTCGTGCAGCAGGTCCTCGGCAGCCATGGTGGAGGGCCGGATCCGGGAGTCGGCGAACGCCATGTCCGCCTCGACCTCCGGATTGAGGTGATGGCACACGATCATCATGTCGACGTGCTCCTTGACGGTGTTGACCGTGAAGGGCCGAGTCGGGTTCGTCGACGCGGGCAGCACATTGGGCTTGCCGGCAAGGCTGATCATGTCGGGGGCGTGGCCGCCGCCGGCGCCCTCGATGTGGAAGATGTGCAGGCTACGGTACTTCGCCTTCTTGGCCCGGCGGTCCTTCTTGGTCGCGGCGTAGGTGCTCTGCACGAAACCGGCCTCGTTCAGCGAGTCGGCGTGCAGCGCGACCTGGACACCAGTCTCCTCACACACGCTCAGCGCGGCGTCGATCACCGCCGGAGTGGCACCCCAGTCCTCGTGGATCTTGAAGCCGAGGGCGCCGGCCGCGACCTGGTCGTGCAGCGCCTTCCTCGAGACGGTGCTGCCCTTGGCGAGCAGACCGATGTTCACCGGAAAGGCGTCCAGCGCCTCGAAGGTCCGCTGGATGTGCCACTTGCCGGGCGTCACAGTGGTGGCCGTGCTGCCCTCGGCCGGGCCGGTACCACCGCCGATCAGCGTCGTCACCCCCGACGCGACCGCCTCGTGAATCTGCTCCGGACACAGAAAATGCACGTGGGTGTCGACGCCGCCCGCGGTCAGAATGCGGCCCTTGCCGGAGATCACTTCCGTCTCCGGGCCCACGACGAAGGCCGACGCCCGCGGGTCGTCGTTGTCGGGCGGCGTCATGGTTTCCGGGTTGTACGCCTTGCCGATGGCACGGATGCGGCCGTCGCGCAGTCCGACGTCGGCCTTGACCACTCCCCAGTGGTCCAAAATCAGCGCACCGGTGATCACGGTGTCCACCGGCTCGCGGGGGTCGTCGCGGGGGATGTGCGACTGGCCCATCGACTCACGGATCACCTTGCCGCCGCCGAAGACCATCTCGTCGCCGCTGCGCCCCGGGCCACCGCACCAGTCGGCGTCGATGCGCAGCACGAGATTGGTGTCGGCGAGCCGGACCCGGTCGCCCGCGGTCGGGCCGTACAGGTCGGCGTAGCGGGAACGCAGCAATGGGTCCCAGGGCTTGTCCTTCTCAGTCCTGTCCGGCATCGAGGTGCTTCTCCTCTTCGCTCTTGTCGGCCTGGAGCCCGTGGACGATCCGCTCACCGGCGATCGGCACCAGCATCACGGTGCGCTTGTCACCGGGCTCGAACCGCTCGGAGGTACCGGACGGGATGTTCAGCCGCATTCCGTGGGCCGCCTCGCGCCGGAACTTGAGCCCCTCGTTGGCCTCGGCGAAGTGGAAGTGGGACCCCACCTGGACCGGACGGTCCTTGGGATTGCGCACCACCAGCGGCACCGCCGTCGCACCCTCGTTGAAAACCACCCGGTGCTCGTCCTCGTCCGGCAGCAACTCGTGCTTGCCCGGATGCACGTCCACCTCGGCAGACGCCTCATCGAACGGATCGCTGATGGTCACCAGCTTCGTCCCGTCCGGGAACGTCGCCTCGACCTGGACGTTGTCGACCATCTCCGGCACGCCGTCCATGACCTCGCTGCGCTGCAGCACATGGCGCCCGGACTCCATCACCGAATCGACCGTCGCCCCGGCCCGCGCCTCCTCGTAGACGTGCGCCGTCAACAGCGCCATGACCTCGGGATAGTTCAACAGCAGACCGCGCTCACGCCGCCGCTGGGCGACGTCAGCCGCCACGTGGACCAACAGACGCTCCTGCTCATGTGGAGTCAGATGCACGCCGATCCCCCTCTCCTGTTCGTCGCTACACCCACGCGGCAAGCACCACGAAGCGCAAGGAAGATGCCGCCCGCGGTACCTGCCGCAGACCGATCCTGGGAGAGAGGAGAACCCATGGGCCCGGAAACGCACAGGTCAGCCCTGATGGAGTGAACCGGGGGCACAGGGTGCATACGGGGCGCAACGTCCTGCCCCGTGTACGACCGTCCCATCCGAGGACGCCCGACGTGGATGCGCGCACCGCAACTCGATGGCGGACAAGCTTCTGCCCCCGCTCCGGGGACAGCGGCGCGGCCCTCCTGGGTTGGCTCGCGGTCCGCGGCTCCGCCGACTGCCCCTGAGGGCCTGCCGTGGCCCAGGCCGGTACATGGTGAGGCGGCCCCATCCGGGGGCCGGGCGGCCGGGGACGGTGAGGCCGAAGGCCGCCCGGCAACAGACGAGGTCCTCAAGATCGGCTCCCCGGCCGCCGGACAGCGACGGGCCCGCCCACGGCCGGGCTGAGCACCGAGACCGGGCGCGGACCCCGCCGCCGTGGTCATACAGCGAACAACTCGGCCAGGCGAGAACAAGCCGCCACTCATCTGCAGATGTCGGCGACAGGCAGTTCAGGCTGACCACCCTCCCGCGGCCGCGGCCCGCCCCCATTCCCGGATCGCCGGCCGCAGTCACAGGCCCACCGCCCGCACCGCGCCACGGCCGGTACTGCCCCAGACCCCGCTGACGACGGCAGCTTCGCCTGTATGGAAACGACCAGCCGGTCAGCGAAGGGAGCATTTTTCCGCCACAGGCCCGGGAGTGATGTTTGCGAAGGCGGCCCTCGCCCGTCAGCGTGCTGTCTGGAGCAACTCCCTTTCATCACTGGCGGCAAGCCGTAGCGTCTGGTTCGGTCTATCACTGGGGAGGCGAATCGATGATGGAGACCGGCACGGATCCCACCCCTCTGCAGGGGGCCCGGTACCGCAGGTACGTCGACCACATCCAGGGCTGCACCATGTGCGGGCGCACTCGCTGCCCGGTAGGCCAGGCGTTGTGCGCCGCCTACCTCGCCCACGCCCGTTCACCCGTCCGCACAGCCCTGCCGGCTCGCGGGAGCGGCTAGACCTGCCGAGGTGTGCCCACGCCCCAGCGCGGCGGAGCCGGCGGGCTCCCTCCCTGCGGAACCGGGCACGGCAGCCGCTCGCCCACGGGCCGGGTACGACAGGCAGAGTCCACCGCCTGGCGCCTCCTTTCCCGCGGGCGGGTGGAGGGTGTCAGGGCATGAGTGAGAAGACGAGCGCGGCCGTGACGGTGAGTGTGGCCACGGTCAACATCACGTCCCGGATGCGGCTCAGGTGCTGCCGGCACGCGAATCTGCGGCGGTGGGCGTGTACGACGGTGAGGGGTGTGACTGGTGCAGCGCGGTGCACCACGGGCACGACAGCGCGTCGTTCAGCCAGTAGGCCCCGGTCAGTTGGGCGAAGACCGGCTCGCTTTTCTTGCTGCTGCGGATCATGTCTGGACAACGCCGTGCGATGAGGCCTGGTACCGCGGCAGGCTGGACTGTGGTCCTTTCGCTGCCCCCACGGGGCCGGGATTGACGCGGCATCGGCATGCTCGGGCGGCCACACACCATCGTCACCCGGGCAGACGGAACATGCAGAGGGCTGGGAGCGGCTGTGCAGCGCCGTGGGGGAACGAATCACTGCTACAGCCGCCCCATGGCAGGGATGCCCACCGCCGTGGAGGCCAATCCCGGAATCACACGCGTGGCGGAAAAGGGTGCGCCTCACAACGACGGGTCCGAAGAAGCAGGTCGGACTGCGCCCTCGCCTGCTCCGGCGTGGGGCCCAGACCGTACTCGGGATGCGCGGCCGCGAAGTCCGGGAACCGGCCCCTCCATTCCACGGGCCCTGCTGCCCCTGTCGGTCCGGCGCGCGCCGTGTTCGTTCACGCGGCCTGGTCCCAGTCGTCGTGTGTGTCGTGCTGGCCAGGCGTTCCCTGGGACGCCACGCCGATTTCCACCGGCGCGAGCCCGCACTGCCCGAGACCGGGACCACTGGCAACTCCCAGAGCGCACAGGGCGATCGAGAAGCTTGACAACTCGAACACCGACTCCGGCCTGGCGGATGCCTTCCCGGAGGACGTCAGGGAAGCGCGCCAGCGGTACTACATGTCGACATCGCCGTGATCTGGGGGAGTGAGACGGGCCCGGACCGCGGGCGAGGGGATCGGGGCACCGTTGGGGCCCCTCCCGTGCGACAGCACGGCCGCACGCGCCGCCGGGGCGGCCGCGCCACCCCCGATCGGGTCTCCGCCATCGTCAGCCCCCGCAGGGATGCGGACAAGTAAAGCCCACTGGACGCCGTCGCCCCGCCAGGCGAGCCCGGGGCGCCTGGCCCGCACCGTGGGTGCCGTCTGAACCGTGCAGCCCCAAGACGTCCGGGTGACAACCCTGTTCCGTGGCATAGCGGGCATGCACGGTGCAGATGAAAGCCACCGGCCGGGGCACGGGGCGGTCCGTGGGCGTGACGAGGGGTGGACAGGGCCTGAGACAGTGGGGGGATGGATATCGAACGCAGGAACAACGTCACGGTCACCGGTAACCCTCGAGGGCGGGCGGTGGTGCTGGCGCATGGGTTCGGCTGTGATCAGAACATGTGGCGGCTGACCGTGCCCGCCCTGGCCGACGATTACCGGGTGGTGCTGTTCGACTACGTCGGTGCGGGTCGCTCGGACCTGTCCGCGTTCTCAGAGGACCGCTACGCCTCGCTGGACGGTTACGCCCAGGATGTGGTCGAGGTCTGTGAGGCGCTCGATCTGCGTGATGCGGTCTTTGTGGGGCATTCGGTCAGCGCGATGATCGGTGTGCTGGCCACTGGGATGGCGCCGGAGCGTCTCGGGGCGCTGGTGATGGTCGCTCCGTCCCCGCGCTACGTCGACGACGACGGCTACCGGGGCGGCTTCAGCGCCGAGGACATCGACGAACTGCTGGCGTCTTTGGAGTCGAACTATCTGGGCTGGTCGGCGGCGATGGCACCGGTGATCATGGGGAACGCGGACCGGCCCGAGCTCGGTGAGGAGCTGAAGAACAGCTTCTGCGCCACGGACCCGGACATGGCCCGTGTCTTCGCCCGGACTACGTTCCTGTCGGACTCACGGGACGACCTGCAGGCGGTGACGGTGCCGACGCTGATCCTGGAGTGCACCCAGGACGTCATCGCTCCCCGGGAGGTCGGCGCCTTCGTCCACCAGACGATCCCCGGCTCGAAACTGGTCACACTCGACGCGACCGGGCACTGCCCGCACCTGTCCGCACCCGAAGCCACCAATGAAGCGATCACCGACTTTCTGGCGCGCCTGCGGTGATGCGCCGCACTGGGCAGGAGCCCGGCCCGCATGACGCAGACAACAACAGAACACCGGACGCGGCATTCGCCGCGCTGCTGGAGGACAGCGTCGAGGAACTCTACGAAAGCGCGCCCTGCGGGTATCTGTCCACGTTGATGGACGGCACCATCGCCAAGATCAACACCACTCTCCTGGACTGGCTCGGCTTAAAGGGTGAGGCGGTGGTGGGCCGGATGAGGTTCACGGACCTGCTGACCGTGGGCGGCAAGCTCTACCACGAGACGCACTTCGCACCGCTGCTGCGGATGCAGGGCGAGATCAATGGCATCGCCCTGGAGATCAAGCAGGCAGGCGGCGACCGCATACCGGTCCTGGTCTCCTCCGTCGTCAAACACGGCAGCAGCGGAGAACCCCAGCTGATCCGCACCACCGTGTTCGACGCCCGCGACCGCCGTGCCTACGAGCAGGAACTCCTGCGAGCCCGCAAAGAGGCGGAAGAGGCGCGTAAGGAGGCGGAGGCTGGCCGCGCCCGGCTGCAGGACGCCCTGGCTGTACTGCAGCAGTCGCTGCTGCCTGCCACCCTGCCCCCGGTGCCGGGAGTGGCGGCGGCCGCCCACTACCGCACCGCCTCCCCGGACCGGCTCGGCGGTGACTTCTACGACCTCTTCCCCCTCGACACCGATCGCTTCGCCTTCTTCCTCGGCGACGTGTGCGGCAAGGGCCCCCAGGCCGCCGCGGTCACCTCACTGACCCGCTACACCCTGCGCGCCGCCGCCCTGCACGACCCGGAGCCCGTCTCCGCCCTGAGAACCCTCAACCAGGTCCTCCACGAGCGCTACACCGGCGGTGATCCGCGCTACTGCACTGCCATCTTCGGCACCCTCGAACCGGACTCCGCCACCGGGCGGGTCACGGTCCATCTCGCCTCGGGCGGCCATCCCTCGGCCCTCGTCCTACGCGGCAACGGGAAGGCCGAATTCCTCCCTACTCCCGGTGGCCTCCTCGTCGGTGTCCTGCCTGCCGCCTCTTTCACCGCCGCCACCACCGTCCTCGATCCCGGGGACACTCTGGTGCTGTACACCGACGGCCTCACCGAGGCCCGTACTGGCGCGGACCGCACCGCCCTCTACGGAGAAGAGGCCCTGCTCGCATTCGCCGCCGACCACGCCGGCAGACCCGCCCATGACGTGATCCAGGCCTTCACCGGTCTGCTGGACGACTTCGGTGACGGCCTCGACGACGACACCGCCCTCCTCGCCCTCGGCGTCCCCGCCCCCGCCCCTCAAACCGAAACCACCAAATGAGCCCGCTGAAGACCACCACCCACCACGCCACATCAGGACCTGTTGCGGACTCAGCGGCGACCTCGACCACGCCACCGCCGGCGAACTCCGCGAACTGACCACCACCCTCACCCTCCAGCCCGGCCAGCGCCTCGTCTTCGACCTGACCGGTCTTTAGGTCTGCAGCTTCAGCGGCATCACCCCCTGATCGCCGCCCGCAACCACGCCCACACCGCCCACGCCGATCGGTATCGCACTCGCCGCCGTCCCCGACTACACCCTGCACATGCTGCACATGGACGGCCTCGACCCGATCTTCCCCCTCCACCCCAACAGCGACGCCGCCGCGCACCACTGACCCGCGCAAAGCGGCGCCTACCCCGATGGGCGGGCATCGGACGTGTCCGCGGTATGCGCTCACGTCTCCTGGGTACGCGACCGAAGCACAACCCCCCCACTGAACGGCGAGCACACTGAGAGAACCCCACATGGTCGTCACGCTGAGCAAACAAACGGCAGATGGCACGGACAAGGAAACCCCGCTGTACTACGGCGCGACCTGGGACGATGGCGCGGCGCAGGCTGCGGACGCCCGCCGGTCCGTACGCGCCCTCCTCGCCCACGCCCCGCGAACCGGGCACGCCATGGTGCCGCCAGCTCTGGCCATGGACGCCGAGCTGGCCGCCAGCGAACTGATCACCAACGCCATCCGGCACGCTCCAGGCGCCTGCGGGATGACCCTGCGCATGTCCAGGCAAGAGCTGACGATCACCGTGTGGGACAGCTCCACCGAGCAGCCCACGCCGAAGAAGGCCGACCCACACCGCATCGGCGGCCACGGACTGCACCTGGTCCAGACCGTCAGCGAGAAAGTCGTCGTCGCCCTGCGCGCCACGGGAAAACTGATCACCGCTCACCTGCCCGTGACACCGCCAAGCATCGGCAGCCCTCTGCTCCCCTCCGCCATCCCGCACTGAACCAGCCACTTCGCCCTGGCAGCACCCCCGCCCGGTTGAGCGGCGCGGCCATCCTGCGCGGTCTGGTGAGTAGACCCACGCGAGTGGCACTCAGTGTTCGATGAGAACGCGCAATCTTCGCTGCGACAGGAACCCGCCCAAAGGGTGGAAGGACGAGCTGACCGAGCGCTGGAAGACCCCGCGCCAGGACGGCATACCACCGCCGCCCCCGCCCACCCCGGCCCCGGCCGGCTTCGCACAGGAGGCGCTCGACTTCGGCTGACGAGACGACAACGGGGCCGGACAGGATCACCCGCCCGACCCCGCTACTTGCCCACACATCGCCGTTCAGTTCCCTGAACCTCGAATGGGCAGGTGGGCCGTGGACGGAAGTCAAGAGATGAAGGAAGAGCCACCATCCAGCCCGTTTGGCCCCTGGTTCAGAAACCGTCCGGACGTCTCAGAAGTCACCTGACTCGTCAGTGACCGAGATTCCCTGCCAGAAATTGATCCTCACGCCGCCGTCGTTGATCGACTTGTCCCCGGCGCGGGTCAAGGGGCGCTGCCTGTGCCGTGCCAGCAGTGCTCACGGCAGCCAGGAGGATCACAGACGGTACGGCGACCCAAGCGGCTGCTGTGATCTGCGGGATGGCCCTTCCGCTCGTACTCCTCGGGGATTTGCACGCCGAACTCATTCTCCAGAGCGGCCATGAGATCGACGACGGTCAATTCATCGGCTCCGAGATCATCGTGGAAGTCGGAGAAGGTTCACCTTCACCCTGCTGCACTCAAGCTGCTCGCCGATGATCTGCAACCCGCGATCTTCGATGTGCCCCCGCAGGGAGGAGACGCCGATCCGAGCCTGCCGGCCGGCGCCCGCCCCTCAGATGTGTCAGCCCGCCCAGACCTCGGCCTCTTCGGCCGGGACGGTGGTGGCCAGGCCCAGCTCCTTGCGGGCGGCGACCGACTTGTTCGGGTCGATGCCGGTGAACGCCGGGTCGTAGGCGGCGTAGAACGTGTCGGCGTCGGCGGCGTCCGCGGCCTTCTGCCAGTCGCCGGCCGCCTTCGCCAGCGTCGAACGGAGCGTGCCGACCTCGGCGCCGTCGATGCCGTTCAGGCCCTCGACGTGGGCCTGGAGAGCGGCCGCGACAGCCTTGGCCTGCGCCTTGTACCCGGGCAGGTCGGCCTCGACGGTGTCCTTCTCGGACTGGTTCGCCCACAGGGCCTCGTAGACCGCGTTCGACCCCTTGAGGTACGTGAGCTGCTCGGGCTTGAGGGAGTTCGCGGTGTCCAGCGTGCCGTTCAGCGCGCCCTTCGCGGCGGTGTAGGTGCAGCTCACCGAGCGGTCGCCCGTCGCCCAGCTCTCCGCGGTCGGGGTGTAGTAGAAGAGCTCGGCGCCCTTGGGGAGCGCCCAGGTGTCCGGGGCGTACTTCTGCGCCTCGAGCGGGCAGCGGGTGTCCGCGACCGCCGAGACACCGTCGTCGCCGGGGTACTTATTGCCCTCGTCGATTTTGAATTCGCCCACGACCTGGCCTTCGTGCGCCTCGTCGCAGGGCACGATCTCGACGGTGTACGCCGTCCCCTCGGCCTTGCCGGACGGGTTGTAGCAGTCACCGGTGTCCAGCGAGAACACCGAGCGCTGGCGGGCCACCTTCTTCGCGCCGTCCTTGGCGCTGTCGACGGCGTCGGTGACGTCCGAGCACCCCACCGCGCCGATCGCGAGCAGGGCGGCAACGGCGGATATGCCGCGAAGGGAACGATAGGGGGCACGGACAGTCATGACGTGTACATCCTCTTACTGGATCTTTACATGGGGTATGCGGATCGTATGCCATCTCTGCGCCCGGCCGTGGCCCAGTGCCTCGAGGGCAGGCCCTCACCTCATCGCGGCGTCAGACTCGGGACGAGCCGCGAGGGTTGTACGGCACGGAGTCGGCGGCACAGGCCCGGCCAGCCGATCGCCCCGCTGGCGTCGAGTGCTGCGTGCTGGCCGTCGACGGTGTAGCCGGCGCGGGTGGTCAGGGCGAGAAGGACGAGCGGGCCCGCCAGGCCGTGGGCGAGCCCGAGCTGGGCGTGCCTGGATGCCGCGGGGCACGTCAGGATCGACGTGGGTGCCGCGCTGGGTCTCCTCACCGAGCGGAACGGCGCGACGCTCGCCCGGCGCAGGGCGGCGCTGAGCACGGCGGACTGCCCACTCGTCGAGGGGCTCGTCTTCCATGGGCTGCTCCCTCTGTGTCGCCACTTGCCCAGTGCGCCGTCGACGCCGCCTTCGGGGGAGTCCTGAACAACGTGGTGGGGCGGGCCGTGCAGAGGTGGAGTCGGGGAACTCCGCGAACCCGCCCCGTTCACCGGCCGCCTGTTCTTCGTCTGACCGGCCGGTGAGTCTGCCGGCCCGCTCCGAGACGTTCCGGGTCTGTGGGGGAGGCGTCCCGTGCTGGGATGCTTTCCCGACCGACGGCCTCGGCAGGAGGCCGTCGGGGCAAACGGGCTGAGCCCTGGGCGGCGCATTGGGTCAGTTCCTGCAGCAGCTCATTGTGCGCCCAGGCCGTAAAGGGTGCCGTGAACGCCGTACAGGGGCACACTCCTCGCCAGGAGCACCATCTGAGCACGCTGGCACCCGCCGCCTTGTACAGGCTGAACAGATCGGGCGCCCTTTCTTGCACCTTGGTAAAGCTGATGGTCCCAGCGCGTTCACTGCTCTTCATCGAGATCACTTCGCCCGGTTGCACCTGCTCCGCTTCTGAGCAGGTGCAACGGCCGCCTCCTGACTGCACATAGCCGGCTCCCTTGTTCAGCCTGCTGATGGTCCTCGTCGGGATGGGCTCCTCGACACTCTGGCCTGCCTCGTCCCAATGCCACCCGTTACGTGGCGCCGGTGTGAGGTGTCCTCTTGTCGGCGGGGTGCGGGCATGCGAAAGAGAACAGCTCACGGAACCCAGACGCTGGCCCCGCACCTGGATCCTGGCGTCATGCGGTCGTGGCGCGCTCCCGAGATGAAGTCCGGTGCGCTGCCGGGGCGTCGAGGTGGGCGACGACGGTGGTGTAGAAGCGGTGTACGGCGTCGTCGACGCTGCGGATGAAGCCGGTCTCGGCGCTGCCGCGGCCGCTTCCCATGCTTTTGAGCAGGGACAGACGGAACCCGGTGATCTTGGTGCTGTTTTCCTTGGGGAGGAGGTCCGCTGGTTCGGGGCGGAGGCGTTCCAGGGTTCCGCGGGGACCTCCCGTTTCGCTGTCGGTGAGGGTTTCGATATGCAGGTCCGCTGGTGCCTCGGCCAGGCGTCGGACGAGTCGCTTGGCCCAGCTGAGTGGATAGCCCTGCTGGGGGGCGGGGATTTCGATGGAGGTGCGCAGTCTGCCGGTGCGCAGGTCGGCGCTGACGGAGAGCACGCCGGGGGTGTTGTCGATGCGCACTTCCGCCTGGAGCCGTCCGTCGAGGCAGAGTTGGTCCGCGAGGCGGTCTCGGCGTTCCTTGGGATTGGTTCCGCGTTTGGCGCGCTGAACGGGGAGTACCTTCTGCCCGAGTTCGCCGCCCAGCCTGAGGCAGACCTGGCGGATGAGCCGCTCCCAGTTCTCGACCACTTCCAGCGCCCGGGTGTCGCCCTGGCAGAGGGTTTCGTCGTCGATGCCGTTGCGCACGGGGACCCAGGCAGGGCCCATGTTCTGGAAGCCGTGGCATCCGGAGTTGTCGTGCTGCAGGTAGTGCAGCAGTTCTTGCAGCAGCCAGGCGTGCGCGGCGTTGCTCACTCCCTCGTGTCTGATCAGCATCTGCGCCTGATGGGCGACTTCCGCCCAGGACAGATGCCAGAGGGCCACTTTGTGCTTGCGGCGCTTGTCGACTTTGACGTCGACGAGGGGGCTGCCTTCCAGCGCGACATCGTTCGTCAGTGTGATCACTGCCTCGTAACCACGGCGCGCTGCGATGTCCATGTAGGCCTGTACCTGGTCTGGCTTGAGCGGATTGCCGTTGGTCTTCGTTTCGACCAGCGCGGTCCACAACTTGCCCGCTCGTTCCACGCGGATCACCCCGTCCGGGCGCCGCGGGCTGTCACCGTGGGGCAAGGAGACCTCCGTGAACGTCTCCATGCGGCCTGCCGGAGCTCCGAACCCTGCAGTCAGCCTCCTGCTGAACTCTGGCACCTGCGCCATCACCGACAGCAGCACCGAGGTGGCACGCATCTCGCGGTCCCGGTCGCTCTTGAGTACCGAGACGGGGAAAAGTCTGGCCTCCTTCCAGGAGTCGTTCTCCGCCAGGGACTTCTTCACCGTCTTGGGAAGGATGACCTTCTTCTTGGCCGTGCGGGGGCGAGCGGTCGGCCTCTTCGGCTCGGCTGCTTCCGCCTCAGGCCGGCGAGGAGCGGGAATGGCCTCCAGGGCCGCCTTCTGGGCCTGCTCCTCGACCGATGCCGAAGCCGTTGCAATCGCCTGCTCGCCGACTTCGGCGGTGTCGAGCGCTGCTGCCGCCTCCTCAGCCGCGTCGTCATCGATGTCGACACCGAAGTCCGTCGCCAGCCCGGCAAGCCCGGTTTCGTAGCCCTGCCCGACAGCACGGAACTTCCAGTCCTCGCCCCGCCGGTACAACTCGCCGAAGATCACCGCCCCGACCGAGCCGACATCGTCGACGGCGAAGCGCAGGAGACTGTCACCAGCGGCGTCGGCCAGCGTGATCCGTACGTCCTCCAGTTCACCGAAGCGGGCCCCGTCGTACCTGCTCGCCGCGACGACGATCCGGTCAACGCCGGGCGGTACCGCGGTCAGATCGAAGCTGATCCGGTCCTCGCTGCCGTCCGACGTCGGCGTCTTGCCCAGAAGCTGCACGCTTCCATCAGCGGCCACCGGATGGTTGTAGAAGTAGAAGTCGCTGTCGCTGCGCACCTTGCCGTTCGCGTCCAGGAGCAGGACCGACACGTCCGCGTCACCCTCACCCGTAGGGCTGACCCAGCCCAGGCTGACAACCACTGAACCAACGTTGTCGCTCAGATCCGCGAGGGCCACGTTCGAACCCTTGATCATTTCCTGCACAAAGCCCCCAACAGTGCACCTTGGGCATACGGAGGACTCCGTATCACCTGCCCCCATGCGCGACACAAGTGGACGAGTCGCGCGGAGAAAACTGTAGTACGCACAGAGCCCGATCGTGGAGGTTCTGTGAAGCCAGAAGTGCGGTTGAAGCGCGCTAGCTCCGCAGCCACCTGAGACCGCAGCAACTGGAGAGCCTCATGAAACGACTCCTGGTCTTGACACGGCGTCTGCCTATCCGTGGCGTGCTCGGCTGACGACCGAGGCCAGGAACCGGCACCGGCGCGGCGACTCCACGCCCAGTCAAGCGATGTTGGCCACAGACGTGCTCGGTAGCCGGCGCTGGGGGGCCCGCGTCTTGTCTGGCCTGGCCTGTTCTCCCCTTTCTTGATCACCCGGGGTGCTGATGTGCTGACGCTTTGTCAGTGGCTGCTGGCAGCATGGCCTGGTGTGGGGGAAGTTGTGACGAGGGGGAGGCGTGCATGCCTTTAGTGCGGTCGTACGTGCGTTCTGACGGGACACGGGTCCGCGCGCATTCGCGGTGGGCGCCGGGTGCAAGACGAGAAACGATGATCTTCAGCGTGGTGGCCTTGGCCGTGGTCGGCCTGGGCAACAGCAACATCTCCGCGGGCGGAGGGGATACCCCGCGGCCGCTGACCACGGTCCAGTACCCGATCCGCTTCGAGGACGCTCCCGCCGTGCGGGCGCCGCAGCCGCGTCCCACCATCTCGTACCCGATCCGGTGGGAGCGGTGACCCGCCGGAGGCCGCCCGCGCGGCGGCGCAGCCGACGGCCCTCCCGCAGGCAGCAGCAGCGCGACGCCCAGCTGCTCGCCTACGCCGCGGCAGCCGCCGCCGGCATCACGCTGGTCGTGATGGTCGTCAACTGGCTGCTGGCCCACTGGTGGGTCCTCGTCGTTGCCCTGGTCCTCGCCGCCCTGGCGGGCGCCGGCTGGCTCTACCACCGCCAGCAGCAAACCCGCTGGGAGGCGGTGCGTGCCCAGGGCCTGCGCTACGGCCTGCCGCAGCTGGACGCCCTGCACCACACACGCTTCGAGGACGCCGTACGAGAACTCATGCAGCGTGACGGCTGCCGGGATGCCCAGCGGGTCGGCGGCCGCGGCGACCTGGGCGCCGACGTGAAAGCCACCGACCCCTACGGGCGGCGCTGGGTCATCCAGTGCAAACACCGCCGCAACGGCGCTCAGGGCTCACCGGTGGGCACACCCGACCTCCAGGTCCTCAACGGCACCGCCCGCCAGGTACACGGCGCCGACGTCGCAGTGATCATCACAAACGGTCGGGTGACCGACCCCGCCGCCACCTTCGCCAGGCAGCAGCGGCTGCACGTCGTCGACCGCCAGACCCTGGCCGTATGGGCAGCCGGCTCACGCCCCCTGTGGGAGCTTCTGCGGGCGGTGCCGCCCCCGCGCCGCCCGACCTCGCTGAGCTGAACCGTCGCCTACCAGTGGAAGGGACCCGGCCACCCGGTCGGGGCCCCATCCTCTGGAGATACACCAGAAGTTGATGAGACCGGCTGTGCTCGCTGCCGCTCTCCTGGTCCTGTACAAGGTCCGCGCCACCACCGACGCCATCACCGCTCCCCTCACCGAGCCCCGCACACTGCTGCTCGGACGCCACGTCACACGGGCGCCTTGCGCAACACCGGCCGGACCACCCCCTCGCCCGCTCCGCGACCGCCGCGCTCGCGGAGGTCCTGGCGCCGGCGGCGGGCGTGCATCCGTGAACGGGCCGCACGCTGACCGCTGGGTGAGGTGCGCGCGACGTCCTGGGCACGAGCCGACCCCGGCCAGAGGGCAGTACTACGCCGCAGAGCTGTCCGCCCTCGGACTGGCCGCCGAGGGCCGACCACCAAGGCCCGATCACGGTCACGAAGTGACAACACCGCCCCCGACCACGCCCGCAATCCCACCACGGACCTGACCGACAACCCCACCGACAACTGTCCCCACCCGCCCACCACTTGCTGGCATAGCCGCAGGTCACCACGCACACAGTCGCATGGCCGGGAGCCCGGCATCCCCCTCTGCACCCCCTGCGCCGGCCCCGGCCGAAGGAAAAGAGATAGGAAACGGGAAAGGGACGGGGCGGGCGGCGCGGTGCGCGGCCGGGGGACCGGAGCACGGCCTTGGTAGGCGGTGCGCGTCGGCCGGGGCCTCCGCGCTCCGGTGCCGCGGGAGCCGGGCGCTCGAGGAACGCCGAGCGTCGGCCGGAGGAGAACCCTGCGCAACAGCACGGGCAGCGGCTCCCGCCTCGGGCACGGTGGGAAGCGCTGTCAGTGCCCGTTCATAGGATCAGGGCATGCCCGATGCTTTCACCGTCTTGTGGACCCATGACACGTGCCGTGCGCTGCGCAAGGCGGGCCGAGCAGGGGAGCGGCCACCGGTCGCCTTCAGCGGCGTTCACACCTCCCTGCCCGCGTGGACGGGTGCTCGTTCCGGAGACGAGGTGTACGCGCTGCATGTCAACCGGCGCGAGGTGTTCGTGGTGAGCCGGATGCGCGTGGTCGACCGCGAGCGACGCGGCTGCTGCGGCCCAGCTCCCGCAACGTGGGAGGACCCTGCGTATCCCGGGCACGATGACTGGTCGATGCTCGGAGCCGGTGGCTGCGGCGCGCAGGCGGTACACGTGGACGCGACACCCGTACGCTTCGACGTGCCGGTCCCCGGAGAACTGCTCGGGAGGCTGGCCTGGCGCAACCGCCGAGACCAGACCCGCAACCTGAAGTACGTGGTGGACGGCCGCCTCGAGAACTCCGTCAGCCTTCAGGGCTTTTACCGCCTGACCCCGGAGTCGGCGGACACGCTGGCAGAAGCCGTCGGCAGCGCCCTCGCCTGACGGCGGCACATGCGTGAGGAACGGGATCACACCCGCTCCGGCGACCCGGCCTTGTCGGCCGACTACGGCAGCAGGTGCTTCATCCTCTCGGAAGGCAGACCGACCCGGCCGAAACCGATGTTCAAGAGGACGGGAGGCACCCGGCGGACCGCAGCTCAAAGACTCAGGCAAACATCCTCGATGCTGGGGCCACCGGCGAGGAGACGATCCTGATGGACTCACCGACATGACGACGCTGCCGCACCGTTTCCTCCATGCCCTCGACCGGTTCAACGCCGCCCACCCCTGGGACCACAACGCCCACTACCACCGGTGGATCATGCGGCAGCTCCCCAGGAGCTTCGGCACCGCTCTGGACGTCGGCTCCGGCACCGGCGACCTGGCCCGGCTCATGGCCACGCGCGCCGCGGCCGTGGACGCGATCGACTCCGATCCGGCAACCGTCGCCCGCGCCCAGGCGATGACCCCTCCGGACGCTCCGGTGACCTTCACCACCGCGGACGCGCTCACCGGTATCCCTGCTGCCTCCTACGACGTCATCACCTGTGTCGCGGCCCTTCACCATCTGCCGTTCAACGACGCCCTCGCCCACTTCCGCCGGCATTTGGCCCCTGGGGGGACATTGGTGGTCGTCGGGCTCTGGCACGCGCAAACCCCCGGTGACCATCTGCTCAGCGCCGCCGCCCTTCCGCTGAACGCCGCCACGGGATGGATCAAGAACAAGGGCCGCACGGCATTGCCGCCGGCTTCGATGACGGCGCCAGTTCGGCCGGCGACCATGGGCTTCGCCGAGATCGACCGTGAAACCCGGCATGTACTGCCCGGTGCACGACTGCGCCGCCGGCTGTTCTGGCGCTACACGCTGGTGTGGCACCAGCACTGAGCCCAAGGCCAAACAGGCGGTGAATCGAACCTGCCCTCCGACAGGTCTCGCACCGCGCAGCTATCGCATGCCTTCCGAAGGGCTTCCCGCTCGTGTGAACAGAGCCAGCCGCCCCTCTGGTGGACAACACCAACCCTCCTTCCACACCCGGACGCTTCCTCACTGACCCGCACCGACCTCCTCCTGCTCGTACCGGGCACGGCCGCGCCCATGGGCGCACTGAGTGCTCGCGCGCCAGCTATGAGGCATGCTGCGCCGGTACCCGCCGGCCTCATGGCGCTCGGCCAGATCGACGGCGACCGCCCGGTCGCACTGCCCGCGCCCGCAGCCCGCAGCCCGCAAGCACCCGTGTATTCCGGAACCCAGGGCCATGCTGCCCCTGTCGGTCCGCTACGGCGCGCCGTGTTCGTTCACGCGGCCTGGTCCCAGTCGTCGTGTGTGTCGTGCTGGCCAGGCGTGCCCCGGGTGGTCTTTTCGCGGGCACGCAGGACGGCCCACGCCGGTATGGCAAGGCAGGTGAGATACCAGGGCAGGAGCCAGACGGTGCCCCACCACGGTGCCTGGGGCTCGAGGAGCAGGTCGGTGGCGGCGGTGGTCATGCCGGCGGCGAGGCTCCAGCACAGCAGGCGTCCGGTCCGCTGCACGGCGCGGGTGGTCCGGTGCGTGGCGGGGGAGGGGTGGCGGCTTGGGCTGGAGCAGGGCATGCGTCTGCCCAGTGCGTTCATCGGGGAAGAACGTCCTTCACAGCAGGGGTGGTTGCCGCGGGCTGGGGGACCACGCATGCAGGACGAGGAAAGTGTGCATTCCGTGAAGCCGTGCATGCAGGAGAGCCTCACGTCCGCCGCACGCTCTGAGACAACTTGCCTGGACAGCGCTTTCCGTCCATGACCGGCGACGACGGCCACTGAGCGCCGTCCGAGCCCGTAGGAGGCAGGCCTGAACCTGGCCGAAACAAAACACCCGCTGACCTCCCCTTTAATGAAGGAGGCCCAGGTCACAAGGTTTCGGTCAAGGTATCGCCGATGAGTGGTAACAGAACCATCAATTCCGCCCGGACTGCAGGGTGGTCAGGGTGGTTAGGTCCGGTTTGCCGCGCTGAAGCGGCGGGGCTGATTCCGGACCGCATGTCACGGGCGTTCGGGGGGACGCCGCGCCGATTTGTGCACTTCTTGTGACAACTTGTGTGCCGCTGGTGACCGTCTGAGTCACCTGTTCTGACTGCCCGTCTGACTTCCTGTGGGGGGAAGCTGATGCACCCGCGTGCTGGAGGCACGCCGTTTCGGCGTGCCCGGAGAACACACAGAACTGCTCTGATATCGGCGATCACCACGGCTGCCGTGGTGATCGCCGCCGCTCCCGGCTTGGCGGCGGCACCGAAGCCGGAACTCCCGGAGCCGGAGAGCCCGTGGACGAAGCCGACCAAGATCGACGCAGCCGCGACACCGGCCGGCACGATCAAGGCCCCGGACTCGGAGGTTGAGGTCAAGCCGTCGGCCGAGGTCGCGGCCTGGCGGGCGGCGCAGAAGGGCCGTGCCACGGGCGAGGCACCGGCCCAGAGCCCGGCGTCCCGCTCGGCGGCTGCCGCTGCCGCCGCGGCGTCCGACTATCTGCCCGAGGGACAGGGCGAGGTGCCCTGGCATCAGATCCTCGACACCCGCCTCAACGACGCCCTCGTGGCGCGCATGGACATCTCCAACGGCAACCTGATGCTGGCGGCGACGGACTTCGACATCGCCGGTGTCGGCCAGAAACTCCAGCTCACCCGTACCTACAACTCCCTCGAAGCGCCGTGGGGGAAGGTGTCGCAGCGCTGGTGGCAGGCCTACGAGCGCTACCTGCAGGTGGGCGACGGCGAGGTCGACGTCTTCGATGCCACCGGCAACCTGCTGCGCTTCACCGCCAAGACGGACGGCACCTACACCACCCCGGCCGGCTACTCGAAGGACCTGAAGAAGAACGCGGACGGCACCTACACCCTCACCGACCGCAAGTCCGGCACCAAGGACACCTACAACGAGTACGGCACCCTCACCAAGGTCACGGACAAGAACAAGGGCACGATCACCGTCGACCAGCACGACGAAGGCGCGGAGCACAAGGGCTTCAAGCTCACCGAGACCCGCTCCGGCCGCTGGATCGACCTGGTCAAGACCTACCCGAACCAGTGGCAGGCCAAGGACCACACCGGCCGCACCGCCGTCCTCGACCTCGACAGCGCGGGCAACCTCGCCAAGGTCACCGACACCGCCGGCAAAGCCACCACCTACGACTACGACTCCTCCCGCCGCGTGACGAAGGTGACCACGCCCGAGGGCACCGCCACCCTGTTCACCTACGACAGTCACAACCGCGTCACCTCCATGCAACGCGCCACCGAGTCCTCGTCGACCGGTCACACGGGCCCGACCTGGCGCTACGACTACAGCGCGGCCACCCCGGCGGACGCGGGCACGACGACGGTCACTGACCCCGACGGCGACGCCACCAAGTACGTCCACAACGCCGATGGTGAGGTCACCAAGGTCACCGACCCACTCGGTCACTCCCGCCACGCGACGTACAAGAACCACCTCACCCAGACCGCAACTGACGCGATGGGCACCGGCGCCGATGGCACCGGCGGCAACACGACGACGTACGGCTGGGACGGCCGCAACAACGCCATCTCCCAGAAACTGCCGATGGGCGCGACGGCATCCGTGACGGCGTACCAGACGATCGCGGGCACCGAACTGCCCAACGACTTCACCACCGCGGACGGCCGCAAGGACTCGTTCAAGTACGACGCCAACGGCAACACGATGTCGGTGACGACGTCGGGCACCGCCGGCGGCACCCGCGAGTACACCTACAACGAAGCCACCCCCAAGTGCGGCGGCTTCGAGGGCCAGCGCTGCACCGCCGAGGACGGCAACGGCAAGGTCACCTCCTTCACCTACGACGACCAGGGCAACCTGTGGAAGGTGAAGCCGCCGGCGCCGCTGGGGGAGACGACCAACACCTACGACGCGCTGGGCCGGGTGGAGACCGTCACCGACGGCCGTGGCATCAAGACTGTCTACGTCTACGACAACCGTGACCGCGTCCGTGAGGTCTCCTCCACCCACTCCACCGTCACGTTCACCTACGACGGCGACGGCAACGTCACCACCCGCACCGACGCCTCCGGCACCACCACCTGGGAGTACGACAAGCTCAACCGCGAGAAGCGCCGAACCCTGCAAAACGGCGCCCAGACGGTCCTCGCCTATACCCCTGGTGGTGACGTCGACTACTACCTCGATCCGACCGGGACGACGGACTACACCTGGGACAAGGCCGGCCGCCTCGACCACCTGACGGCGCCGGACGGAAAGAAGACCGACTTCGACTACAACAACAACGACAAGCGCACCAAGACCGTCTACCCCGGCGGCACCACCCAGACGGTCACCATCGACAAGAACGGCCGCCCGGAAAAGATCAAGACCACCTCCGGCACCCAGACCTTCATCGACCTGACCTACAGCTACACAAGCGCGGGCAAGGACACCACCAAGATCCGCACCCGCACCGACAACCTCACCCAGTACAAGACCACCTACACCTACGACTCCCAGGACCGCCTCACCTACGCCCTGGAAGCCGACGCAGCGGGCGCCCGGAAGGCGTCGTGGCTCTACTGCTTCGACAAGGCCGGCAACCTCACCAGCCGCGATGGCAGCAAGAACACCTGCCCCGGCGGCACCACATACACGTACAACGACGCCAGCGAGCTGACCGGCAAGAACGGGACCACCACCGGCTGGTCCTACGACAAGCTCGGCAACGAAACCGCCGCAGCCGACACCACCCCGCGTACCGGCGAGTCGTGGACCGACTACAGCCAGCTGGCCGGCATCACCTCGGGCGGCACAACCTACGACCTGGTCCACGCCGGCACCACCAACGCGGAGCGCACCAAGCTAGGCGACACGTGGTTCCACCACACGGCCCTCGGCCTCGCCTCCACGACCACCAGCGGTGTGGACACCGGATTCATCCGCGAACCGGCGGGCACGTTGAACTCCATGACGACTGGGGGGAAGTCCTACTACTACCTCACCGACGCCACCGGCAACGTCCTCGGCCTCGCCGACAGCACCGGCAAGCGGACGCACACCTACGCCTTCGGCCCCACCGGTCTCCCGCGCACCACACCCACGGAGTCCGTTCCCCAGCCGTACCGCTATGCGGGTGCGTAAGCGGACCCGACCGGCCTGTACAAGATGGGCCACCGCTACTACGACCCCACCCTCGGCCGCTTCACCCAACCCGACCCCTCCGGCCAGGAGAAGAACGCCTACCTGTACGCCGAAGGCGACCCCGTCAACGGCATCGACCCTAGCGGCCTTTACAGCATCGACGACCTGGTGACGGATATCAGCATCATCGGTGGGTCTGCCGGTGCCGGAGCCGGTATCGGAGGCGGTGCGTGCTTCTTCGGTCCCCAAGCCTGCGGGGTCGGCGTCGGCATCGGCGGTTTCGTCGGCGGCGCCTTCGGGGTTGGAGTGGTAGTCGGGCGACACATCGCTTAGGAGATGCTCAGGGTGGAGGCGACGGATGATCGTCTCCACCCCGAACAACATAGTAAGAGTGAGGGGAAGTGTGCATGCGAAGCTCAGGAGATTTGCGTGAGAGCCGAACCTGGAAAGTCTGCGTCTGGACGGTACTCGTTCTGTGCATCCTCTCTTCAGGAGCGTCCATCATGGGCGAGCATTGGGGCTTCCTGTTCCTTAGTGTCCTAGGCGTGTCCGCAACAGTATTGGTGCTGGTTCAGTTTCGACGCAGACAGTAGGCCGGGGCGGGCACCGCCCCGTAACTCAACCAACTCAGGAGAAGGGTTCGAATAAGGGCCGGTTGATCGCGCTGCTTGCTGCGATCACCTTCTTTTGGTGTGGCCGGTCTTACAGAACCTAGTCTTCTTCCAGGTCGCGGCCGCGTCCTGTTTGTCGGAGTGCGCGATCACCAGGACGCCGACGAGGTCGACCATGACCTGTCCGTTGGCGTCCGGAGCATCCAGACCCGTTGCCGGACTTCGGACCGTGCGGACCGGATGGCCTGCAGGACCTTCTCGTCGGAGGCGGCGAGGGTGTCGATGAGGCGGGAGACGGTTGGGTCGGAGACGACCGGGCCGAAGACGGCCGGCTCGCACCGCAGCGTCGCGACGTCCGCGAGGCAGTCCCCGCCCAGTGTGACCGCCAGGGCGACGTCCAGCAGGACCTTGCCCGGGTCGTGGAGGGCCTGCGGTTGCGCCACGGCACCAGCACCTGTGATATCGCTTGATCCAGACCGGTCTTGCGGACTGGTTCGACCAGTAGGACCGATCCGGCCTGGGAGCCCACGGCTCGGCCGTCATCATGGACATGGACATGGGGGTAGGACCCGGGGGTAGGCTGCTTCACCCGGAAAGTGCCTCCGACAGGAGCGGGAACAAGGACCTCAGCAATCCTCATTCTCGATGGTCAGAGGCGCTTTCTGCTTACCTGATCGCCTGTCGGACAGCCCGCTTCGTGAAAGCGCAAGGTTAGGCACCCTCGTCACTCCGACACCGAGGCGGAAGTCGCAGCTGACTCCACTGCGGCGGCCGTCCGCGTGACCTGCTGCTCCATGATCACCCGCGCCCGTAAGCAGGGACGGACTCGGGTCTGCAGGGCAGCCGGTTGCCGTCCACCTGGGGCCGGTGCGGGTAGTCGATGCCGCGGCCACTGGATCAGATCTCCCAGGAAGGGTGGTCGGCACCCGACCCGTACGTACGACGGGGGAGCCCCCATATCGGCCATGCCATCGCCCCCAGCAGCCATACTGGATGCATGGACACGACGATCACCGCCCCCCGCGCCGAGGTGCTGCGGGATCGCTACCGTGGCCGATTGCCCAAGCACTTGCAGGAGCTGGCCGGTCCTGTCGAGGGCAACTTGGATCTGCCGCTCCACATCGTCTGGTCCGGGCGGACGAGCTACAGCCTGGACCGTCCGAAGTCCCGAATGACGCTTTACCGGACCGTCCTCGCCGAAGGACTGCGTGAGGACCTGGCGGCCCTCCTGCACCACCGGCTGCTCACCGAGCAGGCCCGTGCTGCGGCGCCTGATCAGCCCCTACATCCGAGAGGTCTGGGAGGACGCCTTCCCTGAGCTGCTCGGCACCGCTCCGGCCGACACGACCGCCGCGTGAAGCTCACTCCGCTCCACGAGCGTCTCCTCGCCGACATCCTCGACCTCGGCTCCCCCTACCCTCTGGTCCTCACCGGCGGATACGCCGTGCAGGCCCACGGCCTGGTCGAACGCTTCAGCCGTGATCTCGACGTCGCCACCGAGAACCCCGCTCCGATGCAGGAGATCGTCGCCTCACTCACAGCAGGCCTCAGTGCACGCGGATGGCGGACCACGCACGTCCAGACCGATCCGCTCAGCGGCCGGTTCCTCGTCACCGATCCGGACACCGGCGAGGAGTGCGAGGTCGACGTCCTCAAGGAGGCGTTCTGGGCTCCGCCCGCCCAGACCCCCTACGGCCCCGTTCTTTCCCTCGATGACGTGATCGGCACCAAGGTCCGTGCCCTCGCCGACCGCGGCACCGTCCGCGACCTCATCGACGTCCAGGCTGCCTCCCGCCACCGCTCCACCGCCGACCTCGAGTCCCTGGGCCGCCGTCGTGCCCACGACGAGTTCAGCCTCGAAGACCTCCGGGACCGGCTGATCGGCGCGGACTGGTACGAGGATGAGGACTACTCGGCGTACGGGGCTCACCTCCCGACAGATCGAAGAACTCAAGGCGTGGGCGCTGGAGTGGGCGGAGGACCTGGGCGCGCGGATCCATGACGAGAACGCCTGAGAGGCAGTCATCGTGTCCATCGGGTGGCCGTGGGCGGGAAGCCTCGGCCAGCAGCAGGACCAGGCCCTCCTGCCTGTGATGGGCCACGGTTGGACAGACTGTGGGCAGGTCGCCATGCCGGCAACGCCCAGCGCACCACAGTCCTGCGATGGAGCCGCGGCCGGGCAAATTGCGGACACCGCTCGCTTGTTGAGCGTGCGTGTTCGCGCTGAACGGCCGTGGCCGCCTTTCACGTTCCCGAGTACCACTCCGCTCACGGCGCAGTACTGCGGGGCTTCATGCTGTGCGGTGCACGACGACGAAGCACTTCAGGGCTTCCTGCGAGCACGGAAGGCCGAGTTCACGCAACCGGTCGGCGGACGAGCGGATGACCCAGGCGTGCTGATGGCCGGCTAGGGCCACGCAGGCGACACCGGCCGCGGCGGAAGGCCGCGAAGGCGGCTGACGTCGGCTACGCGGTCGGCGGTTACCTGGGAGGCGTCGGAATCACTGGCTCATGGCTCTAGGAGGGAAATGATTACTGCGACGTCCGGAATCGGATTCGGCAATCCAGTAGCTACTTGGGCCCTGGGAGGTTTCGTTCTCGTGGCTGCCATCATCCTGGCCTACTGGAGTTACAAGAGGGAAAAGAAGTAGCGGCCCAAGGTGCCTGCCTGGGTTCATTTTTGAACATTGGGCGGGCATCTTTGCTGCCTACGTCAGGAGGAGTGGTACCGACTTCGGCTGTAGGTGAATGGGTCGGCGCAAGAGCGGGCGCGTACGCCGACCCAACGGGTCTGTACGAGATGGAGCACCGCTACTACGACCCCACCCTCGGCCGCTTCACCCAACCCGACCCGTCGGGGCAGGAAACCAACCCCTACCTCTACGTGAGCGGAGACCCTATCAACCCTGCTGATCCATCTGGTCTGTGCTTTTGCGTCAACGCCCTTGGGAAGGCTGCCGGCGGCGTGGTGTGCGCATCGAAGGAAGTAAGGAAGAAGGTCAACAAGGGGGCGACAGTCGATACGGTGGGCACTGCTGTCTGCGCGGCAGCCGCTGGGCCGACGCCCGTCGGTGCCGGTTGCGGTGCTGTAGGGGCTGCAGCCGGTGTCGTGTCCTTCGTGACCATGGAATAGCAAGTTCCTGCGGGTGTGACTCGAAGTCACGCCCGCAGCCGGTCTCTCAGGAGATGCAGTGTCAGACACGAACAACAGGTCGCTACCCCTCGTGATGCTGGCGGTGGCCTGCATCATCGTGGGTGTTTTACTGGTGATTGCGGCTGGTGGAAGCGTGTGGATGTACATCGCCGCAGCAGCGCTGGGGCTGGCAGGAGTCTCTCTGCTGACGAATAGGTTCGGTCTGGGGAGGAGGTAGGTGGGCGGGCCACCGCTTCTTGGCCTCCAGCAGTCCTCGGCCTCGCCGACGCCACCGGCGAGCGCACCCACACCTAACGCACGGCACCGGCAAGCGCACGTCCTACCGATTCGCCGGCGCATACGCCGACCCGGCGCGCCTGTACGACCTGGCGGGTCTGTACAAGATGGGGCACCGCTACTACGACCCCACCCTCGGCCGCTTCACCCAGCCCGACCCCTCCGGCCAGGAAGAGAACGCCTATCTCTACGCGGGCGGCGATCCCATCAACCGCGTCGACCCCAGGGGCCTGGACTTCCTGGGCTGGGACGGCGGCCAGTGGGCCAGAGCCGCAGGCGTCGGCGCCTCAGTCGCAGGGGCGTTCGCGAGCGGTCCGCTCGGCATCGGCTTGGCGGCCGCCTCAGTGGGCCTCGGCGTCACCGGCTCGATTATGCAGGGAAACTCTGTCGGACAGACCGTCGCCACCGGAATTCTAGGCGCGGCGACCGGTGGAGTAGGAGTTCTTGCAGCGTCTGCAGGCATCGGAGGTAAGACCGGAATCGGCCTCGCCGCAGGGTATACCGCGCTCGATGTCGGGGGCGGTATCGGAATCTCGGGCAGTTTCCCGTAAAGAGGAGTTCAAATGGACACCCTGGCCTTCACGCCGATCAACGGTTCCATGATGGCGACCATCATCCTGGGAGTTATCGCCGTGGTCGGAGTTGCCGTGGGGACTATGTTCCGCCAGCGGCGGGACGCGAAGAAGAAGGGTGAGAGGTAGAGCGACGACATGCTGAGCGGAGGGTCGGCAACTGAGCGCCGGCCCTTCGTCCACGCACCTCAGGCATCCTCTTGGTTCCCCGGTGGCGCCACGGGGGCGGTCCTGCTCGTCATTGCCATACTTGCGGTGCTGGCTGGCATCTGCATGGGGCTTTCAAAGCGGCATCGCTGACTCACCGACGCGCTACCAGCCGGTCCTCACCTCGAAAACAGCACCGGCAAGCGCGCCCGATTCGCGGGTGAAGCGATAGCACTCGGGGCGGCCGCTATGTGACTTGTCATCGTATTTTGCTGGCGCACTGTGAGGGCGGGTGTTCGGGCCAGGTAGTGCACGCAGCCACGCTCCCGGAACCAGCGCAACACCAGCACGGCCTGCCGGAACGGTCCGAGCGCCCGCGAGCCGTCGGAGTGCCGATCCGGTCTCGACGCGCGGCCGGCAGACGGCGAGGTGGTCCACGACCTGGCGTGGGACATCCAGCGTGGCAACATAGGCAACCAATGTGAAGCCTTGGGCGGTTACGGACATGATCTCGTGGTGAGGCCTGTCCCGCCAGGGATTTCACGGTAGTTCTGACGCAGGTGCACCACGACAGGGGCCAACAGTGCAGGAGCTCAGTTCCGCAGTCGTGCTCGTCACCGGAGCCATGGCGTCAGGGAAGTCCACTGTCGCCCAGCTGCTGGCCGAGCGGCTCCCACGCTCCGTGCACCTGCGCGGCGACAGCTTCCGGCGGATGATCGTGTCCGGTCGCGAGGAGTTCACGCCCCAGCCGACCGCCGAGGCAACGGCTCAGCTGCGACTGCGCTACCAGGCCTCCGCTGCGGTCGCAGACCTGTACGCGCAGGCGGGATGGACCGTCGTCGTCCAAGACATCGTTCTCGGCGAGCATTTGGATGCCTACCTTGATGCCGTGACCGCGAGGCCCCTGTATCTGGTCGTCCTTGCCCCCCGCCCCGAAGCACTCGCAGCGCGTGAGGCCGGCCGCCACAAGAACGGCTACGGCGGCCCCTGGACGGTCGACCTCCTGGACGACGCCCTACGCCGTGACACCCCGCTCCGCGGGCTCTGGCTGGACACGTCGGACCAGACACCCCACCAGACCGTAGATCAGATCCTCGCTGACCTTGCCACGGCTCGCATCGTCGGCTGAGAGAGCCCGTCAGAAGGCCGCTGAGAGCACCTCATTGGCCGCCGTCCGTGGCGGTACCGGATGACGGACCTGTCCTGCTGCATCTCTGATGCACACCCAAGGCGGGAAGGGGCGGGGGCTATCCGTTCTTGTGCCGCTGGTAGTGACGGGCGACGCGCACGCGGTTGCCGCAGCGGGCGGCCGAGCACCAGCGGCGGCGGGGGTGGGCGGGCAGGAAGAGCAGCACGCAGTCGTGTGCCTCGCACTCCCGGATCTTGGTGACCGCCGGATCGGCCAGAAGTTCGGCGGCAGCCTCCGCGAGCCAGGCGGCCAGGCGCTGGCCTGGTGATCCGTCGCGTCTGCGCGTGGCGGTCACCGCAGATCCGTCCCACGCCAGCTCGCTGATCGAGGGTGCGGCGCGTTGCGCCTCATTGAGGGCTGCCAGGTCGTCAGTCATGGGCTTCTCGCCCCGGCGTAGGTGGGCGAGGGCGCGGGCGGTGTGTTCGCGTACGGCCTGGACGGCGGCCAGATCCGCGGCCGTGACCTGTTCGGGTGCTGCGTCCGGGAGGCGCTCGGTCTGGAGGGCCCACCATGTGCGCAGGTCGTCGGGGGCGGCAAGCAAGTCGCCGGTGGCCGGGCGGGTGTTGACCAGGTCCAGGGCCAGCGGTTCTCCGATCGGAGGTACAAGCGCGCTCATGCAACTAATCCTACATCCCCTCATTAACCCGTTAGTCTGGTCATGTCTAACGCATCCATCGCCAGTGAAGGGATTAGACGTGTCTGTTTCAGTCGCCAGTACCGTCCATCGCCATGTGGAGGTCGACGGGGTCCGGGTCTTCTACCGCGAGTCCCTGCCCGACCGGGCCGACGCTCCCGTGCTGTTGCTTCTGCACGGTTTCCCGTCCGGGTCGCATCAGTTCCGCCGTCTCATCGACGTGCTGGGCTCCCGCTACCGGCTGATCGCGCCGGACTACCCGGGCTTCGGCCACACCCAGGTCCCGGACGGCTTCACCTACTCGTTCGACCGGCTCGCCGACGTCACCGAGGGGTTCGTCCGGCAGCTCGGCCTCGACCGCTTCGTGATGTACGTGTTCGACTTCGGCGCACCGGTGGGCTTCCGTCTCGCCGAACGCTCCCCCGAGTGGATCGCGGGTCTCGTCGTGCAGAACGGCAACGCCTATGAGGACGGGCTGTCGGACGCGGCCCGCGGCGTGCTCCTCGCGGATCCCCAGGAGCCCGGCACCGAGGCTGCGCTCGGCGACCTGTTCACCCTGCCCGGTACCCGCTACCAGTACGAGGCCGGCGTCACCGACCCCGAGCTCCTCACCCCGGACAGTTGGACCCTCGATCAGCACTTCCTGGACCAGCCGGGCCGTAAGGAAGCCCAACGGGCGCTCTTCTTCGACTACCGCACGAACATCGACAGCTACGGACGCTGGCAGGCGTGGCTGCGCCGGAACATGCCGCCCGCCCTGATCACCTGGGGAGCCCACGACCCCTTCTTCCTCGCACCCGGAGCCCACGCCTACCTCCGGGATCTGCCCGACGCTGAAGTCCACCTTCTCGACACCGGGCACTTCGCCCTGGAAACCCACCTGCCGCAGATCGCTCCGCTGATCGCCGATTTCCTCGACCGCACCTGGAAGTGACCGTGCCCGCCCACCCTGATGTGATCGTCGTACGGCGCCGCCCCTGGGGCGTTGCGGGCAGCCTGTTCGCGGCCGTGTCTGCCTGCGGCGCGGTCGACGCGGTCCTCGCCCGGTACATCAAGGACGGCACCGTCGCCGACGCCGACCACGGAGACAGCCCGCGAACCTCGGTGTGACTGAGCACTTCAGCGGGTGCATTGTCAGTTGATCTGACGGGTTGAGCACCATGGGCGGCCGACCTCACGAGCTGGTCCGAGGAGGAGTTCACGCCGGGGCCGGCACAGGTGCCGGTCAGTCTTCGAGTGTCCCGACGTCCGCCCACTGGGGTGCGTGGTCCTGGACGAACTCGGCGAAGGTACGGGGCGGGCGGCCGGTCAAGTCCAGCACCGCGGTGCTGACGCGGGCGTCCCGGCCGGTTCGGATGCCGACGTCGACGGCGGCCAGGGCGGCCGCGAAGGCGTCCGGCATGCCGGACGCACGGTAGGCGTCCGCCTGCTCGGCGACCCCGACGGGCACGACCCGGACCGGCCGGCCGGTGTGGAGGGTGATGATCTGTGCCGCGTCCTGGTAATTCAGCGCCTTCGGCCCGGTGAGCAGGTAGTCACGCCGGTCGTCGGGGTGGCCATACGGCCCGGTCAGTAGCACGGCGGCCACCGCCGCGATGTCTCGAGCGTCGATCCAGCCCACCCGGCCGGTTCCGGCAGCTGTGCGGATCTCACCGCGTCGCCGGATCCCCTCACCCAGCGGGTGAGGGGCCAAGAAGTTCTGCATGAACCCGGAGGGGCGCAGCACCACCCATCCCGGCCGGGCCCGCACGCGCGCGGCCAGTTCCAGCGCGCTGGCGGCACCGGGCAGCACGATGGCGGCACCGAGCAGCACCACCCGGCGCACGCCGAGGCGGTCGGCCTCGGCCAAGAACGGTTCGACCAGCGGCATCGGATCTGTGGTGTCTACCGGAGGCACCAGGTAGACCCGGTCCATCCCGTGCAATGCGGCCGGATGGGTGGCCGGATCTCTCCAGTCGAACCGAACAGCGTCCGGGGCATCGGCCGCTGGGATGCGGCTTGCCACCCGGACCGGCACACCACTCCTGCGGAGCAGTTCGGCCAGGGTGCTTCCGGTCTTCCCGGTGCCGCCGGTGATCAGCACGCCGGTCATCGCGTGGCCTGCGAGCGCAGCGAGCCGAGCAGTTCGGGCAGCGTGCCGGCCGCTGAGGCGGCCGCCAGCGGGTTCCAGTAGTCCCGATAACGGGTGATCAGGCCCTGGTGGGTGGCGAGCACCGTGATGTAGTCCAACTGGTACGGCGCATCGGTGGCCACCGTGCGGCCGCGCGCGGTGAACTCCACCACGATGGTGTCCGGCTGGTCCGTGTGACGCACGGTGAGGGCCGGGATCGCCTGCACGTCCATCAGGTCCGGGTAGCCGGCCAGATATCCCCGGACGGCCTCACGTCCGGTCAGCCGTCTCGGTGAGGCACCCTGGGCGAAGGGGAACTCGGCGGTGCCGTACTCCGCCCACAGATCGGCGACGGCATCCATGTCTTTGGCCAGCAGCAGCTCCAGCAGCCGGCGGAAGGTCTCTTCGGAAGTGCGTGGTGACACGGTGATTCTCCAGCGTTCTGCAGGACGTGTGACCGCATCAGAGTGCGTGCACGAGGCAGTGCCGTGGAACGCACCAGTGAGCCCCGGACCACTGGTCCGTGGCTAAGCCGAGTGCCGCTGTGCCAACCTGGCCGGGTGAGCAGAGCAGATCTGGCCGACTTCCTGCGCCGCCGACGGGAAGCGCTGCGCCCGGCCCAGATGCCGGCCACAGCTGTCCACCCACCCGGCCTGCGTGCCCGGCGTACCCCCGGGCTGCGGCGGGAAGAGGTGGCCGCCCTGGCCGGGGTGTCCACGAGCTACTACGAGCGACTGGAGCAGGCCCGCGCGCCGCGTCCGTCGCCGCAGGTGCTGTCCGCACTGGGCACGGCACTGCGCCTCACCGACACAGAGCGTGAGCACCTGGCACGGCTGGCCGGGCAGATCCCGCCCAGTACGGAAGCCGATCGCGCGCCGGTGCCTGCCGATGCGCACCGACTGCTGCATCGGCTCGGGCCGATTCCCGCCTATGTGGTGAACGACCTGGAGGACATCGTGGCCTGGAACGCTGCGGCGGCCGCGTTGATCATCGACTTCGCGCAGTTGTCCGTCCACGAGCGCAACACCGTGCGCCTCGCCATCCGGTTGAGCGGCACCCTCTGCTCGGCCCCTGCCGGCGCGGAAGGCGACTTCGCCCGGCAGTCCGCCGCCCACCTGCGCGCGGCCGGCGCCCGCCACCCGGCGGACCGTGCGCTGGGCGAGCTGGTCAACGAGTACGCCGCACACAACCCGGACTTCGTCGCCGGCTGGCGCAGCCACGACGTGCACCCCCGGCCGACCCTGCGCAAACGCCTGCAGCATCCCGAAGTCGGCGAGCTGGAACTGGACCGTCAGACCCTGCTCATGCCCGGCACCAGCCTGCGGCTGGTGCTCTACACCGCAGATCCCGGCAGCCCGAGCGCCACCGCACTGGCCAAGCTAGGTCCTTTCGACGCGGCACCGTGACCGCTGGCCCGGGCCAGGTGGGGCGGCAAGGCCCCTGTCCACGAACGCTCGGGAGCCCCAGCCCAGCGGCTGGCAGAGCTGGCAGACCTCTCCGCGGCGGCAGCGTCCCGGACGACTTCCTCGCCGCGATGGACGACTACAAGGACCGCCACCCGGAGCCGGTCGTCCCAGTGATCAAGGCCACGGTCAAGGCGACCTGGGCAAGCTCCGGCGAGCGGACCCGGGGCGAGGGCCGGAAACCCGGGCAGCCGTGGCGCGCCTGGCCCGGCCCACCGCATCAGGTTCTTCCCGCCGCACCAGCGTGCTGCCGTCCGCGGTCACCGGGGGAGTGCGAGCGCTTGGCGTTGGCGGATCTCGGCGGGCTGTCAGGGCTCTCGCGTCCCCCGCGGGCCGTCCAGCGCGTGGGCCCAGGCCAGCAGTTCGGGAGCGTCCAGCGCCGGTAACCACCCGTCGGCCCGGGCGGCGCCGTCGCCCTGTGGCCGGGGGCCGACGCCCAGGACCCGCAGGCCGGCCCGGCGGGCCGCTTCCACACCGGTCAGGGAGTCCTCCACGGCCAGTGCCCGGTGCGGGTGGACGCCGCAGAGCCGGGCCGCCACGGCGTACACGTCGGGGTGCGGCTTGGGGCGCACGCGGTCCCCGGTGTCGGGGACGACGAGGTGCTGGAAGTGCGCGAGCAGCCCGGCCCGTTCCAGGCTGCCTTCGACCACGACTCTCGGGCAGTTGCTGGCCACCGCCAGCGGCAGGCGGTCGGAGAGCAGCCGTACGAGCCGCACCGCACCCGGCATCGTCACCGGTTCGTCGGTGACCAGTGCCAGGAAGTGGTCGAGAAGCGCGGCCGTCAGGTCCTCGGTCAGTTCGGGTTTGTGCACGGACTGCGCCATGAGCCGGCCGCAGTCCTCGTAGTGCAGGCCAAGGGCCTGCTCCGCGAACCCGGGCGGCGGCTGGAGCCCGTGCTCCCGAAAGGCCCGGCTGCGAGCCTCCTGCCAATGGCGTTCGCTGTCCATCAGGGTGCCGTCGCAGTCGAAGACGACGGCTTCGGGCGACCAGTCGAGCAGACCGCGGTCCGAGGTGGTCACTGGAGCCTCCCATGCCTTCACGTGTACGCATGCGGCCTTTCCGTAGCCATAAGGGGAAACGGAAAGATAGCTTCCGCTACGTTATTTTCGTCCAGGCAAATCGGGCAATAACCCTTTTTGGTGACTCGACGGGTGTCGGAAACAGGCGTATGGCCGGGTGGCGGCGACAACCGTGACACAGCCGCCGAGACCGTCAATACCGCTATCTCGCCCATCAGTTGACACACGCCCTAGGCCGCGCCCACCCCGGAGCCCCTTGCGCCCATTACCACTCGCAAGTGTTCGCCTTCGAAAGAACTGCGTAATTGCCCCACCAAAGTGCCTCTTTGGGCTCCGGGCGTACGCTGGCGCACTAAATTCGTGGCCAACATGAGAACAGAGCGAGGGCGGATGGAACGTTGCAAGAACGGGCGAAGGCAACCCGCAGATCACTGCTGGAAGCGGCCGCCCAACTATTCGCTGAACAGGGATACGCGGCCACCAGCGTCAACGACATAAGTGCAAGATCGGGCCGGACCAGCGGCGCGGTCTACTTCCACTACACCGGCAAGGAGGGCATCGCCCTCGCCGTCGTCGAAGACCGGTTCGCCACCTGGTCCCAGCTCGCTGCACCCTACGAAGACGAGACAGTCCCCCCGCTCGAACGGCTCGTTGCCCTCAGCTATGCAATCGCCCACGACCTCGCCCAGGACCCCGTGACACGCGCCGGCGCCCGCCTGTGGGCCGAACGCACCGTCATGACGGCTCCCGTACCCGACCCCTTCGCGCTGTGGACCGCCGCCGCCACGCGACTGCTCGCACAGGCCCGCCTAGCAGGACATCTCAACGAGCGCGTCCGCCCCGCCCGCACAGCCCGGACCCTGGTGCGCGCGTTCTTCGGCCTGTGCACCCTCACCGACGCCCTCGAGGGTACGAACGCCCTCGACGACCGCCTGACCGACTGGTGGCACCTGACCCTGCCCTCCCTCCGGCCGCAACCGCCCCGCGGGAACCTCCCGGCAGCCCTGTGACGCACCCGTGCAAGGCATGGCAGGATCGCGGCCATGTCCCTCAGCGTTCCCCGCCTCTGGATCGGCTCGACCGAGATCATCGCCCTCGCCGACGGCGAGGGCCCGTTCTTCTCCCCGCGCGCCGAGGCCTTCCCCGAGGCCACGGCCGCTCAGTGGGCCGAGGCCGACCGCTACGACCCGGGCGCGGTCGACACCGAGGGCCGCTGGCAACTCCAGTTCCGCGCGTACGCGATCCGCGGCGACAGGGGTCTCACCGTCGTGGACGCCGGGATCGGTCCGGCGGACAGCCCGGCCGGCTCGTGGGCGCCCGTGCCCGGTGCGCTCCCCGAGTCGCTCGCCGCCGCGGGCATCGACCCGGCCGAAGTCGACACCGTGGTGCTCACACATCTGCACACCGACCACGTCGGGTGGGCGGTCGTGACCGAGGCGGCCGTCCCATCAGCGGGCGGCGCGGTGGGCGGCGCCCCTGCGCCTGGCAGTGCGACCAGCGGCCGTCGGCCCTATTTCCCGAACGCCGAATACCTGCTCCAGCGGGCCGAGTTCGACGCCCTCGACGCGCTCAACCCGCAGCTTCGCGAGACCCTAACCGACCCGCTCGCGGCGGCCGGTCGGCTCCGGCTCCTCGACGGGGACACGCCGCTGCGCGCCGGGCGCGCGGTTGCCACGCCCGGGCACACGCCCGGGCACCAGAGTGTGCTGGTCGCCGACGGGCGCGAGCTGGCGCTCGTCACCGGCGACCTCCTGGTGCACGCGCTCCAGCTGCTCCACCCCGAGCTCGCCTACTCGCACGAGACCGACCCTGAGGCGGCCAGGCACTCAAGGGAGCGCATGCTCGGCCGCGAAACCGCCACCACGCTGCACCTGGCGACGCCGCATTTGACGGAGCCGTTCATCTCGGCGTGATCGCGGTCGTCCGAGCCGTTCGGCGCGGGTCAGCCCGCGAGGGCATGCAGACGCTCCAATTTCTCGGCGGTCTCGTCGTCGACGGGACTGAAAACCGTGAGGCGGCAGCTGCCTCCGGACTGGAGCCACATCCGGTCCGCCTGCAGGCGCAGCACGCCCGCTCCGGGCTTCGCATCTGATGCGAGATTCTCGCGCTCGATGCGACCTACGGAGCGTGATGAAATTGGCGGCCAAGGATGGGTTGGCACCGGGGGCCGTGCGGCTGCATCTGGCCCACGGGGTACCGCTGTTGCGGCCGGAGGAGCAGGTCCTCGAGGCGATGTTGGACGGCTGGCGCAACCAGCAGCTGGCGCGGAACCTCGCGCTGTCCACCATCAACGGTCGGGAGCGGAAGGTGCGGGCGTTCGCCGCGCACGCGGATGCCTTTCCGTGGAGCTGGTCCTCGATGCTGGCGGACGAGTGGTTTGGTGACTTGCGGGCGGTCCGTGGCTGCGTCCGCTCGACGCTGCGCGGCTACCAGGTGGCGGCGCGTCTGTTCTGCGATTACGCCACCGACCCGGCCTACGGCTGGGCGGCTGAGTGTGAGCGCCGCTTCGGCACCCATCCGATCCAGGTGGGTCACGAGTGGAATACCGCCGTGCACATGCAGGAGTGCGAGACCGAGGCCCCGAAACGGGCCCTCACCCGAGATGAGTTACAGGCGTTCTTCGACCACGCCGACGACGAGGTGAGCCGGGTCCGCGGACGCGGCCGCAAGGGATGGCTGCCCGCTTTCCGCGACGCGATGCTCCTCAAGACTGCGTACGCCTACGGGTTGCGGCGCAACGAGACGCGGATGCTGGACACGGCCGACTTCGGCCGCAACCCGTCGGCCTGGCCCGGCGAGACGCCCTTGACGCCGGTATCCGTCTGCGGGACGGTCAGTGCGCCGCGCCCGGCTCCCGCCTCGGATACCGTGTCCCTCTACGGGGTGCCATAACGGATGTGACGCCCCCCACCGGAGGTCGTCAGCGTATGAGTTCAAAGCGCAGCAAGAATCCAGCCCTGCCCGTACTTGACGACGCATTCCGACTCGCGTCGGTCAAGGACGCCGAGGAGTCCACCCGTGACTTGGCCGCGCGGCTGGCCACCACCGAGCTGCGCCGCGTTTCCCACCCGGGCCGGGTCACCTGGGAGCCCACCGATCAGGCCGAGCCCGTGCCGGTCCCGCCGACGGTGGTCGACGGTGACGGGGACCTGTGGCTGCGGGACCGGGGCACTGGCACCTGGACCATGCCCGAGTTCAACCCGAAGGAGTTCCCGGCCCGCTGTGGCGAGGTGCTGACGTGGAACGAGCTTGCCCGCGAGTTCGGCCCGCTGACCGCACTGGCCGACGACCGCCGCATCGGCGGCGGCAGGCGTCGCTGACCGCGCAGCTCTGGGATGACCGCGCCCCTGAAGCGCCCTTTACGGGTAGTTGGGAGCTCCAGCTCACCGCCGAGCTCGACGATGGCGGCGAGCAGGTGAGCGTGGTGGTGGCGTGCGACGACCTCGGTGGACCAGCCGGGTAGCGGTCGGCCTTCAGTTGCCGTGGTGAACGCGCGGCCCAGCTCGCCGATCGACTGCTGCCAGTCGGCCAACTACCCGACCAGGCCGCACACCAGCTCATCGACGGCGGCCGCCGGGCCGGGGATCGAAGGCCCGCGCCTTCGTCCCGAGCGCCTGGACCCGCTCGGAGAGACCGACCAGTCCCGTGCCGTTGCCGACGGCCGGCTCGGACTGCGGTTGGCGGTCTGGTCGGCTTTCTCCGGGATGACGCCCCGGATCCGGCGTCGGCGCAGGTAGGCGCGGTTGGCGCGGGAGGAGTACGCCTTGTCGCCGGCGATCGCGTCCGGGCGGGCGCGGCGCCGGCCCGCCAGACCGCGGACCCTGATCTGCTCGACGACCGGGATGAAGCGGGGACTGTCGGCGGCCTGCCCGGGCGTGAGGATGAAGGACAACGGCCGACAGCGGTGTTCGGCCGCAAGGTGGGCCTTGGTGGTCAGCCCGCCGCCCAAGCGCCCCAGCTCGGCCGCGCGAAGCCGGGCCCTGCGGCGGCGGCGCACGCGGCGGCGTTCCTCGTGAGTCGCGTCGTCCGTCTCGTCGGCCGGGTTGGGCACCGCCAATAACGGTTCGTTTTGCCCCTTTGGTGAAGCCCCTTTTGCTCCGCGACGGCCTTCTCCAGGTTCCGCGGCAACTCCGGGTCGACGACCATCCCGGCCGCGTGGTGGTGCGCGCGGGCTACCGTGGAGTCCACGCTGACCAGGCTGAGGTCGACCTGCCCTCGCGTTGCGGCCTCGGCGATCATCCCGTCCATCAATGCCTGGAAGGTTCAGCCGCCGCCCACAGCTGGAACCGACCGTAGACGGTCGACCAGGATCCGTAGCGCTCAGGGACGTCCCGCCACGGCCTCCCAGTCCGGTACCGCCACATCACCGCATCGAAGTGTCGGCGCAGGTCAGGGATTGGCCCGCGCTCACCCAGCGGCAAGAACGGCTCCCCCAACTCCCATTCGGCATCGCTCAGATCACCACGCGTCACACCACCGTTCTACCGGGCCGCGATCGCCCGGCGTCGGCGACCTGAACTCGGAACAGTCCCAGTGGCTACCCGTGGCAATCGCTCGTGGTCCTTGGCCAAGCGACCTGCTCCTATGGTGAATCCTGCGTCTGTTGCGTAAGGTTCATTGCGCACTATCACCTATTACCATTCAGGCGGGGCGGGCGGCGATGCCGGACACCAGGATCAGTGAACTTGTGCGGATGTGGATCAACGGCTGGGTCGTCTCCCGCGGCAGCTCGGACCCGGTCGACGAGCCGTGGGGGTGGACGATCGACGTCGGGCAGCCCAAACACGTTGCCCGACACGTGCTGCCGGAGCCCTCCGAGGCCGATGTGCGCAAGATCGTCGCCGGGACGAGCGCGCCCGGGACGTGGCTGAAGCTGTTCGCCGAGCATCAGGCGGTCCTGCCCTGGGTCGGGCCGGGCTGGCGGCGCGACAGCCCCGGTTTTCTGATGACCTGCCATCTAGTGCCAGAGCGCCATGAGGTGCCGGCCGGTTACACGCTCACCAGTTGGACCCGGGGCGGCGTCAGCCGAGTACTGGTCCGCACGCGCGCCGGGCACTTCGCCGCCCGTGGACAGATCGCCCAGGCAGGCGCCCATGTCGTGGTCGACCAGGTCGAGACCGCCGCCGAGCACCGGCGCAAGGGCCTCGGCGGCCTGGTGATGCGCACGCTGCAGAGCGCCGCGTACGAGACCGGCGCAAAGACTGGCCTCCTGGTCGGCACGCCCGAGGGTCGGGCGCTTTACTCCTCACTGGGCTGGACCATGCGCTCCCCGATGACGAGCCTCTGGTACGAGCCATCGGATGCTGCCCAGTGACCTGAAGATGACACCACTGGCCCACCTCGCCGGACTCCACCTACGCGGTGCCATCCCGTGGCTCCGCAGCCTCCAACCCACCACGTGATCTGAACTCAGAACAGTCCCTAGCCCTGGAGCGCGGCCGTAACTGACGCGGAGACGCCGTGCGCCTCCGCGTCAGTCCCTCCCCCTCGAAAGGACGCACCACCTGATGTGGCCTTCGGTCATCGCCGTACTCGGAACCCTCGCCGGCGCCCTGACGGCAGGACTCCTCCAACACCGCACAGCACGCACGGACCGCGCAGAACAGCGCGCCGACAGCCACCGCCAGGACCAGCTCGCCGCCGTCACCGAGTTCGCGGCCGCTCTGGACGCACACCGGTCGGCCATGTTCCACCGCGAACGGCTGGCACTGAACGAGGCCGACAGCGAGCAGCAACTGGGAGCCCAGACCAAGAGCAACGACACCCGGGCGGCCATCACCGCGCCGCACATCCGCCTCCAGGTCCTGCTCCCCGAGCTGGCCGGTGCCGCCCAGCAGGCCGCAGACGCCACGTACGCGCTGCGCCATGCCACCGACCGCCCCGTGCTGGACGCCCGCCGACAGGCAGCCAAGGAAGCCACCGGAAGCTTCATCTCCGAGGCCGCCACGCTGCTGAAGCCCAGCCCCCGCTGAGTACCTGCTTTCACTCTTGAGTGGCACGTGAGCATCGAGGCCACCGTGCTCCCGTTCCTCTCGCAGGCGCCTGTCATCCTGGGCCGGTGCATGTTGGTCGAACAGGCTGGCGTGGAGGGGTGCGCTTGAGCTGGGCCGTCTTGTTTGGATGGCACATCACCGAGGTCCCGGAACTCAAGATCCCCTTCCCCGGGGTGTGGGAGATCTCCTACCACGCCCGCTCGGCAACCAGCGGGACGCCGGGTGGGGCTCGCGCGAGCCCCACACCGTTGGCCCTCGCTGGGGACTTCGGATCCTTCGTCGAGGGCCTTACTTCCGCCAGCGATTTCGACTGAAGCGCCACCGCGAGACATTCGGCTGACCTCGCGAGCAGCAGGACAGTTCCCGCCCACGTCACGGCAAGGCGAACGTTGCCTGATGCGGCACTGGCTTCCGTGGGTGTTGCGCGACACGCGACGACAAACGGTGACGCGTTCTCTCAGGTTGCACCTGAACGATGGAAGGCGAAGAACGCTCCGGTCCGTATCGCGTTCGGGCCTCGCCGGTGCTCGCGGCTTCTTCCAGCAGGGCGGCCATCGCCGGGTGGTAGCCGAGCTGCGGTGCGGCGGGCCCGGGGGTGAGCGCGGTGTGCATCCCGGCCCACGGCTGTGGCGGTTCGGACCGCACGAAGCGCCGTGGGCCGAACGGCGGGGCCACGTAGGGGGTCCTCAGGAACGCCGCCACCTGGCCTTTCCGCTGCCCGCGGAGGGTGCTGCCAGGGTGGGAACGGTGACGTGCGTGGGGCCTTGCACCGTGATTTTGTCCGGTCAGCCTGTCCGGCCGCCCTGGGCGCGGACAAGTCGTTTTCGCACGGCCGACGCCGGCTGGACAACTCGCACCGGACTGGCCCGGTCTGTCGTGCTCCGGACGGCCGGCGGCCCTCCGCCATCCGGTTCCGCCCTCGCCGGCCCGTCCGGAACCGCGTCATCGGGGTGAGTGGATGGCCGGATGCAGGGTGAGGAGGACGCGTGGGGTGCCGCTCGCCCACGCCGTCGAGGTGGGCACTGCGATTCGGCCGCCGTGTAGCGGGTCAGCCGGCACTGACAGCGGCCGGGGCCGTGCGGGCGGGCGGTCCGCCGCGCGAGGTCAGCGGACCGGCGGGTTGTAGCGGGAGTAGCCGGGCTCGCCCCAGCGCAGCGGGGACGCGCCGGACACCTCGTGCACCGCCTCGACGCAGAACTCCACGAGCCGCTGCGCCCCCGGTGTGCGTGCGATCTCCTCGGCGTCCCAGACGGTCCGGGCCGTCCCGGACAGATGGAGGGCGGTGCCCGTCTCCCAGTCCGGTACGAGGATGCCCGCCGCCGGGTTGACGTGCAGGTTGCCCAGCGTCAGGAACATCGCGTTACCCGTGTAGTCGGGCCAGCGCAGCAGGGTGGCGGAGAGGACCTGGACGAACCCCGGGTTGCCGCCGCGGTGCGAGGCGTCGACGTGACCCGTGTCGGACGCGGTGGTGACGAAGAACGTGTCGGCCCGCCCTACCGCCGCGCGTTGCGCGGCGTCCAGCGCGCGCCCCGTGGTCGCGCGGCGGAGCACCGGCCCGTCCGCGTCCGCCGGGCGGTGGTCGCGTTGCTGGATGTATTTCGGGCAGTTGGAGACGACCTGGTCGAGGGTGACGCGCAGTCCGGTGCCGTCCCGGTCGGCGCGGCCGTTGATCCGCATTCTGCGTCGTGTGGCGGGCTCGATGGCGATCATCCCCACCGGCAGGGACCGTGCCGCGCCGAGGACACCGGCGAGGGGGTCCTCCGGGACGGGCAGTGCATCGATGACCAGGCTGCGCGGGTCGGGGACGCGGAGGAAACCGGGTTCCCCGGTGAGGTGGGTGGCCCAGAGCCGGCCCCCCGGGTCGGCGGCGCCCACCACGATCAGGGGTCGCTCGGCCAGGAATTGTCGGGCGACGGGCGGTACTTCGGCGCGGACGGCGCGGAGCGCCGAAGCGGCCCGCAAGGCGAGGCCGGCCCGCTCCTGCACCGCGAGTTCGCCGGCGTGATAGGTGGCCACGGCGTGCTCCTTCTCGTACATCGGGACAGGGCAGGCGGCGCTCCCGCCCGGCGGGTCTCCCGTCCGGGCGGGAGCGCCGGGGGCGAGCGTCGCGGGCTAGAAGAAGCCGCAGGTCGGAGCGTTCTCGGTCGGGGCGTGAGCGGGGTTTGCGCCGGTCGGCGCGTAGATCTCCAGGCGGGTGCCGTCGGGGTCGGTGAAGAAGATGCCGCCGGAACTGGTGTTCTCGCCGTGCGGGACGACACCGTCGTAGGCGAACCCGGCGCCCAGCCGGCGCAGCACCTCCTCGATGTCCTTGACCTCCTCGACGGTGTCGACCTGGAAGGAGAGGTGGTGCAGCCCGGGCCGGTCGGTGGCGAACGCGCCCTCGCTCTGCTGCCACAGCGTGACGACCAGGCGCTCGTCCCGGCCGAGGAACGCCCAGCGGCGGCCGTCCTCCTTGCCCTGGGCCAGCACCTCGAAGCCGAAGACCTCGCAGTAGAAGGCGAGCGAGCGGTCGAGGTCGGTGACATTCAGCCCGATGTGACCGGTCTGCAGGTTCTTCGCCTTGCCCATGGTCGATCAACCGCCTTCGTCAGGGGCCACGAGATCACCTCGTAACCATTGAAGTGGATATTAAAAGTTAGAACGAAGGGCAGTCAACCGGTGACCATGGAATGACCGGTTATCGTGGGTGGGGTGCCGCCGCGACGAAGGGACCCGCACCATGCCGTCACCCGCCGAGCCCGACCCGAGGCCGCTGACCGGCGAACCGCTCGCCATCGACCTGCTCAACACGCGCTGGATCGACGCCACGGGCCGGCACGACCTCCTCGACTCCCTGGACGGAACAGCACTGTGGCTGAATACGCCCCTGGTCCGCGACGCCCTCGGCGGCGCCCGCGTCCCGGCCGGCCGTGACACGCAGGAGCGACTACGTCAGGCCCGCGCCGCGCTCGACGAGGCGGTCGCCGACCCAGCGCACCCGACGCCCGCCGCCGTCACGGCCGTCAACGACGTGCTCGCCCACGGCCGGCTGCGGCAGGTCCTGGGCCCCGGCGGACCGGCCACCATGCCCGAGGTGGCCAATCCGGCCTGGCTGCCGGGCTGGGCCGCGGTCACCGACTTCCTGCGCCTGATGGCCGACCGCCCGGATCGCATCCGCGCCTGCGGCAACCCGCAGTGCGTGCTGCACTTCTACGACGTGTCCAAGAACGGCACCCGCCGCTGGTGCTCGATGTCCGGCTGCGGCAACCGCGCCAAGGCACAACGCCATTACGCCCGCCACCGCCGCGAATGAGCCGGCGCTTCCGCGCACCGCGGAAGCACCGGCCGCTGTGGGCCCGTCCGACGGCACCCGCCCCGCGGCCGGCCACGACGGCCGGCACCGGACCGGCGGGCGGACGGCGACCCGGCAGGTGTGCGCCCCGGCGCCGATGAGACCGCTTCTTCGGGCCTGGCGCTCGCTTGAGCAGGCTCATCAGTGACTTCCTCGCCCGGGCACTGAGAGCCCCGACGGCGTCAGCCGGCCGGCACGCTTACTGCAATCACCGCGCTCGAAACGGCGGGGAACAAGCGGCCCGTGAGGCGCTCGCCGAGCGCGTGCAGCACCTCCGCAAGGACTTCCACCTCACCGGAAAGAGACCGGCACTCGTCGAGACCACCCGCGTCCGCGACGGCCGGGCCTTGCGACGAGGAGCCGTCCCGTGCCGGTCGGCGATGCGCCGAACTCACCGCCGCGAGGACTCATGATCAGCAGCTTTTCTTAGAGCCAGTAACGGCTTGTGCGACTCGCGTGCTGCATCATCTGCCTGTGCCGCTTGGCCAAGGGCAGCCACCGGACCCCGCCCACCGAAGGAGGGACGCCTCAGTGACGTTCGCCGAACCGTTCGCCCACATCAAGATCCGCGTGGCCGCGGCTCTGTTCAACGGCGACGAGATCGCCCTCATCCACCGCACCAAGAACGGCCAAGACCAGTACACCCTGCCGGGCGGCAACGTCGAACCCGGCGAACCCATCCCACACGCCCTCGCACGCGAACTCGACGAAGAACTGGGCCTGAACCTCGCAGACGCAAGCAGCGCCCCACAGCTGACCTGGATACAGGACGCCATGGTCACCCGCCCCGGCAGCACCCCACCCCGCAAACTCCACCTCGTCTTCCGCGTGCACATCGCAGCCCCCATTCGGGCCCGCTTGCACACCGTCGAACATGACGACATGGCTGGCGTCGGCCACCTTACCTGGAGCCACTACAAGGACGCTGCCAACAAGGCTCTGTTCCCACCAGTCCCGCTCGCCGAACTCGCCGCTCCCACCGCGCCGCTCGACGCCGCCCAGTCCCTCCTGCCGGCCCTGGACGACACCAACTACAACTGGATTTGACCCGCCCCGGATGACGCAGACGCATTGCGGCGGCGATTGAATGCCCTGGTGAGTGACTACTGGACGCCTGCCTATCACGCGGTGGAACACGAGGATGCAGAGGCTGGCCCGGTTGCTGGCCGAGGGTGCCGATCCAAATGAGGTGTCGACAGTCGGCGAGCAGTAAGAATCCTCTGGTCTGGCAAGTCACCTAATGGACGAAAGCGGGGGTCGGGCAGGGTGCGCCCCCCGCTGCATGTCTGAATGCGGATACTTCCATCGTGCCCCGGGGCATGGATAGATGCTCCGCGCAGGCCGCTCCGGCGTCTCACACCCGATGACGGTGAACGAGATGGTCATCGCGCTGATCCGCCCGAAACCGAACCTGGCCCGGGTTGTGGGGGAGCCGGCCGAAGCGGTCGCGGCGCACAGGCCGCTGTGCACGCACCTGACGGGATCGGCACCCTCGCCTCCTACGCCACCGAGGTCGCGCTCCCGGTGAAGGGGCACCTGGAAGAACCCCGCTATCGGCAGCGCCCGCGCCGACGTCGTCCTGACCGCCCCGGAGGCCGGCGTGCCCTTGTTGTTCCTCGAGGTGGACAACTGCACCGAGGACGCCGTCCTCATCGCCGCGCAGTTCGACAAGTACGCCCGGTTCTTCCTGCGGCAGGAGAGGGATACCGAGGTATCGAGAAGCCGGTGTGGCGCACCCGCTGGTCCGCACCCGCGTCCGATGAGTACGAGCGGGTGCACCCTCCGGTCCTGCTCGTCTTCCACCAGGCCGGCCAGCGCTCCGCCAAGAGGCAGATGGCCAGGGTCGCCGACTTCACCCGCCACCACTGGCAAGGACGGTGGCATCCCGAAGGCGGCTATCACTCCCTACGACCGCTGCATCCCGATCGTGGCGACCACGCTTCAGCAGCTGCGCGAACACGGTCCGGCCGGGCCCGCCTTCTGGCGCTTCGGCCGTGACCACCACCAGCCACTGCTGGACGCGATCGGCAATGCCCGCCGCGATGCCTACCTCGCCCGCCGCCAGGCAGCCCGGGAAGAACAGCGGCGCCGTGAGGAACGGGAAGCCGCGCAGCGCGAAGCGCGGCGGCCGGTGTGCAGGGACTGCGGACAGAAGTTCACCGACGACCGCTGGGAGGCAGTCGGCTCCAACCCGGGCTGGGGCAATCGCCAGTCGCACCCGCACCTGTGCGAGAACTGCCAGGATCGCGCCGTCGCAGCACAAGCGCAAGCCGAAGCCGACGAACGCGCGCCGTACCGTCGCCTCGGATGGTGACGGATCAGCCGCACCGGATCGGCCCGGTGTCCAGATGGTATTTCGCTCCGCCTCGGACCAGGGAGCCGCTCAGGCTGATGCACTGTCCCGTCGCGTTGAACCAGGTGTAGATGGGGCCGGCGTAGTAGCGATAGTTCTCCGGGTGCTCCTTCGGCGGATCGATGGCGTAGTCACCGCCCTCGTCGAAGATCGCCAGGGTGATGTTGGAGGCGAGCCCGTCGTAAGGGCTGGACCAGAACTTCGCACAGTTGCGCTTGGTGGAGCCGTTCCAGTAGGTCCGCGCGTAACCGCCGCCATTGCGGCCGGTCGGCCCCTTGGCCCAGTACGTCTTGCCGTCCCAGCTGCCGGTGCACTCCTCGGCAGCGGGAGCCGGTGCCGGAGCCGCCTGCGCGGTGGGGGCAGCGACCAGGCCGAGGAGGAGCGTCATGACTCCCACACCCAGCAACTGCGGCTTGCCTAGCCTTCTCGTCGAACGCTTCATCCGTGTCTCCCCGCGGTCGGACGCCCTCGCCCTGGTGAGGCGAAGCCGTAGTCGGCATGCTCCGGCACATAAGAGGGCTGAGTCCGATGTTTCAGGAAATCTCGTACACAATGTCCGATTCCCGACCCTGGCACGCGATGATGAGGTCGCTCCTCCTCGATCCCCGGACCGATGGACCATCAGCTCCTCTTCAGGTCCGGACAGGGCCATCGGGGTGTGCCGGTCCGGCCGACGGCGAGATGTGGGAGGCACTGGCTCAGGCGGGCGGGAACGTCGCGGCGCTGCACCGGCATCGAAGGCGCCGGGGGCGAGGTGCCCTCCCTGGCGTCGTTGCACCGGGAGCTTGCCGGCAGGGGAGAACGGTGCTCCGGCAGGTGTGGCGTTGCCTGAGGGCGCGCAGCTGGTGGGGACGTCGTCGGTGCGGACGGTGAGCGAGGCGGTCGGGCAGGCGATGGCCACCCAGGACGCGGTATGTCTGTTCGGCGACCCGGGCCGGGGCAAGACCGCCGCTGCGCGGATGGCGCTCAGCGGCGGTACCCCCGGGCTGGAAGGCGGCAAGGGCCTGGTGCTTCAGCGTCGACACGTCCCCGCCCGTGCGCGGAGCAGCATCGCCGCGTTGTTCTGCCGGGCTCACTCCCATCCCCAGTCGGTGAGGAAGTCGGGATGGTGTCGCCATCGCTGCGCGATGGTGGTGAGCGTGTCCCACGCGCCGGCGAGGGCGGGCTCGTTGCCCCCACTCGCGGTATGCCCGTACCTGACCCAGCAGTACGCGTACCGCGTTGTTGAGTGCCTGTACAGCCAGGTCCGTGTCGGAGTTCTCAGGGCGGTTCAGCAGCAGTAGGTCTGTGCGGGAGAAGAGGAACCGGGCCAGTTCCTCGAAGCGTTCCTCTGAGTACTCCTCGTCGGGCCGCTTCGCTTCCTCGCCCCGCTCGTCCACGGCCAGATCCCTTTCCTACGCATGCTTCTCGGCACGCGATGATACGGGGCAGCATCTCGCCGCTTCACTGTCTTCCCAGCCCAGCGATCTGCCAGGACAGCCTCCAGACTCAACTACGCCCACTCCACCCCCAGCTCCCGCAGAGCGTCGATCTGCTCCGCGCTGAGCCTGTCGCGTCTGGCGCGGGTGTTCGATACCCATACGCCGAGCTTCGTCTCGGTCCCGTCAGGCAAAAACTCGACCGCTTTCCGCGGTACCGGACGGTTCGCACCCTCCCGCTCGACCCACTGCGCCAGGGCGGCCAGCCCACGCCGGAACGCCTGCTGGGCCTTGGTCGGCCCCTTCGCCGCGCCCTTGCCCGCCGGGGCGGGAGGTGGTGCCAGAGCGGGGTGCACGCCCAGCTTCGACAGCCGCTCCTGCTGCTCGGGGGACAGCTGTTTCCAGGCCGCTGGCCGGGTCTGTCGCTTCAGCCACCGCCCGATGTCGTCGCCGTCCATCAGTACGCCGGGTGCGATGTCGGGCAGCACCCCGCCAGGCTCGTCCTCCGCCAGGTCGGCGAGATGGCGGTAGTGACGCTGCCAGTCGAGCGACCAGGGACAGTTCCAGTCGCGGTCGATCGCCGCCAGCTGCGCCGCGCGCTCAGCCGCCCGCTTGTGGTCCTTGCCCAGGCCGTCTGTGCGGCGGAGGTTGGCCATGTGCTGCCCGACGGGGACGAGTTCGCCTTCGGCGTCTCCCCAGACCGCGTCCTGCCTGGGCGCGAGGTGTCCGGTGGCCCGGCGGTAGGAGCGCAGCGCCGCCAGCTTCTTCTCCCAGGCCTCTTCGCCGGGCTCCCAGACCATGCCCGCCTCGGGGGCGTCGAGGAGCTTCTTGCGGCGCGGTTCGAGCTCCCCGGCCCGTAGCGCTTTGCGCTGCTGGTGGACCCATCGGCCCAGCGGAAAGGCCCTCGTGACGCCGACCTCGGTCTCCGTGTCGTATGGGATGGCGTAGAGCCCGGTGATCTCATGTTCCTTTCGCCAGCGCAGCAGGGCTTGGTAGCCCTCCAGCCAGACCAGCGATTCGGGCCGGTAGACCCGGGTACGCAGGAACGCCGCGATGGTCGCCGGGTCGCGTGGCGTGGAGAAGTGCAGGAGCGCGGACTCGACCGCACCGTCGACGCCGGCCTGCTCCTGGACCTCGCCGTGGGCCGCGATGATCTGCCCGTCCTCGTCGCGCTGGAGGTGGGTCTTGCGTTCGCCGCTGGCGAGGGCACGGGAGGCGAGCTGCTCCACCAGACGCTCATCATGGCTACGCAGGCCCTGGAGGACGACCACGAGCGGCTTGAAGCTCGCGGAGGCGACCATGTCGGTGGGGTCTTCGCCGGGCTCGAGGAAGACGGGCACGATGATCCGCGCGACCTTCGTGGACCCATCCTTGTTGAGCCGCAGGGCCCGGCCGATGTTCTGCACGATCTCCACCTGCGAACCGCGGGTGTCCGCGAAGCACACGGCCTCCACGCCCCGCTCGCCGGTGATGTCGACGCCTTCCCCGAGGACGCGGCAGCTGGCGAGGAACGCCCGGTGCACGCGCCGGCCCTCTGCGTCGATGCCGTTGGCGAACTGCCTGAGCACCTCGCGTCGCTCGGTGACGAGGTGGTCCCCGCACAGCCACGCCGACCACACCCGCTCGGGCGGTACGTGCCGTCCGGCCTCCAGCTCGTACAGCCGGGCGCCGATCGACGACGCGGGCAGCTCCGCCACCTTCTCCTCCACCTTCGCCAGCTCCTCAGCCGACATCTGGCCCGCATACAGCTCGGCTGCCGTCTTCGGCAGCTTCTGCGCGAACGCGGCGGCCTCCTCGACCTTCTGGTGGAACGTCATGACCGTACGCAGGTTGTACGCCGCAGCGTGCTCCAAAAGTGCGGTCTGCAGCAGCGCCAGGCGCCGGCCCCGCCGCGCCTCCTCGGAATCCCCGGCGACGGGGGAGGGGTCGCGGATCTCGAGGACATCGATCTCGAATCCAGCGAGGATGCCCCGCTCGATGGCCTCCGAGAGCCCGAGCTCGGCGCCGGGGAGCCAGGCTCCGAAGGTGCCGTACGGGTCGTCGGTCATGCTCGCGAGCTCCACCTCCTGGCCGGCCGCGCCCCTCTGCGGGCGGGGCGAGGCGAGGATCCGCGGGGTGGCGGTCAGGTAGAGCCGGTAGTCCGCAGGGATGCGGGCGTTGTCGTGGATCACCGCCCACGGCCGACCAAGATCACCAGCGGTGCCGTGCGCCTCGTCCACGATGGCCAGGTCGAAACCGCCCAGGCGCTGGCCGTAGAGCCGTTCCCCGCCCGCCAGAGCAGCTTCCAGTGGCCCGCGAAACGTCCGCTGGCCCGTCGGGTCCTCCGGGTCCTCGCGGTCCACCAGCGAGGCATAGGTGGCGAACACGACCACGGGCCCGGACCCGGCCCACAGCGCGAGCTGGATCGGATTCGTAGTGGTACGCACACCCAGCGAGCCCAGCACCGGGTCATTCTCCAGCGAACACACCGCCACCATCGGCGCCCGGTGGCCCACCGCCCGCCACGCCTGGGCGGTCTGTGCGAGCAGGTCCAGGGTGGGCACAGTCACCAGGATCCGCCCGCCCGCGAAGCACTCCAGCGCGCTCGCGGCAGCCATGATCGTCTTGCCGGATCCGGTGGCGGACACGATCGTGCCCCGCATCCCTTCCGGGGGAACAGATGATCTTGCAGAAAATCCGACCCATTCCCGGATGCTCTGTTTCTGTTCCACCTGGTGTTCTCGGAGCTGGATCAAAAGATTTCCCCCGGTTCGGGAAGGACCTGCTGGACGGACGTGATCCGGTAGTTACTGCCTTGGTTGAGACCGTCGTCTCCTTTGTGGATGCCCCGCGCCCGTCGGCCTGCTTCGTCGGGGGAGGCGGCCATCAGGTGGACGGTGGAGGCATGGAAGTCCGGACGGCAGCGGCCGGCGTGCACCGGGTATCGACCCGGTAGACACGATGCCGCGCAATCTCCAAAGCTGCGCTCCCGGACCGCTCAGCCTCGGCCCCGTCTGTCACCAACCGCTGCAGACGCTGCTCTTCATAGCGGACTGCACGCAAGTCCTGAGAGGGCACGTACGCGACCACCTGCTCTCTCCATGAGCTGGGCGATCCGTTCCCACTGCAGGCGCCGCAGGTCCGCGATGAACAACTCGCTCAAATGATGCGGTTCCGTAGGGCGCAGCCGCGCACGCCCGACACGTTCCTGCGCGAGGCGTACCTGCACGGACACCTGGTGACGATCGAGTCCAGCGGCTTGTGCTATCACCCCGGCCCGGGCAAGTTCACACGGAAGGTACTCGTAGACCACCACGCGCACCACTTCCTACCGAATGTCCCCCCATTACGCCAATACTACATGCTGCATCACATTGAGAGGCAGACTAGCGACACCCCTCGACAGATCCCCTCCACGAGACTTCATCCGACCCTGATGGGCATCACGCATCGGGGTACACGGTGCCGCATGGCACCGAAGACCGAACGCATCCAGTTCCTGCGGGCCGAGCGCCAACTGCGCCGCATCCGCTCCTTCTACGCAGCAGCCATGGCGCTGTGGGCAGGGTCCGCGGCCTGGACTGGCTGGCAGGCACCCGGGAGCCGACAGATGTGGGTGTCCGTCCTCCTCCTGGCCGTCTTCACCGTTCTCCTGGCCACCGCGAGCCTGTCCCTGCGGCGCCTCGCCGTCCCCGCGACCGGCCGGCCCGCGCATTACGCCGCCCCGCACAAGGCGCCGGCCACCCGCCGTCACGCCCCCGCCTGAAGCCCCGTCACCCTGCTGGCATGAATCCCGGGTAACTGGTCGGCATGCAGACACGGGAGCGGTCAGTCGAGTGGTGGTCTCGACGTTGGGTGCGCTGGGCGATTGTTGTGGCCGTCTACGGGGCGGCCGCGGTGGTGTGGCGCACTGTTACAGGCAGAACGTGGCTCGACGCGCTCGCCTTCGCGGTTCTCGTGGCCGTGGTCAACGTGGTGGTGCAGTGGGTGGCGAACCGGGCCAAGAGGAAAGCAGCAGCGCGCGACGGTCAGTGAGCCAACCCCTCAGTGCAGGGGTTCCCTTCCCGGACCGCAGGCCGGCCCGTTAGCAGCAGTGGGCTCGGCCGGTGGCTGGAGCGCAGCAGAGGCCACCTAGCAGGCGTTCACCTGGACGGTGTCCTCCGTTACTTGCTCCGGGGCCGGGGCAACCGGCCTTCATGAGTCCCAATGCGGTAGTGCAGGCTGCCACGGACAGTGATGGCAGCAGCCCGGTATTCGTCCTGGTCTTGTGCTTCTTTCTGGTCATGGGGGTGATCCAAGTCGTACGCCCCCAACTGCTCTGGAAGGCCAACGCACGCCTCCAGAGAGGCTGGGTGAAGAACCACGAGGCGACCGAGCCCACAAGCAAGGGTTACGCAAATGAACCGGGCGGTCGGAGTAATCTTCCTGGGACTCGTCATATGGATGCTGATCCAGCAGCTCTAGCCCACACCCGACCTCCCCTGTAGCGGTTCGGTCGGCAGGCCTGTTCGGCAGCGACCCCGCGGCAGCAGGGCCGACCCCTTGATGTCCCATAGCGCTCTGGATGTCATGAGTCGTTGTACTCATGCGTGGTGGTCTTCCCGCGCGTCACACTGCCTTGGCCGTGACAGACCATCAGGAGGGGCAGGCGTGATGAGTGCGCGTAGGACCGTAGCAGTGGCGTTGTTGGCGGCTTTCGGGGCGGTGGGCGCAGGGGCGGTGCCAGCCGCGGCGGATGGTGGTCTTCTTCCTCATCCCGGGCCTGAGGGTTTGGTGTGGGTGCCGGAGTGGACGGGTGATGGCGGGGTCGCGTCCGGTGGGGCATGGGAAGGGCTGCCGACCGTGCTCACGGTCGCCTGTGAAGGCGGAGGCAGTGTGGCGGTGACGATGGAATCGCAGCAGGCACGCGTGGCTGAGTTTTCGGTGGACTGTCCTGCCGGCAGAGCGGGTGTGGGCTCGGTGACCATGGACCCCGGGGTCGTGCAGCGAGGTTCTTTCACTGTGGGCGTTGACGCCTCGGATGACAGTGTCCGCTGGGCTCTGACTGTGACCCAGCCCGAGTAGAACCGGCCCACCCAGCACCCTCTCCTCGCTGCCCGGGCCGCAGGCCCGTTGCCGTGCCCGCGCAGCGGGTGCGGTTGGGTGGCTGGAGCGCAGCGGAGGCCACCCCATCGGGGCCGTAGGCCCCGCGCTCCGGGAGCGCAGCGGACGGAGCGTCACCGGCCCGGCGCAGCCGGGCCGGTGGGCGGGACGCGCAGCGTCCCGCTCCGCTCACGCGGAGCGTGAGCGCAACACCCGCGCGCAGCGCGGGTGTTCGCTTGCACATCGCGCAGCGATGTGGTACCCGCTCCG